>NZ_WPZC01000003.1:0-478294 GCF_013031165.1 Ruegeria sp. HKCCD7251 | reverse complement strand
AAACACGACCACGTCGCAGCAACACCTGGACGGCATGACCCGCACGACCTACCGAGGTTCCGCAACGCGGCGGCCAAGGAAGACTGGGAATGCGTAGCCAGTGGATTTGGACAGCGCCGGTATGATGCCGGGCGCGGTGTTTTGCTGAACAACGGAGCGTTGCGGCACCTCGGAAACGTGGACGCAATGGCACGCGATGTACCGGCACGACATCCAAAACACTCTGGCTGCATTATTTCGGTCAAACGAAAGCAGCAGTAGCGCCAGTCTGGTAAAGGCACATCTTGAAACCTTTGAGGAATTCTTCCGAGTGGGAAGCTGGTTTCCAACCAAGGTTAAGTTGAAGAATAGACATCAACCGAAGGTGTCATGTCTCAGAAGGTTAATGAGGCATACAATATACCTTTCTGAGTGCTGTTTGGGCATCCGGCTCGGATCATCGGATGCCCCAAAAAACCGACTAGGAATTTCGCAAAAAAGCGAAACCTCTACGAGAAGGAGTCCTCCATGAGTTCTAGATTGGTCCTTCTGCTTGCTGCCGTCGGCCTCGTGCCAATTGCGTTATCTTACGGTCTGATGCCCGGCAGTTCGATCCCAGTTTTGCTGGGATTTCCGGTGGAAGGGACGAACCAAACTCACGTGTTCCGAGCGATTATGGGTCTTTACCTGGCAAACGCGTTGTTTTGGTTGGCGGCCGCTTCGAAACCAGAATTACAACGCCCTGCGCTTTGGGTTCTGTTTTTGTTTATGTCGGGACTGGCCGTTGGACGCATGCTAAGCATTCTTATCGATGGAGTTCCAAACGGGCTACTTCTATTTTATCTTGCGGCCGAGATAGCTTTTGCAGCTCTGGCGGCGGTTTCCCTGAGAAAAGTACAATGAAAAATGACCGTTGGCACGGTTCACTCGCTTCAAGGGGCTGAGCGACCGATCATCCTGTTCTCACCGGTCTATTCCAAACATGCCGACGGGCATTTCATCGACATGTCGCCAAGTATGCTGAACGTGACCGTATCGCGTGCAAAAGACAGCTTCCTCGTCTTCGGTGACATGGACGTATTTTCGTCGGCTGCGAAGGGTACGCCCAGATCGGTCTTGGCTGAGTGCCTGTTCTCTCAGAGCGATGGGGTGCTTGAGTTTACTGCGCAGCCGCGCTCCGATCTTCAGGATTCAAGTCACCCGCTTTCGACACTAAGAGACGCAGAAGAACACGATCGGTTCCTGAAAGATGCCCTGTCCACAGCCCGCGAAATGACCATCGTCAGCCCATGGGTCATTGCTTCAACAATGAAACGTGCTGGGTTACTCGATGCCTTCCAAAGTGCAGTGGCGCGCGGGGCAGAAATCGATGTCTTCGCGGATCCTCTGTTGAACCAGTTGAAATACGACGATGGCGTAACACAGCTGGAAGCAGCAAAATCGGCGCTGCAGGAAGTGGGTGTTCGTGTTCACGAGGTGCGCCAACTGCATAGTAAAATTGTCATCGTGGACGCCAATCGTCTTTGCATTGGATCTTACAACTGGCTGAGCGCTGATCGAAAAGGCCGATATGCACGCCATGAAACGTCAATCGTCTACAATGGCTCGCATCTTCAAAGCGAGATTGATGTCATCAAGCAAAGCCTAGGTGCCCGCGAGAAACGCTAACTCCTCCGCGAAATCACTCTTTTTACCCAGTCTGCTGTGCGCTGGCGGGGTGGTTTCGCGCTTTCTGAAATCTGCGCTGTTTGATCTGGTGAAGCGACATACTTTCTGTCGAAAAGCGCCAATCTTTTGTCGACGCGATGAGGCTAACTTGCTATAATTTAAAGATATTCCGAAAATTTTGACGCCAAACTTCGTGTCATCTTACATCAAACAGAGTCATGCGTTTAGGCTTCCAAGGGCCGATGTTGGTTGTTTGCCATCTATGAAAATCACCTGTTTGCGGGAATTTTGGCACCATTGAGGGCTTTGCCCGTCGTCATGCACAGTTCTTGGGTCATCGCGCATTTCCAAGCCATTCGGACCGGCTTTGTATTTGTGCAGTTAACAGCAGGTGTGACGTCGGAGTCCTTGCGGGGGCTGGGACAAGGTAAAATGGATGTGTTATCTTTCAAAAACAGGGCCATACGAAAGGGATTCGAACGTGCTGACGCGACACCAGACAGCCGTATGGCGAGCAGAGGGTTAGGATGAAGCTTCGGCACCGTCGCCTTTTTTCCCCAACCATGTCGCAGGCCGCGTTCAAAGGGTTGAGGCTGCTTAGGCAAGGCACGCCGCCAAGCTGCGATCCAAGGGCCGAGAGGTTTGTGTTGCGGCAACAGAAGGTTCTGGCTGCTCCGATTCCAAAGGTTGCCAGCCGCACCTTTCAGGCGATGTTTGCTCAGGCCAGCGGCAATGCGTCGGGTTATGAATTCGATAGCACGCCCGATGAAATTGCCGCCGGGTTTCCGGACTATTTTGTGTTCTCATTTGTACGCAATCCCTGGTCTCGGGTTCATTCGTGCTGGAAGGACAAGATTGCCGATGCAGTGACGGCGTCAAAGCTGTCGATTCTGTCGCGGTTTGAAGGAATTCGCCCGTTTATGCCGTTCCCGGAGTTTGTCGAGTGGCTGGACAGCGACTATGGAAGCGATGCTGTGGCGGACCGCCACTGGCTGTCGCAGACGCGCCACCTGTCCACCAGCGCGGGTGTGCAGATCTGCGATTTCGTGGGCAAGATCGAAAGCTTTGATGCTGATCTCGATAGGGTTGAAAGCCTGACCGGTGTGACGTTCCCCAGAATCGCAGCGCAGAATGTCAAACCGGCCGCAGAAAGCTATCACACGGCGTTTGATGAGCGCACCCGTCAGATCATCGGCCGGCGCTATGGCGAAGATATTGAGGCCTTTGGTTACCGGTTCGATTGAGAGGCGTCTGCGAGTGGAAAAGCTCAATTTTGATCCCATACCCTGTTTCACGGGCGTCGCTATGAACGGCTTCCGTACAGCCTGACTCAAGGCATCAGGGGATACTGTTTTCTATCCGGCAACAGTAACTGCCTTGCGTTTCACGCTAGTGAAATATTATTGCAGATATTCACGTAAACTGATATTAACTTACTGAAAATTATAGGTTTCTACTTCGGAAACAATTCGTTTCCGCAAGAATCGTGGACACAGTTTTGCCACAATGTCATCATCGTACGGTGGGCGGCATGTTACTGTTTTGAGCGCATACCGGTTTTTTCATTGACTGGTTAGAGGGGGTTGTAGAGTGCAACTTGCCGCCCCGCGACTTTCGCTACAATTAGTGTATGAGCGTCGGCCTTGTGTCGGGTGCTTGGGCGTGGCTCAGATCGGTCAGGGCGCACTCACGAGCTTGGTCGCATCCGTGTATGAAGGATCATCACTTCTGTAACCGGCTGCGATATTTGCAAGATGTTGACGGCGCTTTGCCATCCCGTCTGTCTGGGGGATTTGCAGGTGGTCCAGAATCTGTGCCCAGCGATGCAGCCAGTCGTGTTTTTGCGTTGCCGCTGCGAGGTTGATCCTGCGCATGCGGTCCAGTTCAGCGGGGTCGTCCAGCAAAGCAACAATTTGGTCAATGGCCGCGTCAGGGTCTTCGGACAGCCTGACCACGGACTCGGGCCAGTCGAAATACCGTTCATAGTCTTCGGTTTCGGGGGCGTAGCCAACCTGCGCGGCCCCGCCCGCTATGCCTTCCACGTGGCGCGGTCCCCACGCGATGTTGCCTTTTATCTGATCTTCGTGGCCGATTTTGGCGATATCGACCATGAACAGTTTGGAATGCTGAACGAGATTTGCCAGCAGATCACGGTGCACGCGGTGTTGCGCGGTAACGGGTGGCTTGGTCGCCGAATCATAAAGGTAGAAACCGCCGCGTTCCTTGATCTTTTGAAGCAACCTGTCATGCAATTCCGGACGTCTGCGGCCCATATAATAAACGTCGATCGGGCGGTCCGAAGTTGCTGCTTCTGGTGCAAAGCGAACCATGTCAGCCGCGCCAGGCAGGTGAATGACGGGTTTTCCTGTTATGCGCTGAAGGTCATCGCAAGTTTCAGCAAAGGCGCAGCAGATCAGGTCGAATTGGGCCAGATATTTGATAAGCGGCAGATGAAGATCCAACTCCTTCGACCAGACCTCTTCCAGAACACAGACGGCCAGACCGCAGCGTGCGCGCCAGTTAGAAATCGCGTCCAGCGCCAAAAGCTCTTCTGGTTTTTGCGCATCGCAAAAGAACAGGTCGTAGTCGCGATCCAGTTTGGTTTTCTGCACGCCGGACGGCCAGTGCCTGAACAGATCCGAGCGTTTGGACAGCCACCGCTTGGGGTTAAAGGGCAGGCGCCGTTCCTTGGCGCGCTTTGGCGCCAGAATCTCGGCGTTTTCGATTTCGGCAATCACGTCTTCGAACTCAAACCCCGAACAGCGCGAGACGTTGTCGTTCAGGCTGCGCTGGGAGAAAATCAGAACTTCTCTGGGCGTCTTTGCGGACGGGGCTGGGCTGGTCAAATACGTATTCCTTTTAAGGATTCCAGACAAAATGTATTTCACAACCACGACGTGGCCTATTCAAAGACTTTCTTCCCGAACCTTTCAACTTGCCCGGCTGATTGCCCTGTAAGATCGAGATTTCAGCATTGCCCGGACGATATCGGCTGACCGCTTCAAAAACTATGGAAATAATCCGCGTTGTCTGGTTAAGTTTTTACGTCTGGTTCACTTCGCGGGCTCTTTTTTAGGGTCATTTTTCTTACCACTGATCCACGCCCGGTCTCAGAATCTGAACCACCCGATATTTGGTGACCGTTGGAACAGGCGGATGGTTAATGATTTTTACTGAAACGCCTTTGCAGGGCGCTTTTGTTGTCGATCTGCAGGAAATCTCGGATGATCGCGGTTTTTTTGCCCGCGCCTTCTGTGCTGAGGAATTCGAACAGCACGGCCTCAAACCAGCGGTCGCACAGGTAAACCTCTCATATAACGAGAAAAAGGGAACGATCCGTGGCCTGCATTACCAAAACGCACCTGCGGCCGAGGCCAAGTTCATGCGTTGTATCTCGGGCGCTATCTACGACGTTATCGTCGATCTAAGGCCGGAAAGCCCGACCTATCACCAGCATTTCGGAATTGAGCTGTCCGCGCAGAACCGTCGTGCGCTGTACGTGCCAGAGATGTTTGCGCATGGCTATCTTGCACTGACGGACGGCGCGCAGGCGTTCTATTCCGCCAGTGAATTCTACACGCCCGGTGTGGAGGGGGGGATTCGATACGATGACCCTTCTCTCGGGATACAATGGCCCATTAAAGTCAGTATTGTTTCCGAAAAGGACGCGTCCTGGCCTCTGCTGGACACGTAACGCCCACAGATTCTGTGACCGGAGCTTGAAACCAGATGAATTTGAAGACCCAAAATTCAAAAGTGCTGGTCACGGGTGCCTCTGGCTTCATCGGTCGGGCTTGTGTGCGAAACCTTGCTGCTGCCGGGTACAGGGTCATCGCGACCCATCGAACTGATCCACCGCCGCCAATGGATGGCGATGTGGAGTGGGTAAAGGTCGACATGGAAGATACCGCTGCGGTCAGAGACTTGTTGCAGGGCCAGAAGCCCAGCCACTTGCTGGCCTTGGCCTGGTATATGGGGCCGAGCAACCAGCAGTCGCTGGAAAACTTTCGCTGGGTACAGCATTCGGTGGATTTGCTGTTCTCTTTTGCCGAGGCCGGGGGGCAGCGTGTCGTGTTTTGCGGCTCGTGCATGGAGTATGACTGGAGTGCGCCCGTCAAACTGCGCGAAGGCGTGACTCCGCTGGTTCCGGCCACGGAATATGGCGCGGCCAAAGCTGGCCTTTCGGTTGTATTTGAACGGATGTGTGCTGCGCTGGGGCTATCTGGTGCATGGGCGCGGCCGTTCTTCCTGTATGGACCGGGTGAAAGCCCAAAACGGCTTGCGGCGGATGTGATCGTTTCGCTGCTGGAAGGTCGCGAAGCCCTGTGCACGCATGGCCGTCAGAAACGGGACTTTCTGCATGTCGACGATGTTGCTCGCGCTTTGGTTGATCTGCTGGGCAGCGATCTGCAAGGCCCGCTGAATATCGGCAGCGGCACCGCGATCCCGCTGGCCGGCCTGATAACCGAGATCGCCCGTCAGATCGACGCCGAAGACTTGGTTCGGTTGGGCGCACGGGAAGCACGCGCAGGTGATCCGCCCTTGGTCGAGGCTGACAACTCGCGCCTGTGTCGCGAGCTGGGTTGGTCCCCGAAGTTTAATTTGGAAACCGGAGTTGCGGATACCATCGCCTGGTGGCGCCGCGAAATTGTGAAAGAATCCTGATATGAGTAACGAGAACATAGTTATCCTTGGCTCTGGCATGGCCGGACTTGGCGCGGCGCATCATCTACATTCTGAGGGCGTGACGAGCAGAATGTATGACAAGAACCCGTTCCCCGGGGGCCATACCGCGACCTTCGCCCATGACAGCGGTTTCATCTTTGACGACGGCCCGCATATCTCGTTCTCGAAGGACCCTCGCATTCAAGAGCTGTTTTCAAGCAATGTGGATGGCAAGTTTGAGAAACTGCAGGCTTACGTGAACAATTATTACCACGGCGCATGGGTCAAACATCCGGCGCAGGCGAATTTGCACAACTTGCCGGATGAGCTGAAAACCCAGTGTATTCTGGACTTTATCGAAGCCTCCAAGCAGGACGTGGTGGAAAAACCCGCCAATTATCTGGAATGGTTAATCTCGGTCTTTGGTGAGACCTTTGCCACGCATTTTCCAGCGGTTTATGGCAAGAAATACCATACCGTTGACGCCGATCAGATGAGCACGGTCTGGATGGGGCCGCGTTTGTACCGCCCGTCGATGGAAGAGGTGATCCGCGGCGCGGTTTTCGCGGAAACGCCGGACGTGCACTATATCACCGACTTCCGCTACCCGACCGAAGGTGGGTTCATTTCCTATCTCAAGCCGTTCATGAAAAAGACTGACCTGCATCTGGATCACAAGGTTGTCGCCATTGATCCCATTGCAAAAACTGTCCGTTTTGAAAACGGCGTGACCGAAGAATATGGCAAGCTGATTTCATCCATCCCGCTGCCTGACCTGATCCCCATGGTCAAAGGGGCGCCCCAGCATGTTCTGGATGCTGCGGCAAAACTGGCCTGTACCACATGTGTGACTGTGAATATCGGGCTGGCGCGCGACGATTTCACGCCTGCGACCTGGACATATATTTACGATGAGGACATCGTCTTTACCCGGTTGAGCTTCCCTCACAAGATGTCGACCCGGACTTGCCCGCCAGGATGCGGCTCTATTCAGGCGGAATGCTACTATTCACACAAATACAGACCGTTGGACGTCGCGCCCGAAGAGCTGATCCAGCCGGTGATTGATGACCTCGTCAAAATTGGCCTGATCGCCGATGACGAAAAGATTCTGCACACGGATGCCCGGTTGATTACTCACGCCAACATCATCTTCGACCTTGACCGCGAGGAAGCTCTGCCAATCGTTCACAAGTGGCTGGACGAGGTTGGCATTACCTATGTTGGGCGGTTCGGGGAGTGGGGTTATCAGTGGACGGATGAAGCGTTCAAATCCGGTGAGCGCGGCGCCCGAACCGTCATTCAAGAGCTTCAGGCCATCTAGCGCGGCGCGTACCGATCACGAAGCGATCGGCACGGTTCTGCGAAAGTCCTGATCCAGTTGGTTTTCCTGCAATAGGGCCTCCAACTGGGCCAGACGTTTGTACTTGCGACCTTCGAAATCCTCGACCTGCAGGTCGCAGGCCTTGACCGCATCATATAATTGCTGTGCCCCCCGGACTGCGTCCCATTTGGGTTGAAAGCCCGGGATGGACTTTTCGATCTTGGCTGAACTGACCCGGTATGACCGGTTGTCAGGTCCGGCATCGGCCGCATAGTCGATTTTTGCACCCGGAACCGTGTCGGCCACGATCTCGGCCAGATCGCGGATCTGATAGTTGTTTTCGGTTCGGCAAACGTTGAACGCCTCGCCCGAAATCTCGGTAGGATCGGCTTCGAGCGTGGCGAGGAAGGCACGGGCCATGTCTTCGACGTGGATGATCGGACGCCACGGCGTGCCATCTGACATCATCAGAATGCGACCCGAGGTATAGGCATGTGCGATCAGGTTGTTGAGAACAATGTCGAACCGCATTCGGGGGCTTGCACCATAAGCGGTCGCAAAGCGCAGGAAAGTGGGCGTGAAGCTGTCATCTGCCATTGGTTTCAGGTCTCGCTCGGCCAGAACCTTGGATACGCCGTAATCCGTCTGTGGGTTAAGCTGGCCATCTTCATCGACAAAATCCTCTCCGGCCCGGCCATAGTTCGAGCAGGAGGACGCGAAAACAAGCCGACGCACACCAGCGGCCTTGGCCTGTTTAGCCACATGGACCGTGCCTTCGTGGTTGATCTGCTGTGTCAGGCCGGGGCGAAGCTGTCCCAAGGGATCATTCGACAGGGCCGCCAGATGCACCACCGCGTCAAAACCTTCGAGGTCGTCAACCGTCAGGTCGCGAATGTCCTTGCCCAGGTTCGGGATTTCGGGAACGGCACCGCCGGGCGCGAAATCGGCCCGGTCAAAGAGATTTATATCGCACCCAGTCACCTGGATTCCCGCCTCGGCCAATACCGGGGCGGTGACCGTCCCCACGTAGCCGAGATGACCCGTTAACAGAACCTTTTGAATTTTCCCATGTTGCCCACGGTCGGTTGCCATTTTTCCACATCTCCTCAAGCCGGCGTTTATCCGCCAGATGGTCCATACAATACCAGAAACCAGGATGGCGGTAGGCCATCAACTCACCCAATTCCATCAGCTTGGGCAGGGGTCCTTCTTCCCACATAATCTCGTCGCCATTCACGCTGGCGACGGCGTCGAACACTTCGGGTTCAAGCACGAAGAACCCGCCATTGATCCAGTCGGCGGCTGTCTCGGGCTTTTCCATGAAGCCTTCGACCAACCCGTCCTCGCGCACTTGCAGATGCCCGAATGTCGTCAGCGGGCGCACCATCGTGATCGTGGCCAGCTTTCCGTGTGATTTGTGAAAGGCAACAAGAGCGTCCAGATCGACGTTTGAAACACCGTCGCCGTAGGTCAGCATAAACGTTTCGTCGCCCAGATACGGTTGCAGTCGGGCCAGTCGCCCGCCTGTCATGGTTTCCGTCCCGGTGTCGATCAGATCGACTGTCCAGGGCGGCATCTGCGCATCCAGAACACTGTTGTGATAATCGGGCTCGCCAAACAATTCGCGCTTGGCAAAGTCGATCCTGAGATTCCCGTCATACTGACACAGATCGGAAATATAGCGTTTGATCAGGTCACCCATGTAACCAAGGGCCAGCACAAAGTCATGATGCCCATAGGTCGAATAATGCTGCATGATATGCCACAGGATCGGCCGGTTGGCGATTTCGACCAATGGCTTGGGGCGAACGCGGGTTTCCTCGATCAGGCGAGAACCCTTACCACCTGCAAAAATGGCTGTTTTCAATGGTGCCTCCCGAACGGATACAAAAGTTGGAAAAAAGATTCAAAACGACGAATGGTCAAAGTCGACAATACAGGGCAGGTCGCTGTCAATCGTTGAAACCTGAGGCCTTGAATTAAAGCTGGCGACATCGAATTGATGGATTTGATTTGAGCGCACTGCCCAAAAACCTGTTGTCTATCTTCGCAGAAGTACCTCATGCCAATGACGCGCTCCGCAACCTGAAATCTGCGACCAGCGCTTTGGCGACAAGATTCGTTTTGGTCATGTACATGACCAGCAGGATCCACATCCCGTCCAGACGCCCCATAACATTGCTTTCAGTAATATTCAGAAAGATGAAACCCACACTCAGCGCGAACACGAGGACAAAGTCATCCCGGGGTTTCAGGTGTCGCATGCAGTAAAACACCGAGCTGAAGAACCGAAAGAAGGCAAGAAACAGCAGCACGACGCCAACAAAACCGATGTTCAGCCAGGTTTCGATCAGGCCGTTATGCGAATAGTAGGGCGTGAATCCAAGCTGGTACTGATTTTCGTAGATGCGCATATGGGGGGCCGCGTCGTGCCAATAGCCAGCATACCCATATCCCAACCAAAACCGATCCATGGCATAGGGCCAGGTCAGTTCCCAAATGGGAATCCTGTTGGACAGCGTGGGTTGACGCCCGATCATCGCAAATAGTGGCTCGGCAATGTCGGAGGCCAGGATAAGTGTTCCCATTCCAATCACAAACGCGGAAAACAGTATGAAGCCCAAGGCCCATAGAAACTCGAGCCGGGGCATTATTTTGGTAATGAGGAAACCCGAAATCACAAACAGCCCGATGATCTGCGCCGTTCTTGAATCGGAGGCAATCAAAAGAACAACCGCTACACCTGCTGTGATCTGAAAGAACATGCGCAGCCGTCCGGTCGTGATCTTCATCGCGAAGAATGACGACAGAATTGCCATTACTGAATTCGCGCCCAGCTCGTTCTTGTGCAGATAGATGCCGTTCCACGAGTTTTCCCACGGCGGCAATCCACGTGCTTGCGGAAGCGCTCCGATGGTGGCCAGGGACAGGGCCATGGAAAGGGCAAAATACATTGCCACGAACAGCACCAGACCCCGCATGGACATCATGCTGCCCAAGGTCAGGCCAAACAGGGTGGTCGCCGCCAAGGGAACGGTGCGCTCCATCGTAAGCAATCGATAATCGCTCCAGGATGCAGACAGAATGGCAATGATAATCATGAGCGCGATTTCGGGTGAGGCGAATGCGCCGCGCAACAGGTGCCGATAGTAAAGAGCAACGGTTGCAAGGATCGGCAACAGCGTGAGGATCTCGATCCGATTGGCAAGGTTGTTGCGATACAGGACGACAGACAGAAGGTCCGATCCGACCAGAATCAGAAAGACCATGCAGATCAGCAGGACATTGTGGTGGAACGAAGTGCCCGCCACCTGCTGATAGGGAATACTGCTAAAGGAATGCCTCATGACACGGCCAACAAACCCAAATACCCAAATGCTGAATACGCGATTCAACAGATCACTCAGAAAACTACAAAGCCAAGCCTAGCAAAGCCCAACGGCCTGAGTCCATCTTCGTGCTGTTTCCGTGATGGTTTGCGCACGGCAAATCCCAGTTTCACCAATAATTTCAGCAAATCGACATCGCGCGCGGAATATGGTTTAACAAATTCGGTTTCTGCGCCGGGTAGTCACGAGGCATTTTCAGGAATTGGCCCGCAAGCTGATGGGAGCGGCCCCATGTGAAAACTTCCAGGTGCATTGTGTCTTATGAGTTGATGTCAGCTTCTGACGGTTGGGTATTTTTATGACGGCTCCGCGCCCTATTACGCATAACGGACTTTCATGACGTGGTATTTTGTTCCCAGAATGCTGTCCGCATTCCTGTCTGTTGTGATCCTCGTGGTGATGACGCGTGTGCTGGGGCCGGCAGAGTTTGGGCGCTATACCCTGACCCTGCTGCTGGGCACGCTGTTGTTCTCGTTCACATTCTTTTGGCTGGTGATTTCAGTCGGGCGCTTTCACCACGCCAAGGAGTTCGAAGGCAAAACCATCGGAACGGTTCTGGGGGCTGCCGTCCTGATTGTCTTTGCTTTGCTGGCAATTGTGGCGATGTCCTACGTCATTCTGCCCTTTGCCTGGGCAAACAGCTTTTTCTATGCTGCCGTGTTTTGCATCAGCCATGCGATCCACGAGATCGGCGCCGTTTGCTTGCGGCAGTATAACGAAGGGCCGAAATTTGCGGCCGTGACACTGCTGCGTCATGCGCTGGGCGTGTCTTTGGCCGTCGCATTCATCGTCAATGGCGGCGGTTACGAAAGCGCCGTGATCGGAATTTCGCTTGGTGCCGCGCTGACAGGGGCCTATGCGGTGCTTGTTACGGTCGGACGGTCGCGCGTCTATTTCCCCAAACGGGCCGAGGCGAAAACATACCTTTTCTTTGGCTTTCCATTGGCCGTGGTCGGGTCAACCTCGGTCTTTCGTGCGATGTCCACCCAATCGTTGCTGGCGGTGCTGGTGGGGATCGAGGCGGCGGGCTATTTTGCTGCGGCTCAGGCGCTGACCATGCGGTCCCTTGTGCTGACGATGAGTACGCTTTCGAATGTGGTTGCGCCTTCGGTTTTTGAAGCGCACGAGGTTAAGGGAATTGCGCATTCCGACTCGGTTCTTGATCGCTATTTCTCGTTCCTGATGCTGATTTCGATGCCCATTGTCGTGGCGCTGGTCAGCGCGGCAGACGTATTCGCGAACCTGCTGTTTGACCACGGCTTTGCTCAGGAAACGGCCGGATACCTGCGTGTTCTGGCAATCGCGGCTTTTGTGACGGGCCTGCAGGGGGCTTATTTTAGCTATTCGTTCATGAGGTCCAAAAAGACCGGCTTGCAACTGGTCATTACGTTCGGGACGCTGATCGTGCATGCCCTGCTGTCGCTGGCTGTCATCAACCTGTTCGGAGCCCCCGGCGCATCTTATGCGTTCCTGGTCAGCAGCCTTGTCAGTTTTGTCGTGTATTTCTATATCGGACGAAAGGTCGATCCGCTGAAAGTCCCCGTTCGGGAATTGACCAAAGCCTTTGCAGGGGGGCTGATTTTTGTGCCGTTCGGTGTGATGGCTGAAGACGCTACAACGCTGCTCGTTCAGGCCGCTTTGCTTTTGGCTGGGTCTTTGGCGATGTTCGTCACTCTTGTACTCATTCGGCAAACCGCGGCTGTCACAGTCTGGAATAGAATACGGTCTCGGGCGCGTTAGCCGAACTTTGCCACTGCGGAAAAATTATACTTAACAATATATTAACCTCTGTTTGGCCACAGTTCCTTCAGTGTGTGGGCATAATTTTGCCCAGTTGCCATGGGTTTCTTGAATCGGGCGATTGGGTCCCTCGTGGTTAGCTGAATATGATGTTAGATTGTCACTGATCTCAAGATTTTGTGTCACTTGATGGCTTATCGTGTGGGGCGATCTATATTCAAAGCCAACTGCCTGAGCACACAAGAGCATGAGGTCAAAATGGCAGGTGAAATAAAGATGACAAAAGACCGAACAAGAGCAACGTAATAGATGGTAATCGTTTATCTTCTCTCTGGGCCGCTGGTTGCCGTTCTGTGCTGTGTCGCGCTGATTCTCACGGGCGCAAGTACGGGGGTGGCCGTGCTGGGTGGATTGCTGATTGGATGCTTTACGCCGTTTCTGGTTGCCGTTTTGCATTTCACGTTCAGCCGTAAGTTGCGCCTGAAAGTGTTCAGTAAACTGCCCTCGAAGATCGGTCAGTAACGAATTTGGAAACGGCGCACAGAAATGTGCCTTACTGTTTCCAATTTGGAAACCATTGCAGTCGGTTGGCCATCTGCTGACCCCCATGATGCCCTGTTTCGATGCAAAAGTTTGTGAGCTCCGTTAAACTCCAATAAATAAGTTGTCTCTTTATTTTAAAGGTGCGATCATATTGCGGGGCAATAATCCCGGTCGGTGTTGGCACCGAGTCGGGTTATAACATGGGTGGGATCACGCACTTGGTGCGCTGTACCCCAAATTCGAGCGAATAGAATTTGTAGTCGCCGTTGCATCCGCACTTAACGGAGCAGCGTGTGGCGAAGCGTATGTGGCATGTTTTGTCGCCGACGTTTTGAGTGCTGTTGTGTTGTCTTGGGGGTTATTATGAACCATGTTCGAAGTTCTATTCGGATAGAAGATTCTGAAATTTGCAAACCAAATCAAAACTCTATTTCTGAAGTTGTCGAGTTCTGCAATTTAAAAAGTTTTTACGCCGTCAAGGGTAAGCGTCTGTTGGACATCTTTCTTATCCTGATCGGTGCACCATTTGTGCTGCCAATCATTCTTGTCATTTCGATCCTTGTAAAATTGGATGGTGGTCCGGCCATTTACCGGCAAAGACGTGTGGGCATCGGCGGCAAGGAATTCGACTTTCTGAAATTCCGCTCGATGGTTCCGAATGCGGAGCGGATGCTGGAACAACATCTGAAAGAATGCCCGGCGGCGGCCGCTGAATGGCGCAAGCATCAAAAGTTGGAAAATGACCCACGGGTCACACGGTTCGGCCGGTTCATCCGTATGACATCGCTGGATGAGCTGCCGCAGCTTTGGAACGTCCTTGTGGGGGATATGAGTCTGGTTGGCCCGCGTCCGATGCTGCCTGAACAGCAGGTTCTATATCCGGGTCTGGAATACGGTTTGATGAAGCCCGGAATCACAGGTCTGTGGCAGGTTTCCGATCGCAACGATGTAGAGTTCTCGCATCGCGCGCTGTTTGACAGCGACTATGCAAGGCGAATCGGGTTCTGGTTCGACCTCAAGATTCTCTTCCGAACCGTAGGCGCAGTGTGTAACGCGACCGGTTACTGAAATTTCCGGGCTTGTTGCCTGCATGTTAAGTGGTGACCGAGATGACATTTGTACTGTGTGATTTGTGTGGTAAGGCGTCCGGCTGGATTGGCGATCAATTTCGGTCGTTTGCTCGTGGCCTGGTTGCGATATTTTTTACTCTTTACGCCGGAGCCGCCCTTGCGGATTTCGATCTTGAGCCCGGCGATAACGTCCGTGTGACGTTTACAGGACTGGATTACCTGTCTTTCGAATCGTTAATAGACGTACATGGTTACGTGAACCTGCAATGGCTTGGTCAGTTTGAAGCACAGGGTTTGTCGCTGGAGGAACTGGAGCAGCGCGTGCGCCTGGATGCCTCTGGCAAAATCGTGAAGCAATACAACAACAACGGTGAGATATTCATCATTCAGTTGGATGGTGATGAGATTGAGATTTCCCGGAACGGGTATCGACCGATCATCATTGGCGGGGATGTCGCGCGGACGGGCCAGATTGATTATCGACCCGGTGTCACAGCCCGCGAAGCCGTCGCGCTGGCTGGCGGTGTCAGAAGCCAGCTTTTGACCGATGACGTCACCATTGACCCCATTCAACTGATGCGCTGGCAAACAGCCTATGGTCAGGCGGCGCTGGACCAAGCGGAAGCGCTGACCCGGAAATGGCGTGTCACAACTGAATTGTTGCAAAATATGAACCACCCCGAGCCTATGATTGATGATGTTTCCGTATCGGAAACAGTTCTGGCAGATCTGATCGCTGAACAGATTAAGATTCGCACGGTGAACCTGGCCAATGAAACGGGTGAACGGCATTTCTTTGAAGATGCCGAGGAACAGGCAGGCGAGCGTATCGCGATCCTTCAAAAGCAAAAATTCCAACTGGCTAAGGCGCTGGCTGCCGACGAAGAAGAAGAAGCGCGGGTCATCAGTCTTGTGGATCGTGGTCTGGCGCCGGGTTCTCGTATCGCCGACACCCGTCGTACAACCGTTCTGTCCGCAACACGTCTGCTGGATGTAGACGAGGACCTTGCTGCGACCAGTCTGGTCCTGACCCGGCTCAGACGGGATCGCGAACAATACGAACAAGAGCGGTCTTTGCGTCTGTTGCAGGAGCGGCGGGATGCGAATCTGGCCATTAGGGAATCGACATTGCAAATGGACACGATCGCCAAATATCTGGCCGGGGCGTCCAATGAGATGGGGATTGATAGTCTAATTACCGACATCGACTACACGGTCAGAATTTATCGTTTGATCGAAGGTGAATTGCAGGCGGTTCAGGGGGACAAGCAAACACGTTTGCTTCCGGGTGACAGCCTGGAGATCAAGGTTGAAGAGTTGCTGCCCGAAGCGCCTCTGACCGAGTGAGCCCAGCAAATACATCACCAGTCAGAGGAGGCACATTCGGCGCGGCGCAAATTTGAAAAGCGGGTGTCCGTCCGCCTCGCCATAGTTGTTAAACGGGTAACGAATTTCGAATGTGGTTTTTAGCATGAAAAACGAAGCATCCAGCGTGGCGTCCATTGGTGTCGGTGTTTCCCCGCAATCAGATACAGCGAACATGACCACTTTGAAGGCCTTGATGCTGGTCGTCACATTTGCGGTCATGCAGATGTTGCCAGCGGCCATAAACGGGTTTCCTTTCGTTTTCTTTGACACGGAAGGGTATCACAAGGCGGGTGAAGCGGTGGTTCAGACGATTGCCGGAAAACCTGCCGAAGAGTTGATCGCTGAAAACACCGGATCACAAGCGCAGAGCGCGAATGAAGAGACAACTGCGCAACCGGGAAACTCGGAAAACGGCGGCAAGTTCGCGGTACCCATGTCACGGTCCCCATATTACGGGATTTTCGTGTACGTCTTTTTCGGTGTTCAGCCTTACTTGCTAGCGTTTTTTCAGTCGCTCATAGTTGGCTATGCTGCGTGGTTGACGGTCAGGCAGCTGTGCCCAGTTGATCCTGTAAAACCCTATCTGGCCGCCGGGGCGATTTGCGCTTTGGCGACACCGCTGCCGTATTTTTCGACTTACACCATGCCGGACATATTTGCGGCTTTGGCACCTATTTGCCTGTTTCTTCTGTGTTACGGCAGAAAGAATCTGTCGGTCCTTCAGCAAGTGTTCTGTTGGGTCACGTTGGCCGCCGCCGCCGCATTTCATAACAGCCATATTCTGGTGATCTTCGGATTGCTGACAATCTTGTTGTTCATGTCGATCTGGCCGCGGCTCAGGCCCACGTTTTCCGGTCTGCTTGTATCATGTTCCGCCTTTGGCGCAGGTGTGTTTGCGGTTTTCCTGTTCGCCTATGTCGCCTTCACCATGTTCGGAAGCTGGCCGCAAAGCATCCCCTTTTTGACCGCACGGGGGATCGAAGATGGACCGGTTGCGGAACTAATTGACAATGACTGCGAACAGCACGGGTTCACAATCTGCGGCGCGGCTCCGCTACAAAGCCGGGACTCGCAGCATTTTCTGTGGCACCCGGACGGGTTTTTCCGGTCGTCCGATCCGGACACCAAGCTGCAACTCAGCAATGAGGACGCCTCCGTTTTTCTGACGGCGGCACTGGAATACCCGGGGATGCAAATCGCGGCGTCGCTAAAAAACTCGGCCGAACAGTTCGGCCTGTTCGGGTTGTACGAGTTTGAAACGGCCAAGCGGGTCTTTCTTGAGCAGGCACCGCTGTTCATGTCCGAGGTCGATCTGAAAAATTACGGGGACTCGAAGGCCGTCACCGGAGCCTATCCGTTTGTTGCATTGTCAACCCTGATCTATGTGGTTGCGGCCTTCAGTTTGATGACAGTGTTTTACATCTACGCGTCACGACCTGTTTCAGACGCGGCCTTGGCTTTGGGCATCCTGATTTTGGCGACGCTTGTAGTAAATGCGGTGGTGTGCGGCGTTCTGTCGGATCCGCATCACCGGTATCAGGCGCGCGTTGTCTGGCTATTGCCGCTGTTGGCGACCTACCTTGTGTTTCATATCAATCAGCGTCGCGCCGGGTCTTAGGGTTTGGGGGCCTCATACTGCAGATAGCTGAGGCGGCGGGCCTCTCTTCTGCCGCGCGAAACAGTGTCGAGGATCAGGGCGCAGGCGATACAGACAATTGACATCAGGAACCCGGTCAGTGCTGCGAATAAGGATGGAAACCGTGCGACCTGACTTGTTTCCAGAAACTCCAGAAGCACCGATAGGAACACAAGGCCCGAAGGGATGAAGATCAGCCCGGCGAGTGAGAAAAAGAACAACAGTGGTTTCTCTTCCTTCACCAGAAAGCCGATCATGCGCAGGATTCTCAGACCATCTCCATAGGTCGACAGCTTGGACACCGAATTCTCGGGCCGTGCGCGATATTTGACCTGTACCTCATCAATCGGAAGCCGCATTTGAAGCGCGTGAACGGTAAGTTCGGTTTCGATCTCAAACCCGCTGGACATACTGGGAAAGCTTTTGACGAACCGTCGGCTGAACACCCTGTACCCCGACAGCATGTCCTCAAGGTTTCGGCCAAAGAACAGCTTGACCAATGAAGTCAGCATCCGGTTGCCAAATTTGTGGCCGGGCCGATAGGCTGCGTCATCCGAGTGTTTTCGTGCCCCGTTCACCATGTCCAGGTTGTTGTTCCGCAGCAATGCGATCAGCTCAGTGACATTGCTGGCGTCATAGGTGGCATCGCCGTCGGCCATGATATAAACGTCTGCCTCCACGTCCGCGAACATGCGTCGAACCACGTTTCCCTTGCCTTGATTTGTTTCGGATCGGACGGTCGCGCCCGCGCGCTGTGCCACCTCGATCGTCGCATCCGATGAATTGTTGTCGAACACATACACGTCGGCGTCTGGCAGGGCTTCCTTGAATTCAGAAACGGTCAGTTCAATCGCCGCTTCTTCGTTGTAGCAGGGTAAAATGATCGCAATCCGAACCGCATCATCCGAAGCAACGTGATCTGGGTTGCTACCCTTCACACCCGAAGCTGCCTCATCCTTCAACACGGCACTCATCCTCCAAAAAAACAAAAACACGGATTGACAGAATATGTTTTGGGATACCAGATATTCGCCTATGCCAAAAGAAAAATTGACATAAGGGTCAAAGCTCTAACCTGTTTTGCGGCCAATTTGCTGCGGTCTTTCCAGAGCTTTCGGTGGGGTCCAAGAAAAGCCCGGCCACTGGAAATGAGATTGTTTTATCGATGGCGACGATGGACTTGTGAACATGCCTTCCTCTCAGTTTTTCAGGTTCGTAATCGTGGGTGGTATCGCGTTCTTCGTGGATGCCGGTCTGCTGTTGCTGACAACCGAGTGGTTTGGACTGATCCCCGAGATCGGGCGCATTATCTCTTTCTGCGGGGCCGTCACGACAACCTGGTATTTGAACCGGACCTTTACTTTCGCCACTGTCAGCCGTCCGACACTGAGAGAATTCGCAAGCTATGTGTTGGCAATGAGCTTTGGTCTGGCGGTGAACTACGCGGTGTTCGTGGCGTTGATCCGCCTCAACGAGACAGCAGGTGCCTATCCGGTCATTGCATTGGTGCCAGCGACGCTGGCCGGGATGGTTATAAACTTTCTGTTCTCGCGGCGCATTTTGGGGTCGGGCCAGAACACGGAACAATGAAAACGGGCTAGCAACATGTGCAGTCTGAAAATGCCTACAGGAAAACTTGTTGTGTCAGGCGCTATCCCAGGTTGGGATCACCATATTTTTTGGCGCGTTTCAGATCGACACGCGTCGCAACCAGGGCCGCAGGTCTGACATCAGCGTTTTCCAACTCACGTATCGCTTGAAAGACGGAATTTCTGTGCGTGTCGTTCCATCTTGTAAACAAAATGACCCGTTGGGAAATCTGTGACAGATACGCAGATTCCACCGCCGCCAGCAGGGGCGGTGTGTCCAGAAGGATCACTTCGTACATATCGGACAGGGTGATCAACAAATTAATGAAGGCCGGAGAGCGCAGGAACTCTTCAACAAGCGATACCTTTGTCTCGGAATCCAGATTGCCGGCAAGCGGCAGGATATCCAACCCATCCTGAGGCGTCGCAACAATGTGTTCCTGAAAGGATGAGGGATTAGCGGTGCAGTATTTCAGTTCATCGACCGACAGTTTTGACAGATCTCGATAAGCAGACGCGACCGTATCGCAATCAATAATCAGCGTCCGGAATTTTGTCTTGGCGCAGACGGATCCGATCAACAGAAGGGATGATGTTTTCCCTTCATCCGGCAGCGCGGACGCGCCAGAGAAGATGACGCACCCATTGTTCGAGAAGCTCTGGTTGGGCTTGCCGTCCAGACTTTTCGAGAAAAACTCGACCGCTTGCGAGAAGGACGGCTCGCCCTGCTGGCGCAGGGATCGCAATCCAACGTCACTGCTGGCCAATAGCTTTTTGCCATATCGCACAAACTCGGGGTCCAGCTTTCCGTCATTGGTAAAGAACGCCTCGAATTGCGGGGCGTTTTTGATCTCGGGAAGGATCGCAGACAGTTTTACCCCTGTTGCGCTTTCGAATTCATAGGTGGTTCTGAGCCGCTTTTGGAAGATTTCGCGCATCACGGTCCAGCCGAGACCGGCGAAAATGATCATGAACATCACGCCGATGGATGTCTGCGACCGCTTGGGTTCCGACGGGTCGACCGAGACACGGGCCCGCTCGATAAGATGCGCACCAGCGTCCAGATAATCACCTTGTTCGGCCCTGCGCCCAAGCTGGGATACGAAGTCCCGGTAAATCGCTTCGGTGACCAGAATTTCATTTTCGATCCGCTTGGTGACCGAGTCGTGCTGAACCTGTTCGGCTTGCTGCGCGCGGAACACTTCGATGCTGCGGTTCAGGTCGTTCAGTTGGTCGTCCAACTGCTCTACCCGTTTTTCGGCAATGTCCTGCGCGGCGCTGATGCGCTTTAGCGCTTCCTCGGTATTGGCATCCTGTCCAAGGTCCGGCGGAAGCAACCCGATTTTCTTGGCAAAGTCGATCGCTTCTTGGGATTTTCCTTGCGCGCGCAGGGTGTGGATCGCGCTGGTTTGCTCTTTGATCCGGGCCAGCTCATTTTCCACCAGTTGGGCGCGCCGCTCGGCCTTAATGCGCTGGGCCTTGATGGTTGCGTATTCGTCCGGGGAATAAGGGATTTCGATAGAATGTGTTTCCAGATCCGAGCTCAATTTGTTCAGATCATCCCGCAAATGCCCGATCCGCGTTGTAAGCCAACTCTGGGATTGGACCAGATCATTGCGTTTCATGGTCGTCAGATTTGACAGGTATTCTGACGCAAGGCTGTTGGCGATGTCGGCCGCCTTTTGCGGTGACTTCGCCGTGACGCGAATCTGGTAGACCGCTGAAATATCGCCAATCTGTTCGATCCGTGTCGATTTTAGCAGGTTCTCAATGGTCGTTTCCCGCGCAAGCTCTTCCGCCGAGGAATCGCTGCCCACCACTTCGTCATTATCACCGCTCAGGGCGTCGACCAGACTATTCTTTAGGCTACGCGCCAGTGCGATTGGCGACAGGTTGATACTGGTGTCTTCCCCAGAAAATTCGGGATCCAGATAAAGCTGCATCCGGTCGACAACACCTTCGATCAAGTCGGTAGAGCGTAAAAGCTCAAGTTCACTTTCCAGCGATGTCAGCGAAAGCGGCAGGCCTGAAACGTAAGGCGTGAACTGCGTTTCGGTCTGAACACGGGTTTCCATCATGACTTTTGCGCTGGACGTGTATCTTGTGTCCGAGGTGTACGTGAAAATGTATGCTATAACAGCACCCACAAACCCCATTACCATGATCCACGGAAGTGAGCGCCTTATGGCCCAGGCAATATTGGACAGCGTTCTAAGCTCTGGGTCACCTGCCGAAGCAAGACCCGTCCCAGAGAGCTCCACATCTAATCCTCGGCGATACTGATCAGTCATGACAAAAAACAACGTGCGGTAAGGATAGGCCCGAGCATAGTGTCAGCGGGCTTGTATCAACAGTGAAATCAACAGATGGCGTCAACAATGGGTCTAGAAAACCATGATTGGCTACGAAAAGATAGGAAGTTTAGGAGGGTTTGCTAATTCGCACGGGGCTGCGCCGATTAACTGAGCAGTTCGTGGAGTATGTATTAGCGAGAATCGGCAGTCCTGATAACCTGCCGTTACTGTATGTGTTTTAACCAGTTGGCTATGAGATGAACAAGATTCTCGACAAGCGTTTGTCGCACACAATTGTAGGCGGTATGCCCGTCGCTCTCGTCAGCGACGCCGAGCTTACGTCGGCGATGCTGGACGATGTCGAACGGCGCAGGGCCGGGCAAAACCACCGCACATTGACAGTGTTCGATTCGAACGCACAGGGAATCTCGCTTTATGCCGAAGATGCACAATTCGCCAAGGCGATAGACGCGGCCGATATCATTCATGCCGATGGGCAGATCGTGGTCTGGGCCTCGAAGTGGACACAGGGGTCCAAGGGCATTCCCGAACGCACGGCCACTACCGATTTCATTCACTCAGCCGCTGCGGCGGCGGCGAAGAACGATGTGGGATTCTACCTTCTGGGCAGCACCGAAGAGATTAATCGCGGATGCGCTGAAGAGTTGACCGCCCTGTATCCCGGTCTGAGGGTCGTGGGCCGGCGAAACGGGTATTTTGATGCGTCAGAGGAAGAGGCCGTTATCGCCGACATCAACGCTAGCAAGGCCGATATCCTGTGGGTCGGGCTTGGAAAGCCAAAAGAGCAGTTGTTTGCCAACCACATAGCCTCAAAACTGGATCATTGTGCCTGGATAGTGACCTGCGGCGGCTGTTTTCATTTTGTCGTCGGGGATTATCCGCGCGCGCCTTTGTGGATGCAGAAAATGGGGCTAGAGTGGTTGCATCGCATGGCGACCGGTCCGCGATATCTGTTCAGAAGGCATATGCGGACGCTGCCGCATGCGTTGAGCATTGTGCTTAGAAAAGATGTGCCGAAGCGGTTCGAACGTAGGTAGAGAGGCGCAAAGACTGGCTGAACTGAATTTCCCGGAGTTTTGCCAGAAGTATTGGTAAGTTGGTTTGTTCAGAAGGGATTTCGTGTGGGGAAGGTGGATTTCATAGGAATCGGTGCGCAAAAGGCCGCGACGACTTGGCTGCATCACGTGTTGTCCGAACACAGTTCGGTGACGACGAATGACACCAAAGAGCTGAATTTCTTCACCGCGAATTTTGACCGGGGCTATGCATGGTACGAAAGCTGTTTCGCAGACGCCCCGCCCGGAAACATATGTGGAGAGTGTTCTCCAACCTACTTCTTCAGTTCAGATGCGCCCCGGCGGGCGCGGGCCTATAACAAGGACCTCAAGCTGATCTGCATCCTCAGGGATCCGATTGGGCGCGTGTTCTCGAACCATTTGCATGAGATTCGCAAAGGCCACATTGCGCCCTCGACTTCGGTCGAGGCGGGTCTGGCCCAAAACCCCGCCTATGTGCAGCAAAGCCAGTACAAGACCAATCTGGAAAACTGGCTGCAGCACTTTGACCGGGACGCCTTGCTGGTGCTGTTTTCCGAAGAAGTGGCCGCAAATCCAGACGAGTCCTATGATCAGATTTGCGAGCATCTGGGCCTTTCGGCCCGGGAAGGGTCAGAGGCGATTTCAGAAAGGTTTCATGAAAACATCACCTACAGGAACAAGACTTTGCAAAAGTCGCTTCGGTTCGGTGGCGATATGATGCGATCGCTGGGAATGGGTGACGGGGTGAAAAAGCTGAAGACCCTTCCGGGTTTGAAACAGATGTTGTCGATGAACAAGCAGCATTTGAACATCATGGTTCCGCCTCCCACATCTGAAACGCGGGAAAGGCTGGCGAACCAGTTCAGGCCCGACATGGAATTTGTGGCCGAACTTACAGGGCGTGAAACCCTGCCGTGGTCCACCTGGAGCGATCTGCGACCAGCGGATGCCGAGCAAAAGGGATAACCATGCAAGGATCATCGCCGACGCAAAACCCAGACAGGACTGGTGCAAGAAACCGGAACTGCAAGAGCGGAAACTTGCTTCGCCGATGACGGTTGAACAATCACATAAAGCTGCGCCGCATATCGCCATTTGCATTGCAACCTACTTGCGGCCTGAAGGACTGCGGAATTTGGTCGAAAGCCTGAACCGGCAAGTACTAGAAGCCCCCGGAATTCGTGTGACCTTGGTGATCGCCGATAACGCGCCTGACGCGCCAGCGACCGAGGCACTGGGCGATATCGGGAAGCTCAGCCATTGGTCGGTCATCTACACCATTGAATACGAACGCGGAATCGTGTCGGCACGCAACAGAACACTGAGCGAAGCCCCGGCTGACGCAGATTACATCGCCTTTCTGGACGATGATGAAGAAGCGTCCGAGGACTGGCTGGCGCAGATGCTGCAAACGATGGTTCTGCCGGACACCGTAGCTGTGCAAGGGACCGTAGAGCCCCGGTACCGGCAACCACCACCGGACTGGATCGAGGCGCTTAATCTTTTTCGAATGGGACCTTATGTGCAGGGGGCCGCGCTGCCGGCTGCGGCGACGAATAACGCGATGGCGGATGCGGCAATCATTCGGGAACGTGGCCTGCGGTTCGATCCGCGATTCAATATCACCGGGGGCGAAGACGAAGAGTTCTTTTCTCGGCTGCGGGACGGCGGTGGAACGATCCGGGCCGCAGCAGATGCGTTGGTATGGGATGATGTGCCTGAAAACCGCATGACAATGCGCTGGCTTGGCCGACGGTGGTTCCGAATGGGCAACACTTTAAGTCGCATCGCCCTGATCCGGCGGCGGGGTATCGCGACGCGCGCCCTGAAAAGCGTTGCGGCCATGGGCTGGGGTGCGCTGACCTGTTTGTGCCTCGGCTTCGGCTCTCGGGCCAGGTTTTACAGGGGGTGGCTCGAAATCCTCAGGGGGGCGGGCATGGTTGCGGGGCTGCTGCGCTTTGACTTTGCCGAATACAGCAGCGCGGCCGTCAAAGTCGACCGCGTGAAGGAGGGGTGATTGTGGCGCATACCTCTGACGAACCGGTCTTTTCGATTGTCATTCCGGCCCGCAATATGGAGCGGTTTCTGGAAGAAACGCTTCAGAGTGTGCAGGACCAGACCCTTGCTGATTTTGAGGCGATCTGCGTCGACGATGGCTCAACGGACAACACCCGACAGATTGCGGATCGTTTTGCCCAATCGGACGACAGGTTTCACGCCGTGGACGGCCCGGCCAAAGGTGTCAGCGCGGCCCGAAACCTTGGCTTGAGCCGGGCCAAAGGAAAGTTTGTTCTGTTTCTGGACGCTGATGACCTGCTGCATGCGCAGGCGTTGGGCACGTTTTACGAAGCTTTGAAAAACTCCGACGCCATTGCCGCCGTAGCAGGGGTGCAGAGGATCGACGTGGACGGGCACCCTATGCGCGGGGCCGACAACCGCCACCTTGTGCCTGATCAGGATCAGTTGGCCGCGTTGTTGCGAAAGAACTTTGTGGTCAATGGGGGGGCACTAGCCGTCCGAACCGAAAGCGCCCAACGCTGCGGTGGGTACGACGAGTCTTTGGTCAATGGCGAAGACTGGGAATTCTGGTGCCGCCTGGCCCTTTTGGGTGAATTCGCCGTCGTGCAGGGGCCTGCATTGCTGAATTATCGCCAAGTCGCCAGTGGCGCCAATTTCGGGGCGCGCGGCCCGGCCTTTGCGCGGCGTGTACCGTGTATCGAAAAAATTGCGGTGAATCCTTTGATGAAAGAACGGTTCGGGTCGCGGTTGCGGTCGCTTCTGCGTGCGCGGCAAATTGATATCTTCTGGTCGGGCGTGCGAAATCAGTACCAGTACGGGCGCAAATCGGCGGCTCTGTTCGAAGGCGCCTGCGGTGCTGTTTTGTACCCCGACAGCCTGCTGCGCCCCCGCCTGATCTGGCGTTTCCTGCAGAGTTTGGATCGGACGGCGAAATGAGGTACGCTCGCTTTGTTTGATCCCGGGAGAGAATGCGGCTCATGATGTTCTCGCGACGTGCCATATTGCTCCAGGGTACTGCTCTGGCAGTGTCCGCCCCGATTGCGATCGCGCTGGTTTCTTCATTGCGCGCGGACAATCAGACCGAAACCCAATTGAGTTTCGTGGGTGATGACACCGTTCAGATCACGGTCATCGACACGCTGTTCGAAAGATCCGATCCAGTGGCGGTCAAACCCGAAGACAATCGCGAATGGGTTCCTGACCCCTATGTCTCATTTGGTTCGGTCGGTCGGCTCAACGGGCTGGACGGGTATTTCTCGGGCGATGCAAACGTGACCCAGCCGCAGCTTTTCACGGCGTGGCCCAAAGTGGTGCGCGATAGCAGGCTGTCTGGTTTCCGCACCGGATCAGAGCCGCATCAGAAGCACGCGCTTGCAGACCAGCCGGAAGGTTGGAGCGTTACCGTCAATGGACAACCCGTCACCGTTGTCGCGTTGTATCGCAAGTCTACCCCGATCCGGACCGAGGCACTGGACGTCCGCCGATGGGACAGCACCAAGCGTCACATTCTGACTTTCGTGTTGGACCAACCAATTCCGCAAGGGGCAGAGCTTTCCTTCAAAGGACCCACTGTCGCGACCATCCAAGGGCACAAGCCCGTCACAGCCTTCAGCGAAGCCGTGCACGTCTGTCAGGCAGGCTATCCGGTGAAGGGCCCAAAAAAAGCCTATGTCGGCGAGTGGTGGGGGCATGATCAGAACGGAATGCCCGGCAACACCGATGTCATTCTGACCGAACAAACCGGCTGGCGCTTGATTGATGAGGTGGACCGTACGGTTGTGCGCACCGGCACGCTGGAGCTTGTCAAACCCGCGACCGAACCGCACTGGAATGAAGAGAACTTCAATGGCTGTGATATCTATCAGGCTGATTTTTCGGATTTGGACAGGAATGGCGACTATCACCTGCACGTCGATGGATTGGGGGAATCCTTTCCATTCAAGGTTTCCGATACCCCTTATGCCGATGCGCTAAGGTTGGCCGCGCGCTGGTATTATCATCAAAGATCGGGGTGCGAAATTGCCGAGCCATATGGCGAAGGCAGAACCCGACCTCGCAATGGCCACCCCGAAGACGGGCTGGTGGTGTGGCAAACCGACGTACAGCTTGGGCGAACATCCGAGGGCTATGACGGGTCGAGCGTTTTCAAGATCCTGCGCGAGCAACCAATCGGAAACGCGGGTCTTTCTGGATCCACCGCTGCATGGTCCGAGGACCTCAACCCAAATGCCTGGGGCGGATGGCACGACGCAGGGGATTGGGATCGCCGTATTCAGCACACCGATGTCGTCTATCACATGGCGCATATCGTCGAGGCGTTCGACTATGCCCGGACGCTGGACCTGAATATTCCCGAAAGCGGCAAATCATTTTCCGATGAATCTGTGCGCGCCCGTAAGAACAGCGACGATCGCGGGGACGGACAGACAGTTCTGCCCGATCTTATACACGAGGCATTGTGGGGCATTTCCCTGTGGCGCAGAACCCAGCGCGAGGATGGCGGCATAGGCGGAGGCGTTGAATACTCGAATTCGGGGATATTCGGCTCGGTTTCATGGAACCCTGTTCAGATTGCGTACAGCTATGGGCCGGAAGACTGGGCCTCGTACTGGTTTGCCTTTAGTGCGGCGAAACTGGGCCACGTTATCAAGCACGTGTGCGGTGACATCACCCTGGGCGATAGTCTCATAGATGAGGCGGTCCGCGCCTGGTATTGGGCCGAGCAGGAGTTTCTGTCAAAAAATCCTTATGCACCCGCCCCACTGAACGAAGACGGGACCGAGCCAAAACCGGAAAAATGGGTGAGCGTCGTGTCGCGATCCCGTGTCGCGGCTGCCGCAAGTATCTACCGCGCCAGCGGCGAAGCGACGGCCTTGAAGGTTTTCGAGGATAACAACCCGTTCGAGCCCTTATCTGATGATCCCGCCGAAGGCATTAAACGGGAAATCTTCCAGTTCTCGTATTATGATTATCTTCAGGCGGGACAGGAAGGCAGGCCAACAAACCCCGAGATCGTCAAGTCGATCAAAGGCTGGATTAGGTACCGCGTCAAACGGGCCGAGCGGATGGGGCGTGATTTTGGATTGCACAGCACCGCGACCTATCCGTGGGGTCCGGGTTGGCTTCGGTTTGGGCCGGGGTCGAATTGGCGGGCGGCGCATTTCGCCCTGTACTTTGCGGCCAATGGTGAGCTTCCGCCTGAAATGCAGGCGGCGGTGGTCGAAGGGATGTGGTTCGGATTGGGGTGCAATCCCGCAAATGTAAGCTTTGTGCAGGGCCTGGGTCGTCGGGATTACGCTGATCCGTTGTTGATTGACGGGAGGGGCAAACCGCCCATTCCTGGCCAGATCAGCTTTGGTGTCGCTGGCGGTGTCATGCACAAATGGGAACAGCAAAAGACTGACGGATCAATTTACCCGGCCGATCAACTGGCCTGGCCGAAATATGCCCAGATTTTCGAAAGCCGAACAATCGCGATCTCGTCCGAGCACGATATCAAGGCCAACGCGATGGAATGGCTGATCGCCTGCGCCATGGTCAATTACCAAGCACCAGAGGCGCCTCCCGAGCATGACGGGTAGACATCGGCCCAATTCTGGGCCTCTCATTGGTGCGGCTTCTATGGCTGTCTATCAACGGCGGAAATCCGAGCACGCGTAATCTCGTGGGGTCACAATGGTGTCGGTGACCCTTTCGTGCCCTAACTGTCTTGGATATGACGGTTACAGCGCCCGTCAGACATGCCGGTTGCTGATGACTGCGTCGAACAATTGGGAGCGCGCAAATGAAGTTTCGCCGTGTGGTGCTTGCCGCGATATTCATTTCACTACCACTTGCAGCAGCAGCGCAGTCCGAGGGCGCGGACCAGACCGGGCTGTTGCTGGAACTGAACACCCTTCAGGATGTCGAAGGGGCCTGCCGATTGACGTTCCTGATTGACAACAAGACCGGTTCCGAAATTGACGCCGCAAGTTTCGAAACGGTGATTTTCGATGCTTCGGGCAGCGTGGTCAGCCTGTCGCTGTTCAACTTTCGCGATCTGCCCGCTGGTCGGCCGCGCGTGCGTCAGTTCGATTTGCCGGGCATGACATGCGCGGGGGTGGGTCGGGCGTTGATTAACGGTGCAAACACTTGCATTGTTGAAGGCGCGGACAGTCAATTATGCGATGACACGCTGAAACTGAACAGCCGGACAGAAGTGGAGTTACTTGGATGAGCCCGCTGGATGCATTGCGCGAAATTCTGGCCCTTGGCGGGCCGGTTGTCGGAATTCTCATCGCAATGTCCGTGGTGACACTTGCAGTGACGCTCTACAAACTCTGGCAGTTTGCTGTGTCGGGCGTTGGGCGGCACCGTGTTCTGTCTCAGGCGCTTGCGGCATGGGATGACGGTGATGTCCGGCGCGCGCGTGCGCGATTGGCCGAGAGCCGCAGCTATCTTGCTCCGCTTGTCGGGGTTGCTATGGACGCGCCGGACACGCCGGGGCTGGATCAACGGCTGGACGCAGAGGCGGGGCTGGCGCTGGCAGGTTTGGAGCGAGGGTTCCGGCTGTTGGACACCGTGGCCCAGCTTGCGCCTTTGCTGGGTCTGTTCGGCACTGTGCTTGGCATGATCGAAGCCTTCCGCAGCCTTCAGTCCGCAGGCTCAACGGTTGATCCGTCCTTACTGGCTGGTGGTATCTGGGTTGCGCTGATCACGACGGCCGTTGGTCTGGCTGTTGCTATGCCGACCTCGATGGTTCTGTCCTGGTTCGAAAGCCGTACGGCGCGTGAACGGGTTTTCGCGGACAAGGCGCTGCGCACGGTGCTGGTGCCGGGTCAGGGTATTCCCGGCCCGGTCGATACCTCTGCGACAGCCGTCGCGCCCGAGCATGCGTAACCCTGCACCGTTCGTCAGGCGAAGATTGTCGATGACCCCGCTCATCGACGTTATCTTTCTGTTGCTTCTGTTTTTCATGCTGTCATCAACATTCGCCAAGTACGGCGAGATCGAGCTGAGCAATGCGACAGGTGGAGGCGCGGCCTCAGAAACCCCGGCAGAGCGGCATTTTGTGCAGCTTGGAACCGAGCGGCTTGATCTGAACGGTGCGCCGATCACGCTGGATGAGCTGGGTAATCAGCTTGAAACCGGGCAACTTCTTGTCAGCCTCGATCCCGATACGACGTCGCAGCGTCTGGTTGACCTGTTGGTCCGGCTGCGTGGGCGTGACGAGCTCAGTGTATTGGTGTTGGAATGATCCGGTCGATGCGTCCCCACCGCAAACGCGATTCCACCATCGCGCTGATCAACGTCGTTTTCCTGATGCTGATCTTTTTCCTGATCACGGGAACCGTGGCGCCTCCGTTGGATCCTGATCTGGATCTTGTCGACACATCGGATCTTGAAGGTCGCGAACCGCCCGATGCCCTGATCCTGCATGAGGATGGCCGCATCAGTTTTCGAGGCCAGACGACCGACGCTCAAGCCTATATGGAGGGTCGCGAACCCGGCGCGGTCCGGATCGTTCCCGATCGCGCAGCGCCCGCCCCCCGACTGATCGAGGTTACGGGCGAATTGCGCAGGCTGGGCGCGACATCGGTTTATGTTGTCACCGAGAAGGCGCTGGAATGATCCGGGGGTCGGTCGTCATAGCGGCTGTGGCCATTCTTCTATCGCTGTTTATTCATGTGATGGGCCTGACGTTCACGGCCCCAAGACTGTCGGAACAACCAACTAATGAAAGCCCGGCGGACTCCGTGGCGCTGGGCAACACGTTCGAAGACCTTGCCGAAGTGATTGCCGAACCAGTTGAGCCAGAACCGCCCGAAGCGCCTGAACCGCCGGTCGAAGCGCCGGAAGAACCGCCCGAGGTGCCCGTCAGCGAGGCGCTTGTTGCGTCTGACAACCCGCAGGTGACACCCTCGCCGGATTTAGGGGATGCAGAGGTCGTACAACCGATTGCGACCGAGCCCGTTGAACCGGATGTAGCTGAGACCGAGAATACGTCAGAAGGTGACGACGCCGCCAGTCAGGAGGTGGACGAGACGCCACCGGTTGAGCCGTCCGAGGTTGTTGAAACGCCCGAAGGTGCGCCTGACGCGGTTGCAACACAGGTTGAACCCGTGGAGCCAGAGCCGCAACAGCTTGCCGCACTTCCATCACCCGAAGTCGCGCCTGTCCTCGAAGTGTCGCCTGTCCCAGTGGTGCCGCTGGAAAACGAAGCCGTTGAGCCCGATCTGCCGACGCCTGCTGAATCCCCGGACGACACCGACGAAACCTCAGACCTTGCGGTGACGTCTTCGATACGCCCGCAGCGACCAGAGCGCACGCCCGCTCCGCAAAGACAGGGGGTTCAAGGCGGTGCGCGGGATTTCAGCGCGCTTAGATTTCCGTCGCAGGAGGTAGAGTCGCCACTGACCACTTACCGGCGCAGGGGGATAGACGCATTCACCTCGGGCAATACCGGCAGTCGCTCTGGCGGGCGCGAACCGGGGAACTCGAACACGACCAATTACGCGGGCCGGGTGCTGGTACATCTAAACCGCGCGCCGGTGGTGTTTGTGTCTGCGCGCGGCTTTGCGCAGGTGTTTTTCCAGATCAACCCGGATGGATCGCTGGCGTGGGTTGATGTCGTGGACAGCTCCGGATCGCCCGAAGTGGACCGCGCAGCCAGAGCGCAGGTGCGGGCGGCCTCGCCCTTCCCGCCGCCGCCGGGTGGGGTAAGCCGAAAACTCTCGTTCTTCTATACAAGCAATTGAAGGATCCCACAGGTGGGCTGATTGCACAGCCGGGCGTGCGACTTGCGCCGATTCAGGCCCTTCACCAATGCCTGTTCGAGCAGGATTCTCTTGCTGGACTGCTCGAATTAGGTAAAAATTTCAAATGCTTGAAGAACTTACAATTTCAGCGCACGGTACACTTGCCCAAATTTAAAGGGGTGGTTTTGTATTTTTGTGTTCAAATTTTTGTAACGATTCCGGTGACGACCCTGAACCGCCTGTAAACACACGCAAAATGGTTTTGTGTTTCGAAAAAAATGTCGTGCAAACATGCAACAGAATTCCGCGCTCTCAATTTGAAATGCTGCGGACCCATTGTGCACGTAGGGATTTTCTTTGAAGACGCGGCCAGCCGCAATTTTGCGGCTACACTCCTCTCAAAACTTATGGATAAACCATGAAAAAAGTACTCTTTGCATCGACCGCACTGCTTGCGACCGCAAGCGTTGCTGCGGCTGAAATTCGGTTCAGCGGTTACGGCCGTTTTGGTGTTGGCTACCAAGAAGACCGCACCGGCACGGTTGCGAACTTCACCACCACCGCTAGCGGCGACATCGTTCGTGGAACCGGCACCACCGCCAGCGCTACCGTCGACACCGACAACACCATCCTGGTCTCGCGCTTCCGTCTGAACATCGACGCAAACGTCGAAACCGACAGCGGCGTTGAATTCCAGGGCCGCGTTCGTCTGCAAGCTGACGACGACTCGGGCAATGGCGAGCAAAACGAAGCCGGTCTGAACGGCGCACGTTTCTCGGTCATCTACAGCGGTCTGCGCGTTGACGCCGGCAACGTTTCGGGTTCGTTCGACAACCTGGGTGACTACTTCGGTACCGAGCCGGGCCTGGAACAGTTCCTGGGTCAGTACTCGGGCGTCAACTACTCGTTCCTCGAGTACAGCTCGACCGGTTCGGGCGCAAACGGCGTGTTCTTCCAGTACGCAGTTGGCGACCTGTCGTTCGGTGCTTCGTATGACCAGCGTACCCTGGCTTTGGCGGGTCAACCCCAAGACGCGGACCGTTGGGACATCTTCGCAAGCTACGTCTTCAACAACATCACCGCATCGCTGGCCTATGGTCAAACGGATCTGGTTGACGGCGAAGACCAAAGCCTGACCGTCTTCACGCTGGGCGCTGAACTGGGCGACTTCTACGGCACCCTGTTCGTTGCAGACGATGACGTCATCGACGACGCGGAAAACGGCACCGCCTACGGTTTCTCGGTTTCTTACGACCTGGGCGCAGCAACTACCCTGCAGCTGGTTTACGGCGACGGTTCGGCTGACGACGACACCCGCAACATCGGTGTTGGCGCCATCTACGACCTGGGCGGCGGTGCATCGCTGCGCGGCGCAGTCGGCGAGATCAAGGACGGTGACGACGATGGTCGCATCCGTGCTGACTTCGGTGCTCAGTTCAACTTCTAAGTTGACCTGAACCATCAAGGTTCAAGGGCGGGTCGTCTGACCCGCCCTTTCTTGTTTCAGCTTTCTACTTCTTTTCGAAAAATAGAATGACTTCGCCCAACCGGACACCGTACCGCGAGACATAGGCGCGGTTCAGCAGGCGATCGTCTGACAGCAGCCACATCCAGTCATCGAAATTGACCCGCATCGTGCCGTCCTTGACGGGCAGGTCGATCTTGTATTTCCAGTTGAACGTGTCTCCGCGCTCTACTCCGCTGGCGGTTCCAAGAACGCCGGGCGCGGTACCGGTCCAGGTGTCCTCACCCGTTTTGGTCAGCGTCCAGATCCGCTGTTCCTTGGCACCATCATCATAGACGAAATCCTCAACCAGCGTCAGGGTTTCGCCGTCCCATGTGCCTTCGATTTCGACGGCGAACCGACGCGGGACGTTGCCCAGAATGTCCTGAAACTGACCATAGGCGACGGTCTTGCCTTCAAAGAACTCTTCAAGGTTCAACTGGCGATCAGACAAGAAGGTTTTGGGCACGCGCGGTTTGGCCGAGCAGGATGTCAGAACGGTCACACCGACAATCGCGATCGCCCAGATCAGAAAACGCCGCCAGTTCATTGAACCGTCCTCGTTTCTGTTGTGCTGTCATAGCCATTCGCGCCGTTCAGATGGGCGGCCTTTGTTTCCGGTGCAGGGCGCATCGTTGCAACCAGTTCAGCGACTTTGATGCCGAATTTGCGCATCTCGGACCTGTTCATGATCACCCCGTTTTCGGTCAGGTACATCCAGTCGGTAACATCCAGCGTATGCCCTCCGGCGTCCTCGGGCAGGATGATGCGATAGGTCAGTTTGACGGTCGCACCCGAAATCGTACCCTTCCCTTCGCCCACGATGTCATCCGCAGTCGCAATGAAGGTGTTCCCCGTGCCCAGTGTCAGATACCATTTGCGGGTCATTTCCTTGCCGTTGGAATAGGTAAAGTACTCGGCCAGCGTTCCGGTTTTCCCGTCCCATTCCCCAACCATGCGGGCGACAAAGCTGTTCGACATCTTGCCGTTGGGTCCATAGATCAGCCCCTCGGACAGGATTTCACCGTTCAGCGCCTCTTTCATTTTGAATGCGGGTCCTGTCCCGGCATAGTCCGCAGGCGATTGCGCGCGAAAACTCAGAAGGCGGCCTCTGGCGACAAGAATGGCGAGGATGGCGAGTAGAAGGGTTACGACAAGGTTCATTTGGCTGATACCTCAGTTGGCAGCGTCAGGACCATTCCGAACGCGCCGAGTTTCAGGATGCAGGGCAAAACGGCATAGGCGAGGTTAAGCGTCTGCAACGCCGCCGCCGAATTGGTTTGTCCCGGTGTAAAGCCGCTGCGTTCCAGCAACGGCAGAGTGAAGAAGGCCGCGAGAGCAAGGCCCAGCTTGCCTGCGAAGGACCAGATACCAAACGCAGCCGACGCGTTCAGACCGGCACGGGTCAGGGCGACCGAAAACATTGCGGGCAGCACGACCATGTCCGCACCCAACGCCGCACCTGAAGCCAGACAGATCAGGGCGAACCCGGTCAGGTTTCCGGCGGATAATGTAGCTGCGCCGATAAACCCCGCAATCGCCAGCGGCATCGCGATCATCAGAGTCTGTTTCGACCCAATTCGATTGCTAAGGCGTGCCCACAAGGGAACGCTCGCCCCGGCGCTGAGGAAGAACAGGATCAGCAGAGGACCGGCCATTCCGCGCAGTTGCAGACGGTCTTCCACAAAAAACAGAAACAGGGTCGATGTTATCGCAACAGGCAAACTGTTGATCAGCGCCAGCGCCAGCAGACCCAGCGCCCCAGACTGGCCTAACCCAGCAACAGACAATCCCTGACCGGTGATCGGGGTGCGCTGCCAGATAGGAAAGGTCAAGATCAGCGTGACGATGGCCAGAACGCCCAGAAACAGTCCAAAGGCAGGATAGCCCTGAGCGCCCGCGCCAAAGGCCACAAACAGGGCGGGTGCGCTTGCGGCAAGAACGACTCCGGCCAATTGCCCGCCTTCGCGAAAAGCCGCAAGGGTCATAAGCTCTTTGGCCTCGGGGTGTTTCGCCAGCGTGGCGCTGCGGCCGTAGAGCAGGATTGCCCCAAGGCTGTAGGCGGAAAAGAGAAGTATTAAAACAGACACTAACACGGACAGTTTTGCCCCATCGGGCAACGAAAACAGTAGTGGAAACCCAACGGCGAGGCCAAGTGCGGCCAGTGTCGCGAACAGTGCCTGCGCCCTTGGCCAGCGATCTATGGCCCAGCCGATCAACGGATCTTGGATCAGGTCCACCAGACGGATCACCAAAAGCACGGTTCCGATGACCCCCAGCCCAATACCAAGATTGACGGCAGCAAAACGTGGCAAGTGAATATAGAGCGGGATACCCGCCGCAGCGAGCATCAGCGCATAGAGACTGACGCGCGGGTACAGCATCACTGCCCCTTCAACTGACGGGTAAAGCTGGCGCTTCGTGTGTCTGCGCCGAGGAAAATGGACACGAAGGCCCGTTTTGCGCCGGGATAGGACAGCGTGCAGGTCTTTTGTCCGTTGCGCCAAAACCCGACCTTGTTGGGGCCTTCTGATATCGCGATATAGCTATCGCCCTTGCCGACCGCCTTATAGCAATCCTCAAGCGCGCTTTGCGGCGGCGCAGGATTTCCCTGCCGTGCCATCTCCTCCAACGTGGACTCGACCAGAGCCTTTTGCTTGAGGGTCTTCCGGTAGGTCAGCTTGAGGCCAAAATCGGCGTCCCAACTGAACGCCGCGCCGTTCGGAGTGAAAAGCTGCGCGTCATAAACCGGTATGCCCAGAAACCGAAAGGTCGCGCTGCCGACCTGCTGCGGGTTGGACAGGTTTTGCGAGATCGGAGAGGCCGCCAGCCCCCCCGGTATCAGTACCGTAAGGGATACCAGTGCAGCGCAGCAGGTATCACAGATCCGCTGAGACAGGGATGGCCGGATCTTTTGCAAGAATGCCATTTTCCGCTCCGAGGGTTTGCGGGGCGCCGTTCAAAAGCCCGACGACATGCATCGCGCTGGCGATCCCGTCTTCGTGAAAACCGTGCCGGTTGTAAGCACCGGCAAACCAGGTTCGGTTCTGTCCCTGCATCTCGCGGATTTGCCCTTGTGCCTTTAGGGCTGCCTTGTCGAATACCGGGTGGGCGAACTCTACCTGGTCATAAATTTTATCCGCAGGAATGTCTGAACCCGCGTTCAGCGATACAAACAATGGATCGCTGTCGGGGATGTTCTGCAAACGGTTCATCCAATAGGTCACGCCCACGTTTCCAGCTTGCGAGCGATAGGTCCAACTGGACCAGCACGCGCGTCTCCGGGGCATCTGGCGGGGGTCGCCATGCAGGATCGCGGTGTTCGGCTGATACCGGATCGCGCCCAGAGCGTCCCTTTCGTCAGGTGTCGCACTATCGCCGAGGATGGCCAGAGATTGATCGGAGTGGGTGGCCAGAATGATTTCATCGAACTGGTCGATATGTCCTTGGCTGTGAACAGTGACACCGGCCTCGTCGCGCTGCACGTGATCGACAGGGGCGGCCAGACGGATGTCGCAGCCGCGCCCGCGCAGGGCGGCGTCGATGCGGCGGACATATTCGATACTGCCGCCTTTGACCGTGTACCACTGATGCTGTTTGGCGCGTCCGCTGGCCAAAAGCGCGTGGTTGCGGAAAAACTGAACCAGAGATCGAGCCGGGAATTGATCCACGAACTCGACCGGGGTTGACCAGATCGCACCACACATCGGCATCAGGTAATTATGGCGGAACCAGTGACCAAGACGCAGTTGGTCGACCAATTCACCGATGGTGGTGTCATCATCCTGCGCCGCAATAGGGGCCTCTTTGCCGAACCGCAGGATGTCCGCGATCATCTTGTAATATGCCGGACGCGCCAGATTGCGTTTCTGGGCTGTCAATGTACGCAGATTGTTCAGGCCGTATTCGATGCGGCCATTGTCGATTGTCGCGCCAAAACTCATTTCCGATTTGATGACGGGGACATTCAGCTCATCGAACAGTTTTGTCAGATAGGGGTAGGTCACATAGTTGAAGACGATGAAACCGGTATCCACCGGCTGATCGCCATTCTTGCCCGCCATTACCGTTCTGGCGTGGCCGCCCAGTCTGGGTTCGGCCTCAAAGACGGTCACGTCGTTATTTTCTGAAAGGTAGTAAGCTGCGGAGAGACCTGAGATTCCTGCGCCAATTACTGCGATTTTTTTCCGGACGCCCCGGGATTCGTCGAACATTCAAGCCTCGTTATGTGACATTTTACAATAAGATACGCAGAAAGGGCCGGGGTGGATCAATCGGGTTATGAGAATTTCAGCAATGAATATTGCCAAATCTTTAGGCATTGAGGCCTGTTTCCGGTCCCGGCGCGTGATCCATTGCCTTGGCGTGGCCGTAAAAGCATCACACGAAACGAAACGGTCGTCGCATGAGCAGCTTTGAAGGAAAAACCTATTGGATTATCGGCGCAAGCGAGGGCTTGGGGCGCGCTCTGGCCGACGCGCTTAACCATCAGGGGGCGCACCTGATCCTGTCCGCGCGCAATGCCGATCGTCTGAACGAAATCTGCGCAACGCTTCCCAATGCTCGGTCCATACCAATGGATGTGACCGATTTAGACTCAGTTCGTGACGCAGTAGCCAAGGCCGGGCCTGTTGATGGGCTGGTCTATAATGCGGGCGCTTATGATCCGATGCGTAGTGCTGACTGGAACACCGAAGCGGCCCTGGCCATGAGCGATGTCAACTATCTGGGTGCCATTCGCGTGTTGGGGGAAACAGTTCCGGGATTTGTTCAAGCCGGTCGCGGTGAAATTACCTTGATCGGGTCCCTGGCGGGGTATCATGGTCTGCCAGCCGCTATCGGGTATGGGGCAAGCAAGGCGGCGTTGATTTCATTGGCGGAAACCATGCGACACGATCTGGCTGGAACTGGCGTGACCGTGCGGATCGTCAATCCGGGCTTCATCAAAACCCGCCTGACCGAGAAGAACAGTTTCAAGATGCCGATGCTGATGACGCCCGAGGATGCCGCGAATCGCGTGGTCAAGGCGATGTCGCGGCGTCGGTTCCGTACTGATTTCCCTGCTCCGTTTTCCTGGGTGATCCGATTGATCGACTATCTGCCTGATATTCTTGTCTATCGCGGAAAATAGACTCTAACAAAACTGACCGTGGCAAAACCAACCCGCTGACATGGTGCCGCCATGTCCGTAGAACAGCCAGAGCCGTTCCCCTTGTTCGGTCACCACCACCCAGTAATCGCGCACGCCGCTGCGCCAGTTGGGGTCGTCCAGCCACCATTCCGGCGCGATCCGTTCCGGGCCGGTCGCTTGTGCCAACTGCCAGTCGCGCCCACGCCAGCGAAAGGTGCTGGGCACGTCCGGAGTGTCTGGGGCCATCACCGGTTCGGGTTGCCACATCTGCAAGGGGCGCGGGCGCGGCGGCGCGGGCCAGTCGCGCGCAGGTTCCGACCATGCGGCAGCCAGCACCTGCGCGGTCTTCTCGGGGATGTGCGAGGCCGCAGGGTGCCGTCGTGTGATCGCCTCCAACCCGACCCGTGCGCCCAGTTTACCGATCAGGTCCTCGACGGCGGTGTTGCCCGCTAACCGCTCGCGCACGGCGCGGCGTGCTTCGGCATGGCCGGTCATGGTGCGCGCGTGGATCGGTTCGGTCTGCACCGCTTCAAGCCGCAGCATGTCGATGCCATAACCCGCGTCAATCTTATCAATTTTCATCTCTAATAAAGGGCGAATGCGATGTTTGTCATAGGTCGGACGGGCAAGGCCGATCTCGATAACCTCGGCTGCCTGATCGGCACGATGTGCCTCAAGCCGTAATGTTCGTACCCCGCGGGCTTTCTCCTCCAGCTTGGAGCAAAGGATGGGCAGAACCCGGTCGATGGCGGCCATCACATCCTCGGTCAGGCCAATCGGGTTGGGCAGGGTCATCCGCACCGCAAAGTGATGTGGCGGGCGGGCGGGTGAGACCGGCTCGGGCGCGCTGCCCATCGCCTGATCCAGCCGTAGCACCAGCCCGCGCCCGAACCGTCGGGCCAGTGAGGCACGCGGTTGCCCCAGCAGGTCGCCGATCCGGCGCAGGCCCAGACGGTTCAACTGCGTCACCACCTGATCCTCAAGCCGCAGCGCCGCGATGGGCAAGGGGCTGAGCGCGCCATAAGATTGCCCCGGTGCTGCAATCCGCGCGCCTCCACCCAATGCCATCACCTGCGGCGCGGCCCCGCCCTTGGTCCAGTGCCGCCGCTTGGTGGCGCGGGCGCGGGTGGCGCGCGCCTCTTGGCTGATGGCGTCGCCGTTGCGGTCCGATGTAGCCTCTTGCCCGGCATAACGCGCCAGCGCCCAAGCTGCGCCCAGCGTATCGGCGATGCCCATCTGCACGCTGAGACCCATATCAGCGCAGTCGGTCTCAATCACGTTCAGCAGCGCCTCTTCCCCACCGAACAGATGCGCGCAGCCCGACAGGTCAACGATCAACCCATCCGGTGCTTCTTCGGCCACCCACGGGCTGAACTTGCCCACCCAACGGCGCAGCGCAGTCAGAAAAGCAGCCTCGGCCGGGACGTTGCGGGGGCGGGTGATCAGGGCGGCGCACATGGCGTGGGCATCACGTACCGGTTGACCGACACGCAACCCGGCGGCCTGCGCCTCATCATTCAGCGAGGTGACAACCTGCATGTTCGACTGTTCGGCCACCACAGCCAAAGGCCCATCCTGCAGCCCCCGCGCGGCGCGGACCAGCCGTTCAGCCCCCAGGCGGGGGAACCAGAGTGAAAGTATTCGGCGTTTGGGCATCGGCAGACATCAAAATGTTCACACTTTGTTCTTATTCGAGAATCACGCCCCGAGTCCACGCTTACCCGCAGGTCAGACGTTGAATGATCCCTGCGCCATCGACATACACGTTCAGCCGGTCAATGCGGTAATCCTGCGTGGCAATCCCATCGGGCCCCAGGATGCGCGACCGTTCAGGCAATTGCGCCTGAATGGTCGAGACCGGTTGGCCGACGGAAGCGGCGAATGTCTCGCCCTGACAAAAGGCCAGATCAACCGGAGAAGCTTCGGGCTGAGTCGCCGCTGTTTCGGTCGCGGGGGTCTCTGCACAAGCTGCCAACAGGACCAGCGCGGGTAAAAATCGATGCATTGGCGTTTCTCCTCGTGACAACGTCGTTACTGCAATATCAAACAATTAGCCAATCTGTCACGAAAGCACAGTTGAAAACACCCTGCAATTGACGCAGGGTCGAGGCATATAAGACAGGGAGACAAGCACAATGCGTACCCGTGCCGCCGTCGCCGTTCAGGCGGGCAAACCTTTGGAAGTGATGGATGTAAACCTTGAAGGCCCCAAAGCGGGCGAGGTTCTGGTCGAGATCAAGGCCACCGGTATCTGCCACACGGATGAATTCACCCTGTCAGGCGCCGACCCCGAGGGGTTGTTCCCCGCGATTCTGGGCCATGAAGGTGCGGGCGTTGTGGTCGAGGTCGGCCCGGGCGTCACCAGCCTGAAGCCGGGCGATCATGTGATCCCGCTTTACACCCCTGAATGTCGTGAGTGTGAATACTGTCTGCACCCCAAGACCAACCTGTGTCAGGCGATCCGTGAAACTCAAGGTAAGGGCCTGATGCCCGACGGGACCTCGCGCTTTTCAACATTGGATGGTGATCCGATCCTGCACTACATGGGCTGCTCAACCTTCTCGAACCACACGGTTCTGCCGGAAATCGCGCTGGCCAAGGTGCGCCCGGACGCGCCGTTCGACAAGATCTGCTATATAGGCTGTGGCGTGACCACCGGGATCGGAGCCGTCATCAACACCGCCAAGGTGGAAATCGGCAGCCGCGCCATCGTGTTCGGTCTGGGCGGTATCGGTCTGAATGTGATTCAGGGCCTTCGTCTGGCCGGGGCCGATCAGATCGTCGGCGTCGATCTGAACCCCGCCAAGGTTGAGATGGCGACCAAGTTCGGTATGACCGATTTCGTGAACCCAGCCGAGGTCGAAGGCGATTTGGTGCCCTATCTGGTCAATCTGACCAAAGGTGGCGCGGATTACACCTTTGATGCTACCGGCAATGTGGGCGTGATGCGCGCCGCACTGGAATCGGCGCACAAGGGCTGGGGTGAATCGATCATCATCGGCGTGGCACCTGCCGGGGCCGAGATTTCGACCCGCCCATTCCAACTGGTCACCGGTCGGTCATGGCGCGGCACTGCCTTCGGCGGCGCGCGGGGTCGGACCGACGTACCCAAGATCGTCGACTGGTATATGGAAGGCAAGATCCAGATTGATCCGATGATCACTCATACGATGGGTCTGGATGACATCAACCAAGGGTTCGACCTGATGCATAAGGGTGAAAGCATCCGATCGGTCGTAATCTACTGAAATAGGAAAATTAAATTCACAGGGCGGGCTTTTGCCCGCCCTTTCTTGTTCTTACATTCATCCTCAAGAATACTATCTCAGGTTGAGGATTTGAATTGACGACACGGAATACTGACCGCCTTGCGGTTCTGATTGATGCAGACAATGTGCCTGCGAAACATGCGGCAGAGATTTTTGAAGAAATTGCCACATTGGGTGAAGCCAGCTTGCGCCGTATCTACGGTGATTTCTCGAACGGAGCACCACAAGGCTGGGATGCCAAATCTCTTGCCAAATATGCCGTCGTTGCCCATCAGCAGTTCGCTAATACGATAGGCAAGAACTCCAGCGATATCGCATTGGTCATTGACGCGATGGATATCCTGCATTCCGAGCGGTTCAGCGGGTTTGTACTTGTGTCCTCTGACAGTGATTTCACCCGCCTCGCCACCCGCATTCGCGAACAAGGACTGGACGTCTTTGGGATAGGCGAGCGCAAGGCACCGGAATCGCTGGTCGCAGCCTGCAATCGGTTCATCTATATCGAGAATATCAAGCGGGATACCGCGCCTTGCGTACCCGCAATCAAAGATGGTGAAGCAAAAGGAAAACAGAGCCTAAATCACGCGTTTCAGTTGATACGAAATGTGGTCAATACCACAAACGATCCCGATGGGTGGGCGACTTTGCCCTTTGTGGAACGGCAACTGGGTAAGATTTATCCGGACTTTGATCCGCGCAGTTATGGCTATACCAAGCTGAGCGATCTGGTTCGCGGTCTCGGTCGTTTTGATGAAGCCGACGCTAATGGAAACTTCAGGTTGCGATATTTGGAAAAATAATTGGATCGCGTTACGCCCCCGGCCGCGTCGCCCCCGTATCCGAACGAGGTGACCGCACCCGTAGAACCGGTGTGTTGACCGACGAGGTATTCGCCCGGCTCTCGCGCCAGACGACGAACACACCTGACGCGATAATGATGCTGGCTCCGACCGCGACCCAGCCATCGGGCCGCTCGCCAAAAAAGACCATGCCGAACAGCGTAGCCCAGATGATCTGGCTGTATTGGCTGGGCGCGACGACCCCGGCTGGCGCGGCGCGATAGGCCAGAATGATCAGGTGCTGGGCGATCACTGAAAACACACCAACCAGCGCCATCATCGCCAGATGCAGCAGCGAGGGCGGCAGGTAGACCGCGGGTTGGGCCAGACTCATCACCAAGATGGCCAGAAGCATCGGGTAGAGGATCAGCACCGCCGAGCGTTCCTCATTCCCGATCTTGCGCACCAGAACGGATGCAAAGGCGCTGCAAAACGCGGCTGTCAGGGCGGCAAGATGGCCTATCGTGATGTCCGTCGCCCCGGGGCGCAAAACGATCAGCACGCCGATCAGACCGACGCCAACGGCGGCCCAGCGCTGGGCGCGCACGACCTCTCCCAAAATGGGGATCGACAGGACTGTGACGATCAGCGGGAAGGAAAACAACAACGAGTAGACCTCGGCCAGTGGCAGGACTGAAAAGGCGTAGAACGCGCAGGACATGCCGGTGACCATCAGGGCCGAGCGCAGTAGGACCAGCCACGGGTGGTGCGGCAGGAAATTCCCGGTGGCCCGGTCGGTCAGGATCGTGACTGCCATTGGTACAAACGAGAATAGCGTGGCGAAAAAGATGATCTGCATCACCGAGTAGGTGCCACCCAGAACCTTGATCAGGGCGTCATGGCTGGCAAAGACCGCAAAGCCTGCAAAAGCATAGCCAAGGCCCTTGAGGGTGTTGTTTTGCGTGGTCATCCCGAAGGTCTCGGTAATATGTCAGGTGGGTTGCCTGTTGCTTACCCCTATTTAGCCGAGTCTGGTAGCCTCAATTTTACCGCTAACATCGGTTTTTGGTTGGGGCGCTATCGCAAGATCGGCGGTGCGTCTTTTGGCTGGCGTGCGGACTGAACGCCTGCCTTCATCCCTACGCCGATCCTGCGCGCCAGCGCGACCCATGGGGTGGCGGTTTCAGGCGGCAGGGTCTGGCTGGCGACCTCTTCAAACAGGTCCAGCCAGTGGGTGAACATCTCGGGGCGCACGTCAGGCCGCTCGATATGGACCCGCTGCGGATTACCGTCATAGCTGCGCTCAAACAGGATGGCGTTGCGCCAGAAGGCGGCGATCTTGTCCTCATGCGCGGGCCAGTCATGGACGTGCTTGTTGAACACCGGCCCCAGAACGGCATCCTCGCGCACGCGGGCATAGAAGGCGTGGACCTGCGCGTTGATCTGGGCCGGTGTTGCGGGAAAGCGCGGGGGCAAGGTGGGTCTGGTCATGGTTGTCTCAGGTTTCGACTCTAGCCCGGGGCATATCCGGGGCGGAGGTCAGGCAACAGGTGTGGTTTTGTCGCGCGGCTCGGGCGTCAGCAGATGTCGGATCAGGGCCACCGGATGCGCCTTCAGGCTGAGACGGGTGGCGACGTAATCCTCGACCACCTGTTCGCCCAATGTCATCTGCGGCAGGTAGGCTGCGGGTTCATCCAGCGTCTCGCCTTCCAGATCCTGTGAGAACAGCGGCAGGGGTTTCGCGGTCGCAATCGCCTTGGCCTGCCACAGAGCCTCGCGCCGGGTCAGATCGCAGGCGGCGAAGGCATCGGCCTCGGCCAGACGTTCGATCACCGATGGCCCCAAGCCTGCACGCCGCCAGACGTCATCAACCTGAGTGTAGCCGTTGCCCCGCGCGGCAGTCAGCCAGCTGGCGTCTTCCTCGCTCAGGCCCTTGATCTGGCGGAACCCCAGCCGCAGGGCCAGCCCACCATGGCCGTCGGGTTCCATCACATTGTCCCAGAAGCTGGCATTGATGCAGACCGGCCGCACCTGCACCCCGTGTTCGCGGGCATCCCGCACGATCTGGGCAGGGGCATAAAAGCCCATTGGCTGCGAGTTCAGCAGTGCGCAGGCGAAGATGCCCGGATGGTGGCATTTGATCCAGGCTGAGGCATAGACCAACAGCGCAAAACTGGCCGCGTGGCTTTCTGGGAAGCCGTAAGAGCCGAAGCCCTCGATCTGTGAAAAACACCGCTCGGCGAAATCCTGTTCGTAACCGTTGCGCTTCATCCCGCGCAGGAAAAGCGCGCGGAATTCGCTGACATTGCCGTGCTTCTTGAAGGTCGCCAGCGATCGGCGCAGCCGGTCGGCCTGTTCCGGGGTAAAGCCCGCGCCGACGATGGCGATCTGCATCGCCTGTTCCTGAAACAGCGGCACGCCCAGCGTTTTGCCCAGCACCTCGCCCAAAGCGTCCGAGGGGAAGCTGACCTCTTCTTCTCCGTTCCGGCGGCGGATATAGGGGTGGACCATGTCGCCCTGAATCGGGCCGGGGCGGATGATGGCGACCTCGATCACCAGATCATAGAAAGTGCGGGGCCGCATCCGGGGCAGGAAGTTCATCTGAGCACGTGATTCCACCTGAAACACCCCCACCGAGTCCGCTTTGCACAGCATATCGTAGACCTCGGGATCCTCGGGCGGCAGGGTGGCAAGGGTATAGCCGGTCTGGTGGTGCTGTGTGATCAGATCGAATGCCTTACGGATACAGGTCAGCATCCCAAGGCTGAGGACATCGACCTTCAGAATACCCAGACTGTCGATATCGTCCTTGTCCCAACAGATGACTGTGCGGTCCTCCATCGTGGCGTTTTCGATAGGGACAAGCTCGTCCAGGCGTCCTTCGGTGATGATGAAACCACCCACATGTTGCGAGAGATGCCGGGGGAAGCCGTCGATCTCATAGACCAGCATTAGAGTCTGTTTTAGGCGGCGATCCTCGGGATCAAGGCCGATCTCGCGCATCCGTTCGGCCTCAAGCCCCTTGGCTGAGAAGAACCCCCATAGCTGCGAGGACAGGGCCGAGATCGTGTCTTCGGTCAGGCCCATGGCGCGCCCGACCTCGCGGATCGCACGCTTGCCGCGATAATGGATCACGGTGGCGCATAGCCCCGCGCGGTGGCGGCCATAGCGGTCATAGATGTGCTGGATCACCTCTTCGCGGCGTTCATGTTCGAAATCGACGTCGATATCGGGCGGTTCATCGCGCGCCTCGGACACGAAGCGCTCGAACACCATCGTACCCATCTCGGGGCTGACCTCGGTGATGCCGAGACAGAAGCAGACCACCGAATTGGCCGCAGATCCGCGTCCCTGACACAGGATATCGCGCCAGCGGGCGAAATGAACGATGTCGCGGACGGTCAGGAAGTAGGGCTCATATTTCAGCTTGCCGATCAGGGTCAGCTCGTGCGCCAGCATCTTTTTGGCTTTTTCCGAGGCCCCAGCCGGATAACGCCATTTCAACCCTTCATGCGCTAGACGGTGCAGGCGCTGGGTCGGGGTTTCCTGATCGCTGCCCTCGCTGGGGTATTCATAGCGCAGCTCATCCAGCGAGAATTGCAGCTGTTCGCTGAGCATATGGGCGCGGGTGACGGCCCCTTCATGGCCCTTGAAGATACGTAACATCTCGGCCTCGGACCGCAGGCGCTGTTCGCCATTGGCCAGCGCGTCGCGACCCAAATCATCGACCTTGCGGCGCAGGCGGATGGCGGTCAGCACATCGGCCAGCTTGCGACGGGCCCCGTGGTGCATCATCGGCGCGGCACTGGCGATTGTGGGGATGCCAAGTTGCTTTGATTCAGTCTCTAATAAAGAGAAATACGCACTGTCTGCACCGTCATACCGGGGATGCATCAACAGATGCATCCGCCTGCCAAAGCGGCGCGTCAACCGTTGTGCCTGTGTCCGCCAAGGGCTCGCGCCGCCCTGTGACGGGGTCGGTTGTGGCCAGAGCAGCAGGTGGAGACCGTCAGAGAATTCCATCAGGTCGGACAGGTGCAGGATACAGTCGCCTTTCTCGGCCCGCAGACGGCCCGCAGACAGGATACGGCACAGGTTGCCCCAACCCTGCCGGTTCAGCGGCAGGGCGGTGACGGTGGGCGCGTCGGTGAAGATCAGCCGTGCCGCAGGGATTAGGCGCGGCACCGCGCGGATCAGATATGAGGGTGGTTTGGGGATATGATCGGGGCAGGTTGGGCCTATGGGCGTGTTCTGCCCTTCCCATTCCACACGTTCGCGCACCTTTCGGGCGATCTCGCGCGCTTGGGTATGGGCGCGTACGATCCCGGCCACCGAGTTGTCATCGGCAATCGCAATGGCAGGCAGGCCCAGCATCACGGCGCGCTCCATGTATTCCTCGGGGTGGGATGCCCCGGTGAGAAAGGTGAAGTTCGACGTGATCGACAATTCGGCATACATGGCGATTCCATATTATATTCACGTTTTGTTCTTTTTCGAGTCCTTTGCGCAGGAAGCGGGTCGCTTGGCTTTGCCAGGTCACAGTTGATCCTGATTGCCGCATCTCACACGCGGCACTTGCCCCCGGTTTGCGCATCGCTCATAAACGCAGTCACACATGCCCCGCGAGGCCGACAACCGAAGAAGGATCGCCAGCCGTGACCATCGAAGCGCCGGAAACCAAGATCGTGGAAACCACCCGAGTTGCCTGTGACGGCGGCGAAGGCGCGTTGGGCCATCCGCGCGTGTGGCTGCAAATCCCCGAGGATACCGGTTGGGTCGAATGCCCCTATTGCGATTGCAAATATGTCCTTAAGGGCACAGATCAGGGCTGACCGCCCTTACAAAGAATGAACGCCAAAATCTCGCCGCGTTTTTTGTGCTAAGGCTCGACCGGAACCAGCCCGGGTGAGAGTGATGACTGACCTTCACGCTACTGACACAGCAAATCCTGTTTTTGGTTGGACAGGGTTTAGCCTTGCGTCGATTGCGCTGTTTGCAGCGCTATTTGTGTTCTGGGCAGGACCGTTCGCGCCGCAGCAATCCACCGGGGTTTCCTTGGGGGAATTGGCGGCCGAGATCGGTAAATCCACGCTGCGCGCCGCGGCCGGGCTTGAGCAGCCCGAACCGGTTGCGCCGACCCGTGATCTGGACGATTTCCTGCGTATCGGGGTCGCCATGTTGGGCGGGCTGGCAATTGTGTTGTCCGTTGTTGGTATCCTGCGTCACGAAAAGAGACGCCCGGCTATTGCAGGCGTTGTCATCGGTGTGGGCGCGATCCTGTTTCAGTTCGTTGCCTTTGCATTTTTTGCCTTCCTCGGTGTGCTGGTTATCATGGCGCTGCTGAACAGTTTCTCGGACGTTTTCAGCGGTCTGTTTGGTGGATAAGCCGCGTTCCTGACTGGTCACGCGCGCGGCCCTGTGGCAGAACCATCCCTGACCGACAGGGAGAGCGCGCATGAGCAATTTCGGAAAAGGATGTCACCTGCATCTGATCGATGGATCGGCCTTTATTTTCAGGGCCTATCACGCTCTGCCCCCGCTGACGCGCAAATCCGATGGGCTGCCGATCGGCGCCGTTTCGGGGTTCTGCAACATGCTGCAGAAATATGTCGAGGGGAACGCCGGACCCGACGCGCCGACCCATGTGGCGGTGATTTTCGACAAGGGCTCGCACACGTTCCGCAATGATCTTTATGACCTGTACAAAGCCAACCGCGAGGCCATGCCTGAGGACCTGCGACCGCAGATGCCTCTGACCCGTGAAGCCACTCGCGCCTTCAACATCGCCTGCAAGGAGTTGGAGGGGTATGAGGCCGACGACATCATCGCCACGCTGGCTGTTCAGGCGCGTGACGCGGGGGGGCGTGTGACGATTGTCAGTTCAGACAAAGACCTGATGCAGTTGGTCGGCGGCGGCGTGGAAATGCTGGACGCGATGAAGAACAAGCGCATCGACCGCGATGGTGTATTCGAGAAATTCGGCGTCGGACCCGAACGGGTGGTCGATGTGCAGGCGCTGGCCGGGGACAGCGTGGATAACGTGCCGGGCGCTCCGGGCATTGGAGTCAAGACCGCCGCCTTGCTGATCAACGAATATGGCGATCTGGAAACGCTGCTGGACCGCGCAGAAGAGATCAAGCAGCCCAAACGCCGCCAGACCCTGATCGAAAAGCGCGACCAGATCGAGCTGTCGAAAAAGCTGGTGCAGTTGGACGAAAACACCCCGCTGGACTTCACGCTGGACGATCTTGAAGTGAAGGACCCCGAGCCGGACACGCTGCTGAGTTTCTTGGCGGATATGGAGTTCCGCACCCTGACTAAACGCATTGCTGACAAGCTGGGGGCCGAGGCCCCGGTGATCGCCGATGCGCCCGCGCCCGAGGTTGTATCTGAGGCCGAGGATATCTCCTTTGACGCCGCGAATCACGAGTGCGTTCGGGATGCAGCAGCGCTACAGGCGTGGATCGACCGCATCTATGAAACCGGTTGGGTAGCCGTCGATACCGAGACCACCGGATTAAACGAAATGATCGCCGATCTGGTGGGCATTTCGCTGTGCGTTGAGGCGGGCTCGGCCTGTTACATCCCGCTAACCCACCGCGACGGAGCCGCTGATGATCTTTTCGGCTCAGACGCACTGGCCGAGGGGCAGATGCCGTTAAATGAGGCTCTAATACTGCTGAAACCTATGCTTCAGGATCCGTCGATCCTGAAGATTGGACAGAACATGAAGTATGACGCCAAGATATTCGCGCGCTATGGTGTGGAAGTGGCGCCGATCGACGACACCATGCTGATGTCCTATGCAATGCATGGGGGCGAGCATGGGCATGGCATGGATACCCTGTCAGAACGCTATCTAAATCACACACCGATTCCGATCAAACCGCTGCTAGGGTCCGGCAAGTCGGCCATCACCTTCGACAAGGTGCCGATTGATGAGGCCACTGCCTATGCCGCCGAGGATGCGGATATCACGCTGCGCTTGTGGAAGCTGTTCAAACCGCAACTTCATCAGGTGCAGGTGACGACGGTTTATGAAACGCTGGAGCGTCCTCTGGTGCCGGTTCTCAAAGAAATGGAGATGCACGGTATCAAGGTGGATCGCGATGTGCTGTCCCGCATGTCCAACACCTTCGCGCAGAAAATGGCCGGGTTAGAGGCTGAAATTCACGAATTGGCCGGTGAGACTTTCAATGTCGGCTCGCCCGCGCAACTGGGCGAGATTCTGTTCGACAAGATGGGACTTGAGGGCGGAAAAAAGGGTAAAACCGGGAAATACTCGACCGGGGCGGATATTCTCGAAGACCTCGCCACCGAGCATGAACTGCCCCGCCGGGTGCTGGATTGGCGGCAGTTGTCCAAGCTGAAATCGACCTATACGGATGCGCTGCAAACCCATATCAACCCCGATACGGGCCGGGTGCATACGTCTTATTCGATTACGGGGGCCAACACGGGCCGTTTGGCCTCGACCGATCCGAACCTGCAAAATATTCCGGTGCGCACCGAAGAAGGCCGCCGCATTCGTGAGGCGTTCATCGCCGAGCCGGGCAATGTGATGGTCAGCCTCGACTATAGCCAGATAGAGCTGCGGATTCTGGCCCATATCGCCGATATCCCGGCGTTGAAACAGGCGTTCTCGGATGGGTTGGACATTCACGCCATGACCGCCTCCGAGATGTTCGATGTGCCACTGGACGAGATGACGCCGGATATTCGTCGTCAGGCCAAGGCAATCAATTTTGGTGTGATCTACGGGATTTCAGGCTTTGGTCTGGCGCGCAACCTGCGCATTCCACGGGCCGAGGCGCAGGGCTTTATCGACCGCTATTTCGAACGTTTTCCGGGGATCAGAACCTATATGGACGACACTGTCGCCTTTGCCAAAGAGCATGGCTATGTCCAGACACTGTTTGGCCGCAAGATCCATACGCCCGAGATCAATGCCAAGGGGCCTCATGCCGGGTTCTCGCGCCGGGCGGCGATCAATGCGCCGATTCAGGGCACGGCGGCGGATGTGATCCGGCGCGCGATGGTGCGGATGCCGGATGCGATCAACGGGCTACCCGCCAAGATGCTGTTACAGGTGCATGACGAATTGCTGTTCGAAGTGGCCGAGGATGCGGTGGATCAGGTGATCGGCGTCGCGCGCGACGTGATGGAAGGCGCATCGGACCCGGCGGTGAAACTGGACGTCAAGCTGAGTGTCGATGCCGGGCAGGGGGCGAACTGGGCCGAGGCACACTGAGGCGCACCGGCGCGCTTCTCATTAGGTCCGACGGACCCTCTTCGCTGCGGGTCAGTCCTGCGGCCTGACTAGGCGATTGACCAACCGTTGCACGGCAGGTCCGAGAATCAGGATGACCGAGAACGCGATCGGCCAGCAAAAGGCCCAGGACGCCATCCAGTCGCCCAGCGTGGTTGGGCCTATCCCGATCGCCTTTACCGTAGCGATACCTGTAACGATGCAGGACATCAGGCCCGACATGATCAGGCTGAACAGAGCGCGGGTAAAGCGGGCAGGGATCATTGACTAAATCCTATTGGTCTCGGCCCATGTCATCTGCGGGATTTTTTGAAAAAATGCCAGAGCTAGGCGCGCATCCACTTCAAGCTGTTGATCGTTTGCGGTGTTGAGGGCACGTATTCGGCGCTGACCCATCCTGCGTATCCTGCATCATCCATCGCGCTGAACAGGGCGGGAAAATCGGTTGGCCCGCGCCCGGGTTCGGATCGGTCCGGTGCCGCGCCAATTTGGGCGTGAACCACATTGGCGTTGAACCGGGTCCACACGTCCAGCGCGTTGCCATGGATCATATGGGCGTGAAAGCTGTCGAATTGCAGGCCGACATTGGGGCGGTCTACGCGGTTCAGAACATCAGCAGCCAGATCGTAGTCGTTCAGGAAATAGTTTGGCTGCGAAACCGGGTTCAGCGGCTCAATCGTGAACTGTTGCTGGGGTGCGAAATCGGCAGCCCATTTCAGGTTCTTTACGAAACAGTCCAGCGCGTCCGGCCCCGAGGCATAACCCGACATTACGTGGATCAGCCCCGGTTTAAGAACATCGGCGTAACGCATCACGCGACGAATATCCGATTGGAACCGCGCTTCGTCGCCGGGGATAGCTGCATAGCCCGGCTGTCCGCCCGTGTAATTCGGTGGCGGCGCGTTGATCAGGACAAGGTCCAACCCATTGGACAGCAAGGCCCGCCGCGTTTCCTTGGCGGCCAGATCATAGGGAAACAAAATCTCAACGGCTTGAAACCCGGCTTCTGCTGCCGCCTGAAACCGGTCGAGATAGGGAAGTTCTGCAAAGAGCAGCGAGATATTGGCGGCAAATTTGGGCATTGGCAGGTCCGGGTTTTTGGTGACCGGACCTTAGCTGTCGGGTGATTTCAGGGAAAGGGACTGAAAACGACAGATTGTCGAAAATCGGCCAGATCGCCCGGGGCAATTCAGAGACATTCGGGACAATGCGGCGAATCATTTTCGGTCGCCGTTCCAACAAAAGGTCTGACACCATGGCAATGAGCCCTGACCCCGTGCGCGGGAACACTCTTTCTGTGTCTGCCGGGCGCAGTTCTGCCTTGCCCGGCAATGGCTTGGCGGTGGCAAGCATGCTGACATGGGCAGCCGGGTTTCCGGCGGCCGAGGTGCTGTTGCAAAGCTGGCCCCCCGTAGCGCTCTTGGTGGCGCGACTGGCGATTGCGGTGTTGGTGATGGTGCCGATCTGGGTGTTGTTTGACGGGCCGACCCGCGTACTGCGCGCCCGTTGGGGGCATGCGATGCTGGTCGGTGGAACGCTGGGCGCTGGGATGTTCCTGATCATTCTGGCGCAAAAGCTGACCGACCCGGTGACCGTGGCCATCATCGCCTCGTGCGCGCCCTTGTTTGCGACTCTGTTGGAGCTGGCGACGGGTACGCGACGTTTGCGGTGGAATTTTGCCATCGGAGTCATAGTGTCGATCATCGGTGGGTTAATCGCAACCAGCGCGGTGGCCCCCGCTCAACTAGGGCTTGGCGCAGGGTGTGCCATTGTGTCGACGGGGTTGTTCTGCTGGGCCAGCATGGCAACCGCGCGGGATTTTCCAGAACTCAGCCAGACCGGGCGCAGTACCATTACATTCGTGGGCGGGTTGGTCGTGGCCTTCTTTCTGTTCTTCACGGCAGGGCAGTTGGGTATGGATGTCATCCCCACGGCTCCGGTTGATATGCAGCAAGCGGGAATGCTGGTGATCTATGCGCTGATCTCGATGGGGCTGAGTCAGGTGTTCTTTATCGCCTCGGTCGGGAAAATCGGCGTGGCGCTGGCGTCGTTCCACATCAACATCGCGCCGTTTTACGTGATGTTGATCATGCTTGTGCTGGGGGACGAGTGGAACTGGACTCGCGCGCTGGGCGCGGGGATCGTGGCTGTGGCCGTGGTGCTGGCGCAAGATCGTCGGGTGGTGCGCCGGGCTTAGTCCGGCAAGTCCTCGGACCGGATCAGGGGGAAAAACTGTCCATCTGACCAGACGCCGAACCAATCATCATTGTGTTCGGCAATGTCGACCAGCCGGTAGAAACTTTTGCGGTCGATCCGCGCTTCGAGGTTGGCACGCACCAATATGTAGGGCGCGGGTTCATCTGTTTCAGGGTCGATAACAATGCGGATCGGGTGATCTGGCCCTGCGATGGCGGTATCGCCGACATGTGTCGTGAAAGTCAGCACCTGCGCCGCGCCGGTGCCCGTCGCATCGAAATCGACCGCGACGAAGGGCGCGTCCTCGACGGTGATTCCCACCTTTTCGACCGGGGTGACAAGATAATATTTCCCCTCTTCTTTCTTAAGAATTGAGGAAAATAACTTCACAAGCTCGAACCGGTTGATCGGTGACCCTAGATAAGACCAAGAGCCATCTTTGGCGATATGGATGTCCAGATCGCCACAAAACGGAGGATTCCACAGGTGAACCGGGGGCAAGCCCTTGGTTTTGGCGGCTTTGACTGATGCCGCAATGCCATCAGGAGAGGGTGTCACAGGTTTTTGTCCGCTCATTACTTTTGCCATTTCCTTTTCGCGCGATACACTTCAACCATATTAGTCCACGGAAGGGAAAGTCATGACCGAACCTGCCGACCTCGTGTCCGAGATCGAAGCGCTGGAAACCAAACTGCAAGAGGCCAAGTCCTCGATCACCCGCCGCTTTATCGGACAGGAACGGGTCGTGGACCTGACCCTGACCGCGCTGCTGTGCGGCGGGCATGCGTTGCTGATCGGTCTGCCCGGTCTGGGTAAGACGCGACTGGTTGAAACGCTGTCGACCGTGATGGGCTTGCACGGCAACCGCATCCAATTCACGCCGGACCTGATGCCTGCCGATATTCTGGGGTCCGAGGTTCTGGATACCGCCGAAGATGGCAGCCGCCATTTCCGGTTCATTTCTGGCCCGATCTTTTGCCAGTTGCTGATGGCAGATGAGATCAACCGCGCCAGCCCTCGGACCCAATCGGCGCTGTTGCAGGCGATGCAGGAACGCACGGTGACGGTGGCGGGCGAAGATCGTTCTCTTGGAACACCGTTTCACGTGCTCGCAACGCAGAACCCCATTGAGCAAGAGGGCACCTATCCGCTGCCCGAGGCGCAGTTGGACCGCTTCCTTGTCCAGATTGACGTGGAATACCCTGATCGCCAAACCGAGCGTGACATTCTGCTGGCCACCACGGGTGTCGAGGAAGACGACGCGCATGAGATTTTCACCAAAGAGGAATTGCTGGCTGCGCAGGTTCTTTTGCGCCGGATGCCGGTGGGCGACTCGGTCGTTGAACTGATCCTCGATCTGGTTCGTGCCTTCCGCCCGGATGAGGCGGGTGTGTCTGAGCGTGTTGCCGAAACCGTTGCATGGGGGCCGGGTCCACGTGCGGCGCAGGCGCTGATGATGACGGTGCGGGCGCGGGCGATGCTGCAGGGGCGATTGGCCCCTAATGCCGAGGACGTGCTGGACATGGCCCGCCCAGTCCTCAGCCACCGGATGGCGTTGAACTTTGCGGCGCGTGCACGCGGGGACAGCCTAGCTGAGCTGATCGAAAGCACAGCTGCCGGCTTGATCCGCACCGAGGCTGCGGCGTGAATGCCGCGCTGACCCTTCGTGAAAGATCCGAGGCCGAGGCGTGCCGGCTGCCGCCCTTGTTGGCGCGGGCCGAACATCTGGCGGGAACCGTCCTGCTGGGTGATCACGGACGGAGGCGGTCCGGTCTGGGTGATGATTTCTGGCAGTACCGACCGGCGCAGATCGGAGATAGTCGTCGGATGATCGACCACCGGCGGTCTGCGCGGGGGGATCAGCAATTCGTGCGTGAACGCGAGTGGCAGATCGCGCAATCGGTGATGCTCTGGGTCGATCAGGGCGCGTCGATGCGGTTTGCGTCCGACAAATCCCTGCACACCAAAGCGGACCGGGCGCGCCTGCTTGGTCTGTCAACGGCGATCCTGCTGGTGCGCGGCGGGGAACGTGTCGGACTGACCGGAACAACCCTTCCGCCCCGGCGCGGCAACGCGCAAATCGTGCGGCTGGCGCAGGCTTGGTCCGAAGATGCCGCAGCCGATTACGCCCCGCCCGAACATAGGGCCATGATCCCACATGCGCGTGCCGTCTTCATTTCCGATTTCCTCGGGCCGATGGATGAGGTCGAACTGGCCCTGACCAAAGCCGCCGACCGGGGCGTGCGCGGTGTCCTGTTGCAGGTTCTGGACCCAACCGAGGAAAGCTTTCCCTATCGCGGGCGGACCATATTTGAAAGCGTTGGCGGCACAGCGCGACACGAAACCCTCAAGGCCGGAGAGTTGCGGGACCGCTATCTAGAGCGTCTCGCCAGTCGCAAGGGCGCGCTGACGCAACTGTGTCGCGCGACCGGATGGCAGCTTGGTCTGCACCACACGGGTGACAGCGCGCAAGCGGCTCTGTTGTGGCTCTATCGTGCACTGGACGGGGGAACGGCATGACGGTTCTGGCGGGCATTGGATTTACCGCACCGTGGGTGTTGCTGGGTCTTTTGACCCTTCCGATCCTGTGGCTGATCCTGCGCGCCGTGCCACCAGCGCCGATCCGCAGACTGTTTCCGGCGGTCACACTACTGCTTGGGTTGAAGGATGAAGAAAGCGTTTCGGACCGCACCCCGTGGTGGTTGCTGCTTTTGCGCATGCTGGCAGCGGCGGCGATTATCATCGGGTTGGCTGGCCCGGTTCTGAACCCGTCCCGAGAGCAAGCCGGATCAGGGCCATTGATGTTGGTGCTGGACGGAAGCTGGGCGGGCGCATCCCGTTGGTCTTCGACGCTGGACCAGATCGACGCGCAACTGACCGAGGCCGGGCGTGCCGGGCGCACGGTCGCGATCCTTAACCTGACGGTTCCCGAAGTCCCTGTCTTTCAGGCCGCCGAGGCGTGGAGCGGTCGATTGCCTGGGCTGGTTCCGATGCCATGGCAGCCTACGCTGCCGCAGATTGAACAGGCTTTGGCCGCGCTGGATGAGGTTGAAGGTGAATTTGAAACGCATTGGTTCAGTGACCGTCTGGCATATGATCGCAGCGAAACGATCCTTGCGGCTTTGCAGGCGCGCGGGGGTGTCACTGTGTATCAGTCGCCATCCTCGGTTGTTGGACTATTGCCGGCTGGCTATCAGGATGGCGTCATTCAATTGACCGCGCAACGGGCCGAGGCGGGCCCGGCTGAACGCATCACGGTTCTGGCGCAGGGCCGCGACCCGGCCGGGGTGATGCGGGTTCTTCAATCTGCCGAGGTGGAATTTGCAGGTGGCGAAACGCAGGCCCAGATAGAACTGGCCCTGCCGTCAGAACTGCGCGCGCGGATCACGCGGTTTGAAATTCAAGGTGAACGGTCTGCGGGGGCTGTGACACTGACCGATGACAGCCTGCGGCGGCGCGAAGTTGCCCTGATCGCCGGGACGCGGAACCGCGAAGGTTTGGAGTTGCTGTCACCGTTGCATTACCTGACGCAGGTTTTGATCCCGACAGCGGATTTTGTTGATGGCGGATTGCTGGACGTACTGCCGGCCAACCCGGATGTGATCGTTCTGGCCGATGTCGCCAAACTGTCCGGGGGCGAACAATCGGCACTGGTTGAATGGGTCGAAGAAGGTGGCTTGCTGTTGCGCTTTGCCGGACCGCGTATGGCCGCCAGTGATCTGGGCCGTGATGAGGAAGATATCCTGCTGCCTGTCCGCCTGCGCAGCGGCGGACGATCCGTTGGCGGCGCGATGAGCTGGGGTGAGGCCAAGGGGCTTGCACCGTTCCCCGAAAGCTCACCGTTTTATGGGCTTAAGGTCCCCGGAGATGTATCTGTGACCACGCAGGTCATGGCGCAACCTGACCCTAATCTGGCGGATCGCGTGATTGCATCTTTGTCGGACGGCACGCCATTGGTGACCCGCAAGGCGCTTGGGCTGGGTCAGGTCGTGCTGTTCCACGTGACGGCTGATGCAGAATGGTCCAGCCTTCCCCTGTCGGGCCTATTTGTCGAAATGCTGGATCGGCTGGCCGTCGCCTCGGCCGCCAAGTCTCGGCAGGAGTCCCAGTTGCAGGGCACCACGTGGGAGCCAATTCAGGTGATGGATGGGTTTGGCACCTTGTCTGATGCCGGCAATCTGTCGGGCGTTGATGGCGTCGATCTAGTGGCGGGTGCAATTGGCCCAGATCTGCGTCCGGGGCTTTACGAAAGCGGCAAGCAAAAGCTGGCGCTGAATGTTCTGACCAGCGACACGATGCTTAGCCCTGCGGTCTGGCCGCCGGATGTGCCTATCAAGGGGCAGGAAATTAGCACGGAAACGCCCATCGGAGGTATCCTGCTCAGCCTTGCGCTGCTGTTGCTGACGGTGGATGTCATTGCGTCTTTGGCGCTGTCAGGACGGTTGGGTCTGGCCAAGGCCGCGGCCACTGCGATCGGAGTTTTGCTGTTTGTGCCCCAAGCAGACGCACAGACGCCCGCGGATACCGATTTTGCGCTGAACGCCACCAAGGAACTGGTGTTGGCGCATGTCCTGACGGGTGACGCGCAGGTCGATGACATTGCAGGTGCCGGAATGCGGGGTCTTGCACAAACCCTGTTTTATCGCACGTCCGTCGAACCGGCCGAACCGATCGGCGTTGATCTGGAGCGGGACGAACTGGCCTTTTTCCCGTTGCTCTACTGGCCCATAACCCCCCAGCAACCGCAACCGTCCGCTGGAGCCTACGCCAAGCTTAACGCTTACCTTCGCTCGGGCGGGATGATCTTGTTTGACACGCGGGACTCGGATGTGGCGCGGTTTGGCGCCTCCAGCCCTAATGGACGCAAATTGCAGCAGTTGGCCGCGCCCTTGAATATTCCTTCGTTAGAGCCTGTCCCGCGTGACCACGTGCTGACGCGCGCGTTCTATCTGCTGCAGGATTTTCCCGGGCGCTACGCCGGAACCGAGGTCTGGGTCGAGGCCGCGCCACTGGATGCCGAACAGATCGAGGGGATGCCGTTCCGCAACCTCAACGATAACGTGACGCCAGTGGTGATCGGCGGCAACGACTGGGCCGGAGCGTGGGCCGTTGACCGCAACGGACAGGCCCTGTTGCCCGTTGGACGCGGCTATGCAGGTGAGCGTCAGCGAGAGCTGGCTAATCGCTTTGGTGTCAATTTGGTGATGCATGTCCTGACCGGGAACTACAAATCGGATCAGGTGCATGTGCCTGCCTTGCTGGACAGGTTGGGACAATGACAGGAACCGTTATCTTTGATCCCCTGATCCCGTGGCCTGTTTTGGCCACCGTTGCTGCGGTAGCCCTTGCCGGGGTGGTTCTGGCCCTTTGGCAGGGTCTGTCCGGTTGGGCCCTGCGCGGTTTGGCGGCCCTTGTCGTGATCGGTGCGTTGGCTGGCCCGGTCTACCAGATCGAGGATCGCGCGCCCCTGACGGACATCGTGTTGATGATCGAGGATGAAAGCGCCAGTCAGACCCTTTCGGACCGCGCCGAGCAGACCGCGCTGGCAGCCGAAGAACTGGCGGCCGAGATCGAGTCGCGCGACAATACCGAGCTGCGCCGGATCAAAGTCGGTGATGGCGACGGCGACGAAGGTACGCAGGTCATGGCTGCGCTGAACGAGGCGTTGGCCGAAGAACCGCGCGCGCGGATCGCAGGAATTCTTGTGGTATCCGACGGGATTGTGCACGATGCAGATCAGGCACCCGACCTGCCAGCGCCGATGCATTTGCTGCAAACCGGGCGCGCCACCGACTGGGACCGCCGCTTGATTGTGCGAAATGCCCCCGCCTTTGCCATTATCGGTGAGCCGGTCACCCTGACCTTGCGCGTAGAAGATAGCGGTGCAGCCCCTGCTGGCGCGACCAGCGCGCCGCTTGAAATCTCGGTCGACGGTGCCGAGCCCCAACAATTCTCGATTCCCATCGGTGTCGACGTGGAATTGCCCGTCAGCCTGCCCCATGGCGGGCGTAATGTCATTCAATTCACGGTGCCCGAAGCCGAAGGTGAATTGACAGACCGAAACAACACGGCGCTGATCCAGATGAACGGTGTTCGCGATCGTTTGCGCGTGCTGTTGGTATCGGGCGAGCCGCATCCGGGCGGGCGGACATGGCGCAACCTGCTGAAGTCTGACAGCTCGGTCGATCTGGTGCATTTCACAATCCTGCGACCACCTGAGAAACAGGACGGTGTTCCGGTGGATGAGTTGTCGCTAATTGCATTCCCAACTCGAGAGCTGTTTCTGGAAAAGATTAACGATTTCGATCTGATCATCTTTGACCGTTACAAGCGGCGCGGCATTTTACCTGCGATCTATCTGGACAACGTCAACAACTATATTAACGACGGCGGTGCCGTCCTGATCGCGGCCGGGCCTGACTTTGCCAGCGCGGACAGTATCTTTCGCTCGCCCCTGGCACCGATCCTACCGGCGCAGCCAACCGCACGGGTGATCGAGGAACGCTTTGTCCCGATGGTGACCGATCTGGGGCATCGCCATCCGGTCACGACTGATCTTGGCGATTCCGAACAATGGGGCGCGTGGTTGCGCCAGATCGACGTAAAGCACCGCTCGGGCGAGTTGCTGATGACCGGGATTGAAGACAGGCCGCTTTTGGTTCTTGATCGTGTGGGTGAAGGCCGCGTGGCAATGCTGGCCTCGGATCATGCGTGGCTTTGGAGTCGTGGGTTCGAGGGGGGCGGGCCGCAGCTTGAACTGCTGCGCCGGCTGGCGCATTGGATGATGAAAGAACCCGAGCTTGAGGAAGAAGCGCTGTGGGCCGAAGCCAACGGCCAGATCATGCGGATCATTCGGCAGACCCTTGAGGATGAGGTCGGTCCAGTTACGGTCACGCGCCCGAATGGGGAAACGCTGGACATCACGCTCGACATGATTTCCCCCGGCCGGTTCGAGGCACAGTATTTCGGGCCGGAAATCGGACTTTACCGTTTGCGGGAAGGCGAGTTGTCCGCCGTTATCGGGTTAGGTCCGGCCGCGCCGAAAGAATTTGAGCGCACCATCGCAACCTCGGACTTTCTGGATCCGCTGCTGGCTGAATTGCGCGGTGGGGCGATCAAGTTGGAGGACGGCCTGCCCGCGATCCGCAACGTGCGTGCGGGACGACCGGCATCCGGGCGCGGTTGGATTGGCCTGACGCCACGTGACGCTTATGAAACTCGGGACGTCACGCAGGCCGGTTTGCTGCCGCCGTGGTTGGTGCTGCTTCTGGCGGGCGGCTTCCTGCTGGGCGGTTGGTTGCGCGAGGGGCGTCGTTGACGGCCCGCGCCTGTGATCCGAACTGCGCGGTAAGCGCTTAAACACTTCTTCACGCTCTGGCTGGATGTTGATCTCGGGTTAGTTCGGGATCACCAAAGATGAGTCTTGCAATAAAACTGGCACAGGAACGACGCGCACGTTTGGCGGCAGAGCGTCTTTTGGAAATGAAGCAGGCCGAATTGTCCGCCGCCAACCGCAAGCTGGGCCTGCATGCAATGGCCCTGACCAAGCGCATCGGCGAAACCCAGGCCGAGGTGGAAACGGTTCGGGGTGAGAACGAAAAGGTCAAATCCGACCTGACGCTGGCCAATGCCAAAATCGAGGTGGCCGAACGACGGTTATGGCATTCGATTCAGACGTTTCAGGACGGGTTTGCGTTTTTTGACGGCGATAACCGCCTGATCGGGGCGAATACGGCCTACCTTAGTTTGTTTGACGGGATCGACGAAGTTGCGCCGGGCGTCGCATATCCACGGATACTTGAGATTTTGGTCGCTGAGGGGCTGATTGATCTGGGTTCCGAGGCTGCACCGGACTGAATCCGAAGGATGCTGGCCCGTTGGTCACAACCACATCCCAACGCGGAAATTATCCGCCTGTGGAATGGTCATTATGTCAAGCTGATCGACCAGCGGGGCAATGGTGGCGATGTTGTAAGTCTGGCGCTAAACATCTCGGCCTCGGTCCGGCATGAGGCCGAATTGACGGCTGCACGCGAACGGGCCGAAGCAGCAAACCGCGCCAAGTCCGCATTTCTGGCCAATATGAGCCATGAGATACGCACCCCGATGAACGGCATTGTCGGGATGACTGACCTGCTGACTGAAACCCCTCTGGACGAGGAACAAAGGCTCTATCTTAACACGATCCGCAACTCGGGTGAGGCGTTGCTGGTCATCATCAATGACGTTCTCGACTATTCCAAGATCGAGGCGGACAAGCTGATCCTGCACCCCGAGCAGTTTGACTTTGAACGCTGTATTCTTGAGGTTGCGATGCTTTTGCAGCCAAGTGTTCGTGACAAGGGTCTGACGCTGCTGGTCGACTCTGACCTGTTCCTTCCAACGCTATTTGTTGGTGATCCGGGTCGTGTTCGTCAGGTTCTGACGAATCTGGTGGGCAATGCGGTGAAATTCACCACCAACGGCCATGTTCTGATCCGCGTTACTGGAGTGCCCAATACCGATACCAAGACCTGCGACATACACGTGGCGATCGAAGACACTGGGATCGGGATCGAACCGGAAAAGATCGACCACATATTTGGTGAGTTCAATCAGGTCGAAGATGAACGCAACCGCCAGTTCGAAGGAACCGGGCTGGGGCTGGCCATCACAAAACGTCTGATCACGCTGATGGGCGGTACGATCTGGGTAGAAAGTGAACCGGGGCGTGGGTCGTGTTTTGGATTCCGCGTGTCGATGCCGACCGTCGAAGGCGTTCAGCCTGCCCCTCCGGATCTGGGTGGGGGTCTGCACCACGTGATGGTTGTTGAAGATTTGGCGGTCAACCGGGCCATCCTGTCGAAGCAGCTCGGCCGGATGGGATCGCGCGTCACGGTGTGTTCGTCTGGTGGAGAGGCTTTGGCCGCAGTCGACGATACTGTTGACCTGCTTTTGTGTGATCACGATTTGCCGGATATGGATGGGCTGGAATTGGCGACCATCCTGAAAGATCGCGGGTGGGGCGAATTGCCGGTTGTGGTGATGTCAGCCAATCCCGCCGTCATCCACGCAAACCCGGCCCGACATCTGATCGAAGGCGTTCTGCAAAAACCCATTCCCCGGGCTGAACTGTATACGCACCTGACCGCTCTTGGTCAGGACACACGGGCCGAACCCGCAGAAATAGCTGTACCAGAAACCGTCGAACCCGATTACGCGAACGTGCCTTCGGCCGGGCGTTTGATGCGTGTTCTGGCGGCCGAAGATAACCGGACCAATCAACTGATCCTGAAGAAAATGGTCAAGGATCTGAACATCGAACTGCGGTTCGCCGGAAATGGACTTGAAGCCGTGGATGTCCATCGTGAATTCGATCCGGACCTGATCTTTATGGATATTTCCATGCCGAAAATGGACGGAAAGCAGGCCACCGGTGAAATCCGGAGGCGCGAGATTGAGACAGGCCGCCATGTTCCGATTGTCGCGCTGACCGCGCATGCGATGTCAGGAGATGATCAGGGGATCTTGTCGGCAGGTTTGGACCACTACCTAACCAAACCTCTGCAAAAACAGAAAATCCAACAAGCGATCCTGACGCATCAACCGGAGGGCACTCAGGCAGTCGTTGCCGGACAGCCATAACCAAATTAGGCTGAACTCATGTTAAATGAACGTGGTTTTCAGCCTCGCGCGCTGGGCGAGATAGCCATTCGATGCGCCGATATGTCGGCGATGGTCGAATTTTATGAAACAGTGATCGGATTGCAGCGTCTGAGCGGCGACCATGACAGCGCGATCGTTTTCTTCGAGATCGCGCAGGGTTTCGGCGGGCATACTCAGGTTTTGGCCCTGTTCCACCAAACAGCCGCCCCGCGCCCCAGCTTGCATCCCACAGGTGATCAATACCCGGTGACCGGCGGCGCGTCGGCTTTGCATCACATCGCCCTGTCGCTGCCTTTCGAAGAACAAGACGCTGTCACGCGTTGGTATGAACAAATTGGTCAGCCCAACCGGGTTGAGCAATTCGACTGGATTGGCTGGCGCGGGATTTTCACCGAAGACCCCGAGGGCAATACGGTTGAACTGGTCGCTTACGACCGGTCAATGCTGGCTCAGGCCTGATACGGACGCACGAAGACGGGTTTGTCCTCGGTCGACAACTCGGGCCGGTGTGCATAGCCGCCGGTGTCAAAGTCCAACAGCCCCGCAGGATCGGTCAGGCGGTGCTGCACGATGTATCGCGCCATCGCGCCGCGCGCTTTCTTGGCAAAGAAGCTGACGATCTTGGGCGTGCCCGCCTTGTCCTCCATGAACACAGGTGTGATCACACGCAGCTTTAGCGCCTTGGGATCGACAGCGCCAAAGTATTCCTGACTGGCGCAATTCACCAGAATGTCTGACCCGATCTGCGCGCCTTGTGCGTTCAGCGCCTTGCTGAGCTGGTCGCGCCAGTACTCATACAGGTTCTTGCCGCGTCGGGTCTTCAGCTTGCTGCCCATCTCAAGCCGGTAGGCCTGAATGGCGTCCAGAGGGCGCAGCACGCCGTAAAGCCCCGACAGAATTCGCAGGTGATCCTGCGCCCAGGCCATTTCATCGGCATCCAGCGATGCAGCCTCAAGCCCCTGATAGGTGTCCCCGGCAAAGGCCAGCGCGGCAGGGCGGGTTAGGTCGGCCTCGGGGGCATCGGAAAAGGCGCGATACCGGTCGCGGTTCAAACGCGCCAGATCATCGCTGAGGTCCATCAGCTTTTTGAGATCGCCCAGCGTCAGGTTGCGGGCGGTTTTCGACAGCCGGATCGCGTCGTCCTGGAAATCGGGTTGGGTGACTGTCACATCGCGCTCGGCCCAGTCCAGCCGCTTGGCCGGGGAAATCACTACCAGCATATCCGCCCTCTTTTCTTGCCTGATACGGCGTATCTAGCCCGCCTGTTCCAACACGTCCAGAAAGGCCGCGCCAAACCTTTCGTGACGACGGTCGCCCAGCACTTGTTCCAGCCCGCGCTGATCGCCGGGCCGCAGTTGCGCCACCTTGGCCAGTTGTGAGGCCGAGCAGGTCAGCGGTTTGTCGATCCCTTCTGGACCGCGCGCCAGATCGTTCTGAACCGCCAGAAGCTGATCGAAAATCTCACCCTGATCGCGCCCGGCCAGTTTGCGGCGGGCGGGGTGCAGCGCGGCGGCTTCGCCCGCGATCACCTCAAGGAAGGTATCGCCGTAGCGTTCCAGTTTCTTCGCGCCCACGCCGCCGATCCGGGCCAAGTCGTCCAACGTCATGGGTCGGGTCTCGGCCATCTCGATCAGGGTGCGGTCAGGGAAGATCACATAGGCGGGCACCCGCTGTGATTCCGCCAGCGCGCGGCGTTTGGCCTTAAGCGCCGACAGCAGCGGTGCGTCTTCATCGGCAACCATCGCTTTGACGGCCGGGCGGCGGGTGGCTTTGCGGATTGTGTCCTTGCGCAAGTTAATCTGCGCCTCGCCCTTCAGGATCGGTTTGGCGGCCTCGGTCATGCGCAACGCGCCGTGGCGGTCAGGATCGGGACGGACCAGATCATGCCCCATCATCTGCCGGAAAATTGCCTGCCATTGCGGGCGGGACCAGTCCTTGCCGATGCCCCATGTGGACAGGTCGTCGTGTCGCCGCGCCCGGACCTTTTCAGTTTCATTGGCCAGAAGGATGTCGATCAAATGACCCGAACCGAACCATTCCTCGGTGCGCAGGATGGCGGATAGGGCCATGCGCACAGGAGTGGTACCGTCGAACACCTCGGGCGGGGTGTCGCACAGATCGCATTTGCCGCAGGGCGCAGCCTGTTCGCCGAAATACCCCAGCAGGGTCTGACGGCGGCAAACCAGCGCCTCGGCCAGTCCAAGCAGAGCGTTCAGCCGGGCATGGTCGGCCATGCGGCGCTCAGCCGGGGCCAACCCTTCGTCGATTTGCGAGCGGCGTAGGCGGATGTCATCGGGGCCGAACAGGGTCAGCGTTTCAGCCTGGCCACCATCGCGGCCTGCGCGTCCGATTTCCTGATAAAAGGCCTCGATGGATTTGGGCAGGTCCGCATGGGCGACCCAGCGGATATCGGGTTTGTCGATGCCCATGCCAAAGGCCACGGTGGCGACGACGATCAGACCGTCTTCGCGCGCGAAACGGGTTTCGACATTGCGGCGATCCTCGGGGTCCATGCCACCGTGATAGTGGCAGGCGGAGTGCCCCTCGGCGCGCAGGGCTTGGGCCAGCACTTCGGTCTTGTTTCGGGTGCCGCAATAGACGATGCCGGATTGCCCTTTTCGCGCAGCAGCAAAATCCAGCACCTGTTTGCGTGGCCCGTCCTTGGCGGCAAAGGCAAGATGGATGTTGGGTCGGTCAAATCCGCGCAGGAATTTGCGGGGCGCGGTGCCGTCGAACAGCTTCTCGACAATCTCGTCCTGTGTTTCGGCATCCGCCGTGGCGGTAAAGGCCGCCAAGGGCACCTTCAACGCGCGCCGCAACTCTCCGATCCTTAGATAATCCGGGCGGAAATCATGGCCCCATTGGCTGACGCAATGCGCCTCATCCACGGCGATCAGGCTGACATTGATACGCCGCAACATCCCCAGTGCCGACCCGGCGGCCAGACGTTCGGGCGCCATGTAAAGTAGTTTAAGCCGCCCAGCCTCCAACGCCTCCCACACGGCATCGGTTTCCTCGGGGGTGTTTCCCGAGGTCAGCGCGCCGGCCTCAACCCCGGCCTCTTGCAAGCCCCGTACTTGGTCGCGCATCAGGGCGATCAGAGGCGAGATGACCACCGTTACCCCGTCGCGAAGTAGGGCAGGCAGTTGGAAACACAGGGATTTCCCGCCACCCGTCGGCATGATGGCCAGCACGTTTTCGCCCGCCGTCACGGCATCGACGATCTCTTCCTGACCCGGTCGGAAGTCGTCGAATCCAAAGACATCTCGCAGCAGGGGCGCGGCGTCGAACATGTGGGGATTGCCCTGTTTTTAGGTTTATCTGCTCTTATGACAGGACAATCACATACTAAGATTCGGTGAACAAGAGGTCAGACGAAATAGACCATATTGTTGATCAGGATGATCCGCAGCGCATAGACGCCGACGAGAACGACCAGAGGCGTCAGGTCCAGACCGCCCATATTCGGCAGAACCCGGCGGATCGGGCCGTAGATGGGTTCAAGTATCCGGTTCAGACCGTACCAGATTTGCGCGACCAACTGCTGATGCAGGTTGAGAACCTGAAAGTTGATCAGCCAGCTCATGATCACATGGGCCAGAATGATGAACCAGACAATGTCCAGGATCAGCAACAGGATTTGGATCAGTGACAGCATGGGGCCTCCGGTATTTGCGTCAGACGAGACGTAAGCGCCCGCGCCCGAAAGAGCAAGTCTGGGTCAATAGAACGCTTGCGAAACGGTCCAAAGCCCCGTCTTATTAAAAACAACAAGAACAGGGGCAGTCATGGCAGAGATTTCTAAGCGTAAGCGCATCTGGGGCTGGTGGTTTTTCGACTGGGCGACGCAGCCATATCACAGCCTTCTGGTCACGTTCGTCTTTGGACCCTATTTCGCCGGGGTTGCGGCGGGATATTTCGCAGGAACCGGGCTGGACTCTCAGGCGGCGGCTGCACGGGCGCAGACGGTCTGGGCGAATTGCCTGACCATTACCGGGCTGATCATCGCCTTTGGCGCACCGCTTTTGGGCGCGATGGCAGATGTGTCAGGGCGGCGCATCCCTTGGATCTTTGGGTTTTCCGTCATGTATGTCGTGGGGTCCGCGGCGCTGTGGTACACGCTGCCGGATGGGTCAAATATGTGGCTGATGCTGTCGGCCTTTGGCCTTGGATTTGTCGGCGCGGAATATGCGTTGATCTTCATCAACTCGCAGTTGCCCGATCTGGGCGACGACAAGGAAGTGGGTGAGATTTCCGGCTCAGGCTTTGCCTTCGGCTATTTCGGCGGGCTGATTTCATTGGCGATCATGCTGCTTTTGTTTGTCGAGCAGGACAACGGCAAGACGCTGGTCGGACTGGACCCGGCCTTTGGGCTGGACGCGGCGCAGCAGCAGGGCACCCGGTTCGTCGGCCCGTTCACGGCAGGGTGGTTCATCCTGTTCATGGTGCCGTATTTCCTTTGGGTGCGGGCCGATTCATCGTCCAAGAAACGCGGCTCGGTGCGCGACGCGCTGGGCTTGCTGGCGCATTCGATTTCCAACCTGCGGCACCGGCTTAGCCTAGCCAGCTATCTGGGATCTTCGATGTTTTACCGTGATGCGCTGAACGGGCTTTACAGCTTTGGCGGCGTATACGCCCGGCTGGTGCTGGAATGGGACCTCATCAAGATCGGTGTCTTCGGGATCGTCAGCGTTCTGGCCGCCGCTGCTTTTTCGTGGGTCGGTGGCAAGCTGGACAAGAAAAACGGCCCTAAACCGGTCATTTTGGTCAGCATCTGGGTTCTGATCCTTGTTTGCGTCACGATCGTATCCATGGACCGGACGCAGGTTTTCGGCATCGCTTTGCCCGATGGATCGGGCCTGCCGGATCTTGTGTTCTTTGCCTGCGGCATTCTGATTGGTGGTATGGGCGGCATTTTGCAATCGGCTAGCCGATCCATGATGGTGCGTCACACCGATCCCAAGGCCCCGGTGGAAAGCTTTGGCCTGTATGGTTTGTCGGGTCGCGCCACGGCCTTTGCCGCGCCTCTGTTGATCGGGATTGCCACAACCGCAACCGGCAGCGCGCGTCTGGGGGTGTCACCGATCATTCTGTTGTTTATTCTGGGTCTATTCCTGATGCGCTGGGTTAAACCGGAAGGGGATCAGAGCAGATGATAATACAGCGTTTTTTGGCAATATTGGCCTTAATCACACTGGCAGGCTCCGCAGGGGCGCAACCCCTGGCCAAGCAATTATTCGGAGCACAAAAGCAAAGTTCACAACAAAAACCCGCCGCTTTCGGCAGTTATTCGCGCGGATGTGCCGCCGGGTCGGTGCAACTGCCCGAAACAGGCCCGACATGGCAGGCCATGCGCCTGTCGCGCAACCGCAACTGGGGACACCCGGTGGCGATAGATTATGTGCAGGACCTCAGCCAATTCGCGGCCAGGCAACCGGGTTGGAATGGTCTTTATATCGGGGATATCAGCCAGCCTCGGGGCGGGCCGATGACATCAGGGCACCGGTCGCACCAGTTGGGTCTGGATATTGATATCTGGATGCTTCCGGGTAACGACATGCGGCTTAGCCGCAAGGCGCGCGAGAATATCTCGTCTGTTTCCCTGCGTCGTGCCAATGGGGCGTTCGTCAACGGCAACTGGACCAAGCAGCATCACGCCGTACTGCGTGAGGCAGCCAAGGACAAACGCGTCGCCCGAATATTCGTCTTTCCCGGCGCGAAAGTGCAGATGTGCAAAGAGGAAAAAGGTAACCGCGCCTACCTGCGCAAAATTCGGCCCTGGTGGGGGCATCACTATCATTTCCACGTGCGGCTTGCCTGCCCGCGCGGGTCCAGAGGCTGCGTTAATCAGGACCCGCCGCCCAAGGGTGACGGCTGCGCCGAAGCGCAGCAATGGGTGAACAATATACTGAACCCGCCACCGCCAGACCCAAATGCGCCGCCACCGAAAAAACGCCGAGAATATCGTTTGGCCGATCTGCCCCAGCAATGCGCCGCCGTTCTGCAATCCAACTGATGTCCGCGTTTTGTCTGGCAGGACCGGCCTGGGCCGTCGAAACAAAGACTGCCGTTGAGTTAGGCAGCTTTGCCTGGAGCGACCCGGCTGGCTGGTTCGGAGGGTTTTCCGCGCTGCATGTTTCTGCGGACGGCCAAAATTTGATGGTTCTGAGTGACCGGGCCACTCTGGTACGCGCCAGAATTCTACGCGAAGGCGATGCAATTACCGGTGTCGAGGTCACAGGGAAATGGCCGGTTCTGTCCAGCACAGGCCAGCCATTAATCGGGTCTTCCGGTGACTCCGAAGGGCTGGCCGTGGCGCCGGATGGCAGCTTTTTTGTTTCGTTCGAACGTGTTCATCGCGTCGCCCACTATTCAGCGCCGGGATCCAAGGCGCGCGTCCTGCCGCGCCCCAAAGCGTTTGACCAGTTACCAAATAACGGCTCGTTCGAGGCGCTGGCGATCGACGGCAAACAGCGGCTCTATACCCTTACCGAGAAAGGCCGAACCGAGAATGGCGACATTCCAGTTTACCGCTGGAGCGGGCAGGTCTGGTCGACACCATTCGTTTTGCCTCAGCGCGGGCGGTTTTTACCCGTAGCAGCCGATTTCGGACCTGACGGCAGGCTTTACGTTCTGGAACGCTCGGTGTCGCTGACAGGTTTCCGGTCGCGCCTTCGACGGTGGCGGCTTCAGGATGACACGCCCACCGGCGAAGAAGTTCTGTTCACCACCGGAATGGGGGGGCACGACAACCTCGAAGGCGTGTCGATCTGGCGTGATGACCGCGGTCGCATGCGCGCCACAATGGTGTCCGATGACAATTTCCTTGCGCTGCAGCGCACCGAACTGGTGGAATATCTGCTGCCCGATTGACAGTCTCTGATCAAGCGTCTAGAAGCGCGGCTTGCCTTGGGACGGTCCCTTGGCCAAGTCGCCGCTACCTTGTCAAAACGGGCATCTGAAAATGCAACGCAGCTATATACCCGGCATTCTTGCCATGGCCACTATCGTTGTGGCCTCGAACATCCTGGTCCAGTTCCTGATCCTTGACGGATTGCTGACTTGGGGTGCTTTTACCTATCCTCTGGCCTTTCTGGTCACTGACATCATGAACCGCGTCTACGGGGTGGGCCCGGCCCGCAAGGTCGTATTCGCAGGGTTTGTCACCGGCATCATCTGTTCGCTGATCGGCAGTCAGATCATGCTGCAAGGTGACGGCTTCACCTACGCCGCCGTGCCGTTACGGATCGCCGTGGCCTCAGGCACGGCCTTCCTGATCGCACAGCTGACCGACGTCACCGTGTTCAACTCGCTGCGCGGTGGCCGCTGGTGGCGCGCGCCGCTGGTCTCGACGCTGGTTGGATCGGCTCTGGATACCGCGATTTTCTTCACTCTGGCCTTCTCAGCTTCGGTCACATTCTTCGGTGCCAATGCCGATGCCGCGATCAACTGGGCGTGGGAGCCTGTGCCTTTCATGCTGTCAGGCCCGATGGCGCCGCTGTGGGTCACGCTCGCCTTTGCTGACTGGTTGGTAAAACTCTCGTTGGCGTTGATCGCGCTGATCCCCTTCAAGGTGATCGTTGCGCGGCTGTCCGCCCAACCTGCGTAAAAAAGTGCTTTGAGAATGGCGCATCTTGTGTCACCATCCCTATCAACCGCAACAGATAGAAAAGGAGGTGATCCAGTGTCGAGAAAGAGATTGGAGAGAGGTGTCGGAACAACCGGGGGGATCGCCTGTTAAGGCAGCCCTTGGCGGAGCGCTCGCTCCGGCTGGTCGATTGATCTAACCGACCCGACCTCCTGTACTTTCGAAGGGCCGTCCCATCGGGGCGGCCCTTTCTGTTTTCGCGCTGGCCGAGTAAGGTCCAACTCATGTTGCGCATCACCGAAGATATCGTCCTGCAGGATTGGGAATTGACCGAAAGTTTCGTGCGGTCGTCCGGTCCGGGCGGGCAGAACGTGAACAAGGTTTCAACCGCCGTTGAGCTGCGGTTCGAAGCCGCGCGCTCGCCCTCGTTGCCCGATCCAGTCAAAAGCCGGCTGAAACGGCTGGCCGGGCGTCGGTGGACCAAGGATGGCGCGATCGTCATCCAGTGTGAAGAAACCCGCAGCCAAGCCCGCAATCGCGAGATTGCGCGCGACCGGTTGGCAGACCTGATTGCTCGTGCATTGGTTAAACCCAAACGGCGTATCGCGACAAAACCCACCTACGGCTCGGTAAAACGACGCTTGGCGGCGAAAAAGGCCCGCTCGGACGTCAAGGCGCTCCGGGGTCGGGTGTCGGAAGATTAATCTGGTAAGTTTACGGTGCCTTGCTACTCTGCCCTGCAAAGACGACCGGGAGGCAAGGATATGAGGCTGGAAGGAAAAACCGCAATCGTGACAGGTGGCGCCTCAGGGTTTGGGGCGGGTATCGTCCGAAAGTTCTTGTCCGAAGGAGCGCGTGTGATGATCGCCGATATCAACGGCGACGCGGCTCATGACACGGCGACCTCGCTTGGGGCGCAAGCCCTGGCGCAACAGGTAGATGTCGCCGACGGCCCTTCGGTTCAGGACATGGCAGCGGTCGCTGCGGACAGGCTCGGGCCACTGGACATTTTGGTGAACAATGCCGGTGTCACCCACTTGCCGACCCCGTTGGAGGCGGTAACCGAAAAAGATTTCGACAGGGTCTTCGCGGTGAACATGAAATCCGTCTACCTCACGGCGCGCGCCTTTGTTCCGCAGATGAAGACGCGTGGAGCAGGGGCAATTCTGAACGTGGCCTCGACCGCCGGGCTGTCACCGCGTCCGAACCTAAACTGGTATAACGCGTCTAAGGGCTGGATGATCACAGCAACGAAAACAATGGCGGTGGAACTGGCCCCCTCGGGCGTGCGTGTCAATGCGATCTGTCCGGTCGCGGGCGAAACCCCCCTGCTGAAATCGTTCATGGGAGAGGACACGCCCGAGGTCCGGGCCAAATTCCTGTCCACCATCCCTTTGGGCCGTTTTTCAACACCTCAAGACATGGCCAACGCAGCGTGTTTCCTGTGTTCGGACGAGGCCAGCATGATCACCGGCACAGCTTTGGAGGTCGACGGTGGCCGTTGCATCTGATCCGCTCTTCATCTGGCTAAAAATATCCCCGCCGGAGGCAGCGCGCCTGCGCGCTTTTCGGCCCGAAATTCAAAGAAACAAATGACCCCCGGACCAAAGAACCTGATCACCGATGTTCCCGGCCTTTTGGTCGGAAATGCGCAGGACGATGCTTTGAAGTCTGGCGCAACAGTGCTGACGTCGGACAGTCCCTTTATGGCGTCAGTGCATGTCATGGGGGGCGCACCGGGCACGCGCGAGACTGATCTGCTGGCTGCGGACAAGTCCGTAGACAGGGTGGATGCACTTGTCCTTTCGGGTGGATCAGCCTTTGGGTTGGATGCATGCGCCGGTGTTTCTGACTCTTTATACGCACGCAGACGAGGGTTTCAGGTGGGCCGCGCGATTGTTCCCATCGTACCGGGCGCGATCCTGTTCGATCTGTTGAACGGAGGAGCTAAAGATTGGGACGATAACCCCTATCGCGCCCTCGGACGACGCGCCTTTGAATCCGCGTCGGATCAGTTCGACCTTGGAAGCAGCGGGGCGGGGACCGGCGCACTTACGGCGATGCACAAGGGAGGGCTGGGGTCGGCCTCATTGGTTCTGGACAACGGGGTAACGGTCGGCGCTCTTGTCGCCGCGAATCCACTGGGCAGCGTCACCACCCCGGGCGACAGGCATTTTTGGGCCGCGCCTTTCGAAATCGACCGGGAATTCGGCGGACGGGGCACCGACCCTGCAACTGGTCTGGGGCGGCAGGTGATCAGCCGTAAAGAGCAGGTCATGCATCCTGCCGAACCAGACAAGACAAACACAACGATTGCAATCGTTGCAACAGACGCGGCATTGACCAAGTCACAGTGTCAGCGCGTGGCCGTTGCCGCCCACGACGGGATCTCACGGGCCATTGTTCCGGCCCATACGCCGGGTGACGGGGATTTGGTGTTCGGGGTCAGCACCGGTGCGCGCGAGATCCGTAGCACCGGACCCGAATTGGGCATGATTGGCCATGCGGCTTCGATCTGCCTCGCCCGTGCAATTGCGCGCGCTGTCTATCTTGCTACGCCAGCAGAGGGCGACCTTTTGCCTTGCTGGTCCCAACAGGATGGTGCGGCTGCTGCCGACTTGGGATCGGTGTGATTTCCGACTTTCGTACGCGGCAATCTGCGCGTTGACTCTGCTCTCTTGCAGGTTTCCATTCATGTCAGCCAATTTGTATCGGAGCAAAGCTATGAATCGCATCCTCGCAACCGCACTCATGGGCCTTTTGGCCGTTCCTGCATTTGCTGAAGGCGACGCAGACGCTGGCAAGAAAGCTTTTAACAAGTGCAAGTCCTGCCACCTGATCGCCGACCCCGCCGGAGAAGTAATCGTCAAGGGCGGTAAGACCGGCCCGAACCTTTATGGTATTGCCGGACGCACGGCCGGAACGGTTGAGGGGTTCAAATATGGTGACAGCCTTGCCGCCGCAGGTGAAAACGGTCTGGTCTGGGACGAGACAACATTTGTTGAATACGCTCAGGACCCCAAGGCTTTCTTAAAAACCTATCTGGATGACACGGCGGCCAAGTCCAAAATGACATTCCGGCTGAAGTCGGGTGCCGAGGATGTGTACGCTTATATTGTTAGTGTTTCGGGCGAATAACGTCTGCATCCACAAGCTTGGGAAGTTGAGCGAAGGCCGCAGCTACCTGCGGCCTTTCGTGCGGTTGATAACTAAGTCGATCAGCGCCACCTTGGAATTATGTGGATTCAAATGCACCGGTGGGATGCAACTGCACAGCCAAGCCGGTCCGGCGACAGCCAGAAGATTTTATCCGGCCGTTCATTAGGATCGGTAGCAGGAGACATCAAATGGGAATTATGATCCCGGCCTGGGTTGATGGCGAGTTGACCCCCGTGGACAAACTGGAGGCGCATGAAAAGGGTCTCCGGCACAAGGCGGTGTCGGTCTTTGTCGTGCGTGGCACCGAAATTCTGCTGCAGCGTCGGGCGATGGGTAAGTACCACACGCCGGGCCTCTGGGCGAATACGTGCTGCACCCATCCCGATTGGGGCGAGACACCCTCGGAATGCGCCGTGCGTCGCCTGCGCGAAGAACTGGGGATCACTGGCCTATACCCCGAATACCGCCACCGGCTGGAGTATCACGCCGATGTCGGCAACTCGATGATCGAACATGAGGTGGTTGACGTTTTTCTTGCCCATGTGCGCGGCCCCCTGACCATCGAGCCGAACCCTGACGAAGTGATGGATATTCGTTGGATCGACTATCACGACCTTCTGGCCGAGGTGCAGCGCCACCCGGCGCGGTTCACGCCATGGCTCAAGATCTACCTGCATAACCATGCCGACACAATTTTTGGCCCCGACCTGATCATCTCGGCTAAGACCTGAGGGCTTGCAAGGCCGCCTTAAGCCGCCTAAATCAACGCGTCATGGCCAAGCAGAAGACAGACCCGAATTACAAAGTCATCGCCGAAAACCGGCGGGCACGTTTCGATTACGCGATCGAGGACGATATCGAGTGCGGCATCGTGTTGGAAGGGTCCGAGGTCAAGTCCCTGCGGGCCGGGGGATCGAACATTGCGGACAGTTATGCCTCGGTCGATGATGGAGAGTTGTGGCTGGTCAACAGCTATATCGCCCCCTACGAGCAGGCGAAGGTCTTCAAGCATGAAGAACGTCGCCGCCGCAAGCTGTTGGTATCACGCAAGGAATTGTCGAACCTGTGGAATGCGACCCAGCGCAAGGGCATGACGCTGGTGCCGCTGGTTTTGTATTTCAATCACAAGGGTCGGGCCAAGGTGAAGATCGGGATCGCCAAGGGTAAAAAGACCCATGACAAGCGCGAAACCCAGGCCAAACGGGATTGGTCACGTCAGAAACAGCGGTTGATGAAGGATCATAGCTGACCCTTCAGCCTTTTCAGAATGCCATCGCTGCTGACACTGCCCGTTGCCAGCGTGCGTAGGCGGCATCTCGGTCTTCTTCTGACAACTCGGGTTCGAATCTGCGGTCCAGCGCCCATGTTTCCGAGAATTCATGTTGCTTGGGGTAAAGCCCCGCGCGCATTCCAGCCAGCCAAGCTGCGCCTAGTGCCGTCGTTTCCTGCATGACGGGGCGGTCTACGGCAGCCCCCAAGTAATCCGCCAGACCCTGCATGGCCCAGTCCGATGCGCTGGCCCCGCCATCCACACGCAAGGTCACCTTGGTGTCTTGGCCCCAATCCCCCTGCATGGCATGCCAAAGGTCGCGCGTCTGGTAGGCGATGCTTTCCAGCGTCGCACGGGCAAATTCGGCGCGTCCTGAGTTGCGGGTCAGGCCAAAAACAGCACCCCGGCAATCCGGTTTCCAATAAGGCGCGCCCAGACCGGTGAAGGCAGGAACCAGAACGACGTTCTGGTTTGGGTCGGCCTGTTGCGCAAGCTCGCCGCTTTCGGCCGCAGACTCGATGATCTGCAGCGCATCGCGCAACCACTGCACAGCGGCCCCGGCGACAAATATTGACCCTTCCAAAGCGTAGGTGCGCTGACCATTGAGTTGGTAGGCGATAGTTGTCAGCAGGCGATTCTTGGATTCCACGGGCTTTGAGCCGGTATTCAAAAGCGCAAAGCACCCGGTGCCATAGGTGGATTTCATCATGCCCGGTTTGAAACACGCCTGCCCGATCGTCGCGGCCTGTTGATCGCCTGCGACGCCCAAAATCGGAATCTCGCCGCCCAACAGGGTTGTCGTTCCAAAGTCCGAGGCACAGTCGTGCACCTTGGGCAGCATATTCATCGGAACATCCAGAAGATCACAGATCTCGGCGCTCCATTCTCCGTTATGGATGTCGAACAGCAGGGTGCGGGCGGCGTTGGTGGCGTCGGTGGCATGGCTGCGTCCCTCGGTCAAGCGCCAGATCAGGAAACAGTCGATGGTGCCGAACATCAATTCTCCGGCCTCGGCCTTGTCCCGCGCGCCCGGTACGGTATCCAGCAGCCATTTCACCTTGGTACCCGAGAAATACGGGTCCAGCAGCAGCCCGGTCTGGGCGGTGACGTCGTCTTCGCAGCCCGCTTGTTTGTAACGGGCGCAGATTTCGGCGGTGCGGCGGTCCTGCCAGACGATGGCATTGTAGATCGGCTTGCCTGTGGCGCGATCCCAGACAACGGTTGTTTCGCGCTGATTGGTGATCCCGATCCCGGCGATCTGATCCGGCGTCGCACCGGCACTGTCCATCACTTCGCGGCAAACCCGAAGAACGCTGTCCCAGATTTCCTCAGGGTCATGCTCGACCCAGCCTTCCTGCGGAAAGTGCTGGGTGAACTCATGCTGTGCGGTATCCACGCGTTGCATATCCGCGTCAAACAAAATGGCCCGCGAAGATGTAGTGCCCTGATCAATGGCAAGAATAAAGGTCACGCCTGCGCCCCTCCCGTTTCGTTTTGCGGGACTTTAGCGCAAACAAGGACGCGGGTGCCAGTGCGTTCAGACCGGAATATTGTCGATCAACCGGACGCCATCCGCCCAGGCCACCGCAAACAGGCGCGCAGGGCGTGATGCATGGGTCAACGGCTCAAGCGTATCGGCGCAGCGTAGCTGAATATACTCGACCTGCGTAAACCCTGCGGCCAGCAATTCCGTTTCAGCCCGCGCAGCCAAAGTGTCGAACTGCGCCCCATCGGCCAATTCCTTGGCAAGGTCGCGCATGATCCGGTGTTTGTTGGCGGCAATGTCCAACCCTTCCGGCGATAGGCGCAAATTGCGCGACGACATCGCCAGCCCCGAGGGTTCGCGAACCGTGGGGCAGCCGATCACCTCGACCGGAATGTCCAGATCAAGTGCCATGCGGCGCACGACCATCAGTTGTTGATAGTCCTTTTCCCCGAAATAGGCGCGATCCGCCTGCGTTTGCAGAAACAGCTTGGCAACCACAGTCGCCACGCCATCAAAATGGCCGGGGCGGAATTCGCCTTCCATCACATTGGTCAGGCCCGCGACGGAAACGGTGGTGGCGAACCCCTGCGGATAGATTTCTTCGGGGTCGGGCACATAGATCGCGTCGACGCCGTAAGGGACCAGTTTCTGCGCGTCCTCGTTTTCGGTGCGCGGATATTTGGCCAGATCCTCGGGGTTGTTGAATTGCTTGGGGTTTACAAAAATGGTCACGATCACCCGGTCCGAGCCCGCCTTGGCCGCTTCGACCAGCGATAGATGCCCCTGATGAAGCGCGCCCATCGTGGGTACGACGCCGATCTTTTCACCATTGTTATGCCACTGAGTCGTCAACGCGCGCAGATCCGTCAGGCGGCGCAGGATTGGTGCAGTCATTTAGCGGGTCCTTTGGCCGGAGCCTGATCAGAGAACACGTGTTCCTCGGCAGGAAAAGTCCGTGCGCGGACTTCGGCGGCGTATTCGACGATCGCCGATTCCGCCAGCGGGCCAAGCTCGGCATAGCGTTTGACGAATTTCGGTTTGAAGGCGGTGAAAAAGCCGACCATGTCATCCACCACCAGAACCTGACCGTCGCACCCGGCAGAGGCACCGATGCCAATCGTGGGGATTGCGATGTCAGCCGTAATCCGATCGGCCAGCCGTTGCGGGACCTTCTCAAGCACAACGGAAAACGCGCCCGCTTCGGCAACGGCCTGGGCATCGGCCAGAACAGCCTCGGCCTGGTCGTCCCGGCCTTGCACCTTGTAGCCGCCCAGCGTGTTGATGGATTGCGGCGTCAGGCCGATATGCGCCATTACGGGGATGCCGCGTTTGACCAGAAAGCGGATGGTGTCGGCCATCTCGACTCCGCCCTCCAGCTTGACCGCGCCTGCGCCCGTTTCAGCCATTAGGCGGGCGGCGTTGCGGAAAGCCTCGTTTGGTGAATGCTCGTAACTGGCGAAAGGCATATCAATGACCATCATCGCATTGTTCAAACCGCGCGCGACGGCCTGACCATGCAGGATCATCATCTCCATCGTCACCCCAAGGGTCGATTCCAGACCATGCAGCACCATGCCGACGCTGTCGCCCACCAGAACAAAGTCGCAATGGTCATCCATCAGCCGTGCCATGGGCGTGGTATAGGCGGTCAGGCTGACCAGAGGTTCGCCCCCTTTACGGGCGCGGATATCCTCGGCATTCGGGGCCTTTTTGCGGGCGGTGGCGCTCATGATCGCTCCTCCGGGATTCATGTTGCAGCGCGGCATAGCAGATCGGACACGGGCTAAGAAACCCCGGTTGCGCCAACAATCCCTTGATTGACCTAAGGTTTAAAGTGACAGTGGTCTTTGAAAGGCCCGAAAACCAAGGGGTCGCGGATATTCAGTGGGGAGTTATTTCTATGACAAAGCAGATGTTTCGGTCCTTTGCCTCGGCCCTTGCGGTGGGTGCCAGCCTGTTTGCAACGCAGGCTTTGGCCAAGTCCGACATAACCATCGCAATGCAACTGGAACCACCGCATCTGGACCCGACCAGCGCCGCGGCGCAGGCCATCGATTCGGTTGTGTACACGAATATCTTCGAAGGTCTGACGCGGTTCATGGGTGACGGGTCGGTCGTGCCCGGCCTGGCGGAAAGCTGGGAGATTTCCGAGGACGGCACGGTCTATACCTTCAAGCTGCACGACGGGGTTACGTTCCATGATGGCACAACGATGGATGCCGAAGACGTCAAGTTCAGCCTTGATCGCGCCACCGCCGAAGACAGTGCCAATGCGCAAAAAGCCCTGTTCGCCGGTATCGAAAGCGTCGAGGTCGTGGACCCCCTGACCGTCAAGGTCACACTCTCGGCCCCGAACGGGAATTTTCTGTTCAATTTAGCTTGGGGTGACGCGGTGATCGTGGCCCCCGAGAGTATCGAGAACATAAAGACCAACCCTGTCGGAACCGGCGCATTTACTTTTGGCGAATGGGTTCAGGGCGACAGCATCACGCTGAACCGAAACCCGGATTACTGGGGTGAGCAACCAGCGCTTGAGACCGCCACGTTCAAGTTCATCTCGGATCCCACCGCCGCCTTTGCCGCGATGATGGCCGAGGATGTGGACGTATTCGACAACTTCCCGGCGCCTGAAAACCTGCCTCAGTTCGAGGCTGATCCGCGGTTTCAGGTGCTTGTCGGATCAACCGAAGGTGAAACCATCCTGTCCACCAACAACAAGCAGCCACCGTTTGATGATATTCGGGTGCGGCAGGCCGTGGCGCATGCCATTGACCGTCAGGCCATAATCGACGGGGCCATGTTCGGCTATGGCACACCGATTGGAACCCACTTTGCCCCGCACAACCCGGCCTATGTCGATCTGACCGGGAAATCGGCCTATGACCCCAAGAAAGCCGCCCAGTTGCTGGCAGATGCGGGGTATGAAAAAGGGTTCGAAACCACGCTGCACCTGCCGCCCCCATCATATGCCCGGCGCGGCGGCGAGATCGTTGCAGCGCAATTGGCCGAGGTTGGAATTCAGGCGGAAATCATCAACGTGGAATGGGCGCAGTGGTTGGAATCCGTGTTCAAGGGCAAGGATTTTGGCCTGACGATTGTTAGCCATACGGAACCCATGGATATCGGGATCTATGCCCGTCCGGATTACTATTTCCAGTATGACAGCGTCGATTTTCAAACTTTGATGGATACGCTGAACGAAACCACAGACCCGGACGAGCGTAAAAAGCTGCTGGGAGAAGCCCAAAGGCTGATCTCGAACGACTATGTCAATGGATACCTGTTCCAGCTTGCCAAGTTGGGTGTTGCACGGGCGGGTGTGCAGGGCCTGTGGACAAACGCGCCGACGGCCGCCATCGACCTGACGGAAATCAGTTGGTCTGAATAACTATTCAGGGGCCTCCATGAGTGGCCCCTGTTTTTCAGAAGAATCCTGATGACTATGATTGTGTATCGCGCCCTTTGTTTGCTTGTTTCCCTAACCTGCCTCGTGTTGGTCATGGGTGCGCAGGCGCAGGCGCAGAACGCGCTTGGCGGGCGGCTGGATGCGCTGGCAGGCACGCCGGAAAACCCCTTGCAGGTTGGTATCGGCATCAGAATTGACCAGATCACCAGCGTTGACCAAAAGGCCGAGAATTACGGCGCGGTTGTTGTACTGCGGGTGGAATGGACCGATCCCGCGCTGGCCTTCGACCAACAGGCATTGGGTCGGGATATTCGGGTTTTCAATCCACCTGCACTGGCCGATCACGCGGCAAGTATCGGGGCCGTGCTGCCCGCTTTCGTCATTCACAACCAACAATCCAACAAGTGGATACACGAGTCTGCTGCCTCGCTGCGGTATGATGGTCGTGTGGTCTATGTCGAGAAATCCAATCTGACGTTGCAGGCCCCGCATTTCGATTTTCGCAAATACCCGTTCGACACGCAGGATTTCTTCTTTGAAGTCGTCTCAATCTTTCCATCGGAATACGTGTCCTACTATCCGCTCGAGGACCACTCTGGCCTGGGCGACATGCTGGGTGAGGAAGAGTGGGTTCTTGGAAACGCCCGCGTCGAAGCATCGACGGTTCCGGGCCTGTCGGGGCAGGACAGTGATCAGATCGCGCTGGTCTTTGAAGGCAGTCGTCACCTGACCTACTATGTGATCCGTGTTTTCCTGCCGATGCTGGTGTTGATCACCGTCGGCTGGGCGCTGTTCTTTCTGGACGAATACCGCAGGCGGATTGAAATCGCCGGAGGTAACCTTTTGGTGTTTGTGGCCTTCAACTGGGCAATCTCGGCTGATCTGCCCAAGCTGGGTTACCTGACGTTTCTGGATTTTGTTCTGCAGTGCATGTTCCTGATGACCGGGGCTTTGATCGTGTTCAATGTGGCCTTGCGCAAGCTCAAAGTGTCGGGCCGAGAAGAGGCTGCGCGCAAGCTGGACAACTATGCGATCAAGTGGATCTATCCTTTGGGCTATGCCGCTATCGTGGGTTACGCGGTTTTTGCCTATCTTCTGATCCCTTAGGTGCTGGACCCGGACGATATGTGATCCTAACGTGGCACCAATGCTCCGTTATGCACTTAAACGTCTGATATCTCTGATGATCAGCCTGGCCGTGGCCTCGGCGGTTATTTTTGCCGTGATCGAGGTTGCGCCCGGCGACCCTGCATCCTTTATGCTGGGCGTCAACGCGCAAGAGGACACGTTGGCCGCGCTGCGTGCAGAGCTTGGATTGGATGGCTCGAAGATTCAGCGTTACTTTAACTGGGTTAGCGGGATGCTGATGGGGGATTTCGGAACCTCCTACACATATCGAACGCCAGTTTCGCAGATGATCGCCGACCGGTTGTGGGTGTCGCTGCCATTGGCGTTATACGCGCTGACCCTGTCGACCCTGATCGCCTTTCCAGCTGGTATCTATGCCGCCGCGCGACGGGGTAAACCGGGGGATTTGACCGTGATGGGCGCCACGCAACTGGGCATCGCGGTTCCCAATTTCTGGTTTGCGATGATGCTGGTGCTGATCTTCGCCATCAACCTGCGCTGGTTCAATGCCGGAGGGTTCGCAGGGTGGGACACCGGGTTTTGGACCGGCCTGCATTCCCTGACCCTGCCCGCCATCGCGCTGGCCTTGCCGCAAGCGGCGATTCTGGCGCGGGTGATGCGGTCATCCCTGCTGGATATTCTGGGCGAAGACTTCATGCGCACCGCCCGTGCAAAGGGGTTAACGCGCAGGCAAGCCTTGTGGAGGCACGGCGTGCGCAATGCATTGATCCCGGTGCTGACCATTATCGGGCTGCAATTCTCGTTCCTGCTGGCCGGTTCGATCATTATCGAGCAGGTGTTCTACCTTCCGGGCCTCGGGCGGTTGGTGTTTCAGGCGATCTCTGCCCGGGATTTGGTCGTTGTGGAATCGGTAGTAATGCTGCTGGTGTTTGCCGTCATCACCGTAAATTTTCTGGTCGACCTGGCCTATGCCGCCGTCGATCCCCGCCTGAGGAGCCGGACATGAGCCGCAACCTGATCCTTGGGGCGGCTTTGTCGTCGCTGGTTGTTCTGGCGGCCTTGGTCTCTTTTGTCTGGACGCCTTACGACTATGCCGCGCTGAGTATCCCGGACAAGTTGCAACCACCAAATGCGCAGCACTGGTTCGGAACGGATCATTTTGGTCGCGACATGTTTTCCATGATCATGGTCGGTGCGCGAACGTCCATTGCGGTGGCCTTGGTCGCAGTGGGTATCGGCATGGCGCTAGGTGTGCCGCTGGGATTGGCGGCAGCAGCGCGCAATGGATCGTGGCTGGATGAGCTAATCATGCGCGGCAATGATCTAGTATTTGCGTTTCCTTCACTGGTCATCGCGATCCTGATCACTGCCGTGTTCGGGGCGGGAGCGGTCAACGCAATCATCGCGATCGGCATATTCAACATTCCCGTCTTCGCCCGTATCACCCGCGGCGCGGCGCTGTCCCTGTGGGAGCGTGAGTTCATCCTTGCCGCCCGTGTGTCTGGCAAAGGTGCCGCCCGGATATCAGCCGAACATATTCTGCCCAACGTCGCCAATTTGCTGATCGTGCAGGGGACCATTCAGTTCTCGCTGGGCATACTGGCCGAGGCGGGCCTGTCCTATGTCGGTCTGGGGGCGCAACCGCCAACGCCCAGTTGGGGCCGGATGCTGGCCGACGCACAGACAATGGTCAGTTTTGCCCCGCATTTGGCTCTGATTCCGGGGCTTGCGATTATCGTCACTGTGCTGGGTCTGAACCTTTTAGGGGACGGTCTGCGTGATTGGCTGGATCCCCGAATAAGGGTGGCGCGCGCATGAGCTTGCTGGATATTGAAAACCTGTCTCTGACTATCCACGGCGTGCCGATCCTGAAACAGGTCAGCCTGTCCATCGCCCCGGGTGAGATTGTGGCCGTAACCGGCGAGAGCGGGTCGGGCAAGTCGATGACTGCCTTGGCCGTGATGCAGTTGCTGCCGAACGGGGGACAGGCAACAGGTGCAATCCGGCTGGAAGGCCATGACCTTTTGACCCGCCCCGAGGCTGAAATGTGTGCCCTGCGCGGCGCTGCGATCGGAATGGTGTTTCAAGAGCCGATGACAGCGCTGAATCCGGTCAAGACCATCGGGGATCAGGTGATGGAGACAATCCTGATCCACAAGGCGATGCCCCGCCCAAAGGCCCGTGAACGCGCCGAAGAGGTTCTGACCCGGGTGGGTCTGCCACCTGACCGTTTCCCGCTGACCCGCTATCCGCACGAGTTGTCGGGCGGTCAGCGCCAGCGTGTCGTGATTGCCATGGCCATCGCGCTGCGCCCGAAGCTGTTGATCGCGGACGAACCCACGACGGCGCTGGATGTAACAACGCAGGCGCAGATCCTCGATCTGCTCAGGGGGTTGGTCAGCGAATATGGCATGGGTTTGCTGATGATCACGCATGATTTGGCGGTCGTGGCCGATCTGGCCGACAAGATCGTCGTTATGCGTCACGGCGAAGTTGTTGAGGAAGGGGCCACGGAAAACCTGTTGCGCGACATGCAACACCCCTACACGCGCATGCTGTTCGAAGCGTCTGGTCACAAGGTTTCCCTACCCGATACGATAAGCCCCCGCCCGTTGCTTGAGGTTGCGCAGGTTGTCCGCGACTACCGCCTTCCCCGGAAAGGCTTGTTTGAAACACCCGGTCATCACCGTGCCGTCGATCAGGTAAGCTTCACTCTCAATCGTGGGGAGCGTTTGGGACTGGTCGGCGAATCTGGATGTGGCAAATCGACCCTAACACGAGCGATTTTGGGTTTAGAGGAGATTCAGTTCGGGGAAATCCGACTGGACGGGGAGCCCGTTTTTGCGGGCCACAAGCCAAACCCAGCCGTGCGGCGAAAGATGCAGGTGGTGTTCCAAGATCCCTATGGCAGTTTCAACCCCCGCCACCGGGTCGCGCGGTTGATCACAGAACCGTTTCACGTATTGGAAAATCCGCCCAAAGGGGCCGCGCGTCAGGACTTGATCGACGAAATGCTTAGTGCCGTGGGCCTCAGTCCCAGAGATGCCGACAAGTACATTCACGAATTCTCGGGCGGTCAGCGGCAGCGCATTGCTATTGCTCGCGCCTTGATCATCCGGCCCGAGCTGATCCTGTTCGACGAGGCTGTTTCAGCGCTTGACGTATCCGTACGCGCGCAAATCCTCGACCTTCTGGCTGAGCTCTGCGCGGCATATGACCTGACGTATCTGTTCATAAGTCACGATCTTAGTGTCGTCAGAACAATCACTGACCGCGTGATGGTGATGCAGGCCGGTAGAATTGTTGAGCAGGGCGAGACCGAGCAGGTCTTTTCTGACCCCCAGCATCCCTATACCCGAACCCTGATCGACGCCGCGCCTGTTCTGCCAGATATCGGCAGTCAGGTGGCTTGATTCCCAATGTTAGAGCCGAAATAGGAGATCGAAATGCCCAATCCTCTCTGGTTCAACCCAACCCATTGTCTGATCGGAGGCGCATGGGTCGATCCCACCTCGGGGTCGACCTTACCTTTGGTCAACCCTTCTGACGGGGCTGAGATTTGCCGTATCGCCCGCGGCGAGGCTGCAGATATCGACGCAGCGGTCCAAGCCGCGCAATCGGCCCTTGACGGTGGCTGGGGCCGTAAAACCGCGCTGGAGCGGGGCCGCATCCTGACGCGATTGGGTCAGTTGGTATTGGAACGGGTCGATGATCTGGCAGCTTTGGAGGCGATGGATGTCGGCAAGCCCCTGACACAAGCCCGCGCTGACGCTGTGGCGCTGGCGCGGTATTGCGAGTTCTATGGCGGTGCCGCCGACAAGGTCATGGGCGACACAATACCTTATTTGGAAGGCTACACCGTCTACACCTTGCGAGAGCCACATGGGGTGACCGGCCATATCGTGCCGTGGAATTACCCCATGCAGATCATTGGCCGTTCGGTCGGGGCGGCGCTGGCGATGGGCAATGCCTGCGTCCTGAAACCAGCCGAAGAAGCCTGTCTGACGGCACTTGCCTTCGCACATCTGGCGCAAGAGGCTGGGTTGCCAGCAGGTGCATTGAATGTGGTGCCCGGTTTGGGTGCCGAGGCTGGTGCTGCATTGTCCAGTCATCCAGGCGTGCACCATATCTCGTTCACCGGGTCGGTCGCCACAGGTGCGCTGGTGCAACAGGCGGCAGGCCGCAATGTGGTGCCGGTGACACTGGAATTGGGAGGGAAGTCCCCGCAACTGGTGTTTGACGATGCCGATCTGGACGCCGCCCTGCCGTTTCTGGTGAACGCAGGAATTCAGAACGCGGGTCAGACATGTTCAGCCTCATCCCGCATATTGGTGCAGCGTGGAGTGTATGAGCAGGTCAAATCCCGTATGGCCGACGCCTATGCCGATCTGACCGTTGGACCAGCGAATGAGGATTTGCGGCTCGGTCCCCTGATTTCTGCCCGTCAAAAGGACATCGTCGAAGGGTTTTTGTCCAAGGGGGTGGACCTGAAAGTCGCTGCGCAGGGTCGCATCGTTGAGCACGCACCAACCGATGGGGCCTATGTCCGTCCAACGCTGTTTTCTGACGTGCCGCCCGATCACGCGTTGGCCCGTGACGAAATATTCGGCCCTGTGCAAGTCTTGATCCCCTTTGATTCCGAGGAAGACGCCGTGCAGATTGCCAACGGAACCGACTATGGCCTGGTGGCCAGCATTTGGACCCGCGATGGTGCACGCCAGATGCGATTGGCGAAACGTCTGCGCTCGGGTCAGGTTTTCGTCAACAATTATGGCGCCGGTGGCGGCGTGGAACTGCCCTTTGGCGGGGTGGGAAAATCCGGGCATGGCCGCGAAAAGGGATTCGAGGCGCTGTTTGGGTTCTCACAACTCAAAACGGTGGCGAGTTTCCATGGTTAGAGCCTAAACAATCACCTCGATCGACTCTTGCGCGCCCACTCCGAACACGCGCTTGTAGCGCTCGATTTCGTCCGCCGGGCCCATTGCCTTTTCCGGGTTGTCCGACAGTTTGACCGTTGGGCGGCCATTGGCCGAGACTGCTTTGCACACCAAGGAAAACGGGGCCAGCGCGTCATCGGGCACCAGCCCGCGAAAATCATTGGTCAAAAGCGTGCCCCAGCCAAACGACACTTTGGTGCGCCCTGCAAACTGGCTGTGCAGCTCGCGGATTTTGTCTACGTCCAACCCGTCAGAAAAGATCACCCGCTTTTCCATTGGATCCTCGCCGCGCGATTTCCACCATTGGATTGCTATTTCCGCGCCAGTGGCCGGATCGCCGCTGTCTACGCGGATACCGGTCCATCCGGCCAGCCAATCAGGTGCGCGATCCAGAAACCCCTGCGTGCCATAGGTGTCAGGCAGGATGATGCGAAGATTTCCGTCATGCTCGTCATGCCAGTCGCTGAGAACATCATAAGGCGCCTGCGCCAGTGCCTCATCGGTGTCAGCCAGCGCCGAATAGACCATAGGCAGTTCGTGCGCGTTGGTGCCGATGGCTTCAACCTCGCGCCGCATGGCGATCAGGCAGTTCGACGTACCCGTGAACGCAGGCCCCAGCCCTTCGATCATGGCTTGGACGCACCAATCCTGCCACAGGAAGGAATGCCTGCGACGCGTTCCGAAATCGGCAATGCCCAACCCCTCAATCCCGCGTAGCTGTTCGATTTTCTCCCAAACGCGGGTCATCGCACGGGCATAGAGCACCTGAAGCTCGAACCGGCGCATGTCATTCAGCACGGCGCGGGACCGCAGCTCCATCAAAACGGCCAAGACGGGGATTTCCCACAACATGACCTCGTGCCATTTGCCTTCGAATGTCAGTTCGTACTGATCGCCCTTGCGTTCCAGGTGATAGGGCGGCAGGCGCAGATTCTCGAACCACTCCATGAAATCCGAGCGGAACATCTGCCGTTTGCCGTAGAACATATTGCCCCGCAACCACGTGCTTTCTCCCCGGCTGAGGCTTAGTGAGCGGATGTGATCCAACTGTTCCCGCAGCTCGCCTTCGTCGATAAGCTGGGCCAGGGGGATGTGATTCGACCGATTGATCAGCGAAAACACCACATCCGTTTGGGGCTTATTTCGAAACACTGACTGGCACATCAGCAGTTTGTAGAAATCTGTGTCGATTAAAGACCGGACAATTGGGTCAATCTGCCATTTATGATTGTACACGCGCGCCGCAATATCGACCATGAGGAACTCCTGCGATTTCCGTTGTTAGATCAATCGGTGCGTTGAATGGCAAGAGTCGCTCGTTCGGGGACAATGACAATGTCAGGTCACAAAGCGAGCATATTGTGAGTTCTTTTCGCTTGTTAGTGAAAAGTATGGAAGGGAAGACGAGGTTTAAATAGTGAATGGTTCTCGAGTACGATTTTGACATCGTTGTAGTCGACCCGGGGGATGGTGGTCTGGAAGCGGGCGCGGATGGGTATTCGCAAAAGCCGGTATTGCGCGCGATGTTCCGCGACGTGAAGACGGCGGACGCCTTGCGTGCGACCTCGCCGAAGATTCGCAAAATCTTCCAGGATGCAGGCTTTGGTCTGGACGCCACTGGCAGCGAGTTGCTGCACGGCCTTTACCGTCCGCGTGACGAGGCCGAGCGTGAGCGGATTCTACGCGCCTTGTTTGCCAATATTCGTGACCTTGGGGTTCAGGGCGAATATTGCGGTGAATTTGACTTTTGGAAGTTCCTGCGTGAGGTCAAAACTGCCCGCCCGCGGAACGGGCAGCGCAGAAAGGTGGCCGATTGGACACCCAATCCGCGTTACAAATCGCCTGCAACACCCCAACGTCGGACCGTACCGGCACGGGTCGGTGTCGCATTGGGCCTGGCCGTGGTCATATTTGTCATACTCAAATACCTGGCGGATTCAGGGTCGACTCCCTAGGTCAACGTCACACCTGCATTGCGCAGTGCCGATTGGGCCGCCGCCAACGAGCCGTCCAGATCAATGGCGCGGCACATATCCATGCGCACTGTCACGTCAAACCCAAGCCGCGCTGCATCCACTGCCGAGAAGTGAACGCAAAAATCCGTGGCCAGCCCAACCATGGTCAGTTTCCTGAGGCCGCGTGTATTCAGATATCCTTCAAGGCCCGTGGGTGTGGTTTGGTCATTCTCAAAAAAGGCGGAGTAACTGTCGATGTCGCTGCGAAATCCCTTACGGATGATCAGGTCGCCGTCGCTGCGCAGGTCGGGATGAAACGCTGCGCCCTTGGTCCCCTGCACACAGTGATCCGGCCACAATACCTGCGGGCCATAGGGCATCTCAGTCATATCAAAAGGATTTTTGCCTGAATGAGAGCTGGCGAAAGACGAATGCCCTGCCGGATGCCAGTCCTGCGTCAGGATGACCGCGTCGAAAGCGTTCATCATGGCGTTGATGGGGGCAATGATCTTATCCCCTTCGGGCACGGCCAGCGCGCCGCCGGGGCAAAAGTCGTTCTGGACGTCGATTACGATCAGGGCGTGGGTCATCGGGGCCTCCTTGCGTTGTCTTATCGGTAGGCGGCAAGCAGGGGGGGCGTCAATCCGGTCCCTTGCGACTCTTTGAATGCAGGTTTAGACCGCGCGCATGTATACCATCGCTGCCCTCTATCACTTCACCCGATTCCCGGATCACGCTGCCCTGCGTGCTCCTCTGCTAGAGCTATGCCGCGCGCAAGCGGTCAAAGGCACGTTGCTGCTTGCGCAAGAAGGGATCAACGGAACCATTGCAGGCCCCCGTGCCGGGATCGACGCGGTGCTGGCCCATATCAAGGCATTGCCGGGATGCGTGGACCTTGAATGGAAAGAGGCCACCGCCGATCATCCACCTTTTGGCAAGATGAAGGTGCGCCTGAAGAAAGAGATCGTGACCATGGGCCAGCCGGATGTCGATCCGCGCGCCCGAGTTGGCAACTATGTTGAGCCTGAAGATTGGAACGACCTGATCCGTTCAGACGATGTTGTGGTGATCGACACGCGTAATGATTACGAGGTTGCAATTGGCACGTTTGAAGGCGCAATAGACCCTGAAACAGCCAGTTTCCGCGAATTCCCGGCGTGGTGGGAGGAGAACAAGGATCGTTTCCACAACAAGCGCGTTGCCATGTTCTGCACCGGCGGGATCCGTTGTGAGAAATCGACCAACTTCCTGTTGGGGCAGGGGGTTGAGGATGTCTATCACCTGAAAGGCGGCATTCTGCGTTACCTTGAGGAAATGCCCGCCGAAGACAGCACATGGCAGGGCGAGTGTTTCGTGTTCGACAATCGTGTGTCTGTCGGGCACGGGCTGGTCGAAGGCCCCCACAATCTGTGTCACGGCTGCCGGCGTCCGATCCTGCCCGAAGATATGAAACGCCCTGAATACGAGCATGGCGTGTCCTGCCACCGGTGCATCAACGAAACGTCCGAGGCGGACAAAATGCGTTTTCGCGAGCGGCAGAAACAGATCGGACTGGCGCGTCAACGCGGGCACGAGCATCTGGGCACGACCTAAACCTCTGATTTTTCAAGTTGCGGGTATGCGCCTCTGACCCGATGATTAACCGTGTCTCATACTGACGGAGGTTTCATGCACCGCGACCCGATTACTCTGGAAGAGTGGAAATCGACCTTGGTTGCAGCCCTTGGGTTGGTGGTCGCCAGCTTCATCGCATGGTACGGGCTGTCGCGACTAAGTGAAACCACGGCGGGCGACAAGATCGGCACAGCAACAACCGTTCTGCTGACGATCTGGCTTGTTTCGCAGACCTGGTATTACATGACCCAGGTCAAATCTCCCCGGCGGCAACTGCTGCTGATGGGGATTTCCTTTATTCAGGTCGTCCCCTTTCTTTTTGCGGCTGTCTATGGGTCGTTCGGTTATTACGACCTGTGTGTCGTAGGCGCGCGCGGCCCAACTGATGTTTTGTATTTCTCTTACGTGACTTTCACCACAGTTGGGTTCGGGGATTTACACCCCGCCGGAATGTGTCGCGGTTTGGCCGTGGCCGAAGCTATTACCGGCTATATCTTGTTGGGCCTGTTTGTGGCCGCAGCGGTAGGGATTTACGCCCGCTCACACAGCGAAAACTGATCCGCTATTTGTTGTGGTCGATCCACAGCGACATCGCATGTTTGTCCCGAAAACACTCCTGCGGGATTTGTCTGCGTTTGCTGCGGGCAATCCGCTCGGCATAGGCCACCTGCTTGCCGGTCGGATAATTGGCAAAGGGTGATGGATCATGTGGTTTGTGGGCTGATATCCACTGCGACATGGCCCGACGATCCCGTTGTGCTTCGACAGGGATTTCCAAAGCTGACTGTTGAGCGATCGCGCGCGCATAGCGCATTTGCCGATCAGTGACGGGCAGCAAGTGATAGTCGTTTGATGGGCCGTTCAGAGCAGAATTTTGGGTGGCGTAAGACATCGGAATGTTCCTCTGACCATGTGGAACATAAATGGAACATTAACTTTTTTATTCAAGAGGGCGGTGATTCACATCAGCGAGAGTTTGCCGTGTTTGCGTTTATTGACTGGCCAGTCAATAAAAGCTAGAGCCGAAGAAAGACTTCTGAAAAGGACCCGGTCATGAAATTCCAGCCCAAGGCGAGCCATTTTATCAACGGCGAATACGTCGAAGACACCAATGGCGCCCCCATCGACGTTATCTTTCCCGCAACCGGAGAGATTATCGCCCGGCTGCATTCCGCCACGGCAGAAGTTGTTGAACAGGCTCTAAACAGTGCGAAAACGGCTCAAAATGAATGGGCTGCGCTGTCGGGAACCGAGCGTGGCCGGGTTCTGCGTCGTGCCGCTGACATCATGCGTGAACGCAATCGCGAGCTGTCTATTCTGGAAACCCACGATACCGGCAAACCACTGCAGGAAACGCTGGTCGCCGACGCCACCAGCGGGGCTGACGCGTTGGAATATTTCGGTGGGTTGGCGGCCTCGCTGACCGGTGAACATATCCCGCTGGGCGGCGGAGATTTTGTCTATACCATCCGCGAGGCGCTGGGCGTCTGCGTCGGTATCGGCGCGTGGAACTATCCGACACAGATCGCGTGCTGGAAGGGCGCGCCCGCGCTGGCTTGCGGCAACGCCATGGTGTTCAAACCGTCAGAAACCACGCCTTTGTCCGCGTTGAAGGTGGCCGAGCTTCTGATCGAAGCTGGTGCGCCCAAGGGCATCTACAACGTCGTGCAGGGTTACGGAGATGTCGGCGCGTCGCTGGTGACAGATCCGCGCGTGGCCAAAGTGTCGCTGACCGGATCGGTGCCCACGGGCCGCAAGGTCTATGCCGCCGCCGCCGCCGACATGAAACACGTGACGATGGAGCTGGGCGGCAAATCCCCGATGATCGTGTTTGACGATGCGGATATCGAAAACGCTGTTTCGGGCGCGATTCTGGGAAATTTCTATTCCTCGGGTCAGGTCTGTTCCAACGGCACCCGCGTCTTTGTGCAGAAAGGCATTAAGGATCAATTCCTTGCCCGCCTGACCGAACGCCTGGCCACCGTAATAATCGGTGATCCGCTGGACGAAAGCGTCAATTTCGGCCCCATGGTCAGCGAAAATCAGATGAACATCGCACTGGGCTATGTCGACAAAGGCAAAGCCGAAGGTGCTCGTCTGGTCTTTGGCGGCGACCGGATCGAGGGCGACGGGTTCTACATGCAGCCCACCGTCTTTGCCGATGTCACCGACGACATGACTATCGCCCGCGAGGAAATCTTTGGCCCGGTCATGTCGGTTCTGGACTTCGACACCGAGGCCGAGGTTCTGGCCCGCGCCAATGATAACGAGTTCGGTCTGGCCGCCGGTGTCTTTACCAACGATCTGACCCGCGCCCACCGCATCGTGGCCGGGTTTGAGGCGGGTACCTGCTATATCAACACCTACAACTTGGCCCCGGTCGAGGCCCCGTTTGGCGGCTCAAAGATGTCGGGTGTGGGGCGCGAGAACTCGAAACTGGCGATCAACCACTTCAGTGAGATGAAGACCGTCTATGTTTCGATGAACGACGTCGAGGCGCCGTATTAACTCAACTCTGGTTGAGAATTATTCGAGGTAGAACTTACCTGTTCCCGACATTCTGCGTCGGGAACAGAACATAAGGCCCCCGGAACCTGTGGCTGACTTTCTGGTAAGAGTTTATTCGCGCGCCAGCAGGAGGTCACGCCGATGAAAACCCACGCACAAGCCGTTGTGATCGGAGGGGGGCTGGTCGGCTGCTCGATCCTGTATCATCTGGCCAAGCTCGGCTGGACCGATGTTGTCCTGCTGGAACGCGATGAACTGACCAGCGGGTCCACATGGCACGCGGCGGCCAATATCCACGGGCTGCACGATAACAACAACATCACCCGCATCCAGCATTATACGATGAACCTGTATAAAGAGCTGGAGAAGGAAACCGGGCAGGGCTGCGGCGTTTTCCAGTCCGGCTCGCTTTATCTGGCGCAGACCGAGGACCGCGAACACCAGTTGCGTCTGCAAGAGGCTAAGGCAAAATTCTATGGCCTGAATTTCCACGAGATTAGCCGCGAACAAGCGATGGAATTGCACCCGCTGGCGCAGTTCGATGACATTCGTTGCATCATGTTCGAACCGGATGGCGGCAATGTCGATCCTTCGGGCGTGACGCACGCCTATGCTGCTGGCGCCCGCGCGATGGGCGCCTCGATTGAGCGGTTTTGCCCTGTATTAGGCACTGAACAGCAATCCGACGGGTCGTGGATCGTGCGCACGAAAAAGGGGGACATCCACACGCAGTGGGTGGTCAATGCAGGCGGTCTATGGGGGCGGGAAGTTGCGGCGCTGGCCGGGATCGAATTGCCTTTGCAACCCACCGAGCATCAGTATTTCGTCACCGAAGCGATTGACGAGGTCGCCGCCTTGGGCCGCCGCCTGCCATCCATCGCGGACAGGGACGGTGAGTACTATTTCCGGCATGAGGGCAACGGGCTGCTGATCGGTGCCTACGAAAAAGACATGAAGTTTTGGGCCGAAAACGGCACGCCGCTGGACTTTGCCCACGATCTGTTCCCCGACGATCTGGACCGGATCATGGAAAACGTCATTCGTGCCACCGAACGTGTGCCAGTCGCCGCGACCGCGGGTGTGAAACGGGTGATCAACGGCCCTATGATCTGGTCACCCGATTCCAACGCGATCTGGGGGCCGGTGCCCGAGTTGCAGAACTATTTCTGCTGCACCGGGATCATTCCCGGATTTTCGCAATCGGGCGGTCTTGGCCTGCTGTCAGCACAGTGGATGATCGAGGGCGAGCCGCAATATGACATGTTCGCGTGGGATTTGGCGCGCTTTGGCGACTGGGCCGACAAGAAATTCACCAAGGCGCGTGTCCAAGACGCTTATACGCACCGTTTCGCCATCCACTTCCCGAATGAAGAACGCAGCGCGGGACGTCCCGCTCGTCTGCGCCCGGCCTATCAGATACAAAAAGACTTGGGCTGTGTCTTTGGTCTGAACTGCGGTTGGGAACACCCGCTCTGGTTTGCCAAGCAACCCGGAGTGACTGACACAAACGGCTTTACACGCCAGAACTGGTGGGAACCTGTGGGCCGCGAGGCGCAGATGTTGCGTGACCATGTGGGTGTGATCGACATCTCGAACTTCGCCAACTACATCGTCAAAGGCCCCGGCGCGTATGATTGGTTGGATCGTCTGGTCGCCAACCGTGTGCCGACTCAGATTGGGCGGTCCTGTCTGACCCCCATGATCTCGGTGCGCGGCGGAGTTGCGGGTGATTTCACCATCACCAAGACTGCCGAGGACGAGTACATGATGATCGGCTCGGGCATGGCAGAACGCTATCACCAGCGGTTCTTCAACATGGTCGATCTGCCCGAAGGTACAACGCTCGAAGTCGCCACGAACCGTATTGCGGGCTTTAACGTGGCAGGGCCAAAGTCGCGTGACCTGTTGCAGCGCCTCACGAATGCGGACCTGTCAAACGAAGGGTTCAGCTTTATGCGGTCCCGCCGGATCGAGGTTGCGGGTGTGTCCTGTCTTGCCATCCGCGTCAGCTTTACCGGTGACCTGGGGTGGGAGCTTCATTGCGCCGAAGAAGATCAAATCAGGCTCTATACTGCACTTTTGGAGGCCGCGAATGACTTGGGCGGCGGCCCGGTTGGCGGCCGCGCGTTGGGGTCATTGCGGATTGAAAAGGGATACGGTTCCTGGGGGCGGGAGTATTCTCAGGAATATTGGCCGCAAGAAGTTGGGCTAGCCGGGCTGATCAAGCTGGACAAGGATTTCTTGCACAAGGACGCGTATCTGGCCGTCAAAGACAATACCCCACGCGAGGTTCTGTCGATGTTTGAAGTGGAGGCAACCAATGCCGATGCATCCGGTGGCGAGCCGATTTTCACCCCGGAGGGAACGCCGATTGGGCGGGTGACCTCTGGCGCATTCGGTTACAGCGTAGGGAAGTCTCTGGCGATCGGCTATGCCAACCCCAAGGTTGCCCAGCCCGGAGATACGGTGAGTATTTTCATCCTGGGTAGACCGCACAAGGCCACGCTTTTGGCTGAGCCGCCATTTGATCCGTCAGGTCTGCGCCTTCGGGACATAAGGCAACCTGTGGCGGACCCGGTAAAATGACGGGGACGTTCGACCAAGTCGCGGATTTTGCACTGCGCCGGACAGCGGACCAAATGCCGCAAAGCGCGATGGACGCTGCCGCCCTGATGATGCTGGACACTATGGGTATCCTGATCGCCTCTGGTCCGATGGAGGCGGGGGTGATCGCCCGTGAAACAGCGTCAGTGCTGTATGCCAGCACGCAGGAAGATTTTAGCGCGCGTATGATGTTCGATGGGCGGCGGGTCAGCATGGCAGGGGCTGCCTATGCCATGGCAACCCATACCGACAATCTGGACGGGCATGACGGGTACAACCCGACCAAGGGGCATATCGGCGTTGTCGTCTTGCCCACGCTTGTCGCCCTCGCCGAGCATTGCCCCGACCTGACCGGACCCGACGCGCTGGCTGCCGTGATCACCGGGTATGAGGTTGCGGGGCGCGCCGGGTTATCGCTGCACGCCTCGGTCGACGAATATCATACATCGGGTGCGTGGAACGCGCTGGGTGTGGCGGCAATGGCCGCGCGCTTGCGGGGGCATACGCCGGAACAATTGCGACAGGCGATGGGGATCGCCGAGTATCACGGCCCGCGCAGTCAAATGATGCGGGAAATTGCGAATCCAACGATGCTGCACGACGGCTCTGGCTGGGGGGCTCTGGTTGGGCTGTCCGCCGCTGTTCTAGCCGAAAAGGGATTTACCGGCGCCCCGGCCATCACGATTGAAGCCCAATCTGCGGCATCTCATTGGGCTGATCTGGGTCAGTTCTGGCAGGTTGAACACCAATATGTAAAACCTTATCCGATCTGCCGCTGGGCGCACGCGGCGATTGATGCGGTTCGCGCGGTCATGGAGTCGAATGATCTGACGCACGACCAAATTCTGTCCATCCAGATCAACAGTTTTGATGAGGCTGTGTGCCTGTTTGGGGGAATGCCCAAAACGACGTCACAGGCGCAGTATTCCCTGCCCTTTGCCGTGGCGGTTCAGGCGATTTACGGACGGATTGGGGTCGAGCATATTTCTGGGGCTGGCCTGGCCGACCCGTCTGTTGCCGAGTTCATGGCGCGCATTCATACCTCTCGGTCCAAGCGCCACGCTGAGCGATTTCCGAAAGGCAGATGGGCGGATGTAAGCATCCAGACCACAGATGGACGAGTGTTGGATTCGGGCGATGTTCATGCCCGCGGCGGTCCCGAAGTACCCTTTGAACGCGAAGACGTAATCGCCAAATACACAGAATTTGCCGCGCCTGTGGTGGGTGAGCGAAGGGCGAATGCCATCCGAACTGCCATTTTGGGATGGTGCGAACCGACAAGCCGCTATTCTGATTTGGCACAATTAATCTTTCACCCCGTTACTCGATAATCGATCGAAAAAGGCTCTAACAAAACAAATTTTTCCATTCCTCCAGTTTTCATTCAGCCACTTTCGACAGGAGCGCAGCAATCTCCCGTCGGGTATTGGCACTGTGCCGCAATAGCTCTCTGGCATCGGCCAAAGGCCTGTCCGGGCTGCGGGTCAAAGGTTGCGAAAGGAACTGAGTGGATTGGCTGGCTTGGCTAAACCGATCGTCATGTTCAGTTTTTACTTCATCATCAAGATTGGCCAACCAGAATAATCTGTTAGCCGCTTCATGCTGACCCGAGGCCCTTAACACGTTGGCCGCGGCGGCGAAGTCGCCCGTTGCCTGCAACGCCTGTGCCCTAAGATCAACAGCATCTGTAGACGGGGTCGTAGCCAGTTCAAGCAGCGCCTGATGCGGTCGGTTACTCTGCAAGGCAGATTGGGCCCGAACACGCGCGCGATCCGATTTTTGCGTCTTATCTTGAATACGACTTACCATGGAATGGGCCGGACCCGCAAAACCAAGCGATGCCAACCGGGTTGCTACCGCGACGGCGGTTTCTGTCGACAGAGCGTAGGTGTTTCTTTTCGACATGATCAGCGTGCGGCGCAAAAAAGTCGTGTCATCTGCACGTTCCACCAGCATTTGCGTGACCCGGTTTAATGCGACCTCATCCTCCGCGTCCTTAGGGATTTCCCCCAGAAGGTTCAGCGCCTGATCAAATTCATGATTCAGGCTTAGGGCAACTGCATGGGTGCGCTGGGTCATGGGCTGAAACTCTGAACCTCGGAATTCAACAGCGTAAGAGGCAGCCAATTCGACTTCTTTCGCAGAAACAGAGCCTCTGTCGAACCACCGTTTCTCGACAAGTCGTGCAAGGGCCAGCGGAGCCTCTACCGTTGTGTCCGAAGATGAGATGACGTCCGCCAGGTGTGTTTCGGCGCGTTGTCCATCGCCCTCCGCCGTTGCGACGGTCGCCTTGGCCTGCGACGCTCTTGCCGTGGAATAATCCGAAACCCGGTCAATTGCCCGCAATACGCGCCGGGCGGCCTCTAGTTCCTTACCTTCAGTCAAAATCTCGGCCACGGCCGGACCTACCTGACGCCGTAGATGTTTCGGCAGGCGCTGGAAGGTCTGTTCCACTGTCTTCAACCGAACATCACCCGATAGGTTCCCTTCGGTCAGCACCCCCCACAATGCCGCGTCGCTGTCACACCCTTGCTGGCCTTTGAACGGATTTGACCCGGAAACTTGACCGTCGTCCATATACTGCGCGATCGCGTTGATGCGTTCTGATTCACGCGAATTCGGGTCCAACAAGCCCAATGCCTGAATCGCTTCTGCGCCAAACCCATGGGGCGCGTATAGCTTTGCCAATTCCAATACCTTCGTTTCATCGAGGGTATCGAATTCCTGATACATTGCTGACCGGAGCGCTGACACCAGTTCTGGAAACGGCTTCGTTCCGCCCCATGTCCCAAAGCTTAGGTCTGCGCTGGACAGGCACTGAGGCTGGCGTTCATTCGGGATAATGCCTGCATCCAGAAATTCATCCAATTCATCCAAAGCCGAAGTCACGGTGATATTTGCGCCCGGATCCATCGGCGCAAGCACAGGTTCTTGCGCGATGGACGCTCTGGGCCCAACCGGAGCAATCCTGAGGTCGACGAGTTCGCGGTCGGCACCCTGTAGAAGCCGGGTCGATAACTGGCTTTCAAGCTGTTGCGCATTCAAGCTCAATAGTGGCAGCGACAACGCCTCCGGCAGTTGTGTTTGCTTCAACGGGTTTTGCGCCGGGGTCGTTTTGGGCAGCAGCGGGGGTGGAATATCGCCGCTGATTTCCGGGAGCAGTGCCGCCGGAGTAATATCCACCACGATCATCGTCTTGTTGTGCAAAAACGAGGACGCGACACAGTCGCAACCGAATTGCATTTCCAGTGCTCCTCCCGGAGTGCTCTGTGAAATCGCCGCCAGACGATCTTGCGTCAACCGGCGAAAGACCGAGCGGGTATCGAATTTCACGCCATCCAACGCGACGCTCAGGCGCGCGCCGTTTTTGGTCTGTGCAAGGGTCCAGCCCGTGTTCGCGGGCACCTGCACAACCAGCCGTGTGTAACCTTCGTGTTCACCTGACCGAACCGGAACATCCTGCGCGACTGCCGCCCGAGCCAATCCCATTAGAACCGCTGCGAGTATTCCTGCCCTGATCATGCCGCGGCCTGCTTGAGCTCTTTCAACGCATCTTCCAGCTCGGAGAAGCCCGGTCGGTTATGGGTGGGCGTGTTCTGACGTCCGACTTCGATACACATTGCAGGATTGTGGTTGTGTAAATTGGCGACCAGAACCTCCCTGATCAGTTGGTAGAAATGGTTGTCTTCCTCAACGACGGCTTTCAGCTTGCCGGCGAAGGGTCCGACCAGACCGTAAGCCAGGAAAACTCCCAAAAACGTCCCGACCAGGGCGCCGCCAATCAGTTTCCCCAGAACTTCGGGTGGCTGGTCGATGGAGCCCATTGTCTTGATCACACCCAAAACAGCGGCGACAATCCCCAGAGCGGGCAGGCCATCAGCAACCGTTTGAATGGCGTGGCTGGAATGCATGGCATGATGAAAATTCGCCTCCATCCGCTTTTCCAGCACTTCTTCCACTTGATGCGGATCGTCATAGTTCATCGACGCAGAGCGCATCGTGTCGCAAATCAGATCAACGGCCTCCTTGTCTGACTGAATTTTTGGGTAGGCCAAAAACAAAGATGAATTTTCGGGATCTTCTATGTGCTGTTCCACCTCGACCGGATTGGCCTTTGCTATTCGGATCAGGGAAAACAACAGGCACAAGAGATCGCGATAGTCTTCCGGCTTCCATTTCGGGCCCCTAAAAACTTTGCCGATGTCCTTGGCGGTGTGTTTCACAGCGCTCAGGTCGTTGCTGATCAGAAAAGCACCGACAGCCGCCCCCCCGATCATCATCATTTCAAACGGTAGCGATTTCAAAATAATTGCCATCTTGCCACCAGCAGCCAGATAGCCACCAAATACCATGACGAAAATGACGACAATTCCGATTAGTCCGATCATGTGTGATCTCCAGCAGAGTCAAAGGCGGGTGTTAAGATTCAGGTCATTCTTGGGGGGCTGAGGCGTTTCGACCGGCCATGATGACACTGATCGTATAAGCCGCCTCGGGGCTGAGCCCGGCCAGAACGCCCGCTGCCGCATCGGGTGGCATGCGCGACAGGAAACCTGCCGCAAACCCCGGGTCCATCGTTTCAAACAAGGCTGCGGCGTCTTTCGGCTTCATGCTTTGATAAACGTCAGTCAGGCGTGTCAGGTCGGTTTCGGCGGCTTTTTCGGCATAGGCCAGCGTTTCGCGCAGGTTTTCTTCGGCCTCCTGCAAGGCGACCAACCTGCTCGCAATGGCCCGATCCGCGATACTCAGGGCCTTTTCCTTGACCTGCAACGCCGCCTCGCGGTCTTTCAACGCTTCTTCGCGGCGCAACAGCGCGGTCAGAAGTTCCTGCGCCCCGGGCCGGTCTACCTGAGTATTGGCGGGCTCGGATGCCGTTGGTTCGGTGGTCTTGGCGAGGGCAGGTCCGGCTTCAAGTCCCACTCGAATCGCGGCTGAGCCGACCATCAAAGCGGATATCACTGCAAGAACACCACCTTTGGGTCGGTTGGCAGGTTCGCGCTTCATCCTGTGACCTCGCCCCGATTACGACCATGCCGCATGAACATCAGGCCAACCGGTCGTTTGGCGGGGCTGTCTTGCTCTGGTTTCTGGACGTGATCCGCATCATATTCTGATGTGTCAGCTCTGTGAGCGACGTCTGGTGAAATCTCAGCCTCTGGGGCCTCTGGCGCAGTATCAGTTTCGGCTTTGGTGGGGGCTTCGGGCTTGGGTTCTTCCGTGATGACGTCGTGCATCGACGCCATCATCAGTTCCAACTGCTGCGCAACTGTTTCTGCTCGCTGGGTCAGGTCCTTCAAGTCATCCCCAGATTTGTCAGTCGCCGCCCGCGCTGCATCCAGTGATTTCTTCAATTCATCCGCCTGCGTCGACAAGACAGCCACCGCGCCGCCGACCCCTTTTTCCAGATCTGTGAAACGCCTCAGGCGCCGGGACAGAACGAAGCAGTACAAACCCGCACCAAGGGCCCCCGCAACAAGCAACATATCTGCGATCAGTTCCAACTTCGCCTCCTAGTTCAGTACGAATTCCATGACGAGGACATCGCGCACGCGATCTTCTCCGACGACTATTCCGATGCGCCGAAGCAGGTGTCCGCGGATACGCATAAGCGCCAGAGAATCTTCGAGGTCTGAGATTTCGACCGCGCGCAGGTATCCGTTCAGAACGTCCATGATTCGCGGTTTCATTTTTTCGACGTCACCCAGGAATTCAGAACTCACCTCAAGTTGAGCGTGAAATTTCAAGTGGCGGGACGCGCCTGTATTTACCGAAACGATCACTGGCGGAAGGTCGACAAAGCCAACATCGGGCAACGCCATTCCGGGCGTATTTTTCTTTTTTTCCTTGGCCTCATGCGTGCTGGTCTTGGTCCCGATTGGCAACGCCCCCGAGGTGGTCAGAAAATACCCGCCTGCTGCGCCAATCATCGCCAGAATCAGCCCGATGATCAGCCCCATTTTCCCCGATTTTTTCGGGATTTCTGCCTGTTCTGCGGTCGCGTCGGTCATGAGGTCCTCATTCATCCGTTCTGCGATCGTCATAACCCGGCAGGGACTAACCGATTGTTAAGGGCAATCGTCCAAACAAGGGATGCGCCGGGCAGAATGTCGGCGAGTCGGAGGTGAGCGTGCAGCAGATCGGAACTGTCTGGGCTAGTTTGGACAGGCGTAAACAAATCATCCTTGCCGGTGCGGTTGTGCTGGTGTTTTTGGGCGTCCTTGCGATGTCGCGATTGGTGACGGCACCGTCGATGACCTTGCTCTATGCCGGGCTGGAAAGTGGCGCGGCGGGGGATATCGTCCGATCGCTGGAACAGCGTGGCGTTCCCTACGAGATTCGGGGCGGCTCGATCTATGTGCCGGGGTCGCAGCGGGACGAACTGCGCATGACACTGGCGAGCGAAGGTTTGCCCGCCAACGGAACGCAGGGGTACGAGCTTCTGGATTCGCTTAGCGGTTTTGGCACGACGTCGCAGATGTTCGATGCTGCTTATTGGCGTGCAAAAGAAGGTGAGCTGGCCCGGACCATCGTTGGCAGCCCGCATATCAGTCAGGCGCGTGTGCATATCGCGAATGGATCAACCAATCCGTTTCAACGCAGCATCGCGCCGACGGCGTCGGTCTATGTGGTGTCTTCAGGGGCGGAAATTACAGCGGATCAGGCCAAGGCGATCCGGTTTCTTGTTGCCTCGGCCGTCAGCGGGCTTGCGCCCGAGAATGTGGCGGTAATCGATTCCAGCGGGGCCGTGATTGGCGCGCAGGATAATGCTGTTGCCTCGGACACGGCTGATGAAAAGTCGCGCCAGTTGCGCGAGCGGGTCTTGCGCCTTGTCGAAGCTCGAGTCGGGGCCGGAAACGCGGTTATTGAGGTCAGCGTTGATACCGTGACCAAAACGGAATCCATACGCGAACGTCGGTTTGATCCCAACGGTCGGGTCGCGATCAGCACGGATGTCGAGGAACGCTCGGACAGTGCGCGGAACCAATCGGCGGATGTAACGGTGGCGTCGAACCTGCCGGATGGCGATGGCGCGGGCGGTGATGAGTCGAACTCGAACGCGACGCAAACGCGCGAACGTGTGAACTATGAGGTTTCAGAGACAGAGCTTGAGGTTCACAATGCACCGGGGGCGGTCAAAAGACTGACTGTCGCCGTTCTGGTGAACGGAACTCGAGCGGTGGATGCCGCTGGGGTGGAACGCTTCGAACCGATGCCGCAGGCTGAACTTGCCGCGCTTGAGGAATTGGTGGCCTCAGCGGTTGGTTTCGACGCCGAACGCGGGGACGTGATTACCTTAAAGTCCCTGAACCTTCCGGTGGTTGAACCACAGGGGACCTTGGCGTCTGCTTCGATCTGGCAAAAAGTGCATTTGGACGCGATGTCGTTAATTCAGATGGTGGTTCTGGCGTTTGTCGCTCTGGTTTTGGGCCTGTTCGTGATCCGCCCAATCCTAACGAAACCGAGCGAAGCGACCGCCTTGTTGCCTGCGTCCCAGCCGACCGAGCCAGATGCTGCCCTGACCGGCGAGATTGCAACCGGGGACAACGGCAATTTCGCTCCGCTTGAGGCGCAGGCACCCGCAGGCAACGTACCAGCACTTGCTCCGTCAACCGGCGCTGATCCGGTGGAGCGGCTGCGGGCGATGATCGGCGACAAGCAGGAAGAGACTGTCGAAATCCTGCGCAGTTGGTTTGAGGAAGAGGAGGAGCGGGTCTGATGTCAATTGCTCACCTTCTGGAAGATTTCACCCTGCAGGCTGGAACAGGAAAGGTGCATCTCCTGGATGACGACGCGCTGGAAGAAATGCGGCTGGCTGCGTTTGAAGAAGGCTACAGCGCAGGATGGGAAGACGCGCTTCAGGCGCGGGAACAGGACCGTGGCGAGGCGTCTGCAACTCTGGCCAAATCACTTGAGGATATGTCCTTCACATATCACGAAGCGATTGCACGGATGTCCACGTCGTTGGAGCCGATGTTCCAGAGTCTAATGCGAACCGTTTTGCCCGAAACACTGGACCGTGGCTTTGCGGCCCGGCTGGTCGAACAGTTGACCGAAATGGCGCGTGATCACATCGGGCAGCCCATGCAGGCCTTTGTGCCCGAAGGGTGCGCGTCCGAGTTGGAGAGCATGGTGCCAGAGAGTCTGTCCTCCGAGACCCAGGTGATTGAAGACCCGGCATTGGAGCCCGGTCAAGCGCGCTTGCAGGTCGGTGTTTTCCAACGTGAGGTAGATTGCAGCGCCCTGCTTGCAACGATCTCAGGCGCATTCGACGCGTATGTTTTTGAGGCAAAAGAGGCATTGAGCCATGAGTGACGACCAAATCCCAAAACCTGAAAAGTCCAGTCCCTTCGACTCTGTCCCGATCGAGGTCACGGTCTCGGTCGGGCGCGCGCGTCCCCTGATCCGGGATTTGCTGAACATGGGTGAGAATGCGGTGCTAACCTTGGACAAGCGGATCGAAGACCCGGTCGATCTGTATGTTGGCGATCACTTGGTGGCGCGCGGACTGTTGGAAGAGATGGAGGGCGATCAGGCGGGTCAACTAGCCGTGAGGTTGACCGAGATTGCGGACTTGCAGAACGGGATCGGTTGATGCGCTTGCTGCTTTGGGTGGCCGTCGCCGCTCTATCTTTGATACCCTCTCTGGCGGCGGCGCAAGAGCTGTCGCTCTCGCTGGGAGAGGGCGGGTCGATCTCGGCGCGGACCATTCAGTTGATCCTTCTGATCACAGTGCTGAGCCTTGCGCCCGGACTGGCGATCATGATCACGTGCTTTCCTTTTCTGATCACGGTTCTGGCTATCCTGCGGCAAGGTATCGGATTGCAGCAATCTCCGCCCAATATGCTGATCGTTAGCCTGGCGCTGTTTCTCACCTATTTCATTATGGAGCCGGTCTTTACCGAAGCCTGGACAACCGGCATTCGCCCAATGATCGACGAAACAATGGATGTGGAACCGGCGCTTGAGCGCGCCCTGCAGCCATTTCGAAGCTTTATGGCGGCTCGGCTAGATCCGGATACATTTCATGCGATGGCCGCCCTGCGTCCTGAGGGGGAGGCGATTGCCTTGTCGCCCCAAGCGCCGCTTTCGATTCTGATGCCGACTTTCATGTTGTCTGAAATTGCTCGGGCATTTCAGATCGGTTTCCTGATCTTCCTGCCCTTCCTGATCATCGACCTGGTTGTAGCTGCGGTACTGATGTCTATGGGCATGATGATGGTGCCACCAGCGACAGTATCGCTGCCGTTTAAGTTGGCATTCTTTGTTATCGCGGATGGCTGGTCCCTGATCGCAGGTGCGTTGGTGCGCAGCTATATGACCTGACCTGTTATTGCCGGGTGATCTGCAGGCACGCGCGCAGGCCCCTGTCGCCGGCCTCGAAACTCAGCGCGCCTCCGTGTTGTTCTGCAACTGTCGCGGCAATCGTCAGACCCAGCCCGAAACCATCGGACGATCCCGTATTCGATCCACGCCGAAACGGGGTCATCAAATCTTCGATATCCGAAACGGACAGATCGGTGCCCTTATCCTGAATTGTGATGGTTGCGGTGCGCGCATCCGTTTCCAGTTGCACCTCGGCATGGCGACCATATTTCAGGGCGTTGTCAATCAGGTTGGTCAAGGCGCGTTTCAGGGAAATCGGTCGCCCCATGACCAGCATACGCCGTGTCTCGGGCAGGCGGCCTTGTCCCCGGCGGGACATGAAGACCGAAGGCGCGCCCTGCACCGCCACCGGATCGACCTTTTGCAAGGTAACCGGCAAATCCATGTCCTGATAATCAGCGACGACCGCTTCGACCAAAGCGGTCAGTGAAATCTGGCGCGGCTCTTCAACGCTGAGTTCAGACCGCGTGTAGGTCAGGACGCTTTCGATCATCCCCGTCATCTGATCCACATCCGCCTCGAGCTTTTCGCGCAGCTCGTCATCGGGGATCAGGGCGGCCCTAAGCCGGACACGGGTTGCCGGCGTTCCAAGGTCATGACTGACCCCGGACAGAACTGTTGCACGTTTTTCCAGTTGCGCGCGTTCCGCTTCGAGATGTGCGTTTACGGCCGATACGATGTCCTGCAGTTCAGCGGGGCCGCTCGTGTCATAACTGTCCGGACCGCCGCGCCGCTGGCGCTCTCGCAAAGCGTGGGAAAAACGTGTGAACGTATCCGACGCGTTCCCGACCGACGTCATGATCACCGCCAGCGCGACAACGCCCAACAGGATTGCCGGCAATCTCAGGTCAGCAGGCGCGGCCCGGCATCCCCAGATATTCGTTCCATCCACCTGGTACCATGGCCCCCGTCCGAATTGCGCGAACACGATGGGCTCACTGCAATAAGTCGCCAGCAGTTTGGTCAGGTTGCCCATCTTTTCGGGGCCGGTCTGATCGCTGCCGGAAACGATATCGGACACCGGATAGACCAACCGGTCAGACAGGACGGCCAGCGTCAGTTCCCGTCCACTCAGTGGGGACGAACTGTCGGTCAGGATGGACAGGTTGGTCACGAACCGGCGGTCGGAAAAACCCGGAACGCGGTTGAACTCACCTCTCTCTGCAAGCGTTGCATTGTCAGGCGACAAAGGTGTGATGGAAAACTCAGGGGAGGAGACCATTCCGGTGCGCAGGTCCTCATAGATCGTAAAACCGACAACAAACGAACGCATCTGGAACTGGGTCCAGGCGCGGGATGACGCGAACCACAGGCTAGCGCAGAGCACTCCTACGGCAAATGCTGATACCGCCCAGATCCAGCCGAGGTTGCGCAGGCGCAACGTCATTCCTCTTGCACCGAAACATCTGCGGCGAACACGTATCCAACGCCGCGCTCAGTGCGCAGCATCTGCGGGTCCTTCGGATTGGCTTCGATCTTTGACCGCAAGCGACCAACCAGCATGTCGATGGCCCGTCCTTGCGCTTCTGGCTTGTCTGAGTCGCCGGTTACGTCCAGTGCGGTAACGATTTCGTCGCGCTTCAGTGGAATATGCGGATTGGCCAGCAAAACCTTCAGCAGCGCCGTTTCACGTTGCGACAGCGCGACCAGATAACCCTCGGGTGAGTGCACCTCATCCCGTTTACCGTCATAGAGCCACCCGTCGAACCGGAAGCTACGAGTCCGGCGGCGGTAGGCCAGAGAAGGCGTCCGGCGCGCCCGTTGCATTACTGCGCGCACGCGGGCCAGCAGCAGTTGAGGATTGAACGGCTTGGCGATGTAGTCATCGGCCCCAACCTCGTACCCCGCCATGCGTTGGTGATCTGCCGACAAAGCGGATACCAGAATGATCGGCACGTCCTGTTCGGCACGCAGCCGGGAACAGATTTCAACACCGTTCTCATCGCCCAGCATGACGTCCAGCAGAATAAGGTCGATGCGGCCCGCGTTCAGGTGTGCGCGAATTTCAGCCTCGGAACTGGCGGGCAGGGCGATAAAGCCGTTTTGCTGCAGGAACTGGGTCATCATTGACCGCATGTCCGGGTCGTCATCGACCACCAACAGCCGCGGAATGCTCACAGTATTCGTCCTCCCGTGCTCTGCCTCCTGGCGTCATCAATTGTAACGAACGGAAACAGATTCAATGTCAACGTAACACGCTGTAACAGAAGCGGTGAATATTTGGACCATCGCAGCGGCTTGACGCGGATTTCACGTTGCCAGACGGCACCCGAACACCAGTATGGCCGTTATCGCTGCTGCGGCAGCCTGTAAGTTCTCAGGGAGGAGATAGAAAATGAAGCGTTTTGCATTTGCCACTGTATCGACGATGGCGGTTTTGGCCGGATCGTCGGTGCTGGCGGGCCCCGAAGCCGAAGTTCTGCATTGGTGGACGTCGGGCGGTGAGGCCAAGTCGGTAGCCGTTCTGCAGGAAGAGTTCGCCTCGAATGGCGGCACCTGGACCGACATGCCGGTCGCTGGTGGCGGCGGTGATGCTGCAATGACAGCCCTGCGTGCCCGTGTTCTGGCCGGGAACGCGCCGACCGCTGTTCAGTTGAAAGGCCCGGCGATTCAGGAATGGTATGAAGAAGGCGTTCTGGCCGATATCTCATCCGTTGCCGAAGCCGAAGGCTGGGCCGATGTTCTGCCGGCCTCGATCGCGGGTCATATGATGTGCGAAGGCACATGGTGTGCCGCGCCTGTGAACGTCCACCGCGTGGACTGGATCTGGGCCAATGCGGATGTCCTGGCCGCCAATGGCATCGAGATGCCGACAACGTGGGACGAGTTCAACGCGGCTGCCGTCAAGCTGATGGATGCCGGAGTAATTCCGCTGGCTCATGGTGGTCAGTCCTGGCAGGACGCGACCGTGTTCGAAGCTGTACTGCTGGGCATCGGCGGACCGGAATTCTACCAAAAGGCGCTGGTTGATCTGGACCCCGAGGCGCTGACCTCGGACACAATGGTGCAGGTGTTTGACCAGATGCGGACCCTGCGTGGTTATGTGGACGAAAACTTCTCGGGCCGTGACTGGAACCTGGCGACGGCCATGGTGATGAACGGCGAAGCGGCCTTTCAGATCATGGGTGATTGGGCCAAGGGTGAGTTTCTGGCGGCTGGCAAAAAACCGGGTGAGGACTTCCTATGCGCCTCTACCCCCGGTGACGGCTACCTGTACAATGTAGACAGTTTCGCCATGTTCGACGTGGACGGAGATGACAAGAAAGCGGGTCAGGATCTGCTGGCCAAGCTGATCGTCGCGCCGAACTTCCAGAAAGTGTTCAACCTGAACAAAGGTTCGATCCCGGCACGGACCGACGTGGCGCTGGACGACTTTGACATCTGCGCAAACCTGTCGGCCGAAGACATGGGCTCGACCTCGGCCAGCGGTTCGCTGCTGCCGTCCTATGCTCATGGCATGGCATTGCGTGGGTCGCAGTCTGGTGCGATTACCGATGTTGTAACCGCGCATTTCAACTCGGAAATGTCCTCGGCTGACGCGGTTCAGCAACTGGCGGACGCAGTGGCAAACAGCTACTGATCCAATACGCTCTGCCCCCTATACTGACGGGGCAGAGCATCTTTCCCCGGAGGAAAAAATGTCCGAATGGCTGGAAAACCACCTGCCCAAGGTGGTGCTGGCACCGTCGTTCATTGCCGTGTTGATCTTTGTCTACGGCTTTATCGGATGGACGGCTTGGGTGTCGCTAACCCGATCGAAACTGCTGCCGAAATACGAGATCAAGGGCTTCATCCAGTATGAACGCCTGTTCGACTCGCCCCGCTGGGATACGGCAATTAACAACCTGTATATCTTTGGCGCGCTGTTCATCGTGATCGCGATGGTGCTGGGCCTGTTGCTGGCGATCCTACTGGATCAGAAGATCCGCGTCGAAGGGGCGATCCGCACGATCTACCTGTACCCGATGGCGCTGTCGATGATCGTGACCGGCACGGCGTGGAAGTGGATTTTGAATCCGGGGTTGGGCATCGAATCCATGGTGCAGGGCTGGGGGTTCACAAACTTCGAGTTCGACTGGCTAGTGAACCCCGACTACGCCATCTACACCATCGTCATGGCCGCGATCTGGCAAAGCTCGGGCTTCGTCATGGCGCTGTTTCTGGCCGGTCTGCGATCCGTGGATGGTGAGATCATCAAGGCCGCGCAGGTCGATGGTATCCCCACATGGCGCATTTATACGGCGATCATCATCCCCTCGATGGCCCCGATTTTCCTGTCGGCCTTCATCGTGCTGGCCCACCTTGCGATCAAAAGCTTTGACCTTGTCATCGCCTTGACAGGTGGTGGTCCGGGTTACGCGACCGATCTGCCGGCAACCTACATGTACGCCATGGCGTTTTCGCGCGGTGATATCGGTCAGGCGGCCTCTTCCGCGATGATCATGATGCTGGTCGTCTTTGCCATCGTCGTTCCCTATCTTTACTCAGAACTGAGGGCGAAAAATGACTGATCTGTCGATGCCCCAATCCCAAACCGAACCCCGTAGCCAAAGTGCCGCTGGCAAGATTGCCCTGCGATGGTTGCTCTATGTCCTGCTGGGCCTGTTTGCGCTGTATTACCTGATGCCGCTGTTCGTGATGTTGACCACATCGCTGAAAAGCCTTGAGGAAATCCGCACCGGGTCCCTGATATCCTTACCGCGCGAGGTCAGCTTTGATGCCTGGAAAACCGCATGGTCCGGTGCCTGTACCGGTATTCAGTGCGAGGGCTTGCGGCCTTATTTCTGGAACTCGGTCCTGATCGCGGTGCCTGCTGTGGCGATCTCGACCCTGCTGGGCGCGCTGAATGGTTATGTCGTCGCTCAGTGGCGGTTCAAAGGCGCGAACATCATCTTCTCGCTCATGCTGTTTGGCTGCTTCATCCCGTTTCAGGTGGTTTTGCTGCCCATGGCGCGTTTGCTGGGCATAATGGGGATCGCCGGGACCATTCCGGGCCTGATCTTTGTCCACGTCATCTACGGTTTGGGCTTCACCACGCTGTTTTTCCGCAACTACTATGTCACCATCCCGGCCGAGCTGACTAAGGCCGCGCGTGTCGATGGGGCCGGGTTCCTGCGGATTTTCTGGTCGATCTTCCTGCCGCTGTCGCTGCCGATCATCGTTGTGACCGTGATCTGGCAGTTCACGCAGATTTGGAACGACTTCCTGTTCGGCGTGTCGTTCAGCCAGGCGGGCACGCAGCCCGTGACCGTAGCTCTGAATAACATCGTAAACTCCACCACCGGCGTCAAAGAATACAACGTCGACATGGCCGCCGCGATCATCGCAGGGCTGCCGACGCTGCTCGTCTATGTCGTTGCCGGTAAGTATTTCATCCGCGGTCTGACCGCCGGTTCTGTGAAGGGATAAATCATGGCTCCGATCCTCGATATCCAAAATCTGTATAAAAATTACGGCGCGACCGAGATTCTAAAGGACATCAACATCTCGATCGAGCCGGGTGATTTCCTGGTTCTGGTCGGCCCCTCGGGGTGCGGCAAGTCCACCCTGCTGAACTGTATCGCAGGGCTGGAGGAGATCACCGGCGGCACCTTGTCCATTGGTGGCAATGACATGACCCATGTCAGCCCCAAGGACCGCGACATCGCGATGGTTTTCCAGTCGTATGCGCTTTACCCGACCATGACTGTCGCCAAGAACATCACGTTCGGCATGAAAGTGCGCGGGGTGGATCAGGCGACGCAGGATGCCAAGCTGAAAGAAGTCGCGCAGCTTTTGCAGATCGAGCCTCTGTTGAACCGCCGCCCCAGCCAGTTGTCAGGTGGGCAGCGACAGCGTGTTGCGATGGGCCGGGCGCTAGTGCGCGATCCCAAGCTGTTCCTGTTTGACGAGCCGCTGTCGAACCTCGACGCCAAGCTGCGGGTCGAGATGCGGACCGAGATCAAGAAACTGCATCAGACGCTGGATGCGTCGATCGTTTACGTGACCCATGACCAGATTGAGGCGATGACGCTGGCGACCAAGATCGTCGTGCTGAAAGGCGGGGTGGTTCAGCAAATCGGCACCCCCGCCGAGATCTACAACAACCCGGCCAACCTGTTTGTGGCCGATTTCATGGGTTCGCCCGCGATGAACCTGATCCCGGCGCAGGCGCGGAAGAATGGCTCGGGTACTCAGATCGCTATCGCGCGCGACGGCGGCGAACTGGTGCTGAATGATGCACGTGATTTGTCGCTGCCGCAGGATGTGATTCTGGGCCTGCGCCCCGAAGACATCGCCGAAGCGGGGTTCCGCGCAGGTGATGGCGTGCAAGAGGCCGAGTGTCTGGTCGATATGGTCGAACCGGCGGGGGCCGATACCTATGTGGTTTCGGAACTGGGCGGCAAACAGGTCACGGCACGTCTGCACGCGGAAACCCGTGCGCAGGCTGGCAAAAAGTTGAACCTTGCCTTTGACATGAGCAAGGTGTCCTACTTTGCCAAGGAAACCGGCGAACGGCTGAATTAAAACAAAAGCGCCGCGCGATCAGGGATCGGGCGGCGTCATTCCGAGTGTGAGGCGGATCAGCTCACCTTGTTCCGGTTCATGTCCTTGATCAGGAGGTTCAGGTCACCACCACGGGCATCCAGCATGGCCCCGACCTCGGTCCGTTCGGTCAGCAGCATATTCACGCCTTCGATGAACATGTTGAAGAACTTGTCACGCCCCGACTTGTCGGAAACAAGGAAGGTCACTTCAAACGGCGACGATCCCTGTAGCTTGACCGAGGTGCGAACCTCGTACCCGGCCTTGATTTTGCGGGCATTGCGCACGGTGACCTGACCGCCGATGAATTCGCGGAAACGGCGACCGTATTTGTTCGAGATATAGCCCTGAAATGCGCTGGTAAATTGCTTCAGTTGCGCAGGGCTGGCGGACCGGCCATCGGCCCCAAGCACATAGCGCGCCATGATCGGCACGTCGGCATATTTCACGAAGATTTTCTCAAAATCACGGATCATCGCTTTTTCGGATTTACCCGAGGCGATCACGCGGTTGATTTCATCCACGACACTGACAACCAACGCCTTGGCGCTGGCTTCGGTCTGGGCAAAAGCAGGAAGGGCGGTCATCAGCGCACCAGCCAAGCCGGTGGCGATAAAGTGGCGTCGGTTCAGATGGTTACTCGGCATAGGGGTCCTCGTAGGGGTCTAGGTAGGGGTCCCTGACAGGGTCGGTCCCGGTTTCGGCGTAGGGATCGTCATACAGACCCAAATAGGCCTCTTCATCGTCCCTTGCCAGTTCAAAGCGCCGGTTTTGCAGGTAGATGGTCTGTGCCTGCCTGTAACTGTCAGCGCTTTCGTACAGGATTGAATCAACCGTATCCGAGAACCGGCCCCGATCCCCCATGCGGCGTACAACCTCGGCGTAGACACCGATATTGTCGACGGGGCGAACGGGGGTAAAGTTGATGGGGTTCGAGAACAGATTGACGATCACGCCGATCGAATCCCGCTGGGTTGACGGGCCATAGAACGGCAGTTCCACATAGGCGCCTTCGCCGACACCCCAGACGTGCAGGGTTTCGCCGAAGTCCGTATCCACCGGCGGCAGATTCAATTCGCTGGCAGGATCGGATAGGCCCGCGCCGCCGACGGTTGTGTTGATCACGAACCGCAGAAGGGCATTCCCGGATTGCTTGAGATTGCCTTGCAGCAGGTAATCCAGCGCCTGCCCCGGCATCGTCAGGTTTTCGGCGAAATGGTTGAAACTGGTGACCATCGGATCCGGAACGATCTTGACGTATCCCTTCGAGGCCGGGCGGAACAGGAACCGGTCAACGCCCAGATTGAACTTGTGGATGCCCCGATTGGCATTTTCATAGGGGTCGAAAGTTTCCCCCGGAGGCGTTCCTTCGGGTGGGCGTGTGGCACATGCACCAAGAACTGCCATAAGGGACAGGACGATCACGGGCTTTAAGCGAATTCTGCTCAACACGGTTTTTGCCACTCCAACATGCTCGGATGCGATACAGCCGAACGCTTAATCAATACTGGTTCTGGCCGCGCATTGACGGCTCAATTTGATGACACATAGGTGTTTCACAAATACATTGAAACAGCCAGCGTTTAACCCGCACGAAGGGTCAAGGTAAAGTGACCAGAGAGGAACACTCTGGAATAAGAGAAGTTATGCTTAGTGCGCCTGCAACCCCAAAAACCGCCGGTTTCGTGCTTTTCCAAATCCCTGAACCCGGTTAGCGTCCACCCGAGTCGAATTTAGGTGAGGATCATCACATGAGCATCGCAGCAAAACTGGAAAGCCTGGGCGTCACTTTGCCGGACGCGCCTGCTCCGGCCGCCAACTACGTCCCTTTCGTGCGTATCGGGAACATTGTCTATGTCTCGGGCCAGATTTCCAAGGATGACGACCTGATTACCGGTAAGCTTGGCGATGACATGGATGTCGAGGCCGGAGCCGCCGCGGCGAAGGTCTGCGCGATCAACCTGTTGGCACAGGTCAAGGCGGCCTGCGGTGGGGATATCGACAAGCTGGTGCGCGTGATCAAGCTGACCGGGTTCGTGAATTCGACCGCAGATTTCACTGCGCAGCCGCAGGTGATCAACGGCGCATCCGACTTTTTGGTCGAGGCGCTGGGCGAAGCGGGCCGCCATTCACGCTCGGCCGTCAGTGCTGCGTCGTTGCCGCTGGGCGTGGCGGTCGAGATCGAAGGTATCTTCGAGATCGCATGACGTCTGCTTTACCAGCCGCGTTCCTGCAGGCCCCGATCGCGCATCGGGCCTTGCATGACATCTCGGACAACCGCCCGGAAAACAGCCGGGCGGCCATTCGCGCAGCGATTCAGGCCGGATATGGAATCGAGATCGACCTGCAACTGACAGCAGACGACCGGGCCGTGGTGTTCCACGACTATGACTTGGCGCGTTTGACCGGCCAATCGGGTCCGATCCGTCAGGTTTCGTCGGCTGAGGCCTCGAAGCTGCCATTGTTGTTTGGCGATGACGGCATTCCAGCACTGGACGAGGTGTTGGACATCGTCGCGGGCCAGGTTCCTCTTTTGATCGAACTCAAGGATCAGGATGGTGCCATGGGCCCTAATGTCGGCCCGTTGGAGCACGACACCGTCCGCGCTTTGCAGGGCTATGAAGGCCCTGTGGCGCTGATGTCGTTCAACCCCAATTCGGTGGCGGAACTGGCGCGTATCGCTCCGCATCTGCCGCGTGGGATCACAACCTGCGCCTATGAACCGAAGGTAGAGCTGTTGCCGCAGAATGTTTGCGACCATCTGCGTGGCATTCCGGATTTCGACCGGGTCGGAGCCAGCTTTATCAGCCACGAAGCCGCCGACCTGGCGCGCCCCCGCGTATCCGAACTGAAGGCGCAGGGCGTTCCGATCCTGTGCTGGACCATCCGCACGCCCGAACAAGAGGCAGAGGCCCGCAAGGTTGCGGATAATGTGACCTTCGAGGGGTATTTGGCCGCTCATCCGGGTTGAACCTAACCCCGTCCGTCACAGATAAAGATCAGACGCGGAGGGCACATGGATCAGGCACAGATTGAGGTTCGGGTACTGAATTCACTCGCGCAGATTCCTGCGGCTGAGTGGGACAGTTGCGCTTGCCCCGAAGCCTTGGACGGGGGTCGTCCGGTTGATCCTTTCACCACGCATCGGTTTCTGCTGGCATTGGAAGAAAGCGGTTCGGTAGGGCGCGGCACCGGCTGGCAGCCGCAGTATCTGACCGCCTATCTTGACGGGATGCTGATCGGAGCGGCGCCGATGTATGCCAAGTCGCATTCTCAGGGCGAGTACATCTTCGATCACAACTGGGCACATGCCTATGAAAACGCGGGCGGGCGCTATTACCCCAAGCTGCAGATCGCGGTACCCTTTACACCTGCAACGGGGCGGCGGTTTCTGGTTCGGCCGGGCTATGAAGGGGTAGGTATGTCCGCTCTGGTTCAAGGGGCGGTACAACTGGCGGCTGACAATCACGTGTCTTCCATTCACGCAACCTTCTGCACCGAGGCGGAGGCCGCCGCGGGCGAAGAAATGGGTCTAATGGTTCGCCATTCACAGCAGTTTCACTGGTTGAATGACGAGTATGACGATTTCGACGGGTTCCTGGCCGCGTTATCGTCGCGCAAGCGCAAGAATATCCGAAAGGAACGTGCGCAGGCTTGCGGTTTTGGAGGCCAGATCCATACCCTAAGCGGCGATGACCTGCGGCCTGAACATTGGGACGCGTTCTGGCGGTTCTATCAGGACACGGGCTCACGTAAGTGGGGAATGCCATATCTGACGCGGCAATTCTTTGATATTGCACACGAAACCATGGCGGATGACATGGCCTTGGTGCTGGCCGAACGCGACGGGTATCCGATTGCGGGCGCGTTGAATTTCATCGGGCGTGAGACGCTATTTGGCCGCTACTGGGGGTGCGTTGAACACCATGACTGCCTGCATTTCGAACTGTGCTATTATAAGGCGATCGACTTCGCCATTTCACAGGGCTTGGCGCGGGTCGAAGCCGGTGCGCAAGGGGAACACAAGCTGGCGCGCGGCTATCTGCCTACGCGCACGCATAGTCTGCACTGGGTGAACGACCCCGGCTTTGCCGATGCGATCAAGAAATATCTGGACGCCGAGGCCCACGCAGTGGGAGAAGAGATCGAGATTCTAACGGATTACGGCCCGTTCAGAAAATCGAACCCGGAGGAACAGCAATGACCGAACTATTGTCGACCGAGACCCGCGGCCCCCTTCTGGACCCGCTGTTCAAGAACGGCTGGACCATGGTCAAGGACCGGGATGCGATTACAAAAACCTTCATTTTCGAAGATTTCGTCCATGCGTTTGGTTGGATGACGCAGGTGGCGATTTTTGCTGAAAAGTGGAACCATCACCCTGAATGGTTCAATGTCTACCGCACGGTCGAAGTGACGCTTTCAACGCATGACGTCGGCGGGCTGTCGTCGCTTGACGCAAAACTTGCCCGCAAGATGGATAGCCTGGCCTAACCGCGATCCCCGCGTGAGCCCATGCCTCCGGCAAGGCTGGCGACTTCACCCAGACGCCTGAATTCGGCAGGGGTAACCGTGCCGTCGCTGACATCAATATTGCCGGGTATTCCGGTTCGACGGTTCCCGACCATGCGCACGGATCTGGCGGCAGGGTTGATCTCGAGGCAACGCGACTCATAACAGGTCAGGCCGCTGGTGCTGATCTGGATTTGTTGTTGGCCGTCGGGACCTGTGACCACGGGTGCTTGTGGCACATCGCAGGCCGCAAGCACGCCAAGAACACCCAGAGTAAACCATTTGTTCATTGCACGCTCCTGTCCGGTTCGACCGACGCTAGTCCAACTGTCCGTTTCCGTTCTGATCGGCAGATGAAAAATCCTCATTCATCTGCGCGTCGTATTCTGCACGAGAGATAAGGTTGTCCCGGTTGCGGTCAACGCTTTGGAATTGTTTTATGTCCAGAAACGGTTTGGCCTCTTCCAGACCAAGGGTGCCGTTCTTATCCTCGTCCATTGCCTGAAACGCATAATCGGAAAAAGCGTTGAATTCGTCCTTGGACAGGAATCCATCGTTGTTCGCGTCTATCGCTTTCAGCTCATTTTCATGCAGTTCTGCTGCGGTCTCGGCAATAGCGGTCCCTGCCAGAACGGTCAGGCAAAGTGTTACCAACCCAAATTTCATGACGCATCCTCTCAGCATGCGAATTTCTGACCTTCGATCCCGCCAACCGCAGCACCTGCAGCTGTCAGGATCGTTTTGCCGGACCCGCCGCCAAACTGGTTGCCGATTACTCCGCCCAAAAGCGCCCCGCCGACCGTGCCGCTGAGGCACGCGATCTCATGCTGGCGGGCGGCCTGTTGTTGCGGGGTGGGGGCCGGACCGCAAGCGGCCAGCGCGCCTGCTGTGCCCAGACAAAGGGCGAAAACCTTGAGCCTCATAAACAACTCCCTGATGAATACAGGTCGAGTATTCGCGCAACGGGGAAGTCTATCAAGTTAATTAGAGGTTTTGGCCCCGGATGTGCCGGGGCCAGACCGTATCAGATAACGTCCAACAGGCCCTCACCGGCAGAAATTTCACATGCGCCGGGGTTTTCTTCCAGATTCAGTGCGGTGACCTTGCCATCCTCGACCAGCATCGCATAACGCTTCGACCGCGCGATCAGCCCGGCAGGCGGGGCGTCGAAATCCATGCCGATGGCTTTGGTGAATTCGGACGCGGCATCGGCCAGCATGGTCAGGCCCGCATCGGACGCGCCGGTGGCCTCGCCCCAGGCTTTCATCACGAAGGGGTCGTTGACCGAAACGCAGATGATCTCATCCACGCCTTTGGCGCTGAATTGGTCCTTGGTGCGCATGAAGCTGGGCACATGGGCCGAATGGCAGGTGGGTGTGAACGCGCCAGGCACAGCGAAAATCACCACTTTGCGCCCTTTGGTCTTGTCTGAAATCCGAACTTCTTCGGGGCCTTCCGCACCGATCTGGGTCAGTGTGGCGTCGGGCAGCGTATCACCTGTTGAAATCATTTTTATGCTCCTGTCGTTTGGATTTGCAGAGTCGGGCTTAGCCGCAATATAGGTGGTCGCGTGGATCAGGCCACGGGAATTCGACAGGGTGAGGGAAAGATGAGCCATATTGTCGTAATTGGTGCCGGGCAGGCGGGTGCATCACTGGTCGCGCGGCTGCGCAAGGGTGGGTTTGACGGCGACATCACCCTGATCGGGGCCGAGCCACATCTGCCCTATCAGCGCCCCCCCTTGTCCAAGGCTTATCTGCTGGGCGAGATGGAGTTGGAGCGTCTGTTCTTGCGCCCCGAGAGCTTTTACGCCGAGAACAACATCACCCTGCGTCTGGGCCAGCGCGTGACCGCGATTGATCCGAAGGCCAAGACCGTTTCGCTGGGCGATGAGGTCATATCCTATGATGAACTAGCCCTGACAACCGGGTCGTACCCGCGCCGCCTGCCTGCCGCGATTGGCGGCGATCTGGCGGGCGTGCATGTGGTGCGCGATCTGGCCCATATCGACGAGATGGAACCGCGCGTGACCGACGGCGCTCGCGCGCTGATCGTGGGCGGCGGCTATATCGGGCTTGAGGCTGCGGCGGTTTGCGCCAAGCGCGGGGTCAAAGTGACCCTGGTCGAGATGGCCGACCGTATCCTGCAACGTGTCGCCGCGCCCGAGACCAGCGATTATTTCCGCGCGCTGCATACGGGGTATGGGGCCGATATCCGCGAGGGCGTCGGGCTGGACCGTCTGCTGGGTGAGGATGGCAAGGTGACGGGCGCGGTTCTGACCGATGGGTCAAAGATTGACGTTGATTTTGTCGTTGTGGGCGTGGGTATCGCGCCCGCGACTCAACTGGCTGAAATGGCGGGGCTGGAGCTGGACAACGGCATCAAGACCGACGCGCATGGGCGCACATCTGATCCGTTTATCTGGGCGGCGGGGGATTGCGCGTCTTTCCCTCATGCCGGGGGGCGTATCCGTCTGGAAAGCGTACCCAACGCCATTGATCAGGCCGAGATCGTGGCCCAGAACATGCTGGGCGCGGCCAAGGAATATACCGCGACGCCGTGGTTTTGGTCGGATCAGTATGACGTCAAACTGCAGATCGCCGGTCTTAACACCGGCTATGATCGCGTTGTGACCCGGCGTGGAGAAGGCGCAACCGTGTCCTTCTGGTATTACAAGGGCGATCAGTTGATCGCGGTGGACGCTATGAACGACCCGCGCGCTTATATGGTCGGCAAACGTCTGATCGACGCGGGCAAAACGGCTGATCCCGCCGTGGTGACCGACCCCGCAGCGGACCTTAAACCGCTGCTCAAAGCGTGAGGATCATTGCCGGAGAATTCCGCGGTCGGGCCCTAACCTCGGTCGGTAAGGGCGATGCGGGCGCGCATTTGCGGCCCACAACGGATCGGGTGCGCGAAAGCCTGTTCAACGTGCTGACCCATCAGATCGACTTTGACGGGCTGCGAGTGCTGGACTTGTTCGCGGGCACCGGCGCGTTGGGGCTTGAGGCGCTGTCGCGTGGGGCCGCCCATGTGACCTTCGTGGATGACGGGCGCGTGGCGCAGGGGCTGATCCGCAAGAATATCGACCTGACCCGCAGCACCGACCGAACCCAGTTGATCCGCCGCGACGCGACCCGGTTGGGTGACAATCCCGATGCACCATACGATCTGATTTTCCTTGATCCGCCTTACGGCAAATCCATGGGGGAAAAGGCAATCGGCGCGCTGCGCGGCTGGATCGCCGATGATGCCTTGATCGTGTGGGAGGAAAACGCGCCCATGCAGCCGCCCGAAGGTTTCACCCTGCAAAACAGCCGCAAATATGGCGATACGCATATCACGTTGATGTGGAAGGGTGTCTCGGACGCATAAGGCGTGCCTTTGGGGAACTTGGCTGATTGTGTTAGGCTGTGTTCATGGACCGTGTATTGACTCCTCCGATCTGGGCATCGTCACATGAGGCCGCAGCCGATACCGGCCCTGCGCGCAAACCGTTGCGCGCGCCGGTTTTCATCCATGACGCTGCGACGCCTTGGGGGTCTGAAACACTGCTCTTGAAACTCTGGCGCGATCAGAACGCCGATCAGGACGAATAGGTCGAGTGGAACTTGTTGCCCGGTGACAGGGTGAAGATGTCGAATCCATCTGCCGTCACGCCCACCGAATGTTCGAACTGCGCGGACAGGGACTTGTCCCGCGTCACGGCCGTCCAGTCGTCGGACAGGGTTTTGGTTTCGGGTCGCCCAAGATTCACCATCGGTTCGATCGTGAAGAACATGCCCTCTTCCAAAACTGCGCCCGTACCCGGCCGTCCATAGTGCAGGACATTGGGCGGTGCGTGGAAAACGCGCCCAAGGCCGTGACCGCAGAAATCTCGCACAACGCTCATGCGATGCGCTTCAACATAGGCCTGAATCGCGTGGCCGATATCGCCGAACGTGTTGCCCGGCTTTACCATCTCAATACCTTTGAACAGGGCATCATGGGTCACCTGAATCAGGCGTTCGGCCTTGCGGGGCAGTTTGCCCGCCACATACATCCGCGAGGTGTCACCAAACCAGCCGTCGACGATGACGGTGACGTCGATATTCAGGATATCGCCATCCTTTAGCCGCTTGTCGCCGGGAATGCCGTGGCAAACCACGTGATTGACGCTGATACAGCTTGCGTGCTGATAGCCCTTATAGCCGATGGTGGCCGATGTCGCGCCTGCGTCCTCGACCATCTGGGTGATCAGGCCGTCAATCGCCCCGGTGGTCTGACCGGGAAAAACATGCTCAGCAATGTCATCCAGAATCCGCGCAGCCAAGGCCCCTGCCGCGTGCATACCGGCAAAGTCGCCCTGTTCATAGATGCGGATACCGTCCTTGGTCAGACGGCCACGATGTTCCTTCATCGGTGCGAGGCTCCAAATGTTTCGCGCAGCATTTCTTTTACGCTGCTTGTGCAGAAAGTACCAGAGGGCGATGGGTCGCGGGTTTTTTCAACTGTTCAAATGGCGTTGAGCACGGGAATTTCAAGCAAGGGTCTCTGTCTGCCTCTGTTATGCTGCGCCAGCACTGTTTTCCGTACAGCGTGGCAGAATGAAGATTCTTGATGTGAAGAGATGGCTTGTTTTCGCCGTGGCGGTCTTTCTGGGCGGCTGCCGCGAGGACCATAGAACCCTGACAGCGCAGGAGTTGGCCTCGGAACTGAACATCAGCCGAAAGATTGCGTTTGAGCGGTTCCATATCTCTGGTACCGCCACTCTGCGGCGCGACGGAAGCTTCGAGGCCACAGTCCCCCATCTTGGGCGCGACACCGGAACCTGGTGGCTGGACGGAGACAAAATCTGCAGCCGGTGGGCGAACTTCCGACAAGGGCAAGAGCTTTGCGCCGTGGTTGGGCAGAGCGAAGATGGTCAGTTTCGGGGGAAAAGTCCGATAAGCGGTTCATTTCTGGGAAATTTCCGCTTCTTGAACTGAGCCGGATTTTGCAAGCCCCTCGACCCTATGATCGAGGACGCTTGCAGTTTTTTGTTTGTCTCAGACGCAAGTGTAGAAAATGAAATGCACGGGGCGGACTGACCCGTCGGCCTGCGTTCTGTTGCTGACACCAAGGTCTTTCTTGATTGCGGCTTGTCCGGTTAGCCTTGGGCTGGCCTGACCTGCGCAGAATGCTGCGACGCGGCGTCTGACTTCGGGCTCGGTCACTTCGTCAGGGAAGAAGCCGATTTCAATGGTCTTGTAAACGCCACCTGATTCCAGTGGAAATGCCAGATCCAGACCTTGCTGGTCAGCAGGGTTTGGGAAAACACTTTGAACCAGTGTGGCACGGCGGGTCGCCGCCGCTTGGGGGTCCACGGAACAGGCGGTCAGGGTGAGCGCGGCGATAAGTACGGAAAATGTCTTTTTCATTGATGTCTCTGATATTGCCTCGGAACTGGAAGGCCGGATTCTGTCGTGTCAGACCCACCCTTCAAGTTGTGTGTGCTGCTGCAGTGTGGCACTTTTAAGGCGAGTGACGGCCAATTGTTCGCGTCGCATTCGAACAGGGCCCAACCCGTAAAAGTCGTTAGGTTGCGAATTAGTCCAAAGGCTTAGGCAGTACCCAAACACCTTCGGGTGAGATGCGTGTCGTGTAGATCAGACGCTCCACCCCTTGTGCCTGAACGGTTTCGAACGTGTCGGCATAAGTTGGGTCTATATCGGCGGCCAATGCAAACCGGTCGCAATCCGTGCGCTGCACAAGGTACAGCATGATCGCCCGGTGACCCCGTGCCACCATCGCGGAAAGTTCGCCCAGATGTTTGGTGCCGCGTGCAGTGACGCTGTCGGGGAATTCAGCCAGCCCCGGCAGGCGCGACAGGGTCACGCTTTTGACTTCGACATAGGCATCCGGCAGGCCGGGTCGGGTCAACAGAAAGTCGATGCGGCTGTTTTCGCCGTATTTTACCTCGGGGCGGACGGTTTCATAGGCGGCCAGTTCGCGGATATCCCGCGCCTCCAAGGCTGCGCGCAGGGCTTTGTTCGGAACCGATGTGTCGACCCCGGTGAAATGGCCGTTTTCATGATCGACCAGCCGCCAGCCGTATTTCAGCTTTTTCTTTGGGTCGTCATTGGGTTCAAGCCAGATTTTCTGCTCTGGTTCCGCCAGCCCCATCATCGACCCCGGATTGGCGCAATGGGCGGTCACCTCGCGCCCGTCCTCCAGCCTGCAATCAGCCAGAAAGCGTTTGTATCGGCGGATCAGGCGGGCGGGGACAAGAGGGGTTTCAAATCGCATGGCCAAGGGCCTATACCTGCCCATAGGGTCGATCAAGAGGGGGGCACGTGCCATGGCCAATCCAACCGCCGCAATGCTGGTGATCGGGGATGAGATCCTGTCGGGCCGCACGCGCGACGCCAATATGCACTACCTTGCCGGTGAACTGACCAAGCTGGGCATTGACCTTAAAGAGGTGCGTGTCGTCAGCGACGAGGCCGCCGCAATCGAAGCAGCGGTCAAGGCGCTGTCTGCAACCCATGACCACGTCTTTACCAGCGGTGGGATCGGTCCGACCCATGACGACATCACCGCCGACTGTATGGCCCGCGCTTTCGACACGCCGATTGATATTCGTGACGACGCACGTGCCCTGCTTGAGGCGCACTACGAGAAATCTGGGCTGGAACTGAATGCAGCGCGCCTGCGCATGGCGCGCATCCCTGATGGTGCAGCGCTGATTGACAATCCGGTTTCAACTGCACCGGGCTTTACTATCGAGAACGTTCATGTGATGGCCGGGGTTCCTTCGGTATTTCAGGCAATGGTCGCCAGCGTTCTGCATGGGCTGACCCGTGGCAGCCCGCTATTGTCGCAAACCCTGCGGGTGGATCGCGGGGAAGGGGACATTGCCGCGACGTTGTCCGTGTTGGCCGAAGACTTCCCTGATCTTTCCATTGGCAGCTATCCATTTCAGGTCAACGGCGTATTCGGGTCCAATGTTGTCATCCGCGGGACCGACGGTGCTCGTGTTGACGCAGCCACTACTCGATTGGCGAAAGAGCTAGACCTTTGACGCTGCACTGGGGCGACGTGGTCGACGGCACTTGGCCTGCCGCCGAGTACAAGGTGCACGGCCCGTTCCGGTTGCGGCGGGGGTTGGGCGGGGGCTCTCGCGTGTCGGCTGCAAGTGCGCTTGCCCCGGCGGCAATAGCTGACATTGAAGAGGCCGAAGCTGCGATGCAGGCCATGGGGCAAAAGCGCATATTCTGTCTTTGGCCGGGGGATGAGGTGCTGGACAGACAGCTTGCGGACCGTGGGTATGACGTTTTGGACCCGGTTAACATCTATTCCTGCCCTGTTGAGCATCTGACGGATATTCCGATCCCACGTGTCACGGCTTTTGCCATCTGGGACCCGTTGGCAATCATGAACGAAATCTGGGCCAAGGGGGGTATTGGCCCCGACCGTCTGGCTGTGATGGATCGCGCGCCGGGGCCGAAAACCGGGCTGTTACTGCGGCGAGCGGACCAGCCAGCGGGAACTGCTTTTGTCGCGGCGCATGACACGGTCGCCATGGTGCACGCGTTAGAGGTTTTGCCGTCGCACCGGCGTCACGGCTTGGGCCGGTGGGCGATGCGCGCTGCCGCGTTCTGGGCGCAGGAGCAAGGCGCTGAAACGCTTAGCGTGATCTGCACCAAGGCGAATGATGGGGCCAACGGTCTCTATCATTCGCTTGGGATGGAGATCGTCGGAGAATACCATTACCGTCAGCTTACCCAAGGAGAGAGCCCGACGTGACTGATCACACCCTGCCAACAGCCCTGAACCTGCCGATGGCCGATACGCTGCCGCCCGAAACCCAAAAGTACTTTGATATCTGCGTCGAAAAGCTGGGTTTTGTGCCAAATGTGTTAAAGGCGTATGCGTTCGACATCGACAAGCTGAATGGCTTTACGGGGATGTATAACGATTTGATGCTGGGCGACAGCGGCTTGTCCAAACTGGAACGTGAGATGATCGCCGTCGTGGTCTCGGCCATCAATAAGTGCTTTTACTGTCTTGTGGCCCATGGTGCGGCGGTCCGGCAATTATCGGGCGATCCGCAACTGGGTGAGATGTTGGTGATGAACTACCGTGTTGCCCCTTTGGATACGCGTCAGCGCGCCATGCTGGATTTTGCGGCAAAGATGACGACCGCCAGCACCGAGATCGAAGAACCTGACCGTCAGCGCCTGCGCGACGCGGGATTTTCGGACCGCGATATCTGGGACATTGCCAATGTGACCGGCTTTTTCAACATGTCCAACCGGGTTGCCAGCGCCACGGCGATGGCCCCCAATGAAGAATATCACGCGCAGGCCCGATGATCCGAAACCTCACCCTCATACTGGCCCTGTGGGTCGGGCCGGCGGCCGCGCAAGACCTGACGATGTCTTCTGGTTCGCGTCTGGTGAGCGACAGGACCAGTGCCCTGGACAGCTATGACATGCCAACCGGGGTTTTTGCCGACGGCTCTGTGCCCGCCCGAACGGTCGAAGGCAGGGTTGAGCGTTTGACGTGGCGCTTGCAGGCGGGGTCCAGCACAACGCTGCAGTTGCTGGAACCGCTGCGGGATCAGATTCAGGCACAAGGGTTCGATGTGTTGTTTGAGTGTGAGGCGCGCACCTGCGGTGGCTTTGACTTCCGCTTTGGAACCGAGGCTGTGCCAACGCCTGACATGTATGTCGCCATTCAGGACTATCGCTTTTTGTCCGCCACGCGCGGGGACGAAGCGCTGAGTTTGCTGGTCAGCCGCAACCCACCCGATGGTTATGTTCAGATGATCCGCGTGTCGCCTGCAGATGCCGAGGCCCCTCCGCCGCTTGTCATCGAAGAGACAGTGGAACAGTCGCAGGGGCTGCTGGCTGATCTTGAACAGAACGGCCATGTCATTCTGGACGATCTGCATTTTCGCACCGGTGAGATCACGTTGGGCGACGGCCCCTTTGCGTCGCTTGCGCTGATCGCTGCATATCTGAAAGACAACCCAGCGGTGCGGATGGCCCTTGTGGGCAACACAGATGACACCGGCACGCTCGAGGCAAATATCTCGGTCAGCACAGGGCGGGCTCAGGCGGTTCGCGTCCGCCTGATCGAAAAACATGGTGCCGCGGCAGACCGGCTTGAGGCGCGCGGTATCGGTTATCTTGCCCCGTTGACCTCGAACGCCACGCCCGAGGGAAGGGACCTGAACCGCCGGGTCGAGGCGATTTTGCTGGTCAACTGATCCGTCACATCACCCACCACAGATAAAGCGGCAATCCAACCGTGATGTTGAACGGGAACGAAACTCCCAGTGACAGGGTCAGGTAAATCCCGGATTCGGCCTTGGGCAGCGCGATTTTCATTGCCGCTGGCACCGCGATGTAAGAGGCCGAAGCGGATAACACCATCAGCAGGAACAGGCTGCCTTCGGACAGGCCGATCACTGCGCCGACGGCCCATGCCATCATCGCTCCGATCAGGGGCATCAGCACACCAAAGCCAAATAGCCCCACCGACAGTTTATCGCGGTTACTCAGCAAGCTCCGCCCGGCTGAAAGGCCCATGTCCAGAAGAAACAGGCAGAGGATACCGGTAAATGGCGTCACGATGAATGGCGCGATCATCTGCATCCCCTCACCACCGGTTATGGCCCCGATGAAGAACGCCCCGGTCAGTAGGACAATCGATCCGTTTGCCAGCAAATCGCGCCAAAGCCCCGCTTCCTTTACGCCATTGCCATTTGATCTGTGGGCAAGCCACAGAGCGGACAGGATGGCGGGCACCTCCATCGCGGCGGCGACGGCGACCATGAACCCGTCATGGCTGAGGCCGACAAGGTCCAGCAGGCTTGTGGCAGTCACGAAAGTGACGATCGAAATCGACCCATAATGCCCGGCGACCGCAGCCGCGTTCAGCGGGTCCAGCCGGGTCATGACCCGCAGCAAACCAAAGGCCACGAACGGAATGGCAAAGGACAGCGCCACGCCACCCAGTAGGGTTAGAAACAGGTCCAGATGGATGCCATGCTCGGCAAGATTGCTGCCGCCTTTGAACCCGATGGCCAGCAGCAGATACAGCGACATGAACTTGGCCGCACCCGTGGGGATCGAAAGATCGCTGCGCACAAAGGCGGCCAGCAGCCCAAGCGCGAAGAAAAGGATCGTGGGCACCAGCAAATTGCTGGACAGCGTGTCGATTACGGTTGGCATTTGCGGCTCCTGTCCCGGTTTTTGGGCTAGGTGCCTTGCCGAAATGCATTATCCAAATATTATCTTTCTAATTTTAACATAGTTTGAGGCTATGAAATGCGCCCAACTCTGCGTCAGCTTGAATATATCGTCACCGTCAGTCGCCTTGGCAGGTTCGGGCTTGCAGCAGACGTGCTGAATGTCAGCCAACCCAGCCTGTCAGCGCAGATATCAGCAGTAGAACAAGAGCTTGGCCTGCGCATTTTCGAACGCAATAGGGGCGGTGTTCACGCGACAGCCAAAGGCGAGGCGTTCATTTCACGCGCCCAGAAGATATTGGCCGAGGTTCAGGACCTGCGCCACGCCATGACCAGCGACGCGCCGGTCGGTGGACGGTTGAGGCTGGGCGTATTGCCGTCAATTGGCCCATATCTGTTGCCGCAGGCCATCAAAAAGATTCACCGGGATCGGCCGGGTCTGCGGATTGTTGTGCGTGAAGAGAATACACGCGATCTGGAACAGGGGCTAAAGGCCGGACGCTTTGACCTAATAATCTCAACCCCCGAAGATCATCCCAACACGATGCAGCAGCGTCTGTTCAATGAAACCTTGTGGATCGGCGTGGCCGTTGACGACTTGTTGGCGCGGGATTTGCATGGCGTCACCGCCGAAGACCTGCGCGACCGTTTGATCCTGACGCTGGATCAAAGCCATCGTCTGTCCCGAATCGTATATGCGCTGGCCGCCGAGTGTGGCGGTGTCGTGTCGGACGAATATGAAGGAACAACGCTGGATTCGATTGTATTGATGGCGGCTTCGGGGGTCGGAGTCGCCGTCTTGCCTGATTTGTACGCGCGTCGGCAGGGTATCTACCGCGATGAGGTTCGGCTGCGCCCCTTGGCTATTCCAAATGCCAATCGCGATATCGCGCTGTTGGCGCGTCGTGGGGAAGACGACCTGCCCGGCCGGAATATTCTGACGAAATCTCTGCGCGCGGTTGCACGCGACATGGGGTTGACGGTTTCGCCCGAATAAAAAAAGACCCGCACAAAATGCGCGGGTCGTACAGTCTTCACCGGGGAGAAATTACCAATCCATCGGGCCCTTGTCGTTGAAGGACTCGACCAGAAAATCAATGAATGCCCTTACTTTGGGCTGTGTGAAACGGCCGGGCGGGTAAACCGCGTAGACGCCTTGAACCTCGTCGGGCAGTGACGGCATCGCATCCTGAACGCGGCCAGATTTCAGCGCGTCCGCATAAAGATAGCTGGGCAGATGGGCGATCCCAAGGCCCGAGATCGCCGCGTTCAGCAGGGATTGGCCGTCGTTGACACTTAGCCAGCCTGCAGTACGGACCTGACGTTTTTCGCCCGAAGGCGCGGTCAGTTTCCATACATTGCCGGACGACTGGCTGGAATAGTGCAGCAGCTTGTGCTCGTTCAGATCGTCGATCTTTTGCGGACGTCCGTATTTCTCGATATAGCTTGGGGCCGCGACCATACGTTTCACGGTTTCCGTCAGCTTGCGGGCGCGCAGAGTGCTGTCTTCCAACTCTCCGATTCGAACGGCCACATCAAAGCCTTCTGAAATTAGTTCCACATACCGGTTATTCAGAACCATATTCACTGTGATATCCGGGTAAGCTGCCAGAAAACCTGACAAAACCGGTGACAGGTGATTCACGCCGAAATCTGTCGCGACGCTGATTCTAAGCAACCCGGATGGCGCGGATTGCATCGAGGTCACCAAGGCGTCGGCTTCACCCGCGTCATTCAGGACGCGACGCGCCCGGTCATAGTAGGCCAGGCCGATTTCTGTCGGCGAAACACGACGAGTCGTGCGGTTTAACAGGCGGGCGCCCAGGCGGGCCTCCAGGCTCGATACGTGCTTTGACACGGCCGACTTGGAGATGCCCATTTTCTTGGCCGCGTCGGTGAAGCCACCCTGGTCCACCACGTTGGCAAAGGCTTCCATTTCGGTCAGTCTGTCCATTCTCGTTCCCCAGGTATTGGTTCGTTGACCGATTTTTGCGGCCAATCTGGGCGGAAACTGGGCAGACATGGGATAATATCAGGGATTTTATTCGGATCGTTTGCGTATAGGAAACGCGGAAACGATGGTTTCTTAATTCGCCACAAACTCAATACACGCAGGCTTTTATGGGAATTTGGCTAAATATGTTAAGATGAGCATGGCAAATTTGTGACCATGGAGAAGACAATGAGAGCTCTTTTTACCATCGCTGCCCTGACCCTTTCCGCGACGCTTGCTTTGGCCGGAGGTGAGACACCTTCGAACCCGGATGCCGAGGTCTATTTCGTAAATTTGTCGGATGGAGATACCGTAAAATCACCCGTGACGATCGTTTTCGGCCTAAGTGGAATGGGCGTCGCCCCAGCCGGAACAGAGAAAGAGAACACCGGCCATCACCACCTTCTGATCGACCGCCCACCGCTGGGTGAGGGCGAGGACGGCGCCGATGAGTTGGCCTATGGTCTGCCTGCCGATGACAACCACATCCATTTCGGTGGTGGGCAAACCGAAGTGACACTGGATTTGGCACCGGGCGAACATACGCTGCAACTGGTCTTGGGGGATGCGGGTCATGTGCCACACGCAACGCCAATTGTGTCCGAAGTGATTACGATCACGGTCGAGTAGGCTGTGCGCATTCGGTCGACCTATTTAGGCGGCAACAGGTAGTAGGAAGACTCTGCGCGCCAGCGCCGTATTCAGCCGTTCTTTTGTATACCAATTGTTGAGGACAACCTTAGTCATTAAGTTGGGGTTTTCCTGTGCGAACGCTGCAAAGTCATCTGATTGCCCATTGGCAAGACGCTCGGCAATCAGACTCATGAACGCGTAAGTGATCGTCAGATTGAACTTGTCAGGGTCACCCGCCTTGGCAGCAAGCGATCGGATTCCTTTCGCGTAGATCGCCGCGGCATCGATGAAATCATACTTGCGCAGCAGATCGTATGCGACTTGCACGTGTTCGGCATGTCCGAACGTAGTGTTGTCGATGGCGTGTGCTTCAAATGCGTTAGTGATATCGGCGCTCATTCACCGTCCTCCTTGAAGCGATGGCTGTCTTGGGATGTCCAGTCGAGGTCATAGACACTTTTGAGTTGCTTGATCTTCTCCAGCGTTTCCTCGGAAAACGCCGGTTTGTTTTCAAAACTGTGCAGGGCCATGCCTTCGATTAGATCGCTCAGGGTCATGTCCAGCGACTCTGCCAGCCCCTTCAGAACTTTCAAAAGCCGTCTTTCGATTCGAATTCCAGTTTGGATACGTACTATTTTCTGATTCATTTGTTGTATATGTACATATGTACATAAGGAGTCAAGCGGCATCAAAAAAAGCCGCCTCTTCCGAGACGGCTTCCCATGGCGCAAAAAAATTATCGTCGCGTCAGAACGTAGCCGCCAAACGCGTCCCTTGATTGATCGCGCGTTTTGCATCCAGTTCTGCGGCCAGATCCGCGCCGCCGATCACATGCGGAGTGATACCGCATTCGATCAGCGCATCCGCAAGGCTGCGTTCTGAAACCTGACCGGAACATAGAACAACCGTATCTGCCGCAATAACGGTTGGGTCCGCGCGCTCTTCGCCAAAGCTGATATGCAGGCCGTCGTCGTCGATGCGCTCATAATTGACGCCGCCAACGAAATTCACGTCCTTCATCTTCAGCGTCGCACGGTGAATCCAGCCGGTGGTTTTACCCAGTCCCTTGCCATGCGCCTGTTTCTTGCGCTGCAGTAATGTTACCTCGCGCGCCGGGGCTGCAGGCTGCGGTCCTTCAGGAGCTAAACCCGAGCGGTGTTCGGCCGGGTCGGTTACGCCCCATTCCTTCATCCAAGCAGGCAGGTCCGTGGTGATGCTGTGGCCGTCTTCCAGCAAAAACTCGGACACGTCGAACCCGATGCCGCCGGCACCGATCACGGCGACGGATTTGCCGACTTCGGCCTTGTCGCGCAGAACGTCGATATAGCTGATGACATTCTCGCGGTCTTGCCCGGGGATTTCCGGGTCGCGCGGGTTGACGCCGGTTGCGATGACGACTTCATCAAATCCGGTCAGGTCCTCGGCGCTGACCTCGCGGTTCAGTTCGACCTTCACACCCAGATCTGCGATCATGGTGCGATACCAGTCGACCAGTCCCCAGAACTCTTCCTTGCCCGGAACCTGCTTGGCCATGTTTAGCTGTCCGCCCACTTCGGCGGCGCGGTCGAACAAGGTTACGTCATGGCCGCGCTGGGCAGCGGTCATCGCGGTGGACAGACCGGCCGGACCTGCGCCCACGATGGCAACCGACTTGGGAGTTGCAGCGTTTTCGATGACCAGTTCAGTCTCATGACATGCGCGTGGATTGACCAGGCACGAGGTCAATTTGCCGCCGAACGTATGGTCAAGGCAGGCTTGGTTACAGGCAATACAAGGCGCGATCTTCGCGGACTGGCCCGCGATGGCCTTGTTCACGAATTCCGCATCCGCAAGCATCGGACGCGCCAGCGACACCATGTCGGCGCAGCCCGTGGACAGAACCTCTTCGGCGACTTCGGGGGTGTTGATCCGGTTTGAGGTGATCACCGGAATGTTCACCTCGCCCATCAGTTTCTTGGTCACCCATGCGAAGGCCGCGCGGGGAACGCTGGTGGCGATGGTCGGGATTCGCGCCTCGTGCCAGCCGATGCCGGTGTTGATGATCGTCGCACCAGCCTCTTCGACCCGCTTCGCCAGTTCCACAACCTCATCATAGGTCGAACCGTTGGGCACAAGGTCAATCATCGACAAGCGGTAGATGATGATGAAATCAGTTCCCACGGCTTCGCGCGTGCGGCGCACGATTTCGATCGGCAGGCGCATTCGGTTTTCGTAAGAGCCACCCCAGCGGTCCTCACGCTTGTTGGTGTGGGCCACAAGGAACTGGTTGATGAAATACCCCTCGGACCCCATGATCTCGACCCCGTCATAGCCCGCTTTCTGGGCCAGAGCAGCCGCGTTGACGATGTCGCTGATCTGCTTCTCGATACCTTCCTCGTCCAGTTCGCTGGGCGGGAACGGAGAGATCGGCGATTTAACCGGGCTGGGCGCCACACATTTGGGACCATAGGCATAGCGGCCTGCGTGCAGGATTTGCATGGCAATTTTGCCGCCCGCTTCGTGCACGCGCTGGGTGACGATGGAATGTTTGGCAACCTCGTCATCGTTGGTCATCATCGACGCGCCCGGCAGAACCGAGCCTTCAAGGTTCGGACCGATCCCGCCTGTCACCATAAGCGCAACACCGCCGCGCGCACGGTCGGCATAGAATTCAGCCACGCGATTCCAGTCGCCGGTCTCCTCAAGCCCTGTATGCATCGAGCCCATCAGAACGCGGTTTTTCAGTGTGGTGAAGCCCAGATCAAGCGGGGCCAGCATATTTGGGTACGCAGTCATGGCAAACTCTCCCTCCCGGATTTTCAGCGTTAGATTGATGTTCGCGTCTACTTTGTCACGCGAAACCTTGCGTCACGGTCTATGCTGTCGCACCGGCAGTTGATACAGACGGATCGTTACAGGAAAAAGAGACCAAGCATGACCCCCGATCAGATCGCGAAACTGCCCTATCGTCCTTGTGTTGGCCTGATGTTGATGAATGCGCATGGCCAGATTTTCGTGGGCCAGCGCAATGATCGCCACAAGAACGCTTGGCAGATGCCGCAAGGGGGCGTGGACAAGGGCGAAGACCCCCGCGATGCGGCCCTGCGCGAGCTTTGGGAAGAAACAGGGGTGACCGCTGATCTGGTCGAGGTCGTGGCCGAAACGCCAGGTTGGCTGCCTTATGACCTGCCGCATGATATCGTCCCGAAAATCTGGAAAGGTCGCTTTCGTGGGCAAGAGCAGAAATGGTTTCTGCTGCGCTACTCAGGCCGCGACGATCAGATTAATATCGACACCGATCACCCCGAGTTCACCCGGTGGAAATGGCAGGAGCCTTCGCGCTTGGTGCAAGAGATCGTGCCGTTTAAACGTGACGTTTATGAACAGGTTGTTGCCGCCTTTGCCGAACACCTGTCATAAAGTGTAATGCGCATCGAGGACATCTGGCCCAAGTACCGTGCGCGCCTGAAGGCGTTTTTGCACTCGCGCGTTGCGAATGCAGCGGATGTGGACGACCTGTTGCAAGAGATTTCGGTCAAAGTGTTTACAGGTTTGCCTGCACTGATGGACCCGTCCAAGTTGCAGCCATGGCTTTTTCAGACCGCAGATCGCACCATCATTGATTTCTATCGCAAGTCCGGCCGCGCGCAGGCGCACCAGGATGACCTGTGGTATCACCGCGATGACCCCGAAACCCGGCAGGATTTGGAAGGCTGCGTTGAGCCGTTCATTCGCGGCCTGCCCGCGGAAACAGCGGATATGCTGATGGCTATAGATATCAACGGAATGTCTCAGAATGATTACGCTGTGGCACATGGTCTACCGTATTCGACCCTCAAATCCCGCGTACAGAAAGGTCGGGCTGAGTTGCGAAAAGCGTTTGAAAACTGCTGTGACATCACAATGGATGCGCGCGGAAACATCGCGGATGTGCAGATAAAATCGGAAAACTGCAAAAAATGTTGATCTGAACGTCGTCTTTTTGGCGCGGGCTTCGTCTTACAGATGAAACCACCAAAAGGAAACGAAGATGATCCGTATCATTAGCTTCAAAATCTGCCCCTTCGTGCAGCGCGTAACCGCGTTGCTTGAGGCCAAGCAGATACCTTATCAGATCGATTACATCAGTCTCAGCGACAAGCCCAACTGGTTCCTTGACCTCTCGCCAACAGGTCAGGTGCCTGTTCTGGTAACCGAAGGCGGCACGCCGCTTTTCGAGTCTGACGCGATCGCGGAATATCTCGATGACATTTCCGCACCGCTGCAACCCGATTTGACGCCCGAGCAACGCGCCCTGAACCGCGCCTGGAGCTATCAGGCCAGCAAGCATTATCTTGTCCAGTGCAGCGCGATGCAAAGCGCCGATTTGGCGACGTTTACCGAACGTATGTCAAAACTGAACGCCGCCTTTGCCAGGGTCGAACAGACAATGGGCAGCGACCCGTTCTTTGGTGGCGAGGCGCTGGGCAATGTCGATATGGCGTGGCTGCCGCTATTGCACCGCGCTTCGATCGTCGAAGCGCATAGCGGTCATGACATGCTGGTGCGTTATCCCAAGGTGAAAGCATGGCAACAGGCTGTGTTGGCGACAGGGATTCCGCAAAAGTCGGTATCCGAAGATTTTGCCGTTCGGTTTACGGATTTTTATCTGGCCGATCGCACCTGGCTGGGCCGGGGCGCTAACCAGAACGAAGCACCCACGTCGGTCCAGACACGTCAATCGCGCGGATGTTGCGGTTGATACGATCACCGTCCTGCACGTTGACGTGAGGGGGCGTAGCCCTGTCCGGGGCTCGCCTCTAACTGTTGGGTATCCGTCAGACCTTGCTGCGTTGCCCAAGGTCCATCGTCAATGCCGGGGGGGCCTCAATGCGTTTAATACTGATCTTGCTGCTACCCCTGCTGGTCGCCTGCGCCAGTGTCGAGCGGTTGGCCCTGCCCGCTGCGGCCCCATTGCCGGACGGTGCCCTGACGCAATCTGCGCCACCGCCCGGTGCGCGAGTGGATCACATTGACTGGACCCTGTTCCTGAACCGCTATGTCGCTCCGGATGCGCAAGGAGTGAACCGAGTGGCTTATGGGCAGGTAACGCAGGCCGACAAGGTGCGGCTGGACGAGTATCTGACGGCGTTGCAAGCGGTGGACCCTGCCGCTCTGACCCGCGATCAGCAATTGGCCTATTGGATCAACATGTATAACGCGGTGACGGTGGATGTGATCCTTGAGAACTACCCCGTCGCCTCGATCCGCGACATCAAGGACGGGCCGCTGTCAATCGGGCCGTGGAACCGGCCTCTGGTGATGGTCGCGGGGCAAAACCTGACCCTGAACGACATCGAGCATCGCATCATCCGACCCAACTATGCCGAGCCGCGAATCCACTACGCGCTGAATTGTGCGGCTGTCGGCTGCCCCAACCTGATGAACCGCGCTTGGCAGGCCGAAACGCTGGAGCGTGATTTCGCCGCCGCCGAACATGAATATATCAACGGCCCGCGCGGGGTTCGGTTCAACGACAATGGCGGGCTGATCCTGTCCAAAATCTTCATCTGGTTCCGCGAAGATTTCGGACCGAACGAACAGGCGGTCTTAGCCTATATCCGAACCGTTGCCGATCCGGATCTGAAAACGCGCCTACAAGACGTGCGCCGCGTCAGCTCCTACAAATACGATTGGTCTCTGAACGACGCGGCAGCTGGTTTCTAACAGGCGGGGTCAGAGTAACCCTTCGGCCCGCAGCAATTCTTGCATGTTCGCCTCGGGGCGGGGGCCGATATGGCTGATCACTTCGCGGGCGCAGACATTGCCTATTTTAGCGCAGGTCTCGTAATCGCGGCCCGTGGCCATGCCAAACAGGAACCCGGCTGCGAACTGATCGCCCGCGCCAGTGGCATCGACGGGCACAACCTTTTCGACCGGAACATCAACCCGTTGCCCTTCATACAGCACCGTCACACCATCGCCTGACCGGGTACACACGACCAGAGGGCAAATGTCCGCGGTCTTTGCCAGTGCGTCTTCCAGATCGTCGGTTTCGAACAGGGATTTGATCTCGGCTTCGTTCCCGATGACGAAATCCAATTCGTTTTCGATCAACAGCAAGAAATCGACCCGGTGACGTTCCACGCAGAACGGGTCGGAAATTGCGATCCCGGCCTTGCCGCCGCCCTTGTGACAGGTGCGCGCGGCCTCAAGAAATGCGGCCTTGCCCTTTTCCTTGTCAAACAAATAGCCTTCAAGGAACATGATCTGGCTGTTGCCCGACACATCCGCAGACACGTCGGTCGAAGACAGCTCGGACGAAATCCCCAGATAAGTGTTCATCGACCGTTCCCCATCGGGCGAGACAAAGATCATCGAACGCGAGGTCGGCAGCTCGCCTCCTGGTACCGGAGGGTTGACGAAGTCGACGCCCTCTTCGTTCATCGCATCCGCATAGAACCGGCCCAAAGCGTCGTCATGCACACGCCCAATAAAGGCTGCATCCAGCCCCAGCGCCCCGGCCCCTGCGATGGTGTTGGCGACCGAACCGCCCGGCGTCTGCACCCGACCTTCCATCGAGGCATACAGCACCTCGCCGCGTTCCTGCTCGATCAGTTGCATGATGCCTTTTTCGATGCCCATCAGCTCCAGAAAGCTGTCATCGGCCTGAGAGATCACGTCCACGACGGCGTTGCCGATACCGGTAAGCTGATAGGTTTTCATAGGTTCTTGTCCTCAAATTCGCAGAGATCGCGGATGATACAGGTTCCGCACAGGGGTTTGCGCGCCTTGCAGTGATAGCGGCCATGCAAGATCAGCCAGTGATGCGCGTGCAATTGGAAATCGGCGGGGATGTTATCTTCGATTGCGCGCTCGACCGCGTCCACGGTTTTGCCGGGGCAAATGCCGGTGCGGTTGCCGACGCGGAAGATATGCGTATCCACCGCCTGTGCCGGTTGCCGCCACCACATGTTCAGAACTACATTGGCCGTCTTGCGCCCTACACCGGGCAGGGATTGCAGGGCGGCACGGGAATTGGGCACCTCGCCGCCATAGTCTTCGACCAGAATGCGGCTGAGTTTGATGACGTTCTTGGCTTTTTGGCGGAACAGGCCGATGGTCTTGATGTGTTCGATCAGGCCCTCTTCACCCAGATCCAGCATCTTTTGCGGGGTGTCGGCGATCTTGAACAATTCGCGCGTGGCCTTGTTGACACCCGCATCGGTCGCTTGCGCCGACAGCGCCACGGCCACGACAAGGGTATAGACGTTCACATGCTCAAGCTCGCCCTTGGGTTCGGGGTCGGCGTCCTGAAAGCGCGTAAAGATCCCGCGGATCGTGTGATAATCAAGTTGTTTTGCCATCCGCGCCTTAATGCCGCCCAAGGGCCGGTGACACAAGCCTAAAGCCAATGCGCAGGTTTCGGGTCGCCGGGGCGCTGTCACCGCGATATGGTTCGGGCAACATAAGAGGTGAGAGTCATGAATGTTCAAACCCCCGAAAGCGGATATCACTACAACGTCATGCGGCGCGCGATTGAACTGATTGATCAGGGCGGCGAATCCCTGTCTCTGGAAGAACTGGCCGATCAGATGGACATGAGCCCGGCCCATTTCCAGCGTCTGTTTTCACGCTGGACCGGGGTGTCACCGAAACGGTATCAGCAGTACCTGACGCTGGGCCACGCAAAAGCCCTGCTGCACGAGCGTTTCACCACGCTGGAAACCGCGCATAACGTGGGTCTGTCTGGCAGCGGTCGCCTGCATGATCTGTTCTTGAAATGGGAATCCATGAGTCCCGGCGAATACGCGCGCAAAGGCGCGGGTCTGACGATTTATTGGGGCTGGTTCGATTGCCCCTTTGGTCCGGCACTAGTGATGGGCACCGACAAGGGCATCTGCGGCATGGCGTTCGGTGCGGAAACTGGCGAGGCAGCCGCAATGGAGGACATGACGTCCCGCTGGCCCAAGGCGGATTACGTCGAGGATACCGAAAAGCTACGCCCGTGGGTCGAGGCATCGTTTGGGGCGAACCGTGGGGAAACTCCGCTGCATCTGATTGGCTCCCCCTTGCAGATCAAGGTTTGGGAGGCGCTGATGCATATCCCTTCGGGGCAGGTAACGACTTATTCCGAGATCGCGCAGCGGGTTGGGTCTCCGCAAGCGGTGCGTGCTGTTGGTACTGCGGTCGGGCGCAATCCGGTCAGTTGGCTGATTCCCTGCCACCGTGCTTTGCGTAAATCTGGCGGTCTGGGCGGCTATCACTGGGGCCTGCCCGTCAAACGCGCCATGCTGGCCTATGAGGCCGCGCAGGCGGAAGCCTGAAAACAAAGTGTGGCACCCTAGGGTGCCTCACAACTGGATTATGTCCGAATGCGGTTACTCGGCGGCCCAACCGCCGACAGCCTTGATCTCAAGGAAATCCTCAAGACCCCAGACGCCGCCTTCGCGTCCGTTGCCCGATTGTTTCATCCCCCCGAACGGAGACCCCGCGCTGCGTGACTGGCCGTTCATCTCGACCATTCCCGAACGCAGTTCCCGTGCCATGCGGTTGGCACGGCTTCCGTCCTGCGTCTGGACATAGTTTGTCAGGCCATACGGCGTGTCATTGGCGATCTCGACGGCTTCTTCCTCGGTATCGAAGGGGATCATGGTCAGAACCGGGCCAAAGATCTCCTCGCGCGCGATGGTCATCTGGTTATTGGCATCGGCAAAAACTGTGGGACGGACATAATAGCCTTTGTTCAGACCTTCAGGCCGACCGGTGCCGCCCGCTACAAGGCGCGCGCCTTCGTCGATGCCTTTCTGGATCAGATCCTGAATCTTGTTCCACTGAAGCTCGTTCACCACGGGGCCAATGTGCCGCCCTTCTTCCTGAGCGTTCCCGACCGAAACCATGTTGGCAACTTGCGCGGCAGTCTCGACCGCCTGATCGTAGATCGGGCGTTGCACCAGCATACGGCTGGGGGCGTTACAGCTTTGGCCGGTGTTGTTCATCATATGCAGCACGCCGCGCTTAACGGCCTTTTCATCGGCATCGGCAAAGACGACGTTTGCGCCCTTGCCGCCCAGTTCAAGATGCACTTTCTTCAAGGTATCTGCGGCGTTCTTTGAGATCGCGGTGCCCGCGCGGGTCGAGCCGGTGAAGCTGATCATATCCACATCTGGATGCGCCGACAGTTGCGATCCCACGCCCACACCATCGCCATTCACTAGGTTGAACACGCCTGCCGGGAACCCGGCCTCGTCCATCATCTCGGCAAAGATCATCGCGTTCAGCGGGCTTTGCTCGGACGGTTTCAGCACCATGGTGCAGCCCGCAATCGCAGCCGCGCCCACCTTGAGTGTGATCTGGTTCATCGGCCAGTTCCAGGGTGTGATCAGGGCGGCGACGCCCACAGCTTCATAGATGATCCGGTCGTTGGGGGCGTGATCCCCCAAGGGGCGTTCGAACTGAAACGCCTTGGCTGCACGGACGAAATTTTTCAGGTGATAGACACCGGCGCCAGACTGCTGCGTGCGCGCCATATCAATCGGAGCACCCATTTCCAGAGACATGGCTTGCGCCAGATCTTCCGAGCGCGACAGGTAGATCTCGACCAGCTTTTCAACCAGCGCAATGCGCTCTTGCACCGGGGTTGCCATCCAGCCGGGCAGGGCGGCTTTGGCGGCAGCGACTGCGGCGTTGGTATCGTCGGCGCCTCCAAGTGAAATCACCGCGCAGGGGTCTTCGGTCGAGGGGTTGATGACCTCAAAATCGTTGGCCTGTGCCGGGGCGACCCACTGGCCGTTAATATAGAAGTTCCGCTTGTCGATCATGGCTCCACCTTTCCACAAATATTCTCCGACCACCCGGTCGGTTTTGTGGGCACTTTGTCACCCCGGTCAGCAAGGGGCAAGGGGGCAATTCCAAATGCGCGACCGTATGAGTAACGCAGTTTTGTCACTCAGCCTCAAATGATTGGTTTAACTTGTCGGCAAAGTGACTAAATTTGCGTCAGCCGATTTCGGCTTATCAGCAGGAAAGGAGACGCCCCATGGGTTTGCGCATTAACGACACCGTCCCGAATTTCACTGCAGAAACGGATCAGGGAACCATTCAGTTTCACGACTGGATTGGTGACAGCTGGGCCATTCTGTTTTCGCACCCCAAGGATTTCACCCCGGTCTGCACCACCGAATTCTCGGCCGTGGCCCAACTGAATGATGAATGGGCTGCACGGAATACCAAAGTTCTGGGTGTGTCCGTCGACGGCGTCGAGGACCACAAAAAGTGGAAGAAAGACATCGAAGCTTATGGCAATGCCAACCCCGGTTTCCCGATCATCGCGGATGACGGGCTGGCCGTTTCGAAAGCTTTCGACATGCTGCCAGCCGAAGCGTACCTGCCGGATGGCCGCACACCGGCTGACAGCGCCACGGTCCGTTCGGTCTTTATCATTGGCCCTGACAAGCAACTGAAGCTGTCGATGACCTATCCGATGACCGTAGGCCGTAACTTTGCAGAAATCCTGCGCGCCTTGGACGGCTTGCAAATGAGCGCCAAGGGCGTAGCAACTCCGGCCAACTGGATTCCGGGCGAAGACGTGATCATTCCACCAGCGGTTTCGAACGAAGAAGCCAAGGAAAAGTTTGGTGAGTTTGAGACGATCTTCCCTTACCTGCGCAAAACCAAGGCGCCCAGCTAAGACAGAGGGCGGGGCTAAATGCCCCGCTTATCCGCTGTGCGCATAGGTTCGATCTTATGCGCTGGTCATGCCGCGGGTCGCTGCGGGTGTTGATAAAGCTTCGCGCGGTAAGCGGCGCGCTTGAACTCTCGGGAAATTTTGTCACCAAGTGGGGGGCGGGTTTGAATCGTGGACCCACCGATCTCGTTGGCGACCTCCTGATTGCCGCTGCCTAGCAGCGCCAGAATCGGCTGGCCCGTCAACCAGTGCATTTGTAGGAACGTGTCAATCGGGCGGTCGATTTTTTTGGTGGCCTCAAGCAGCCGCTCGGCCGCACGACGTCCGACCAACTGACACACGCATTGCAATCCGATCACCTTGGGCAGGATCAGTCGCATGTCGTTGCGCCGGGCCAGCACCTGCGCCGCAATTTCGCGCTGCTTTACCGGAATGCGGATGTAATGGTCGGGTGTCGCGATCGGGGTGAGCATCTTCAGCGCCTCGTCCATCCGGCAGGGGTCAACGCGCAGGTCGTCCTCGGTAATGATGGCCAGGTCGATCTTTTCATCCACCAGCTTCTGCCAGATTCGGCGGTGGCTTTCGAACACTCCGATTTCTGCTGGTCGCAAATTGAACGGGTATTCGGGACGATGCAAATTGCCGGGAAACAACTCTACATCTGCGATCTGGTCAGAATTGCGACCATTCACTGCCTCGAATAGTTCGGCGTTTGGCAGACTAGCGCAAAGCTTTTCTGCGTTGGGCCGCCGGGCCGTACTTGAGGACATGTGAATAACAAAAGAGCGCATGCACAAGTGCATAGAACACGCACGCAATCTGGGAAAGAGAAACCAGAGGGTAAGAAGGGCAAAATACAACTATAGGTCCGGTCAGGTACAGAAATTCCCTCAGGACTTGTGCGATTGATCTGTCACATGGTCTGAAAGACCTTGTTTGGCACCGAACTGGCAGGTGCGCCTCGGTTCGTGAATCCGACCTTTTGTGATAGGGTATGGCGATTGAGCTGACGAACAGGCACACGGCCACAAACATCGAGCGTTCACACTGTGCACTACAGGAGAAGACGATGGCATTTACAGATTGGTATGTCGAAGGTGAGGCTTTTGGGAACTGCAACTGCGGCTATGCCTGCCCTTGTCAGTTCGAAGAATTGCCTACACACGGGAACTGCCGTGGATTTGAAGTTCTGGAAATTTCAAAGGGGCATTTTGGCGATACGAACCTTGTCGGGGCGAAAGCCGCACTAATTTATGCGTGGCCCGGTCCGATTTTTGAAGGCGGCGGCGAGATGCAGGTTATCATCGATCCAAGCGCCTCGGATGCGCAGCGCGCGGCGCTGGAAAAGGTCTTCCACGGTGAAGAGACCGAAGAAATGGCGACCCATTGGTTCGTCTTTCGGGCGATGTGCAAAACCGTTCACGAGACGCTGTATTTGCCAATTGATTTCGAGATGGACATGGAGAGGCGCACGGCCAGTGTTACCATCGGCGATGTGCTCAGCTCGACCGGACGACCGATTCAGGCCCCGCACGGCGGAGGAGAGCACCGGGTGCGGATCGACATCCCCGGTGGGATCGAATTCACTCTGGCGGAAATTGGCAATGCATCGACCAAAGCGAATGCGGCGATCAAACTGGATTTGAACGACAGCTTTGGACAATGGCATATTATGAAGCATGGGCCGTCCGGCGTGGCCCACTAAACAAAAGACCCCGGCCATAACCGGGGTCTTTCATTATTTAAGAAAAGAGTTCCCGATTACTCGGTGTCTTCTTTCTTTTCTTTCTTCTCAGGCACGATCTCTTCGCCGGTTTCCTGATCGACCACTTTCATCGACAGGCGGACCTTGCCGCGATCGTCAAAGCCCAGCAGCTTGACCTTAACTTCCTGACCTTCTTTCAGAACATCCGACGGATGGTTCAGACGGCGGTTTTCGATCTGAGATACGTGGACCAGACCGTCGCGCTTGCCAAAGAAGTTCACGAAGGCACCGAAGTCGACGATCTTGACCACTTTACCAGTGTAGATCTGACCTTCTTCCGGCTCGGCCACGATCGAATAGATCATGTCATAGGCCTTTTGGATCGATTCACCATCCGGTGACGCGATCTTGATGACGCCGTCGTCGTTGATGTCGACCTTGGCACCCGAAACTTCGACGATCTCGCGGATGACCTTACCGCCCGAGCCGATCACTTCGCGGATCTTGTCGGTTGGGATGTTCATGGTCTCGATGCGCGGGGCGTGGACCGAGAATTCGTTGGTCTCGGACAGGGCTTTGCCCATCTCGCCCAGAATGTGCATCCGGCCGTCCTTGGCCTGTGCCAGGGCTTTCTCCATGATCTCGGGTGTGATGCCCGCAACCTTGATGTCCATCTGCAGCGAGGTGATGCCGTTTTCGGTACCCGCCACTTTGAAGTCCATGTCGCCCAGGTGGTCTTCGTCACCCAGAATGTCCGACAGGATGGCATAGTTGCCGTCATCTTCCAGGATCAGGCCCATGGCCACACCAGCAACCGGCGCTTTCAGCGGAACGCCCGCATCCATCATCGACAGCGAACCGCCGCAGACCGAAGCCATCGAGCTGGAGCCGTTCGATTCAGTGATTTCGGACACGATACGGATCGTGTAGGGGAAGTCGGTCGCCGCAGGCAGAACCGCCTGAAGCGCACGCCATGCCAGCTTGCCGTGGCCGATCTCGCGACGGCCGGGGCCACCAACGCGGCCAACTTCACCAACCGAATACGGAGGGAAGTTGTAGTGCAGCAGGAAGTTCGATTTGAAGTTGCCGTGCAGCGCGTCGATGAATTGTTCATCGTCACCGGTGCCCAGCGTGGTCACGGCCAGCGCCTGCGTTTCGCCACGGGTGAACAGGGCCGAACCGTGGGTCCGCGGCAGCATCGAGGTTTCTGCAACGATCGAACGGATATCGGTGGTCGAGCGACCGTCGATGCGCTTGCCGCCTTTGACGACGTCGCCACGCAGAATGCCAGCTTCCAGCTTTTTCATCGCGGAACCGAGGTTAGCGTCTTCCAACTGTTCCTCGGTCAGGGCTTCTTTGATCGTTTCACGGGCGGCGGCAACAGCGGCGGTGCGCTCTTGCTTGTCGGTGATTGCGAAGGCGGCGCGCATCTGCTCTTCGCCAGCGGCCGAAACAGCAGCATAGAGGTCCGCATAGTCGGGTGCTGCGAATTCAAACGGCTCTTTGGCGGCGTCTTCGGCCAGAGCGATGATCAGGTCGATGACCGGCTGGATCTGCTCATGCGCGAAGGTCACGGCGCCCAGCATTTCGGACTCAGACAGCTCGTAAGCTTCCGATTCCACCATCATCACGGCGTCTTTGGTGCCGGCCACAACCAGATCCAGACGCTGTTCGGGGTTCAGGCGCAGGTCCTGCATGTCGTCTACGGTTGGGTTCAGGACGTATTCGCCATCCACGAAACCAACACGGGCACCGGCGATCGGGCCCATGAAAGGCGCACCGGAAATGGTCAAAGCAGCCGAGGCCGCGATCATCGCCACGATGTCGGGATCGTTGACCAGATCGTGAGACAGCACGGTGCACATGACCAGAACTTCGTTTTTGAAGCCGTCAACGAACAGCGGGCGGATCGGACGGTCGATCAGACGCGCGGTCAGCGTCTCTTTCTCGGTCGGGCGCGCCTCGCGCTTGAAGAAGCCACCCGGAACCTTACCGGCGGCATAGTATTTTTCTTGGTAGTGCACGGTCAGCGGGAAAAAGTCCTGACCGGGCTTTTGTTGCTTGGCAAAGGTCACGTTCGCCATGACGCTGGTTTCGCCCAGCGTGGCGATCACGGTGCCGTCCGCCTGACGGGCAACCTTGCCAGTTTCCAGTGTCAGCGTCTCTTCGCCCCACTGCATTGATTTCTTTGTTTCATCAAACATTTGCGTATCCTAAAAGGGAGCACTCCCGGCCCTCCGGGTCTCCCGTTTTGCATGGCGGCCCCATTGCCGCCGACCCCATTTTATCTTCCGTTCGAGTGCCGGGGTCAGGGCACAACGTCTCAGATACCCGCGCGCATACATGAGATTGCAGCCAAAGGAAAGCGAAACCGCATAGTGGGGCAATTGACGGCAATCCGACCCATCGGAACAGAGTTGCCGAACATACCAGGCTTTCGTTCGAATTTGTTTGTACAAATGCGGCAATTCGAATGCATTTTGCAAAAATATGATGTCAGTGTAAGCTGTTATCACTGAACCCGCGGTCGAAAAGACGGAAACGCGCCAAGGGGGTACAATACTCATATCCGTCAGTCGACCGAATACCTTGGCGTTTGCACCTAGCGGACAGAGGGGCAGTCGAATGGCTCAGACGAAGAAAATGCTGGATCCGGATCCTCGGATCTATGACTTTGAAACCGAATACGAACTTGGGCAGGATAACGTCCGACCCTTCGGTTTGGACATCCATAACCCGGTATTCCTGATCTCAAGTATCCTCATATTTGCGTTCGTTCTGATCGCATTGGCCAATCAAGAGGCCGCAGCGACGTTCTTTGGATGGCTCCGGCCATGGCTGACCAGTACGTTCGATTGGTTCCTTGTTCTTTCCGTGGATGCAATCACCCTGTTTTGTTTGGCGCTAATCGTCTTGCCCGTTGGCAAGGTACGGATCGGCGGCAAAGACGCCAAACCCGATTATTCCTATGCGGGCTGGATTGCGATGATGTTCGCAGCCGGGATCGGGATCGGCTTGTTGTTCTTCGGTGTGATGGAGCCGGTTTATTACAACTTTGCCGAGGGCGGAAACGCAGTTCCATTGGGAATTGATATCGCGGTGCCCGGTAATGAGTATGCCGGTGTTGTCGGTACGATCCACCATTGGGGGCTTGAGGGCTGGGCCGTCTACGCCGCCGTCGGCCTTGCACTGGCCATCTTCAGCTACAACCTTGGCTTGCCATTGACCCTACGGTCGGCCTTCTACCCGATCCTTGGCGAGCGCGTGTGGGGTTGGTGGGGTCATATCATTGATACCCTGGCTGTTTTCGCCACGCTGTTCGGTCTGACAACCTCGCTTGGATTGGGTGCGCAGCAGGTGGCCGCGGGCCTTTATGAGGTGTTCGGCATCGAACCCAGCCCGACAGTTGTGGTGCTGCTGATCATCGGAATCACGATGATTGCTCTGGGATCGGTCCTTTTGGGCATGGATGCAGGTGTCAAACGGCTGAGTGAGATCAACATGATCATGGCCGTTGGTTTGTTCCTGTTCGTGATCGCGGTCACCGGTGTTGGAACAGCCATTGCGCGGTATTTCAACGTCATGACAGATTACGTGCTGCACTTACCGGCCTTGTCCAACCCGTTCGGGCGAGAAGATACCAGCTATTTCCACGGCTGGACGACCTTCTACTGGGCTTGGTGGATTGCATGGTCGCCGTTTGTGGGCATGTTCATCGCCCGTATCTCGAAGGGCCGCACAGTGCGAGAGTTCGTTATCTGCGCGTTGCTGGCACCCACGGCGGTTTGCGCCCTTTGGATGTCTACTTTCGGCGGTGCCGCGATTGACATGCTGAACGCAGGCGGAGCGGAAGGTGTCCGCGCCACCGTGATCGACAGCTATGCCCCCGAAGGCGCGCTGTTTGGCTTCCTGAAAGAGCTTCCGCTTTATGGTATCGTCGCACCGATCGCGTTGATCCTGATCGTGGTGTTCTTTGTGACCTCGTCGGATTCCGGTTCGCTGGTGATCGACACGATCACCGCGGGCGGCAAGATGGATGCTCCGGTGATTCAGCGCGTGTTCTGGTGCACACTGGAAGGGCTGGTTGCAATCGCGCTCTTGCTGGGCGGTGGATTGGTTGCCCTTCAGGGTGCGGCGGTCTCGACCGGTATTCCGTTTACGATGGTTGTTCTGATCATGTGCTATTGCCTCTGGCTGGCGCTGAAGTCAGAGAAAGCCAAGATGTAACAACGTTCGAATGAAATCAGAAACGCCCGTCATTTGGCGGGCGTTTTTTTGGTTAAAGACTGCGCAATGAGAAGTAACCCGCACTTGAAGGCCGCGATTGGGTCAGTTGCCGCCTAGTTCTGAGCCGAGGACGCAAGGCCGTCAATAAGGGGTTTGTTATTGGCCCGGTGCCGTTCCACCAGCTTTCGCACCTGTTTGCCCTTCTGCGGGATATATCGAGCGGAATGTGTCTGGAATTGCGGCTCGCAGCATTCGGGAAACAGCTCCAGAATCTCTTTTCTGGAATCCTCGGGGACGGATTTCAAAGCCTCCGGCCCGGTAAACAGGCTTTCGGTCGGTGCCCCGTTGGACCAGATGATTTCATGCGCATCGAACAGGATGTGGAAATACTCCACCCCATCCGGTGTCGCCTTCAGAGTTTCCACACCGTCCAGAGAAATCAGCTTTTTCGCCGGGATCAGGACGTCCTTGCGTTCGAACATGCGCAAGGCGACAACCGACGAAACAAGAACGCGGTGTTGCGGTGAAACAATCAAGTCCCGCTTGGGGTAACCGACCCCCAGCGCGTTCGCCCTGATTACAATGGGTTTGAGCCTTGGCTGGGCGTCAAGCTCGGCCCGGGTCAACGCGCGCGACCCGATCCAGCGAATAGGCTAAAGCCGTTGTCAAAGGTCAGAATCTGATCCGAGATTTTCAGGTCTTCAACTGCGACGGGGCCTTCGCGGGTCTCAATTAGTGTTCCGGCCGCAAAACACAGGACGTCGATAAATTCGCCGGCCGCGTTTGTGGGGCCTGTTTCTGACTGGTCAATCTCAATTGTGTTGTCGCTGCTGTCATTCCAGGCCGCTGCAATTGCGTCCGTGTTGACGGTCAGCCCGTTGAACAATTGCAGCGGGACCAGCGGACCGTTGTCTTCCTTTACACCGTACAGTTCGATGGTGCCGTCGGGGCTCACCTCCAGGCGGACGACGGGTTCGCCGTTGGTATTGCCAAGCTGCCAGACGGCGGGCGTGTCAATTTCGTACCGGTCGCCATCGGCAAACTGGACAGTCTGCCCTTCCGTTTGGACAATTTGGAACTGAAGTTCGTTCTACGCGCCCGCTGGCCCGCCTATGAACAGGTCAACATCGTTGATCCGAATGCTGAAGCTGTTGTCCAGTGTGTCAAAATCAATGACGAAACCGTCACCTGCGGACGTATCCGTAAACGTGGCGGAGTCACCGTTTGCGATGCTGAAATTTGCCATTTGAGGGTCGACCAGTCCTGAGAATCTAAACGAGAACAAAAAACTTTGTTCCCTTGTTTGACGAACCGACTAATGGCCCATCCCGGAGCGTTCGAAAAGAGTGTTCCTACAATTACCTTGCAGAAATTTTTGAAAAATCTCTTAAGTTTCTATGTTTTAAGTATGCCTTTAGGCGATTGTGCCGGACGGGCTCAGTGGCGGCCTTGTTGGCGCTACGGACTGTAGTTAGGACTGCCCGAGCCGTCCAAATAAACCCGGTTTTTCACGGTGGCGTCCATCTTCGAACGCATAATTGAACACATCGATGTCCGGGGCGTACACGCGGCCAACAATGTCGCGGGTTTCCTGGTCATAGTAATCCCGATAATCCGTGCGCTTCGACTGTTTGCGGTGCCGAATAACGAGGCGCCGCATTCCGATCTGTTTCAGTGCCTTGCGAAGGTCGTCATCAAACCGTTCGAAACGCCCGACAAAGTCCAGGGGCATGTTTCCTGATGCGTCGGTCAGGTACAGATATTGCGGTTGAAAATAGCGGATTTGCAGAAACTTTTCGGGGTCTTGGGAAAGGGCCTGCGCGAATTCTTTGAACGACCCATGTTCAGTTACCTCGGTGATTTCGGGCCGCCTTTGACACACGTAGTGATACCCTGAAACAAAGCGGTCCCATGGATTGCGCACAAAGCTGAACTTGAAATAGTCATTGGCGTCGGCGCCCAACAGGTCAAAGTACTGAGAGATATAGTCGATATTTTTGTCGCGCGGGTCGCGCGGATTGACTTGCCGCCCAAAAAAGCGGTCCCGTTTCAGAACCGTAGTCACAGTTGATCCGCCGGATTTGGGGATGTGGACGAAGATCACCTTGATGTTCGGAAAAATGGGCATCGGTTTTCCCTTGGAGCGCGGCTGTACGAGCTTGCCAGACCGAGCCGAGTGCCTGTTTCGGGCCGTCAGGATTATGGACCTGCCGGACGTTTTGTGCGCGTCAGAATCGATAGGCGACGCGTGCCGTGATGGTGCTCAGGTCAAAATCCGAGTCGTTTGGTGCGTCGTCAAAATCGCCGCTCACATCACGATAGGTGTAGTCTGCACCGGCAAACCAGCGGTCGTTGAAGTTGTACTCCATACCCAAGCCGATGTTGAAGCCGTCCAGCGTTGTCTGGCTTTCCCTGTCAAATTGCGCACTTGGGTGGACCCGCAATCTGGACCATGACCAACCCAAAGCGCCGTAGAACATGAAATCGCCGTTCACGTACCCAACCCGGCCACGAAGGTCAGCGAAATCCATCACTTCCCGCGTTTCGGGGTCGCCCTTTTCGACGACATGAGACAGGTTCGAATACCGGACTTCAGCGCCATAGATCATATCGCCGCGCTGCATGTTATAGCCAAACAGCGCACCAAAGCTGCGGCCGTTGTCGGGATCGAACGAGGCATTTCTTGTACCGCCGGACAGAACCGGAAAATCCGTTGTTCCGTCTGCTGCGGCCGCGCCAATTTCAAGCCCCGCATAGACACCCTCAAACGCGCTTGCGGCAGACGTGCTATCCGCGTGGGCCGCGTCAGGAACGGCTTGCACCAGTGGTATCAGGGACAAGAGGGCAAACTTCCTCATCCAAACTCTCCTTAAACAATTACGCAAATTACAAGATGACTTGTGTCAGGGCTGAGGGGAATCATAGGGCAGCCGCCCGGAGTGGAAAAGAAAATGTAGAAAACGTTAAGATTTTAGGCGGGTGTTGGTGCCAAAAAACAAGACATCGGCTCGCGATCAGCGGTCCTGCGGTGCCGCTTTAGGAATTCCGAGGTTTTGGCAGATGTCCCGGTTCGGTTGCGGTTATCGAATCGCAGCCTGAACTTGTCTATGGGCCAAACAAAAACGCCCACCGCTTGGTGGGCGTTAAAGTCAAAAATCCGGGGTTTCGAACCCGAAAACACCAGTTGGTGTTTAGCGGCGGATGCCCAGTTTCTGGATCAGGTCCTGGTAACGCGCTTCTTCCTTGCCCTTCAGGTAGTCCAGCAGCTTACGGCGCTGGGCGACCATTTTCAGCAGACCGCGACGACCGTGGTTGTCTTTTTTGTGGGTCTTGAAGTGCTCGGTCAGGGTGTTGATGCGCGAGGTCAGGATTGCAACCTGCACTTCAGGCGAACCGGTGTCGCCGTCTTTGGTTGCGAATTCTTTCATGACGCGTGCTTTTTCAGCGGCAGTAATCGACATCGGGGTCTCCTTGTAAAAGGTTAAGGTTGATGGCGCAGGCCGGGATGTCGTCCAGCGCAGGCCCATGGAGAAAACCGCACCGATTCCGGCACGGATGCGCGCGTATAAGCGGAATTGGGATGAATGGCAAAGGGATTCTGTGCGGCTTAACCTGTCGCCGCCAGTTGCGCCAGATCTCCTTCTGCGATCAGTTGGATATCATTGGTGGTCAGCTCGTCGGCGTGCAGCAACTGCGCGACGTGCTGGCCGTTGATCGAGACATTGGTCAGCGTGTCATCCTCGGGGTCCGGCTCGATCCTTATGTCGGGGTCTTCTTCACCCTCCCATGAGATCAGCAACTTGTCCTGCCCCGGCTGGAAATCCATGACAGTGATCGCTTGTTCCTGCTGATCCGTCACAACAACATCGTCGCCGCCAGTTACAATATCTTTGCCATCAGCCAATATGGTGTCATTTCCATCACCGCCGTTCAGAAAATCCGCAGTATCGTCCGAACCTATCAGGACGTCGTCACCATCATCACCGAACAGGACGTCCTGTCCCGCGCCACCGTCCAGATGATCGTCGCCATAGCCGCCATGCAGAGCATCGGCGCCTTTACCTCCGATCAGGGTGTCGTTGTCCTGTCCGCCATATAGCTCGTCCTCACCCGTGCCGCCGTCCAGAATGTCGTCGCCGAGATGCCCAAACAGCGCATCGTTCCCCTCACCCCCCGCTATTTGATCTGCCCCGCCTTCCCCGTGCAGGACATCATTGCCATCTTTGCCAAGAAGGAGGTCCTCACCTTCGCCGCCGTGCAGAGTGTCGTCACCTTCCTCGCCTGCAACAGTATCGTTGCTACTGTACCCGTTGATTTGGTCGTCGCCATCCTGCCCAGCCAGGATGTCTGGACCCTCTGAGCCTGCAATAATCAGATCACCCTGGAATTCGGATATCACTGTCCCTGTCGAGGGTTCAGCAGGGATGTCTCCGGTTTCGTCAACATCCAACAGGTTGCCTTCTGAAACCTCCTGCGGCTCATCCTCGATGGTTTCCTCGTCTTCAAGGTCTATGTCGCCCTCAAAAACATCACCAATCGCATAGGCTGCGCCGCCAACTGCGGCGAGGCCCAGCAATCTGAAAAGAAACATGACATCCCTCCGCAAACTTGCTGCATCAAGGGGAATTTGTCTCATGTTGCCATGTGGTTGGTCAAAGCCGAGCTGGTCTTGTGGTTAACCCTTGATCACCATGGTTCGGGCTGTTGGGTATAGGCAATATAGAGCGGATGCTTGGGATGGCCGTCCTTGGTCAGCCCCAGATGGAACAGCGGCTGCCCGGTGCCGCGCAGCAGGGTTTCGACCGCCGGGCCGCGATCAAGATGGGCGCCGTGGGCGCCCCAAGCGGCGATGATCTGATCGGCCCATTGCACACCATCCAGAATGGCTGCGTCATTTTTCGGCCCAACTGGATCGGCGGCGGCGCGCATTTTGCGCGGGTCGGTGTTGCGCCATGCAAAGATGTTCGTGACCTGAAACGCACCAAACCCCAGCGCCCGAGCGCGGCGTTCGCAGCGTTCAACCGTAGGGTCGTTCTGCACCTCGGTCGCAGTGGACGGGTTCAGCATCACGAACAACGCTTTGCGCCCGTCCGCATCCCACACGCGGGTCAGGCTATAACGGTAGTTTTCGCAATCGGAGTAGACGGCTGTCGAGGGCGCATCCCCCTTGATATGCGTTCGGGTAATCATGCCCCCGCCTAGCACGGTGTTTAGGTGACGAACACCCGGCTGGGGTGCAATTCGCCGGATTTATAGATGCCGACCGCTACGGCCTTACCATCCAAAGACGCCCACGCCTCATCGCCGTATTCCACGTCCGAGGCCAGCACCATGCCCGGATTGCCGTTGCGCAGGCGTGTGGCACCCTCGGGGGTGCATTTCAACTCGGGCAGGTCGGCGAGGCCGGTTTCTAGCGGGTGCAGGTAGTCGTCCAAGGCGGTGGTCTTGGCCATCTCGTCGATCTGTTCGATGCTTAGTCCATCTTCAACCTCGAACGGGCCGGACCAGATGCGGCGCAGCTCTTTCACATGTCCGTGGCATCCCAGCGCCGCGCCCAGATCGCGGGCGATCGAGCGGACGTAGCCGCCTTTGCCGCAGGTCATCTCCAGCACCACATGGTCTTCATCAGGGCGGTCGACAAGGATCAGCTCCTCAACCCAAAGCGGCCGGGCGGACAGTTCCACATCTTCTCCATCGCGGGCCAGCTTATAGGCGCGCTGGCCGTCGATCTTCACGGCCGAGAACTTGGGCGGCACTTGCATGATATCACCCAGAAACGGCGTCAGCGCCTGCTTGATATCGTCATCCGTGGGGCGTGCATCGCTTTGCGCAATCACCTCGCCCTCGGCATCGTCGGTGTTGGTGGCCTGACCCAAACGCACGGTGAAGGTGTAGGCTTTCAACGCATCGGTGATATATGGAACGGTCTTGGTCGCCTCACCCAGTGCAACGGCCAGAACGCCGGTTGCTTCGGGGTCCAGCGTCCCCGCGTGGCCCGCTTTCTTGGCATCCATCGCCCAACGCACCTTGTTCACCACTGCGGTCGAGGTCATGCCCGCGGGCTTGTCCACCACCAGCCAACCGGAAATGTCGCGGCCCTTGCGTTTGCGTCCCATGTCTTACCTTGAATCTTGCTAAGGCGCGCGAGTTAGCGGATCACAAAAGCCCTGTCAATTTCAGGGTGCGTCCTCGACCACGCCCACGATCGGCCCGAGCGAAAAACCAACGTCCGACCGATTGCTGGCCCGTTCGTACATCCGTGAAATATTACCGTCGAAGAACAGCGCGTTCGGGGTTTCCAACACATCCCGAAACAGGCTGCCGAATTCGTGGAAGGTGACATAATCGTCCGAGATCACAAACACGGCCCGTGTGCCGTCGGCGCTGGTGCCGACACCGTTGCGCACGAAAACCGAGGTCGAGTCGGGCAGAAAGCGCGGGTGTAACTCTCCGTTGATCACAAGCATGGGGCCGGACTGGGTTGCAAACTGACAATCAGGAGATTGATCAACGAAATCTAAAGTCTCGAACACATCCGCGCGGCCCTCGCGGATGCAGAACACACCGTTGGGCAGCAGGCCGAAATTGCCGGGGCCGGGATTGGCGATGACGCGCATCTGTTCCTGACCATTCTCGACATAGTGGCCCACTGGCGAGCGGTCGTCGTGATACATCCCGGCATTCATCGCAAAAGCCAGTCGCTTGCCGTCACTGGCCAGCGCGTCGTTCACCGAGGAAAAATGACCCAACAGATCGCCATTGTCGTCGTTCAGAAAGAGGCGCAGATCCTGGTTGGCGGCGTCCACCTCGCAAACAGTATAACGCTTGGCGTCGTGGGTGACTTTCTCGCAGCTTACCGCACCGGCCTGCGCGGCCCAAAGGACCGCGCCCAATGTGACCAGCGTGCGGATCACTCGTCCAGATCGCGGCGCACCGCGTCCTGTTCGAACAAGCGGCGGGTGTCGTCCAGACGGTCGAAGGTGTCATCCAGACGGAACCGCAGATCGGGCGAGAATTTCAGATTCAGCTTCTTGCCGATCATGCGCCGCAGCTCGCCCTTGTTGCGGGCCAGCAAGTCGATCACGTCTTCTTGGCCCTTGCCGCCCAATGGCAGCACATAGGCGGTGGCGATCTTCAGATCGGGCGAGGTGCGCACCTCACCCACGGTGATCGACATGCGGTTCAGGTCGGGGTCGTGGACATCTCCGCGCGCCAGAACTTCGGACAGGGTGCGGCGGATCAGTTCGCCGACGCGTAGCTGTCGTTGGGACGGGCCGGGGCCATCGTGGAATTTGTTCTTTGCCATGTCCTCGATCTAAGCCCAAATCCCACCTTTGCCAAGCGGTCCCGAACCGGGTAGGAGGCTTTGAGCCGACAGAAACAGGGAAAGAACGCCATGACCCATATTCCGGGGATCGTCATCACAGGGGCTTCGGGCCGTATGGGGCAGATGCTGATCAAGACCGTGACCGACAGCAATCAGGCGCGTCTGGTCGGCGTGGTCGAACGCGCGGGCCATGACTGGATCGGGCAGGACGTGGGCACCGCCATGGGTGGGCAGGCGTTGGGTGTTACTGTTACGGATGACCCGCTTGAGGCATTCGCACAGGCGCAGGCTGTCATCGATTTTACCGCGCCCGAAGCGACGCTGGAATTTGCTGCACTGGCAGCGCAGGCACGTTGTGTCCATGTGATCGGCACGACGGGCATGACGGATGAACAGATCGCTGCGCTTGAGCCTGCCTCCCGCCACGCGGCGATCGTGCGCGCTGGTAATATGAGCCTCGGCGTCAACCTGCTGGTGCAACTGACCAAAAAAGTTGCCGCTGCGCTGGATGAGGATTTCGATATAGAAGTGATCGAGGGCCACCACCACCACAAGGTCGACGCGCCCTCGGGCACGGCGCTGATGCTGGGCGAGGCCGCAGCGGAAGGACGCGGTGTCAATCTGGCCGATGTGTCTGATCGGGGCCGCGACGGCATCACCGGAGCGCGCAAGCGCGGGGATATCGGATTCCACGCCATTCGCGGCGGCGACATCGTGGGTGAACACGACGTCTTGTTTGCCGCCCCCGGCGAGCGCATCGTCCTGCGCCATCTGGCCACCGACCGCGCCATCTTTGCCCGCGGTGCGTTGAAGGCGGCGCTTTGGGGGCAGGGTAAGGCGCCGGGTCAATATGACATGGTGGATGTGCTGGGGTTGTAGGGGCTAAATCAGCAATCTCAGATAGTTGTAAGCAACATAGACGTCGGTCCAGACCGCGTGCAGGGCGTAGGTCTGCCGCACAAGACAGGTGGATTTTCATAATATTGGGGGCAGGCTAATTCCTGTGATCAGCCCGCGCCCAGATGACGATCGACCATCCTCTGTACCATGGGGGCGAAATGGGCGAAGTCGGGGGTTTCCATGTCGGGGCGTTTGCCTGCTTCGTCCAGATAACGAACCTGAACGATCTCTTTCAGGTTTGGATTGGACTCGAATTCGGCGACTTCATCGGCGCTCATCGGGCCGCCCTGCAATTCCAACGTATGAACTGAGGCCGCAGAAAGGCGGTCGAAATACTCGGGTTTGGCGGCGCACAGATAGCGTTTGGCGGCCACATGGTAGCGGCAGCAATCGGTGATAACCGAGGGGAAGAACTGTTCCAGCACCGCCGCGCCTGCGTCCTCGTGGTGGCGGTCTTCAGTGTCGTCGGGATGGTAACTGCCGAACTCGGACGTGAAATGGCCGATGTCATGAAGCAAGGCACCCACAATGATTTCATCCGGCATTCCGTTTTGTTCGGCGATGGTCGCGCCTTGCAGCATGTGCTGGGCCATGGTGACGGGTTCACCCAGATACTCTTCGCTGCCACGGCGGTCGAAGATGTCGCCAATAAAGGCCACGATGTTGTCACGGCTCAGGGTCGAGTAATCAGGTTTCATTCCGCTGCCTCCGGTTGGGCCTCTTCCATTGCGGCCAACGTCGATAGCAAGCCGTCCTTGTCAGCATAACACCCCTGCAACCAGCGTGACCCCGCGCCGGAATATCCCAGTCGCGCGTGCAGGACACGGGTGTTGTCGACGATGAAACTCTCGCCCGGTTCCAGCTTGAAGGACACACCCATGGCAGGGTCATCAATGATCTCGGCCAGTTGGCGATAGGCGGTGTAATACGCTTCCATGTGGTCAAACGGGATATCCACGAAAGGAGCAGAGGAGCGGTTGTTGAACCGGATGCCGATCAACTCTCCGTCCGGGGACAGTTCGATCATTGGGCGGCGCGCGCGCAGACAAACGCCGTCAGACCCCTTAAATTCGAACCGGGCCGGGTAACCTGACAACAAGGCAAAGCCGTCGGGGTTCTGATCCCGCAGTTTTTCGGCAGCGCGGAAGCCGTCCACCACGATCGAGTCCCCACCTTCGGCACTGTTTTCAAGGCAATAGAGGATTTGCAGGGTTGGCACCGGGTCGCGATAAGGGTTGTCGGTATGGGCCTGCAAACCCAGCCCGGTAAAGGCGAGGTTGGTCGGATTCACCTCGGTCCGAACCTCGAAATAGGGGCCATAGTTGGTCTTGCGCACATAGCCGAACAGATCTGCGACCTTCAGCAGGGATTCCGGCTCGCACGGGCCGTTCGTCAGCTTGGCAAAGCCGAATTCAGCAATGGCGGCCAGCCAGTCGCGCTTGGCTGCGGGGTCGGCGTGAACCTCATCCCAATCTGCGCTGGGGGCGTCCAAACCACTTTGCCACGTCGTTATACCCGGGGCTGTCCGACCTGCGAGAAGCGGTCGATCGCAGTCATAGATGTGATCGGCTAGCCAATCGGCGGGAAAGGTCACGCTTTTGTTTTCGGGCTGAAAAGTGATGTGCAGGTCGCCGTTTTTTACGCTTGCGGACTCGACGGAAACATCGGCGGGAATATCACCGATTGTTATCAGGCGCTGGCCATTGCCGGGTGCGCGTGTCTCTGGGTCCAGCGCGTTGTCACGCAGCCATATCGCATGGAAACGGGCCTGAATGCCGGTATCAAACTCTACTGTCACAACGGACGCATCATGATTGGCGGTACGCAGCATAGGGGCCTCCTGATCAGCGCGGGCTACGCTTGAGGAGATATGAGTCCAGTGACATAAACACAATTAAACCTTATTACGACTGAGGGCTGGAAAAATTTATGTCTAAAAAGAAAGTCGGATTACCGCCACTGGATTGGCTGCGCGTGTTCGAGGCCGCAGGGCGTTTGGGCGGGTTTTCGGCAGCCGCACGAGAATTCGGTTTGACGCAGGCGGCGGTCAGTCAGCGGATCGGAAACCTTGAGGCGTGGCTGGGGCGGACATTGTTCGTGCGTGAGGCACGCGGCGTGTCGCTGACGGTTGAAGGCGAAAGCTATCTGCCGCTGGTGCAGGACAGCCTGCAGGCGCTAGAGCGGAATACCGAAGATCTGTTTGGCAAAGCCCCCCGTGAATTGCGCGTTGCCGGTTTGTCGTCGAATATCCACGCGCTGGTGTTGCCGAGCCTGATCCGGTTTCAAGCGCGTCGTCCCGAAGTGCGGGTCATGACCGACTCTGTCGCGCGTCGGTCGTCCTTGGCTGAGGAACCTACATGGTTGCAGATCCGGTACGGGCGCGGGGCATGGCCCGGCCGCGACGCAGAACTGATCGCGCCCGAGGTGCTCGTTCCGATGGCTGCACCGGACGTCGCGTGGGGGGCGCCGCTGATCAACCTGCGTGGTGAGCGACCGGGTTGGAGCGATTGGGCAAACAAGACCGGACACGAGGACGTGCCCCCTTCGAAAGTCAGCTTTGACTCAATGGAACACGCGCTGACGGCGGCGTGTCAGGGATTGGGCGTTGTGCTGGGGTCGGTGCCGTTGGCCGACGCGCACCTGCGCGAGGGTCGTTTGCACAGGATGGGCTTGCCTGAACTGGAAACGAAGGATGGGTATTGGCTGACATGGCCCGAAGAACGGGCAAAGTCGAAAAATCAGCGCGCTCTGATCATGGATTTCCTGCAGGCGTTGCGCGGCTAGGCAATCAGAAGTCGATTGCGATGCCTTTCTTTTCCCAATCGCCATAACGCGCCGGGTCGGGGCCGTCGCGTCCGCCCAGTTCCTTTGGACTCTCTTTTGCCTTCTCCTCGGCCTTGCGGCGGCGCTCTTCGGCCTCGGCCAAAGCGCGCTGGGCGGCTGGTGGCAGGTCTTTGGAATCATCGCTCATGACATCGGGTTCCTTTCCGTGCTTGGGCTTGATATACGCCCCCGTCCCCGCTTGGCAATGCAGGCGCGGCGTATCGAAAGGCGATTTCATGTCCGACACCGCAACGGCAGCACGGCGCAGCGCGATCTATCTGCTGGATCAGATTCTGGGAGAAGGGCGACTGTTGTCCGAATGTCTGGCCGCCGGCGCATTGGACAGATTGAGCCCCGAGGACCGCGCGCGGGCGCAGCGCCTGACGCTGGAAACCCTGCGCGGATTGGAGCGCGCCGACCGTCTGCTGGACAATCACCTGAACCGGACGCCCGCGCTGACGGTCCATAACGCCCTGCGTCTTGGCGCGGTTGAGCTGTGCCACGGTGAGGCGGCGCATGGTGTCGTCAATTCCATGGTCGAAATTGTGGGCCGCTCGCGCAAGCATGGCCGCCTCAAAGGGTTGGTGAATGCTGTACTGCGCAAAGTGGTCGCCGAAGGGCCGGACGCATGGCCAAAGATGCGTGTGCCGCGCCTGCCCGAATGGTTGCGCGATCCGCTTGTCATGGCTTGGGGCGCCGAGGCGGTAACGGGTATGGAAAGCGCGCATTTCGACGGCGCTCCGCTGGATATATCCACCAAACCCGACACCGACGGTCCGGGTGAGGCATTGCCGACCGGGTCGCTTCGGGTGCGTGATGCGGGTCAGGTCTCGGCGCTGCCAGGATATGATCGCGGAGACTGGTGGGTGCAGGATGCGGCAGCGGCGCTGCCGGTTCGAATACTGGCACCCAAGTCGGGTGAGAAAATACTGGATCTGTGCGCTGCACCGGGCGGGAAGACCTTGCAGTTGGCGGCAGAAGGGGCCGAAGTCACAGCGCTGGACATCTCGGAGTCGCGGCTTGAGCGTGTGCGCGAAAACCTTGTGCGGACCGGGTTGAAGGCCACAGTCATCGCAGGGGATGCGTTGGAGCATCAGGGCCAGTACGACGCGATTCTACTGGACGCGCCATGTTCCGCCACGGGAACCATTCGTCGGCACCCTGATTTGCCCTTTGCCAAGGACGGATCGGAATTTGGTGGGTTGATCGAATTGCAGGCGCAGATGCTGGCTCATGCGTGGGGTCTGCTTAAACCCGGCGGACGGCTGGTTTATTGCACTTGTTCGCTGCTGCCCGACGAGGGTGAGGTTCAGATCGAAGAGGCGTTGCCTCAATATCCCGACATGCAGGTCGATCGCGGGGCCGTCATGGTGGCCGGGGTCGAAAAAGGCTGGATCACGGAAGAGGGCGGCCTGCGTCTGCGGCCCGATTACTGGGCGGATAGCGGTGGAATGGACGGGTTCTACATCGCCTGTCTGAACAAAACGGAATAAGGCGACGCTTTTCGGTGACTTGACGGGCGTCGCGGTCTATCGTTGGGTCTCAGGCGCCAGCAGAGCGCAAGAGGCAGAGTAACGAGCGGCATGTCGAACTCAGATACCATGGCCAATCGGTGGACGCGGTTTCAGAACCGTCTTTATGCGCGGCTCAGTCAGCGTCGCAAGGCGGTTGCAGGGTTCGCGGCTGATCCCGAGCCGCGCACCGTGGGCTCGTTCGCGCGGGGTCGTCAGTTGGTTGCTGGCAACCTGTTGTTCGCGGGGTTTCTGGTTGAAGCGCAGGATACCGGCCTGTGGGACGTGACTGCGCCCAGCACTGGTTTTGACAATGAACGCCACGGGTTTGCGTGGCTGGATGACCTAGCCGCCGTCGGCGATATGCGCGCCCGTGAAAAGGCGCAGCGCTGGGTGTGGGGTTGGATCGACGCACATGGTCGTGGGCAGGGTCCGGGCTGGGCACCGGATCTGACCGGACGCCGGGTGATACGGTGGATCAACCATTCGGCGTTTCTGTTACGCGGCATGGATGACGAACGGTCCAAGGTGTTTTTTCGGGCTTTGGCGCAGCAATCCTGGTTCCTGTCCAAACGATGGCAGGCCGCAACACCCGGTTTGCCAAGGTTCGAGGCTTTGGCCGGGTTGGTGCAGGCAGGATTGGCGTTGCAAGGGCTCGAGCAGATGGCGGACCCGGCGCTGCGGGCTTTGGCGAGAGAGTGCGAAAAACAGATCGACACGCAGGGCGGCATCCCAACGCGCAATCCCGAAGAGTTGCTTGAGGTGTTTACCCTGCTGACCTGGACGTCGGCGGCGCTCAGCGATCTGGGGCGTGGCACACCCGGGGCGCAGGCAGATGCAATCAAGCGTATTGCGCCGACCCTGCGCAACCTGCGCCATTCGGACGGTGCGCTGGCCCGGTTTCATGGGGGCGGTCGCGGCCTTGAAGGGCGGCTGGATCAGGCCTTGGCGCAAAGCGGGGTCCGACCCCAGCACGCAAGTGGGCTGGCGATGGGATATGCCCGGCTATACGCAGCGCGCACCAGCGTCATCGTGGATGCAAGCGCCCCGCCCAAAGGGACGGCGTCTTACAATGCGCATGCCTCGACACTGGCGTTTGAGCTTACGTCTGGTCGGCGGCCGTTGATCGTGAATTGCGGCTCGGGCGAGAGTTTCGGGCTGGAGTGGCGCCGGGCCGGGCGGGCGACGCCATCGCATTCAACCCTGTGTCTGGATGGTTATTCCAGCGCGCGCCTGACCGGGCCGGTTCCCGGCACCGAGAAAGAGGCGCTGGTCGATACTCCCAAGGACGTGCCGACAGAGTTCGAGGACGTCATCGAGGGTGCGCGTTTCATGATCGGCCACGACGGATACGCCAAGGTGTTCGGTCTGACCCATGCCAGAACCTTCGAGCTGCGCTTTGACGGTCGCGAGCTGACTGGTGAGGATATTTTGCTGACGGCGACCGACAAGGCTAAGCGGCAGTTCGACAAGGCGTTGGATGCGTCGAACCTCAAAGGTATCGAGTTTGACGTAAGGTTTCACCTGCACCCGGATGTGGATGCAGCGATTGATCTGGGTGGCGCGGCGGTGTCCATGGCGCTGAAGAGTGGTGAGATCTGGGTGTTTCGCCACGATGGCGTGGCAAAATTGTCAGTTGAACCAAGCGTTTACCTTGAGAAGGGACGCTTGAAGCCACGCGCGACAAAACAGATCGTTCTATCTGGCCGCGCAATGGAGTATGCGACGCGCATCCGGTGGACGTTGAGCAAGGCTCAGGATACAGCCTATGCCGTGCGCGACATGCACCGGGACGAGCCCGATTTCGACTGACGCCAAAAGGACCTTTGGACCCATGACCGATCTTCACCCCGTGCGCCGCGCGTTGCTTTCCGTTTCCGACAAGACTGGATTGATAGACTTGGGTAAGGCACTGGCCGAGCGCGGAGTCGAACTGTTGTCGACCGGCGGCACGGCCAAGGCGCTGCGGGAGGCCGGGCTTGAGGTCAAGGATGTCAGCGACGTGACGGGTTTTCCCGAAATGATGGATGGCCGCGTGAAAACCCTGCATCCGATGGTGCATGGCGGCCTGCTGGCCCTGCGCGACAATGACACCCACGTTGCGGCGATGGACGAACATGGCATTGGCGCGATCGACCTGCTGGTCGTGAACCTCTATCCGTTCGAGGCGACCGTCGCCAAGGGTGCGGGCTATGACGAATGTGTCGAGAATATCGACATTGGTGGCCCCGCGATGATCCGTGCCGCTTCGAAGAACCACGCTTTTGTCAACGTTGTGGTTGATGTCGAAGATTATGACGCGCTGCTGGCAGAGCTGGCGGCCAATGACGGCCAGACATCCTATGCGTTCCGTCAGACATTGGCGCAGACGGCATATGCGCGCACGGCGGCCTATGATACTGCCGTGTCGAACTGGATGGCCGATGCGCTGGCTGCCAAGGCTCCGCGCCGTCGTGCTTTTGCGGGTGAGCTGAAACAGACCCTGCGCTATGGTGAGAACAGCCATCAGCAAGCGGCGTTCTATACCGATGGCACCAACCGTCCCGGTGTGGCGACGGCCCTGCAGCATCAGGGTAAAGAACTGAGCTATAACAACATCAACGACACTGATGCGGCGTTTGAACTGGTGGCCGAGTTTGGCCCGACCCAAGGTGCTGCTTGTGCCATTATCAAACACGCCAATCCCTGCGGTGTGGCGATAGGTGCAACGCTGATCGACGCCTATAAGGCTGCGTTCGACTGCGACCGCACGTCCGCCTTTGGCGGAATTGTGGCGTTGAATCAGCCTCTGGACGCGGAAACCGCGAAGGAAATCACGGGCATCTTCACTGAGGTCGTAATTGCCCCGGGTGCCTCGGATGAAGCCAAAGCGATCTTTGCTGCCAAGAAGAACCTGCGCCTGCTGACGACCGAGGCGCTGCCTGACGTGACCGCAGGCGGCAAGACCGTGCGGCAAGTGGCTGGTGGTCTGCTGGTGCAGGACAAGGATAACGGCTTTGTCGGCATGGATGATTTGAAGGTCGTGACCAAAAAGGCCCCGTCTGATGAACAGGTGCGCGATCTTCTGTTTGCTTGGAAAGTGGCAAAACACGTTAAATCCAATGCCATCGTCTACGTCAAGGATGGCGCGACAGTGGGCGTGGGTGCAGGGCAAATGAGCCGCGTAGATTCGGCGCTGATCGCCGCCAAGAAAGCCGAGCGCATGGCCGACGTGCTGGGGCTGCCGCAACCGCTGACCATCGGCTCGGCCGTGGCGTCGGACGCGTTTTTCCCCTTCCCTGACGGTCTGATGGAGGCGGCAGAGGCTGGCGCGACCTGTGTGATCCAGCCCGGTGGCTCGATGCGCGATGATGAGGTGATCGCGGCCGCGGATGAGGCGGGCCTTGCCATGGTCTTTACCGGCATGCGCCACTTCCGTCACTGATGCGGTATCGTCTTCTGCTATGGGCCGCGCTGGCCGCGTTTCTCATCGACCAGATCAGTAAGTATCTGGTCGTTCACGTCATGCGCGTGGCCGAGGGCAGTATCGACGTACTGCCGCCCCTGCTGGTGTTCAAATACGGTGAGAATCGAGGCATCAATTTCGGCCTGTTTCAGGGCGATACGGATGCGGCGCGCTGGGTGCTGATTGGGATTTCGCTGGCAATTTCGCTGGGTGTGCTGATCTGGTTGCTGCGGTCCACACCGCCGAAACTGATGCAGTTTTGCGGCGGGCTGCTGATCGGCGGGGCGCTGGCGAATGTTTTGGACCGGGTGCTTTATGGCTACGTGCTGGATTTTCTGAACATGTCCTGCTGCGGCATCAACAACCCGTTTGTTTTCAACCTTGCCGACGTGTTCATCTTTGCCGGTGCCATTGGACTTGTGTTGTTTGATGGAAAAAAGGCCTCGTGACGCGCCCGGGGAAATGCGATAAAAGCCCCTCAAACAGGCTGGAGACTTTGATGCGGTTGCCGCGTTCCATTATTGCAGTGACATTGGCCGTTGCTACGGCGGGATGCTCTGACATTGGCTTGCGCCATCTTGAAGCGCCCGGCCCGGGTCCGGATGAATTCTCGGTCCTGCCTGTCAAACCGCTGACACAGCCGAAGGATTATCAGTTTCTGCCTGCACCGACACCCGGCGGAGGCAATCTGACAGACCCGACGCCCAATGCGGACGCAGTCGTGGCGCTGGGCGGCAATGCTGCGGCGCTGAATCCAAACACACCGATTCCGTCATCGGATGGGGCGCTTGTGACAGCGTCCAGCCGCTATGGTGTGCCAGCGAATACGCGTCAGGTCGTCGACAGCGAAGATGCCGCGTTCCGCAAAAAGCAGGGCCGCTTTACCAGATTGCGCCTGTTCAAGGTCGACCGGTACTCGCAAATCTATCGCCGCCAAGCCCTTGATGCTGACATTCAGAACGAAGCCGCGCGCCGTGCGGGGATAGAAACGCCCTCGGCACCGCCGGTCGATGAATAATCCTTAACTTTTCGTCATCGGCCTTGAACCCGCGCCGCACCACCGTAGTTTGAAGATCACAGAACGAAACGGAGGATGCCCCATGGTTCGGGCCCTGGCATTGTCGGCCGCCCTGATCGCCGCCACACCGGTTTTTGCCGAGGATGGCCTTGAAGCGGTCACTACCTTTACGCTGGACAACGGCATGGATGTCGTCGTGATCGAGGATCACCGCGCCCCGGTGGTGCAGCATATGGTCTGGTACCGCGCTGGGTCAGCGGATGAGCCGATTGGCTCGTCCGGCGTGGCTCATTTCCTGGAGCATTTGCTGTTCAAAGGGACCGATACGCTTGCGCCGGGTGAGTTTTCGGCGACCGTTGCGGCTAACGGCGGCAATGACAATGCGTTCACGTCCTATGATTATACCGCCTATTATCAGCGCGTTGCAGCCGATAGGCTGGAATTGATGATGCAGATGGAAGCGGACCGTATGCGCAACATCCGCCTGTCCGACGAGGACATCCGCACCGAGCGTGATGTGATCCTTGAAGAACGCAACCAGCGCACCGAAAACAACCCGCGCGCACTGTTTGGCGAACAGATGAACGCCGCGCAATACCTGAACCATCGCTATGGCGTTCCGATCATCGGCTGGCGGCACGAGATGGAAACGCTGGACATGGAAGATGCGCTGTCTTTCTACCGGACCCACTATGCGCCAAATAACGCGATTCTTGTGGTCACCGGCGATGTGCAGCCCGACGCGGTCAAGGAACTGGCGGATCAGTATTACGGCGTCATCCCGGCCAACCCCGACCTACCCGAGCGGGTGCGGTCTCAGGAACCGCCGCAAACCGCTGAACGTCGCTTGACCTACAAGGATCCGCGCGTGTCTCAGCCCTATGTTCAGCGCAGTTATCTTGCGCCCGAGCGTGACCCCGGCGCGCAGGAAAAAGCGGCGGCGCTGTTCTTGCTGGCTGAATTGCTGGGCGGCGGAAACACGTCTTACCTGAACGAAAAGCTGCAGTTCGAGGAGCAAAAGGCCATTTATACGGTCGCATTCTACCGTGGGGTGTCCCTGGACGACACAACCTTTGATCTTTTGGTCGTACCGGCGCAGGGCGTTTCCTTGCAAGAGGCCGAAGATGCAATGGATCAGGCCGTAGCCGACTTTATTGCCGAAGGTGTGAACCAAGAGGATCTGGACCGGATCAAGATGCAACTCCGCGCCTCGCAAACTTATGCGCGTGACAATGTGGACGGCATCGGGAATCGGTATGGCCGTGCCCTGACCAGCGGGCTGACGGTCGAGGATGTTCAGGCGTGGCCCGATATCCTTCAGGCTGTGACCGGCGACGAGATTATCGCAGCCGCCCGTGAGGTCTTGCAGCCGGAATCCTCTGTGACCGGGTGGCTGACGCGTGACGACGAGGTGACGCAATGAAACGGATTTTCGCAACCCTGATCGCATTTGTCATCGCGTTGCCCGCATGGGCCGAGATCGACATTCAGGAGGTTACCTCGCCCGGTGGGATCACGGCATGGCTCGTCGAAGATCACTCGATCCCCTTCACCGCGCTGGAACTGCGCTTTCGCGGGGGTACGTCTTTGGATGATCCCGACAAGCGCGGGGCCACATATCTGATGAGCGGCCTGATAGAAGAAGGGGCCGGGGAAATGGACGCCCGCACCTATGCGCGGGAATTGGAATCGCTGGCAGCTTCGTTCAGCTATAATGCGAGCGATGATACGGTTTCGGTCTCGGCGCAGTTTCTGACCGAAAACCGGGATGACGTGATTGATCTGCTGCACACCACGCTCCACGAACCCCGGTTCGATCAGGATGCCGTTGACCGTGTCAGGGGGCAGGTCCTGTCGGGCCTGCGCTCGGACCAGACAGACCCAAATGATATCGCTGGGCGCAATTTTGCGCGCATGGCCTACGGGGACCACCCTTATGGGTCCGAGGGGAAAGGCACCATTGACAGCGTGACGGCCCTGACCCGGGACGACGTCGTTTCGGCCTTTGAGAACGTGTTCGCGAAAGATCGGCTATACGTAGGCGCGGTTGGCGACATTACTGCCGACGAGTTGGGTACGTTGCTGGACAAACTGCTTGCCGATCTACCCGAAACGGGGAAACCCATTCCAGACCGTGCCGAAGTGACCATTCCCGGCGGGATCAGTATTGTCGAATTCGACACCCCTCAGTCGGTCGCTCTGTTCGGACATGCGGGCATTGATCGTGATGACCCCGATTTCTTTGCGGCGTTTGTTCTGAACCACATTCTTGGCGGCGGCGGATTTGAAAGTCGCCTGATGCAGGAAGTGCGTGAAAAGCGTGGACTGACCTATGGCGTGGCAACTTATCTTGTCCCCAAGGATCTGGCCTCGGTCTATCTGGGGTCGGTGTCGTCCTCAAACGACCGCATCGCCGAGGCGGTTGACGTGATCCGAAACGAATGGGCGCGCGCAGCATCAGAGGGCGTCACACAGAAAGAATTGGATGATGCCAAAACCTATCTGACGGGCGCGTATCCGCTGCGGTTTGATGGGAACGGTCAGATTGCCAGCATCATGGTCGGGATGCAGATGGATGACCTGCCGATCGACTATATCTCGACCCGCAACGACAAGGTGAACGCGGTGACACTGGAAGATGTGAACCGCGTCGCGTCAGAACTGCTGAATCCCGAGGGTCTACATTTCACGGTCGTCGGCAAACCCGAAGGTCTGGACGGCTAAAGTTCAGGCCGCTGTGGGCCGTTTCTGGGCCTGTAATGTGTGTTTGTTGCTGTTCAACAGCTTTTGTCGCGCATGTCTGAAATGCGCGGCTTTCAATGCGTCGTCGATATACCGGTTTCGCCGCAGCAGCCGGGACAGGCGACGGTCGTCGAACACCAAGCAGGTTGTGGGTTCCGTGGCGATCACCGTGGCCGTCGCGGGCAGGCCAAGGCTGAAGGTCAGTTCCCCTAAAATCTCATCTGCACCGCATTGATTGATCACCTGCCCGTCTTTCAGAACCGTTGTGCGCCCTTTTAGGACGAAACCCAGAAAGTCGGTCGTCTCACCTTCTTCGATCAGGATATCCCCGGTATCGAAAGTCTGTATCACAGCCGTGTTCAGCAATCTGCGTGCCTGATGGGGTTTGAGCGAGTGCAGGTGTTGCGAGATGAATTGTCGTTCGGCCTCGGAGAAGCGCACCAGATGGCGCGAGAGGTACCCGCGCAACAACCCGATCACAGAGATTGCGATGTAAGATATCTGGATGATCGCCCCGGCCAGATTGAATTCTTCGGCCATGCTGATCAAAACGCAGCCCGCTGCGATGATGACCGGTAAGGGGTAAAGGGCCCCATTGCCCCGGACGATGCCGATCTGCAGCAGAAAGTAGTTCAGGATATAAAGCCCCGCCCCGAACACGCCCACCATTGTGACCAGTTGAAGGGACGTTGGGAAATCTATTGGAAAATTCAGCATGAAAAAGGCCCATTCTGGGATTGAATGGGCCTTAAACTGGGGTGGGGCTGTGAAATTGTATGTGACCCGCGTCACAACATGTTCACGCATGAGCGACCTTTCGCCCGTTTAAAGCAGGCAGGCCGGTCCGCGCCGTCCTATTCGCCGTAGGGGACCCAGATGTTCTTGACCTCGGTCGCCGCCTGCAGGAATTGGCGCGTGTGATCCACGTTCCAATCGGTTGCCTTGGCGTTGTTGACCCATGTCCGCTTGAGGTTCCCGGCAGATACAACCTCAATCTCTTTCGACAGGTCGGTGGACGAGAACGACCAGACCGCATCCACGTTCAGATGCGAGGCCAGCGGTTTTGCCAGTTCCGCATGGCTTCCGGTCAGGATGTTGACCACGCCTGCGGGCACGTCCGAGGTTTCAAGGATCTGGTAGAAATCCGTTGCGGCCAGCGGAAAGGGCTCGGACGCGGCCAGCACCACTCGGTTGCCCATCGCGATCGCCGGGGCCATGGCTGACACCAGACCCAGCAGAGGTGCCTCATCCGCACAAAGCGCGCCGATCACGCCCACGGGTTCTTTCATCGCAATCGCGACACCCTGGATCGGGACGCCATGCACCTGACCGTCATACTTGTCGGCCCATGCGGCGGCGGTGAACAGGCGTTGGATCGAGGCCTCAACCTCGGCCGCGCCGGTTTTGCCGCCGGTCATGGCGTCGATCCGCGCGGCGAATTCACCTGCGCGGGCCGAGAGGTTTTCGCCAATGTAATAAAGAATCTGTGCCCGCAGATGGCCGGTAGTCTTGGACCAACCTTTTGCGCCTGCCGCAGCCTCGACCGCGTTACGTACGTCCTTGCGGTTCGCCAGACCCACATGCCCCAACAGGCCCGATTTACCCCAAACGTGTTTGGAATAGCCGCCATCGGGTCGCGCCTGCTTGCCGCCGACATACATTTTTGCGGTGCGGTCGATTGGATCAACTGGCGCACCCTCGCCGGTGGTGGCGTCAAGCTTTGTCAGCGCATTGGACTTGCCCTTGGGCTTGGTATAGGCGGTCAGTCCTTCCCAGCCGCCTTCGCGCCCGAACCCGCTTTCGCGCACGCCGCCAAACCCGGCGGCGGCGTCGAACAGGTTGGTCGCATTCACCCAGACCACGCCCGCAACAAGTTTCGGCGCAATATCCAGCGCGAGGTTCACATTCTCGGTCCAGACAGTCGCTGCCAGTCCGTAGCGCGTGTTGTTGGCCAGCTCGACCGCCTCGGACGGGGTGCGGAAGGTGGACGACACCAGAACAGGGCCAAAAATCTCTTCCTGCATCAGTGGGTCCGAGGTTTCCAACCCCGAAATCAGGGTCGGAGGATAGTAGCAGCCATTATCGGGCAACGCGCAATTGGCTTGGTAGAGGTCACCTGCGGTGTTGCTTTCGACCATACCCTTGATGGTCTGCAACTGAACCGGGTCCACAACTGCGCCGACGTCTATACATTTGTCCAGCGGGTCGCCAATGCGCAGGTTGTCCATCCGCGCGCGCAGTTTGGTATGAAAACGATCAGCGATTCCCTCCTGCACCAACAGGCGCGAACCTGCACAGCAGACCTGACCCTGATTGAACCAGATCGCATCAACCAGCCCTTCGATAGCTGAATCAATATCCGCGTCGTCGAAGACGATATAGGCGGACTTGCCGCCCAGCTCTAACGTCAGTTCTTTGCCCGAGCCTGCCGTCGCTTCGCGGATGCGCCGCCCCACAACCGTTGAACCGGTGAAGGCGATCTTGTCCACATCCGAGGCCACGATCATCTCGCCCACCTCGCCATCGCCGGTGACGATATTGACCACGCCCTTAGGCAGCCCGGCTTGCGAACAGATATCGGCAAATAGCAGCGCGGTAAGCGAGGTGTATTCAGCAGGTTTCAGAACCACCGTGTTTCCCATTGCCAAAGCGGGGGCCACTTTCCATGCCAGCATCAACAGGGGGAAGTTCCACGGAATGATTTGACCGCACACACCCAACGCCTGCGCATCGGGCAACTCGCTTTCCATCAACTGCGCCATGCCTGCGTGATAGTAGAAATGCCGCTGGACCAGAGGGATGTCGATGTCGCGCGATTCCCGGATCGGTTTGCCGTTATCAAGGCTTTCCAGAACCGCGAACAGGCGCGAATGTTTCTGCAACATCCGCGCAATGGCATAGAGGTATCGCGCACGGCCAGCACCGCCCAGTTTCTCCCACTTGGGCTGGGCTTTGCAGGCGGCGGAAACGGCGGCGTCCACGTCGCCCTGCTTGGCTTGGGTCAGCTTGGCCAGAACCTTTCCGGTCGCCGGGTTGCGGCTTTCGAAGCCTTTGCCCGGCTTGGTGAAGGCACCGTCAATATAGTGGCCGAACTTGCCACCCTGATCGACCAGCCATGCCAAAGCCTCGGCAGCGCTTTCGGGGGCGGGTCCGTAGTCCATGGTCTCGAAGATTTCTTTGACTGTCATTGTTCTTTCCTCAGCCCATGGAGTGACGGTAGCCGGCAGAGTATGCCCCGGTGACATAGTGTTCCAACTGTCGTTCAATATCGCCAAGCAGCGATGACGCGCCAAAGCGGAACAGGTCCGGCTCCAGCCAGCGGTCGCCCAACTCATCCTTGATCAGTGACAGGTAGACCAGAGCGTCTTTTGCCTTGGAAATCCCACCTGCAGGCTTATAGCCAACCCGATACCCGGTGCGGTCATAGTAGTCGCGGATCGCGCGGATCATCACTAGGGTGACGGGCAACGTGGCGTTGACGCTTTCCTTGCCGGTCGACGTCTTGATGAAATCCGCCCCCGCCATCATGCACACGACCGAAGCGCGCGCGACATTGCGCAGGCTGCCCAGCTCGCCGGTCGCGAGGATGGCTTTGACGTGGGCATCACCGCAGGCGGTTCGGAATGCCTTCATCTCATCATACAAAGCTTGCCAGTCGCCTGACAGAACGTGGCGGCGAGAGATGACAATGTCGATCTCTTCCGCCCCTGCTTTGACGCTTTCTTCGATCTCAGCCACGCGCAGGTGGAACGGTGACAGTCCTGCTGGAAACCCGGTTGAGACAGCGGCGACTGGGATGCCAGTGCCTTTCAGCGCATCAACAGCGGTTTCGACCATATCATGATAGACGCAGACGGCCCCGGTGGTGATAGCAGGCATATCCATCGCCCGCAGCAGCGCGGGTGCGATGGGTTGACGGGCTTTCGCGCACAGGCGGCGCACTCGCCCCACAGTGTCGTCACCGGACAGCGTCGTCAGGTCGATCATCGTGATTGCCTTCAACAGCCACGCGGCCTGATAGTCTTTTTTCACCGACCGTCGGCCCGGTAGGGTCGCGGCGCGGCGTTCGATTGCCGAGGTGTTGGCCTGAACCCCCCGAACCCATTCAAGGTCCAGATCCATTCCGGGGTTCCGGGGTTCGGTCACTTGCGGCAGATGCGCGGTGCGCACGGGGCTGTCTGAGCTCTGCGTATCCATCTTCACATCCTTTGGGAAGTTTGCGCCAAAATCGCACGGGTTGCGCCTAAATGGAAGGCGTGGCGGCCGCCTGGGTGTTATTTTTTTGACCAAATGGACAAAATTGATCACCTTTCTTGCGAATAATTCGCAATAGCGTTGACTTAGTTGCGAATGGTTCGCATATTCAGACTCAAGGGGATAGAAAGCCGGGGTCACACTATGATTCGTCGTACCTTTATTGCAGCGCTGGCATTTGCCGCTGCACTGCCCGTTACGGCATGGGCCGAGGCACCGCTGAAGGTGGTGGCAACCACGGGTATGATTGCAGACGCCGTTCGTCAGATTGGCGGTGATGAGGTCGACGTCAAAGGCCTGATGGGTCCGGGCGTGGACCCGCACGCCTATCGTCAGACCCGCAGCGATATCGTTGCCATGACCCGCGCTGACCTCATTCTGTGGCACGGGCTGTATCTTGAGGCGCAGATGCAGGACTTTTTTCATGATCTGGGCCGCAAACGCCCCGTCGTGGCGGTGGCTGAAGGGGTAGATACCTCTAAACTGCGGGCGCATGACGACTACGCCGACAAGTTCGACCCGCATGTCTGGATGAGCCCGGCCCTTTGGCGCGACGTGGTGGTCGAGGTGCAAGCAGCCCTGACCGAGGCGCGCCCCGAGGCCGCTGACCTCTTTGCAAGTAACGCACAGGTGCATCTGGCTGAGATTGAACAGTTGGAAGCATATGCTGCTGAGGCCCTTGCCTCTGTCCCCGAAAACAACCGCGTGTTGGTCACAGCGCATGATGCGTTTGGCTATTTCGGGGCTGAATATGGCTACGAGGTGATGGGCATTCAGGGGATCTCGACCCAGTCCGAGGCCGGTCTGAACCGGATTGGTGAACTGGTCGATACGCTGGTGGATCAACAGCTTGGGGCGGTATTCGTCGAAAGCTCGGTCTCTGATCGGTCGATGCGCGCCCTGATCGAAGGTGCTGCTGCACGGGGTCATGAGGTTGGTGTGGGCGGCGAACTATACTCGGATGCCATGGGCGAGCCGGGAACTTATGAAGGCACCTATGTTGGGATGCTGGATCACAATATCACCGTGATTGCCGGGGCGCTGGGTGCGGATGTGCCTGACCGTGGCATGAACGGAAAGCTGTCTGCGGGGTTTTGAGTGATGCTGGAACTGGCCGCTGATCAGGGTGTTTCGATATCGGAGGACTGTCTTGATGACAGCCCGTTGGCGATCCGGGGTCTGACAGTCTCATACGGCCAGAAACCTGCGGTTTTTTCTGTGGATATGACGGTTCAGCCGGGCGCGATGACTGCGATCATCGGGCCCAACGGCGCGGGCAAGTCCACCCTGCTAAAGGCGGCTTTGGGTATTGTATCGCCTTTGTCCGGTCAGGTGACAGTGTTTGGCAAGCCGCTGGACAAACAGCGCGAACGGATCGCCTATGTCCCACAGCGGGCGAGTGTCGATTGGGATTTTCCAGCCCGTGTGATCGACGTGGTGCTGATGGGGCTGTCCAGTCAGTTGGGGCTGCTTGGTCGGGTGCGGTTTCGTCACATATCGCGGGCGATGGACTGTCTGCACCGGGTGGGAATGCGCGACTTTGCCGACCGTCAGATCGGTCAGTTGTCGGGCGGCCAGCAACAGCGCGTCTTTCTAGCACGCGCCTTGGCTCAGGACGCAGAGCTTTACCTGCTGGACGAGCCGTTCGCAGGCGTTGATGCGGCCACGGAAAAGGCGATCATAGCGGTGTTGAAGGAGTTGAAAACAGCCGGTAAGACTGTTGTCGCCGTGCATCATGATCTGGCGACCATCACGGATTATTTTGACCACGTCTTCCTGATCAACACGCGCAAAGTCGCCGAAGGACCGGTGTCCGAGGCATTCACCGCCGAAACGCTCCAATCTGCGTATGGAGGCCGCCTTGCGACCGCTCAGATCGACCAGATTTCGCGCGCGCTGGGGTAGACATGCTTTGGGATGCCCTGACCCTGCAGCTTGGCTATAACGCCACGCTGGTCGCCATCGGCGCGACTTTGCTGGGTATTTCGGCTGGGGTCACCGGAACGTTTCTATTCCTGAGAAAACGTGCGCTTGTCAGTGACGCGATCAGCCATGCGACTCTGCCGGGCGTGTGTCTGGCGTTCATGGTTCTGGTCGCGCTTGGGGGCGATGGTCGCAATCTGATCGGTCTGCTGGTTGGGTCAGCCCTTTCCGCTTGGGTGGGCCTTCTGTGCATGAACTGGTTGACCCGGCACACAAGGCTGGCCGAGGACGCGGCGATCGGTGCAGTTCTGTCCGTTTTCTTTGGGTTTGGTATCGTCCTGCTGACGGTGATTCAGACGATGGGTATGGGCCGCCAGGCCGGGCTGGAAGGGTTCTTGCTGGGCTCTACGGCGGGCATGTTGTGGGCTGACGCCATGATTATCGCGGTTGGTGGCGCGGCAACGCTGGCTTTGGTTATGATCATTCGCCGCCCCATGACTCTGGTGGCGTTTGACGCCGAATATGCGGCGGCCCGCGGGCATGTTGTGCATCGCATTGACCTTGCAATGATGGGGCTGGTCATGGCCGTGACGGTTGTGGGGTTGAAAATCGTTGGGTTGATCCTGATCGTTGCGTTGCTGATCATTCCGCCTGTTGCCGCGCGTTTCTGGACCGAGCGGTCGGAACGTGTAGTGCTGCTGGCCGGTCTGACCGGAGGGCTTTCGGGATATCTGGGGGCGGCACTGTCGGCCTCGGCCCCCAATCTGCCAACCGGTCCGATCATTGTTCTGGTTAGCTTTGCCTTGTTTGCAATATCCCTTTTGCTTGCGCCGGTTCGGGGCGTACTGGCGGCTGTTTTGCGGCATCTCAGATTCCAACGCAGGGTCCATATTCGACAAGGGCTTTTGGCGCTGGCGCAGGGACAAAATATCTACGAGCCGTTAACGCTCCGACTGTTACGCAGCGCGGGGCTGGTCCGGGCCGATGGGGTTGCGACCGAGGCGGGCAGGGCACGCGCTGCAAAGGCGCTGCGCGACGAAAAACGGTGGGAGATCGTCCGGGCGGATCAGGCGCACGAGGCCACGGCTGCCCTGTATGACGGTTTGCGTGACATTGAAACTGTCCTGACCCCAGATCAGATCACCGAAATTGACCGTCAGATCGGCGACCCGCAGGGAGTGACCCCATGAGCGGAGAAGAATTCGTCCCCCTGTCCCTCACGCCATTGCTGATCGGAACTTTTGCGGCCATCGCCTGCGCTTTGCCAGGCAATTTTCTGGTGCTGCGTAAGCAGGCTCTGATCGGCGATGCAATCAGCCACGTTGTTCTACCCGGTATCGTTGTGGCCTTTCTGCTGACCGGAGCGATTTCGACCTGGCCCATGATGCTGGGTGCCGCAGGTGCCGCGGTGGTGGCGGTAATCATGATCGAGGCCATCCGCAGGATGGGTCAGATTGAATCCGGCGCCGCAATGGGGGTCGTTTTTACCACAATGTTTGCAGCCGGGGTGCTGTTGCTGGAGCAAACTGACACGTCGACCGTTCATCTGGATGTCGAACATGCATTGTACGGGAACCTTGAAAGTTTGATCTGGTTGGACGCGGTGGGATGGGCGTCTGTGTGGGATGTTCAGGCGCTGGCGGGGCTGCCGCCCGAATTGCCCCGTATCGCGCTGACATTGGCCGGTGTCTGCTTGTTCACTTGGCTGTTCTGGAGACCGCTCAAGATCTCTACCTTCGACGAAGGGTTTGCCCGAACGATCGGAATCAGGACCGGAGCGCTTGGCATGGCTCTGGTGATCGTTGCGGCGATTGCGGCCGTTGCGGCGTTTGATGCCGTGGGTTCGATCATCGTGATCGCGATGTTTATATGCCCCCCGGCGGCGGCGCGCATGATGACCAACCGATTGGAAACTCAGATCGCTTGGAGTATCGTTTTCGCGATTGTTTCGGCTGTCGCGGGTTATGTGCTGGCGGGGTACGGGCCGTTGTGGTTGGGCGCTGTAGATGCTGTCAGCGCGGCGGGAATGATCGCAACGGTTTCGGGTTTGATCCTTGCTTGCGCCGCAATTTGGGGCCCTTGTCGAACGCGGACCGGCGCGCCCGGTACGACTTGACTAGGCGTGATCTTGCTATGTGAGGATGCGGTCTTTCGGCTGATCTCCGCCCACCAAATGACCCCGACCAGAGTTTAAGAGTCACATGCGTTTCATCGTGCTACGAACCAATCATTGCTAAAGGACGTCCACCACTCACAATGGTTCGTTCGGACAATCGCGGCGATGTTCGCCGCCTCTCTGTGACACGGCGCGATTGTTCGAACGCCCCCTCGCCCCCCTAAAATCCGGTCCTCAAACCTGTGGCAGAATCGTCTGTGACTGTGCTAGGTCTAGGGGTATGGCGCAGGCAAACCCCAATATCAGCGAAACTCGACCCGTAATTCGACAGCTCGACGATGCTGCGATCAATCGCATCGCGGCGGGTGAGGTGGTCGAGCGGCCAGCCTCTGCCGTGAAAGAACTGGCTGAAAATGCAATCGACGCGGGATCGACGCGCATTGCCATTGATATTGCTGATGGAGGAAAGACTTTAATCCGAGTCACCGATGACGGGTGTGGGATTTCTGGCAAAGATCTGCCGCTGGCTCTGTCTCGTCATGCGACGTCCAAAATCGACGGATCGGACCTGCTGAACATTCATACTTTCGGGTTCCGGGGCGAGGCGCTGCCGTCACTGGGCGCGGTAGGACGGCTGACAATCACCAGCCGCGTTTCGGGGACCGAGGCCGCTTCTATCCACGTTGCGGGCGGCAAGACAGACGCCGTGAAGCCCGCCGCTCTGCGTGCGGGGACGGTGGTTGAACTGCGCGACCTGTTCTTTGCCACGCCCGCACGTCTGAAATTCATGCGCACCGATAGGGCCGAGGCGCAGGCCATCACGGACGTCGTCAAACGTCTGGCCATGGCCGAACCGGCGATTACTTTCACCCTGCGCGATGTCTCGGGCGGGGGTGAGGGGCGCGTGACCTTTCGCGCTGACCGCGAGAACGGTGATCTGTTTGATGCCCTGCACGCTCGTCTGGCCCGGGTCATAGGGCGCGAATTTGCTGAGAACGCCTTGCAGATCGACGCCACGCGTGAAGGGATTCGCCTTTATGGGTATGCCGCTCTGCCGACCTATTCGCGGGGCGCGGCGGTGGCGCAGTACCTGTTCGTCAATGGCCGCCCGGTGCGCGACAAGATGCTGACCGGCGCGCTGCGGGCGGCGTATTTCGATTTCCTTAGCCGCGACCGCCACCCGGCAGCGGCTTTGTTCATCGACTGTGACCCGGCGCTGGTTGATGTGAACGTGCATCCCGCGAAATCCGAGGTCCGGTTCCGCGATCCCGGCGTGGCGCGCGGGCTGATCGTTTCGGCCCTGCGGCACGCGCTGGCCGAGGCGGGACATCGCGCATCCTCGACCGTGGCGAATGCGACTCTGGGTGCGATGCGGCCGGAACCCGCGCTGCCCCCGCAACCCACCCCGGCGCGGGTGTATCAGATGGACCGCCCCTCGTCCGCCGCGCCACAGGTGGCGTATCAGGCCCAAGCGCCGGGTTTTGCGGAGCTGTCACAGGACTACAGCGGCAGTATTGTGGAACCTGCGCCCGTGGCCACAGAAGAGCCCCCAGCGCAGAATTTGCCCTTGGGTGCGGCGCGCGGTCAGGTGCATGAGAACTATATCATCGCCCAGAATGCAGACGGCATGGTGATCGTCGACCAGCACGCAGCGCACGAGCGGTTGGTTTATGAAAAGCTCAAACATCAGATGGCGGAAAATGGGGTGGCTGCGCAGGCGCTGCTGATCCCTGAGATTGTGGAACTGTCCGATGGCGACTGCGCCCGTCTAATGGCCGTGGCCGATGACCTGTCACGCCTTGGCCTGACGCTGGAACCCTTTGGCGGCGGTGCCATCGCGGTGCGCGAAACGCCGGCCATATTGGGTGAGGTCGACGCCCGGGCGATGATTTTGGATATCCTTGACGAACTGGCCGATCAGGGCGAAAGCCAAACCGTACAGGCGCGGATAGAGGCGATCCTCAGCCGCGTCGCTTGCCATGGCTCGGTCCGGTCGGGTCGCCGGATGCGGGCCAAAGAGATGAATGCCCTGCTGCGCGAGATGGAGGCGACGCCCCATTCCGGACAGTGCAACCACGGGCGGCCAACCTATGTGGAGCTGAAACTGGCTGATATCGAACGTTTGTTCGGACGCAGTTGAACCCACCGCGCGCGTGCGATATGAAGAATAAAACAAGAACATCCGAGGCGACATGATCGAGATTGCTGGCACAGAAGTTGCGTTGAACGACCCCGTGATCCTGATCGGGGGCGGGGTGGTGGCGCTGATCCTGCTGTTGTTGTTCTTGTCTTTGCGTGCCGCCAATCGCTCGGCGCGGATGGCAGAACCGTTGGCGCGGCAGATGGCGCATCTGGGGCAGAATGTGCAGCAGTTGGGTCAAGGGCAGGAGCAGTTGCGCGGTGGACTCCAACATGTCTCGGACACGCAGGCCAATGCGCAGGTGCAGGTGATCCAGACGGTTGAGGCGCGGCTTTCTTCGGTGCAGCAGCAGATGAATGACCGGCTGGCGGATAACGCGATGAAATCCGCCCGCGCGCTGGCCGAGATGCAGGAGAGGATGAAGGAATCACTGCATGGATCGTCGAAACAGACCGCGACCTCTCTGACGCAATTGCAGGAACGGTTGGCGGCGATCGATAAGGCGCAGGACAATATCACCAAGCTGTCGGGCGATGTGCTGTCGTTGCAGGACATTCTGTCGAACAAACAACGACGCGGGATGTTCGGTGAGATTCAGCTAAACGACATCGTCTCGAAGGCGCTGCCTGCTGACAGCTATTCGTTGCAGGCCACGTTGTCGAATGGCAAGCGGGCGGATTGCCTTATCCATCTGCCCAACCCGCCCGGACCCATTGTCATTGACGCAAAATTTCCGTTGGAGGATTTCGAGGCACTGGCGGCGGCTCAAACCAAATCCGACGTCGAAATGTGCCTGAAGGCATTTGGTGCCGCTGTGAAGGTCCACATCAAGGCGATTTCAGAAAAGTACATTCTGGATGGTGAAACCGCCGATGGCGCGCTGATGTTCGTTCCGTCCGAGGCGATCTATGCCGAGTTGCACGCACGTCTTCCCGATGTGGTCCGCGATGGGTTTGCCGCGCGCGTCTGGATCGTGTCCCCTACCACCTGCATGGCGACGCTGAACACCATGCGCGCGATCCTGAAAGACGCCCGAATGCGCGAACAGGCTGGTGCGATCCGCAAGGAACTAGGAATGCTGCACAAAGATGTCGAACGACTGGGCGATCGCGTGGCCAATCTGGACCGTCACTTTGGACAGGCGGCCAAGGATATCTCGGACATCAAGATCAGTGCCGAAAAAGCCGGGCGTCGCGCACAACGTCTGGACAATTTTGATTTCGAGGAACTCGCGCCAGAGGATCACGCCAACGTGGTGCCGCTTGGTAAAAGTGAGGCTTAAACGCTACTGGATCGAAAGGTCCAGATTGTACCCAACCGTCTTATCGGAGTCTCGGTCATTGCCCATGAGGTAGACGCGGATCGTGTAATCTCCGTCCTCAGGCAGTTCAACCCGTGCGGTATTTCCGTTGATGGACCCGTTATAGATCGCGGCACCGTCACTGCCCGGAGGCAGGATGTTAAAATAAATTACGCCATACCCGTTGGTGTCGCTGACCTGAAGCTCTGCGAACAGTTCCTGCCCGGCCTTCGCACCCAGTCGGTAGTCAAAATATTCGTTGCCCGTAACGGTTCCGTTGACCATCGTGCCATAGTTGCCTGTCTCGAACTTTACGTCGGCAACGCTCTGAGCGCTGGCAGATGTGGCGAAACCGATACAGGCAAGTGTCAGGGCAAGTGCTTTCATGAATACATCCTCCGATTGCAGGGTCGAAGTCTCAGTATAACACAAAACCGCGACACAGATCAGATGCGTAGAAAGGGCTGGAACAGGCGCGGCATCAGTTTGTTGAATTTCAGCGGTGCATCGGTGACCGCCAGGCAAATGCAATCCTCATAGATATCCGCCGTTGGCGTGTGGTGCAGGTCTTCATCCGCAATCTCGACATCGCCGCGCGCAAAGTGATCGACTTCGTCCGAGAATGCCCCTTGCAGGACCATTGTCAGTTCCATGCCGTTGTGGCTGTGGTCCGGTACGGCAGCCCCTGCAGGAATAAACAGCAAGCGGGCTGTGGCTTCGCGCGTTGTGGGCAGGATCGCTTGTTTGACGCCCATCCCAATCGCGCGCCACTGGATGTCATTCACGTCACCGCCCACATAATCCTGTAGTGGCGCGGGAAGCACGGAACAGCCGGGTCGATCAGGCTTGGCAATCGGCGCGCCATTGGCGATCAGCGCCATGGTTGCGGCAAGTGAACCGTCGCTCAGCGCAACGCTATCGTCCTGATCTTGCAGGACGCACCCTCCGACGGCCTCAAAGCTCTCGGCGCGCGCGCGGCAATGGTCACACAGGGACAGGTGCGTTGCGACCATCAGGTCGAATGCTTCTGGAAAACCGCCCGCAGCATACGCCATCAGCAGGTCATCTGTCAGGTGATGTTTGATCTTGTTGCTCATCGTCATCATCTCAGTTCATCGCGTGGCGCAAGCGGTCCAGCGCCAGCCGTATACGTGATTTGATCGTTCCCAGGGGCAACCCGGTCTGAGACGCAATCTCGCGGTGACTCAGGTCACCGAAATACGCCTTTTCGATCAGTTCTCTCTGCGCCTGTGGCAACGCTGACAATGCGTCGCGCAATTGCGCGGTTTCCTGTTGCAACGCAATGACGTCATGTTGTTCCGGTTCAGCCTCGGGACCCCAACCCAGATCTTCGGGTTCCGGTCGCCGCTGCTTGCGCAGGACGTCAATGCGTTTGTTCCGTGCGATCGTGAAGACCCAAGTGGCCACTGTCGCGCGCGAGGAGTCGAACAGATGCGCCTTGTGCCACAAGGTCGCCATCACCTCTTGCGCGCATTCCTCGGCCATCGCCGCATCAGACCCCGATTTAATCAGGAACGCCTTGATACGTGGCGCAAAATATTGGAACAGCTCGGCAAATGCCGCCTGATCCTGCGCATCCCGAATGCGGGTGACGTGTTCAACCCACTCGGTCTTGGTATTGCAACTGCCGTTTGCTTCGTTCACCGGCCTGCCCCTGACACGTTCTTTCGCGTGCCAGGTTTTTGCTAGGGGCCCGTCGGCCACCGGTTCATCCAAGCTCGCGGTATCGATCTCGGTAAACATAACCACATTACGCGGGCCTGCCCAAGATGGATCAGTTTCTGCAGCAAATAATAATCCATATGGGCGTTCGTTTCGTAGAATATCTGTATAAGGTTTGAGGAAAAGACCGCCGTTTGAACGGTTTACAGTCAGAATGGAAAAGGCCGCATGAACCGGGTCGATCACATTGCAGGGCATACGTTTCACGGCCGCAAAGGGTCGATTGAAAACGCTTTTCGCTATTCTGTCGACTACATCCTGCTGGACCCGGAAAACACCGGGCCCACACCTGCGTTGTTCACCGTCAACGGGGTAAATGTGACGAACTGGCGGGATCGCGATCACGGCGGAGAACCCGGCAAAGGGCGCGGCGCCGCGTGGCTGCGTGAGCAATTCCATGACCTCGGTGTCACGCAGCCGAACAGGATCATGTTATTGACCCAGCCGCGCGTTTTCGGTCACGTGTTCAACCCCGTTAGTTTCTGGTTCTGTTTCGACGCGGAAGACGTGCTTTATGCTGTTGTGGCCGAAGTGACCAATACCTATGGCACGCGCCACAGCTATCTGTGTCACAACCAAAATTTTGCGCCAATTCAGCCCTCGGACCGGATCGTGGCAGACAAGCTGATGCATGTGTCACCGTTCCAGAAGATCGAAGGTGCTTATACCTTCCGATTTGACTACCGCGCGGACAGGGTCGGCGTGTGGATAGATTACGGGCGAAAGAATGGTGGGTTGATTGCAACGCTTACCGGCCCGCGTTCTGCGCTGACGGACCGGACGATCCTTTGGTCGTTGATACGTAGACCGTTCGGCGCGCGGCGCGCTTTTGCCCTGATCCTGTGGCAAGCGCTGAAACTGAAGTTGAAAAAGGCCAGGTTTCGTCCGTTTCGCTCTACCCCTGTCCCGGATCATGCAATCTCGCGGGCCCGCGAGCCATAAGCCCGGGTTGTTTGCGTAAGATCAAAGACTCAGGCCCCGGCAGTGTGTTTGTGGTAGGTTGGAAACCGCGAACACGAAGGAGTTGGGCCATGTTGGAAATCTCGGCAAGAAAAGTCGCTCAGGTCGCCATGATGGGGCGCGAACTGGACCGGGCCGAGGGCGAATTGCGCGCTTTCATCGACCGGATGAGCGAGGATGAACAGGCCGAACTGGTTGCCGTCATGTGGATCGGGCGAGAAAGCTTTTTCGCCGAAGATCTGGCCGAGGCCATCGCAACCGCCAAGGCCGAGGCATCAACACCCTGCGCGGATTACCTGATCGGAACGCCGCACCTGTCAGACCATCTTGAGAATGGTTTGGATTCGTTGGGTATCTCGGCTGAAGATGTTGAAAATGACCTGATGTGACGGTCTAGGGTCGGGAAATGCCCTCTGATGACCTGAGTTCATTCGCAAAATTTGCGACGTTCAGGTACGCTTGCCCCCAAATGCCTTTAGAACGAAAGGGTTTTTGGTGCGCTCAGTGCTGGTCACAGTGGTGGCTTTGGTATTTTTGGCAGGCAGCCTGGCCGGGCCGCGCCCGTCGGCCGCATGCCCGGTTTGCATAACGCTGCCGGAATACTCGTTGGCAGATCGTATATTGTCCGCCCGCGTTATCGTTCTGGCTGCACCGGCTTTGGACAACCCGTTCAGTTATTCACCCGTGTCAATTCTGAAGGGCACGGCAGAACAGCTTTCCGCATTGCCGGAAATTCCCTTTCTGGTCGACAGCGTGACCCGATCCGCGTTTCGCACCGATCCCGGCAGACGCGTGTTGATGATTTACGGTGCAGGATATCCGGACAAGGCTGGACGTAGCCTGTCTATGGGATGGAGCAAAGGCTTCTTGATGACGCCAGAGCGTGCGAATTTCGTGGAGGCGATACGCCATCAAGGCGCGTCCTGGGCTTTTGGAAAAACCGACGACCCATCGCGCGTCGCCTTTTTTGGCTCGTATCTTGGGCATGAGGATGCGTTGCTGCGAAACGCGGCTTTGATCGAGTTTCACCGTGCGCCCTATGCAATGGTCCGGCAATTGCGCGATCAGGGATCTTCCGCCGCGTTGCTGCAGGAATTGCGGTCCGTGAACCGGCTGGCCTACGCGCCTGCTGTGATCCGGCTATTGGGTCTTCAGTCAGACCCGGCGGCCAAAGCCGCCGTCAGAACACGCTATCAGCAGGCGTTGGCCTCTGGCGACACGAACCTTTATGACTGGGCGCTTGCGGGAATTGAGGTTGATGGTGCGGCCGCGATTACGGCGATTGAGGCATCCCTGAAACAGCAGAGCCTGCCCCAGGACATGAAACGCGATTTGGTCCGAGCATTGACCGATGCCGGTACAGCCCGGTCAGAGTTTCAGACGCAGATATTGGACATTTTCAAACGCGAGTTGCAGCAGAATTCATCGCTTGCCGTGTGGATTGCCCTTGCAGCGAAGTCTTGGGAAACGGACATATTGAACCCGGAGCTTCGTTCGATCTTGTCGACAGAACAACTGGAGCCCGCAGCGCAGTTTCTTATTGAAAACACCTTGGTTCAGTTTGAGCAGAACTAATTCTGGGAACATGCAAGTGTACCGAACGGGCGACCGAATGAACGCTATGCGGATGGCTGCCTTTCCCGACCATGATGGCTGAACACCACTTGGCTTGATTGGACGTCCGACCGAAAATCCGCAGCCCGCCCGGGCAGTGAGAGATAAAAGCGTTGAAGGCCGGGTTCGATTTCCTTAGCCATCATGGCACAACGCTGGCACATCTTTTCGATCTGCACGTGGGATTGGCGGTCCCGCATGGCAGCCACCAGATCACCGTGTGCCGTTGACAGTTTTCTAAATTTCGGACTGTCGAGCACTGTTTTGTCGCCAACCAATGCGTACACGGCTTCGAGATCGGATTTACCCTTGAGATCGACAAACCCGGCCTCAAGCATCGCCAGATCCTGCCGGGCAAGGCGGTGCACCGAGCTTGAGACCAAGATATCGTATTCGACATGGCGACAACTTTGTTCGATCCGCGCCGCGACGTTAACAACATCCCCAATGACGGTGTAGTTGAACCGGCTGCGCGACCCGATATTACCCACACAGGCCTGCCCCGTGGCGCAGCCCGTTGCCAAGGCAATCGGAGGTCTGCCTCGCATAACGTCCGATGCATTGAATTCTGTCAGTGCTTTGCGCATCAACAAGGCGGCATACGCTGCCCTGCAAGGATGATCTTCAACGGGCAGGGGCGCATTCCAGAACGCCATCACCGCGTCACCGATGAATTTGTCGATTGTCCCTCGTTCCTTCAGAATCTGATCGCCCACTTGCGAGAACAGCTCGTTCAACAACGCGACAAGATCGGTGGCTGACACGGATTCCGACAAAGGCGTGAATCCCCGGATGTCCGAAAACATGACGGTAATTTCCTGCGTTTCACCGCCCAGTTGCAGACTGTGACCGGATACTTCCATCTCGTCCAGAATCTCGGGGGCGACGTAGTGGGAAAAGACCTGCCGTATTTCCCTTTTCTCCCGCTCGGTTGAAACGAACAAATAGCCGGCAAGCATCCCAAAATTCGCCATTCCGCCCATCAAGGGAAATGTCACATCGAACAGGACAAGCTGGTTCTGAAAGGCCAGCCAACTGGTGCCCAGAACAACACCCGCCGCCGCACCGCCGGCGACGAATGAGGCGACCGCGCCAAAGCTGGACATGACCGCGATCACAATCAGGCCAAGCAGGACAAAGGACAAAAGCTCGAGCGCGGCGGTCACGTCAGACCGGCTGAGCATCTCGCCCGTAATGATCTGTTCCAGCATCTGGGCGTGGATCGACACGCCGGGGACGGATTCCCCCAATGACGTGAGGTGCATGTCGAACAGGCCGGCCGCGGAGGTTCCGATCAGAATAATACGGCCCTCGATTTCAGCCCTCAGATCCGGGTCATCCGGGGTCTGCATCACATCGTCGGCAGAGAGGTACAGCTCTGGCTGGTCATGTCTGTACCTGATCCAAACCTCGCCGTTTTCGGTCGTGGGCAGGCGAAAATCCCCCAGTTCGACAGCAAGCATGATGCCTTCTTCGTCGGATGCACCTTCGGCAAGGATAAAAGGCGCGCCGATGGCAACCCTTAGGGCTTCGATCCCCAGGCCGGGCATGGGGCCGCTCGGGCCGCCCCACAGAACTGGAACCCGTCGTACAATTCCAGTTCCCCCCAGAGGTGAGACGTTGACGCCGCCGATCCCGGCGGTGCTGCGATCAAGAGGGGCGGCGATCGGGGTCCAATAAGGAACCGAGATCAAGCCAGCGGTCGGATTTTCCCCAATTTCAATAATCCCTGCCGTTGGGCTGACCTGATTGCCTTCGTCAGACAGCCTTGCAGCCGTTCCCATGACCACGGGCCAATTGGCGACCTCCATTCCGAACAGCACGTCATAGTCCATCTTTTGCGCGTGATCTTCGACCGTCACTACGCCAGCGAGCGCTGGATCATTCAGCAACCGAACCGGAGAATACCTGTCTGGTTCGGCAAAGAGCATATCGAACGCAATGGCTGCGGCACCATATTCGCCCAGGTTTTCTACCATCTGGGCCAATAAGGTTCTGGGCCAAGGCCACTGGCCCCAATTCGCCAGAGACTTTTCGTCAATGTCCAGAACCCGAACAGGCAGATCAGGGTTGTACTCTCTGGGAATGGCGCGCTGAAGAATGTCAAAGTAAACCAGCCGCGTCATCCGCACGGGATAAGGATCCATGACCCTGATGAAACATCCGATCAGGATCAGACCCAGACCCACCAGCCGAAAACCACGCCGGCGAGGTGTTCTTTCTTTGGGCTTCACGGTCACGTTAACCTCCGAAGTCAGCGGGCTATGCCCTTGTTAACGCGCTGCTTGATTGCCTTTACCTTTGCCCTTTCCGTGCCCCGGACCTTTGCCCTTTCCGGGATTGCCAAAGCCGCGTGAATTTCTGGTTTGCCCTCCGGGATTGCTGCCATCCCCATGGCCGGACCGGTTTGTCTTGGTTTCTGGCTCAGGTGCCGGAGGTTCCGGTGCAGGTGGTTCTGGCGCAGGCGGTTCCGGCGTGGGTGGCTCTGGTGCTGGTGGTTCTGATGCAGGTGGCTCCGGCGCAGGTGGCTCTGGCGACCGGGGCTCTGGGGCAGGGGGGGCATTGCGAGGCGTTTCGCGGAATGCTGCCCTGCGCGGTCTTCCAGGCGTTTGAAACTGAGCATCAGACTTCAGGACCGGGACCGGCGCAAGCTCTCCCGCGCAACCACCAATGTCGATCTGCAACGGGCTGAGCAAGTTTTCCTGAGACTGAATGAAGGGAAATCCATTGCTCAAGGCCAACTCATACTGTGCTTGATCCACAGGGCGACCGACACTTCCGCTTTCGCTCGTGGCGAACAGGCTGCACTGCCGTCCGGTTGCGCGACAGCTTCCGCTGAGGCTGCACATTTGAACATTTCCTTCCAGCACCAGCATGGCGCTTTGGCTGCCGGGGACGACCCACATGTCAAACGTCGTGCCGCGAACTGCCATCGTCGCGGTCGGCGTTCGGATCGAATAGGCTCGTTTCTTGCTTTTGCCCGAGATAAACCGAAAGCTGCCGCCGAGTGCCTGTACCGCAAATGACTTGGCTTTGCGGTTGCCGCGCAACATCGTCACGTCCAGAACCATACTGGCATTCGGGCCAATCGCGATCTTTGTCTCATCGACAAAAACCAACTGGACCAGTCCATTGCCATCAGTGGATATCGCGTCGCCCGAGACGACTTCCATTCCCGATTCCAATGGCTGCGAATTTCCGGCGCGTGTGATCTTGGCGCCTTGTTTAACTCCGATAACCGTCCCGATGTTGGCAATCGCCTGAACAGGCATAAGAGACACACAAAGAATAACAAAAATAACTCTGAACCAGGCCAAGCGTCTATTCCCCCAAATAGAATATGTCGTGAGCGATGTGCTCACTGCCCGGTTTGAACCTCTGAAAAATCAGTCTTTTTATTGATATGGCTTAAAATATGTCTGACCAAATATGCCTTAAACATCGTGCTTTTGGCAAGTATCCTGACTTTCTGCATGTTTTTCATTGGCTTGGGTGCATATCGAGCAGGGGCTGCTCTGCCGTTCTTTCGCATGTGACCCAGCTTGGAATATCAAATGAGTGTCGGTTTTTAGAAAATTGGCGAAGCGCAGGAAAATCGCCTTGTATCTGGTGCGCAGGCAAGGATATACCCGCCAGCGGAGACGTGGCCGAGTGGTCGAAGGCGCTCCCCTGCTAAGGGAAAACTTGGTAAGAATATTCCCTTATTTTACAATACGTAAGCGGGAATCTAGTTCGATGTTGCCAGATTTTTGCCGAAAGTCCCACCCATGTTCAAGCAGGCGATCCGCTAAGTCGTCAGGTGCAATCTTTCTATAACGATTGGCCATTTCGCTCTTTGCCCAGCCCCCGAGGTCCATGAGCCCACCGAAGTCTCTTGTCTGAGCGTAGTACCAAGTTGCCCAAGTATGCCGGAGAACGTGTGGTGTCACATCTTTTCCAAGGCCGGCCGCATCTCGGGCCTTGTTAAACGACGCTTGCATTTGGCCGCCGCCATTCTTTCTCAACTTGATCGGTTTTCCATATGGCGTGCGGAACATGCGTCCCGACTCGGGCAACTCCCCCATTAAACATACAGCACGGCTAGGTAGCCGTACCAAGCGCTCACTCGATACAGTTTTACCTGCGCCGTCCTCCTCAGCAGGAATAAACTGTTGAGAGGTTGCTGGATTCCAATCATTAATGTCCGCTGCAAAGCACTCTCCTGTTCGGCACCCAGACCCCAAAAGGAAAGCAATCTTCTTGAGTGTATACAGTTCGGGCTTGTCGTGGCGCGGCAGGGTAAGTTGGGCGGCGGCTTTCAACAGCGCCTCAGCTTCTTCTGGATGGAGCCAGCGAACTCGCTTGTTATCTGTGGACGGCCTTTTCCGCTCTCCCCTGGCCCAGCGAACTACCGCGGTGATCGGTACACGCACTTGGCGTCTGCGAGTTTCGGGAACTGCGTTGGGGTACAACTCCATGGCACAGTTCACGATTTCCAACTCTCCAATTTGATCAATTGTTGTGTACTTGCCGAAATACCCGATGAGTTTTGGCAGGAAACGTGCTTCACCACCATCGTCGACGTAGCCCTTTGCCGCCTCCCAAAATGGCACCTCTTTGTTTGTAGGAATAGCTAATTGGGCCGCCCATTCCTCTTTATAAAGTTGCTGGGCCTTAGCGCGAGCTACGCCTTTGAGGCTTTTGTCACGGATGCCAAGCTACTCAAAGCTGACAACGCTTTCCGATGTTTCACAGAACTCGAAAGATTGACACTTCACATCCCTTGGATATTTGCGAGTCGCTCAGGATAGAGGGATAAAAAATAGAAAGACGCCCCATAACGCCAACCGGTTTCGTTTAGACCAGATGCTGGTAGAGATTGAGCAGATACGACCTCTGGCAGAGCTATTAGGCTTGTCTCAAGTACAATGGCGTTTTGTGATGCGGTACAGGGAGTAACTGATGCCTTAAGGAAATTGCGACTTAATAATTGAATCTAAGACCAATCCCGGCGCCCTGGTCATAAGGGCGATCAGCACCGATCCCGATCAGCACATCTGCATAGAGGGCTACTCCGGGGCTGAGGTTCTTTCCGATCTGGAATTCTGCGGTCGCGGGCCAGGCGTCATTCTCCCAGTCATAAGGCGCTTTCACATCAGCTTTGATCCAATACCCCTCACCAAATGGCTGAAGTGCAATTAGGCGCGTCGCGGTTTGGTTGACATCGGTCGGTCCATTGTAAGTTGCGAAATGCTGGACCAGTGGGATCAGTGTTAAGCCGGTGTTAGTGTTTGCAAATGCGAATCCTCCGAACGGAGCGATTTGATCGGACCCGGTGCCAATGCCTTCATCGGGGTCGCCGAAATCAAGTATCCACTCCAAACCAAGCGCAGATTTGACGCTCCATGTGTCATTCAAGGGTTTTTGGGAGGGGAAGTAGATCAGCTTAAGGCTGGTCTTTTCGAACCCATCGAACCTCTCTCCGGTCGCATTAGTCGAATTGTAATGAAGCTCGTACTTTAGTTTAAGATCGGGGCGCAGCATGTATGCACCATCGATGAAAACGTCTTGACGGTCTGCGCCACCTTCCAGATCGAAGTACTGATAGCGAATGTCTGTGTTGTTAACCGCCGCCAGTGGATTTGACGCGTTTTCCTCGGCATTGGTGGCAGAAGCCATCACGAGCAACGTTGAAGTTAAGACTGCCAGATGAAAGGAGATGCGGGTCATCGTACACCTTGGAAAAGTTCATACGACCAGTCAGACGGCGGCGCTTAGGCACCGCCGTCTCAAGTTCGTCATTGCCAGCTTGAAAAGACTTCTCGGGCCAATTCGCTTTCGGGTCTGAGATTTTCAATTCCTTCATAAGGGACACCCTTGCCGAGCGGTTTGTGAGGGTGCTTCACGATGGTTTTCTGATGGCGCTTTACCATGTCTTGGAAAGACGCCCCGGACCACAGTGAATACCCGACAAGCGGATGTTCTTCACGGGGATCGCGATAGACATTGAAGACAGGGGCCGCCGCGCCTGGCTGACCGGGGGCTGGCAGATGCATCTTGAACTCTTGCTTCACCACCGAACGCAATACTGGCCCTTCGTAAACATAGACGTAATCGCGGCGCGAATTGCCTTCTCCCTCGAGCAACAATGCCGTCTGATCGATGCCATCAATCACCCGGTCTCGTGGAATGTGGTCTGTCGCGCCTGCGATCCGGGCAAATGTAGAAAACAAATCCGAGACATGAACGATGTCACCTGCCGCACTGCCCGCTTCGATTGCACCGGGCCATCGGATGAACGCATCAGTTCTCACACCGCCTTCAAGGTGCTGTGTCTTTCCGCCGCGATAGATCAGTTGGTTCAGGCCGGAAGTCCCCTCATAATGATACATCAAGCCATTGTCAGCCATGATCATGACGACGGTATTATCTGCCTTGCCGGTTTCATCCAGCTTGGCCAAAACCTCGCCGATCCAACCGTCCAGAACCTGCAATTTGTCCGCATGGAAGCCGCCGTTGCGAGATACAGCCTGATCAGGATAAGCAAAGTTCAGCGGATAGAGCGGCCAGTATTGCATAAAGAAAGGCGCGTCCTGCGAAGCCAGCCGCTCTAGCTGCTCCAAAGCTTGACGCTGATAGCGCAGATTCATTTCCTCGTATTTCGCCTGGGTCCATTCTTCGCCCGGCGCCATATCGACTTCGCGGGCTAGGGCTCCCGTTTCACTTTCGACGCCAGTTACCAGACCGTAAGGTTTGAACCGCTCGTCTAACTGAAACTGGTTGGACTGCCCCGTTGGATGGTAACCAAGCATATTGTTGGCGACCATTGCATCCCGCGTCATCAGGCTAAGCTGAACCTGTTGATGCAAGGGAAAGGCCGCCCAGTCGAATCCCTGATTATGTGGGTAGGCCTGTTCAATATCGCCCTGATGCCATTTCCCAACGTGCGCAGTGTTGTATCCTTCTTCCTTCAGTATCTCGGCAATCGTGACTTCTTCAGCAGCAAGACCTTCGCCAACTAGCGCAACTTTGACCTCTTCGACGCCTGCACGCACCGGGTGACGACCAGTCAACATAGCCGTTCGTGTCGGTGTGCAAGATGGCTCGGTATACATCCTCATCAAAGACATGCCTTCCGCGGCAAAGTCATTGATGTTGGGTGTATCGAAGCCTGTAACGTAGTTCATCGTCCGGTTGCCCATTTGACCGAAACTCACATCGTCAATCAGAATGTAGAGAATGTTGGGTGGCTGGCCGCCATTGGCGTCGCGGATCTCGGCAAGTTTCGTCTCAATCTCGGTGTCCTGCGCATCCCATTGCTCGCCAAACTGCGCGCGTAGGAACTCAAACTCGCCGTCATGGATAATGGGCGCATCTTGGGCAAAACCCGCGCCAGCAATCAGCACCATGGCTGTGGCATGTTTCAATATTGATCTCATCGGTTTCCCTTCCCCTATTTGAATTATTTCTTCCCTGCACGCCGCAGCGATTCAGCAATTTCATCCTGAAGACCTTTCAGCGTTTCGCGGATATCGCAGACAAAATTGAATGATTGGCTTCCGGTCTCAGCGTTCAACGCAAGGTACTCGTCACAAAGAAGCTCATAGTCGCGGCAGATCTCATCGAATACCGTGTCCGAGAGCCGTAATTCCGCAATTGCTGATTGGTGGTCGGGAAATAGGATATCAAGGGCGATGCCTTTCATTTCGGAGCTCGTTCAATGGATCAGCTGGTCTAGGGGAGTGTTGGACGAATTCACTTTTAACAATAGGTATATCGGGGCATAATACGGTGTAATCAGATGCGTAACTTTCTGAAAATATGGATTTAACCAAATACACATCTTCTCCACTGAATGAGAGCGGGTCACCTGCTGCAAAAGATGTTCGGGCGGCACTTCAGCGGCTTATCAGGTCTTCGACTTTCGCGGGTTCGCAGCGCTTGCAGGACTTTCTGGTGTATGTGGTTGAAGAGTCGCTCAATGGTCGGGCCGATGACATTCGTGCCAAGACCATCGCAATGGACGTTTATGGTGGGACCCTGTCAGAGATGTCGCGCCGTGAAAACGTGGTTCGGGTCGACGCTGGTCGCCTGCGCCGAAAGCTTACTGAATATTACGCTTCCGACGGGCAGGACGAGAAAACGGTGTTTGAACTGCCAAAGGGCGGCTACGCACCTCGGATTTTGAAAAGCGGTTCCGAAACGGCACAGCCCGAATTCTCAGAGCTGGAAACCAGTGCGCGCGCATGGGCTCGGCCAGGGGTTGGGATTATCGGGATTATCATTTTAGGCTGTGTTGCGATTGCTTTTTGGATGAGCTCGAAAAAGCAGGATCTTCCGACTGATTTTTCCGTAGATGGCCTGAGCCGTGACGAGCGCAGCGCAATTTTTGACGCATCCCCAATGCGTCTACAGGCTGTAAATCTAGCCAATACTGGTCGGGACCTGATCTTTCCGGCTTTAGAACCTGCGCGTCTTGAAGCGGCCCTGACCATATTCAAGGCGGCAATTGAAAACGACGACAGCTATTTCGGCGGCTATGCAGGCACTGCACAGGTCGCTGCGACAATTGCTGTACTGACATCCGATGCCGACTTGGCTCAGGACATGTTGAACTACGCCGATGCTCAGGCCAACCAGGCCATCGAGTTGGCTCCGGAAACGGGTTGGAGCCAGTCCGCAATGGCCTGGGTCAACTTTGCCAAGGGAAACTGGCCTGAGGCAATAGAATCTGCACAAAGAGCGCAACGTTTGGCACCACACGACGTACATGTGTTGGAGTTCGTGTCGCTGGTCCTGCTTTATTCTGGTTCATTCGAACAAGTCATAGCGATTAGCGAGGACGCACTCTCAAAAATTGAGCTAGAACGGGCTTATGTGTTTCAGAACGCAATGGGGTCTGCAAAATTCCATCTGAAGGACTATGAAGGTGCTGTGTCAGCCTTTGAACGAGTAACGGAAAAAGGCGGCCCTGTCGGACCTGTCTCCGTTGCTTACCTAATGGCGTCACATCAGATGTTGGGGAATAAGGCTCAAGCTCAGTCACTATCAGAACAACTGTCACGCGAGTGGCCAGACAGTCGCGTGGGTGCGCTGTTTGAGAAACTTTTTGCAAATCCGAAATACGGGCAAGACCTCGGTGACGCCATGAGACAAGCCAATTGGAAGCCACCAAGTTAGGAGTGTGATTTCGCATTGCGACCGCTTGAGTTTATCTCAACGGCATTGAGACCGAATGGTCAGCAATTGCACCATGTCTGCTTCATTCGAATTCCTGCCATTCGAACATTACGCAGCGTTGGTCAAAATGGGCTCGAAGTGAACATTCGCTGCGCTAGGCATGAATGACGGCTCCGCGGGACTAAGCACCAATTCGCTGCATCTGCGCCAATGACTGCTTTTGGAATTCGGGAATTGCCAAACACGGTCGTTTGTGACCGCCAACAGCACTTCAATCGATACGCGAGCGCTAGCTGCGAAAGCCAAACATCCTCAGCACTTTCATTGCACCTCGATCACAACGCTTTGAATTTCGCCCGTGAACGCGAATGGCGGCTCGTACGCCGACGTTACAGGTTGGCCGGTGTCTTCTCCTATACCGAAAGTGTCTATTCCGAAGCGACCAGCGACAGTGGACTCCATCGTGCCGGTAGCCACGGTTTCGCCATCGACGAGAAGCGTGATAGCCGCGCCTTTACCCGCCTCGTTTGCTGTACCCAAGTAAGCGAAGTCTACTTTGACCTCAGTCTCGCCAGAAGCTAATGGCTCGCTACCTTTCACGACGGTGTGTTCTTCAAACAGGTTGTAGTCGAACACCGGTACACCGCCGTCGAGATAGAGGACCATCCCGGCAGCAACACCACCGAAGCCCATAATTACGCCCTCGGTTCCGGCTCCTTCGGTGTCGACTTGCGCCGTCAGGGTCCAGGAACGGTTCTTCATAGGCGGTGCGGCGGGTTCTGCGATGCGGATTGCGCCTTCGTAGTATGTGTAAGTCTTGGCGCCTTCGTCGGCACCCGGAACAGGTGGCTTGGCACTGGCAAGGCGGCCCGCCCCGCGGTCATCAAGCGGCAGCACGCCGTATTTTTCGAAGGCCTCGCCCAGCATTGCCTTTAACTCTTCAAGCTTCTCCGGATTTTCGGAAGCAAGGTTGTTGGCTTCAGAAAAATCTTCCTCAAGATTGTATAGTTCCCATGTATCTTTTTCCCATTCTCCGGGAGCAAAGTCCTGCCGCCACGGGAAAGTATGCTGGGCATTGGCTTTCCAGCCATCTGCATACATTGAACGGTCAGAAAAGACTTCGAAATACTGCTGGGTTCTGCCCATGTAACCTGGGTCAGTAAAGCTCGCCAGGAAGCTTTCGCCTTCCAACGGTTTTTGATCGATTCCGTTCACGGTATCGGGCATGGGGATATTTGCTGCTTCAAGGATCGTCGGAACGACATCCACAAGGTGCAGGAACGCTGTTCGCGGTTCCGCGTCGTGTTCTATCCGGGCAGGCCAAGTGATAACCATTGGATTGCGCGTACCACCAAGATGCGAAGCAACCTGCTTGACCCATTGGAAAGGGGTGTTGCCAGCCCAAGCCCAGCCTACCGGATAGTGCGGTTCAGATTCCGGCCCACCCAGCTTGTCGAGGTTCGCTCTTATGTCATCAATATCCGAAGGGATGCCGTTGAGGTTCATGATCTCATTGAGCGTTCCATCAGGTCCGCCTTCCGAAGAGGCTCCGTTGTCCCCGACAATATAGATCACCATAGTATTCTCTGCGTCTGGCAGTTCCTTCACCGCATCAAGCAGTCGACCGACCTCGTGATCCGTAAAGGCAAAGTAGCCGGCGTAATTCTCGAAAAGCGCGTTATAGACCTCCTTCTGATCGTCTCTCAACGTATCCCATGCTGGCACCCAATCTGGGCGCGTGGTGAGCTCCGTACCTTCGGGCACAATCCCCATCTCGAGCTGCCGGGCAAAAACCTCTTCGCGATACGCCTCCCACCCCATATCGAAAGCACCGTCGAATTGTTCACGCCACTCGGCCGTTACATGATGTGGGGCGTGCATGGCACCTGGTGCAAAATACATGAAGAAGGGTTTGTTGGGCGCAACCGACTTTGAGAACTTCATCCGCGAAATGGCTCTGTCGGTCATGTCGGTCATGAAGTGATAGCCCTCATCGGGCGTGGTTTCCGGTTCCACTGGGAAAGTGTTCTCAAAAAGAACTGGGTAATACTGGTGAGTTTCGCCCGAGTTAAACCCATAGAAGTAGTCAAAGCCCATGCCAGTGGGCCAGCGATCAAATGGCCCAGTTACGGTCTGTTCCCAGTCTGGCGTGTTGTGGTTCTTGCCAAACCACCAAGTGGCATACCCGTTGCCCTTTAGGATTTCTCCGATGGTTGCAGTTTCCTTTGGCAACATGGTTGAATAGTTTGGGAACCCCGTTGCCCATTCCATCAGGAAACCGTTGCCGGAGCTGTGGTGGTTGCGCCCAGTTAGAAGCGCCGCCCGGGAAGGCCCACAGATCGCGGTGGTATGGAAGCGAGTGAAACGCAGCCCTTCTTCGGCCAATTGGTCCAGCGAAGGAGTTGGTATCAATCCACCGAAAGTCGAAGTTTGACCAAAACCCACATCGTCGAGAAGAACGACGATGATGTTTGGTGCGCCTTCAGGCGCAGCGATTGGCTCCTGCCAGTCTGCTTCGGACTCTTGATACGTTTCACCTATGGTTCCCTCAAAAGGCGCAAGAGGTATCGGCAGATTGCCTCGGTTTGGCCAGTTTTCGGCGTGAACCTGCCCAGCCAAACTTACTGTCGCTACTGCAAAAACTAATTTTAGCTTGAAATCTACTCCGGCTGCAAAAATGAGCGAATGACTTGGTGAGCTTGCAAGGATTGATGGAATCGAAACGGCACCTCAACATCCCATTCGTCTAACATGTTGGGACCAGGAAACTTAAACAAAATTAGCACGGTTTGGAAATCGGGCTGTGTCGCTGAACTATTGCAGGCCTATTTCATGGAAAGAATTGGCTTACCGAGCAACCCCAGACCCTAAGAGACGCGTAGATGGGATTGATGTCTGCTCACAATTCATTTCGACATATGATGTGTCTGAGAGCACCGTCGGTGAGATCCAGGATGAAGACAAAAGTGGACCATTTATCCGCGATAGAGCGCGAAAACTGGGCTTACTTCCGCTCGGCGCCATGTGATGCCCGGCAGGATGCCCTGAACGTAATCTTCGGGATACGGCAGCAAAGGATCTACTGTCAGAGCTCCTAAATACATGAATTTTATTTATTTCTTTCAGGCTGTCTTGAGAATGCCGGCAAGGAAGATTAGATTTAATCTATGAACAGCATTCTTGGCGCTTCCTCCAGCTATATACGGGCTCTCTCAAATCTGCCTTCTTGAGAGAAGCCGTTGAATGCTTAGCGACTGTTCGACATTCCAACACACCATATACAGCTGATTTCAGCTGCTCTCTCAAGCCAATGAACTTTGCCTTGAAGAGATCAGAATGCGATTTACCGACAAAAAGCCACCCGCCAAACATTCGTCGAACAGTTTCGGGAAACCGCGCCATATCATCTCCTCAAAGATTTGATTGGGAGTAAAAGTGAACGTTCCTATTAACTCTGGTGACCTTTTTCAACTTGAACCTGCGACCAGAAATTTATGCATCCGATTGCAACTGATGATTAGAACGGTCGCACATCTGGGTTGTCAGAGCCTGCGCGACCATTGAGTTCCTTGAAGTTGCTCAATTTCTTTAACGTGCGGTTCAAGTAAATATCGGCCCAAAGGAGACATCCAGTGCACCCCTCGGATGCTGCGGCTACTGCCTGCGTTCCTGCCGTTCGCTGCGCAAGCGAAATCTGGGCTTTGGTGAACTCACGGTAAGCTGGCTTTGCCGTCTTTCGATCTGGAGCCTTCGCTAAAGCAGCACTTGCTCGCGGTCGCGGCATACTTATTGTTGCGTCGCGGCAAGTGTCACCAATCAGGTCATTCGCAGCCGTTGTATTTGCGTTAACGGGAACCGTACCTTCGCCGCGGCTCGGTCGGACGAGCAAGACGCGGGATATGGCAAGTATTGAAACATTGGTTTTTGCTTCGTGTTTGAACTGATTAGAAACGAGACGCCAATTTTGTGTCTTCTTGCTGTTAAGCTTTTTTGACGAGCATAATCTTGTTTTTCCGATACGGGACTTTACGCTACTGCCGAACCCGATAGCCGGAAGCAATGATCCGGTTAATGAGAAAGGCGACGGCCTGGTGCATATCCTTTTCATCGTTATTGCCGACCGCTGTTTCGTGGGCAGCAGCTGCGTCACGCAGAACTCCCACAATTTCATGTTCGGGCAGGAGCTCACGATCTTTGATTGCAAGCAAAAGCGCTTCACAAATTGAGAGTGCGGCCATTCCAGAGTGGTCTTGCCGGTCAGCCATGGTAGACGTCCTTTTTTAACAGGCGTCCAAGCAAGGAAGCGCCACAATGAATTGCATCATACTGGCATAGATTGCTGTATACTTAACTGATCGAAAGCAGTCTTGGCGTCGGATAGTTTCGCGGGCTGCTCATCGATGAAGGAAGAACACTTGCGCACTATCAAAAACGGTCCACTCACCCGAAAGCTTTCAAACTTCGTCGCTCTTACTGAGGTTGAACTTGCGGCATTGGCACGCCTGCACAAGCGTCGCAGAACCTTTGAAGCCGGACGTGACCTTGTGCATCAAGGGCAATCAGAGCAGGCTGCCTACATTCTGGCCTCGGGCTGGGTTTGTTCCTACAAAACCCAGACTGACGGGTCGCGTCAGATCGTCGATTTCCAAATACCGGGTGACTTTCTGGGCTTGCGAAGCGTTCTGCTGCACACCTCGGATCACAGCATAGAACCAATCATGGAAATCCAAGCCATTGAAGTAGTAGTGGATGATCTCCTGGACGCATTTGCGCAAACGCCCCGGCTGGCGACAGCAATTCTTTGGGCGGTCTCTCGAGATGAAGCGATGGTGGTTGAGCACCTGGTCAACATAGGACGGCGAGATGCGGGTGAGCGCATGGCGCATTTTCTATTGGAACTTGGTGTGAGGCTGTCTCAGGTCGGGATGGCAAGCAAGACGGGATACGCCTGCCCACTGACACAATACCACCTTGCCGATGCACTGGGACTGAGTGCCGTACATGTTAATCGTGTCCTACGGCAACTGCGGGAGAAGGGGCTGGTTACTTTTCAATCCGGGCAAGTGGTATTTGATGATTATGAAGGACTGGTGACGTTGGCCGGTTTTGACCCCACTTATCTGGATCAGGCCGGGCCACTGTTGAAGCAATAAGTTCACCCCTACAGCGATGCCGGGATTTTGATGATCGTTGCCTGTTAGAGACGGAATTCGCTTCGGCAGATTTGGGATTTCACTGAAAAAGAAGCGCAAGATAAATACAGTCCGATTGCGGTACTGGATTTCCTGCGCTTCTCAATTACTCGTTAAGAACACGCCAGCAAATATCCCGCCAACACACATCACGTTGCCGGAATCCAAACATCGTTGCACTGACGCAGGTTAGTCAATTTTTGGCAGTGTGCCTGATCCTCGGGCACCAAATGCATTTGAGATTCCAATAAAATCTCAGGTCATTGGCCGCCGACTAACATCGATCAGCGCGCGCATGACATTTGCACATTATTCTAAACTACAACGCCAGTACTACCGCGGCGCTTACGAGCGTGTACCGCGGCAGACTGCGCGGGGAAGATCCAACAAACTAAATGGAGGACAAAGGTGAGCACAAGATCGTCCAGTTCCTTGGTGACGTTTTCAAATCCGTTCTCTTTGTCCGGCTACCCGGATGTACTTCCTGCAGGCGAGTATGAAGTAGTTGTCGAAGAAGAGCTACTGCAGGGCCTGAGTTTCGAAGCCTATCGCAGAACCGGAACCTACCTGACAGTTCGGGGCAAAGGCAGCAAGCCAGGCCGCACGGAAATGCGCCCAATTGACCCAGAAGATTTTGAACTGGCGCTTAAGCACGACCAGACCTTGGCCACATCTAACAATGACAGCGATGCGGCGCTTTCCCCGCAGGAGGAATAGATTATGAACACGCCCGAATGGCTTAAACCCGGAATCTACGGTGCTCTGATCGGCGGGGTTTTCGTAGGCGTCGTTGGATTTTCATGGGGTGGATGGATGACCGGCGGTAGCGCGGACAAGATGGCCAACGCCATGTCCCGCGACAATGTAATCGCTGCGTTGGTTCCGGTCTGCGTCGACATGGCGAGAACTGACGCCCAACGCGCCGAAAAAATAACGACGATCAAAGAGGCTTCTTCTTTCAAGCAGAAGGATGCCGTCATGGCGGCTGGCTGGGCAACGGTGCCGGGATCCCAAACTCCTAACAAAGACCTGGCGCAGGCCTGTATCGAGGGGCTGAACCTGGATGGATCGTAACTCAATCACTCAACATTCGGACAACGCCGTTTGCATCAGGGCAAATCGAAAAAATCAGTACCGGTTTTGCGCTCACTTAATGGCTGCGTTGTTTGTTGTCGTCTTCAGCAGTTTGGCGGGCTCCTTTATCTCATCAAGTCCCGCATCGGCCGAAACAAATTCGATCCCGGATAACGCGCATCCCAAAAAGTATGGCGACGGTTGGAAATGCGATTTGTCCTATCGGTTGAAAGGCGAAGAATGCGTGGCCATTGTCGTGCCGGGAAATGCCTACCCCACAAACAGAACCTATGGCTCAGGGTGGGCATGTATGCATGGCTTTGTTGAAGTTGGCGGCACCTCATGCACTGAAGTGATTGTGCCTGAGGGTGGATATCTCGATCCATCAGGTGAGAGGTGGCGGTGCCTGCGTGGATACACAAGAGTAGACGATAGCTGCCAGAAAATCGTGGTGCCGGATAATGCTTACCTGACGAATAGCACTTATGGATCTGCATGGCGTTGCAACCGTGGCTACGAAAAAGACGGAGAAGCATGCGTGGCAGTAGTGGTGCCGGAAAACGCTTTTCTGAACGCATCAACCAGCGGGCGTCCCTGGACGTGCGAGCGTGGGTATTTTGAGCGCGACGGACGGTGCGATGCCGTCTTTGTGCCTGAAAATGCTTTCTACGATGACGCGATCCATGGAGTTGGATGGAAATGCGAACGTGGCTACGAGGCGTCCGGTGATCGCTGCAATGCAATCGAGCTACCGGCAAATGCCCATATCGACCGATCCGGCAATGGGTGGCAATGCCACAAAAACTATCATCGATCAGAAGGGCTGTGTGTTCTGAACCAGTGAGAATTCAGACAGAAAGCCCACCTTCCCAAACTTCACAATTTTTGCCCGTCCTTACCAAGGACGCGCGTTTCACACTCTAAAAAGGAACAAATATGAAACCCGTACCCATTGCGTCGGATGCCAAGCAGTTCATTGCCAGCGATGCGCAAAAGCTGGCGCCTGAACAAGCAGTTTTTCCAGAGCTTCACCGCAAGACACTCGTGACAGATACACCGACTGCAATTGTGTATTGCGAAGGAAACTTCGCAAAGATCGATGGCAAGACGGCTAATGGTCTCGTTCGACATTCACAGGCCTATCGCGTTCTTTCGGTGATCGACAGCACGTATGGCGGTTGTGACAGTGGCAAAGTGCTTGATAATATCGCAAATCAGGTTCCCATCTTCGATGATCTTGATGCCGCCGTCGCTAATGAAGCTACGATCCCCGACACTTTTATTTACGGAATGGCGCCGGCCAGCGGCAGAATGTCCCTTGAGGATCGCGAAGTTGTTTTGGATGCGATAACACTCGGAATGAACATCGTCAGTGGGCTGCATGAATTTCTTAGCGATGACAAGGAGCTCGCCGGATTTGCCAAAATTCACGATGTCACGATACGCGACATTCGCAAGCCGCGGCCAAATCCCGACCTGCGCCTGTTAGATGGCAGTATTGGAGACGTCCAGGCGATCCGCATCGCGGTGTTCGGCACCGATTGTGCAATTGGAAAGCGTACAACCGCGACAATCCTGACAGGTGCACTTAACGCGCATGGGATCAAAACAGTTTTGGTCGGCACCGGCCAAACTGGCTTGATGCAGGGCGCCAAGTATGGTGTCGCGATGGATTCGGTGCCGCCGCAATTTTGTTGTGGCGAACTTGAGCGCGCTGTCGTTGCGGCATCCGAGGGTGAGCACCCGGATGTAATAGTGATCGAGGGCCAGGGCGCGCTAAGCCATCCGGCTTTTTGCACATCAGCCTTCATTCTGCGAGGCAGTCAGCCACATGCAGTTATTCTTCAACACGCGCCTAAACGAAAACGTCGATGTGATTTCCCCAACATGACTATGCCCGCCCCTTGCGATGAAATCACCCTGATCGAGGCATTTGCGAACACAGAGGTAATTGGCATGACGATCAACCATGAAGGAATGAATGATGTTGAGATTTCAAAGGCCATCACAGACTACAACTGCAAATTGTATCTCCCGGTCACTGACGCATTGAACCGTCCTCCAAAAAACTTGGTGAATATGGTTCTATCTGCCTTTCCGCGCTTGCAACCCGTACGTGTTACGACGATTGAATGAGCAAGCTGCGTATCGACGTTGATCTGGACAAAATTCGGTACAACACACGGTTCCTGGTCGACCACCTTAGACCCCGCGGAATATCGGTGACAGGTGTGACAAAAGCCGTTTGCGGTCATCCTGAGATTGCGAATGCTATGCTTGAAGGTGGCGTGACAGGGCTGGCGGACGCGCGGATCAGCAATATCATGCGTATGCGCGATGCTGGAATCTCGTGCTCCATATCCTTGATCCGAACGCCCATGCTGAGCCAGGTCGCGCAAGTCCTTGATAACTGCGATGTCAGCTTCAACACTGAGATGGACATTATCGCCAGCCTGGCCATCGAGGCGCTGGGGAAGAACATTACTCACAATATTATCCTGATGGTGGAAATGGGGGATATGCGGGATGGCATCTTGCCTGAACACCTTGAAAGCACTGTGTCTCAAATTCTTAGAATGGAAGGGATTTCTCTGAAGGGGATTGGCGCAAATTTTGCCTGTCTGGGTCATGTGGCACCCTCTGCAGGAGCAATGGAATTGCTTTCGTCGCTTGCCGCCGACACCGAACTTGCAAGTGGACCCGCTCTGGAAACAGTGTCAGGCGGCGGCTCTGCCAGTTTGCCATGGGCGCTTGGCAAGGGGGCGACCGGAAAGATCAACAACCTGCGTCTGGGTGAGGCCATCCTGCTGGGTACCGATCCCGTTTCTGGATACTCGATCGACGGGCTTTACACAGATGTTTTTACGCTTTGGGCGGAAGTGATCGAAACGAAGACCAAATCAAATCCAAATCCCTTGCAAATGAATTATCCCATACCTTCAATGCAGTGTGTGACTTTAGACAGTCCTTCGAATACTCGGTCGATCCTTGCGATCGGACTCCAGGACACTGATGCGGCGGGTCTAATATTCCCTGCTGGCGTCACGTTCGTCGGAGCCACCAGTGATCATATCGTTGTAGAAAACACCAATTGGCTGCTTCGCCCTGGTGGCGAGGTGAAGCTGAGAATGAAGTATAGCGCGCTCTCGCGCGGCATGGCTGCACCCGATGTAGCAAAAGTCTTCCATGGTGATAGCGCTTTGGTTGACTGTAACGCAGCGAACACTGATCGCCCATACTCGAATCGAAAATAGCGCGCCAAGGTGCCGCCGCCTCGGTTCTGCTTCAGCCATCCGTCTTATTCTACGGCTTTACGTAGTAAATGAGGCACCCAATCCCTATATTGGACGTAGCCGCATTCACTTTTCACACCCTATCTGGGCTCGTGGGTGTTGCGGACAATCAAAGGATCAAAATGATGTCTTTCAAAGACCTGACGACCAGAGCGGCTGCCGCACTGAAGGAAAACGATGCGGACGCGCCGAAAAAAGAAGTTACGTCTGAAGCGCCTGACGTCGTCCCCGAAAAACCAAAGCCTAAACCTCAAAACTGATAATACCCTGCCGGGAGTGGGTGGCTTGTTCTTGTCTGCATCTCCGAGCGAGCGGTATCAGCAAAGGAGAATTACCCAAATGAACCAGATAATCAGCAAGACAATCGCAGTCTTTTCCAGGCCGTTTACTTTCCCTGGCTTCGACGAATTACTCCCGGCAGGCGAGTACGACATAGAAACTGAGCTTTCCGCACCACCAGATTATTCGGACCCAGAAGCCTGGAAGGCCTCGGTGTTAATCTGTCTGCATCCACGGAAATCTTACCCCGGTCTGGCGCGTACCTTGACCGTTTCTCTTACTGATTTGGAGAGAGCCCGCGCAAAGGATAAATTGTCTTCAAAGCAGTTGTCGCAGTTCTTGCTCGACCAACTTTTGGCCGATCCCATGGTGCAATTGATTATGGAAGCGGATGGCGTTTCAGAGACTCAACTTCGGCACCTCTACTCGGAGTCGCTCATCTCTGAGGCAGACGACATATCATCAGATCAACGAGCCCTACCGCGAGGATGCGGAAACGGTTCTCGGTATACTTTCGCTGTCCAAGCTGCTGAGAACGAAGGAATGCCGGTTCGTCCTATTAAAACCCCTCGGATTACAGGCCGTCCCATTGGACAGACTGAAATGGGCAGCTCCTTCAATCTCAAGGCTTAGGGCTCGGAACTTTCTTTTCCAGTCGCTGTATAAACCAAAACAGAAATCGAGGCTAAGAACTGATGGAAGACTCCGACGACGAAGCAGATACGATCATGGCTTGCGCCCACAATGACGTGCCGCAAGAACGCCCGTGTCTTCGTTGCAGAACTCCATTCTGGAGCGAAGGGTTCGGAGAGCGGATTTGTCGACGCTGCAAGGGGTTGAACGCGTGGCGAAATGGCGTATCGGAAAGCCCTGGGTTTGCTCGGCGTCGCTGATGTACTGACATGTAGTGGTTCCGATGTGATCTGACAGTTGGCCGTTTTTCCTGTGGTGTATGCCAGATTAAGTTTGGTTCCGGATCTTTTGCTTCCTGATCTCTTTGCTCTCGATCATGGTCTGGAAGGGTATTCTTCTGCAACACACTTTGCCCTGATGAGTGTGCTCTTGGTTGTAGTGGTGCAGCCATTCTTCCAGATCGGCTTGCAGCGAAATCTGCGCCGCGAGCGCACGCAAAACGATTATGCTATGTCCGAGTTGGACTCGGAGTTGCCATGCGGTCGTGCGGCGAGATGCTCGGTTTCAGGCCATTCTGAACGTCCGCTCTCACTGTCCTGGCACCATCTCATCGCACTGGCGGCGAATGGCCGGATCCCGCCCTGGCGTCCCAAAGAAGCAAACGGCCCTTAGCTGCCTTTGACCCTGCCACCTGATGCGGCTGTACGGCCCGTCAGAGGAGACATTCGCCGCGAGCGCTATATCCAATTCAACCCGAACTCGTGGATTGCGGGATTTTTGCCTGTCGTCGTATTGAGAACAGACACGCATTTGGCGACATATCTAAATGAAACGATGACCTCTGCTGAAACCATACCCCAATCTCCGGATCGCACCCTTGTCGGCGTTGCGCTGATGCTGGGGTTTTGCCTAACCGCTCCTTTGCTGGACGTTTCTGCGAAACTCGCGTCGACCAGCGTGCCGGTTGGGCAGATTACGGCTGCCCGGTTTGTGGTGCAATGCGCGCTAATGGCGCCTTTCATCTGGATAATGGGTCTGTCAGTGCGCGTGGCGAAAGATCAGGTGATGGTGCTGGTTTTCCGCTCATTGCTGTTGGTGTTCGCAACATTTTGTTTCATTGCCGCAATCCGGGTGATGCCCCTTGCCGATGCGCTGGCAATCGTGTTCATTGCCCCTTTCATCGTCTTGTTGATCGGCAAGTTCTATCTTGGTGAAGACGTCGGCCCGCGTCGCGTTGGCGCGGCGCTTGTGGGGTTTGTCGGGGTGTTGTTAGTCATCCAGCCCAGTTTCGCAGCTTTCGGCGCGGTTGCCATTATTCCGCTTGGCACGGCAATTGCCTTCGCCTTCTACATTCTGTTGACCCGGGGATTGTCGCGTCGGGTGCACCCTGTGACCCTGCAATTCCACACCGGCCTGATCGCCAGCCTGTTTTGCATTCCAGCTCTAATTATTGCCCAAGGTTCCGGCTCTGATTTGTTTGATCCCGTTTGGCCGACAGATATCGCGTTGTTGTGGCTTTTAGGCGCTGGCTTTTTTGCGACGGTGAGCCACATGCTGATGACCTACGCGCTGTCTTTTGCGCCTTCCGTCACGCTGGCACCGCTGCAGTATTTTGAGCTGCCGATAGCGACCTTGTTCGGCTATCTTGTCTTTAATGATTTCCCGAACACGCTTAGCCTGCTTGGCATTGCCATCATCATCGGTGCAGGGCTGTATATGATACATCGCGAAAGGGTGGCCGCCAGGCAGCTGGTCACCGTACGTGCCGTAACTCCAATCTAAGGCTACTCGCCCGGCCCGTTCCGGACACTCATCGTTCAATCACATTCTGCGTTGTAGCATCAAGAGCCGACATTCGAACTAATCTCAGATTCCGGTCAACCTGTAAGTCGACCAATCCACCAAATTGTGTTCGAAATCTCTCGTCTATTTGGTGCAGCTCCGTTTCTCCAGGATTGGACCTCAGCGGCCGCTCTCAATTCCCACTGTATGTGTTGCACTCATTTCGTTGCTCCTAAATTCGAGCGTCTCAAGCGTAGTCGTTTAGTCCGGAGAATAGGTAGATTTATATTCAGATTGGATTGAGTGTTAGGGTGCAGTCACAACAATGTACCCGCACCTTCAAGCAAAGGTGCTCTTGGACTTTGGGGGATCGAGTGATCGAATTTTACAAATCTATCTTGAGAACTACGGGACATCGTCAGGTGGTCAACATCTTGCTGTCGCTGGCCATTGCCGCCCTGGCGGCGTTTCCACTGAACTACCAGAAGGAAATCGTGAACGGTCTGACCGAAAAGAACATAAGCCCCGGAGGCTTGCTGTGGCTTGGTGCTGCTATGGGCGCGGTGATAACCCTGAGCCTCGCGCTGAAATGGGTGCTGGGGTATCTTTCGAGCGTCCTTGGCGAGGACATGATCCGCAGGCTGCGCAAGCGTATTTGCAACCTGTCTCGCGAAAACCCGGCGGGTTCCGAGAAAGTTGCCTACGGTGCCAAGGCAACAATGGTGTCGGCCGAAGCCGAACAAGTAGGAAAGTTCTCCGGTAGCGCCTTGTCTGAACCCATCGTACAGGCCGGAACCCTTGTTGTGATTGTCGGGTATATTGCGGCCAATCAACCCTCTCTGGGCTGATTGCAATCGGTATGATTATCCCTCAGGTGTTTATTGTTCTTCTCGTCCAGACGCGCGTAAACTCCCTTGTGTCAGACAGAGTTCACACATTGCGCAAAGCCACAAACTGGCTTGTTGACCCTGATCGCTCGGCAGCGGAGATTACTCCTAAATTTGACGAGATCTACGATACCCGTTCCCGGATATTCGTCTGGAAGCTGTCTTCGAAATTTGTACTCAGTGCCATTAACGGCGCCGGGACGGTGGGGGTTCTTGTTGTGGGCGGTTGGCAGGTCCTGGAAGGCAATACGGATGTCGGCACAGTCGTCGCCGCCACCGTAGGTTTGACACGTCTTCAGGGCCCGACGCGGCAGCTGATTGCCTTTTATCGACAGGTCAGTGCAACAGCTGTGAAATTTGAACTGCTGCGGGAAGCAGGCGTGGATATGGCTGACGCGACCACCTGAAATTTGCACGCATGGATAGACGCCCTATCGTTTGAAGGGAGTAATATAATGACGAATGAAGCCGGATTTGTCTTCGCTCTGATTGCCGTCGCGGGTGTGCTGATGGCAAGCAACCGTGTTCGCTATGACTTCGTTGCCTTGATAGTTGTTCTTGCGCTTGCCCTCAGCGGCACGCTGACAATTGGAGAAAGCCTCTCGGGCTTTGGGAACAGCGTTGTAATCCTTGTCGCCTGCCTTCTTGTGCTGGGCGAAATGTTGGATAGAACCGGCGTCGCTCGCGCAGTAGGGGACGCCATCATGCGGCACGGTGGTCGTGGTGAAACTGGATTGCTGGTGCTCATCATGATCAGCACGGCGCTTCTGGGGAGCGTTATGAGCTCAACAGCCGTCGTCGCAATTTTCATACCGGTCATTCTGCGAATTGCTCAAGAAACGGCAAACGACAAGGCTCGTTTTTTGATGCCGATGTCCTATGCCGCGTTGATAAGTGGCATGCTGACCTTGATCGCCACGCCTCCGAACCTTGTCGTAAGTGATGAGTTGGTCGCGCAGGGATACCAACCTTTCGGTTTGTTTTCCTTCTTTTTGATCGGCGCGTCGGTTCTGGTTGTTGCAGTCCTGTTTGTCTTGTTTTGGGGCCGCTACCGGTTGAAGACCAAATCGACCCCTGATGAGCAGGAGCTCGCAATTTCCGGAACGACGCTTGCAGGTATGTGGGAAACCTTTGGATTGGATGTACATTCCGCGACTTTCAAGGTCACTGGCAAAGTACTCTCAGAGGACGTTGACAAGCTGACGGGAAGTGGCACGGCAATACTCGTTCGACTGCGGCCTGGCGCCAAAGGAAAGTACCTCGCAGCCATGTTTCGTGAAGGTATGGAATTGTTACCGGGTGACATTGTTTTCATTCGAGGATCCCAAAATGCACTGGCGGAGATATCAACCAATACGTTGTTTTCCAAAACTTTGGGTTTTCAGAAATCAAGTACTGTTTGGATCGATCAGTTGGGTCTCGCGGATGTATTGATCCACCCCGAGGCTACTGTGATTGGTCGACAAATGCATGATGCACCCGGGTTCGAATCCAAAGGGATTGAGATTGTTGGCCTGGTGAGAAACAGCGAGCCCGTCGAACACCCCAACAGTACAGTACTGCAAGCAGGCGATCGTCTTATGCTGGCCGGATCGTGGGAAGACTTGGATCGTGCGGTTGAAAGGCATGATATGTTGGTGCTTTTGTCCTTCCCAAATGAGCGGACATCCGTCCCACCGGCAGCTACGGGTTTTTGGGCTGCGATTGCCATCATGGTCACGATGGTTGCTCTAACGGTCTCAGAACTCGTCTCAATAACTACTGCAGTACTGATGGCCGCGGTAGCGGCAGTCTTGCTTCGCACTCTTTCCGCCGAAGACGCCTATCGCGCCGTAAAACTTCCAAGCCTCGTTCTTATCGCCGGGATGTTGCCACTTGCTGACGCGCTGCAGGCTACGGGCGGATCGGACATAATCGTTGACCAACTTCTTTACATTGTCGGAGAAGCCAGTCCGCGCGCAGTCATGGCGGCGATCTTTGTTTTAACGGCCCTATTGGGCTTAGTCCTATCCAATACTGCCTCTGCGGTACTTGTTGCGCCGATTGCTATTTCAGCCGCCGAAGCACTTGGGATTTCACCATACCCAGTTGCGCTGTGTGTTCTGATCGCTGCATCCGCGTCATTTTCGACTCCGATCTCAACACCTGTGGTCACATTGGTCGTTGCACCTGGGGGGTATAGTTTTGCTGACTTCCTCAAACTCGGTGTGCCACTCACAATTTTGACCGGCACTGTCGCGGTGGTCATCGCTCCAATGCTGTTCCCTTATTAACGGTTTACTCCCTAATTTATGTCGTTGTTTTAGTTGACACTTCGGGGGAAAAGTGAAGTCAATTGTTTACACACCCATACTGGAATCCAACATCGCAGTGAGCAACGAGGCGTTCTGTGTCTTTTTCAGTCCAGTTCTCGGGTGCAGTAACCTGTACCCACGGACCTATGTAATCCTCGGCAAAGTAGGCATGCCCATGTCCAGGTGGTGTCCCGAAAGATAATGCCATATCGAGCGCCAACTGAAACTTGGTCACAACCGGTATAAATGTAAGGTGTTCTGAAACATCTTCCGCGGGCGGTTCTTTCATCCATGGAGGAGCGCGCCAGAAGGAAAACGGATCGTAAAAGACAATTGGATCACTTGAATACTGCAAGAAGACAATTCGCATCTGGCCCCAATCAGCCGCAGCCTCAGACGCATCCGCAAAGTGGGAAGCGTAGCGAACAATCGAACCATCACCAATTGTAGGCAAAACCCAAGGGCTGCCCGGTTGTCGGGAATTCTGCACACGCTGCCAAAAGTCTGAAGGAAATGGCGGCCCCGCCCAGAACGCTCCGTCGATAGGATCACCAACCAGACGAAACAGGTTGGTTGCATACATCGACGACCAGGCCCCGAGACTTAGTCCGTGCGCATATAACCTGGGGCGGTCTTCTTTCGGGAGGGTTCGCCAATAGTCATGCACAACTTCCATAAGAGCGGTCGCCTGATCCAGGCCAGTGCGGGTTTCAAGAACCAAAGCAAGTGGTGATTGCATATAGGAATACTGGACGCTTACGGTCGCTATATCACCGTTGTGCATGTATTCGACGGGATCATGCGATCCCGGATCCATCCAACCGGTTCCGGTGGGGCTTGTAACAATCAGGATTTTTCGTTCAAATGCACCAAGGCGTTTCAGCTCCGCCAAGGCCAATTCCGCCCGCTCCATTGGTGTGTCGGCATTTGCCCGACCCACATAAACCCTTATTGGGTCCAAAGCGGGTCTGCCAGAAAAATTTGAAATAGCTTCCGCATCCGGCCCGGTCTCGACAAAGTCGCGGCCCGGCTTGCCCATAGCCGCCCAATCGATGAGCGAGGCAGACGACCCGGTTTTGTTTGGATTGGCAGGCTTTGGTGGCGCGGTGTCAAAAAGTTCCTGAGCCGCCTCATAACTTTCGTCGAGCGTAGCGACTACCCGATCGAAAACGCCATCTCGAGTTAAGATAAACAGTACTGTGAACACTGTTAAAGCGCCGAGGATATTGGCCCGCCTTGGCGGCATGAACCGATAGAACTTAGCGCGCGTCCATCGAAACATGCCTTCAATCAATTTGCCGATCAGATAGGCGGCGGAAAATGTGAGCAAAGCGATGGGTAGCATTGTCATCAGGTATTGGGTTTCGGCCGCTGCAAGCCCCATCTTGCTACGCAAATCGTTCTGCCACTCAAGGTTAAGGGTGATCGACCAGACCGCGAATGTCAGTACTGTACCCGTAAGCAACACATCACGCAGAACAGCCAGCTTACGTGGAATTACAGGCAGGTCGGCTGCAAGCCAGATCAAGCCAATCACTTTCCCTATCAAGTATCCAAGCGACATGACCAGGCCACCAAGAACGCCTTGCGCCATCGGCCCTCGGGGGATCATGGACGGTGTCAGTGACGCCGCAAACAAAATCAGACCAAGCAGAAAACAAGGAATGGACAATCCAGCAATAAAAGCGCGCAACCGAACCAATTCCCTCATCCTTCCTATCGTACGGCTTGGGTCCGCCCTGCTTCAGCTAAGAAATTCGCGAAGTTTGCGGCGCGAGCCAGGAACGTTGTTGACTAACTGACCCGTCACAAAATTCACAACAAAACCTAAGCATAATGATATTCTTACATATAGAATACATTATCTTTTGTTGCCGAATGCCAGTCTTTGCATCGGCACGTTTGTGTCCGTGCGACCTATCACGTGGTGCAATCGGGGATTTGGAAACAATGATCATTCGGGGGGAAGATCAACATGTCGTCAAACAACACCGATCCAAACGACAAGAATGAACGGCATCGGGCACCGCTTTTTGGTATGGCCGGCGTCGTAGGCTTTGTCGCAGTCCTTTTTGTCCTGTTCATGGTCTATCTATTCACTCGTTCAGAGGGCGCGACCCGGATCGCTCCCGTCGGCGGTGATGCAACCCAAAGCGAATAAACTATCCAACCTTCACGGATCGGTTCTGTTCAGGAATCTCTCATTACAATCAGGAGCAATTTGATCATGCCCAGCGAACGGCCACATTTTCATGCCAAAGGCAATCCTCCGTCACAGCACACCAAATCCGTTCTGGAGGCCGCACACGATGCCTTGCCTTTCGAAGATACCCGCGACTTCGACGAATGCGAACGCGGTCTGATCGCAAAAATGGAGCATCCTAAAATCATGGCGGATGCAGGCAATGTTGCGTGGGACATGGGGCAGTTCGATTTTATTGACGAGGCGGATAGCTACGAAAGCATTCACCCTTCGCTGTTTCGTCAGGCAAAGCTGAACCAGGATTACGGACTATATGAGGTCGTCGAGGGTATTTATCAAATCCGCGGTTTCGACCTGTCCCAGATGTCTTTTGTTCGCGGGAAAACTGGTTGGATCGTTTTCGACGTGATGGTGTCAGCGGAAACCGCACGCGCCGGGTTGGAACTGTTTCGATCACATATTGGCGGAGAGCTTCCCATTACCGCTGTGATCTACTCGCACAATCATGTGGATCATTGGGGCGGGATAAAGGGTATCATATCGGAAGAAGATGTGGCGGCCGGCAAAGTAGAAATCATCGCTCCCGTTGGCTTCATGGACAATACGGTGTCCGAAAACGTTTATGCTGGTAACGCTATGAATCGCAGGGCTTATTACCAGTACGGTATTCTACTACCCGTTGATCCACATGGCTATGTCACACAGGGTCTGGGGCAGGCTGCATCACGTGGCGCTGTGACTCTGATTGCCCCTACGCGGATCGTCTCAAAAGACTATGAGGAATTCGAGGTGGATGGCATTCCGATGGTTTTCCAAAACACGCCGGATACTGAGGCGCCGTCGGAAATGAACACCTACATTCCCGGCATGAAGGCTTTGTGGATGGCCGAAAATGTCACCCACTGCTTGCACAATATCTATACCCTTCGCGGCGCTCCGGTACGCGATGCGTTGGTTTGGTCAAAGTACATAGCGCAGGCCTTGTACCGATTTGGTCAAGAGGCCGAAGTTATGTTCGCCGCGCACCACTGGCCGCGATGGGGAAATGCGAGGATTCAAGAGGTGCTGCGGGCGCAGCGCGATATCTACGCGAATATGAACAATCAGGTTCTTCATCACGCAAACAACGGCGTCACAATCAACCAAATCCATAACGTCTACAAAGTCCCCGAGGGTCTTCAGAAACACTGGCACGCTCGCGGTTACCATGGCTCACCTGAGCATAACAGCCGTGGTGTAATCCAGCGATACCTCGGATTTTGGGACTGTAATCCTGCAACACTGATTCCGCCTTCACCGGAAAACTCAGCGCCGGTTTACGTCCGACTGATGGGCGGGGCCGAGGCAATTGTCGCCAATTGCCGTGAAATGTACGACGCTGGTGACTATTTGATGGTTGCTGAAATTCTGAACAAGGTTGCGCTTGCCGAACCCGAAAACGAAGTCGCTCGTGATCTTCTCGCGGATGCCTTCGAGCAAATCGGTTATCAGCAGGAAAACCCTGGGCTTCGCAACTCATTCTTGGCGGGGGCTTTTGAATTGCGATCCGGTATCCCTTCCGGGCAGGCCGTCAAAACAACCAATCCTGACGTTATGCGCGCCATGTCGACTGAGCTGTTCCTGAACTTCCTCGGAATCCGGCTCGATAGCGAAAAAGCTAAGGGGCTGAGGTTTACGATCAATCTGAGAACTCCGGATAATGGAGAGGAATTTATTGTCGAACTGGAAAACGCGACGTTAACGAACACAAAGGGGTATCAGGCTGAAACTGCTGACCTGACGCTGGCGATTGACCGCGCCAAGCTGGAAGAAACTCTGGCCGGAGAGAAGAGTTTTGAGCAACACATTGCCGAAGGATCCGCGCAGATCACGGGTGACCCCTCCATTCTGAAAACACTGGCCAGTCTGCTGGTGGATTTCGACCCAAAATACGAAGTCTTTCCGGGCACACGCGCCAGTGATGAACAAGCCATTGAACACGACCCCTATGACGCGGAAGAACTGAAGGGCGTGGTGCCTGAGTGATGTGGTGCTCCCGCGCCGAATACCCAAAATATACTGGATCGCGGCTGCATGCTTGACGGGTTGAAGATTGATCGCAGGAACGTGGTTTCGGATCTTGTCGCAGGTGCCACGTTCGCAATCGTCAACGTTCCGCAAGGAATGGCCAATGCTGTTCTTGCGACCGTCAACCCTGTCGCTGGTCTTTACGCGCTAATGGTCGCCATGCCCGTCGGCGCAATCTTCACCAGTTCCGTTTTTATGAATGTATCAACGACTGGCGCACTATCGGTTGCCGTCGGTGAGGCATTGTATGGGGTTGAGGACGATAGAAAGATCGGCGCATTGATTGGCCTGGTTATGATGATTGGGATGGTGCAGTTGATTTTTGGACTGCTGCGTATGGGGCGGCTGGTCCGATATGTATCCAACTCGGTGATGACAGGATTCATTACCGGTATTGCAGCTCTGATCATTCTTGGCTCTATTCCTGATATCACTCGGTTCGAGAGCGCACAGCCAAATCATTTGTTGCGCCTTTCCGATACCGCTTTGAACTGGCGTAGTTTCGATACCGCTTCGGTTACTATCGGCGTGGCCACAATTGTCCTTATTTTTCTGATCCAGCAAACGCGATTAAGTAAGTTCTCGCTGATCCTTGCTCTGGGTGCGACAACCGGGTTGGCCACGCTATTTCAAGGCGGCTCGATCGTGCTGGTGAAAGATGTCGCGATCATTCCCCGAAGCTTGCCCACGCCAATGCTGCCGGACTTAAGCTACTTTCCAGAACTGATCCTGCCCGCCATTGCCATCGCAGTGATCGGGTTGGTACAGGGCGCCGGTGTTGGTCAAAGCTATCCGAACCCCGATGGGCGGTTTCCAGATACTTCGCGTGATTTCGTCGGCCAAGGCGCGGCCAATCTCACAGCAAGCGTGTTTGGTTCGATCCCTTCAGGTGGGTCAATGTCGGGAACGGCTGTCAGTGTTCAGGCCGGAGCGTGTTCGCGCTGGTCAAACATCTTTGCAGGCGTAACAGTGGTATTGATCGTCTTTTTGTTCGTGGACATGGTCAAGCTTGTTCCCATGGCCGGTCTGGGTGGGCTTTTGTTCGTAGTGGGCGTGCAGAATGTCCAACCCAAGTCTATTGCCGTCATTTGGCGGACCGGAACGATGGCCCGTGCTGGTTTTACTGCGACGCTGGTGGCAACGCTGTTATTGCCGCTGCAGTTTGCAATCCTGTTGGGCATCGCAATCTCTTTCGTTCTTCAAATTCTGCGCTCCGCTAACCAGATCGAAGTTCGGCAGATCTCCTTGGTCGAAGGGGGCTTCCCAATAGAGCGGCCTGGTGCGACCGCTCTTGAGGAAGGCGAAATTACGGTTCTTCGCATTCGCGGAGAACTGTTCTTTGCGTCGGCGCAGGCTCTTGAAGCTCAGTTGCCCGAAGCAGATACGGGACGCCATTCAGTGGTATTATTGGTGCTTCGTGACGTTGACGACTTGGGAAGCACGATCATTCGATTGCTAAGCCGATACTCTAAAGAGCTTGAACATCACGACAGCAAGCTGGTTTTGACCGGTGTGAACAACAAGTTGCAAGGGCAATTGAAACGAACCGGACTGCTGAAGCGATTATCGCAAGAGAGCATCTTTGAGGAGCAACCTGAAATCGGGGCGGCGCTGAATGATGCCATGGAACAGTCCCGTATTTGGATCGATGCGAAACGCAGTCAGTAATCCAGCATTTCGGGATCAGAAGGACGTAAATAGATGCCCGAAGTCGTGTTGATTTTTACAGGTGTTGTCGTTTTTGCTCAGATGTATGGGCTGGGAACCCGGCAAGAGGTTGGAAGCATTCGTGCGCTGTTGTCCGATACTTCGCTTTTGTTTCGTTCCCTGATTTCAGTTCTCGTCGTGATGCCTTTGGCAACACTCGTTCTAATTATTTTGCTTCCCGTGCGTCCTGAGGTTGCTCTGGGTTTGGCCATCTTGGCCGCTGCACCCGGTGCGCCTCTCACAACGCGCCGGTCCGAAGCCGCAGCCGCCGATTTCAACTATGTTGGGTCATTGCAGTTGCTTCTTGCTCTGTTGGCAGTGGTTTATACGCCGTTTGCGCTGTTCTTATTTAGTCATCTGCCCCAGGTCGCGGCTACTCCTGTTTCGTTGGGTACTGTGGCCGCTCAGGTCGGGCTGGTGACTTTTCTACCGGCAGTGCTTGGATGGGCATCGGCGCGCGCGGTACCGCGATTGCGAAATCGCCACAACAAGGTGGTGGCGATTGTGTCCAAGGGACTTTATCTCTTGTTCCTTGCCGCTCTTTTGACCGCGCTGGCGCTTTTGACGGACCTACGGCAATCACTTGCAATTGGGTGGGCCACCGCGTTTTCGGTCGTCATACTTTGTGCCGTCGCGTTAGCGAGTGGCTACACGCTTGGGGGGCCGGTCAGATCGAAAAGAGCGGGCCTTGCCATCGCAACAATTGCGAGGAACATAGGATTGTCTCTCTATATTGCTGAACAGTCCGAAATATCTTACCCGGCAATTCCAACAATCCTGCTTTTTGCGCTGATCGGGGTTTGTATGGCTTTACCGGCCTCGGTCGTGTTCAAGCGGTTTTTGGGTGGCTCATAGCACCACTATCTGCCCTACTCTGGAATTCGGTAAGGTTTCGCGAAAGCAAGTGCATTGCCTATTCAGGCGTCTTTTCCGCCCAGAGAACGAGAGATCAGGAAAACGATACGCAAAGAAATCGCCACAACAAGCAACTCAGCGGTCAGCGTTAAGAGTAGGGTCATGATGCTTACTGCATCAACCGCCGAAATCGTGTAGGGGCTGGCACCGGTTTCAGCTGCGGATATCTGCAAGCCAACTTGAGGGTTGGCCAGCATTGTGACCAGAAGCGCAAAAGCTGCTCCAAACAATGAAACAATTGTCAGAACAGCGCCGATCGTTCCGACCCAAACGCCGATCCACACGCGACTTTGAAGCCGGGCGGCTGAGGGGTCATCTCCAGTCTCTTTCAGCTTTCGTCCCAAAGACAAATAATGCCAACACCAAAATGTGGTGAAAGCGGGCAGGATCAAACCCAAGAAGGACAACACGTTGCCCACGCCTGCGCCACCTCCGACAACGCCAAGGACAACGCCGCCCAGTACAACGACAATGATCAAAAAAACCAGCTGAACCCAGAAACCGATCTGGCCAAGCTTGACGAGCGCATCTGCGACGCGCCCGGTGTTTTCCCCATGCCAATTAGCGGATTCGCCTACCATATTGCAGTGCTCTCAACCTAAACCCTATGATTTGAAGAAGGTCGTCCACACTTTGGCTTGGCGACCGATCTCTATCAAAAATCACTGGCTATGCGCAGCGGCGAGCGCTTCGCGGAGTTTGTCTTCTTGTTCCTGCGATAGGGACGTCTGAAGTATCTTCGGGTCGTATTGTTCGATCTCGGCGATCACTTTGTCCGGTGTGGCCTTGGCGACAAGCAGAAACAGAGCCGATGAATTTGGTTGGATGGTCTCGCCCAGTTCTTTGATGAAATCATCATTGATGCCGTAATCGGAAAGGGACCCTCCAAGCGCTCCCATTGCCGCCCCGGCCAAACCTCCCACTGCCATGCCGGCGAGTGGGTTGAGAACAAGAATACCGGCCAACATACCAACTATTGCACCGGTGCTCAGGCCCGTACTGGCGCCAATTCGGGTCATGTTCACTGACTGCTTAATGTGTATGTCTCCCTCTTCGGGTCGCACAACGACGCAGGCGTCCAGCAGGTCGATCAATTCCTGTTTTTTGAGCTGTCGTAGTTTTGTCAAAACAGCATCTGCACTGTCGACACCATCAAATGAAAGAACAACAAGATCAGCCATTGGAGTCTCCTCGGGTGATTTGGATTACATCGTTAAAATCGTATTGGAGTGTAAAAGTGGGTAACGCGGGCCCGAAGGGACCCGCGCAAAACATCATTCGATAACGACCTGACCAGTCACCGCCTGCAACGGCTCGGCCTCTGCTACCTCGGTTGGACCGGTACTTGTCCCAGGCAAAACTTCGAACAGAGGATCGAACTCAACCATGGCTCCAGCGAGTTTGATCAGAACGCTGACGTCACCATCAGCCGTTGCGCGACCGTCGGCCAGCAAGTCCTCGAAATCAGCCTCTCCGGTCATCACAAGTTCCAAATCGGATCGGTTCAAGGTTAGAGTCAGATCTGGCTCATCGAAGGCGAAACCTTCGACATTTGTGAGTGTTGCCTTGGCCAGCTCGATCGCAAACATCTCACCATTGTCGGGTGTGCTTAGGTTCATCGTAAACTCGATGCCTTCGGCCTTGCGGCTGTCCATCTTGATCGCAAGGAAATCAAGGAACAGCTCAGTCGACATCGCGCGTATCACCTCTGGGCTGGACGTGTCGGCCGTTTCACCGGTGGGGATGCCAGAACGAAGTTCATAGGCACCGGACAGGAAGCTGTTCCGCAGGCCCGGGTTCTCTTGCTGGTAGCCAAGCTGTTCGTAAACGTCTGCTAACAAATCTTTTACTTCCTGATCTGATGGATCCGACAGGAACAGTTTGTTCAGAATCTCGGACGCTTCGAAATATTGCCCTGCATTGTGTAGTTCCAAACCCTTGGCCATAATTGGATCTTTGCCGCCCATCATCTCGACGTAGAGCGGAGCTGAAGCTTCTGGTTCTAACGGTATCAGGGTCGCGGGATTGCAATCCCAGAATCCAAGGAAACGCTGAACAACGCCGCGCGAATTGTGCTGAGGTGAGCCGTGATAGCCACGTGTATGCCATGTCTGCTGCAAACCCTGTGACGGCTCATAGTGGTGATGTATCTGGTTAATCGTCACGCCCTGATTGGCCAGATGCAGGGTCTGGTTATTCATATGGGCATAAAGGTCGCGCTGATCTCTCAGAACCTGCTGCACGCGGTCATTGCCCCAGCGCGGCCAATGGTGCGAAGCGAACATGACGTCTGCCTCTTGCCCAAACAGGAACAGGGCACGAGAGATGTATTTTGACCATCGAAGTGCATCGCGCACAGGCGCGCCACGCAATGTATAGATGTTGTGCAACGTGGCCGTGACGTTTTCCGCCATCCACAGGGCCTTCATGTCTGGGATGTAAGTATTCATCTCAGACGGCGCTTCTGTGTTGGGTGTGTTCTGGAAGATCATCCGCACACCATCGACCTCGAATTCTTCGATGTCATCCTCGACAATCCGGGTTGGCGCGATCAGGCCAGTGGCACCTGCTGAAACGCGCTTGCCGAGACCCTGATTGACGAACCCATGCGGGGCCACAGGCAACAACAGACCATATTGGTAAAATAGCCGGCGGTTCATTGCGTTGCCCGCGAACACGTTCTCGGAAATTGTGTGTTCCATGAAATCGCGCGGAGCAATGATTTCGACATTCCCGGAATCGACGTCCTCCTGCGAAACGATGCCACGAACGCCTGCCCAATGATCGCCGTGGGAATGAGAATAGATCACGGCCGTAATCGGCAACCCTTCGCCTTTGTGTTCCGAGAACAATTCCCATGCGGCTCGCGCCGTTTCGGCCGAAACCAGCGGGTCAATGGCGATCCAACCCGTTTTACCGCGCACGAATGAGATGTCGGACAAATCAAACCCGCGCACCTGATAGATGCCGGGTATTACCTCGTACAGACCATAGTTCTGATTCAGCTTGCTGATACGCATCAATGACGGGTGGATACTGTCGTACTCGTCTTGCTCGTCGATGAAATCAAATGCGCCCCGGTCCCAGGCGACATTGCCCGCGTCTGCCATTATTTGAGGTTCCGGCATCTGGGCAATGAAACCCTTGGCAACTTCGTCAAAGTCCTGAGTGTCTGAGAAAGGCAGTGTTTCTTTCGCTTCGGCCAGGATTTTGAGCGTGTGCTCGGACGGTGCTTTTCCTTTAGGGTGAAAGTGGCCTTCTAATGGCGCGGCTGTCGATGTGGTTTGTGCTGCTGCTTCTTCCGACAAAAAAGTAGGACTTACCGCAAAGGCAGCCCCAATTGCAGGAACAGTTTTCATGAAGTCGCGTCGATTAGGTGCCATCAAATTTTCCCCCTTTTGATCAAGCTGTCTGAAAAGCACTGCCTCACATCCTAACATTTAAGTGTCATTGTGCTACGATTAAGATTTAGGCAGTCTTGCATGGCTCAACATCCAGCACGGCTCGCGGATGTATTGAATACCTGAGTATTTTCTGACGATTGGGCCGTCTTCAGTGAGCCCAACAACAAAGGACGCGATCTAAAAATAGGTGGATCACAGATCAGGGGGAAACACGATGGCAGCTACCTGGCACCCTGTTTGGGACCAAAAATCAAATTCTTGGGTTGTTGACTTTCGGGTGAGGGGAGAAAGGATACGACGGCGCCTTTCAGTGCGTGACCGTAGCCTCAAGGATGTAGCAATTTCACTCGCCAGAGATCTTCATGAAGAAGCATGGGCGAATGCACTGCGCGTAAGGGAACGCAACCAAGACGTAACTTTCGAAGTAGCCGCTGAGAAATACATCTCAGCTGGTGGAGAAAAACGCTTTCTTGCGAAAATAACCCAGTACCTCGGACCTAAGGTGTTGGTTCAGGACGTTGACGCAGCCGTCATGGCTCGGGCGACCAAAGATCTTTATCCAAGCGCAAAAAGAGACACAATTCGCCGGCAGCTGACCGTGCCAATCCGGGCGGTTCAGAACTTTGCATCTGGAAAAAGGCGTGAGAGCGTCCCAGACACGCGGCGCACCCGTTGGCTTACACCAGAAGAGGCAGAGCGCCTTTTGATTGCTGCTGCCAACCCACAAACTTCAGACCTTCGAGATCCGGACAGACAGACTCTTCGCAAAATTGCTTTCATGCTCGGCACCGGTGCCGGACCTGGCGAGACAATGGCTTTAAACGCTGATGGTTGGAATCCAAACACGCGGGAATGGTGGCTGCCCGGAACAAAAACCGTGTTTCGTCCGGAAATCCCTTTGTGTGTTTTCTTCAAAGTTGCGTCGTGAAGTAGGATTTGTTCACTGCTGTATAGTAGTGTCATTTTTCTCCCCTTTTGCTGGAGTTCAGAAATTCCAAACGTTCGACTTCTTCGATGGTCGGGCGGAAAAGCCACCGCCGTCCAAGTTTGAAACCGTGGCGTCGACCGTCGCGCGCCATGCGTCGAAAGGTCTCCAGGTGGCACCTTGCGTACCGTCGGTCGAGCAACCGCAGGTCCTCGATTGACAGCAGTGGTGCCAGAAGGGCTTTGCGGCCTTCATTTCCAGCAAACGCCCATAACAAGATCGGATCGTCTACCTCTTCAAGCCGCAGTACATCGAGCAGGTCGAAGCAGGGGTGCTCACCAGGAACGGAAACAGGCGTCAGGCCATGAAGCTTGCGAAATCGTTCAACTGAAGATCGGCTGCAGCGCCAGCGCTTAGCTAAGCAACGAACGGTCAAGAGCGGCGAAGGGTTCTGCCTAATGGCGATAGCTAAGTTGTACGCATCATATTCAGCTTGCGCATCAGCGCACTTCACACCTTTTTCCGTTTGTTTTGACATGCGCTACCTCCGATGCCCGGAGGAGATGGGTTCGAACCGAAACAGGAGAAATTCTTCGTTGGCAGATAATGATCTCTCAATCGGCGCGGCGATGCAGAATGGGGATTCGATGTGTTGTGGTGTTTCGAACCTGACGGCTGGATGGTTCGGCGCTGGGAAATGCCTCAGAAAAAATTGTCCAAATCTTGCCCATAATCCACGTAAATCGGTGTGTTTTACCGTAATTTCAACGGGTTCAGCAGTTTTGCCGGAGTGAGACACAAAATGGAAGTTTCGCCTTGTATTCCCGTTGCTTGCAAGGATATACCCGTCGGCGGAGACGTGGCCGAGTGGTCGAAGGCGCTCCCCTGCTAAGGGAGTAGGCGGGAAACCGTCTCGAGGGTTCGAATCCCTTCGTCTCCGCCACCAAACTCAATTTAATTATTTTAAATCAATATATTAGTAGTATATATATTATATTCATCCCCCATTTTATCCTCCATTGTTAATTTGAGTGTTGGGATTGGGGGCGGGTCAAACAATAGGCCATTTAGGAGTGAGACCGCGTGGATAGGCAAAATTCCGTGTGGTACAAATTAAAGGTTTGCAAAACTCTAAGCCCGCTTTCCCATTCTAAGCAGTCACCTGACCAAAAGACTCAGATGACTGCCTTGAGCCCAAAGAAGACCTTGGATTTGTAAGTTCAGGCGGCGAGCTTCACGAGTGTCGTCTCTCAACTGACTTAATTAGCTGGTTAAAGTATTGCGGATATTTGATTTGCCTCGCAATCCAAGGCATCGACGGAAACCGAGTCAGAAACGCCAAGTGATCCTTAAGCCGCCACCGAATTCATCGCCGTTTGTATTTTTTTGGAAGACAACCCCCGCAGAAGCATCGACGGACGCGTTCACGGTCGTTGCAAGACCCAAGCCGACGGAGATTGCGTTCTCGCCTCGATGGGTGCCGACAAAAGACTGAGAAATGCCCGGGGACGTGGCAAAGGCCGCGTCAATTCCGTGTGTCTCGTCGGATGCAGCAAGAAAATCGTGTTCATAACGCATGAAGCCAAGAGGTATTAGACCACCAGCAAATGCCGGCCCAGTCACGTTGATGCCTACGCTTCCGATCAGACTATCCGCAGTTGCATTGTCTACCGCCAATGCGGTTGCCAAGTCGCCATCTTCAGTAAATCCGTCTTGTTCGTAGCGGGCGTAACCCAGACCGACCTCCGGTGCTAGATGCCAACCGCCACGTGATGGCAGGGCAGTGTATTCCGCGCGCGCAGCAATCTCGTATGTTGTATGATCATAGTTTGCCGTATGACGATTTACGCTTGAGCCAGTAACCGCGTCCCGGGTCGCGTCTGTGTCACCCCATGATACGCCAGCCATTCCCGAAAAAGACCAATTCGTCGACTCCACCACGCCGTACGCGCCGATGCTGAACGCGTCAGAGGAAAAGTCGAGCGTATCGGTCGAGGTTGTGTGATCTGTCATCGAATAAGTACCGTAACCAAGATAGGCGCCAAAGCGGCGACGATTGTCTGCCCAAATATCGGCGCCGAGGATGAACTGGTTAAGATCATAATCAAACCCTGCTAGCCTGCCATCGGCATCGACTTGCCCTCTGGTCAGACCAGCATCGAACCAGACATTCCGGCCTTCGTCGGTCAATCCCTCGATACGGCCATTGCCAGTGGCGCGCCCATTGGCGTTCGAAAGAACCATGTTGCGGCGCATATCGCTGTGCTCCAATGCGACAGTCATAAAAGAGGCATAGGCTTCCGGGTGCAGCGTGCTGACCTGTTGCAGGGAGTTGTAAGGAAGGCTTTTACCATTGGACGAGACCAACTGTCCAAGGTTTTGGGTATTTGTCGTCCCAGTTGCGGGTCCCAAGGTGTTTGTCACCGTGTTCGTGGAAATCACCCCACCGCCGGGTGCTGTGATCGTTGTGGTTACAGTTTGGGTCGCGCCGCCGCCCGACGGCGTGGTAACGACCGTAGTTGTTGTCTGATTGCCTGTATTTGGATTGGTGACAACGGACGTGGTTGTTTGAGGTGTGTAGGTGGAGGTGATGAATGGGTTATTTGTTAATCCGACGTCTATGAACGCTATGTCCACCTGATCGTCTGCGAGCGGGTCGTTCACGATGGAATACAATAGATTTGCCGGGAGCGTTGAACCGGCGGATGCCAAGTCCGTAGCCGTTGGAGTGCGCGGCCTCGCATCGTAGGATGCGGTGGTGCCAGGAAGTCCGATTGCCGGATTATTCAAGGCAACAGTGTAGATGCCGCTTACGCCGCCGGTCACATAATCTGCGGCACCGGCATTTTGGTCAGTTGCGAGTGGCACGAAAAAGACAGTGTCGAACCCCGTCAGACTTGGTGCAGTTCCTGCCACATTGGTGATCAGTTGCCCACTGTATCTCGTTGTTCCCGGAATGCAGCTACCCCCAGAGACCGAGCACTCGCCGGAGGGACTAATCCCGATGCGTACATTGTTGTCACCCGAGAACTGCGCTTGTTCTGCGTTCAGTCGTAAGCTTGCCAAACCCGGCGCGATGCTAGACGCAGGAGGCAATGCTCCAAAAAGGTCGATCGTGCTATCGTTAAGTCGTGCGACCATTGGACCACTCGGGCCAGCAAAAGACCCAAATGTGGCCAGCGAGCGCAATGTGCCGCCATCGACGTTCAGCGTATCGAGGCCAGAGTATACCTGCGATCCGGCGTCCATGAACGTTCCACCATTTACCACAGAGAGCGCAGACAAGTTGTCATAAAAGTCGCTTTGAGCACTCAAGCCGGAGATATCCAACGTCCCTTGATTTATTGCAATGTTGCTTGCGCGCAAGCCTGCGCCTACATCCATCAGCGTTGACGACGAAACGACTGTCGTGCCCGCGCGCACGTTCACCGTTAAATCGTCCGGCCCCGTCACAGAGCCGGCAACGGCAGAAGCCCCACTTTCGAAGCGCAGGGTGCTGTTTCCTGCGAATGTCAACGCGCTTGCGGCATTGTTGGAATCCTGAACACGAAACGTGGCGCCCGTTTCAAGAAGGATAGAGCCGTCAGTTATCTGAGGATCGGTCAATTGTAGCTCCGTCCCCGCACCTTCAAGGCGAAGCGTACCCCCCGTGATCTCAGAGGAAGGCGTAGCGGAGCCGTTCGACTTTGTTAAACCCAGAACCGAGTTGGATCGAAGTTGTAGCTCCGCACCCTGACCAACGGTCAACCAACTATCAAGAAACGGCTCGATGGTGGTGCCGACCAAGTCAAGGCGCGCCCCGTCTGCAACGTCGACAGTAAGCGGCACACCAAATATATGGTTGCTTCCCAAACGCAATTCGTTTGTTCCGCGTTCGGCTCTGATGAACGCAGGTCCGCCATCCGGCGAGTTCATTGAAAGGCGGGTTCCATCCCGAAAAATCAAATCGCTATTGCGAAGCGTAAGTCCACCGCCACGCCCGATACCGGCTGCGCCAAAGCCGAGACTCAGGTTGACGATCTGACCGGTCTGAGGACCAGCAGAACTTACCCCGTCCCGGATCGTCAAAGAGGTGTTCTCGAGCGTTAGTCGATCAAACAACAAAGTCGCTTGAACGTTTCCGGGGCCCGAAGGCGGATCGCGGAATGCAAACACGTCCAGGGCCGTTTTCCCTCCGTCGGTTCTCGTTGACCCAAAGAAAACATTCTCCCAAGAGCGATATACTGATCTGGAAAATGCAATTGATTCACGGGTTCGGAACCCCCCAAGTGCAAGCCCTGACATCGTGTCTGAGTCCCAGACCAGACCATCAAAGCGGCCAATGACGGGGTCCACAAAAACATCTGCAGCGCCGAGTGTACCGGTTGAGGTATTGGCGAGCGTCTCCGCGCAACCAAGGTTCAATCCTGTACCAGTGACGGCACTGCAATACCCTTGCGCCGCGGCTTCGCCAATAACACTAAACGTCAGGTAAAGCGCTGTTGTGCACACTAAACAAGCCTTGCGTCGTGGTGCGAGTTGTTTGTTTTTCATATTGCCTACCTCTGCCAGCGATGCGTGCGTGGCGCTAGTTACCCTCAGGAACCCAACCGCAATACGTATAAACCTGATAGATCGAAGTTCCGTCATCAAGCCCGTTGACAACCAACATGCGATTGTTGCTCAGGGGTGACAGCACCTGACGGTATTCATACGACGAGCCGTCGTAAGAACACTCAAGATCGACAATTTGCAGAGATGTCCCGCGCAGGGCCTGAACTTGCGCATAGGCGCAGTCCGCGTCATCCGATTTACGACCTTCATCGTCATAGATGACATAGCCTGCTCGAAGATCGCCATACTCTTCAGAGATTTGTGCACCATCTTCGCAACTCAGACCTTCTGGCACGTACAGGCCTGAAAAATGAACACCATCTGCGTTCGTTGGGCCGCACAGGCAAACCAGACAAAGGATAATCACGGCTTGGCTTTTAGTGTTCATTCGGAGGTCGTCCTCTGCTTCATGAACTTTGAAACGAGCGATCCCATTAGAGCAACAGCCCCTGCGAAGGTGAAAACCCAACCAAGGGCAAGGAGGTGGAAATGCTCCTGCAACACGCCATCTTCATCGACATAAGAGCCCTGAACCGCATATCCGGCCCAGAGCGCAAGGCCCAAGCCAAGCAACAAAAGGGAGATGAGTGTCAGCTTTCTCATGTGGCCTTACTCCGTTGGCATAGTTTGGGTGGCGAAAATCATTGCAGCGCTCTGGCAATGTTTCTCACGCGGGTCACTCCCACTCAGCGGCAGTTGTTCGCCATTTTTTCTCTTCGCTGTCCCAAATGCTGGCTGCCGCACAAGGTGTCGGATTGATACCGCCGCACTGCGAACCGTGGACGTCCGCTAGAAGGACCTTGCTCGGTCCCAGATCTGCCAAGTCTCAGCCCTGGTTCAACAAGGAATAGACTTTATCATGCACGAGAAAGTGCGACATGCATCCACCTGTTCCACAGTAAAGCGATGCGGCTGTCGAACAGGCGAACCCCCGCTCGTTCAGCACCCAATCTAGATATTGATCGCCGTCCAGATCGACCCGGTCAACGGCCTCCCATTCGAGGTAGACTGTGCCATTGTCGAACTCTGCGCAAGCTTGTCGGGCGGATTGTACTTTTTCCTGCAACTGTTCAGGCAGATCGGACACATCGGCGGACGTTGCCGGTGTGATTAAGGCAAGCCAGACTGCAATCCAAACCCCGAGACTCCTCAAGACTTTGGCCGTTCGTTTCTGCGAGCGTAACTCTGCCAAAGCATCAGTTACACTTGTCATAACGATAATCCCCATATTCCAACCAGTCCGCTCCCGCATCCTGGAAAATCAGGGCTTCTGATCTGTCCTCACCAAGAAGCGCAACAACGAACCCTTTCGGGGCTTCTGCATTGCCAAAGTAGCTGTAGGCGGTCATGGCCCGCGTCACCTCACCATTCACGGTGAGCAATGCATCCCATTCACCGTCCGGAGAGTTCAGGATCACGTATTCGATCTGGCGTTTCACGGCGCCGCCACCGCAATAGACTACGCCCTCCGGAGCCTCGGTGCTCGCGGTCTGCTGTGTCGCCCCGCCACAGGCAGACCTGAGCGACTTGATGGCCGCGCTCGAACCCGCCAAATCGAAGATCCCATAAGTGATGTCCTGATCGATCATAGAAAGATTGACCGAGGCATTTGCTGCCAATTGATCCAGAACGAAGCCGTAATCCTCCGCACTGTTGAACAAGATCTCGACGGGGTAGTTGTCGACGATCTGAGTGTTGGCGTTCTCTGGTCCGATCTGGAAGGCACCTGCTTCTGTCGTTCCATCCTTCATGAAACGGATCGATAATCCCTGCTTGGCCACAATGTCTTCGCTATCCTCATAGCCCGCGGGCACAAAACGGATACGGTCACATTGAAGTTCAAGAGTTGAGTCGCTGGATTGAATGAACGCATTTGCCGTCGGTCCGGCGACGAAAGTCCACTCTGCAAAGACTGGCGATGCGATGAGGCAGGCTACCGCAAGGGCCAATGATATCTTACTCTTCATTCCAGTTTCCTCTCTGCATCAAAAGCTAGCTTGGCAAATGTCCTACGCCACCGGCGGACCATACGCGTTGTCCCCGTCTTGCGACGGCCGGGTCAACCACCAGATCATCATGACCGTCAAGACCAATTGCAGCGCCCAAACCACCATCATACCGGTCGCTCCGAGAAACGCCGCTGGTCCGCGTAGCACCTCTGGATCGTCAACACCACCTTCCAGTACGGTGAAGACCGCAACGCCGCTAAGAAGCGCAATCATGGTCGCAAACCCCAAGGCCATTGGTAGAAGAAGATACCATCCGGGGCGTCCGCTGTCGTGCAATCGGCGCCAGCCAGCAGCCAGCATTGGCAAAAAAATCGCAACTTGAAACAAGGGATTAAAGATACCCGTGCCTTCGCCGGTTTCTGGGTTGATGCCGAAAATTGCCCCGTCCAGGATCGAAAAGATGATGTTGCACAAGATAACGAATAGCACGAACCACCAGTATTCCGAACGAGTCGCCCGCCCCGAAAAAACGACATACTTCGAAAGACAGACCTTTATCGATTGTACAAATCCCATATCAAGCGTCCTTATCAGTGGCTTTGCTCATGTTGCCCCGTTATTCTTTAGTTATTTGTTTATGGGTCAAGCCATCGGCCACGGATTGTTCCGTCGCCTGACGCGGCTAAGCAGACGGAAAATGCCGATGTTTTCAACGCGCAATACGTTGACCTTCGCCATACTCATTGTGGCCGGAATCGCATTCTGGGCTGGTTCTGAGATACAGAAAGCCACCTATGTCGACCAATGCCTTGATCTGGGAGGGGGGCGAAACCCCGGCAACCATCCGATATGCGTGATCAATGCCTCAACAGCGCCGCTTCAGCTTGGTCCTATCCTCGTAACAGCGCAGGAAGTGATTAGGGGCGAAATACGCGAAGGTACGGATGGCCAGTCTCTTGTCGAGCTAAGCCTAATGCCAGGCGCTGCCGCTGCCCTTGCTGCATTCACCAAGGAATCTGTGGGTGGTTCGCTCGACATCAGAGTGGATGGAAACCTGCTTCGCTCGGTGAACATCATCGAAGGCGTCGAGGGAGACCAACTGATCATTCCTTTGACCAACGCAGACGCGCAGTCACTCTTCAAAAACCTTGGGCTGGTCGGGCTGTGAGCCAGGATTTGCATCTAAGTAGAGACCGGCGATTGGTCCAAAGTCAGCTGAGAAGCGCCAAAATGCTGCTGGACCCGCGGAGAGGATCGGCGGCTGTGTGATGTCGAGGTGTAAGTCTGGGCCAGAGATATGCGCAGTCCAACTGAATCGACTTCGAACAACCCTCAAATATTGCACGCGCGGCAAAAGTCCGGTTTCACAGGCAATAGCGCAACAACGCGCAGAGCAGTTGAACGGCAGGTTTGGGTTCAGTGCGGTCCTTGCCTTGTGCTAAGTGGATGGCGGCTCTGTCCGCAACTCGGACATAAAGCCTAATTTGCTGAATGCCCGGTCTCGGTGAAAGCAGATATCGTGCAATATCGACTCGTTTTTTCGACTTAAATGTCTGCTTCTGCCGAAAACGGTCATTCCCGAAAACCATTGGAAGTTCCGCTAAGCGGACCAAGCCGCTCTCAGATGGTATCGCTTGCATGTCTGCGTTACATTGGAGCGGTCGTCGCCTAGAACAGCTTGCAATTCTATCGCGACGGAAACCCGAATGGTGGAAGTCCATGTCCGACACAATCCTTGTTGCTGAACCAACTATCCGCCTTATTGCCTTCCTTTCCGTCCTGGCCGCGATGGCACTTTGGGAAGTGGCCGCACCCCGGCGAAGACGGGATATTCCGCGCGTTATCCGATGGACAAACAACCTTGCGCTCGTGGTGCTCGACACCGCCATTCTGCGGCTGACCTTTCCAATCCTCGCAGTCGGTCTCGCAGCCATGGCCGAGGATCGCGGATGGGGGCTCTTCAACAACATCGAGGCGCCGGTTTGGGTTGCCATCTTGGTCTCCATGCTGCTTCTCGATCTCGCAATCTACCTTCAGCATGTGATGTTCCACGCCGTACCTGGGCTTTGGCGTCTACACAGGATGCATCACGCCGACCTCGATTTTGACGCGACCACTGGCTTGCGTTTCCATCCGGTAGAAATCCTGATCTCGATGGGGATCAAGCTGTCGGTTGTAGCAGCCTTAGGGCCGCCCGCTGTCGCCGTACTCCTGTTCGAGGTGATCCTGAACGCTACCGCGCTTTTCAATCACGCAAACATCGATTTGCCGCGTCCGGTGGATCGAATTCTCAGATGGCTCGTTGTCACTCCAGACATGCACCGAGTCCACCACTCCGTCGATCCAAGCGAGACCAACTCGAACTTTGGCTTTAACCTACCGTGGTGGGACCGCCTTCTAGGTACTTACATTGCGCAACCCGAGAAGGGGCATAAAGGCATGGAAATCGGCATCGAGCAGTTTCGCACACGCCGAGACCTCTGGCTCGACCGAATGCTGCTTCAGCCGCTGCGCGGCCCGGCGAGCGGAGGTGCCCTCGACGCCCCGAGCCAACGGAGGCGATCTTCATCTGTCTCGTCCGGGCGAACCAAGCTTGGCACTGACCAAATAGACCAATAGCGTTGAACCAAAGACTGCTTTGCCGCGCTTGAGTGTCCTTCGCAAGGCGTTCAGCATCGGCAGAAAAGTCCGCAGAGCAGACGTTGAATGAATTCTGCTGAACGGCCGCATCGAGCCCAAAGGCGACTTAGGCTACGGGCGCAGCATTTGTCGTTTTGGGCGGAAAGCGGTCTTTCGCTGCACGTGCAATGGAAACCTTTCTTCGGGGGAAAGCGGGCGTTGGATTTCGTCCAATGCACGGGGGTGTTGCATTTAGACGCCAGGGAATTCGCCAATACCAGCAGTCGGCTTTCCAAGAACATGCTGTTTTTCCGTCTCAAATCTGAGCGTCCCGAAATCTCACAATTTAAATTTTTCGGGGAAAAGTCCGCACAAGAAACGTCTGATAAGATCAACAGAGCGTCGTCGTGAAAAACCCTGCATATCTGTTAGGTAATTGACCCACATACCTTCCAGCAAAGCCAGCGTTCCGGCAGTGGCATCGTCCACCAAGTTTGGGTCACGCTCGTTTTTTTGAGCTATCTCCTTAAACGCAAGCCGCAATGTCTCGACAAGTTTTTGATCCTGAGTGCTGCTGTAGCGGGCAATGCCTGGGTGTGAGCTCGCGATGCCGCGAAATGCATGCCAGATTTTTGTACTTCTTGGATTGAGCAGTGCTTCGGACAGATCCGCCTCGATCACAGCCATCACTCGGTCTTCGGGCGATGCATCCGAGCCCAGATCGGTCATTTTGTCCATCTCGGAATAATATTGGGCACTGAAATGCTGGGCTGCTGCCGTCAACAAATTGTCCTTCCCGCCGAAATGCAAATGGATCATTCCGCGTGACAAACCAGAACGCTCGCAGATGCAGCTGACCGTCGTCTCGGTGACTCCAATATCCGCGATAGAGTCCAGAGTCGCCTTGATCAGAAGTTGCTTACTGGCATCTGGATCACGTTTCGAGCCACGTTTTCTTCCTCTAACGTTTTCCACTTTATTCAATAATTCCATTTCCTTGATAGCATCACTCAAGTCTTTCTCACAGGAAGATTGACACGAAAGACCGTTCTGGCGCAACATTTAATGGACGATCGTCCATTAGTGACTCGTGAAAATCCGGATGGGAGTTTGGGTAATCTTTCGTAGCGAAGCATCCCGGGGCTATACCCTCAGCGCACCAGCCACGGCTTATGTGGGCTTTCTGGTGGCGGCTCCGTTGTTGATGCTGATCGCCTATTCGTTCTGGACGCAAACCTACGTAACGCTCGACAAGACGCCGACACTAAAAAACTATAGCGACGCGTTTGCTGATCCTCTGGTTAGACACTTAATGCTAAGGTCGATCTGGATTGCCGGAGCAGTTACAGCAGTTACTGTCGCACTGGCATATCCCATCGCTTATTTCATCGCGATGAAGGCCCGTAAAAAGACCATCTGGCTTCTGCTCATCACCATTCCATTCTGGTCTAGCTACCTCCTGCGTGTATTTGCGTGGAAACTCATCCTGGGGTTCAACGGCGTAATGAATTCTGCACTGCTGATGCTTGGTCTGATCGACGAACCGCTCGACTTCCTTCTCTACAATGAATTTGCAGTCGTGCTGACGCTTGCCCATGCTTGGGCGCCATTTGCGATCCTGCCGATCTATGTCTCATTGCAGAAGATCGATCCGAGCTTACTAGAAGCCGCCACCGACCTCGGTAACAGCCCTTTTCAACGCTTCATGCGGGTGACGCTGCCACTAACCATCCCGGGGATCATTGCTGCTTGTCTGATCATATTTATTCCCACGGTAGGTGACTATGTGACCCCGGCACTGGTTGGCGGGTCGGATGGAAAGATGATCGCCAACCTTATTCAGGTGCAGTTCGGGGCCGCCAACAACTGGCCACTCGGCGCCACCCTTTCACTGATCGCGATGCTATCGGTTGGCTTTGTCGCTATAGTGTTTGTAATTACCGCCACCCGGCTAGGGAGGCGGATAAGATGAGACGCCCTTCGACCCTGACAGCCTACGCCTTTCTGTATTTGGTTTTTCTTTACCTGCCGGTCCTTTTTCTGCCCTTGTTTTCATTCAACAGCGGCACAATCGTTGCCTTTCCCATCAAGGGCTGGACGCTGGACTGGTATCGGAAGCTGGGCGAACAGGATACCTTGATCCAGGCCCTTTGGAATTCGCTTGGCGTCGGCACCGTCGTGGCACTTCTTTCTACCGCTATGGGATTGTTCGCCGCCCGCGCCTTTGTTCGGTACCGTTTTCGGGGTCAGCGTGCTGCCGAAGGTCTGGTGATGCTGCCTTTGGTTATACCGGGCATTATCGTCGCTTCTTCAATGCTGGTTCTGTTTTTGTTTATCGGTCTTAAGCCGTCTTTGCTGACCGTCGTTCTGGGTCATACATTTCTTGCGCTGCCGTTTTCCGTCTCGATCCTGAAGTCTGCGTTTGATGACTTCGATGCGTCGCTGGAGGAAGCATCATACGATCTAGGTGTCGGCGTGTTCGACACCTTCCGCCGCGTGACGCTTCCGGTCGTTTCCCCGGGTATCGTCGCAAGTTTGCTGGTCACTTTCACAGTCAGCTTCGACGAGTTCGTGCTCGCCTTTTTCCTGTCCGGCAACCAACCAACCTTGCCAGTCTACATCTGGAGCCAGATTCGTTTCCCCGCCAAGCTTCCAAACGTTTTGGCCTTAGGCTCTATCCTGCTGCTTTCATCGGTTCTACTTTTGGTGCTGGCCGAGTATTTCCGGCGCCGCTCATCCGCATCAGGGGTCCAATGACAGAAAAAAACATCATCGAACTCAGGGGCGTCGAGAAACGCTATGGCACTTTTCTTGCGGCTAGCGGGATCGACCTCGATCTCAAGGAAGGCGAGTTTTTCTCACTCCTCGGCCCATCGGGATGCGGCAAAACCACGGTATTGCGGATGATCGCTGGTTTCCAAGAGCCGACCAAAGGCACCGTACTGATCGACGGTCAGGATATGGATGGTGTGCCTGCCAACAACCGCCCGACGAACATGGTTTTTCAGAGCTACGCCATCTTCCCGCACCTGAATGTTGGAAACAACGTGGCTTATGGATTACGTGGCAAGGCCCCCAAGGCCGAAATCGACCAGCGTGTGGCCGAAGCCTTGGAAATGGTCGAGCTGGGCGGTCTTGAGGATCGCGGCGCAAGTGAGCTGTCAGGCGGGCAGCGGCAAAGGGTGGCGCTCGCCCGTGCGCTGATCATGCGACCCAAAGTATTGTTGCTGGATGAGCCCTTGTCGGCCTTGGACAAGAAGCTGCGCGAGCAGATGCAATTTGAAATGCGTAATCTGCAGCAATCGCTGGGTATAACCTTTGTGATGGTCACACACGACCAATACGAGGCGATGACAATGTCTGACCGCATTGGCGTGATGTTCAATGGGCGGCTAAAGCAGGTGGATACGCCAACAACGCTTTACGCCCGGCCCTGCGATCAGCAGGTTGCCAGTTTCATCGGTGAGATGAACATTTTGCCTGCCCAGTTGCTTGAGGAAAATGGCGATACGCTTTCAATCGACGCGAAGGCCTTTGGCCAAATGGAGATTGAAAAAAACCCCAACGTCGCAACCAGCGCCCGAGATATGAACATCGGTATTCGACCCGAACAATTGGAAATCACCTCTGAAAAACCCGAAGACTATCCATCAACTGTTCAGGGCAAAGTCAGCAACGTCGCCTTCTATGGCGAGAACATTCACTACCACATTCAGGTTGCGGAAACCGACAAGCCGATCTCGGTCTCGGTTCCGAACTACTTTCACACGGTTGATTTCAATCGCGGCGACGCAGTTTGGCTGGGAGTCCAAAGCGCCAGCGTGATCGATCTTGGCACTGACACAGAATAAGAAAATGGGAGGAAAAAAATTGAAACTTCAGGGAATTGCGGCCTTCGCATGTGCGACGGCAATAAGTACAGGAAGCGCCAGCGCTGGTGGAGCTGATCTGACGGTATTTGACTGGTCGGGATATGAAGACCCGGGATTCTTTGCCAGCTACATGGAAAAATACGGGAATGAAGCACCGAGCTATTCCTATTTCGGTAGCCAGGAAGAAGCCTTTACCAAGCTAAGCTCCGGATTTACAGCTGATTTAGCGCATCCTTGTTCCGACGCGGTCAGAAAATGGGTCGCAGCCGATCTGATTCAGCCGCTGGACGAAAGCAAGCTGACCAATTGGGCGGATGTGCTGCCCGAGATCAAGGAGGTCGACGCCATCGTTCTGGACGGCCAGCTTTACATGTTGCCGTTCGAATGGGGGAACACGGGCCTTATCTATCGCACCGACAAGATCTCGGGGGACGATATCTCACTGCAATTGCTGGCCGACCCGGCCTATGCCGGTAAGATCGCTATCCCGGATGCCGCATCATCTGCTTATGCGTTAGCGGCGCTGGCTACTGGAAATGCTGACGACTACACCAACTTGAGCGATGAGCAGTTCAAGGAAGCGTCTGACTTCCTGCGCTCGATCCACCCGAACATGCGCTTTTATTGGTCCGACGCAGGTCAGTTTGACCAGGCCATGACCAGCGGCGAGATCGAATTCGGTTGGGCCTGGAACCAGTCAGAACTAAACCTGATCTGGAATGAGGTGCCTGCCGCGATGATGCGAGACGTCGACAAGGGTATCGCGACCTGGGCGTGCGGCTACGTGCATCTGAAATCATCCACGACACCGGTCGATCAGGTCTATGATCTGTTGAACGCGCTTACCGACCCGGCCAGCGGTCAGTACATCATCGACAACTGGGGCTACCCGCATTCGAACGCAAAAGCGTTCGAAGTTGCCGATCAGGCCAACATCGAAGCCTATGGTTTCTCCGATCCAAAAAGCTTCTTCGAGGGCAGTTTGTTCTTTGATGCGGTGAACCCCGAGCTTGAGGCAAAAATGCTGGCGGAGTTTGAACGGATCAAAGCCGGCTTCTGATTCAACAGTATCTCCGGGGCCAACCAGCCCTGGAACACAAACACAGGAAAACGCGTGAACATGTCAGACGCGAACCCATATGCTATGCTCTTGGAACCGGTTCAGATCGGGCCAGTCACTGCCAGGAACCGCTTCTATCAGGTGCCTCATTGCACCGGGCTGGGGCACCTCCGACCAAGGGCGGATGCTGCCGTTCGTGGAATGAAGGCCGAAGGCGGGTGGGCGGTGGTTTCCAATCAGGAGACCGAGATTCACCCGACTTCTGACCTTTCTCCTTACGCCGAAGGGCGGCTATGGGACGCGCGCGATGTGCCCGCGTTGCGGCTGATGACAGACGCAGTGCATGCACATGGTGCGCTGGCGGCTATCCAGCTGGTTCATAACGGCAATCATGCGCAAAACCTGCTTACCCGCGCCCCGGTTCTTGCACCTTCCGAAATGTCTGTCGACACTACACACCCCAAGCAGGCGCGGGCTATGGATAAAGCCGACATTCGGGAATTTCGCCGTTGGCACCGCGAGGCCGCCTTGCGCGCGAAAGATGCCGGATTTGACATCATTTATGTGTATGCCGGGCACAACATGACATTGGCGCAACATTTCATGCTGCCGCATATGAACCAGCGTAGCGATGAATATGGTGGGTCGCTCGAAAATCGCGTGCGTCTGACACGTGAACTGCTGGAAGACACTCACGAAGCCGTGGGCGACAGCTGCGCTGTGGCGTTCCGTTTTGCTATTGATGAGATGATGGGTGCCGGGGGCATGCAGGTAGCAGAAGAAGGCCGCGCCGTTGTCGAGCTTTTGGCCGATCTTCCTGACCTATGGGATGTGAATGTGGCTGACTGGTCCAATGACAGTGCCACGACTCGTTTTCAGCCAGAGGACGGATATCAGAACGCGTTTCTGTCCCACGTTAAGCAGATCACCCAAAAACCTGTGGTTGGTGTCGGTCGCCTGACATCCCCCGACATGATGCTGTCGATGGTCAAAAAAGGAATTGTCGACCTTATCGGTGCCGCGCGGCCATCCATTGCGGACCCTTTCATACCAAAAAAGATCGAGGAAGGCAGGATCGACGAAATCCGCGAATGCATCGGCTGCAATATCTGCGTGTCGTCGGACAATCTGGGTATCCCGATCCGATGCACTCAAAACCCTACGATGGGTGAGGAATGGCGACGCGGTTGGCACCCCGAGATCATCGCGCCGAAAAAGAGCAACGCGGATACTTTGGTTGTTGGCGGTGGCCCTGCCGGTCTTGAATGCGCCATGCAGTTGGCAAGGCGAGGATATCAGGTGACCTTGGCCGAAGCGTCAGCCGAATTGGGCGGGCGGGTTACGAAGGAAAGCAAACTTCCCGGCCTCGCAGCTTGGTCCCGCGTCGTCGACTATCGTCTGCATGATTTAAAGCAACGCGGCAACGTTCAGCTTTTCACTGACAGCAGGCTTGATGGCGATCAAGTGGCAGAGCTGGGCGTCGAACACGTCTTTGTGGCCACCGGCAGCCTTTGGCGAACCGACGGCATGGGCCGTAACACCCAGCGCCATGTGCCACAGATCGAGCAAAGCGCCAATGTGCTGACGCCTGATGACATAATGAATGGTGTTCTACCGCCTGATGGCCCGGTCATGATCTATGATGACGATCATATCTATCTGGCAGGAGTGATCGCCGAAAAACTGGCGACGGCAGGATACCAGGTGGTCTTTGTCACGCCGGAGAATTTGGTTTCAGCTTACTCCATCAATACTTTGGAGCAGCCTCGCATTCAGGCCCGTCTGATGGAGCTTGGTATCGACATTCGTTGCAATCAGGTGCTGACGGCGGTTCAAGGTGACATGGCCCGCATCGGTTGTGCCTTTACTGGTCGCGAAATGGATATTCCATGTGCCTCGACAATTCTGGTCACTGAACGTCAGCGTGGGACGACGCTATATGACAGCTTGCGCGGGCTCAGGTTGAAAACCGTCGAACTTATTGGCGATGCCGCTTCTCCAGGGCTGATCGTCGACGCAGTCTTCGCGGGCCACCGCGCGGCCCGTGATTTTGAACGCCCCAAGGCAGAAGCAGACCAGGATTGGTTTCGCCGCGAGATAATCGATTTGGAGGAAACGAGATGAACAGCCGACCGTTTGAGTTGGATGCGCTGATAGCCTCGCACCAGTACGGCCACGCCCTGCCGCGCGAATTCTATACCTCCCAAGACATCTATAACTATGACATCGCCCGGGTCTGGAACCGCAACTGGCTTTGGGCAGGTCACGTCAGTCAAATCCCAAGCCCCGGTGACTACTTCCTGTTAGACTATGGCCCGGAGAGCATTATCGTTGTTCGCGACCGCGATGGCGACATTCGTGCTCATTTGAATGTCTGCCGCCATCGCGGATCTCGCGTCTGCACTGAACAATCCGGCAACGCCCGCGTTCTTGTTTGCCCCTACCACGCATGGACATATGAGCTATCAGGAAAACTTCGTGCAAGTCACAATATGGGGGAACAATTCGACCCGTCAAAGTTTGGGCTTCTTCCCGTTCAGGTGAGTGTCTTCAAGGGCCTGATCTTTGTCTGTGCCGATGCAAACACCCCATCACTTGATCCTGTCCTCAGCAAACTTGAGCCACTCGTCGAACCCTATGGCCTGAACGATTTGAAAGTAGCGCATACCGCGTCATTTCCTGTTCCCGCGAATTGGAAACTAGCGGTTGAGAACTACCTTGAATGCTACCACTGCGGGCCAGCTCACAAAGAGTATTCTCGATCCCATAGCTTGAAATCACCGCAAGACATGGCTGGTTTGGTCGAACCGCTAAAGGCTAGGGCTGTAGAAGCCGGGCTGTCACCCAATGAATTGACTCTTGTCGGCGACGCTGCGCTGACCCCATTTACCAGCGGGTACTATCGTCGCTATCCGCTTTACCAAGGCTACAAAACCGGCAGCCAATCGGGCGAGGCACTTGCACCATTGCTTGGAACGCTCAAAGGCTTCGACGGTGGCGCAACAGACTTTGATGTTGGTCCGTTGAATTGGTTCCTGATTTATTCGGATCACATGGTCGGCTACCGCTTCATTCCACGAGGCTTACAGGAAACCGACATTCAGGTGGTCTGGCTGGTTCGCGCTGACGCCGAAGAAGGCGAAGACTACGACAAAGAAGACCTGACCTGGCTTTGGCATGTCACATCTTTGGATGACGAACGCATCATTCGCCACAACCAGTCCGGCGTAAATTCTCAATACTTCCAACCGGGCCCCTTGGGCGAGATGGAAACCTCGATCCAGGACTTCTACGATTTCTATTTCAACATGATCAGCCCGGACCCAGAACAAAGGATGTCCGGTCATGGCTGAGGCAAAATCACGCCGTCGCGGCGGCGGCGGACGCGCCGCGCGCATCAAGGTTCAACAGGCTACCACGGGCAATGAGGCCGTACGTGGAGGCCTAAGTGGCGGCCGCTATAAACCGCTGACCCAAGCAGATATGGAGAACATCCATCAAGCGGCCTTAACCGTTGTGGAAAACACGGGCGTTACCGACCATTTCCCGGAATTGCTTGATCTGGTGCTTCCCAAAGGCGCAGTTTTGAATGACCTCAATAGGCTGTGCTTCCCCCGCGCCCTTATGGAAGACATCCTGGCGGCTGCCGCCAGAGAGTTTTATGTCTATGCCCGCGGTGAGCGTGCAGGCAAAGACGACATGCATTGCTCGGCCGAGAGTGTCTATTTCGCCAACTCTGGCACCGCCGTCACAACCTTCGATTCCGAGACCAAGTCCTATCGTCCATCGGTTCTGCGCGACGTTTATGATTTCACCCGACTAGTGGACCGCTTGGACAACATCCATATGCTGGGCGACACAGTTTTGGCCACCGACGTGACCGATAATTTCGCTCACGACATGAACACCATATATGCGATGCTCGCAGGCAGCCAAAAGCCTGCCTGTCTGACCTTTCGCGACCGCAGCCATATCCCGCATGCCATCCGCATGTTTGATTTGGCTCACGGTGGTGAAGGGGCTTTCATGAAGAAGCCAAGCGTCATATTTGGCGGCTGCCCAATGGTTTCCCCCTTGCGGATCGGCAAGGAGAACATGGAAATCCTGATTGATACTGCCAAACTTGGTCTAACTGTCGATCTGGCCGTGCCTCCTCAGGCCGGGGCCACAGCCCCCGCGACGCTTGCGGGAACACTGGTGCAAACCGTGGCCGAAACGCTGGCCTGTGTTGCCATTGTAAACCTCATCACACCGGGCTGTCCGGTCTGCTTTGCCGCCTGGCCCTTCATCACAGACCTGCGTAGCGGATCGTTCACCGGCGGCAGCGGTGAACAGGCTCTCATCGGGGCGGCAGCCATTCAGATGGGCAATTTCTACGGCCTTCCCACATCCGTTGGCGCAGGCATGACCGATGCAAAAATACCCGACGCGCAATACGGGTTGGAAAAAGCACTGACCTTCACGCTTGCCGCCCATGCCGGTGCCAATCGTTTGTGCGAGTTCGGCGGTATGATGGGTAGCCTGATGGGATGCAGCTTTGAAAGTATGGTCATCGATGACGAAGCGGGTGGTATGATCCTGCGATCGTTGCGCGGGATAGAGGTCACGGATGAAACCATGGCGGTAGATGTGATCCACCAGTGTGCCATCGACCCAGGTCATTTCCTCGGTAACCCTCACACGCTGAACTATATGAACACCGAATTTGTCTACCCGCGGCTCATGGATCGTGAGCGTACAGATACATGGGAAAACGAAGGCAAAACTGATCTATTGGACCGCGCCCGTGACAAGGCCAATTCCATTCTCGACAGCCATTTCCCCAACTACTTCGGCGCCTCAGACGCTCAGGTGCGCGAAGAGTTCCCAATTGTGATGAGCGCAGAAAGCATGGCCCGCCGTGGATAAATCTAACGCCAAGCACTGGGACAACGATCATTTCCTGCACCCGTGGGAAGGAATGGCAACTTTGGGCAAAAGCGACCGCACTTTTATCGAAGGTGCCAGCGGCATCCATGTGGTTAACGAAATAGGCGAACGCTTGATCGACGGACCAGGCGGGATGTGGTGCACTCAGATCGGTTATGGGCGAGAGGAGATGGCCGAGGCCATGGCTGAGCAGGCTCGAAACCTCGCCTATTTCTCTCCCTTCAACAACGCCAACTCAACTGCCGCGCTGTTCGCACGCGAAATCGCCAAACGTGCGCCGGGCGACTTGAACAATGTCTTTTTTACCACCGGCGGTTCGACTGCGGTGGATACGGCCATCCGCTTTGTCCACTTTCGAAACAACCTTTTGGGTCGGCCCGAGAAAAAGAAGATCATTTCAAGGCAAAAAGCCTATCACGGAAGCACTTATCTGGCGGCCAGCGTCAGTGGAAAAGAGCGTGACAGGCTTTGGCTAGACAAGGCGGATGACCTCGCACATTTCCTGCCCGACGTGAATCCGCTCTACCGTTCACCTGGTCAAAGCGACGAGAGTTTTCTAAAGGAGAAAATTTCCGATCTTGAAAACGCCATTGTAGCTCTTGGCCCCGAAAACGTTGCCGCTTTTATCGCCGAACCGGTTCTGGCATCTGGCGGCGTGATCGTGCCGCCGAATGGATACCACAAAGGCTGCCTAAACATCTGCAAGAAGTATGATGTTCTATATATCTCCGACGAAGTGGTGACGGCATTTGGGCGATTGGGCCATTGGTTTTCGTCAGATGCTGTTTTCGGCATTCAGCCTGACATAATCACTTGTGCCAAAGGAATGACATCTGGGTATGCGCCGATGGGTGCCGCGATTATCTCTGACCGATTGATCGCAGACGTTGGAGGAAAAGATGCGACCTTCTCAAATGGCTACACCTATTCTGGTCATCCGGTTAGCGCGGCTGCGGGTTTGAAGAGCATTGAGATCATAGAGCGGGAAAAACTTCTCGAACACGTTCAAAAGGTCGCTCCGGTTTTTCAGGATCAGCTGCAGCATTTGCGACAGATTGATATCGTTGCCGATGTGCGCGGGATGGGGTTGATGGGATGCGTACAATGCTCAGTCGATGGTGATCCCCGGAGTGATCTGGGATGCGACTACGAGATTGGCGGCCAGATCGATATAGAATGCCAAAAACGTGGGTTATTAGTTCGACCTATTATCAACATGTGTGTTCTTTCACCGCCCCTTATCATCAACGAAAGTGAAATTGAGCAGATGTTTTCTATCTTGCGCAAGGGGCTTGAAGCGACACGAACGTGGCTTGGCGGAATCAGTGAACAATGAAGAGCTTGCGCCACTGTTGCGGATGTCCGCAGACCGGTATGCCACCGCAGCATTTGAATTCCGTCCTAAATGTCCGCAATGGGCCGTTGTCACACATCCCGACAAAATGACTTATCGGCAGCTTTGTCCGCAACTCGGACCTAGAGCCTATTTTTCTGAACGTCCGGTCTCGCTGAAAGCAGACAACACGTAGCGTCGCCCCAATTTCAGCGGCTTGAATGTCTGCTTCTTCCGAAAGCGGGCATTTTTGAAAACTAACTGGAGTTCCGCTCTGCGGACAAAGCCACCCGATGCTGGCGCAGCGGAAATCAAATCGATTGCTCGACAGTGTCACGGTATCGCCCGCGACGGGCAGCACGATTTCTCGATACCGGACGTTCAAATCATGCATATAGGCCAAAACTTTATCAGGCCGTTCGCTTCGCTCGGATACATTGTTTCAAATGCGGAGCAAGCTGCCTTATGCTGCTGCGGAGACAACTGGCTTGTTGCGCCACTGTACCTTTGAAAGACAAGCACCCGCCCAGCCAAATATTTTTAGCGAGCGCAGTTTCCGTAACGTTTTTTTTAGTGTTAACTTCGCAGTGCTGCCCGCATTTTGGAGGAGAGGGGCAAACCTTGGAACGCAGGCTTGCCGCCATATTCGCCGCAGACGTAGTCGGTTTCAGCCGTATGATGGCCGAGGATGAGGTGGGCACTTTCGAACGTTTGACCACGGTGCGCCAAGACATCCTCACCCGTTTGATAGATGAAAAGAACGGGCGGATCGTCAAGCTTATCGGCGACGGACTGCTGGCCGAATTTGCAAGCGTTGTTGATGCAGTCGAGGCTGCGATCCAGATACAAGAGGCGGTTAAGGACAGAAACGACACCATTGATCCCCACCAGCGTATCGAATTGCGGATTGGTATCAACCTGGGAGATCTAATCATCGATGGCGACGACATTTACGGAGACGGTGTTAACATTGCGGCGCGCCTGGAACCCCTAGCTACGCCCGGAGGCATCTGCATCTCGCGCGAGGTTTACGAACACACGCGCGGCAAAGTCAGTAAGCCATTTGAATCTGCGGGAGTCCACCGGGTCAAAAACATACCTGAGCCTCTCACGGTATTTCGGATGGCGGACCCGAATGGCTCGAAATACACTTCACTGTCTCGCTTCAAAGTTCGAGGCGCTGTCACGGCGGTGGTGGTAATAGCGGTTCTTTCAGGTGCCGCTTTTATATTGCGTGATGGCATAGTTGCCCTTTTCGGCGGCGCTGAAAGTGAAATCATCGCGGCAGAGGACGGGTTGCCTTCTCTCGTCGTGTTGCCCTTTGAAAACCTCGGGCTGCCAGACGCGGAACGCTACATCGCAGATGGGCTCACGGACGATCTGATTACAGATTTCTCGAAAGTCGCCGGGCTGATGGTGATCGGCAGCAACACCGCGTTTTCCTATCGGGACCGGACAATCGACAGCAGGTCTATCGGTCGCGAGTTGGGGGTGGGCTATGTTCTCGAAGGCAGCGTGCGCAGAGCGGGAACTCGGCTTTTGGTCAACGCGCGGCTGACAGATGTGAGCAGCGGGCAGACAGTATGGGCCGAGCGGTTGGAGCGAGACGAAGCCGATATTTTCTCCATGGAGGCTGGCCTGATAAACGAGATCATTGATCAACTTGGTGTGGATGTGAGTGTGTCCGAAAAGGAGCGGATCGAACGCCTACCTACAACGGATCTGGAAGCATATGACTTCTTTCTCAGAGCCGAAGAAGCCGCTCGCAGCGGCTTTCGGCCCAAGCTGCGCGAAGCGTTGAGCCTCTATTCGGAAGCAACCGCAATCGACCCGACTTTTGCCAGGGCATTCGCGGCACAGGCCCGCACCGAGGCATTGATCATGCGCCGCAACTATGACGATGTGCTGCCCTTTCCTGTCGCCCGGAAACGCGCCTACGAACATGCCGGTCGTGCCTTAGAAATTGATCCCGATGCGGCGATGCCTTTTGCAGTATTAAGCGAGTTGCAGACTGTGGATCGAAGGTATGAGGAAGCGATGCGCTCGGCGCAGCTTTCTGTCGAGAAGGCCCCCGGTGAAGCATCTGCCTATCTTGCGCTGAGCTTTGCGCAAACATTCTACGGACGACATGAAGAGGCGATCGAGAATTTCGAAACGGCTCTGCGTCTCAACCCACTATTGCCGGGCTATGCACGTCAGATCGCAAGCTTGTCCTATATTCTGACAGGGCGTCCCCAACGCGCCGTCGAAATCCTTGAGGAGATAAAAGGCAATTCTCAAGGCATTGAAGACTACTTTAACATCCTCGCTGCCGCCTATGGAGAGGCTGGCCAGACGCAAAAGGCGCAAGCAACTGCAGACGAGGTGGCCGAATTTGCTCCACATACTTCGGCGCAACTCTACAAGGTCTTGTTTGCGCATTTTCGGAAGCAGGAAGAACTCGATCGGATCATTGATGCAATGTTGACTGCGGGCGTGCAGGAATGGCCCTTCGACTTTCAACCTGGCGCGCGCGAAAAGCTATCTGCCGACGCGATTACTGCTCTGATCGATGGCAACGTATGGCAGGGAAACTTCGAAGGCCGCGGACCCGGCTTGATGCAGATTTCAGAGAACGGAAGTATGGCCTTACGCGCATCCACATTGTTTGTCACTGGATCGGCATTTGTGAAAGATGACATATTGTGCTTGCAACAACCCGGTCTTTCGCTTGGTCGCCCGGCTTGTGGCATGGTCTACAAAAATGCCGAAGAAGAGGTCGGGGCGAGCGCGCCTTACAGCTACATCAACCCGCATATTCTGTTTCACTTTAGACCTGGCGGATGACCATCATCCGAGGTGCGCGTCAGTTGGAGTAATCCTTGGCTGCCAGCGGCTTGGTCTTCTCCCAATTCGCATCCGCCTTGGCGATCACCGCCTCCCCTTCTGGGTGGTCAAGCATTTCTGCTCCGGTCGGGTCCGATATAAAGTAAAGCTTCCCATCGATGATCCGCCAGGAATTTACTGGGTCGATATTTTCAGATGCGTTGGCCCCAAGGCCGACACCCAATGTGCAATACCCGCCGTATTGCGGAGCGTATTTGGTTGGGTCAGACTTAAACAGTTCGCGGTTCTCCGCGCTGTTGAAGTGCCACGGCGTGCCAAGCCAATCATATGCGAACTCACTTGACCCCTTTACCGCTCGGCTTTCGGTGAAATAGGCAACAGTATCATAACCTTTGATTGCAACATCGCCGAAAGGCCCAGTGTTGATGGGCTCATCCGCCAGCGCACTCGTGGTCATGCCTGCAATAACCAGCCCGCTCATCAGAAGTCGAATGTTCATTTTTTGACCTTACCTTATGTGCCTGCCTCCAAACACAGGCGGTGAAATTCCGGGCCGAAGGCGTCTGGCGGCGGGCATGTGGCTCCGTTCTGCTTCAGCAGCCCAACGATATCATAGTGTTTACGGAACATCGTTCGGATTAGAACCGAAAAGCCATCGTTATCGAGTGTCACAATATCCGCACCGTTGTCGAGTAGTAGCTCGATCATCTCGATATGACCCTCATCGGCCGCCATGAAGATGGGTGACTTTTCGGCCCTGTTGATGCGTCCATTCACGTCTGCGCCTTTAGCGAGAAGCAGCTGTGCTGTCTCAATCTTACCGCCGAAGGCAGCCGCGTGAAGTGGAGTGAAGCCGCTGTGGTTACGCGCCATCACGTCAGCCCCTGCTTCGATCAGAGCCGCAGCGGTTTCGGTGTTTCCCGCCAACGAAGCAGCGATCAAGGGCGTAGCCTTGTTCGGCCCCCGCTCATCAACCGAGATACCGCTTTCCAACAGAGCCTTAACGGTCGCTGTATCACCCTGCTTTGCTGCATCGAATAACTGACCTGCTTGAGCGGGCCCAAGTACAAAGAATGCCGTTGTAAAGATGGTAATAATCCAACGCATGGATCTACCTCCCCTGTTTGAAGTCTACAGTGAGCCGCTGTTTCGCGCAACGACGGCTTATTCGCTGCGGTGTTAAAGACGAATCCGATCGAGTGGGTTTAGTCCATGCAGCGGCCCCAGAGACAACGAGTGTTTTGTCCGCGATGGAGACGTAGTGCCTCCGAATTTCGCCGCAGCCGGCATGAGTGTTTGGTCTTTAATCTGCGCCGCGGCGCTCCGGTTAACGAGCAGTAATGCTGCAACGGCGTGGTCTACTGGTCGAGAAGGTCTGCTTCGGGCTCGGTGCGGACATTCGCCGAAATGTCGCGAGCGACCGCTGTGTGGACTTTGCAGCCATCCGCATTTTTTCTCCAAAGGACCGTAGTCAGCCCGAAGCGGACCTTCAAAATCCGACTTTGCAATTCTCGTGTTGTGGACAAGTTAGGCCGCGTACTGCCAAGGTCTCAGCGTCGCTAGCCACTGAACTCTGACAGTGGCTCCACAGCTACAATTGCTTAACACAAACTTTGCGCCAAAGACTGTTGCCAAGCTCTGTTTCAGTTCATTTTGCCTGACAACGTTTGTGTCGGCAGTTGTCCAAAGAGTGCTCTGTAGTCTCGCGCGAACTGACCCATGTGCCAAAATCCGTAAGCGTTTGCGATGTCCGATATACTCTCCTCTGGCGAGCAGGATACCAGTTCATGGCGCACAGCACCGAGACGGGCTCTTAGATAAAACTGCTTGGGGCTCACCCCATATGTTTCCTGAAACGCGCGACGAAGAGTGCATGCGGATACCTGAATATCTGCACATACTTCGCCGATTGACACGTTATCCATCAAATGGGCCCGCATGAACTCAACGGCTTGTTGTGCCAAACGGGTTCTATTTTTACTGTTTCGCCGATCACTCCATTTTTCACCTACCACCAGCATTTCCAGAAGCTCTAAGATCATATCACTCTCTTCACTATCAGAGCTTGGCCCGGCCGCTGATCCAATTAGAAAACGCGCTTTGTTTTTGACTAAGGAATGAAGCCTGCCAGCGTCGCTAACGAAAGATCTTAAAGCGTCATTTCGCACGGTGCTGATATCAAGACCGCAATCGTCGGCGATCCGTTGAGCCCTTCGGATGTCGATGGCAAAGGTCAGGCCTGTGAGCGTTGAATTGCTCACGCCTTCAAAAGGGTCTCCGCTACCAAAATTCATCAGAGCGGTGTCTGAGGGTGAGCCGTTAAGCCAAGTCCGTACACTCCCTTTGTCTGGTAAGCCAAACGCTAGAATGTCAGGGCGAGAAACACCGGTTTGGTACACAGCCTTATCAAACGACAAATCAATCATTTGAAGGTCAAGACCTGCCCAAACGGATACCGAAGAGTTCATAGTTCCCTCTTCAATTTGGCGTAGCTCGACATCCCATTGGGACAGCTCGCGGAATTGCGAAGGGTCCTGCAAAAAAAGTGTGTTTGGGGCGCAGGTTTTTTTGGGGGCTGATCGTTTTTTGATGTCGTCCATTCCGCCCCGCAGGTAGTTTTCATGAAATGTTATTCCAAAATGTAGGCTTGGAAAATTGCAAGACAAAGCAGACAAATCGAGAGGGAAGAGGTTCGGACGCCCATCGTTGCCTGACGATACTGCGCGCACCGAACGCGTCGTAACGCTGCTAACCAAAAGCGAAAAAGAGTTGTTGCGCTCACAGGCTGAAGACAGCGAACTCTCCCTTTCAACCTTTTGCCATCATCTGATCCTTGAAGGTCTGAAAACAAGTAAATCATGAAACAGGGGTATCTCATGAAATCAAAACTGTTCCTCTCCGCGCTGGTCTTTGCCGGCTCCGCTATCACGGCGGCAGCTCAGGACAGCAATATCGTGCATGATGCGGAATACTATGTGCTGAAGCAGCAAAACGAAACCGTTTGGGTCGAGAACGACGCACAGGTTGACCAACTGCTGGCCGACTTTCGTGAGAAAAACGGAGGGAACCCTCCAAACATCTTCTACATCCTTATTGACGATATGGGTTTTGGCGACATGGGTATGCCCGAGATGAACGCAATACGCGGGTATTCGACGCCCAATATCAACGCGCTCGCAGAGGAAAGCATGCGGTTTGCGCGCATGTATACCGAGCCGTCCTGCACACCGTCGCGGGTCGCCTTCATGACGGGTCGCCAGCCGTATCGCAATGGGATGGGCGATACCGCCGTCGATATTTCAGGTTTTGGCCTTGCCGATGAAGAAGTCACAATTGCCGAAGTTCTGAAATCCGTAGGCTACAACACCTCGCATGTTGGCAAATGGCACATGGGCGACATTCAGGAATCCTGGCCTACTTATCAGGGCTTTGACTACGCCGCGTTCCCCATCCATCAGCAGGGCCAGTTGGCCATCTTCAACGAAGATGCAGCCAAGGAAGAAATCACCATGGCCATAGGGGAAGACAACTACAACTCCAAATACACGCTGGATGATTGGTTTCGCCCTGATCCGGGACACATGATTACCGGCCTTGAAGCTGTTATTGGCGGGGAGGTCCGCGAAGTCCATATGGAACCGGGTGAGAAATGGACCCAGGACAAATATAATGAAATGAACATCCGCTATCAGGCACAGGCGATGGAACAGTTGCGCCTGCTAGCAGAACGGGATGAACCGTTCTTCCTGCAATACTGGCCGCTTGTCCCTCTGTCGACAACGCGCACGACGAGAGAGGCGTTCACGACACCCAACGGCGGTACATTCGTTGAAAGCATGGAAGAGCTGGATGAATGGATCGGGGTTATTCTGAACGAAGTCGATGCGCTGGGGCTCAGGGACAATACCCTGATCGTTTTGATGGGCGACAACGGTCACTTCACCAAATATGCCCCCGGCAGTGGGTTTTCGCCGCTGGTCTTCCGCGGCGGCAAGGCCGATACGTCTGAAGGAGGCGTTCGGGTGGACGCGTTTGCCCGCCTGCCCGGCTTGATCGAGGGAGACTCGATTGTATCTGACATTATTCATATCTCTGATTTGTTCACGTCAATTGCGCGTATCGGCGGAGCGATGGATGCCATCCCCCGCGACCGGATCATTGACGGTGTCGATCAGACGTCCCTGATGTTTATTGGCGATACGCATGGGCGCAGGGATCATGTACTGATCTACTCGATCAATTCGCTGAAAGAGGTGGTAAAGGAGCACATCAAACTCAAAGTTCCGGCCAAAGGTGAAAATGCTATCGTGGCCAAGTTCTACAACCTGTTCCGCGACCCCCGCGAAGAACAGAGCGTATCGACCGAGATCGGAGCATGGGCTGGACATGAGTTTAACCGCATTATTGCCCGCCACCTGAAATTCAAGGAAATGTACCCCGATCAACCGGCCGCGACTGGACGTCCCTATGAAGGTATCGTGAACCTTCGTCCTGAAACCGTCGCAGCGGTGGATGCCTTTGTCGCCAAGCGGGACATTCAGCCCGACTAAAAGGTGAAGCTGATAAGAGTAATGCAAGCCCCGCATCGGATAATGATATGCTTGATGTGGGGCTTGGCATCCACAACAAAAATTCTGGAAACAATATGAAAATCCAAGCGCTTGTCCTTGCATTGGCGACTGGCATCGTTGCGGCCCCAGCAATCGCCGATGAAAACGCTTCAAACCCTTTGGCCGCAGTCAATAACACGGACATCCGGTATCAGTATTTTGATTTGGGCAACGGTGCTGACAAGCAGGACGCCTTTATAGATGGCGCATACATGCTGCGGCCTGATCTGAAACTGAAATATGAGTTGCACTACAACTCAACGGATGTGACTGGAACTCGGTTCACTGACTTTGAGAAATTGAGCCTCAAAGCGATCTATTTCCCTTCTCAGAGACCGCTCAACCAAACGTGGGCCATCAAGTCGGCCATTGGTCTGGAGTGGATACTGGACTTTGGCGACCCGGAAAAAGGGATCGGAACCGGGTCCGATCAAATTGCGCCTTTTGGCGGGTTCGCCTTTGCAAACACAAAATCAGGGCTGACGCTGATCCCACTGCTCCAGCATTTTGCTTCATACAATGGCCCGACGGACATAAACCAAACCGCGATGCGGTTGATTGCGCTACAACCGTTTGGCGATGGGTACTGGGCCAAGGCTGATATCAAAGCACCATATGACTGGGAGAATGATGCTTGGCCAGCGACCGCTGAGTTCCAGATTGGCAAGAACCTCAGTTCTGGCATCGCAATTTATGCTGATTTCCTCATCGGTATAGGTTCCGACCGCCCCTACGATAAAGGTGCCGGTTTAGGTTTGCGTTTCAACTACTAGTTCACCCACACCTTTCGACCCCAAACCTGCAAAGTTTGGCGGGTATTCGAAATCTGGTTCTGTCAAACCGAAGCGCGTTTGTTTGCCCCGATCCCTATGAGGAATTCAGCAAGCTGCGCACATTGGGCCATATGGGTCATGTTCGCGAATACACGACACGCGATGTCATAGAATTTCTTGAGCATTTTGATCTTAAGACACGGGAAATCATCTATCGCGGTATGCGCGGAAAACGCCTGATGCGCCTGACGCAACGCGTGTTCCCGCGCCTTCGCCCCTTCTTTTCAGCCTCTGCCGTCAAGAGAGTGTGACGTCGCATGGCGACTGATTGCGAGTTTTGATCAGCGAAAGTCTGAATTTCAATAACGGGCAGTCGCGGTCGCCCGGGCACTTTTCGGAGTGCAGTTCACCGCAGGGGCCAAACAGCCGAACTTACCGGCTGCCGAGTGGCCCTTGTCAGATGTCTCGTGAAAAGGCCAAATACGTCCGAAAGTAATGTCTTAAAGTTCTGGCAACCTGTGGACGGAGCCTGTGTATGAATAAGACCAAGCAACCCGGCACGCCCTCGTCATACTTTCGGGGACTGGCTTTCTGGTATCATCTGGTCGCGTTTTTGTTTTTCTTCGTTGCGTCGCTGGTGCTTGCGTCCTCGGTTCTGGTGCCGCTGTCTTTTGCAGTTCTTTTGTTCGTTCTGCTGACGGCCACGTCGGATCAAATCGGCAGGGTCAGGCTTGGGGGGCGGACAATTCCCAAATGGATTGCGCAACTTGCGGCCATTGCACTGGTGATAATGGGGGTTGGCGTTGTGCTTTCGATCCTGTCCAGTCAGGCGGGCGAAGTCTCGCAAGCTTTTCCGCGATATGAAGAAAAACTGACAGGTATTCTGGCGCGCGTGGTTTCGTTGGTGGGGCAAGACAACTATGCGGCCGCGCTCAAGGCGTTGAAGCAGATCAACCTGTCGGGGTTCGCGCAGGGTGTGATCGGGTCAGCCGGTGCCTTCCTCAGCGCGTTCTTTCTGGTTTTACTCTATGTCCCCTTCATGCTGATCGAGCGCACCCCGATGCGTGCAAAGATCAAGCTGGCGGTCAAAGATGAAGAAACCGCCGAGAAGGTAAGGCGTATTCTGGATCGAACATCCGACAGCGTTCAGCGGTATGTCGGCATCAAGACCTTCGCCAGCGCTCTTACAGGTTTTGGGAGCTATCTGGTGATGGCTTCGGTGGGGTTGGATTTCGCGGAAACATGGGCCGTTCTTGCCTTCATACTGAACTTCATTCCAACAGTGGGTTCGATTATTGGCGTGGCGTTGCCGACAGTGGTGGCGCTGGTTCAATTTGAAGAAGTCATCCCGCTTTTGATCGTGTTGGGCGGGTGCGGCGCGGTCCAGTTTTCTGTTGGCAATATCCTGGAGCCCATGCTTTTGGGGCGAAGCCTGAATTTGTCACCCTTCATGGTTATTCTTGCGCTTACGTTTTGGACGGCAATCTGGGGTGTCGCAGGGGCTTTGATGAGCGTCCCGATAACCGTCTGCATTATGATCGTGATGTCCAACATCCCCGCCACAAAACCTATCGCGATATTGATGTCCGGTGATGGAAAAATAGATACCTGACCCGCGGCGCACCGGATCAGGTCGGATGGTCCTTGGCGATCGTGCGCAACATTTGTGAAAAGTAAAAACCCGGCGCAATGCGGTTCACGATATTGGCCAGCCGCGCCACGCGGCCCACGGGGATAAACCGCTTGCCTTGGGCATAGCCGCGAAGGATGACGCGGGCTGCGTCCTCAGGCTCCATATAGTCAACGCCGTCCGAGGCTGAACCCGGCCTGACAAACCCGCTTTGTGCCGCATCGGGGCGTCCGATGTTGGTGGCTACAAACGAAGGTGCGGCGATGCTGACACTTACACCATGCTTGATTTCTTCTGCGCCAAGCGATTTGAAGAACCCTTCAAGCGCGTGTTTGCTGGCGGCATAGGCAGTACGATGAAAAAGCGGCGCAAACCCGGCAACCGAGGATATAGCCAAGTGGGTTCCCTTGGATTGTCGCAAAGGGTGCAGAAACTGCCTGGCACAGTCGACTGCCGCGAAATAATTGATCTCGAAGAGATTTCGGTGTGAGGCCATATCGCATTCGGCGAAGGCAGAGATCTGCGAAACGCCCGCGTTGTAAATCACCAGATCAATCGACGCGCAGGATTCAATGACCTGGGTGCAGGTCTCTTTGATCTGGTCTGGTTGGGTCAGGTCGCAGGCGAATGTGGTCACGCCGTCCAAGCGGGCATAAGAGTCTAGCTCGGGGCCCGGAAGGTCGATCAGTACGGTGTGCCACCCTTGGGCACGCAGCGCCGCAGACAGGGCTCGGCCTAGTCCACCCGCGCCGCCGGTTATCACTGCGGTTTGTGTCATTGTGCGGCCTCCCACCAGCGTTGAAATGCCTCTGCGCTGGAAAGCTCGGGCTCATATCCGAAACTTGTCCTAAGCGCGGAATTGTCCAGCACAGGGCGGTACAGCAGAAAACGCACCTGTTCAGGGCCATAGCGTGACAGACCCAGAGGGCGCGCAAATGTTAGCGCAGCTTTGAGCAGCCCAGGCCGTAACCATCGTACCGACTTTCCCATCGCCGACGCGATCTGTGAAATGGTCAGCGATCCGTTGCCGGATACGTTGAAGATGCCGGCGGGACTGTCAGTCGCGGCCCGCACCAGGATTTCCGACAGATCCTTGTCCCAGATAAAGACAAATGGGCTGTCCGATCCTTTCAGGCCCAAAAGGCGGGGCTTGCGGAACAGGGCGGTGATTTGGTTTTCGATATTTGCACCAAGTACCGTGCCAACGCGCAGGATGACCTGTTGCAGATCCGGCGCAGAGTATCTGGCCTCGGCCAGCATCTGTTCGACCAGACGTTTGTGCCAGGAATAGGCAAACTCTTCGTTGCCTCGGATCGCGTCCGTTTCCTTTAGCGGAACGGGGTTGTCTTCGTAATATCCATAGGCCGCCCCAGACGATGTTACCACCAGTCGCCGGGTGCCTGCACCGATTGCTGCGTCCAGAACATTGCGCGTGCCTTCGACATCAACCCTGTATTCCATTTCGCGGGTCGAATTCGGACCGGGTGTTACGATAGAGGCAAGATGTACAATCGTATGAGGACGCTCTTCGAGGATAACGGATTGAGGGTCATTTCTGGTCACGTTCATTTTTCTGAACCGCGCATTTGCGGGCAGGTTCGAAGGTTCCCGAATGTCGGTCGCGATGATCTCAAGATCAGATCGGGGGCCAAGTCGGTGCAGCAGCGCCGTGCCAACGGCTCCGGCTGCACCTGTGATCAGAATCCGGGTCATTGCGGAATCTCTCGTCTTGCGAAGAACGCGGCAAGGGCGATGCCCGATATTGCGTGCCAGATACCCCATAGGGCTGCGGCAACGGCCATGCCGCCCAAGCCACCGAAGAAGGCGAAGATCAGGATCAGCCCCAGCCCCGAGTTCTGGATTCCAGTTTCGATCGTGACCGAGCGACGATCGCGCTTGGACAGGCTGCCCGCGGTGGCGGTGAAGTAGCCGCCCAGAAAGGCCAGGGCGTTGTGCAGGATGACCAGCCCGATGATGGCCCCGGCAACCTGAAGGAAGTTGTCCCAGTTCGCCGCCAATGCGACGACAATGAACGCAACGAAGATGGCCATCGACAGCCACTGCATCGGTCGGCGAATGCGATCGGCAAACAGTGTAAAGCGCGCGTTCACAAACATTCCCAGGATCAGCGGCAGGATCAGCATGAACCCTACGGTGATTGCCACCGCGATCGGGTCGATTTCAGTGCGCTGCAGGATTTCACGGGTCGGGCCATAGAGATTGCCCCAGAACGCGATATTTGCGGGCGTGATGATGATCGCTGCGACGGTTGCGAAAGCTGTCATCGACACGGACAGCGCGACATTGCCCTTTGCACGATGGGTCATGAAATTCGAGATGTTCCCACCAGGACATGCCGCAACAAGAATAAGCCCCATCGCGACAGAGGGCATGGGCTTTAACGCGACGATCATCAGGAATGTTAGGGCGGGTAAAACGACGAACTGCGAAATCAGTCCGACGATCAGGGGCTTGGGCCCCCGAGCCACCCGCCGAAAATCATCAAACCTTAGGTCCAGCGCGATTGAAAACATGACGACGGCGAGGATGGCGTTCAACAGCTTCAGGTTGCTCGCGTCGAAGTTCAGTGTGACCTGGTCGATCCCGTTCATTTTTCTGCCGCCCTAAGAGCCGCGATCTGGCCCGTCACTTCGCGCCGATAGGTTGCCTTGTCGACGTAATAGGCCATGCGGGGCAGGTCGATATAGTTCATGCCGCCCGTTGCCCGCTCGAACCCTTCGGCCTTGGTTGCGCGGATCGCTTCTGCTGCCGTGTTTCCGGACCGCAACCCGGAAATATACCGAGCGATCATTTCGGCCTGCTCGTGCCTGCCCTGCCAGCCCAGCCCGGATGCTTCGACCATGCCCAGAACAAACACGTCATTCCGTTCAGGATGCATACAGTTCAGGTAAAGATGCGGTGCGTCGCCTGTCCAGTTCAGAAGCGAATTGTCGATGAACGGGTAGTGCAGCTTGTACCCGGTCGCCGCAAGAATCATGTCGTACTCGGCCGAACTGCCATCCCGGAAGTGGACGGTCTTGCCGTCAAACCGTGCAATGTCAGGGCGGACTTTCAGGTCGCCATGCCCGGCGTGAAACAGGATAAGCGAATTCACGATGGGGTGGGACTCGTACAGTTCGTAATCCGGTTTTGGAAACCCGTATTTCTGAGGGTTCCCCACAAACCATTTTAGAATTGCACCATCCACCTTGCGCTTCAGCCACATCGGAAGGCGAATTTTCCCGCCCATCGTGTCAGCTGGTTTGCCGAAGACGTATTTCGGAACAAAGTAGTACCCGCGACGCATGGAAATGTCGCACGAAACCCCATGGTGGATCGCATCAACTGCAATATCACAGCCCGAGTTTCCCGCGCCGATGACAAGAACCCTTTTGCCCGCAAACTGCGTTGGATAGCGGTACTGCGACGCATGGATGAATTCACCGGTGAACGTGCCTTCAAACTCAGGCAGGTTGGGTTCTGACAGGGTTCCGTTGGCGATCAGAACGCCCGCGAACTTCTGTGTTTGCTCGGTGCCGGATTTGTCGCGCCAGCGGACCTCCCACCCACCTTTGTCCAGCGGCTTGGTGCTTAGAACCTCGGCACCGAAGTGGAAGTGCTGATACAAATCGAACGCGGTGGCGAAGTCCTGAAAGTAGGTCTTTAGTTCGCGGTGTGAGGGATATTCGGCGGTTTCCTCAAGCATCGGGAAATCTGCGAATTCGGTCATGCGTTTCGAAGAAATGAGGTGGGCGGTCTCGTACATCGTGGACCGAGGTGCATCAATGTTCCACAGACCACCCACATCATCTGCCAGTTCAAATCCTTGAAACGGCACGCCCTGCTCGATGAGCGTTTTTGCCATCGCAAGACCCATGGGTCCGGCCCCGATAAGCGCAAAACTATCTTCCGGGCGGGCCTTCACCGTTACCGGCTGGCCCGCTCCAAACTGCACCTGCTCCATGCGTCTCTCCTCCTGCGACGTCATTTACCTTGAACGATCGTTCTAAATAAGGCAAACTGATTTTTGAGATGTCGCAACACGCTGTAAAAGAAAGAAAAAGGGCGCCGTCGCAGCGATCTGTAGCTGCGCGAGAGCGAATCTTGGACGCTGCCGAGCAGGTTTTTTCCGAACGGGGATTCGAAGGCGCATCGATTCGGGACATCGCAGAGCGGGCACAGGTTCAGAAGGCGAACGTGAATTTTCACGGTGGCCCGAAAGAAGAACTGTTTGAACGGATCGTCGCGCGCCGTGCCTCTGTTCTTTCCGAAGAACGCCTGACCGCGATCAAGGCGCTGGAGGGCCAGGATTGGCAGGTCAGGGACTTTGTCGCGGCCTATATGCAACCGCTGATCACGCGCGCGTTCGGTGGTGATCCGCAATGGCTGGCTTATGCGCGTATCGTGGCGATGGTGTCCGCAGATACGCGCTGGCGGGCGCTGGCAAAGGTGCATTTCGACCCCGCCGCGTCATTCGCGGTTCAAGCCTTGTGTGCACGGTTCCCCAATGCCGATCCAAACCGCGTGTCCGCGTCACTGGTCTATGCGGTGTCTGCGATGCTGGCCCTGTGTACGTCCGACTGGCGTATTTCGGCCCTGTCCGGTTCCAAGGGTGGGCCCAAGGCTCAGGATATGATCGAGAATCTGCTGAGTTTTTGCGAGGCAGGCATTACTGGCAGTTTAAGCGCCGAGACCGCCTGATCCCGCGAATGGCCTCGGACCTGCCACGCATCACGTCGGTTATGCGTATCCCAGAACCTTACGCGCGACGCGGAAGCACTCCAACGCCTGTGGGACGCCGCAGTATATGCCGATCACGTGAATAATGGCGCGAATTTCTTCGGGGGTTACACCGTTGTTGATCGCGCCTTTACAGTGGATCTCCCATTCATGCATCTTGCCTAACGCACCGATCATCGACAGGTTCATCATCGAGCGCGTCTTGGCGTCGATCACGTCATCGCCCCAGCCAAAGCCCCAGCACCATGCGGTCATGGCCTCTTGAAACGGGCGGGTGAAGTCATCGGCTGCGGCTAGGTTCTTCTCGACATATTCCGCGCCCAGAGTGCTTTTGCGTTGTTCCAACCCTTTCAGGAACAGGTCTTCGTCGAAAATATCTGCCATATTATCCTCTGTTTTATCGGGTCTCGATCTGTTGCGCAGGTCTTCAGTCCACGGCTTCGCGCATCCATTGCTGCAACCGGGCAATTGAGTGTTCTGACATCACACCACAACCGGGGTCCAAGACCAATGGTCCGGGGCGATAGCCGCGGGACTTCAGGCCGCGATGAACGGATTCGACCAGCCGGATATCCTCTTCGACAGTGGTTTCGCGGTCTTGGACGGCAAGTTGCCGGATCACCGCGCTTTCGGACCCGCCCTCGGTGTACCAGCCGCGCCAGACGGTGCAGTGATCGGCGTCATGTGCGCGCCAATGATAGGTGTTAAGCACGTTGCCCGGATAGCATTGGAACGAGAACATCGGCCAAAGAAACCACGATTGATAATCGCCCGCGTGCGGTACAGACATGTCGATCGGATAGGTCATCTTGTTGAGGCTCTGACACTCGGTCGTATGACGCAGGACATAGCCGCCGCCCGCATCGGGCTGGATGTCATATGTCTCGGGCTTGACGACGCCTTCGGCAAAGGTTGGGTGGTTGGTCGGGCAGTGGTAGCATTCCGAATAGTTCTCGATGCTGACTTTCCAGTTGCAGTTTTCTTGGATTTCCACCCATTCCAGCGGTTCCAGATCGTCGATCTGTGGAACAAAGGCACGGATTTCCTCGCGCACGCCGGGGTACCAGTCGTCCATGGGCGCGGCGTCATCGTCGAGGTTGACGAAGATGAAACCGTTGAACACCTCGGTCCGCACCGAAGTCAGGCAAATGGCGCTGCGGTCGAAACCCGGAACTGATTTGATGTTTGGTCCGGCGCGCAACTGGCCTGACAGCTCATAGGTCCAGGAATGATAGGGGCAGACGACAACGCGGGTATTGCCCGCGCCGCTGACCATCTCATGCGCCCGGTGCTGGCAGACGTTGTAAAACGTGCGGATTTCACCGTCACGACCGCGAATGCAGAACAGGTTCTGGCCCGCAATCTCGAAGGCGAAGTAATCGCCGGGTTCGCGCACCTGCGCCACGTGGCCCGCGAATTGCCAGGTTCGCGCCAAAAACCCCTGCATTTCCTGCACGAAGATCGCAGGGTCGGTATAGTATCGCGCGTCCAGTGAATGGGTCAGGGGGGCGTTCATTCGGGCTCCTCTGCGTAAAGACCAAGGTGGTGCCTGCGTTGGTGAAACTTCTCGACCCTGTCGACGATTTCATCGCTGGACACAGCCACCACAAAGGACAGCAGCGTTTCCAGCAAAGCGATGGTCGAGACGGAAGAAGGGAAGAATTGCGGCGTGTCAGCCGCCACGACAAAGCCGTGCTGCGCGTTCAGGATCACTGGGCTGGCGGGGCTGTCCGAGATGCCGATGACGGTCAGACCCTGTTGCCGGGCCAGTTTGATCGCGTCGATCACCTCGGTCCGGTATGGGTGGCAGGTGATGGCGATCAGCACGTCCTGCTCATCCGCCCAGGCCAGATCGTCCACGGGGGTCGATCCGGGCCGCGGTATGGCGTGGAACTGCTTCATCCCCGTCGACGCCAGATAGGTGAAGTTGCGCGCGTTCGAGTTGTTCACGCCGACGCCCAGGGTAAAGATCTGGCGACAGTTCCAGATATCCTCGGCGGCCGCCTTCAGGCGGGCGGCGTCGATCCCGGCAAAGGTGTCCTCGATATTGCGGATCGCAGCACCGACCATATCGGCATAAAGCCCGCCCAGTTCACCCGATTTGCCGATATCCTGCAACCAGCGGGCGCGATCGGGAAAGGATATACCACCGCGCCGAATCGCATCGCGGAAGGGCGCGCGGAAATCCTCATAACCTTCGAAGCCCACTTGCCGCGCCATGCGGACAAAGGTGTTGGGCTTGACCTTGGCGGCTTCGGCGATCTCGCGCACCGTCGAAACCCCGACATCCGTGGGGTTTTCCAGCACATAGCGCGCGGCCTTCTGTGCCTCGGGCGTCAGGGCGTCCCATTCTTCACTGAGACGATCCAATACGATGGATGATACATTTGTGTCATTCATGATTGACGATGGTACAAATGTGGAATTAGCCTGTCGAGCAGAAAAGCGACTCGGGAAGAGGAAATGTCATGTCCGAGAAGAAATTGCCCACCCACGCCCGCGTGGTCATCGTTGGAGGCGGCGTCATGGGGGTCGGTCTAGCCTATCATCTGGCGCATGAAGGCTGGGGCGAGGATACCGTCCTGCTGGAAAAGGCCGAACTGACCAGCGGTAGCACATGGCACGCGGCGGGTCAGATCACGCATTCGACCTCAAGCTTTGGGCTGGGCAAATGCGTGGATTACAATATCGGTTTGTACTCCGGTGCTTTGGAAGCCGAGACCGGCCAGCCGGTGACATGGCATGGCTGCGGCTCCTTCCGTCTGGCCTATACCGAGGATGAGATGGACTGGCTGCGCCACACGCTGTCGGTGGGTCGCTCGCTGGGGTTCAATATTGAACTGGTTGGCCCAGAGAAGGTGGCCGAGCTGCATCCGTTTTATAACTTGGACGGTGTTCTGGGCGCGCTGCACACGCCCGATGACGGCCATGTGGACCCAACCAATGTGACCATGGCGATGGCCACGGGCGCGCGCCAAAAGAGCGTCCGCATCTTCCGCAACTGTCGCGCCACCAACATCACGCAGGCCGAGAATGGCGAATGGGTGGTTGAAACCGAAATGGGCACCATCACCTGCGAGCATGTGGTGAACGCGGGCGGCACCTATGCGCGTCAGATGGGCGAATGGTCGGGGCTGCAATTGCCGATGACCTCGATGACCCACCATTACTTCGTGACCGAACCGGTGCCTGAGTTCCAGAATCTGGACAAGGAATTGCCGGTGATCCGCGATGACCGCAAAGTCTCGGGCTATATCCGCATGGAGCAAAACCGGGGCTTGATCGGGATTTATGAAAAAGAAAACCCGAACTCGGTTTGGCACGATCATTGCCCATGGGAATATGAAAACTGGCTGTTCGACGCGGATTACGACCGGGTGATGCCGTGGCTTGAGGAAAGCCTGAACAGGATGCCGATCTTTGCCGAGTTGGGCATTCAGCGCGATGTGCATGGGGCGATCTCGCATCCGCCCGATGGTAACCCGCTGATCGGGCCTGCGCCGGGTGTGCGGAATTATTGGTGCTGCTGCGGTACGCAGATCGGCATTGGTTGGGGGCCGGGCCTGACGCGTGAGTTGGCGCGCTGGATGGTGCATGGGGCCGCCAATATCTCGATGCGCGAGTTCGATCCGCGCCGGTTCGGCAGCTATGCCACGAAGGACTGGCAGGTGATCAAGGCCGAGGAAGATTACTGCCTGCGCCACGAAATACCTTTTCCGCATTTCAACCGGCTCCAGGGGCGCCCGATCAAACCGTCGCCTTTGTATGATCTGCTGAACTCCAAGGGCGCGGTCCATGAGGAGGTCTATGGGTTTGAACGCCCCCGCTGGTTCGCGCGGGATGGGGTGGAACAGCGTGACCACTATTCCTTCCGCCGAACCCCCGCCGATGACATGGTCGCAGCCGAGGTCAAAGCGGTGCGCGAACGCGTCGGCATCATGGATGTGACCGCCTTTACCAAGATCGAGGTTTCAGGACCGGACGCCTATGCGTTGCTGGATCGGCTGACCGCCAACCGGATGCCGCAAAAGGTCGGCTCGATCACGCTGACCCATATGCTGAACCGCCGTGGCCGGATCGAGTTGGAGACAACCATCGTCCGAATGGCCGAGGATCGCTTTTATCTGGTCTGCGCGGCCTTCTTCGAACAACGCCTGCTGGACCATATGACGCAACAGCGTGTGGATGAGGATGTGCAGATCAACGCTTTGTCCGCTGACTGGTCTGCCTTGTCACTGAACGGCCCCCGATCGCGGGATGTGCTGGCGCGGTGCACCGATGCCGATCTGACCAATGCCGGGTTCCGTTGGCTCTCGGCGCAGGAAATCGACATCGCGGGTCACAAGGTCTGGGCTTTCCGCATGTCCTATGCCGGGGAACTGGGCTGGGAGTTGCACATGCCAAACGCCGCCTGTTTGGACGTTTACTTGGCGCTTTGGGCCGCCGGAGAACCGCACGGCATCGCCGACTATGGTAGCTTTGCCATGAATGCGATGCGGATGGAGAAGGGCTTCAAAGGCGCAGGCGAGCTGACCAATGAGGTCACTCTGGCCGAGGCCGATGTGCTGCGCTTTGCGCGCACCGACAAGGAGTATCTGGGCAAAGACAAGACCCTGAACAGCGACCTGCCGTGGGTTTGCGCTTATCTGGAGATTGAACCGGATGGTGAGATCGACGGACATGGCGGTGAGGCGGTGATGCTGGATGGCCGCGTCGTCGGCTCGATCGCATCGGTGGCCTATGGGCATACCGTCGGCAAGATCCTCGCCTTCGCTTACGTCAAACCCGAGGCCGCCACACCCGGCACAGCCTTGCAGGTCGTGATCCACGGCCGACCCCGCGTGGCCTGCGTGCTGGATGAACCGGCTTACGATCCCCAAAGCATTTTGCCACGCACTGACACCGTACTGGAGGCCGCGCAATGACCCTGCCCGATACAATGAAAGCCATGGTCACGATGGGTCATGGCGGATTAGAACAAATGGTGTTGCACCCCAACTGGCCCCGCCCCGAACCGGCTGCCAATGAAGTGCTGATCAAGGTCGCCTCCTGCGGTCTGAACAACACGGACGTCAATACGCGGTCGGGCTGGTATTCCAAGACCGTCACTGACGCGACCACCGGAGGCGCGTTTGAAGAGGTAGGCGAAGAAGACCCCACCTGGGGAGGCAACCCGATCACCTTCCCACGCATCCAAGGAGCTGATATCTGTGGCCATATCGTCGCCGTAGGCGAAGGCGTCGACCCGGCCCGCATCGGTCAGCGTGTAATCACAGATGGCTGGTTGCGCGACCCGGATGATCCCGGAAACAAGGACAAAACCGGCTACTACGGCTCGGAACGGGACGGAGGGTTTGCGGAATACGCCACCACTCTGGCCGTGAATGCTGTGCCGATTACCTCCGACCTGTCGGATGCGGAATTGGCGACGTTTTCCTGTTCCTACTCGACCGCCGAGGGGATGCTGACCCGCGCCAATGTCAGCCAGAATGACACCGTTCTGGTGCCCGGAGCCTCGGGCGGGGTCGGAGGCGCATTGGTGCAACTGGCCAAACGTCACGGCGCGCGGGTCATTGCACTGGCGTCCGAGGCGAAACACGCCGACGTCGCCGCACTTGGCCCGGACAAAATCCTGCCGCGCGCGCCCGATAACTTGCGTGCGGCGCTGGGGGACGAAAAAATCACAGTGGTCGCCGATGTGGTCGGTGGCCCCTATTGGTCCAACCTGATCGACATCCTTGAACGTGGCGGGCGCTATACCTGTTCCGGTGCCATCGCAGGGCCAATGGTGGATTTTGACCTGCGCACCTTCTATTTGCGCGACCTGACCTTCACCGGCTCGACCGTCATCGACCCGCAGGTGATGCAAAACCTCGTCAAATATATCGAGGCGGGTCAGATCAAACCGGCCCTTGCCGCGACTTATCCGCTGGAAGAACTGCGCGAGGCGCAGGCCGCGTTCATCGCGAAACAACACACTGGAAACATTGTGGTGATCCCATGACCATGGATGATGTCCTCGAAGCCGCGTGGCGGTTGCATTACACGCATCCCGATCTGGCTGCGTTCGGAGATTGGCCCGACGACCTGTTTGCCGCTGATGTGCCGCCAAACGCAATTCCGGCGGTTCCCCTGGTGCAGGCAATCCGGCCCGACGCCGGGCCGACCCTAGCCCTGACCGAGGCAATTCGCGCAACCGCACATCTGGCCAACTGGAAACAGACCTATACTGAAGACGAAGTCGGAGCCGATTTTCTGAATCGCTATGGATATTACGAGCTGTTCGGTCCAACCGGCCATTTCTACTCGGCGCAACTGCGCGGCTATGTGGCCTATTGGGGTGACGGGCTGAACTATGATTGGCACAGCCACAAGGCCGAAGAACTGTACCTGATCGCCGCTGGCCGCGCGCGGTTTCGCGTTCAAGGAAATGAGGCCGACCTAACCCCCAATCAAACCCGCTTGCATGCCAGTTGGCAGAGCCATGCCATGATCACCACCGACAGCCCGATCCTGACCTATGTGTTGTGGCGCGGCGAAGGTTTGGACGATCTGCCCCAGATGGACGCCGCATGAAGGTTACCAAACTCACCCTCTGGTCTGTCGACCTCAGCAGCCATGAAACGTACCGCATGGCCGAAGGCAAAACCTGCGCCACGGTCAAAACCCATGTCCTGTGCCTAATCACAGATACTGGCCTGCAAGGGTGGGGTGAGGTTTGCCCGATCCCCCACTACCTTCCGGCCTATGCCGATGGTGTTCCCGCCGCGATTACTGAAATGGCCCCGGAAATCCTCGGGATGTCACCTTTCGGGGCGGACGCGCCCATGCGCAAGCTTGATGGGTTTTTGCCAGGTCATCGCTACGCCAAGTCCGCCGTCGATCTGGCGCTGTGGGATTTGTTCGGCCAAGCCACGGGCCAACCGGTCTATGCGCTGTTGGGCGGGCGCACGCGCAAGGACATGCCGCTTTATCACTCGATCACCTGCGTTACTCCGGATGAGATGGCCCGCATCGCGCAAGTCGCCTATCAGACAGGCATTCGCCAGTTTCAGGTCAAACTTGGGGTCGAAGCCGATTGGCAGGCCGACGCTGAACGCCTGATCAAAGTGCGCGAGGCCGTGGGGCAGGGCCCTATCGTCTATGGCGACTGGAACTGCGGCGCATCGCGTCTTCAGGCCACACGCACGGGCCGCGCGGTGGCGCATCTGGATGTGATGCTGGAACAGCCCTGCAAAACGCTGGAAGATTGTGCTGCCGTCCGGCAAGCCACTGGCCTGCCGATGAAGATCGACGAGAACGCACATGATCTGGCCTCGCTGCTGCGGGCGCATGAACTTGGCTGCATGGATGCGGTGGCGTTAAAACTATCTAAGTTCGGAGGTCTGTCGGCCATGCGCCGTGCACGGGACCTGACCGTATATCTGGGGGCCGAAATCTGCGCCGAGTGCACATGGGGGTCCGATATCGTCACCGCGGCCGCGCTGCATTTCGCGGCCTCGACCCCGCAGGGATCGCTGATGAACACCTGTGATCTGTCCTCTTACGTGGCGCCACGCCTTTGCCCCGATGCGCCCAGCCGCAAAGACGGTCGCATTGCTCCGCCTGAAGGACACGGTTTGGGCGTGACGCCCGACCCGGATATCCTTGGCGCCCCGATATTGGAGATTGCCTGAGATGCTCAAGATCAACACCCAATCCGAATGGATCGCCCGTGCGAATGAGGTCTTGCCCGCTGGGGGTTTTGGCAATTTCGACCCCGGCATCATTATCGCACGTGGCGAGGGCAGCCACGTCTGGGATGAGGACGGCAATGAATACATCGACTATCTGATCGGGTCCGGCCCGATGCTGCTGGGCCACGGCCACCCCGAAGTGATGGAGGCAGTGCTGGAGCAACTGTCCAAGGGCATGACCTTCTTTGCCAATAACGCCAAGGGTATCGAACTGGCTGAGGCTATTGTCGATGCGGTGCCGTGCTGCGAACAGGTGCGTTTTGTGGCCTCGGGTGGCGAGGCCGACATGTACGCAATCCGTCTGGCCCGCGCCTATACCGGGCGTGACAAGATTCTGAAATTTGAAGGCGGCTATCATGGCATGAGCGCCGAGGCGCAGATGAGCCTTGCCCCCAGCCGTCGGGTCAACTTTCCGCAAGCGGTGCCTGACAGCGCCGGGATACCTGCGGGGGTGGCCGAGCAGATGCTGATTGCGCCGTTCAACGACCTTGAGGCCGTCGCGGCCCTGCTGAATAAGCATGACGATATCGCTGCGATCATGGTCGAACCCTTGCAGCGGATCATCCCGCCCTTGCCCGGATACCTGCAAGGGCTGCGCGACTTGTGCGACAAGCACAACGTCCTGCTGATCTTTGACGAGATCGTCACGGGGTTCCGTCTGGCCTATGGCGGTGCGCAGGAGAAATACGGTGTGACACCCGATATCTGTACGCTGGGCAAGATCATCGGCGGAGGGTTCCCTTTGGCTGCGCTGGGTGCAAGCGCCGAGATCATGAAACATTTCGACAAGGATCAGGTTGGCGAGGACGGGTGGCTGATGCAGCTTGGGACCTTGTCGGGAAACCCGGTGGCCTCGGTCGCGGGCCTGAAAACGATGGAGGTTCTTCGGCGCGACGGCGTCTATGACCAACTGCGCGCAACGGGTGCAGCGTTGCAACAGATGCAGGGTACTGCCTTGGTCAAAGCCGGGATTCCGTTTCGGATTTGCGGCGACGAGACGTTGTTCGATATCTTTTTCACGGAAAACGATTGCCGCGAGTACCGCAGCGCCAAGCATGATGATCCGCATCGTAACGTGATTTACAACAACAGCTTAAGGGCGAGCGGGATATTCAAGTCGCCGGGCAAGCTTTATCCTTCCTTGGCTGTGACGGAAGCGGACCTGCAACAGACTAAGCACGCGGTTGAAAAAGCGATCCAGATAATTGCCAATGCCTAAACGGATTTAGTCTGGGCAAAGAAACGGGCCGCTGCCAGTTGATGACAGCGGCCCTGAATGATTGGATGTCCGGGGCTGCACCTCGCCCCCTCGAATACCACTTAAAAATACGGACAGACTTGCAAACTTTCGACTTTTTCGAGAGCAGCCCGACGTCTCAATCGGTGTATCTGTATGTTGTCAGCGTTTGGAAATGCGAGCAGTGAAGTAGTTCACATTGCGCAACTTTTTCTCAACTTCTCCAGTCGAAGAAGCCTGAACCCGCCTTCTGCAGCAGCGTTTTCGCCATGGCGTGGCCCATCTCGGGCCCATCGGCAACCGCACCGGTGATGTCTTCCGAGATGGCCTCGGACCCGTCCGGGCGCAGAACCTCACCTCGCAGGCGCAGGTGGCCGTCCTGTATTTCGGCAAGGCCAGCGATCGGCGTCTCGCACGAACCGTCCAGCGCAGCCAGTAGCGTGCGCTCTGCGACCAGGCGCTGGCCGGTTTCGGCGTGGTGGATGGCTTCGAGCATACAAGCTGCGCGGAAATCGTCGCTGCGGCGTTCGATACCGATAGTGCCCTGCGCAATGGCAGGCAGCATGTCCTCGGGCGCAATGGCGGTGGCAGGGACGTCGTCCATTTTCAGGCGGCGGATACCGGCCATGGCCAGAAAGGTGCAATCCGCCACGCCATCGGCCAGTTTCTTCAGCCGCGTTTGCACATTGCCGCGAAATTCAACCACGTTCAGGTCGGGGCGGCGGTTCAGCAACTGAGCCCGTCGGCGCAGGGATGAGGTGCCGACGGTGGCACCCTGCGGCAGGTCGCGAATGGTTGTCAGGCTGGGCGAGATGAACGCGTCGCGCACATCTTCACGCGGCAGGAAGGTGTCCAGCACCAGACCTGCGGGCTGTTCCACTGGCATATCCTTGGTGGAATGCACCGCGATGTCGATATCGCCGCGCAGCATCGCCTCTTCGATTTCCTTGGTGAAGAGGCCCTTGTTGCCGATCTCTTTCAACGGGCGGTCCGCGTCGATCATGGCGCGGTTGTCACCGGTGGTCTTGATGACCACGACCTCGAACGCTTCATCCGGCAAGTCGAAAGCCGCGCCCAGTCGCTGCCGTGTCTCATAGGCTTGTGCCAGCGCCAGAGGTGATCCTCGGGTACCGATCTTGAGCGGCGAGTCGGGGGAGGGCAGGGTCAGTGTCATGCGCACAGCTTTAGTCGCGTCACATTGCCCTGACAATGGGGGCAGAGCTTGACAAATTGCCACTGAGGGCCGACCCGTGGCGCAAACCTGATGATTGGGGGCAGACATGGCCGAAACAAAGAAACTGCTGCGGGCGCTGGCGGGTGAGGTGCAGGATGTGCCACCGATCTGGATGATGCGTCAGGCCGGGCGGTATCTGCCCGAATATCGCGCGACACGGGCGCGGGCAGGGGATTTCTTGTCGCTTTGCTATAACCCCGAACTGGCGGCCGAGGTCACATTGCAGCCGATCCGCCGCTATGGGTTCGACGCGGCGATTCTGTTTGCTGACATTCTTCTGGTGCCGCAGGCGCTGGGCGCGGATTTGTGGTTCGTGACCGGCGAGGGACCGCGCCTGTCGACCATCACACAGCAGGCCGAATTTGACGCATTGAAGCCTGTTGATGCGATCCACGAGACTTTGTCGCCGGTCTATGAAACTGTGCGAATCCTAACGCGTGAATTGCCGTCCGAGACAACGTTGATCGGGTTTGCAGGCGCGCCCTGGACGGTGGCGACCTATATGATCGCCGGGCGCGGCACGCCGGATCAGGGCCCGGCCCATGCGCTGCGCGAAGGGAATGTGGCATTGTTCGAGGCGTTGCTGGAGCGGATCACGCTGGCGACGATCGAATACCTCTCGGCCCAGATCGAGGCAGGGGCCGAGGTGGTCAAGATCTTTGACAGCTGGGCTGGGTCGTTGAAGGGGGACGCGTTCCAGAAATACGCCGTTGAGCCGTGCCGGGTCATCACTCAGGCCATCAAGGCGCGCCATCCCGGCATTCCGGTGATCGGTTTCCCGCGTGAGGCCGGTGAAGGCTATGTCGGGTTTGCTAAGGCGACCGGAGTGGATTGTGTGGCGCTGGATAACTCGGTCGCGCCAGATTGGGCGGCGGCCCACGTGCAGGTGGATGGCTGTGTTCAAGGCAATCTGGCCTCGTCCCATATGGTGACGGGTGGGCAGGCTTTGGTGGATGAAACGCGCAAGATCGTTGAGGCGTTTTCAAAGGGACCGCATATTTTCAACCTTGGGCATGGGATCACGCCGGATGCCGACCCCGAGAACGTGCAATTGATGATTGATACTGTGCGATCGCGGTAAGCTGGTTGAAGGGGGCCAGCCCCCTTCTTGGCCTGCGGCCAATTCATCCCCCGGGATATTCATAGCCAGGTGAAGGGGCGGATCAGCGCTTTGGGTTGAGTTCGTCCAGAATTTCCGAACGGTGTTCGCCGCGCAATGGGCTGGGCTTTGGTTGCCATGCGTGGTTTGAAAAGCGCGGCGCGGCGGCGGCCTGGAGGGTTCCGTCGATGTTCTGCCATGTCTGGCGCGCGTTGTTCATGGGATGGGAATGTGCCTGTTCGGGGCTAAGCGCGGGGGCGACGCAGGCGTCGGTGTCGTGGAAAAGCATCGCCCAATGATCGCGGGGGTGTCGAGAGAAGATTTCGGATAGGCGCGCGGTGAGCAGTGGCCACAGTTTTGGGTCGTATTGTTTAGTGAAGTCAGGATCCTGTGACAGGCCCAATTTATTGAGGAACTCAGCGTAGAATTTTGGCTCGAGGCATTGCACGGTGATGAACCCGCCGTCGGCGCAGGTATAGGTGCGGCTCCAATGAGGGCCGTCCAGCAGGCTTTGGCCCCGCGTTTCCGACAGGTTGCCGGTTTGACGCATGCTCATGAGCAGGTTCATCATATGCGCCGAGCCGTCATAGATGGCGGCATCGACGACGGTACCCTGACCTGTGCGCTGTGCATTGATCAGGCCAGCCATTATGCCTGCGACAAGGTACATCGCGCCGCCCCCGATATCGCCCACCAATGTTGCCGGTGTCTGTGGGGCTTGCCCTGCTGCCGAGGCGTACCAGAGCGCGCCGGACATCGCGATATAGTTCAGGTCGTGGCCCGCCCTGTCCGAAAGGGGGCTGTCCTGCCCCCAGCCCGTCATGCGGCCATAGACCAGTTTGGGGTTGAGGGAGTGGCAGGTTTCGGGTCCGAGGCCGAGTTTTTCCATCACGCCGGGGCGGAAGCCTTCGATCAGGGCGTCGGCGGATGAGGTCAGGCGCTTGGCGATCTCAAGATCGGCGTCATCCTTGAGGTTCAGGTCTATGGACCGTTTGCCGCGATCCAGCACGGAACTCTCAGGCATTCCGGGGGTGGTGGGCTGGCCCTTGCGATGGATGGTTATGACATCTGCGCCCAGGTCGGCCAGCATCATGGCCGCGAACGGGCCGGGGCCCAAGCCCTCGACTTCGATGATCCGGATTCCGTTCAGCATTGTGGCCTCCTTTTCAGGCAGGGTTTCGAGGCTTTGCGGGAATTGCAAGGCCGGATTCTGATGGCTTGCAAGATGGTTACGTGACCACTAGCGTTTCCAGCGGGGATTGGAGAGAGGCTCGGATGCGGTTGTGGATCCTTTTCGGGAGCGTTCTTGCGCTGGCGGTTCTCGCCGGTGTTCTGTCGCGCCTGCATCCCCCTGGAACCATCGTATTGGCTGCGGGTCCCGCGGGTGGGGCCTATGAAACCGTAGCGCAGGACTATGCAGACATATTGGCGCGGGATGGCATCCGGCTTGAAATACTCGAAACGGCCGGATCGGTAGAGAATGCTGATCTGCTGAATAATGGCGAGGTGGATGCCGCTTTTCTGCAAGGTGGAATCAAGGTTGACCCAAACAGAGCCGAAGCTGTCGGTGCCGTATTCTTTGAGCCTGTTGTTTTTCTGGTGAACAAAGACGCGGCCATCCCGCGCAATCCTGCCCTTTGGTCCGGTTTGCGGATCAACAGTGGCGCACCAGGGTCAGGAACGGCGGCGGCGTTTCGTGATCTTGAACGGGCTGTGGGGCTGGCCGAGGACACAAACGAACATTTCTCAATACCTTATGCCGAAGCTGCGGCTGCCCTGCTTGCGGGTGAACTGGATATCGCAGTCTATGTGGCCCCGATAGAAGCGCCCTATCTCAAGGCGGCCTATGAATCTCCGGGGCTGCGGGTGTTGGACCTGGCACATGTACAGGCAATTTCCAGACGCCTGACCTATGCGACGGTGGTATCGGTGCCGGCCGGGGGAATGTCTTTGGACCCTGTGCTGCCGCCACGCGCTGTTGAGTTGGTCGCGATCGAGGCACGGTTGGTCGTGCGACCCGATCTGCATCCGGCTTTGGTCAACCGTCTGACAATGGCAGCGATCGAGTTGCACCAGGCAAGGGGCATTATCTCGGACCCGGGCGTTTTTCCGAATATTGACGGCACCGGCCTGAATGTCAGCAATACCGCGCGTCAATTGATCCTTGATGGCCCGTCCACCTGGCATAACTGGCTGCCTTATTGGATTGCCGCGCAGATCAACCGGGTATTGCTGTTGTTGCTGCCGTTCTTTTTTATCGTGGTTCCGTTGATGCGGCTGCTGCCCTTTGCCTATGCCTACGCGATGCGCTGGCGTGTTTGGCAACATTACCCCGAAATCCGCGATATCGAGCTGGAATTGGCCAATGACCCAAGCGACGCCGAGTTGGACATGATGCAGGCGCATTTGAGTGAACTGGATGAGCGTCTGGCTGCGCTGCGGTTGCCGGCTGCTTATCGGCAGGGGCAATACGACGCTCGGTTGCACGTTGAGTTGATCCAGAAGCGAATAGCCGAATTGCGCAATGCCGGACCCGCTTGAGGCTGTTGGCGCGTACAAAAATGCGCAGGACCCTGTGCGGAATGGGCCTGTTCTGTGTCGGTTCGCCGGGGTAATGTCCCCGCCAGAACGGGGAAAGTGAATGACACCAATTCTGTCCATCAGGGACTTGCGCAAATCCTATGCCGACGGTTTCGAGGCGCTGAAGGGCGTCTCATTGGATATTGAAGAAGGTGAGATTCTTGCGCTGCTGGGGCCGAACGGAGCGGGTAAGACGACCCTGATTTCAACCGTTTGCGGGATCACGACCCCGACTTCCGGGTCGGTGACGGTAGGCGGGCATGATATCCAGACCGATTTTCGGGCCGCCCGTCGAATGATTGGGCTGGTTCCGCAAGAGATTGCGTTGGAGCCGTTCGAGAAAGTTTGGAATACGGTGCGGTTTTCGCGCGGGTTGTTCGGGTATGGTGCTGACAATTCTAGGATCGAGGAAATCCTGCGCAAGCTGTCCTTGTGGGACAAGCGCAAGAACGCGATCAAGGAATTGTCAGGCGGCATGAAGCGCCGCGTTCTGATCGCCAAGGCTCTAGCGCATGAACCGCGGGTGTTGTTTCTGGACGAGCCCACAGCCGGTGTTGATGTTGAGCTGCGCAAAGACATGTGGGAGATCGTGGCCGAGCTGAAACAGGCAGGCGTCACCATCATTCTGACCACGCATTACATTGAAGAAGCCGAGGCCATCGCTGACCGCGTGGGGGTCGTCGACAAGGGTGAATTGCTGCTGGTTCAGGACAAGAACACGCTTATGGCCCAGATGGGCAAGAAGCAGATCGAGGTCATGCTGACAGAACCCATTCAATCCATTCCCAAAGCCCTGGCCGAGCACAATCTGACTTTGAACGGAAACGGTGATGTGCTGATCTATACTTATGATATCCACGCCGACCGGACAGGCATCACCACCTTGCTGAATGACGTGGCCCAGGCGGGGTTGGTGTTGCGCGATGTACAGACCCGTCAGTCGAGCCTTGAGGAAATTTTTGTTAATCTAGTGTCCGGAGCCCCAGCATGAACTGGTCCGCCGTCGCCGCCATCTACCGGTTCGAAATGGCCCGGTTCTTTCGAACACTGGCGCAGAGCTTTCTGTCTCCGGTCCTGTCGACTTCGTTGTATTTCGTGGTTTTTGGCACCGCAATCGGCAGCCGTATCCAAGAGATCGAGGGCGTATCTTATGGTGCGTTCATCGTACCGGGGCTTATCATGCTGTCGGTAGTGATGCTGTCGATCTCGAACGCGTCCTTTGGGATTTATTTTCCCAAGTTTCTAGGCACGATATACGAACTGCTATCCGCCCCCGTGAACTTTATCGAGATTGTGATCGGCTACGTCGGAGCCGCCGCGACAAAGGCGCTGTTCGTGGGGGTGGTAATCCTGATTACCGCCACGTTCTTTGTGGATCTAAGGATCGAACACCCTTTTGCGATGGTGTGGTTTCTGGTTCTGACCTGTCTCAGCTTTTCGCTGCTGGGGTTCATAATAGGCATCTGGGCCAGCAATTTTGAACAGATGTCACTGGTCCCACAATTGGTGGTGACGCCTCTTATCTTTCTGGGAGGTACGTTCTATTCGATTTCGATGCTGCCTCCAGTGTGGCAGACAGTCACCCTGTTCAACCCGGTGGTTTATCTGATTTCCGGGTTCCGCTGGTCCTTCTATGGGCTTGCCGATGTTCCCATTGGGTTCAGCCTTTTGGCAATTTTGGTGTTCACCGGCATCTGTCTGGGCATCATCGGGTGGATTTTCAAAACAGGCTGGCGCATTCGCAGCTAGGCGATCCGTGGCGTTGCATTTTTGCCCGTCATGTGTGTGAATCTGGTTCACGTCGCGTTTTAGGCCCCAGCGGTCCCTTGTTTACCGGTTGGCTGCACTCTACATCGGCATCCATGAAACTCAGCCTGCCGTTTCTCAAAAAACAACCCAGCGTCGCTGTCGTGCGATTGTCCGGTGCCATCGGAATGGCCGGACGTGCGTCGATGTCTGATACTTCGCTTGCCCCGGTACTTGAGAAAGCCTTTCGCAAAGGAAAACCCTCTGCGGTGGCGCTTGAAATTAACTCGCCCGGAGGGTCACCGGTTCAAAGCTCGTTGATTGGCGCCCGCATACGGCGGCTGTCTGACGAACTGAATGTGCCGGTCATTGCGTTTGTCGAGGATGTTGCAGCCTCGGGCGGGTACTGGCTGGCAGCGGCAGCCGATGAAATCTATGCAGACGACAGTTCGGTTCTTGGCTCGATCGGGGTGATCTCGTCCGGGTTCGGGGCGCATGTGTTGCTGAAACGTCAGGGAATTGAACGTCGTGTCCACACGGCCGGGCAGTCAAAGTCCATGCTGGACCCGTTCTCTCCGGAAAAGAAAGAGGATGTCGCGCGGCTCGAAAGATTGCTGGCCGATATTCACGACAATTTCATCACCCATGTAAAAAACCGCCGGGGCGCAAAGTTGGATGAGAACGAGGACCTGTTCACCGGCGAGGTCTGGTTAGCCCGGCGCGCGCGGGAATTGGGGCTGATCGACGGTATCGCCCATCTTAAGCCAAAGATGCAGGAGCGTTTCGGCGACAAGGTAAAGTTCCGTCGATACGGCCTTCGCAAACCGCTGTGGTCTCGGTTCGGGGCGTCACTGGCCCAGGATGCGATTGCCGGCCTTGAGGAGCGCGCGGCCTACGCGCGTTTCGGTTTGTAACGTGATTATCAAGATCGTAACCCTTTTTCTGATTGCTATGGGTGTCCTGGCCATGTTCGGGAAACTGCGCTTTCCGGGACAGCATAGGTTGCAGTCTTCAAGATGCCCGCGCTGCGGGCGGTTCAGGATCGGCAAAGGTCCTTGCGCCTGCGAAAAAGGAGGCCGTACATGACGGCATGGCTGCTTTCCGGCCTCGGGCTGCTGATCTTGCTGTTGGCGGGTGATGCGCTGGTGCGTGGTGCGGTGAACCTGAGCCTGCGTCTGGGCGTGCCCGCGCTGATCGTCAGTCTGACAATCGTGGCCTTTGGCACCTCGGCCCCCGAACTGCTGATTGCCATCAGCGCCATCAAGGAAAATGCGCCGGGGATCGCGCTGGGGAATGTGGTGGGGTCGAACACGGCCAATATCCTTTTGGTGCTGGGTCTGCCTGCGCTTTTGGCGACGCTGCACACCAGTGAATGCGACAGCCGCAAGAACTATGTCTTCATGTTGCTGGCCTCAGTTCTTTTCATCGGACTGGCCTTCTGTGGCATATTCAATTTGTACAGCGGTGCGATCCTGTTGGCCGCGCTTGGTCTTGTTCTGTGGAATGCGTTCCGCGAGGCCCACGCTCACCGCAAGGCCTGCGGCGAAGCCTGCGCCGACGATGAAGAGCTTGACGGGCTGGAAGAAGCCGACCCGGACATGCCTTATTGGAAGATCTCGATCTATTTGGTTCTGGGTCTGATCGGGTTGCCGATGGGGGCGCATCTGCTGGTGGATAATGCGACCGTCATCGCACGCACCTATGGCGTCAGCGAAACCGTGATCGGCCTGACATTGGTCGCGGTCGGGACCTCGCTGCCGGAATTGGCAACGACTGTCATGGCCGCCCTGCGCCGTCAGGCGGACGTTGCGTTAGGCAATGTGATCGGCTCGAACATGTTCAACCTGCTGGCCATCGTGGGCATCGCCACACTGGTCGGGCCTATTCCGGTTGATCAGGAATTCCTGCGGTTCGATCTGTGGGTCATGTTGGGCGCGTCGCTGTTGCTGATCCCGTTTGTGTTCTTCAAAAAAGACATCACGCGTGGGTGGGGACTGTTATTGACTCTGCTCTATGCGGTCTACGTCATCTCTTTGTTGGCGTGACTTGATTAAGAGGGAGTACGTATGACCCGAGCGTTGGTAACCGGTGCAGGAATCCGCCTTGGCCGAGCCATGGCCTTGTACCTTGCCCAACGCGGGTATGATGTTGCTGTGCATTACGCGACTTCTGCCGATCCTGCCGCCGAGGTTGTATCCGAGGTTCAGGCCATGGGTCGCAAGGCTATCGCATTGCAGGCCGACCTGCTGGACGAGGCGCAGGTCCAGACGGTTTTGCCGCGCGCGGCTGAGGCTTTGGGCGGGCCAATTACCTGTTTGGTCAACAACGCCTCGATCTTTGAATATGATAACATCCATACGGCGACCCGTGAAAGCTGGGATCGGCATCTGGACAGTAATCTGCGCGCGCCCTTCGTTCTGACACAGGCAATGGCAGAGCAGGATCTGGAACCGGATACCGACGATGCGGGAGAGCCCGTGGCAGTTGGCCTGATCGTCAACATGGTTGATATGCGTGTCCGTAAACTGACGCCCGAGTTCATGTCCTACACCATTGCCAAGATGGGTCTTTGGGCGCTGACCCGCACGGCGGCGCAGGCCCTAACCCCCGCGATCCGCGTCAACGCGATCGGCCCCGGCCCGACGATGCAGGGCCACAGGCAAAGCGAAGATCACTTCAAGGCGCAGCGCGCTAATACCGTGCTTGAACGCGGCGCGAACCCATCTGATATCACCGCTGCGCTGGGATATTTTCTGGACGCGCATGCCGTGACCGGGCAGTTACTATGCGTCGATGGCGGGCAGCATCTTGGATGGCAAACTCCGGATGTTTTGGGGGTTGAATAGGCATCTTTGCCTCAAGTTTTGCACCGCTCGCATTTCCGTTACTTGCGCGTTACAAAATTGTCTTTTTTTTCATACACTTGCCATGTGTATGAAAAAATTACATTTAAAAACAGATAGTTAATATAGCGCCTATTTTTTGTGCAAATCAAGGAATCCTTAATGAATCAAGGGAAAATCGAGACCCTTGGAAACTTATCTTCATAGTTATCCACAGAAACCGTGGATTTGTTTTCTCTTGAATTGAGACGCTTAAGATTGCAGCCATGGTCAGGGAATCATATTTCGGACTCATGACCACCCAGAACGAATCGAACCCCGACGGCCAAGCCACTGGATACAAATGTATACAGCGTTATGTGAAAACGCTGGACAGTTCTCCGGGCGTTTACAGGATGTTGGATGCGGACAGCCGGGTTCTGTACGTGGGCAAGGCGCGGAACCTGAAGGCGCGGGTGTCGAACTATACGCGCCCCGGCCATTCGGGGCGGATCGAGAAGATGATCGCCGCGACCGCCTCGATGATGTTTCTGACCACGCGGACCGAGACCGAGGCGCTGCTGCTGGAACAGAACCTGATCAAGCAGCTCAAGCCCAAATACAATGTGCTGCTGCGCGATGATAAGAGTTTTCCGAACATTCTGGTCGCCAAGGATCATGGGTTTCCGCAAATCAAGAAGCATCGTGGGGCGAAGAAAGAAAAGGGCGCCTATTTTGGCCCCTTCGCCAGTGCGGGTGCCGTTAACCGGACGCTGAACCAGTTGCAAAAGGCGTTCTTGCTGCGCAACTGCTCGGATTCCATGTTCGATAGCCGCACGCGGCCCTGTCTGCTGTTTCAGATCAAGCGCTGTTCGGGGCCGTGCGTTGGGCTGATCTCGGAAAGCGATTACGGCGAAAGCGTCAAGGATGCCGAACGCTTTCTGTCGGGCCGGTCGACCAAGGTGCAGGAAGAACTGGCTGAACAGATGATGGCCGCCTCCGAGGCGATGGAGTTTGAACGTGCCGCCAGCCTGCGCGACCGCATTCGGGCGCTGACGCAGGTGCAGACGTCCCAGGGCATCAACCCGCGCGGCGTGGCCGAGGCGGATGTGATCGGCCTCTATATGGAGAGCGGGCAGGCTTGTGTGCAGGTGTTCTTTATCCGCGCCAACCAGAACTGGGGAAACAAGGATTATTACCCTCGGGTGGGGGCGGATGTGTCGCCAGCCGAGGTGATGGAGGCGTTCCTTGGTCAGTTCTACGACAACAAGGAACCGCCGCGTCAGTTGATCCTGTCGGATGCGGTCGAAAACGCCGATCTGATGCAGGACGCATTGTCGGAAAAGGCCGGGCGCAAGGTGGAAATCCTTGTCCCCCAGCGCGGCGAGAAGCAGGAACTGGTCGCGGGTGCCCTGCGCAACGCGCGTGAATCACTGGCCCGGCGCATGTCGGAAAGCGCCACGCAGGCCAAGCTGTTGCGCGGCGTGGCCGAGGCGTTTGACCTGGACAGCCCGCCAAGCCGGATCGAGGTCTACGACAACTCACATATACAGGGCACCAATGCGGTGGGCGGGATGATCGTGGCGGGCCCCGAAGGGTTCATGAAAAACGCCTATCGCAAGTTCAACATCCGTGGGGATGATCTGACCCCCGGCGACGACTTTGGCATGATGAAAGAGGTCCTAACCCGCCGCTTTACCCGCCTGTTGAAAGAAGACCCCGACCGCGACAAGGGGCATTGGCCGGACCTGTTGTTGATCGACGGTGGCGCGGGTCAGGTGAGCGCGGTGCATGAAATCATGGTCGAACATGGCGTCGAAGACATCCCGATGGTCGGTGTCGCCAAGGGCGTGGATCGCGACCACGGCAAAGAGGAATTCCACCGCATCGGCCAGCGCGCCTTTGCGCTGAAACGCAATGATCCGGTGCTGTATTTCATCCAGCGCCTGCGGGATGAGGCGCATAGATTCGCCATCGGCACCCATCGTGCGAAACGTGCCAAAGCGGTGGGGGCGACGCCTCTGGACGAAATCCCCGGCGTCGGGGCGGCGCGTAAACGCGCGTTGCTAACTCATTTCGGCAGCGCCAAGGCGGTCAGCCGGGCCAACCTGGCGGATTTGAAAGCGGTTGAGGGGATCTCAGCCGGGTTGGCGCAGAAGGTCTATGATTTCTTCCATGACAAGGGCTAGGCTCGCCGTCCGCGCCACAGGATATAGAGGCCCGAGGCCACGATCAGCGCCGACCCGATCCACATGGTCTGGTCCAGTCGCTCACCAAACATGAACACGCCCAGCCCGATCCCGAACAACAGCCGGGAATAGCGGAAGGGCGTGACGGATGAGACCTCGCCTGTGCGCATCGCCTTCATCAGCGAGGCATAGGCCAAGACGCCCATCACGATTGCGCCTGTCATGTGCAGGCTGACATGCGGGGTAAGGGGCTGCATCGGTGTCCCCTCCCAAAACCGATAGGCCAGCCCGGCGATGATGATGCAGAGGAAACCGTAGTAACCCAGCACCTCGGTCCCCAGTGAGGCGGGCGCAGCGCGGCTGGCCAGATCACGGCCCGCGAACCCCAGCATCCCCAGCACCGCAAGGATGGACAGGGGCGAAAAGCTGTCTCCGGTCGGTTGAATGATGATCACGACGCCGATCAGGCCGACCAGAATGGCGCTCCACCTCCGCCAGCCGACGGTTTCGCCAAAGGCCAGCGCGGCCCCCGCGACAACGACCAGAGGCGTGGCTTGCAAGATCACCGTGGCGGATGAAAGCGGCGTCAGTGCGATGGCTAGCACATAGAACAGCCGCCCCAGAATTTCAAACACCACACGTACTTCCATGGGGCGCGACAGTACATCTTCCTGAAACAGCCGCGAGCCGCGAAGCAGGGCCACCGCCGCATAGATCACCGCGCCGCCCGCGCCAAACAGAACCAGCACCTGCCAAATCGGAATCGCCGCCGAAGCCGCCTTGATCAGCGCATCCTCTAGCGCGAACAGCGCCATTGCGGCGATCATCCACGCGCTGCCGATCAGGTTGGATCGGGGATCGGTTTGAATGTGCTGTGTCATGTTTTGCTCTGTCTGGACCGCGCGCCAATCTGACCGCAAAGCCCCCGCGCGCCAAGCCGCGCATTCGGGGTTGCGACCCTTTGACCCCGGGCGCCACAACTACCTGTGATCGGGTCAGATTTTCGATGGGCCACCTTTTATGTCCTGAACCGGCGATGTAGGGTCGGGTCATGAAGTGGAACTTGCCCAATATTCTGACCGTTCTTCGCCTGCTTGCGGCCCCCGGTCTGGCCGTGATGTTTCTGTATTTCACCCGACCCTATGCGGACTGGTTTGCCCTAATCCTGTTCTTGTCTGCCGCAATCACCGACTGGTTTGATGGCTATCTGGCGCGGGCGTGGAAACAGGAAACCAAGATTGGTGCAATGCTGGACCCGATTGCTGACAAAGCAATGGTGGTGATCGCGCTGATGATCCTTGTTGGATATTCCACCGAACACTGGACGCCGTGGCTGGTACTGCCCGCAACCGTGATCCTGTTCCGCGAGGTGTTTGTCTCGGGCCTGCGCGAATATCTGGGCGATGTGGCGGGGACCCTGAAAGTGACCAAGCTGGCCAAGTGGAAGACCACCGCGCAGATGGTTGCGATCGCTATCTTGTTTTCGCAAGGGATATTCGAGCATAACTTTGTGATGTCCACGTTCGGAATGGATCCTACGACCATTGATCAGGTTCTTACGGGACAGGTAGGTGATGTAAATAACATCCGCTGGCACCTTGAAGGGATGTTCTGGTCGGGCCGGATCGGATTGTGGCTGCTGTGGATCGCAGCGACCCTGACATTGATCACGGGCTACGACTACCTACGTAAAGCCATGCCCCATCTGAAGGAGAGCTAAGCGATGGACGTGCTGTATTTCGCCTGGGTGCGCGAACGCATCGGCCTGCCGAAAGAGCGGGTGGATACCGAAGCCGCGACCGTTTCCGATCTGGTCGCGGAACTCAGCGCGCGAGAGGATCGCTATGCCGCGGCCTTTGCTGATCTTTCGGCGCTGCGCGTGGCGCTCGATCAGGAGCTTTCGGACTTTGACGCGCCGCTTGCCGGGGTTCGTGAAGTCGCGTTCTTCCCTCCCATGACCGGCGGCTGATCCATGCGTATCGTGGTTCAGGAAGACGCGTTTGATCTGGGTGCCGAAGCCAACGCTTTTGCCGCCAAGGATGCCGCAAACGGGGCGATTGTGACATTTACCGGCGTTGTCCGTGATCTGGCTGCGGCCGATTTGGATGTCATGGAGATCGAACATTATCCCGGCATGACCGAACGGGCCCTGACCAAGATCGCGGAAGAGGCGCAAAGCCGCTGGTCACTGGGTGATGTCCTTGTCATCCACCGCCACGGGCGACTGGCTCCGGGGGATCGGATCATGATGGTGGCAACCGCCGCACCGCACCGCAAGGATGCGTTCGAGGCTGCAGAATTTCTGATGGACTACCTGAAATCCCGCGCACCGTTTTGGAAAAAGGAAATCACGTCGGATGGGGCCGATTGGGTGGCCGCCAAGGACGAGGATGAAGACGCGCTGACCCGGTGGTAGGTCAGTCCGCGTTGTTGATACGGCCCCGCAGTTCCTCGGCCTCTTGACGTGCAGCGCGCAGGCCATCCATGGCTGCGGACAATTCTGCCTCGGCCTGCGTCAGTTGGTTGGTCAGTTCCGCTTCGCGCTGTTGCAGGTAAGTGATCGCCTGATCGCGGGTCTCTTCGGCTTCGTGTAATTCCTGACTCATGCGGTCCAGATCGGCGACATCACTTTGACGCACACGCGACAGGCGGTGCGCAAGCCAGTTCGCGAACCAGCCCATGCAGAATGCCGCAAACAGGATAACGGCGGTGGCGATGATGAATTCGATTCTGTTCAACTTACTGTTCCTCTGCGCCGGTATCTTCGGCCTCTGGCTGCGCGTCTTCCGAGTCGCCTGTTGTGGCTTCCATCGCCTCAAGCCCGGTTTCGGAATTGGCAATAGGTTCGGGTCGGATCAGTCGAAACTCGATCCGGCGATTTTCCTCACGGCCTTCTTCAGTGTCGTTATCTGCGATGGGCTGGGTTTCACCATAGCCGACGGCCGAGTAGCTGCCGGTTGGAATCCTGCGGCCGCGCAATTCGTTCAGGATGGACTGCGCCCGCGCCTGGCTGAGTTGCTGGTTCATCTCTTCGCGGCCCTGACTGTCGGTATGGCCCTGAATCTCCATCCGGATTGGTCCGCACTCTCGCAAAATGTCGGCAATTTGGTTCACAGTATCGCGCGAGTCTGACGCAATCGTGGCCGAGCCCGGCTCGAAGGCAATTTTGGTTGCTGCCTGAATTTCCGCGATCTGCTCCTCACACATTTCGGGGTCCGGCAGCGTGTCTTCTGGTTCAGGGGGTGCTTGATAGGTGATGGACAGAGTATAGTCCTGCGCGTCTCCCAGTTTTTCGGACAGCAGACCGGCGATGCGGGCCTTGGACTCGGGATCGTGGCTGATGCCGCTAAGGACGACATCATCCGGCGTTACTGTCAGAGCGCCATTGTGCAGGTGAGACAGGGCTTCGAGCCCGGCCAGCACGCGCACGGGCCAGTCTGACGGTAAATCGGGGGCAATCCGCGCGGCGGTATAAACTCGTTCAGACCCAAAAGCCGCCCGTGCGAAACTGTCGACCATGTCGCGCGCCGCTTCGTCACCCAAACGGCCGCGCATCTGCACCAGACCTTCAGGGCTGCGCGTTGCGGAGAACTCTGTCGGACCTGCAGGTGCGTCTTCGGTCGGTTCCGGCAATACGGCGTGCAAGGCGAAAACACCGGGCAGAGCGGCCTCAAGCTCGCCTACGATCCTGTCAAAAAGCGCGGGATTGGTGCCTTCGGCGGCGACCAGCGTTACATCAGCATCCGAAATTGTGATTGAACCCTGACCAATTTCTGCCAGCGCGCGAATGCCCAGTGATGCAGCCTCGGGCCAGCGGGGCGATGGCACACCCAGCCCGATCGTGCAGGAATACGGCCCCGTCAGACCAGCGCCTTGCGCCGCTTGGATTATCGTGTCGCGCGCTTCTTCGTCTTGCGCCGAGCACGCATCAAAGGTCCCGCCGGACTCATCAATCAAATAACGCAGGGTGAAAGGCGTGATCACCGGTCTTGGCGCCGAAATGGACAGCCCGATGCGCAGGCTGGGGGGGGCTGCCCGGGTCAGGTCCTGTTCCAGTTGCTCTTTTTCCTGCTGGCTGTCTGCGATGGCCGTGATCTTGACCAGTCCGGGGCTGGCCGAGATTTTGGCGCGCGGCAGACGCGCCAGAGCCTCAACCGAATAGTTTAACGCTTCTTCCCAGCCTTTCGGCTTTGGATAGTCTGCGGTTTCCATCAGGTCCGAGACATTGCCGCCATCCAGATTGCGAAGCCGGTCTACCAACGCGTCCCGGTCCTGGCTGGCAGGTATGAGGCCAATAACCGAAATGCCGCTATCGTTGCGCAGGATTTCTGCGGAAAAGCGTGGTGGAGCCAACTGACGCGTCGCTTCAACCTGCATCTCGTCAATGACGCGCGACGTATCAACTTCGGTCCCTGCGGCCGTTAATGCATTGAAACGGGCGGCCTCATCCTGTGCGGTTCCGGTCAGGATGACTCGCAGGCCGTCGGATTCAACTTCGGCCCAGTCATGGCCTTTAAGGTCCAGCGCGCGCCGCACTGCGAATTCGGATGCCTCTTCGACCTTTGTCACCGCGTAACTGGCCGCCAGCAGGGATACTCCGGCTGACACGAGGAAAATCAGGGCAACGGCGATGAAATAGGGCAGGCGCATGTGCGGGCAATCGACTCCTCGGGTGATTGAGCAGCACTCTTACAGAGGCCTGCGCCGAGGTGCAATCAGACCAGCAACGCGACGCCAAGGAAGATCAGCGGAATAAGGCCGGTGTCCCGATTGGCGCGGAACAATTGCAGCAGCTTGGCGTTGTCATCCGTGTCCAATCCGCGCAACTGCCACGCCATATGCCATCCCATCGCCCAAGGACCGAAAAGAGCCACGAACAGTGCAAGGGTCGACGCCTGTGCCGTTGCTGCGTCGATGATCGCCAGGCCCATTAACGCGACGGTTGCGACAAGGAAGTATTTCAGCCATTTCGCCGTGTTCTCACCAAATAGACGGGCGGTGGATTTGATGCCGATCAGCTCGTCATCTTCGGCGTCCTGATGGGCATAGATCGTGTCATAGAACAACGTCCACGCGATGCCTGCCAGATACAGCGTGATTGCGGGAACGCTGACTGTTCCCGTATGCGCGGCCCAAGTCAGAAGGATGCCCCAATTGAACGCGAGGCCCAGAAACACCTGCGGCCACCAAGTGAAGCGTTTGGCGAAAGGGTAGATCGTTACAGGAAGCAGAGACAGCACGCCCATTGCTATGGCGGCCCGATTGAAGGTCAGCAGGATCATCAACGCCAAAAGGCATTGCAGCACCATCCAGAACGCAGCCTGCCGCACACTGATTTGTCCCGAAGGAATGGGTCGCGACCGGGTGCGTTCGACCTGAGCATCGAATTCTCGGTCGGTGATATCATTCCATGTGCAGCCCGCGCCCCGCATCAGGAACGCACCGATGGCACAGGCGACAGCGATCCAAAGATCTTCCAAACGCGGATTGCCGTCGCTCAGGATCGCCAGCGCCAGACCCCACCAGCAGGGGATCAGCAATAGCCATGTGCCGATGGGCCGGTCTGCACGGCTCAGGCGCAAGTATGGCCGGGCGAAAGCGGGCGCGTGTGTATCGACCCAGTTGCCGGATACCGCATCGGCGACCTGACCGTCTGGTGTTGGGGCGTTGCCTTGCATATGTAACGTCTCATGAGTGCAAAGATCAGACTGTATGTAGAGCACCCTCTGGGTCCGGGGCAATCCGTTGATTTGACGCGCGAGCAGGCGCATTACCTTTTCGGTGTCATGCGTCTGGCCGTGGGCGGGCACGTGGCGCTGTTCAACGGCCAGGACGGAGAGTGGCTGGCCCAGGTCGTGCAGGCCGGAAAACGCGGCGGGGTGCTGACCTGTTTGAAACAGTCCAAACCTTTGCAACTGCCGCCTGATCTGTGGCTGCTTTTTGCGCCGATCAAAAAAGCACGGACCGATTTCATTGTCGAAAAGGCGGCCGAGATGGGTGCCGCGCGCATCCTGCCCGTCCAGACCGAATTCACCAATTCCGAACGTATCCGACAGGACCGCCTGCAGGCCCACGCGGTCGAAGCCGCTGAGCAATGCGGCGGGACTTATGTACCCCAAGTCGCCGACCTGCAGCGTCTGGACCGCGTGCTGGATGCATGGCCTGACGGTCGCCAACTGATGTTCTGTGACGAGGCCGAGGTGGGATCAGCCCTGCGTCTGGCAGCGAACGAAAAGGATCAGCCCTGGGCTATCCTCATAGGGCCCGAAGGAGGGTTTTCCGATCGGGAACGCTCGCGCCTGTCTGGGTTGCCCTTTGCGCATGTGGTCAGTCTGGGCCCACGCATCCTGCGGGCGGATACGGCGGCGGTTGCTGCGCTGACAATGTGGCAGCAGGCGCTGGGGGATTGGACGTGACGTGGCGGCAGGCGCGACAAGAAGACGTGCCAATGATCGACCGGTTTCTGTCGAAACACATTCAGGCATCGATGTTTCCTCTGGCCAATTTGCGTGATTTTGGTTTGCGGGGGTGTGACCCGCGCGCGTTGAATGTCTGGGCATTGGGCGATAGTCCGCGTGCCATTCTTGCCATCACGAACGAGGGTATGGTGCTGCCGCAATGCCCTGATTGCAGCGATGCCGAGCTTTTAGAAGCGATAGAGTTGATCCGGGGTCGCGCATTGTTCGGTCTGGCGGCCGAGGCAACGCAGGCCCGCCGATTCATGCATCTGGCAGGGTGGGACGATCGGCCTGCGACCATGAACAGTGACGAACCGGGCTTCACACTGGATCTGAACCACATCGTCTTGCCCGATACGTCCGGCGCCACGCTAGTGCCGCTGGGTGATGTGGATCGCGAGATTGCCGAGGGCTGGCGTCAGAGCTACCTGACCGAAGCGATGGATTTCGACGAGGATCGCGCGCAAAACCAGTCAAAGAAAGACGTTGCCGCCTATGTCGAACGCGATTCTCACCGGGCTTTGCTGGTTTCTGGTCAGCCTGTGGGAATGACGGGATTCAATGCGCGATTGCCCGAAGTGGTGCAAATCGGTGGCGTTTATACCCCGCCTACCTTGCGCGGATGCGGTTATGCGAAATTGGCTGTCGCGCTGCACCTGCTTGAGGCTCGGGCGGCGGGTGTAACCCGCGCTGTTCTTTTTGCGGCTTCCGATTCCGCTGCGCGTGCTTATATCGCAATCGGATTTAAACCCGCAGGTCAGTATTCCCTGATCCTGTTCAAGACCCCAAAGGACCCGGCATGAGTTTCATCCGACCCGAAGCCAAACTGACCCTGTGGCGCTGGCGCGAGGTGCTGGCGGCCGGTGTGGTTCTGTTGGTCGGACTCAGTTGGATCAGCGGCCCCGGGGGCCTGCTTGGCTGGTTGGGGTGGGTGCTGGTGATTGTCGCCGCGGCGTTGACCGTGGTCGGTATTCAACGCGCGCGGTTCAGAACCGGAGCAGGCGGATCCGGCGTTGTTACTATTGACGAAGGGCAGATCACCTATCTTGGCCCGTTGGATGGTGGCATCGTCGCTGCACGTGAAATCGAGCGGCTGGCATTGGACCCGACCTCGAACCCTGCGCATTGGGTTCTGGATCAGCCGGGTCAGCCTGCGCTTCACATTCCTGTGAATGCAGAAGGGGCCGAGGCGTTGTTCGACGTTTTCTCGGCCTTGCCGGGGCTTAAAACCGAAGCAATGCTGGCGGAACTGAACAGCGGAGGCGTGCATCCGGTGGTCATATGGGAGCGTAAGCCGATGCGCCCGCAACATCTTCGGCTGCATTGACACTGGCGGCATTTCACCGCAGGACTGACCGAAAGACAGACACATCAGGATCGGAGAGCGGTTCATGTCCATCCCCCAGTCCGGCGGCGGGCCGATCGAACGCCACGAACAACTTGCCGAATATCTGGAATCGGGCTGCAAGCCCAAGTCCGATTGGCGTATCGGGACCGAGCATGAGAAGTTCGGCTATTGCAAAGACACTCTGAAACCGCTGCCGTTTGAAGGCAAACGCTCGATCGTGGCTGTGCTGGAAGGTCTGCGCGACCGCCATGGCTGGGCCGAGGTGCGCGAAGCGGGTCACTTGATCGGGCTTGAGAAAGACGGCGCGAATGTCAGCCTTGAACCCGGCGGTGCGCTGGAGTTGTCGGGTGCTCCGCTCGAGACCATCCACGAGACCTGCGATGAGGTGAACACCCACCTGCGCGAGGTGAAGGATATTGCCGACGAGATCGGCGTGGGGTTCATCGGACTGGGCGCGGCCCCCATCTGGACCCATGACGAGATGCCGTTGATGCCCAAGGGCCGCTATCGGTTGATGAACGACTATATGGAAAAGGTTGGCACCATGGGGCGCGCCATGATGCGTCGCACCTGTACGGTTCAGGTCAATATTGACTTTGGGTCCGAGGCCGACATGGTGCAGAAATTGCGTGTGGCGCTGGCGTTGCAGCCGGTGGCGACCGCACTGTTTGCGAACTCGCCGTTCTTCGAGGGCAAGGTGAACGGCCAGAAAAGCTGGCGCAGCTATATCTGGCGGCATTTGGACGATGCGCGGACCGGAATGCTGCCTTTCGTGTTCGAAGAAGGCTTCGGATTCGAGCGTTACGTGCAATACGCGCTCGATGTGCCGATGTACTTCGTTTATCGCGATGGGCAGTATATCGACGCGCTGGGCATGTCCTTCCGCGACTTCCTGCAGGGCAAACTACCCGCGCTGCCCGGTGAAACGCCAACCCTGTCGGATTGGGCCGATCACCTGACGACCGCCTTCCCCGAAGCGCGGATCAAGAAGTTCATGGAGATGCGCGGCGCAGATGGCGGCCCTTGGCGTCGGCTGTGTGCGTTGCCTGCCTTCTGGGTGGGTCTGACCTATGATCAGGGTGCACTGGATGCCGCGTGGGATCTGGTCAAAGGATGGGACGCTGAAACGCGCGAATCCTTACGCGTCGAGGCCGCTAAAGATGGCCTGCAGGCACGGGTCGGAAACATCAACATGCACGATCTTGCGCGCGAAGTTGTTTCGATTGCCGAGTCTGGCCTGAAGTCCCGCGCCTTGCCCGGCGCTGGCGGGTTGGTTCCGGATGAGACCCATTTTCTGAACGCTCTGAAGGACAGCATCGAGACAGGCAAAGTCCCCGCGGACGAGTTGCTGGATCACTACAATGGCGACTGGAACGGCGATCTGACCCGGATTTATCCCGAATACAGCTATTGATTGCCGTCACGCCGATCGCCGGATTGTTGCAAATGAGTGATCCCCGGTCCAAATCTCATGTGTATTAAGGTTCGGTTTTTGGTTTTGAGGGTATAGTCCCGACAAACCTTTGTGTGTCGGTGGACATATGGCTCGTATCAGTGAACTACATTATTCGAACGCGTATGCCGCGCAAACAGGCGTGGCCGAGTTTCTGGAAGTCTCGCTCAGCCCGTCCGAGGACCCATCGGATTTCACGGTGTCCTTTTATCAGGCCAATGGTACGGTCGGCATAGAAATTCCGCTTGATGACCCGTCTGTTCAGATCTTTACCGACCCTGACAACGGCGAGCAGGTCTTTGTGATCTCGGCGGACGATTTCCCGATCCTGCTTACCGATCCCAACGGTGGTGGTCCGAACATTTTTGAGGCTTATGCGCTCACCAACACCACGACGAACGAAGTGATCGACTTTTACGACATCGGTCGCGGGACGCAGAATATTCTGGCTTTGGATGGGGTCGCTGCTGGTGCGACCTCGGAAAACCTGCCGGTTTTGACAAATCCGGGTCAGACGACGACGTCTATTCAGTTTAATCAGCCAGACCCTGATACGCAGGTTAACGCGCCTCTTTCGCCGGGTGACAGCGGTGCGGCCTGTTTTGTGGCGGGAGCGCTTGTGGAGACACCGGACGGCCCGCGTCGGGTTGAAACGCTGCGGCCGGGCGATCTGGTTTTGACGGTTGACGACGGTGCGTGCCCGGTGCGGTGGGTCGGAGGGAAGACGGTCAGGGGCAACGGCCGGTTTGCCCCTGTTCGGATTCAGGCCGGCACCTTGGGCGCGCAGCGCGACATCCTTGTCTCACCCCAACATCGGTTGCTGATTTCTGGCTGGCAGGCGCAATTGCTGTTTGGCGAGGACGACGTTCTGATCGCCGCCAGCGCTTTGACCAATGGCAAAACGATCGCCTCTGCGCCCTGCGATATCGTGCGCTATGTGCATCTGATGTTTGATCGCCATCAGCTTGTCTCAACCTCTGGCTTGATTTCTGAGAGTTTTTTTCCAGGGGGTGAAGGGCTAAAGGGGCTTGGTGCTGACACGGCGGATGAACTTTTCGCGCTGTTTCCCGAATTGCGCGACCATCCTGGCAGCTATGGCCCGACATCACGGCCTGTACAGCGCAAGGCCGAGGCAATTGCGCTGCGGTCGATTTGAAAGCGCACCGGCCCCCTCTTGCTTTCGCGCGTCGCTGTGATAGCAGGTCCTGAACATCAGTCAGAGGCCAGGTTCAGGAAGCGTCATGGACGATCTTAAGGCAAAATATCTGGGGCAGATCGCCGAGGCAGGCGACGAGAACGCGCTTGAGGCGATCCGCGTCGCGGCCGTGGGCAAAAAAGGCGAGGTCGCGCTAAAAATGCGCGAACTGGGCAAGATGACGCCCGAGGAACGTCAGGTCGCAGGCCCTGCGCTGAACGCTTTGAAGGACGAGATCAACTCGGCCCTGTCCGCGAAAAAGGCGGCTTTGGCCGATGCCGCGCTGGACGAACGCCTGCGCACTGAATGGCTGGACGTGACCCTGCCGACCCGCGCGCGCCGACAGGGGTCGATCCACCCGGTCAGTCAGGCGACCGAGGAACTGACTGCGATCTTTGCTGAACTGGGTTTCTCGGTGGCCGAGGGGCCGCGCATTGAAGACGACTGGTACAACTTCGACGCGCTGAACATCCCCGGCCACCACCCTGCACGGGCCGAGATGGATACGTTCTATATGCACCGCGCTGAGGGTGACAATCGCCCGCCGCATGTGCTGCGAACGCATACGTCTCCGGTGCAGATACGCTCGATGGAGAAACAGGGCGCGCCGATCCGCGTGATCTGTCCGGGCGGTGTGTACCGCGCCGACTACGACCAGACCCACACGCCGATGTTCCATCAGGTCGAGGGGTTGGCCATCGACAAAGACATCTCGATGGCGAACCTAAAATGGGTTCTGGAAGAGTTCGTGAAAGCGTTCTTCGAAGTCGACGATGTCGAACTACGCTTCCGCGCCTCACACTTCCCCTTCACCGAGCCATCGGCCGAGGTCGATATCCGCTGTTCGTGGGATAACGGCCAGCTAAAGATCGGCGAGGGCGACGACTGGATGGAAATTCTGGGTTCCGGCATGGTCCACCCCAAGGTGATCGCCGCCGGTGGCATTGATCCTGAGGTCTATCAGGGCTTTGCGTTCGGGATCGGGATCGACCGTCTGGCGATGCTGAAATACGGCATTCCGGATTTGCGGGCGTTCTTTGATTCCGACCTGCGCTGGTTGAGACATTACGGGTTTGCCGCGCTGGATATGCCGAACCTGCATGGTGGTTTGTCGCGGTAAATATATCCGCTGGGACTGTATCTGGCCCGTTACTTGGATTGTTGGGACGATCGGGTTTCACATGCTCTCTTACGTTGGCTTTTGGGTCTAGCGTTTGGGATTGTGATAGTTACACGAGTGGCTGTTTCTATTGCAGGTTCCAGCGCTGTGTTGATGGGTTTTGTCCTTCTTGTAGCGGTTTGCCCAGGTATTTGGGCCGCTTACGTTCGTTTCAGCATGCAAGTGAGGCCGCGACAGGAAGAAAAATTGCGAATTTTGCGAGTGCAGCGCGGGACAAAGAAGAGAAAGTAGAATTGTACGGCTTGGCGCTGCGTTGATTGTAGGCCGGGCTTTAGCCCGCCATTTGGTTCGGATGGGTGCCGGGCTGAAGCCCGGCCTACACCAATATTTTATGTGACACCGCGTGTCAGGTGACTAGGCTCTGGCCTATGATCTATCGACTGCTTTTCCTCTTGATGACCGCAACCCCGGCGCTCGCCATGGGACCTTGGAAATCCGATTGCCATGGCGATACCGCCTGTGAGGTCGGGGACCGCTCGTATCATGTGCTGGAGCCGGATGGATGGGATGGAGAAAGTCCTCTGCCGGTGCTGCTGCATTTTCACGGATGGTCGCGGCAGGGCACCGTAGTGGTGAACCATGAACGGATCGCGGGGGCCACGAAGCTGCGGGGTGTGTTGCTGGTGGCCCCGAACGGCTTGGGCAAAAGCTGGAATTTCTGGTCGGCGGATACCGGGGATGTCCTCTTTGCCGATCGGGTGCTGGAGGATGTGGCCAGTCGCTATCCGGTCGATCCGGACCGTATCTATGTCTCGGGGTATTCTTATGGCGGTGCGATGGCGTGGCGCTTTGTGTGCCAGTCGGGTAATGACATGGCGGCGCTGCTGGCCGTTGCCGGCTCGATCCGTCAGACGGAAACCTGCCCCGAAGCTCCGCGTGAGGTGCGGCATGTGCATGGCTTGGATGATACGGTGATGGATTTCCCCCTTGGCCCCGATGGGGACACGACCTATCCGGTGGCGCTGTGGCGCGAGAAGTACAATTGCAACGGCGCGACCCCGCGCGGGGATTGGAGCGTGAAGCCGTTCCTGACGCTCAGCCGCACGGAATGGACCGATTGCGCGCAGGGGCAGGTGGTGCTGGACACGCATCCGGGCGGACATTTCATTCCGCATGGCTGGATCGGCTGGCAATTGGACGAGCTTTTGGGCCGCACCCCCACCTATCCGTAGCGCGCAGCGCTTGCACCTTGGCGCAATCTTTGCCATTGCCTGTGCCAAACGGATGATTGCCCAAGAAAGCCCGCTGCAATGAAATTCACTCTGTCCTGGCTGAAAGACCACCTCGATACGGATGCGTCGGTTGATGAGATCGCCGAGGCGCTGACCGACCTTGGCCTTGAGGTCGAAGAGATCGTGAACCCGGCGGACCGGCTGGCAGGCTTTACGCTGGGCCATGTGAAACACGCCGAGAAGCACCCCGACGCGGACAAGCTGCGTGTGTGCACCGTGGAAACCGATGAGGGCGATTTGCAGATCATCTGCGGTGCACCCAATGCCCGCGAAGGGATCACGGTCGTCGTCTGTAAGCCGGGCATGTATATCCCCGGTCTGGACATAACCATCAGCGTCGGCAAAATCCGGGGTGTCGAAAGCTATGGCATGATGGCCTCGGAACGTGAACTGGAGCTGTCCGACGAACATGACGGCATTATCGAGCTGCCCTCGGGCGAGGTGGGTGACACGTTTGTAGACTGGCTGGCCGAGAATGAACCCTCGAAGGTTGACCCGATGATCGAGATCGCGATCACGCCGAACCGCCCCGATGCGCTTGGTGTGGCGGGGATTGCGCGCGATCTGGCCGCGCGGGGTGTGGGTACGCTGAAGCAGCGTGACTATACGCCTGTACCCGGCGATTTCGAAAGCCCGATCAAGGTGACGATTGACGAAGACACGCTCGACGGTGCGCCTCATTTCACTGGACGGGTGATCCGCGGGGTCAGGAATGGACCCAGCCCGCAATGGTTGCAGGATCAGTTGAAGGCGATTGGGTTGCGTCCGATTTCGGCTCTGGTGGATATCACCAACTATATGACCTTTGACCAGAACCGCCCGTTGCATGTGTTTGATGCGGACAAGGTGCAGGGCAACCTGCGCGTTCATCGCGCTAAGGGCGGCGAGAAGCTGGTGGCGCTGGACGAAAAAGAATACACTTTGCAGCCCGGCATGATGGTGATTTCGGACGACAAGGGCGCGGAATCTATCGCTGGCATCATGGGTGGCGAGGAAACCGGTTGTACCGAAGAGACAGTGAATGTCTTCCTCGAAAGCGCGTTCTGGGATCATGTGCAGATCGCCCTGACCGGTCGTGCGCTCAAGATCAACTCGGACGCGCGTTATCGGTTCGAACGTGGCGTTGATCCGGACTACACTCGCGAAGGGCTGGAGCAGGCAACGCAGATGATTCTGGATATCTGCGGGGGCGAGGTTTCGTCCGTTGTCGAAGCAGGCAAAGCACCGAACCATGCGCGTGCCTACAAGCTGGACGCGGCGCGTGTGCAGTCGCTGGTCGGGATGGATATTCCCGAAAGCGAGCAGCGCCAGACCCTGACCCGTCTGGGTTTCCGCCTTGAGGGCGAGATGGCCCATGTTCCTAGTTGGCGCCCCGATATCATGGGTGAAGCCGATCTGGTGGAAGAGGTCGCGCGGATTGCGTCCCTGACCAAGCTGAAAGGCAAGCCGCTGCCGCGTATCACGGATGGTATCCCCAAACCGGTGATGACGCCCACACAGCGCCGTCAATCCATGGCGCGCCGTACCTGCGCGGCCTTGGGGTATAATGAGTGCGTGTCATACACGTTCATTGATCAAACGTCGGCAGCGCTGTTCGGTGGCGGTGATGAGGCGACCCAGTTGGAAAACCCGATCTCGTCCGAGATGAGCCATATGCGCCCCGATCTTCTGCCCGGTCTGTTGCAGGCGGCGGCGCGCAATCAGGCGCGCGGATATGCAGATGTGGCCCTGTTCGAGGTTGGCCCTGTCTTCCATGATGGCGAACCGGGGGATCAGAAAACTCAGATTTCCGGTCTGCTGGTCGGCCGCGACGGGCCAAAAGATGTGCATGGTGCGTCACGCCCCGTCGACTTGTTCGACGTGAAAGCAGATGCCGAGGCTGTGCTTGCAGCCATTGGTGCGCCCGCCAAGGTTCAGATTCTGCGCGATGGCGATGCGTGGTGGCATCCGGGCCGTCACGGTAGAATCTGTCTGGGTCCGAAAAAGGTGTTGGGTGTGTTTGGTGAACTGCACCCGCGTATCCTGCAGGCGATGGATATCAAAGGCCCGGCGATGGCCCTTACCATATGGCCGGATGAGGTGCCTCTGCCCCGTAAGTCCGGCGCGACCCGAGCGGCATTAGAACTGCGTGACCTGCAAGCGGTCGAGCGGGATTTTGCCTTTGTCGTAGACGAAAGTGTCGAGGCACTGACTGTGGTCAATGCAGCCGCAGGTGCGGACAAGGCACTGATCGAGGATGTGCGTGTCTTTGACGAATTCATCGGTGGCAGCGTCGGAGAGGGCAAGAAATCCCTTGCCATTACTGTTCGCCTTCAGCCGACTGACAAGACGCTCAAGGAAGAAGATATCGAGGCGGCCGCCCAGAAGATCATCGCCAAGGTTACCAAGGCGACCGGTGGAACGCTGCGCGGTTAAGCCGGTCTGCAATCGAAGTTCAGGGCGCGCCTTCGGGCGCGCTTTTTTTGCCGAACCTATAACGTTGCGACCCCTTGGGTTGCCAAGGAATTCGCACTAGGGTCGCGCCAACCAGCAAGGAGAGTTCCATGAGCCTGAGCGTTTACCTGTCCGGAGAGATTCACACCGACTGGCGTGAGCAGATTATCGAAGGCGCAAAAGGGTTGGATATTACGTTCAACAGCCCGGTGACGGATCACGACGCCAGCGATGATTGCGGAGTGGCCATTCTGGGTGCCGAGTCGAACAAATACTGGTATGACCATAAGGGCGCGATGGTTAACGCTATTCGCACGCGCAAGGGGATCGCCGATGCTGACGTTGTCGTGGTGCGGTTTGGCGAGAAGTACAAGCAGTGGAACGCAGCGTTCGACGCAGGGTATGCTGCGGCTTTGGGCAAGTCCCTGATCGTATTGCACGGCCCCGATCACCAGCACGCCCTAAAAGAGGTGGACGCCGCTGCGCTGGCAGTTGCCGAGCAGCCCGCGCAAGTTGTTGACGTGCTGCGGTACGTTTTGACGGGCAAACTTCCTGGCTGAAGTGAAGGTGCGGGGTGAGGCGGGACCTCACCCTACCCGGTTTTACTCTGTCGCTGGAATGCGCAGGCCGCGCTGAACGGCGGGCCGTGCAAGGAACCGGTCGACATAGGGTTGAAGGTTCGCGAAATCGTCCCATCCCACGATTTCTTTGACGCCATAATAGTCCAAACCGCGCAGCCATGGGACGATGGCTATGTCGGCGACCGAATACTCTCCAGCGATCCAGTCTTGACCGCTGAGTTGTGTGTCCAGGACGTTCAGCAACCGTTTCGCTTCGGCGATGTACCGTTCGCGGGGGCGTGGGTCTTCGATCTCTTTTCCGGCGAATTTGTGGAAATAGCCCAACTGTCCGAACATCGGCCCCAGACCGCCCATCTGAAACATCAGCCATTGGGTGACACGATGTTTGTCGGCCGGCGTTGACCCCAGCAACTTGCCGCTTTTTTCGGCGAGATACAGCAGAATCGCACCGCTTTCGAAAAGCGCCAGCGGTTCTCCGTCCGGACCATTGGGGTCGATGATCGTGGGGATCTTGTTGTTGGGATTCAGCGAAAGAAACTCGGGGCTTTTAACATCCTTGTCGGCCAGCGTGACCAGATGCGGCTCATAGGGCAGGCCGGTTTCTTCCAGCATGATCGAGACTTTGACGCCATTGGGCGTAGGATAGGAATAGAGTTGGATCTTGTCGGGGCTGCTGGCAGGCCAGCGAGCTGTAATCGGGTGTGAGGTGGTGTCCAGCATGGTTGGTTCCTTTCAGACGGTCTGCAACAGGTAAGCACGGATGGACGATCCTTCCAGTGGTGGGAGTGTGCGCAGCCGGTCAGCGGCTGTGTATTCTGGAACAACGGGGAAAAGGTCTGGATCTCACACCTAGACCAAAGCCCCGTTATCGCTCAAACTTCGGCAATCCCGCGCAGCCGTCGCGGGTCAGGAACAACTCGGAAAGGAGAAGCGCGTGGATGAGGTCGTGACTCAGGTGGGTGCGTTTGCCCCCCTTATCGTGAACGCTGTGAAGGCATTGATTGTTCTAATCCTTGGGTGGATCGTGGCCGGAGCGATCAGCGGCGTGGTCCGCCGCCGGATCAATGCAACACCGAACATTGATCAGACGCTTGGGAATTTTGTCGCCAGCCTTGTGAAATGGGCGATACTGGCCATGGTTCTGGTCGCCGTGCTGGGCATTTTCGGCATCGAGGCGACCAGCATCGTCGCCATTCTGGGTGCTGCTTCGCTTGCGATCGGTTTGGCGCTTCAGGGAACGCTCAGCGATCTTGCCGCCGGAGTGATGCTGGTGGTGTTCCGCCCCTACAAGCTGGGTCAGTATGTCGACATTGGCGGGACGTCCGGCACCGTGAAAGACCTGAACCTATTCACGACCGAGCTTGTGACGCCCGACAACGTACAGATCATTGTCCCCAATGGTCAGTCCTGGGGGTCGATCATCTCGAACTATTCGGCGCATGATACCCGGCGTGTCGATTTGGTGTTTGGGATCGACTATGGCGACAGCGCGGATGAGGCGATGAAGATCATTCTAAGTGTCGCGCAGGCGGACAGCCGCATTCTGAGCGATCCCGAACCCTGGGTACGGGTGACCAATCTGGGCGACAGCTCGGTTGATTTGACCGCACGGTTGTGGTGCGCAAATGCCGATTACTGGGACGTGAAGTTCGAGTTGACCAAAGCGATCAAGGAAGCGTTCGACGCCAAGGGTGTCTCGATTCCATATCCGCATTCGGTGGAGATTCACAAACAGGCGTAAGTGCTCCCGCCCGTCGGTCGGGCATTGAAATGCCCTTCTCCGGTTGGGTCCGGCGCCGCGCCTTTTGCGCGGCGCTTGGCCCAACGCTGTAAACGCCCTCGGCAGAGGGCGCTTTCAGGGGCGGGAGGGTTCAGGACTTGATCACCACATTGGGCGATACAACGTCGATACCCAGCGCCTTGCCGACCGCATAATAGGTCAGTTGTCCGGCGTGAACATTCAGCCCGGCCAGCAGGTGCGGATCGTCCTGACAGGCCTGTTTCCAACCTTTGTCGGCTAGCGCCAGCATGAAGGGCATCGTCGCGTTCCCCAATGCAATGGTCGAAGTCCGCGCGACGGCGCCGGGCATATTGGCCACGCAGTAGTGCATGATGCCATCGACCTCGTAGATCGGCTCGGCGTGGGTTGTGGCTTTTGAGGTCTCAAAACAACCACCCTGGTCAATGGCGACATCAACCAAAACCGCGCCGGGTTTCATCGTGGATAGCTGTTCGCGCGTAACCAGTTTTGGCGCAGCGGCTCCGGGGATCAGCACCGCACCGATGACCATGTCCGCGGTTTGAATCAGCTCAGCCGTGGCACCGGCCGTCGAGTACTGGTTCTTGAACCTGTTCCCGAACACGTCGTCGAGGTAGCGCAAGCGCGGCAGAGAACGGTCCAGCACAGTGACATCTGCGCCCATGCCGGCTGCGATCTGGGCGGCATGCGTTCCCACAACACCCCCGCCGATGACCACAACTTTCGCGGGGCCTACACCGGGGACACCGCCCATCAGCACCCCGCGGCCACCGTTGGCCTTCTGGAGGGTCCATGAGCCGACTTGCGGCGCAAGGCGACCCGCGACTTCGGACATCGGCGCAAGCAAGGGCAGGCCACCGCTGGAGTCGGTTACGGTTTCATAAGCAATGGCCGTACACCCCGAAGCAAGCAGGTCATGCGTCTGATCTGGATCGGGTGCAAGGTGGAGGTAGGTAAACAACAACTGACCTTCGCGCAGCATCTTGCGCTCGGCTGCCTGCGGTTCTTTCACTTTGACGATCATGTCTGCCGTGGCGAAAACCTCGGCCGCGGTGTCGACGATCGTCGCTCCGGCTGCGATGTAGTCGGTATTGTCAAAGCCCGAGCCCTGTCCGGCCCCGGTTTCGATAATCACCTCGTGACCTCTGGCAATGGCCTCTTGCGCGGCGTTGGGTGTCATGCCGACGCGGAACTCTTGCGGTTTGATTTCCTTGGGGCAACCGATTTTCATTTGGCCTCTCCGTTTATTAATTGCCTAAAATATAGGCAATGCCGGATGCAATTTCTGTGAAACTCTGCCTGCCACTGTGCTTTTCTTCCGAAGATTCTTCGATAAAATAGCGTCTACCTGCAAAAGGATTGCGCTCATGAGCCTTGATACGACAGATCGAAAGATTCTTGCCGCGTTGCAAAGAAATGGCAGGATGTCCAATGCCGAGTTGTCCGAGCAGGCCAACTTGTCGCCCTCGGCCTGTCATCGTCGCGTGCAGCGACTCGAGTCAGAAGGGTATATCCGGGACTATGTTGCCTTGCTCGATGCGCGCATGATGAAGGTGCCGACGACCGTATTTGTCGAGATCACGCTGCAGGGTCAGGCCGAAGAGGTTCTGGATGCATTCGAGAAGGCCGTTGCACGGATTCCGGATGTTCTTGAGTGTCATCTGATGGCGGGAACGGCGGACTATATTCTGAAGGTCGTGGCTGAAAATACTGAAGATTTCGCTCGCATTCACCGTCAGTACTTGTCGCGACTGCCGGGCGTGGCGCAGATGCAAAGCTCTTTCGCGCTGCGGACGGTGTTCAAGACCACGGCTTTGCCAGTGTAATTCAGACAGGGCCGGGATAGGTGAAAAAGGTCAGATGCACCGCGTTAAACGCAAAGTGCATCAGCGTGGGCACCCAAAGCCGACTGGTTGCATAATAGCCAAGCCCGCAAGCCGCCCCGAGGATCGAAGCGAACGCGACCAGCGCCAATCCACCCGGCCAGTGCACCAGACCGAACAGAACGCTCGCGGCGGCAATTCCCAAGGCTGCCCCAAGTTTTGAAGAAATCATGGATTGCAGATAGCCGCGAAAGAAAGCCTCTTCCGTCAGGCAGGTTAGCAGCAGGTTTGCGAGTGCGAACAACAGCCACCACTCGGGCAGGCCGATCTCGGGCCGTACGGCCCCGGTTGCAAGGCCAGTTGCGAACAGCAGAGGCAAGAGTATTAGGCCAACGAACAAGGGGCGACGGCGAACCTGAGCGATTGGGGTGTTCACGTTGGGCCAGGCCAGAAGAACGGCGAAAAGAACCAGGGGTTTGTCCAGGTTCAAGTACATGCTGAACGCCGTGCTGTCTGGTCCCGATTGGACCTGATCAAGAACCAGCAGGTTGTGGAAACCAGGGACCAGATGCGCACCCAAGGCAGCGGCCCACAGGATCATTGCGGTATGCCCAAATCCTGCAGAATACCCGGATAACCGAGGTATAATGGCCGCGCCACCAAGACCCGCAAGCGCAATGCAAAGCGCGATTGGGGTGATCAACCCGGTTGTAAGAGCGGCCGCGCCGAACAGGGCGAGCAAAGCAAGGCAGAGCATCCTCTTGCCAGCGACCGCGACGATCTGCGCAGTCATGAGTATCAGCCAGGGCCAAATTGCGGGTAGCAAAGATGCAAAATGTGTCACGGGACTCTCGCGGGTTTGCTTCAGGTACAGATGCGTTCACGCGGTTGAATAAGGCAAGATAACGTGCTGGGCAGCGGTGCCAACCATTTGGCTATGCGGTATTTTTGCCGCGTGTACACGGCGTGTGCATCCTTTGTTGCCAGTGCTGTCTTACGCGTTTTCTCGTGTCGCAGTGACCTTGCGGCCCAGTGCGGTTAAGCTTAGGAAAAGGGCCTTCATCAATTTTTCTGATGACATCAGGCGTTTACACTCGCCCGGTACGGTCCGAGCCCGATATGAGATAAGGAACAGACCTTGGCTTACGAAAACAACGATGCCCCCAAAGACTGGCTGGAAGCCGAGTTGGAAGACACGCTGGACGAAGATTTCGAGATCGAATTTAGCGAGCCAATGCTGTCGATGGAGATCCGCAAGATTTACAAGGATCAGCACCCCGAGATGCTGGACCGCAAAGTCTATTTCCGCAACCTGCTGCGCCTTCAGGCCGAATTGATCAAGGTTCAGGACTGGGTGCAGCATACCGGGGCCAAGGTCTGCATTCTGTTCGAAGGCCGCGACAGCGCCGGAAAAGGGGGGGTGATCAAGCGGATCACCCAGCGACTGAACCCCCGGGTCGCGCGGGTTGTGGCTTTGCCAGCGCCAAGCCGCCGGGAACAAAGCCAGTGGTATTTTCAGCGCTACGTTCCGCATCTGCCTGCGGCCGGTGAAATCGTTCTGTTCGACCGGTCATGGTACAACCGCGCGGGCGTCGAGCGGGTCATGGGCTTTGCCAGCGAGGATCAGGTCGGACAGTTCTTTCAGGACGTTCCCGAATTTGAACGGATGCTGGTGCGCTCGGGGATTATCTTGCTGAAATACTGGTTCTCGATCACGGATGAGGAACAGCAGTTGCGATTCCTTATGCGCATCCACGACCCGATGAAGCAGTGGAAGCTGTCTCCGATGGATCTGGAATCCCGCATCCGCTGGGAAGCTTACACCAAGGCCAAGGAGGATATGTTGTTCCGCACCAATATTCCCGAGGCACCGTGGTATATCGTCGAAGGCAACGACAAAAAACGCGAGCGGCTGAACTGTATCGAACACCTGCTGACCAAGATCCCCTATACGGACGTACCGCAGGAAAAGGTCAATCTGCCGGATCGTAAGTACAACCCGGAATATGAACGCCGCATCCTGCCGGATGAGTTGCACGTTCCGAAAATCTATTGATTCTGACGCCCCTGATGTTTCGGGGGCGTTTTTCTTTGGCCTTGAAACGACAAACCCCCGGGCGTGGCCTCGGGGGTCGTCAAATAGTGTCATCCAAAGCTGGACGAGCGTCAGGTGCTTAGAGCAAACCTTCGCGCTGGGCTTTCTTGCGTGCCAGTTTACGGGCACGGCGGATCGCTTCAGCTTTCTCGCGCGCTTTTTTCTCGGACGGTTTCTCGAAATGTTGCTTAAGCTTCATTTCACGGAACACGCCTTCGCGCTGCAGCTTTTTCTTCAGGGCACGAAGCGCCTGATCGACGTTATTGTCGCGAACACTAACCTGCATGTGGTTGTCACCACCTTTCTAGATAGAGTTGCAAGGAAATTGCAGGAAGTGGCCGTATAGCAAAGCGCCCCTAACTTGTCTAGTACTGGTGCAAGAACCCGGAGAACCGCCATGACCACCACTTATGAAGACGCCAAAACCCAGCTATTGGACGCGATGCTGGCCCATGTGCCCTTTGACGGCTGGTCTGAAACCAGCTTTCGAATGGCCATAGTCGATTGCGATATGGACGACGCGCTGGCGCGTGCCATCTGTCCCCGTGGTGCGGTCGACCTGGCGCTAGCGTTTCACGCGCGGGGGGACGCTGCGATGGTGGAGCGCCTGAAATCCGAGAATTTAAGCGATCTGAAGTTCCGCGACCGCATCGCCGCGGCCGTCCGGTTCCGCCTTGAAGCGGTTGAGGACAAAGAACTGGTGCGCCGGGGCGTGACACTTTTTTCACTGCCGATGCACGCGGCCGACGGGGCCAAAGCAATGTGGCAGACCTGCGATCTGATCTGGGATACGCTGGGCGATACGTCTGACGACGTGAACTGGTACACCAAGCGCGCGACGCTGTCTGGGGTCTATTCCTCAACCGTGTTGTTCTGGCTGGGGGACGATTCGCCGAACCATCAAAAATCGTGGGAGTTTTTGGACCGCCGCATCGACAATGTCATGCAGTTCGAAAAGATCAAGGCGCAGGTGAACGGGAACCCTTTGTTCAAGCCGTTTCTTGCAGTTCCGAACTGGCTGGCGGGTCAAGTGAAGGCTCCGATGAAAATGAAAGCTGATATGCCGGGAATGCTGAACCCACGCAAGTAAGCGTCTGGGCCTTTCGTTATTTGGCTGTTAGGCATTGGGCAAAGGAGATTTGCCCATGACCCAAACGATGCGCGCCGTTGAAATTACCAAGCCCGGCGGCCCGAATGTTCTGCAATTGGTTGAACGCCCGGTGCCCGAGGCACAAGCCGGTCAGGTTGTCCTGAAAGTGGCTTACGCGGGTGTGAACCGCCCCGACGCGCTGCAACGGGCGGGGGCTTATGATCCGCCCCCGGGTGCCAGTGATCTGCCGGGGCTTGAGGCTTCTGGTGAAATCGTAGCCGTCGGAGCTGGTGTCGAAGGGGTGTCCGTGGGCGACAATGTCTGCGCGCTTTTGCCGGGGGGTGGCTATGCTGAATACGTGGCCACACCCGCCGCGCATTGCTTGCCGGTGCCCGCAGGCATGGGCCTGAAAGAGGCCGCGTGCCTGCCCGAAACCTTCTTTACGGTCTGGTCAAACGTGTTTACGCGCGGCGGTCTGAAAGCTGGCGAGCGGATTTTGATCCATGGCGGCTCCAGCGGAATCGGTACAACGGCGATCCAGTTGGCGAATGCGTTTGGCGCGCGGGTTTTTGCAACCGCCGGGTCGGCTGAAAAATGCGCGGCCTGCGAAAAGCTGGGCGCGGAAAAGGCGATCAATTATCGCGAGGAGGATTTCGTGGCAGCGATGCGCGCCGAAGGTGGCGCGAACCTGATCCTTGATATGGTGGGCGGCGACTACATCCCGCGCAACGTGAAAGCCTTGGCCGAGGACGGGCGATTGGTTCAGATCGCCTTTCTGCAGGGGCCGGTGGTCGAATTGAACTTTGCCATGATGATGGTGAATCGTCTGACCCTGACCGGCAGCACCTTGCGTCCGCAATCCGATCTGGCCAAGGCGAAGATCGCGCAGGACCTGCGCGAGGCCGTCTGGCCTCTGCTTGACGCCGGGAAAGTGGCACCTGTGATGGACAGCGAATTCGAGCTGGCCGATGCAGCGGCGGCGCACGCCAGAATGGAAAGCTCAGGCCACATTGGCAAGATCGTTCTGAAGGTCGGCTAAGCGCCAGCCGAACGGTTCAGGCCACGGCACGGCGATACAGATGCCATGTGGCGTGGCCCAGAACCGGAATGATCACAATCAGCCCCAGCAGCATCGGAATTGCGCCCAGAATCAATGAGGCGGCAACGATAAGTCCCCATGTCAGAATAACCCCCGGGTTATGTCGCAACACCCGTACCGATGTTACGACGGCCACCGGCACACCGACCTTGCGATCCAAGAGCAATGGGAAGCTGACCACACTGATGGCCAATGCGATTAGGGCAAACAGGAACCCGATTGCATTGCCAATTAGGATCATGGTCCAGCCTTCGCGGGTCGTGAAGACTTCGGTCAGGAATGCCCCAAGGGACGTTGGCAAATCGGGTCCCAGGGTTTGGACATAAATGCTTTGCGCAACCATCAGCCAAATCAGCAGCAACATGACCAGGTAGAAACCCAGCGCTAGTATCGCCCCGAATGAGGGAGAGCGGAAAACGCCGAACGCGTCCAGCCAATGGGCTTCGGCCCCCTGTTCGCGTTTGCGGCTGATTTCATAAAGGCCCACGGCAGCCACTGGTCCGACAAGGGCGAACCCTGCGATCAGCGGGGCCAGCAAAGGAACCATGTTCCTGTTCAGCCCGAACCCGAACATCAAAAGCCCTGCGATCGGATAGATCAGCACGACGAAAATCGCGTCTGCCCGGGTTTCCACAAAATCTTCCGAACCCGCGCGCAGACAGGCCCAGAGGTCGCTCAGGGTCAGAGTCTGAACCCGCGGTAATTGCTGCGTGTCCGAACTGCCGATACGGGTCACGCTTTCTGCGATATGATCACCGGTCGCACCAATATTGCGGGCTGCCCAGCTGATCGGATTTCCAATAGTCTTGGCCATCGTCATCCCCTCCGGTTTGCATTTGAACGCAGCAGAGATGATCCGGCGACAGTTGCCTTTGGCCGGACCAGCCGGCAACGCTTAGGCACCAGTATAACACAATTTTTTCCGTTTTGGCGGTTGCTCGCGGTATTGTGCCGATTGTTATGTGTCGCAGGCGTGTTAGCTTGGCGGCAGACAACAGGAGGTTCAGCATGCATCAAACGGCACGAACCGTCGTTATTCACGAACACGGCGGCCCTGAGGTTCTCAAGATCGAAGACCGCCCCCTTGGTGAACCGGGACCCGGAGAAGTACGCATTCGCCATCACGCCTGCGGATTGAATTTCATCGACGTGTACCAGCGCACCGGACTGTACCAGATGGAGTTGCCGCACGCTCTGGGTATGGAGGCCGCAGGGATAATCGAAGCCGTTGGCGACGGTGTGACCCATCTGGAACCCGGCCAACGTGCCGCCTATGCCGCGGCCCCAGCGGGCGCCTATTGCGAAGCGCGTGTCATGCCTGCGGCTCAGGTCTGTCCCCTGCCTGATGAAATCTCGTTCGACGCGGCGGCGGCAATGATGCTCAAGGGCATGACAGTTGAATATCTGTTCCACCGCACGACGCCGCTGAAACGCGGAGACACCGTTCTGTTCCATGCGGCAGCCGGGGGTGTGGGCCTGATTGCCTGTCAATGGGCCAAGTCCGAAGGCATCAAGCTGATTGGAACCGCAGGCACGGATGAGAAATGCAGTCTGGCGCAGTTCAACGGTGCCACCCATTGCATAAATTACCGGACCGAAAACTTTGCGGAACGCGTCGCCGAGATTACGGGTGGCAAAGGCGTGGATGTGGTGATGGACTCGATCGGGGCCGATACGTTCAACGGGTCGCTGGACTGCCTTAGGCCGCTGGGGATGATGATTTCGTTCGGGAATGCGTCGGGTCCCGTGCCGCTGATGGATATCGGAATTCTGGGCAAGAAGGGGTCGCTTCAAATCACCCGGCCGACCTTGTTCACCCATATTGCCGATCACGCTGTTTGTCAGGCCATGGCTCGGCGCTTGTTCGGCAAGGTGGCGGGCAATGAGGTCAAGATACACATAGATCAGCGTTTCCCGCTGGAACAAGTCGCGGACGCCCATCGCGCGCTTGAAGCGCGCCAGACCACAGGCAGCACGGTGCTGGAATTGTAAACGGCAACCGTCGTCAAAAAAGAAAACCGGCGGCATTCCTGCCGCCGGTCTTTTCTTCGCAAGGGTTGGCTTACTGCGCTTGCAGTTCGGCCGGAGTTTTGCTTGCGATGTCTTTCCAGTTGGCGTCTGCGGCTTTGTTAAAGCCCGGGATGTCGCCTTCCCAGCGTTCCTGAATGTCAGACGACAGGTTCAGGTACAGCTTGTTGTCAACGATTTTCCAGTAGTTCGGGTCGCCGTCAAACTTGAAGCCCATTGCGGTGCCGAACGCACAGTAGCCGCCATATGCAGGCAGGTACGCTTCGGGGTTTTCTTCAAACGCGACTTTGTTTTCTTCCGATGCAAAACGGTACAGCGCGTCGTTGTGCAGCGCGGTGATGCGGTAGTCGCCTTTGGTCGCTTCGCCAACGGTGAAATAGGCAACCGGGTCATAGCCCTGCAACGCCAGACCAGTCGAGCTTGCGTTCAGTTCAACACCAGCGGCCAGAGCTGTGCTTGCGACTGCGACGGACAGCGCAACGCCGCCGATGAGGGATTTGATCTTGTTCATGGTTTTCACCTTTCGTGAATTGAGCCACCGGACGACGCGCAAATTGTGTCCGGTCAACTCTCGAGATTTTGTTCAGTGCGGTCGGGAATTGGCCGTCACGACCCCGAAATGGGCGGCCTTGGCATCACGTTCAAAACAATGAAATGTGAGGGCGCTGTAATAATTGGATTTCAGGCATGAAAATAGGGCGATGCCTAATAATCCGGCTGAAAACAAAAAACAAAATCAGTGACTTTTTGCACCGACATCTCACATGGGCGCAGCAAGGCGCCACTGTTTTTCGTGAGATAAAGGTTCAGGCTTATATAGTCCGGCCCACCTAATTGATGGGCGACAAGTTTTTGGGATTTGCCCCCGGCCAGCTCGGTTCGGGTCAGGACATAGGGATTGCCTTTGAACCGCCCCGTTGATGTTCCAGCGGGTAGGGCAAAAAATGCCTGTAGAAAGGGCTGTGTCGCGGTCAAGGCTGCCCGATTTTGGGTTCTGTTCCGGCACGTATACGCGCAACATTTGCGCTATGCCGCCAATAGACCAGCAAGGTCAGGATCGCTCCGAGAACGAATGTAGTGGTGTCCGTCAGGATCATGACCCAAATGGTCGAAAGCGCCGCCGCCGCAAGTGCGCCCAGCGACGAAATCCTCCAGATCGCAGCCGCCACCAACCATGTCAGGCAACACGCCACGCCAACGCGCCAGTCCAGGGCCAGCCAAATCCCCAGAAAGGTGGCAACCCCTTTGCCGCCCTTGAAACCCAGCCAGATTGGAAAACAGTGCCCCAGAAAGGCCGCCAGCGCCGCGACCTGAGCCGCATCTTCGCCGGCCATCGCTCGTGCGATCAGGACTGAAACTGCGCCCTTGGCCGCGTCTAACAGCAGCGTCAGGGCGGCTGCCGATTTGTTGCCGGTGCGCAGCACATTCGTTGCGCCGATATTGCCAGACCCGATATTGCGCAAGTTGCCCAAGCCCATGACCTTGGCGATGATCATCCCGAACGGGATGGACCCGATCAGGTATCCAAACACAGCCCACAGCAGTAATTGGGTCATGGAACTGTCAAATGGTGGCATCAGGGTCTCCGGTAAACTTCTTGTCCCGCGACATAGGTTGCGGTGACCTTACCCTGCATCCGCTGGCCGTCAAATGGTGTGTTCTGCGACTTTGATCGCAAGCTGAACCGGTCCAGCACAAATGGGACATCCGGGTCGAACAGAACCAGATCAGCAGGCGCGCCCGGTGCCAGACGGCCGGATTCCAGCCCCAGCCGTTTGGCCGGATTCAGGGACATGGCGCGGAACAGGGTCGGCAGTTCAAGTTGTTCGCTATGATAAAGACGCAGCGCGGCAGGCAGCAGCGTTTCCAACGCCACAGCGCCGGATGCGGCTTCTTCAAACGGCAGGCGTTTGCTTTCCTCGTCCTGCGGGGTGTGCATCGAACTGATCGTGTCGATCAGCCCGGTCCGCACTGCCTCGATCACGGCCTGCCGGTCGTCCTCGGACCGCAGCGGCGGCTTGACCTTGAAGAAGGTGCGATAGTCAGCCACGTCCAGTTCATTCAGCGTCAGGTGGTGGATCGAAGTGCCTGCGGTGATATCCAGCCTGTTTCGCTTGGCGCGCTCCAGCGCGGGCAGGGCGCGGGCGGTGGTGATCTGGTCGGCGTGATAGGCGGCGCCGGTCATCTCAAGTAGGGCGATGTCGCGGTCCAGCCCCATCCGCTCGGCCATGGGGGAAACGGCGGGCAAGCCGCGCAGGGCGGCGAACTTGCCGCTGGTGACGGCGGCCCCTGCGCTGAGGCCCGGTTCCTGTGGATGGGCAATCACCAGCGCGCCGCAGGATTTCGCATAGGTCAGCGCGCGGGAAAACACCTTGGTATTGGCGATCACGTGGTCGCAATCGGTAAAGGCCACGGCACCCGCGTCTTGCAGGAACCCGATCTCGGTCATCTCGCGCCCCTCGCGCCCTTTGGTCAGGGCGGCCATAGGCATGACGTTCACCGGAGCATCCGCCTGTGCGCGGCGGGTGGCGAATTCCAGCGTTTCGGGTGTGTCAACGGCGGGCAGAGTGTCGGGCCGGGTGGCGATTGTGGTCACGCCCCCCGCAGCGGCGGCCAGACCTGCGGATCTATAGCTTTCCTTGTGCCGCTCGCCAGGCTCGCACACCTTGACGCCGATATCGACGATGCCGGGGGCAAGGCAATGCCCTCCGCAGTCGATCACCTGCGCGTCGGTGGATGGGGCCGCACCTTCGCCGCGCGCGACGATCCGGCCTCCGGCTATCTGTAGCCAACCGAGGCTGTCTGTCCCGGCCTCGGGGTCGATCAGGCGGGCGTTGGTGAAAAGCTGGTCGGTCATGCCATGGCCCTTTCGATTGCGGCTTTGGTGGCAGCGGGGTCGGCCTGATATTTGATCAGGTGCTTGTCGCCGCCCTTTGTGACGATCTGAACGAAGCTACCCATGATGTTGACGGCCTCGATCTGGTTCAGGGGTACGTTGCGTGGGCCGGGGCCCGTCAGGGCAGTCTCGGACATCTTCCACGTGTTGGTCAGTTCTTCCGAGGCCAGATACCATGCACGGACGCCAACCGCTGCAAGGCCCGCAGGCGCACCGGTCCAGATGTACGGATTCCCAACCAGCCAGAGCACGACCATGGCACCTGCCATTGCAAAGGCGGCCAGCCATGTGTTTGTGCGGATATAGGCGCTTTTGTCGGCGGTGAAGGTTACAGGATCAGCCAAAGAACACCCCCGATCAACAACAGGATCACAAGTCCCAAGACAGCGGACCCGACACGGGGTGGCGTGTCGTCAGCCGAAGCTGCCTGCGGGGCCGAGAACGGCTTGGCGCTTTCAGATGCAATGGCACCGCCGGACCAATTGGTTGTTTCTTCCGTATAAAGGCCGATGAGGTGCAGCCTTGGATCGGGGTGCAATTCGGCGGCGTTTCCACCGAAAGCTGCGCTGCGAACGGCCATGACCCAGCCGTCAACCGCCTCAAGATCTGTGCGGTTCAACTGATCTTCCGTTACCCCGCACCCCTCGTTGAGATATCCATAAAGCCCCAGGTCTTCGAGGTCGGCGACCGGGAAAATGTCGATTTGATTCGGGTCCAGACCCGCAACCCCCAGAACCTGATCCGCAGCGCCCGGTTCGCGTAGAAACTTCGCCTCTTCCGGGCGCATGCCCAGCGTGAACAGGCGGATCACGCCGTGTTCATGGGGGGCAACGGTCAGATCGCTCATGCGGCCTCACGCTGGTTGCGGGCAAGCAGCTCCATCGCGGCCATGCGGACGGCGACTCCCATCTCGACCTGCTCCTGAATGACCGAGCGGTTGATGTCGTCGGCTAAAGTGCCGTCGATTTCCACGCCGCGATTCATCGGGCCGGGATGCATGACGATGGCGTCTGGCTTGGCCTGCGCCAGTTTCGCGGCGTCCAGCCCGTAGCGGTGATAGTATTCGCGTTCCGAAGGGATGAAGCCGCCGTCCATCCGTTCCTTTTGAAGGCGCAGCATCATGACGACGTCCACGTCGTTCAGCCCCTCGTTCATGTCGTCATAGATTTCAGCACCGAAGTCAGCGAATTGACCGGGCACCAGAGTCGGCGGTCCGATCAGCCGGATGCGGTTTTCCATCTTGCCCAGCAAGATCAAGTTCGACCGGGCCACGCGCGAATGGGCCACGTCCCCGCAGATTGCAATGTTCAGCCGGTGCAGCCGACCCTTGGCGCGGCGAATTGTCAGCGCGTCCAGTAAAGCTTGCGTGGGGTGTTCGTGGCGCCCGTCGCCTGCGTTCAGCACGGCGCAATTAACCTTTTGTGCCAGCAGATCGACCGCGCCGGAATGGGGGTGCCGCACCACCAGCAGATCGGGGTGCATCGCGTTCAGGGTCATCGCCGTGTCGATCAGCGTTTCGCCCTTTTTGATCGAGCTGGCCTGCATCGCCATGTTCATCACATCCGCGCCCAATCGCTTTCCCGCGATTTCAAAGCTGGCCTGTGTGCGGGTCGAATTTTCAAAGAACATGTTGATCTGGGTCAGCCCCGACAGCACGTCTGAACGCTTGGCTGACTGACGATTCAGATCGACATATTTTTCGGCCAGATCAAGAATGGCGGTAATATCGGATTGCGACAGATGCTCGATGCCAAGAAGGTGACGATGGGCGAAACGCATGGGCGGGCTCCTGTCTGACAATCGAGCCGCTTATAAGAAGCTGCGCGAGGCAAGGCAACCTACGGATCGGACCCTTCGGGCAGTTTCTCGCACCCGCCGTCGGGCAGACACTGTTCACCGGGTTTGCACCATTTGCCATAGCCGCAGTCCACCGCCTTGACCGGGACACAGCCCTGATTCTTGGAACACTTGAACCCGGGACGGCATTGCGACCCGGTTTTTTCGCAGAAAAACCAGCCCGGGCGCGAGCATCCACCGCCGGGCAGGCAAGCGGAGCCCGAATCGCAGGTCCGTCCGTCATCGCATTTTAAGGAAGGGAGCGGTTGAAGATCGGGCGTGGTCCGCTCGCACTCACCCCGCATATTGCAAAAGCTGCCGCCGGGGCAGTCAAGGCGCGACCGGCACTTGTTTACCCCTCGTGGTGCGCATCTGCCGCCTGCAACACACCGCTCGAACGGGCCACATGTGCGCCCACCCCCGCAATAGGTGCCGCCCAGCGGAATACAGTGGCCGTCGAAACTGCATCTTTGCCCGCCGGAACAGCAGCGCGCACCGCATTTGAACTGACCACCGGGGCACTGATTGTTCCGCTCATAGATGCCGCCCCGGTTTGGAAAGGTGTTCCTGTCATACAGACCGCCTCGGTTTTGCAGCTGCGCGAAACCGGGGTCGCCGAGGGGGATCAGCAACAGTGCAATGGCAAGGAATCGTAATAGGACCAACATGAATGAGACAATGCTGAGCGGGACGGGCCATCCGATCAAGTGCTATTCACTTTCCCTCGGTCAAAAGGTGGTTAGATTGAGGGTTATGGAATCGGCTTTGGACTATCACACGGCGCGGGCTTTGCTGGAATGGCAGGTCGAACTGGGCGCAACAGAAGCGACCGGGGATGTTCCGGTGGATCGCTATGCGCTGCCCGATACCGCGCCCAAGGCCAAAAAGCCTGCAGCAGCCCAAGCCGCGCCCGAAAAGCCGAAACAGGTGGATCCGGTTGCCGTGGCAAAGGCGGCAGCCGCCGGCGCAGGGTCGTTGGATCAGTTGCGCAGCACGATGGATGCGTTCGAGCATTGTGATCTCAAACGCGGGGCGCGCCAATTGGTCTTTGCCGATGGCACACCGGGTGCGCGGGTGATGATCGTCGGCGAAGCGCCGGGCCGCGAAGAAGACCGCGCGGGCAAGCCTTTCGTAGGTCGAGCGGGTCAGTTGCTGGACCGGATGCTGGCCGCGATAGATCTGGACCGGTCCAAAAACGTCTATATCACCAATGTTCTTCCCTGGCGCCCGCCCCAGAACCGGGACCCGAACCCTCAGGAAATCGGTATGATGCAGCCGTTTCTGGAGCGACACGTAGCGCTGGCCAAGCCGGATGTTCTGGTGGTCATGGGCAACATCAGTTCTCAGGCTGTGTTGGGCAGGCGCGGGATCACCCGGCTGCGCGGTAAGTGGGATCTGGGGTTTGACCTGCCGGTGATCCCGATGCTGAGACCCGAGGACCTGCTGCGTCAGCCACAGTTGAAACGGCAGGCATGGGCGGATTTGCTAGAGCTGAAAGCCTGGCTGGAGGGTAAGTGATGCGAGTTCTCGCGTTCTCAGACCTGCATATGGCACGCAACCGCGCGGCCGAGATTGCCGTGGCCAGCGCCGAGGCTGATCTGGTGATCGGCGCGGGTGATTACTGCAACATGCGACAGGGTCTGGATGAGGCGATGGCGATGCTGTCAGAGATTTCCGCCCCTCTTGTCCTGATCCCCGGAAACGCCGAAAGCGCGGCCGAATTGACGGATGCCGCGCCCGAGGGTGTCCATGTTCTACACGGGTCGGGGATGACTGTGGATGGTCTGCGTCTGTTTGGCCTTGGGTACGGAGTTCCCCTCACGCCGTTTGGTGAGTGGTCCTGTGACTTGTCGGAATCGGAAGCCGCCGAGTTGCTGGAGCGTTGCGACGCCGCCGATGTCCTGATCACGCATTCCCCGCCCAAAGGGTATGGCGATACGACGTCAATGGGCGATGCGGTAGGGTCGGTTGCCGTGCGCGATGCGATAGAACGCCTGCAGCCGCAATACTCTTTGCACGGCCATATCCATGATAGTTGGGGCTATCGTGGCGCCATCGGACGCACGCAGATCGCCAATCTTGGTCCTAAAGTGAACTGGTTCGAGGTGACCTCATGATCGAAACGGTGACGTTGCTGGCATTCATACCGGCGGCTATGGCGCTGAATTTTACGCCGGGGGCCGACATGATGTTCTGTTTCGGACAGGGGCTGCGATCTGGTGCGAAACCTGCACTGATCGCCAGCGCGGGGGTTTCCGCGGGGCTGATGGTTCACGTGTTGCTGGCAGGGCTTGGCTTGGGTGCTGCCGTGTCTACCCTGCCGTGGTTGTTCGACGTGATCCGCTGGATGGGCGTGGCCTATCTGATGTATCTGGCCTGGGGTGCAATTCGCTACGGGGCGGTTTCGGATGACAAACCCTCCAAACCAACGCGATACGCGTTTCGGGACGGGCTGGTTGTGAACCTGACCAATCCCAAGGTCATTCTGTTCGTGCTGGCCTTTATCCCGCAATTTGTGAACCCGGCCATCGGTCCGATCCTGCCGCAATTCCTGATCTTGGGCGTGATCATCGCGCTGGGCGGATTCGTGGTGAATGGGCTGGTTGGGGTTTTCGCAGGCGGTGCGGGGCGAGTGCTGATCTCGAACCCGCGCGCCTCTCGTATCATGGGATGGGTGACGGGCGGTATTTTCACGGCCCTTGCCATTCGACTTGCCATCATGGAAAGGGCCTGACGCTAAATGTCGCGCATTGACGAAACCTTGGATTTCATCCCCGTCCGGATCGCTGTTTTGACCGTATCGGATACGCGCGCGCTGGAGGAAGATCGATCGGGCCAGACGCTTGTCGACAGGATCGAACGGGCTGGCCATACAGTCGCGGACCGCAAGATCATCCGGGATGAGTGTGCCGAGATTGCTGCGCAGTTGCGGAATTGGGTCGCGGACCCGGAAATCGACGTCGTGATTTCGACCGGTGGTACCGGACTGACCGGGCGCGATGTAACAGTCGAGGCGCATCGCGACGTCTATGAGAAAGAAATCGACGCGTTTGGCACCGTTTTCACCATAGTGTCGATGGAGAAAATCGGCACTTCGGCGGTGCAATCCCGCGCAACCGGCGGCGTAGCCGGAGGAACCTATCTGTTTGCGCTGCCCGGCAGCCCCGGCGCGTGCAAGGATGCGTGGGACGGCATTTTGGAAAAACAGTTCGATTACCGACACCGGCCCTGCAATTTCGTGGAAATAATGCCCAGATTGGACGAACATCTGCGACGGAAGTAAACTGTTCACACGTTTAAGCGTTTAACGTGCTTTGTAGCTTGGCAATTTCGACAGCCCGGCTACCTTTTGCAAATGGCAGCCTGATGCAACCGGGGTAAAAGTGAATGCGATTTCTACGGCAGAGCCTTGTCGGTGTTTTTCTGGCGTTTCTGACGCTGGCCCTGCTGTTTGTGGCTGTTCAAATGATTTCGGGCGCTGTTCAGGATGTGCTGACACGCGACGATGAGGCTCCGCAGGCGCGCGAGCGTGTGTTTGCCGTTTCCGTCCAGCCAGCCGAGCTTACAACTGTCATCCCCTATCTGGAGGCCTTCGGCGAAGTGCAAAGCCGCAGGCGTCTGGAACTACGCGCCGCTTTAGGGGGGCGGGTGATGTCGTTGTCCGAAGATTTCGAGGATGGCGGCGTGGTGACACAAGGCGAAGTGTTGGTCGAGCTTGATCCCGCCGATGCGCAATCTGCACTGGATCGTGCGAAATCCGATCTTCTGGACGCTCAGTTCGAGGAACGTGATGCCGAGCGGTCTTTGCTGCTGGCGCAGGACGAGTTGAATTCAGCCGAGGCGCAGGCAGGCCTGCGCGGTCGTGCCTTGCAGCGTCAGAAAGACTTGCAGACGCGGGGCGTCGGAACCCCGGCCGCCGTGGAAGAGGCTGAACTGGCCGAGGCATCCGCTCAACAGTCGGTTCTGGCGCGGCGGATTGCACTGGCGCAGGCGGAATCGCGCGTGGATCAGGCAACCACCCTGCTGGCGCGGGCGCGTATCGCGCTGGAGGCCGCCGAGCGTGATCTGGACGACATGACAGTAAAGGCGCGGTTTGGCGGTACGCTGACGGATGTGACTCTGGTTGAAGGGCGCTTGGTGTCCGCCAATGAAAAGCTGGCGGAACTGGTCGATCCGAATGCGCTGGAGGTGGCGTTCCGCGTCTCGACTGCGCAATATGTACGCCTGCTGGATGCGCAGGGCGGGTTGATCAACGCGCCTGTCACAGTGTCGCTCGAGGTCACAGGCACCGACCTGATGGCGCAAGGGCGCATCAGCCGCGACAGCGGTTCGGCGGGCGAAGGGCAGACCGGGCGGTTGATCTATGCCCGTCTGGACGATGCATCCGGGTTCAAGCCCGGCGATTTCGTGACGGTCACTGTTGAGGAACAACCGTTGGACAACGTCGTGCGCCTGCCCTCGTCCGTTCTGGATGCGGTCGGCACGGTTTTGGTGCTGGGCGAGGGGGATCGGCTTGAGTCGCTGCCTGTGCAGCTTGTTCGTCGTCAGGGGGATGAGGTCTTGTTGCGCGGTGAGGGTCTGGAAGGCCGAGAGGTTGTGGTCGGCAGAACGCCCCTGCTGGGGGCGGGTGTCCGGGTGCGACCCCTGCGAGCCGAGGCCAACGCAGGCGCATTGGCCGATATGGTCGAGCTGACCGAAGAACAACGCGCGCGGTTGGTGGCGCAGGTCGAAGCCAGTGATCGAATGCCGGATGCTGTGAAGGACCGCGTTCTGGGGCAGTTGCGCGAGGCGAAAGTGCCGGCGTCACTTGTGCGGCGTCTGGAAAATCGGGCAGGGGGGTAAGGCCCGATGATGCGCGACATACCCGGTGCGGCAGGCGGCGTTCTCAGCTACTTTACCCGGCACAGGACGGTCGCCAATCTTTTGCTGCTTGTCATGCTTGTTCTGGGGGCAGCGGCCATCCCGAACATGCGCGCGCAGTTTTTTCCCGATGTCATTCTTGAGCGCGTCGATGTGAACGTCGCGTGGGACGGGGCCGGTCCCGAAGACGTGGACAATGGCATCGTTCAGCTTCTTGAACCTGCGCTATTGGCGGTCGAGGGGGTGGCCAGTACCGAAACCACCTCGCGCGAGGGGCGGGCAAGTATTCGGATGGAGTTCGAGCCCAACTGGGACATGTCCCGCGCAGTGGAGGATGTCAGAACCGCCGTCGACGGTGTGACCAACCTGCCGGAAGACGCCGACGAACCGACTATACGCCGCGGCGGGTGGCGCGACCGAGTTACGGATGTGGTGGTCACAGGACCTGTCGCGCCTGACAATCTGGCCAAGTTCACCGATGAGTTGATCAACCGCCTGTTCGCCGTGGGTGTCACGCGGACGACGATCCGTGGCCTTGCGGCCCCTCGTATCGTGGTCGAAGTTCCGACAGCGCAGCTTATCGCAAATGATATCACCCTGTCCGAGATCGCCTCGGCCATCGCTGCCGAAGTAACGGCGAATCCAGCAGGTGATGTTACCGGAGCCAATGCGCGCATTCGGACCGGCACCGAAAAGCGGACGCCAGAGGAAATCGAAGGCATTCCACTCCGCAATTTCGAGGACGGCTCAAAACTTCTTATTGGCGATGTCGCCGTGATCCGGGTGGAGGGCGTCAACCGGAACCGCAGTTATTACGTGGGTGATAACCCGGCCATGTCCGTGCGGGTCGACCGCTCGAACCTCGGGGATGCCATTGAAATTCAGCATACCGTCGAAGATGTGGTTGCCGAGATGCAGGCTAGCCTGCCCGAAGGCGTGACGGTTGAGTTGATCCGCACACGAGCGCAGGCGATTACCAACCGTCTGGATATTCTGATCGACAACGGGCTTGTTGGGCTGGGGCTTGTCGTTTGCCTGCTGTTCCTGTTTCTGAACGCGCGCATCGCCTTTTGGGTTGCGGCGGGTATTCCGGTGGCCATGTCTGCGGCCATCGCCTTCATGTATATAGGCGGGCTTTCGATTAACATGGTCTCGTTGTTTGGCCTGATCATTACGCTTGGCATCGTTGTCGATGACGCGATTGTTGTTGGAGAACACGCGGATTTCCGGGCGCGAAGGCTGGGCGAGGCCCCCATGATCGCTGCCGAACGCGCCGCGCGGCGCATGGCGATGCCTGTCTTTGCCGCGACCCTGACAACTGTGATCGCCTTTTTCGGGTTAACTGCCATTGGCGGGCGGTTCGGAGAGCTGATCCGCGACATACCCTTTACTGTCATCGCGGTCCTGATCGCCTCGCTTATCGAGTGTTTTCTGATCCTGCCCAACCACATGGCCCACGCAATCGCGCATTCGGCCAAGGAACATTGGTATGACTTGCCTAACCGGGTGGTAAATCGGGGGTTCCGTTGGGTCCGGGACACTTTGTTCCGGCCCTTGATCGCATGGGCAATCTGGGCGCGGTATGTCGTAGTTGCGGTCATGATCGTATTTCTGGCCAGCCAGATCGCGCTTTTCATTCGGGGCGACGTGAACTGGCGGTTCTTCAACGCGCCCGAGCGCGGCTCGATCACAGGCAATTTCATCATGGTCGAGGGCGCGACCCGCGCCGACACGCTGGCAATGATGCAGCAGGTCCAACGCGCAGCCGAAGAACTGGGCGAGATTTACGAAGAACGCCATGGGCGCAATCCCATCGAATACGTGCTAGCCGAAGTGGGCGGCACAGCAGGGCGCGGTTTGTCGGCAGCGGATGGCAAGGATTCGGACCTGTTGGGCGGGATTTCGATTGAATTGATCGACGCCGATCTGCGCCCTTATTCCAGCTTTGAATTTGTGGGCGAGCTACAGGACTTTGTTCCGCGCCATCCCAAGGTGGAAATCCTCAGCTTCCGGGGCTGGCGGTCCGGTCCGGGTGGTGATGCGATTGACGTTCAGCTTTATGGCGCGGACGTAAATACGCTCAAATCCGCGTCTGAAGATCTGCAATCCGAACTTTCGAAATACCCCGAAGTCTCGGCCCTTGAAGATAATCTGGCATATGACAAGGAAGAGTTCATTCTGGATCTCACAGCGCAGGGGCAGGCGCTGGGTTTCCGGATCGAAACGCTGGGCCGGGTTCTGCGCGACCGGTTGAACGGTATTGAGGCCGCCACCTTCCCCGATGGTCCCCGAAGCGCCGAGATTCGCGTGGAACTTCCCGAGGGGGAACTGACCGCCGACTTCCTTGAGCGAACGCTGATGCGCACGCCAGACGGCGTTTATGTACCCTTGGCCGATATCGTGTCCGTACAGCGAAAGTCCGGGTTCTCGACCGTGCGGCGCGAGAACGGCTTGCGGGTGGTCTCGGTCTATGGCGACATTTCCGAGGATGACCCCGCCCGGGCCGCCGAAATCGCCCGCGCGATGCAGGAAGAGATTTTGCCCGGCATCGCCTCGGAGCGCCAGGTCGAATGGACGATGGCAGGCCTGAGTGAACAGGAGGATGAATTCCTGTCCGAGGCGCGGACTGGTCTGATTTTGTGCCTGACGGGGATTTATCTGGTTTTGGCTTGGGTCTTCGCCAGTTGGACGCGACCTCTGGTCGTTATGGCGATCATACCGTTTGGCTTGGTCGGAACGATTTGGGGGCACTACGTCTGGGACGTGCCGCTGAGCATGTTCACAGTAGTGGGGTTGTTGGGGATGACTGGGATCATCATCAACGACTCGATTGTTCTGGTGACGACCATCGATGCTTACCGACAAGAGCGTGGGCTTGTGCCTTCGATCATTGAAGGAACGGCAGACCGTTTGCGGCCGGTGATGCTGACGACGCTGACTACTGTTCTGGGGCTCACGCCGCTTTTGTATGAAGGATCGCAACAGGCGCAATTCCTCAAGCCGACGGTTATTACTCTGGTCTACGGGCTGGCCTTCGGGATGCTGTTGGTTCTGCTGCTGGTTCCTGCGCTGCTGGCCATTCTAAATGACCTGTCGCGCCCGATGACAGCCATGCGCAGGGGGCTGCGGGCACCGGACCGTGTCGTGCGCGGTGCGCTGGCTGTGACGGGGCTGGTCATGTTGCTATGGCTTGGCGTGACGATGGTTCTGCCAGCCGTGACCGGCATACCGTTTGGACCGCTGTCGGGACTTTACGCCGGTGAGGATGGACTCGCTGTATTGCAGATGGGGCTTGGCGCCTTCTTTGCCGGGGCGGTGCTGATCCTTTTGCTTTCCGTCACATTGTCCAGCCTGCTGTATGTACGTCTGAAAGGGCGGCCAGCCTAATCGCGGTTTAGCGCGATTTCCAGCAAATCTGGCACTCGGTCGCTCATGGCCAGCTCGCCGCGACGGATTTGATCCAAAGGAAACCAGCGCGCATCCTGCGCGTCGTCTGCGGCAACAGGGGTTCCTGAGCGGTATTCACAGGCGACACCGACCAGCAGGTAATGTGACTGTACTGCGCCTTGCGCGTCCCGGCGAAGAAGGTCCAGATTATCCAGATATCGCAAAGGCTCGGCAATGACCGAGGTTTCTTCGCGCAATTCCCGTTGCGCGGCCTCAAGAACAGTTTCGCCCCATTCTACGTGGCCGCCGGGAAAACCCCAAAGCCCCGCGTCGGGCTGTTTGCTGCGCTGGACCAACAGAACCTGTTCGTTATGGACGACGACGGCCAATGCGCCGATTTTAGGAGTTTGCGTCATGCCTGTCAGCCTGCGCTGCACCCCTGAATATCAACCGCGTGGCTTGCGCCTAAAATGGTAATCCGAATCTCGGATCGGTCCAGCGCAAAGGCACCGCCGGATTCGCTGATCACCTCAGACGTGGCAACCAGCGTGTCACCCTGGCGTTCCGTTTCCGGGGGCGAGGCCCACAGCATCGAGTTGCCGGGTTCGATCACGGCGATCTCACGCCCTCCGGCCGAGGGCATGGTGACGCGGGCTTCGATCTGTATTCCGTCCGACGTGGGTGTCAGACGGCAACTGGTGTGCGCCACGCGCGCCTCTTTCGCGGAAAACGGGCGCTGCGCAAGCGCGGCGGCGATTGCGGGATTGCGACCCGCATCGGCATTTAGCGTATGATCAAAGCCCAACTGCTCGGGGATGCACACATCCTTGCAGACGCCCAAATCCATTGTTCCCCGCAAGCGAACGGGTTTGGCGGCATTCTTCGGTGTGATTTCAACGGGAAGAACCAGTTGATCCTGGTATCCGATAGATTTCAAACCATTCTGATCAAAGACCGAGGGCGCGGGCCATGTAAAGGATATATCGCCCACATTTTCCGAGCCGCTCCAGTTAAACTGAGGCGGAATTCCTGCATCTCCGGGCGCGCGCCAGTAGGTTTTCCAACCTTCCTGCAAGGTCAAACGCATAGCCCCCAGATAGGTGCCCTGCGCGGTGCGACCCCCATCCAGCACGTCCAGTTCGACCACCGACCCTGTGACCTGAGCCAAAGCTGGCCCTGATGTCAAAAAGCTCAGGGTCAATGCGACCGCAGGTAATGTCCCGTTTACTTTCATACCCAATACATGCGCGGAGTTGGGCCAGAATCCAAGTCACGTTCCGGTCACCAGAATGAAATCCGCGGAAATCTGCGTTGATCCCTTGCCAATCCAACCCCCCCAAGGCCATTGTTGAAAGGTACTCAGCAAGAGATGGCATCTTATGGACCTGACCGGAAAACTGTTGATTGCCATGCCCGGCATGGGGGATCCGCGCTTTGATCATTCGGTGGTCTATATGTGCAGCCACGGGGAAGACGGTGCCATGGGGCTGATTGTGAACAAACCGTCGGACCTGCGGATCAAAGCCCTGCTTGAACAGCTAAATATCGCCTGCGAGATCCCGATCATAGGCGAGCGTCTGGTCCATTTCGGAGGTCCGGTCGAAATGTCCCGTGGATTTGTGCTGCACAGTTCGGATTACGACGCGAACCTGCATTCGATGAAAATCTCGGACGATTTCAGCATGACCGCCACTTTGGACGTGCTTGAAGATCTTGCCTCGGGGAAGGGGCCTTTGAATTCCACGCTGGCGCTGGGCTATTCTGGTTGGGGGCCGGGGCAGCTTGAGGATGAGATCGCCCAAAACGGTTGGCTGACGACCGAGGCGTCGTCGCGGCTTGTGTTCGACGTTCCTGATGATGAGAAATGGGAAGCTACACTTGCAACGCTGGGTGTGGACCCGCTGACTTTGTCGGCCAGCGCCGGGCGCGCCTGATCAGCTATCGCGCGGTGCAGCAGCGCGGCGGAGGCGATCATTGATGGCCACCCCCAACCCGTGATCGGGGATCGGCGATACCGCAATGGGCCGGCCTGTCTCGTTAAGGCTGTGCAGCGTGGCAAACAGATTGGCCGCTGCCTCGGTCAGGTTTCCGTCCGGTGACAGATTCAGATCGCAATCGACCGACCCAAAGCCCAGCAGTACTTCGTCGCCCTGCGTTTTGCAGGCGTTTAGCCGAACAGGTGCGTCCGGGGCGTAATGCGACTGCAACTGCCCCGGCGCGGATAACGGGTCCTCCGGCAGGTGGAGATGCAGTTGAGTGTTCAGAACAGATTCGATCTGTTCCAGCGCCACTCCACCAGGGCGGAGCAGAGCCGGAGGGCCAGCCAACCCGACGATGGTGGACTCCAACCCCACACCACAGGGCCCGTCGTCCAGAATGGCGGCGATGCGACCGTCCAGCCCGGCCCGCACGTGATCGGCCGTGGTCGGGCTGATCTGACCCGAAGGGTTGGCCGAAGGTGCCGCAACCGGCCCGTCAAACGCACCCAGCAGCGCGCGTGCCGTGGGATGCGCTGGAACGCGCACGGCCAGCGTGTCCAACCCGGCGGTAACCAGAGAAGAGATGCCGTGGTCCGAGCGCAAGGGCAGCACCAATGTTAGTGGACCGGGCCAAAAAGCTCGCGCCAGCTTTTCCGCCAGATCGGACCATTCAACAAAGCGTTGAGCGGCTTCGACAGACGCAACATGCGCGATCAACGGGTTGAAACTGGGGCGTCCCTTGGCGGCGTAAATGCTGGCCACGGCCTCGCCATTTCGGGCATCTCCGCCGAGCCCGTAAACCGTTTCGGTCGGAAAGGCGACCAACAGCCCCTGCCGTAACAGGTCCGCAGCCTGCGCTATTCCGCTGGGGGTCGCGGTATATTCCCGTGTGCCGTTAGGACTCATTGGCGGTGACGCTGCGTTTTGATTGCGTGTAACATTGGTAAAGCTACGTAATCGTTCAAACCCAGATGCATATAGGTCGGCGGTGGAATTTCCAACCCCGCCATATTAAACCGAACGAAACAACTCCGAGGGAAGACATGCCGTACCGCGCGCCAATCGCTGATTATGAATTTTTGCTACGAAACGCGATCGGGTTCGACCAGATCGCTGCGACTGAAAAATTCGCGGAAGCCAGCGAGGACGTAGTCAGCGCCATCCTGACCGAGGCCGGGAAGATGTGCGAAGAGATTATGGCACCGCTTCAACGCCCCGGTGATTTGGAACCCGCGCGTCTGGAAAACGGCGTGCTGCGCACCTCGCCGGGCTATGCGGACGGCTGGAAAGCGATTGCCGAAGGCGGTTGGATCGGGATGAGCGCGGACCCCGAATATGGTGGCATGGGCCTGCCGATGACTTTGACCACAGCAGTAAACGAAATGATGGCTGCTACTTGTCTGTCGCTGCAACTGGCCCCTTTGATGACACAGGGCCAGATCGAGGCGCTGGAACATCACGCCAGTGATGAGTTGAAAGAGTTGTACCTGCCCAAGATGATCGCAGGCGAATGGTCGGGCACCATGAACCTGACCGAACCGCAGGCCGGATCGGACGTTGGCGCGCTGACTTCAAAAGCGGAACCCAATGGCGACGGCACATATGCGGTGTCAGGTCAGAAGATCTATATCTCGTGGGGTGACAACGATTTTGCCGAAAACGTCTGCCATCTGGTTCTGGCGCGTTTGCCCGATGGAGTGCCGGGCACAAAAGGTATCTCATTGTTCCTGGTGCCAAAATACCTGCCGGACGAGAGTGGAAACCCCGGTGTGGCCAATGACCTGAAAGTGGTTTCGCTGGAACACAAGATGGGCCTGCATGGGTCGCCGACCTGTGTAATGCAGTATGACGGCGCCAAGGGCTGGCTTGTGGGCAAGGAACATGGCGGCATGGCCGCGATGTTCACCATGATGAACAACGCGCGCCTGGGCGTTGGCGGTCAGGGAGTGGGTGCTGCGGAAGGTGCCTATCAGCACGCGGTGCAATACGCTTTGGAACGGAAACAGGGCAAGACACCGTCCGGGACCATTATCGACCACGCGGATGTGCGCCGGATGTTGATGGCGATGCGGGCCGACACTTTTGCTGCGCGCTCGATCATGCTGGCAAACGCGGCTGCGATCGACATGGCCGATGCCACTGGCGACGCGGATTGGAGCGCGCGTGCGGCGTTGCTGACCCCGATCTGCAAGGCGTTCGGCACCGAAACCGGTATGCGTGTCTCGGAAACCGGTGTTCAGGTGCATGGCGGCATGGGCTTCATCGAAGAAACCGGAGCTGCACAGTTTTACCGCGACGTCCGTGTGACTGCGATCTACGAAGGCACCAACGGCATTCAGGCCATGGACCTTGTTGCCCGCAAGATGATGGATGGTGGCGAAGCGGCCAGCCGCCTTCTGGACGAAATCGAAGATCACGCAGAAAAAGCGCGCGCGACTATGCCCGAATTGGCCGGACCTGTCTGGGAAGCCACCGAGAGCCTGCGTGAAGCTACCGAATGGCTTGTGTCGCAGACCGACATGAATACCCGTTTCGCAGGTGCGGTGCCTTATCTGCACGCCTTCGCGCGTGTTTTGGGTGGGCATTATCACCTCAAGGCGGCTCTGGCGGAACCGGAAGGCCCCCGCTTTAAGCTGGCGCGCTACTATGTAAATGCGCTGCTGCCTGAATTCGCGGGTCTTCTGGCGCAGGCGCAGAACGGCGCGGACGATGTCTATGCCCTCAGCGCGGACGAGCTGGCAGCCTGATGGACGGCGATACCTCTTTGGCGATCCGCTATCCATGGCCCGAGCCTCCGGCTACGGGCCAAGCGATCGAGGTCGCCGAAGGTATTCTGTGGATGCGGTTACCGCTGCCCATGGCGCTGGATCATGTCAATGTCTATGCGTTGGATGACGGTGATGGATGGACGCTGATCGACACCGGCTTCTCGTCGAATAAGACCCGTGCCATCTGGGAAACCCTGATGGCTGGCCCCTTGGCGGGTAAGCCGATCAAACGCGTGGTGGTCACCCACCATCATCCGGATCACATCGGCAATGCAGGTTGGTTTCAATCCGAACACGACGCGGAACTGATCACGACCCGCACGGCGTGGTTGTTCGCGCGAATGCTGACGCTGGATGTGCAGGAAAACTGGCCGCAGGAAACGCTGGACTATTATCGCAGCGCTGGCATGGCGCCGGACATTCTGGCCAAGCGCTTGACCGAGCGGCCCTTTAACTATTGCGACACGGTTTATCCGATGCCGTTGGGCTTTACCCGGATCAAGCAGGATGGCGTGATCCGCATGGGTGGTCGCGACTGGGTCGTGCATATGGGCAATGGCCACGCACCCGAACATGCCACATTCTGGAGCCGCGACGACAATCTGGTGATTACGGGTGATCAGATTCTCAGTTCGATCAGTCCCAACCTTGGCGTCTTTGTCACCGAACCGATGGCGGACCCGGTCGCTGAATGGCTGGAGGCGTGCGAGCGTCTGCAAGGTCTGGCCCGGCCTGACCAACTGGCACTGGGTGGGCATAAGCTGCCATTTACCGGTTTGCCACTACGGATGAAGCAGTTGATCGAAAACCACCACAGTGCACTGGATCGCCTGCGCGACTATCTGGACACGCCCAGAACCGCCGCCGACTGTTTCCTTCCGCTGTTCAAACGCAAGATTTCCGAGGGTGAGTACGGGCTGGCTTTGGTTGAGTCGGTTGCACATCTCAACCATCTTTACCACATTGGTGCTGTCACCCGGACGCTCCGCGCGGACGGGGCGTGGGAGTTTCAGCGCAAAGGGTAAAGGTATGGACAAGATCGAAACCTCGGCCGAGGCAGCAGAATCCGCGGCCCTTCCCCGATGTTACGAGGTTCATTCCAACCCCGATGCGAAATCCGGTGCAAAAGACCTGCCCGACCCGTTGAAGACGCCCGTAGAAACCAAAAGCCCTGCGCAATGGGCCTATGAGCGTCTGATCCTGTACATCCAGAACTTTGAGCAGACATTGGACAGCGACCACGAGATCGCGATGGGCTTTACCGGCGGCGATGCGGGTGTAATGCGGATCGAAGGGATGGGGTATTTTGACCCCGATGTCATCACTTTCTACGGTTCGGACGCGACTGGTGCGCGAACCCAGCTTGTGCAGCATGTGAGCCAATTGAACGTGATGCTGCGCGCCCTGCCGAAATCGGTCGAAGACAAACCCGCAAATCGCATCGGGTTCCGGCTGGCGGCTAATCTGGAAGAAAGCTGATCGCCTGACTTGCAATTCGTGACGGCGCGGCCTTGAATGAAGGGATCATTCAGGGGGGCGTCAGGTGACAAGTTTCTCAGCCGTTACAAATGCCTACAAAGGCGCATGGGCGCGCCGCCGCGTGTTTGTTCCGATCTATTTCGTGGTGCGTCTGCTTTTGATCGCGCTTATCACACCGGGGCTGGCGATTGCCGCGAACCTTGCAGTTTCACTGTCCAGCCAGACGGCGCTGACGGATCAGGACATCGCGGCCTTTGTCCTATCTCCGGCCGGTTTTTTGGTCGCTGTCGCCGTTCTGAGCCTGTTTCTGCTGGCCGAAGTGTTCGTATTTTCTGTCATGACGGGATCGCTACGGATGGGGGAATCTGACCCATGGCGCGCAGGAAGCGCTGCCATCGGCCTGATTTTGTCGAGCCTTCCAGCGCTGTTTGGCTTCGCGGTGCGGTTTGTTCTGCGGGTCTTGCTGTTGGTTTTGCCCTTCGCTGCGGTGTCTGCCCTGATCGCTTGGTGGACACTGACGGAATATGACATCAACTATTACCTGACTTTCAAACCGCCCTCTTTTTGGTTGGCCGTGGTTCTGATCGGGGCTGTTTTGCTGGTCATGGCCTGGGTTCTGATCCGTAGATTGTCGGGATGGGCGCTGTCGCTGCATCTGGTTCTGTTCGAACAGGTGCGCCCGGCTGAGACCTTCGCCCTCAGCACCGAAAGGATGGAAGGGAAACGGGGGCAGCTAAAGATCGAACTTGCGGTGTGGCTGATAGTGCGGCTGCTGATTGCGACGCTGATTGCATGGGTTGCCGGGGTGCTGTTCGCCATCGTGCCACTTCAGGACAGCTCGAACCTGCGCCTGGCATTGACCTACAGCCTTTTGATTGCCGGGTTATGGTCGCTGGCGGGGCTGGTTTTGGCAGCGACCGCGCTGGGCGCATTGGCCGTGGTTCTGGACAGGTTCTTTGAAATCAGGACGGATGAGCCTCCACACCCCGAACCCGGCAGCCTGCGGGTGCCGTTGTTCACCGCAGTCGGCGGCGCTGTGGTCGCGGTGCTGATCGGTCTGTGGTTTGGTCAGCATCTGTTGGAACAGGTACAGGCCCCCGACCGGGCCGAGGTCATTGGCCACCGCGGGGCCGCTGCCTTGCGGCCGGAAAACACGATGGCGGCTGTCCTGAAGGCGATCGAGGACGGCGCCGACTGGGTCGAGATCGACGTGCAGGAAACTGCGGATGATGTGGTGATCGTTGCTCATGACAGCGATTTCATGAAACTGGCGGGCGTCCCCACCAAGGTTTGGGATGTGACCATGGAAGAGGTGGCCGAGATCGACATCGGCAGTTGGTTTGACCCCGAATACGCGGAAGAACGCACCCCGACCCTGCGCGACGTGCTGGCGGCGGCCAAGGGCAAGTCCAAGGTCATCATCGAATTGAAATACTATGGTCACGACGTTGATCTGGAAAACCGCGTGGCGGCATTGGTCGAGGAACTCGATATGCAGGACGACATCGCCACGATGTCGCTGAAGTATCCGGCCGTGCAAAAGATGAAGAAATTGCGCCCGGACTGGCGCGCCGGGGTTCTTGCGGCCACCGCAATCGGTGATCTGTCAGGGCTTGAAGGGGATTTTGTCGCTGTAAATGCTGCGATGGCCACGCCGGGACTGGTGCGTTCGGTTCAGGCGGCGGGCAAGGACATCTATGTCTGGACGGTCAATGATCCGCTGCAGATGTCTGCGATGGCGTCGATGGGCGTGGACGGGCTGATCACAGACCGCCCCGCTATGGCAAACGAAGTTCTGCGTGCACGTGCCGAAATGGGGCCGGGTGAGCGGTTGGTGCTGTGGCTGGCCAACGCGTTTGGTCTGTCAATAGACACAGAGGCGATGCGAGATGACAGCCCGTAACCTGATTTTTGCGGTGGGGCTGATCGCATCACCTGCGCATTCGCAGGATGTCCTGCGCAGCATCGAAATGCCCGCGCATCGCGCCTTGGTCCCGCAATTGGACGAGGCCGCCTTGACGCCGTTTGAAACAGATGGCTGTTCGGGCGGCCTGTCGGCAAGCTGGCGTTTTGTTGCGGATACATTTCCCAAGTTCAGCGCGCTCTACGAAGCCCACCCGCCGTGGGAGGGATGCTGCGTCACCCATGACCGCGCCTATCACAATGCCGGTGGCGCGCTTACGGCCGATGACAGTTTCGCGGCCCGCGTGGCAGCGGACAGCGCCTTGCGCGCCTGTGTCAAACAGCACGGAGAAGACCACGCCGATGGCTACGCACAGCGCTATGACATGACGCCGGATCAGATTCGCCTAGCGCACTCCGTGACCGCCGAGGCAATGCACGCAGCCGTCCGATTTGGCGGAGCTCCGTGTTCCGGGCTTCCGTGGCGCTGGGGGTTCGGCTATCCGGGATGTTCGGTGTTTCCACCCCTGACCCCTGCGCGCGAATGACGTGGTGACAGGCCCGGGATTTTCGATTATCCAACATCTCAAACACGCGAATTGGGATTCTGACAATCATGGCTGAACACAAGCACGGCGAAATGGACATCACCGTCCAAACCAAAACCTTCAACGGGTTCATCAAAGCGACCACATGGTGTGTGGTTGCCATCGCCTTCCTCTGCCTTTTCCTGGCGGTTTTTGCCGCTTAAATCCGAAAAACGGGGTTGGCCGTGATCAGGGTTTTGATTGCCTGCCTGCTGGCTGTGACAGTTGCGGGTTGCGCTGGGTCACAGCGTCCGCAGGCGGAATTGGCTGAAATTTCGGCGCGGTCCTATCGCGATCCGGGGCCGTCGAGCCTGACCCTTTATACAATGATCAGCACCCGGACGGGTTCAGGTGCCCATACGTCGCTGATGATCAGCGGCAGCGAAAGGGTGATCTTTGACCCCGCCGGATCATTCAGGGCGGATGTGGTGCCGATCAAGGACGACGTCCTGTACGGCATTACCCCGAATGTGGAACGCGCTTATCGCAGCAGCCACGCGCGCGAAACGCATTATGCGCGCATTCAAACTGTCGAAGTGACCCCCCAACAGGCCGAGATTGCCCTGCAGCTTGCCAAGCAATCGGGGCCGGTTGCAGGTGCATTCTGTGCCAATTCGACTGCCCAGTTGCTGCAGCAAGTGCCGGGGTTCGAGCAGATCGAAACCACGTTCTATCCCGTTAAGTTGTCGGACCAGTTTGCCCAGCTACCGGGTGTTCAAACCGCTGAATACCGGGAAAACGACGACGCCGATCTTCAAACCGGTCTCGCCTTTAATAATGAGCAACTGAACCAGTTGGAGGCTGACTCAGCCCAATAGGTAGAGCAGCCCGTAAAGCGTTGCGGCCCCGCTGAAGATGGCCGCGATCACGTTCTTGGTGAATAGTCCGACAGTTATGGCCACAGCCGCCGCTGCCATGCGCGGTGCGTCGGGTTGACCGCCTGTTGCCGTGGGCCAGACGACCAACGGCGCGATCAGCGCAGGAATGATTGCCACGGCCGTATAGCGCAGATGGCGCAGCAACCATGGCGGCATCGGGCGATCTCCGACCAGGCCGATAAAGACAAAGCGCAGGGCATAGCTGCCGATGGCAAGCCCGATGATGATGGTCCAGATAGTGACAGGATCAGGCTGTGTCATGCGGCGGCCTTTCTGCGTTCGGCCATCAATTCGGCCTGCGCGCCTGCGATCATGCCGGCGCACCCGGCGATCAGCAGGCCCAGATTGAACGGAATCGCCACCGTCAGCAGGGACACAATGATCGCAACAAGTGCCGCCGCCACATGAGGCAGGGTGCGCATCATTGGGCCGATCATCGCCAGAAATGTGATCGGCAGGGCAAAATCCAGTGCCCAACTTTCCGGAATACGCGTACCCAGAACCGCGCCGAGGTAGGTTGCCAGTATCCAAAGAGGTGTGATCGGCGTGACCGAGCCGACGAAATAGGCCATCCGTTGCGGGACGGTCATGTTTGGCTCTTTCTCGAACTGAACGATCGAACTGGCATAGGATTGGTCGACAGTTAGATAGGCCGCGCAAGCACGCTGCCACATCGGGGCCGCGCCCAGAAACGGCGTCAATGAGGCCGAGTACATCGCCATGCGCAGGTTCACCGCCAAGGCGGATACCAGAATGATCGCGGTCGGGGTCTGATCTTGCAGCAGTTGCAGGGCGGCAAACTGGGCAGCCCCGGCAAAAACGGTTGAGGTGAAAGCCATCGTCTGGACGATGTTCAAGCCTGCTTCGGTCGCAAACACGCCGAACAGTGTGCCGAACGGTATCGCAACAAAGATAAACGGGGTCCCGTCCCGAAACCCTTTCCAGAAGTATGACTTGGATGTGGTGTCTGCCATGGCTAAATCCTATGGTGTTGATCGCAGCAGTAGCGGTCTTGGGAAAGGGTTGCAATTGGCCACGGAACAGAACCTGTCAGACTACATCATCGCCCCCGACCCCAGGGCGGCCCGCCTGACACGTGCCGTCGAAGGTGTGGATCAGAATGGCGAGGCCAGCCAGATTTCAGTGGTGGAAGAACGTCCTTTGACGATTTTCCTGAACTCGCAAGAGATCGTGACCGCGATGACAATTGGCGATTACCCCGAATATCTGGCGCTGGGTTTTCTACGCAATCAGGGCATGCTGCTGCCTGACGACCAGATTACCCGTGTCGATTTCGATGAAGATCTGGAAACCGTCGTTGTCCGCACGGCGCGCGAGACGTCTTATGAGGATAAGCTCAAGAAAAAGACCCGTACCAGTGGCTGCGCCGTTGGAACCGTCTTTGGGGATATGATGGAGGGTCTCGAAGACGTGCGCTTGCCTCAGGTCACCGTGCGCACATCGTGGCTTTATGATCTGGCGGCCAAGATCAACCGCACACCCTCGCTCTATCTTGAGGCGGGTGCGATCCATGGCACGGTGTTGTGCCGGGAAAACCGCCCGTTGGTTTATATGGAGGACGTGGGTCGGCACAACGCGGTCGACAAGATCGCCGGTTGGATGCTGTCCGAGGGCGAAGCGGCAGAGGACAAGATCCTGTACACCACAGGTCGTTTGACCTCGGAAATGGTGATCAAGACGGCCATGATGGGTATTCCTGTTCTGGCATCCCGTTCGGGTTTCACGGCCTGGGGCGTTGAGATCGCGCGCGAGGTTGGGTTGACGCTGATCGGTCGGATGCGCGGGCAGCGTTTCGTGTGTCTGGCAGGCGAAGATCGGCTCGTGCGGGACGTGGATCCGGCAACCGTTCCGATTGAAGAGAAAAAGCACAAACGGAAAAGCGCACTGGGCTAGAAATGGCACTTTATAAATAATGCTGCGAATTCCGACAGATATGCCCTAGTATGGGGTATAGCAAACAGGAGTGCAGGTGAATTCCCGCCTGATGGCAACATGGAGCTGATTAATCTTATCGCGCCGGTTTTCGCGGTAATCCTGACCGGATACGTATTTTCCTGGACGAACCTTTTGGGCCAGGACACGTCTGACGCGCTGGTCCAGTTTGCGGTTTATGTCCTGATCCCGGCCATCATGTTCTATCTGATCGGGCAGGAAGAGTTCCAAAATCTTCTTAATTATGGGTTCTATCTGTCTTACGGCGGGACGTTGCTGCTTTTGTTTGTGCTGCTTTTCGCAGGTTTGAAAAGTTTCACGGGATTTGAGACCGGTTCTGCCACCGTCGCGGCCTTTGCCGGGGTTGCCTCGAACACGGCTTTAGTTGCGTTGCCCGTTCTACACGCGATTTTCGGAGCCAAGGGTGCGCTACCGGCTGTGTTGGCGAATCTGGTTGTCGCCTTGATGCTTTTGGTCATGACGACCGTGTTGGAAAGCTCGGCTGGACATAAGGCCAGCGCCAAGACACCAATCTACAGGATTTTCCTGAACGTGCTGAAAAATCCGATCATCGCGGCCACATTGCTGGGGGTCGCGTATTCCTTCACCGGGATCGGGTTTTCGGATTCGGTATCCGATTACCTTGAACTTCTGAGCCAAGCTTTGGCCGCGGTTGCGCTGTTCGCAATCGGCTTCACGACCAGCGTGCGGACGATTATTCAAACGGGGCCTTTGATCCTGCTTCTGACACTGGTCAAGCTGATCGCTGCGCCCGGGCTGGTGCTTCTGGCGGCGCATCTGATTGGTCTGGACCCACTTTGGACAATCGCCGCAACGGTTTCAGCGGCGGTTCCGACCGCCAAGAACATCTTTCTGCTTGCCAAGCACTATGATCAGGAACCGCAACTGGCCGCGCACATCGTTTCCGCAACGTCGTTTTTGTCGGTGGGAACGTTGATTATGTGGTTATTTGTATTGCACAACCTTTATCCAACCGCGTTCCAATTGAACTGAGTTCGATTTACAAGGTTGTAAGCGACTGATCCCAATCAGGTACAGGAATGAACAAACCTCTCGGCGTTATCCTTGCAGGCGGTCTGGCCACCCGGATAGGGGGTGGAGACAAGGGCCTGCTGAAAATTGGCGACAAAAGCTTGCTGGACCACGTGATTGGCCGGTTGCGCCCGCAGGTGGCTGATCTGGCGCTGAACGCGAATGGCGATCCGACCCGGTTTGGTGGGTACGACCTGCCGATTGTTCCCGACACGATCGAAGGGTTTGCAGGCCCGCTCGCGGGCGTTCTGGCCGGGCTCGACTGGGCGGCTGAACAGGGTGCCGAATGTATCGTTACTGCCGCCGCCGATACGCCGTTCTTTCCGCGCGATCTGGTTGCGCGCCTAACTGCCGCAGCAGAAGCGCAGGCCAACCCGCTGGTTCTTGCAACCACACCGCGCACAGGGGATGAGACCCTGAAATCCGGGGGTGGCAAAAAGATCAACCGGCATCCGACATTTGGACTGTGGCCCGTGGCGTTGCGTGACGACCTGCGCGCGGCTTTGCAGGGTGGTTTGCGCAAAGTCGTCCTGTGGACGGATCAACATGCGGGGCGCGAGGCGCTGTTTCCTGTCGATCCGTTTGATCCTTTCTTCAACGTCAACACGCCGGATGATCTGGACCGGGCGCAGAAATTGTTGGCGCAGGCATGAGAGTTTATGGCGTCACCGGCTGGAAGAACGCAGGTAAAACCGGGCTGATGGAACGTTTGGTGGCGGAAATCAGCGGGCGCGGATTTTCCGTGTCCACCGTCAAACACGCGCATCACAGTGTAGATGTCGATCAGAAGGGCACCGACAGCTATCGCCATCGTACCGCCGGGGCCAATGAGGTTTTGCTGGCTTCGGGCCAACGGATCGCCATCATGCAGGAATTGCGCGGAGCGCCCGAGCCGTCCTTGAAAAGCCTTCTGGCCCGACTGACCCCGGTTGATCTGGTTCTGATCGAAGGTTTCAAACGTGAAGCCCATCCCAAGATCGAAGCTTTCAGGGCCGAGCCCGGTAATAGCTTGTTGGCGGAGGAGAATGACACGATCCGCGCCGTGGCTAGCGATACTCTGATGGACCTGAATGTGCCCGTTTTCGACCTGAACGACACAAAGGCCATCGCAGATTTTATCCTGCAGGAAGTCGGGTTATGAGCAAACCGAACATCGCACCGCCCCCATTGAGCAACGATTGTTTTGCGCTGCCCGCCGGGGTGAGCTGGACGCCGGTGGATGATGCCCTGGCTCTGTTACAGGACAGGCTGACAGGTGTGACCGGGTCTGAGACGACTCCGGTCTCGGACTCCGAGGGGCGAATTCTGGCTGAAGATATTCAGGCGCTGCGTTCAAACCCGCCGCAGCCGAATTCCGCCGTGGATGGGTATGGGTTTTCTGGCGCCGCCCCGGAAGGGCCGCAGGTGATGCCCCTGCAAGATGGACGTGCAGCGGCAGGGATGCCCTTTGAGGGGCGGGTGGCCTCGGGCCATGCCCTACGGGTTTTGACGGGCGCCGCCTTGCCCGAGGGCGTGGACACTGTCGTTCTCGAGGAAGACGTCACCGTCAAGGATGGCCATATCGCCTTTCACGGCCCGCTCAGGAAAGGCGCAAACGCCCGCCGCGCCGGAGAGGACGTGAACGAAGGCGATACTGTTTTGGACGCCGGGCGACGGTTGACCCCGGCAGATCTTGCGCTTCTTTCGGCGATAGGGATTGCCGAGGTGCCGGTCCGCCGCAAGTTGCGCGTTGCCGTTCTGTCGACAGGCGATGAGCTGATTGAAGCCGGCGACATCGCGGGGCCGGGTCAGATTTTCGACGCCAACCGCCCGATGCTTTTGTCGATGATCGGGAAAATGGGATTCGAAGCGGTTGATCTGGGGCGTGTCCCCGATGACCGTGCGATCCTAAAGGACAGGTTGGATCTTGCAGCCGGGCAATCGGATGTGATCCTGACAAGCGGCGGGGCATCGGCGGGGGATGAAGATCACGTGTCAGCCTTGTTGAAACAGGCCGGTGCGATGCAGGAATGGCGGATTGCATTGAAGCCGGGGCGCCCTCTGGCGCTTGGGATGTGGAAGGAAACCCCTGTTTTCGGCCTGCCGGGTAATCCCGTGGCGGCGCTGGTCTGCACGCTGATTTTTGCACGGCCAGCGCTTGGTCTTTTGGCGGGCGAGGGCTGGTCGACGCCGCAGGGCTTTGATCTTCCTGCCGCGTTTGAAAAACACAAGAAACCCGGACGACGTGAATACCTGCGCGGCCGTGTTCGCGGGGGCCGAGTCGAAGTCTTTGCCTCGGAAGGGTCCGGTCGGATCAGCGGGCTGAGCTGGGCGGAGGGTCTGGTCGAGATCGAGGACGGTGCCCGCCACATTCAGCCGGGCGACACGGTGCGGTTTATTCCCTTTGGCAGTTTCGGGCTTTAGTCGAACGTACCGGCCACACGCCCCAAAAGCATGAAAGCCCGCGCGGTTCTCGTATCACCAAGCGCGGTCAGATCGGCATCGCTGGCATCCGGTTCAAACTCGACAATCATGTGATCGAACCGGCGCAGGAAATGATGTGCCGCGTCCCGAAAAATCGGGTCCTGCTTCATGCGTGCAGCTGTCAGTGCAAGGGACGATCGGTCGCGAATTCCGCCCAATGCCGCAACGGCGCGACCGCGCGCGCCTTGGGCGAACTGCCGCCACACCTCTGGTCGCGCCATGTCGGGGCGCAGGTCGTCCATATAGATGCCTTCCTGACTGAGCAGGGTCAGAACATCCTGTGACGCCTGCACCAACTGCGCCGTTTTTCGATCCTTCAGGGCCAGCCGCAGCGCGTCGAAGCCTTCGGTGTCTTCCTGTGTCTCGGGAAAATTCAGCGCGCGAATAAAGACATCCGTGCTCAGCCGCGGGGCAATCTCGTCGGCCTGCGTGCCCAGCTCCAGCGAGGTTTGGTCCCCGGTCCCGCTGTTGATTGTGCTGCGCGCGGGTTCGGTACGCTGGGTCGAAAAAGTTGCCAGTGCGCTTTCGGTCTTTTTTGCGGTCTGAGCGATTTCATCCAGTTTCTTGGTAACGGCGGGTTCGTACCCGCTGGCGGCGCGCTGTTGTTGCACCACGTAAGCCTGCCGGATCGCGTCAATGGCGGTTTGCAGCCGGGCGCTTTCCTCGCGCATGACCCGGCTGGCACGCATCGACGTGGCCGCAACCCAGATCATCGCGACGGGCATGAAGACAGCCAGCAAGGTGACGACAAAGCTGCCGCCTTCCACCTTGCCGGGCAGGACCAGAAACACGACCGACACGATCAGCCAGATCACGCTGAGCGCGATCGCGACAATCTCGATTTCGGTCACTGACGACGTTGCAGGCTTGTCATATATGCCCAGTGCGGTCGGCCGTTCGTCTTCCTGCTCTGGCGTGGGCTCGGACATGGTTACCGCTCCGGTCAGGCGTATTCTATGTTCAAAATCTCATAAGAGCGCACACCGCCGGGGGTGCGGACTTCGACGCTGTCACCCTCGTCCTTGCCGATCAGAGCGCGGGCGATGGGGGATTTGATGTTGAGCAGGCCGTTTTCAATATTGGCCTCATACTCACCCACGATCTGCCAGGTCTTTTCCTCATCCGTGTCTTCGTCGACAAGCGTGACCTTTGCACCGAACTTGATCGCGCCCGACAACTTGGCAGGGTCTATCACATCTGCCAGCGACAGGATGCTTTCCAGCTCTTTGATGCGGCCTTCGATAAAGCCCTGCTTTTCACGGGCCGAATGGTATTCGGCGTTTTCCTTCAGATCGCCAAGCTCGCGGGCCGTGGCGATGGCTTCGATGATCGCCGGGCGCTCGACCGACTTGAGGTTTTTCAGTTCCGCCTCGAGCGCGGCATTGCCCGCGGGCGTCATCGGAATTTTTTCCATGTTCTTTTCGTCCACGCATAAAATTGTTTCGCCCCGCCGCATGAGACAAGCGTCGGGGCGAATTGATGGGTCGTCAAATACCTGACCCAAATGGCGCGGGAAATGCAAGGGGGCGAAGCCGCCCAACCTGCGGATTACAGCCTAGTCGTAGCTAATGACTTCGAATTCTATGCCGTTTTCGTCATCAAAGTAGAACCGTTTACCGGGTTCGTAGTCCGCGTGCGACTTTGGCGTGAACCCGGCTTTGACAACCCGGGCTTCGGTTTCGTCGATATCTTCGACCAGAACACCAACATGATTAAGCCCGCCAATGATGTCATAGCTGCTTTCGCCTGATGGTTTGGGATCGCTGGGTGCGTAAAGTGCCAGATAGGTATGCGGGCTGCCCACGTGGACCGTATATCCACCCGCGATCGCCGGTCCTTCCCAGCGGGTTTTCCAGCCAAAGACATCGTGCATCCACTTGGCCGAAGCCTGAGGGTCGCGGACCGTGAAGTTTGTGTGTTCAAGCGTCGCCATCATGGGAACTCCTTTTTAAGTTTGAAGCTTGTCCCGACTCACCGTAATTTCTAAACCTAACTTTAGGTCAAGATATTTTTGAGGGTAAAATGGCGGTATCTGAGGGGCTTGCAATTGGCGCTCTTGCACGGCGTACGGGGTTGGCAGTTTCGGCCATTCGATATTACGAGGCGCAGGGCCTGATCGCGCCTTGGCGGAATGCGGGCGGGCAGCGACGGTATCAACGCGCCGATATTCGTCGGCTGAGCTTTGTCATGATCGCACAACAGTTCGGCCTGACCTTGCCCGAAATCCGTGAAGTGTTGTCAGGCTTGCCGGGCAATCGGACCCCGACCCCAAAGGATTGGCAGAAAATCAGTGTCGGGTTGCGGACCCATCTGGATCAGCGAATCGAGACACTGACACGACTGCGCGACAATCTGGACGGCTGTATTGGTTGCGGGTGCCTGAGCCTGCCGAAATGCGCGCTTTACAACCCGGATGACCGTGCCAAGTCCTATGGTAGCGGTCCCAGGTATCTGATGGGAGACTCTCCCGAGGCATAACTGCCGCATTGCAGCAATGTTACGCCGTGTTTTGATTGACCAAGGTCTTTGTGACCATGTAATCACCCGTGAAACAAAATTGCGCAGACCACGCAGTGAAAGCGCCAATTCGGAAAGTTAGCTAAGGAGCCCGCGATGGCCGAGATTGAACGCGAAGCGATGGAATACGATGTGGTGATCGTGGGTGCAGGCCCCGCGGGTCTGTCGGCGGCCATCCGTCTGAAACAGTTGGATGCGGACCTGAACGTTGTGGTTCTGGAAAAGGGCTCGGAAGTGGGCGCGCATATCCTATCGGGTGCGGTTCTTGACCCGTGTGGCCTTGATGCGCTGATCCCAGACTGGAAAGAAAAAGGCGCGCCGCTGAAAACGCCGGTCGAAGAGGACAACTTCTATATGCTGGGTGAGGCGGGACAGATCCGCATCCCCAACTGGCCGATGCCGCCACTGATGAACAACCACGGCAATTACATTGTGTCGATGGGCAATGTCTGCCGCTGGATGGCTGATCAGGCCGAAGAGCTGGGCGTGGAAATCTTCCCCGGCATGGCGTGTTCCGAGCTGGTTTACGGCGAGAACGGCGAAGTCAAAGGCGTGGTCGCCGGTGTCTTTGGTCTGGAAGCCGATGGCTCATATGGCCCCAACACCGAGCCGGGGATGGAACTGCACGGCAAATACGTCTTCCTGTCGGAAGGCGTGCGCGGGTCGCTGTCCAAGGAAGTCATCGCCAAATACGATCTGCAAGCCGGGAAAGAGCCGCAGAAATACGGCGTCGGCATGAAAGAAATCTGGGAGATCGACCCGGCCAAGCACAAGGAAGGCTCGGTCACGCACACGATGGGCTGGCCCCTGGGCAGCAACGCAGGCGGCGGGTCGTTCATCTATCACCTGGAAAACAATCAGGTCTACGTCGGTTTTGTGGTCCACTTGAACTACAAGAACCCGCACCTGTATCCCTACATGGAATTCCAGCGTTTCAAGCATCACCCGATGTTGGCCGAGTTGCTGAAAGGCGGCAAGCGCGTGGCTTATGGTGCGCGTGCGATCACCGAGGGCGGCTATCAGTCGATGCCGAAACTGGTCGCGCCGGGCGTGGCGCTTCTGGGCTGTTCGGCGGGTATGGTCAACGTGCCGCGCATCAAAGGTAACCACAATGCGATGCTGTCGGGTAAAGCCGCAGCCGAGGCCGCGTTTGACGCGATCAAGGCCGACCGTGCGGGCGATGAGCTGACTGTTTACGAGGCCGACGTGCGCGACGGTGCCATCGGCAGCGACCTGAAGAAGGTGCGCAACGTCAAACCGATGTGGTCGAAATGGGGCCTGACGGCGTCTCTTGCCTTTGGTGGTCTGGACATGTGGACCAACACGCTGGGCTTTTCGCTGTTTGGCACTTTGGGTCACGGCAAGAACGATGCCGAAGCAACCGAAGAGGCCAGCAAGCACACGCCCATCGACTATCCCAAACCCGATGGCGTGCTGTCGTTCGACCGTTTGACCAATGTCTCGTTTGCAATGACCAATCATGAGGAAAGTCAGCCCTGCCACCTGCGGCTGTCCGACCCGGCGATTCCGGTCAATGTCAACCTGCCCAAGTTCGACGAACCGGCGCAACGCTATTGCCCGGCAGGCGTGTACGAGATGGTCGAGGATGAGAACGGACCGCGATTCGTCATCAACTTCCAGAACTGTGTTCACTGCAAGACCTGCGATATCAAGGATCCCAGCCAGAACATCACCTGGACCACGCCACAGGGTGGTGACGGGCCAAACTATCCCAACATGTAAGCGAAAAGACGGGCACTGGCAGGGCCGTGAAGGCTCTGCCATTGCCTCTTACCTGCCAAAGTCCTAGCTTGTTGGTCAGTAAACAATAGCAAGGCAGGATTTTGGTGGCTTCCCTCCTCCGTCGCGCAGCGCTAGTTGCGCTGCTTTCTTCGTCAGTCACGTTTCCGGCTTTTTCGGATACCGGGTCCGGGCCATATTTGGCCGGGCGTCAGGCGATTTTCCAGAACGATTATACCGCAGCCGAGCGTTACTTTGCTCAGGCCCTGCGCGCTGACCCCGAAAACCAAAAGCTGCTGGAAAGCGTCGTTGTTGCCAGGCTGTCGCTGGGCGAGTTGCAACGCGCTCAGCCTGTGGCCCGCACAGTTGTTGAAATGGACCTTCCCAGTCAGGCAGCTCGGATGGTTATCGCCGCTAACCTTGTTGCGGATGACAAGCTGGACGAACTGTTGGCGCTTGATCCCGAAACGCAGGGCGTCGGACCGTTGGTCGACGGTTTGATGTTGGGATGGGCCCACATTGGTCAGGGGTCCATGACCAAAGCGATGGATCAGTTCGATCAGGTGGCGACACAGGAAGGGTTGCGGGAATTCGCGCTTTACCACAAGGCGCTGGCATTGGCCTCGGTCGGGGATTTCGAAGGGGCCGAAGCGATTTTTGCAGCCGACGAAGGGGCGGTTGCAAAATTCACGCGCCGTGCGGCACTGGCACGGGTTGAGGTGCTGTCACAGCTTGATCGCAACCAGGATGCGCTGGCCTTTCTGGATGACGTGTTTGCCGCTGGCAGCGACCCATCCATCGAAAGCTATGAGGCGCGCCTGGCAGCGGAAGAAACCCTGCCCTTCACGCATGTGCGAACGGCGCAGGACGGCATGGCAGAAGTGTTCTTTTCCGTGGGGGCTGCGCTCAGCACCGAGGCGGCGGAGAACTACGTTCTGCTTTACGCACAAACTGCAGCTTTCTTGCGGCCTGACCACGTGGACGCAATTTTGCTGAGCGCCGAGTTGCTGGACGAGCTCGAGCAATATGATCTGGCAGTTGAGGCATATCGCAAAGTGCCTGCCGAAAGCAGCGATTATCACGCCGCCGAGTTGGGCCGCGCCGAGGTGCTTGGCCGCGCAGGTAAAACCGATGCGGCCGCCGAAGTCTTGCAGACCCTTGCCACCCAAAGTCCGAACCTGCCCAGCGTTCATGTTGCGTTGGCCGATCTTCAGCGACGGCAGGAGAACTATGCTGATGCGGTGGAAACCTATGACAAGGCCATCGAACTGATTGAAGGCGGTGTCGGGGGAAACTGGTTCCTGTATTACGCGCGCGGCATCTCGCACGAGCGGCTCAAGAACTGGGATCAGGCCGAGGCCGATTTCCGGCAGGCGCTGGAACTGAACCCGGATCAGCCGCAGGTGTTGAACTATCTGGGGTATTCGCTGGTTGAGCGGCGCGAGAAGCTGGACGAAGCCTTGAACATGATCGAACGCGCTGTCACCGCGCGGCCTGACAGCGGCTACATTGTGGATAGCTTGGGTTGGGTTCTGTTCCGTCTCGGACGCTATGACGAAGCGGTTGAGCATATGGAGCGCGCGGTTGAGCTGATGCCGGTCGATCCCGTGGTGAACGACCATCTGGGGGATGTCTATTGGGCGGTCGGACGCGCGCGCGAGGCCGAGTTCCAATGGAAACGCGCCTTATCCTTCATCGACCCCGATGACACGGACGGCGAAGTCGACCCGGACCGAATTCGCCGCAAGCTTGAGATCGGGCTGGATGCAGTTCTGGCCGAAGAAGGTGCAGACCCATTGAAGGTCGCAAATGAAGGCTGAGGCTTTCGCGCCCGCCAAGATCAACCTGACTCTGCATGTGACCGGTCGACGGGCCGACGGGTATCACCTGCTGGATTCACTGGTGGTATTTGCGGATGTGGGTGACACGCTACGCTTCACGCATGGAGATCATCTGTTGATCACGGTTACGGGTGAGCATGCGGCAGGGGTTCCTGCGGATGATCGTAATCTGGTTTGGAAAGCAGCCAAAGCCGCAGGTTGGGCAGGGCATATCGACCTGAACAAGGTGCTGCCGCACGGTGGCGGGATCGGTGGCGGATCGTCCGATGCCGCGGCCACTTTGCGCATGGTTGCCGATCAGGGCGGTACCATTCCGGATGAGATCGCTTTGTCACTTGGTGCGGATGTCCCCGTCTGCATGGCTGCGCAGGCCAGCCGAATGCGCGGCATTGGCGACGGGCTGACACCGGTTGTTTTGCCACAAATGCCAGCCCTTTTGGTCAATCCGGGCGTTGAGGTTCCCACAGGGGCCGTCTTCTCTGCACTGGATAGCCGCAACAACGACCCCATGCCGGATGATATTCCGATCTTTGCCGCCGCTGAGGACTGTGCCACATGGTTGCGCGATCAACGAAACGATCTTGAAGGCCCGACCAAGGGGCTTGCACCCGAGGTTGGTCGGGTTCTGGATGAACTTGCCGCCACCAAGGAGGCTCTGCTTGTTCGGATGTCAGGGTCAGGGTCGACGTGCTTTGCGCTCTTCCCCAGTATGAAGGCGGCCCATTACGCAGCCTACGAGATTGGCGCAGCCTATCCCGACTGGTGGTGTCGCGCGGTTCAGCTCAATTGAGGCGAGACACCACATAATCCGCCAAATCGCGCAGCAGCGTGCGAATTTCATGGTCGGGTAGAATGTCGAGCGACGCTTTGGCCTTATTCGCCCATCCCAGCGCATCCGAGCGCGTGGCGTCCAGCGAGCCGTATTTGGCCATCAACCCAAGCGCGTGGTCCAGATCACCGTCTTCCTGACGGCCACGGCCAATCGTACGCTCCCAGAATGCGTGTTCTTCTGGGGTTGCTTGCGCGACGGCCTTAATTACGGGCAAGGTCAGTTTGCGTTCGCGGAAATCGTCACCGACGTTTTTGCCGGTCGCAGTGCTGTCGCCCTTATAATCCAACAGGTCATCCGCGATCTGAAAGGCGATCCCCAGCGCATCACCATAGTCATACAGGGCTTGAACCTGCTCTTCTGCTGCACCGGCGATGACACCGCCGACTTCAGTCGCGGCTGAGAACAATGCCGCCGTTTTGCCCCGTACAACCTGCAAGTAGATCGCTTCGTTGGTGCCCAGATCGGTGGCCGCTGTCATTTGCAGGACTTCACCTTCGGCAATCGTCGCTGATGCGTTTGCCAAGATATCTAGCACGCGCAGCGATCCTGTCTCGACCATCAACTGAAAGCTGCGCGAGAACAGGTAGTCGCCCACCAAAACGCTGGATTTGTTGTCCCACAAAAGGTTTGCCGTGGGGCGCCCACGCCGCTGGCCGCTTTCGTCCACAACATCGTCGTGCAGCAAAGTGGCGGTATGGATGAATTCAACAGTCGCTGCCAGCCGTACATGGTGGCTGCCCTGATAGCCAAACAGTTGCGCTGCGGCCAGGGTCAGCATCGGGCGCAAACGCTTGCCGCCCGCCTCGACCAGATGCGCCGTTACTTCCGGGATACGCGGGGCGTGCTCGGACGCCATGCGGGTTCGGATCAGTTCATTTACTGCGTCCATTTCTCCCGCGAGAATTTCCGCCAGCCGCTCATGCGGTTTTGAGACCGTGCTGATCGTCATCACACTCCTGATACAAGGCTCGACTTCTGCCGCACCTTGCCCTTACATCCATCCCCATGAAAGAACTTTTGCGCAGCACCGATCCAACGATCCTGGCGTTTGCATCCGCCCTTCTTGAAGGCGAGGATATAGACTGCTTTCAGATGGACGTAAATATGAGCATCCTCGAAGGTGGCATAGGAATTTTCCCGCGCCGCCTGATGGTCCGGGCCGATGACCTGACGCGGGCCGAGCGCGTGATGCGTGACAATGAAATTCCGTTGGGCCGATGACCCTGTTTGACGATGATGACCTGACCCTGAATGACTTTTTGGGTGGCCGTGTGCGCCTGTGGCAACCTCGTGGCGGATACCGCGCCGGGGTGGACCCGATCCTGCTGGCCGCTTGTGTTCCGGCAAAACAGGGCCAAAGCGTGCTGGAGTTGGGCTGCGGGGCTGGGGCAGCGGTGCTGTCGCTGATGGCACGTGTGCCGGGGTTGCAGGCTGTCGGGGTGGAATTACAAGCGCCATATGCTGATCTGGCTCGTCGGAACGCTGTTGAAAACGCCGCACGGCTGGAAGTTATTCAAGCGGACCTGACGGCCATGCCGTCGGACCTGAAACAGCGTCAGTTTGATCATGTGATCGCCAATCCGCCCTATTACCGTGTCGGGGCGCATAGCCCGTCCATGGATCAGGGACGAAGCGTCGCATTGGGCGGAGATACACCGCTGGACCTTTGGTTTGACGCTGCAGCCAAACGCCTTGCGCCGAAGGGTTCCCTACACATGATCCAAAAGGCGGATCGGTTGCCGGAAATGCTGACCTCGTGTTCTGGGCGGCTGGGATCAATCGAAGTTGTGCCGCTGTCAGCCCGGGCCGGGCGCAAGACCGAGCTGGTGATTCTGCGGGCAAAAAAGGGGGGGCGCGCAGCTTTCCAACTGCATGCACCCCTGATTTTGCACGCAGGAGAACGCCACGAAAAAGACGGGGAAAGCTATACGCCGCACGTATCTTCGGTGTTGCGCGATGGCGCAGCGCTGGCCTGTTTCCCGGATCGATAGGCATTAACCAGCCGAATTTGTCGGATTTATTACAGATTCTGTGCGTCTGCAGCGTGACAGGCTGGAAACGATGTGATCAACTTCATACGTAAACCTGAGACACCAACAAAGGAGTATCGCCATGAGCGTGAGCGCACATCTGACGGAACTGAAGAAAAAGCACGAAACTCTCGGTCTCGAAGTAGAACAAGCCCAACGCTCGCCAGGTATCGATGATCTCCATATCGCTCAACTCAAGAAACAGAAGCTGAAACTGAAAGAAGAGATCGAGCGCCTGTCCAGTTAACTGCTCATACTGGCGCGGGCCGCGATTGTCGCGCCGCCCGTAATTAATACGGCCGCGATCGCCAACCCCCACGAGGGGGCCGCGATCCCGGCCACAACCAAAATAAGCGTAGACAACAAGGGTGCCGCGTAGGACGCCGTTCCCAGAATCTGAATGTCGCCTTGTTTAACCCCTATATCCCAGACATAAAACGCCAGTCCCACCGGCCCCAGACCCAAGGCCAGCACGGAAACCCAGCTTGTCGCTGTGTCCGGCCACACGGTCTCTTCAACGGCCAGGTGCAGTAAAGCGGACGCTATGGCCGTAGCAACGCAGAACACGGCGACTGAGCTTGTCGGCGTGTCGCCCAAGCGCCGGGACAATACCGAATAGCCGGACCATGTCAGCGCGCATAACAGGGCCAGGGCGTATCCCGGCAGGTGATCCGATTGGAATCCTGCACTTCCGCCCCCGGCAATGATCACAGCGGCCCCGGCGAACCCCAGACAGGCACCGAACAGATGCCCCAGTCGCAGGTTCTCGCCGGGCAACAGCCCTGAAAAGAGGACAATCAGCAAGGGCCAGAGATATGCGATCAAGCCAGCCTCGGCCGCAGGTGCCATGCGCAAGGCCGAGAAATACAGCGCGTGGTAGCCAAACAGCCCGATCGTTCCGAACAGGTAGGTTGTCCAGCGCACGTTTCGAAGCTGAGACAGGCCACCGTTGGCCCAGATCCAGATTAACCCAAGCGTGCCGCCGATTGAGAAACATATGGAGTTTAGCTGCAATGGCGGTGTGGGCGCAGATCCTACCGTGAACAAGGCCAACAGAGACCACAGCAGGACCGCGATAAATCCGATCCCTGTCGCACGGGTTCTTGTCATAGGGCAGGGACCTCTTCCACCGGAATGATTTCGAATTCATCCGAGATATGCGCGGTTTTTTCAATCTCGTCCATGAACCAATCCCGGAAGGCGGCGATTTGAGGGCGGTTCTCTGCCCCCAGGAGGCACAAAAAACGAAACCGCCCCCGCGTTTCGATGGCCGTCTTGAACGGCGCGACCAAGCGCCCTTCGGTCAGGTCCTTGATGATCATCGCGCGGCGACCAAGCACAACCCCAACCCCCGCAACCGCTGCGTCGATCGCGTGGTCTGCGTTCGAAAAATGGGCGCCATGAGTGGGCGAATAATTTACGCCGACCGCCCGAAACCATGTGGGCCAGTCACTGGGCGGTTGGAGAAACGCAATCGAGTCGTCAAAAATCAGGGGGGCGTCTTTCAGGCTGTCGGGCGTTGCATACCGTTCGGCCATTTCAGGTGTCATGACTGGCGTCAGCCATTCTTTGCGCACGGGCAGGGAATATAATCCCTCGTCATCGCCATAGCCAAACCGGATCGCCACATCTACGTCGTCACGCTCCAGATCCATATTGCGCAAGGTGGCCGAGAATTTGAGGTCAATCTCAGGATGCGCCCGTGCAAATTCATAAAGGCGCGGGGCAAGCCACTTGGCGGTCAAAGCCGGGCCTGCGGTCACGGTCAGGCTGGTATCGTTTCCTTGTCTTCGGGCTGCCTGCCAGGCGGCCTGCAATGCGGCAAAGCCCTCTGCTGCGCCGGGTGCCAGTGCGCGCCCTGCCTCGGTCAGTTCGACGGCTCGGTTAAGGCGGCGAAACAACGGGCGGCCCAGATGTTCCTCAAGCGATTTGATCTGAAAGGACAGGGCCGCAGGGGTGACATGCAGTTCTTCGGCGGCTTTCGCAAAGGACATATGGCGCGCGGCGGCATCAAAGGCGCGCAACGCGGTCAGCGGGGGAAGGTAGTCGCTCATGGCATAAGAAATTCTTAACTGAAGTTCGCAGAAAGCTCGTTTGTCTCCAACATTGATAAGGCGCATATTCAGCTCAAGTCAAACAAAGCTGAACTGAAAGGATGTCTGCCATGATCGAGATGACAACAAACCCCGCAGCCGCCCGCGCCTTTCAGCGGGCCCATGCTGAACGCGGTAAGATGCTTAAGCAGGCCATGAACTGGCTTTTTGGTTCCCGCTGAACGCAGCGCGCGCGTCCTTACGGGATAAAAGAAGGGCCGGTCTGAAGAGACCGGCCCGTTTTTTGTTTCTGTGTTCGGATTAGACGAAAAACTGTGCACCGTTGGCCGAAATGGTCGAGCCGTTGATGAATTGAGAATCGTCCGACGCCAGGAACGCAACGCAGCGTGCGATTTCCTCGGGCTCACCCAGGCGACCAGCCGGGATTTGCGCAACGATGGAATCACGCACTTTTTCAGGGACCGCCATGACCATCTCGGTTGCGATGTAGCCGGGGCAGATCGCGTTCGCGGTGATGCCTGCGCGCGCGCCTTCTTGCGCGAGGGATTTCACGATGCCCAGATCGCCTGCCTTGGTCGCGGCATAGTTCACTTGTGCGAACTGGCCCTTCTGACCGTTGATCGAGCTGATGACGATGATGCGACCGAACTTACGCTCGCGCATTCCAGGCCAGACCGGGTGCACGGTGTTGAACACACCTGTCAGGTTGGTGTCGATTACCTGATGCCACTGTTCCGGGGTCATCTTGTGGAACGGCGCATCGCGGGTGATGCCTGCGTTGGCGACCACGATGTCGATCGGGCCGACCTCGGCCTCGACCTTTTCGATCCCAGCCTTGGACTCGTCGTAGTCGGCAACATTCCATTTGTACGTGGCGATGCCGGTTTCCTCGGTGAATTTTGCTGCGGCTTCGTCATTGCCGGCATAGGTGGCTGCAACATTGTATCCTTCGGCCTTGAGCGCCTTGGAAATTGCTGCGCCGATGCCGCGGGAACCGCCGGTGACGAGTGCTGTACGTGCCATTTAGGACTCCTCCAATTCATATCGTCTGGGTAATGCTGTTACTTTGAGAGGTGATCTTGCGCAATATTATTTCGCTCTGAATTTTGAAGTTCCGCACGGTAATATCGTCGCATCTGTGGGGCAGGCCCCAGTGTAACAAAAAAGGGCGCCCACCGGACGCCCCTTTGTATTCGGGTTTCAAGCCACTTAGTCGCGCTCCACACACAGGGCGACGCCCATGCCGCCGCCGATGCAGAGGGTCGCGAGACCCTTTTTCGCGTCGCGGCGCTTCATTTCGAACAGAAGCGTGTTCAGAACCCGGCAGCCCGAGGCACCGATCGGGTGGCCGATGGCAATCGCGCCACCATTCACATTCACGATCGACGGGTCCCAGCCCATGTCCTTGTTGACGGCGCAGGCCTGTGCGGCGAAGGCTTCGTTGGCCTCGACCAGATCCAGATCGTCAACCGACCAGCCGGCTTTTTCCAGCGCCTTGCGCGATGCATAGATCGGGCCGACGCCCATGATCGACGGGTCCAGACCCGCGGTGGCATAAGATGCGATGCGGGCCAGAGGCTCAATCCCGCGTTTTTCAGCATTCTCGGCCGACATCAGCAGGGTCGCCGCCGCACCGTCATTCAGACCGGACGCATTCGCCGCCGTGACCGAGCCGTCCTTGGTGAACGCGGGGCGCAGCTTGGCCATCGCCTCCATCGTTGCGCCGTGGCGGATGTATTCGTCGCTGTCCATCACGATGTCGCCCTTGCGGGTTTTGATGGTAAAGGGCGTGATCTCGTCAGCGAACTTGCCGGCCTTTTGCGCGGCCTCGGCTTTGTTCTGGCTGGCGACTGCGAATTCGTCCTGCGCATCGCGGCTGATCTGCCATTTCTCGGCCACGTTTTCAGCGGTCTGACCCATGTGGTAGCCGTTGAACGCATCCCACAGACCATCGCGGATCATGGTGTCGATGTATTTCATGTCGCCCATCTTGTGACCGGCTCGCAGCGCAGCGGCGTGGGGGGACAGGGTCATGTTTTCCTGGCCACCGGCGGCGACGATATCCGCATCGCCCAACTGGATGTGTTGCGCGCCCAGCGCAACCGCCCGCAGGCCCGAACCGCAGACTTGGTTGATGCCCCAGGCGGCGCTTTCCTTGGGCAGACCGGCGTTGATATGCGCCTGACGCGCGGGGTTCTGACCCTGCGCGGCGGTCAGTACCTGACCCATGATGGTTTCACTGACTTCGCCTTTTTCGATTCCGGCACGCTCAACCACGGCCTCAAGAACTGCCGTGCCGAGGTCATGGGCAGGGGTGTTGGCGAATGATCCGCCGAAGCTGCCGACGCCTGTGCGTGCTGCGGATGCAATTACTACGTTGGTCATTAAGACAATCCTTTACCATCAAGGTTCTGTGGGAAACATGACGGCGCAGGTCGCAGGGGTGGCCCCCTGACAGAAAGAGCGCCTCGTGATCCCCCGCTCCAACTGCACTTGGAATAGCGCAATGCTGCAGTTGCAGCAATGGTCAGCTTGTCTCAGGCGGGGTTTGGGCGGATTGTTCCCGGTTAACTTGCTGTTTTAGGTGTTTTTTCCGCCTTCCACGGAGACTTGATCGAAGGCGAACCGAACAAAAAACCCTGAAGGCAGTCAACGCCGTTAGCGATAAGGAATTCCGCGTCTTCTCTGGTTTCTACCGATTCGGCGGTGACCAGAATTTCAAACTTACGCGCGACGGCGATCAGGGCGCGCACCAGTGCCTGATTGTCAGGGTTGGTGCTGATGCCGCGGACAAATTGGCCATCTATTTTGGCCGCATCGAACAGGAACTCGCGGAAATGACGAAAGCTGAAATTGCTGGCGCCAAAATCATCCAGTGCAAACGCAACCCCCCGAGGCTGCATACGGTCCATGAAATCGACCACAAGATCAGGCAAGGTCATGGCCGAGCTTTCCGAAATTTCCAAAATCAAGCGCTCACCTATGCTAACGTCCTTCTTGAGAAACCGTTCCATCACGTGGGACCATCGCCCATACCCGATCGAACGTGCGGACATGTTAATCGACATTCGGATGTCGGGATTCCGGGCCAGCGTGCGCAATCCCATCTCAAGCGCGACGCAGTCCACTTCACGACCGATTGAAGTCTTTTCCAGTTGCGGCATGAATTCACGCGCAGGGATCACCCGGCCTGTTTCGTCCAGAACCCTGATGAACGCCTCATAAAATGCGACGCGGTGCGGAGGACTGGCCTGTATGACGGGTTGGAAAGCCAGTTTGCATTGTTTGTGCTTTATCGCTTCGGAGGCCATTTGTACCGCCGTGGCATCGCGCGAAGTGACAGCCGCATTCAGGGGGTTTTCCGACCCCTCGGGCATGTCTGCCAGTGTTTTGTCCTGCATGAGTCTGCCAATCCCTGCCGCCATAGGTCAGGTTTCGATTTCAAGGCATACTCGTTAATTTGCAGTTAACGGTGGGTGGGAATGATCCGTGCGTCAGCGTTATCGTGCCGCTTCCCAAGCTCGTCCCAGGGACGCAGCGGCCCCGATTACGGCTCCGGTAAAGCCAAGCGCCAACATGGAAAACCCAATTGCAATCAACAGGGGCAACGCTCCGCTTAACGCGGCGAACATTGCAACCAGCAAACCAGTCAGACCCAATATGGTCGATGCGGTCATAATCCGGGTCATGTCCTGCCTCCTGCTGTGTGTTTCGCGTATCCCGTTGATATGGATTGCGCGCATCACATTTCAAGATCAGACATAAGTTGGGTGGAGGCGTCAGACGCGCTTTGCCTGCGAATTGGGCATTTCTGTTTCGAATTGTTCAAATCCGGGCGACCCGCGATCTTCGGGATGGCGGGCAATGTGCTTGGCTTTGATCTGTTCCGAGTTGTCGCGACTTCCGTCGTGGCTGTAGCCCGGAGGCGCGAAGCAATATGCAAGCCGCTGCCGCACTGTCAGCCCCGGTTGCGTGGCGTCACGCCAGATACCGACCCATTCATGGAAGGCGACCCGCAATGGGTTGAACGTGCCGATGTTGTGAACCAGACCATAATCGACTTTGTCGTCTTCCTGCTCGGGGACGAAGGTGCCAAACAGTTTGTCCCAGATGATGAAGGTGCCCGCATAGTTGCAATCGAGATAGCGTGCGTTGCGGCCATGGTGGGCGCGGTGATGGCTAGGGGTGTTCATTACGGCCTCGAACCAGCGGGGCATTTTCTTGATGGCTTCAGTGTGAATCCAGAACTGGTAGACGAGGTTCACACCGCCGCAGAACAGCACCATTGCAGGGTGGAACCCCAGCAGGATCAATGGTGAACGGACGACCATCATGAAGGTGAATGAATAGGTCCAGGTCTGTCGCAACGCCGTTGTCAGGTTGTAGTGCTGCGAACTGTGGTGGTTCACATGGCTGGCCCAGACCCAGCGGATGCGATGACCGAAACGGTGCACCCAGTAATACCGGAGATCATCCAGCACGAAGCACAGGATAATCACCGGGATCGACGTGCCCAGATTCAGCGGAGTGATTTGCCAAAGCCACATGAACCCGGCCCATATCAGGAACCCCACCATGAGATCCGAGGCGATATTGCCGGCCCCCATGATCAACGAAGTGACAGAATCCCGGGTCTCGTACCGGCCCCCTTTGCCTTTCACGGCGATCCATATGAATTCGGCCAGAATGGCGGCAATGAAAAAGGGAATGGCCCATTGCACGGCGTCTGGAAATGTAACTTGATCGGTCATGCAGGCTCCAACAGAAGTTGCCAGTGCTGGCGTTCGAATTCGTCTAGGCGGACAAGGACTTTGGGTGTGCCGAATTCGTGGAAAAAGACTTCAAATCCGTCCGGATGGTCCATCCAGTCAAAGTCCAGCAAATGACGGGCCACAGTGTCTGCGCCAAAGGACCACACCAGCCCGCTACCAGAAGGGGTGCGGATCAGCGCGCTATGGCCATCATGGGCCACTGTCACATCTATGATGTCATCATCCGGCACATGGCGCAGCCATTCCGACCGCGCGCTTTCCGGCGTCAGGGTACGCACACGGGATTTGCCCGAGAGATGCATCATCAACGTGATCCCGGCGATTCCTCCAACCACCAGAACCAGCAGTAATTCAAGCGGCATAGCCTTCCTCCCGACGGGCAGAGTGCAAATCCCGGCGGAAACTGTCAAAGGTGGCGTCGCGTCAGCTTGCCGGGGCGTCGGTCAAGATTTCGTGTTGAACAACGCGTCTGACGAACGGGACCAACCCTTCGGGACCGGAGGCCCGATCTTTGAGGTGGATACAGATATCCGGCCTGCGTGACGCAATTATTCCAACCAGTTCGCCACGTATTTTGTCGTCCAGCCCTGCTCCAATTATGGCGCAGGCAATCTGCGGCTCGGCATCCAGTTGCCGCCTGACTTCGTCCTGATCATGCGCGCCGAGCCATTGAATGGGCATATGGTCCAATTGCTGCGCAACATCACCGATCACATTTGGCAAACGGCCAATCAGTAAGACTACCGGTTTCATCGCCGTCTCCCTTTCTGCAGGTTACAAACGAAAACCGGCCCGTTGGGGCCGGTCTTAGTTTAGCACAGAATGGAGTTTGGTGCGTTGGGCCTAGCTTTCCGCACCCACCAGAGCCGCGATAATCGCTTTCGCGCTGTCTGAATTCCACTCGGCATCTCCGATAAGCCGGGCGATCTCGTCGCCATTGGGATCCAGGATCACGGTAATCGGTAAGGCAATCACACCGAACTCACGCGCAACAGCCGAGCCCGCATCCTGATGGCGGGGCAAGTTATCGATGCCGTTTTCCTCGAAGAACTTCTTGATCCCGGCGGCCGAGTTGCGGCCTGTGGCCAGGGTGACAACCTCGAACTTGTCGCCGCCGAACTCTTCCTGCAGTTCAGCAATCTGGGGCATTTCCTTACGGCAAGGGGCGCACCACGTGGCCCAGAAGTTCACCAGAACATACTTGCCATTGTAATCCGCCAGCGTTGCGGCGCCGCCGTCATCTTCAAGCTGGAATTCGACCAACTCATGAGGTTTGGGTTCTTTGTGCAGGATCAGCCGTTTCAGCGTGCCGTCACGGAGCGGCTTCAGAGATTCGACATCCGCAGCCAAAGCCGCGTTTGCACCCAGCGCAAGGGCCATATAAAGGGGGATCAGACGAAATAGGCGCATATCAACTCCGGGTTTTCTTACATGACCGATCAATCCTCGAACCAGATGTGGGGCGGCCGCTTTGCCGCCGGTCCAGACGCGATCATGGAGGCAATCAACGCCTCGATCGGGTTCGATCAGCGGATGGCAGCCCAGGACATCGCAGGCTCGCGCGCCCATGCCGCCATGCTGGCGGCTACGGGCGTTATTACTGATAATGATGCGCAGGCTATTCGGGAAGGGCTGCTCACAGTCTTGTCAGAAATTCAGTCCGGTTCGTTTCAGTTTTCAACCGCGCTGGAAGACATCCACATGAATGTCGAGGCACGCCTGAAGGAAGTCATCGGCGAACCGGCAGGCCGCTTGCACACGGGCCGCAGCCGCAACGATCAGGTGGCGACCGATTTCAAGCTGTGGGTCCGTGATCAGTTCGACGCGGCGGAGACCGGCTTGTTGGCCCTGATCCGCGCGCTGTTGACACAGGCCGAGGCCGGGGCTGATTGGGTCATGCCCGGTTTCACCCATCTGCAAACGGCGCAACCGGTCACTTGGGGCCATCACATGATGGCCTATGTCGAGATGTTTGGCCGTGACCTGTCGCGTGTGCGAGATGCGCGCGCACGGATGAACGAATCCCCCTTGGGTGCTGCAGCGCTGGCCGGAACGTCCTTCCCGATTGATCGGGACATGACCGCGCAGGCGCTGGGCTTTGACCGCCCCGCAGCGAACTCGCTGGACGCTGTCAGTGATCGGGATTTCGCGCTGGAGTTCCTGTCCATCGCCTCGATCTGCGCTTTGCACCTCTCTCGCTTTGCCGAAGAGCTGGTGATCTGGTCTTCGGCCCAGTTCCGATTTGTCACGCTGTCGGATCGATTCTCGACCGGCTCGTCGATCATGCCGCAAAAGAAAAACCCCGATGCGGCCGAGCTGATCCGCGCCAAAGTTGGCCGTATCTACGGCGCGAACACCGCGCTGATGATGGTGATGAAGGGTCTGCCGCTGGCCTATTCCAAGGACATGCAGGAAGACAAGGAACAGGTCTTTGACGCCGCCGACAACTGGATGCTGGCGCTGGCTGCGATGGAGGGGATGGTCAAGGACATGACCGCCAACCGCGACAGTCTGGCGGCTGCGGCGGGGTCTGGGTTCTCGACCGCGACCGATCTGGCCGATTGGCTGGTGCGGGTGCTGGGCCTGCCATTCCGCGACGCGCACCACGTCACCGGTTCGTTGGTCGCGATGGCCGAAAGCAAGGGCTGCGATTTGCCTGACCTGACGCTGGAAGACATGCAATCGGTTCACGCGGATATCACCGAGGATGTCTATTCTGTTCTTACCGTCGAAAACTCGGTAAACTCGCGTCAGTCCTACGGCGGCACAGCCCCGGATCAGGTGCGTGCCCAGATCAAGCGGTGGAAGGCGTTGGTGTAATGCAGATCATGCGAGTTTTGCTTTTGGTCTCGCTCGGAGCGGTACTGGTCGGGTGCGGCGCGGACGGCGAGCCGATTCAGCCGACGATGAATGCCAGCATCGGCGTCGGCAGCAGCGGCACGCATGTGGGTGGCGGAATTGGTCTGCAACGCGGCGGGTTGGGAATTTACCTGGGCCGCTGACGAGCGAAGATTGCAATTCTCTGGCTCCGCGCCCATTTGCACCCGGTAACTGGCGCTTTGGCGCCTTAACTCCGAAGAGACACGAATGAAAACTATTGGCCTGATCCTGTCGCTTGCCGTTCTGGCGGCGTGTGATCCTTCGTACAACCCGCGCCCAGAGCCCGAGACCAACTCGGGCGGGTCAGGGATCAAGATTTCCGGCTACGGACGGGTCGGCGTTTCAACATCCAACTAATGCAACGCAAGGGCGCGCGCAGAATCCATTGATCCGCGCGCCCTTTTTGGTCTAAGCGCGCGGGTATGGATCACTTTCTATATCGCGACGGCGCGCTTTTCGCCGAGGATGTCCCAATCTCCGAAATCGCCGCGAGCGTCGGAACCCCTTTCTATGTCTATTCCACAGCGACCCTGCTGCGGCATTTCAAGCTGTTTGATGATGCGCTGGACGGCATGGACCACCTTGTCTGCTATGCGATGAAAGCAGCCAGCAATCAGGCGATCCTGAAGACGCTGGCGCAGGCGGGCGCGGGGATGGATGTGGTCTCGGGCGGGGAGTATCTGCGGGCCAAGGCCGCAGGCGTGCCGGGCGACAAGATCGTATTCTCGGGTGTTGGCAAAACGGCGGATGAGATTCGCACCGCGCTGACCGGCGGTATCCGCCAGTTCAACGTGGAATCCGAACCTGAAATGGAAGTGATCAACGCGATTGCGCTGGAACTGAGCGTTGTGGCACCGATCACCGTGCGGGTGAACCCGGATGTGGACGCCAAGACCCACGCCAAGATCGCCACCGGCAAGTCGGAAAACAAGTTCGGCATTCCGATCGCCCGCGCGTCCGAGGTTTATGCCCATGCAGCCAGCCTGCCGGGGTTGGAGGTGATCGGCATCGATGTTCATATCGGCTCGCAGCTGACCGAGCTGGAACCGTTCGAGCTAGCCTATACCAAAGTCGCCGAATTGACCGAGCAGCTGCGCGCCGAAGGTCACAATATCCGTCGTCTGGATCTGGGCGGAGGCTTGGGTATCCCCTATACTCGCGCGAATGATGCGCCGCCGCTGCCGGTGGAATATGGCGCGCTGATCAAAAAGACACTGGGTCATTTGGACTGTGAGATCGAGATCGAACCGGGTCGCTTGATTGCGGGCAATGCGGGTCTGATGGTCAGCAAAGTAATCTACGTGAAATCGGGTGAAGGCCGTGATTTCCTGATCCTCGATGGCGCGATGAACGATCTGATCCGCCCCGCAATGTACGAGGCGCATCACGATATCGTCGCCGTGAATGAACCCGCGCCGGGGGTGGAACAGCAACCCTATGACATCGTGGGCCCCGTGTGCGAAACAGGCGATACATTCGCCAAACAGCGCAGCATGCCGCCGCTTGCGCCGGGCGATCTGGTCGCCTTCCGCAGCGCTGGGGCCTATGGTGCGGTGATGGCCAGCGAATACAATACGCGCCCTCTGATCCCCGAAGTTCTGGTGCATGGCGATCAATTCGCCGTAATTCGTGAACGCCCAAGCTTTGACGAAATGATAAACCGCGATACCATACCAGAGTGGCTTTGACGCGATAGGCGCGCGGGCCCGTTGACGGAGGCCCGCCTTGCGCACAAGACCGACCTTGCCGATCCCAAGACTGTCCCTGCTGCTGACGCATGCAGGGATGCTGGCCGAGCGAGTATGGCGTGCTTTTTGGCCGTTTTTTTCTGTACTTATGGTGATTTTGGCCGCGTTAATGCTGGGCCTGCAAGATCTTGTGACGGTTGAAACCGTCTGGATCGTCGGATCACTTTCGGTGCTGGGTCTTTTGGCTGCGCTGGCTTTGGGGGCAAGGCGATTCCATCTTCCGTCCCGGGCCGAAGCGTTGATGCGTCTGGATGAGACCCTTCCGGGCCGACCTATTCAGGCGCTTATGGACAGTCAGGCAATTGGCGCGATGGATGCGGACTCTGTCGCTTTGTGGCGCGCGCACCAAAACCGGATGGCCCAGCGTGCGGCACAGGCCGAGCCGGTAAAGCCAAACTTGCGCCTTGCGGATCGCGACCCCTATGCCCTGCGCTATTCGGCGCTGCTGGCCTTGGTGATCGCTGCCTTGTTCGGGTCGTTCTGGCGCATCGGATCGGTGGCCGAGATGACACCGGGGGCCGCGATGGCAGGGCAGGGGCCAAGTTGGGAAGGCTGGGTAGAGCCGCCAAGATACACCGGCCTACCGACGCTCTATCTGGCCGATCAATCCGACCCAACGCTGTCGATCCCGCAGGGCAGCCGGGTAACGCTTCGCTTTTATGGCGAGGTCGGTGCGCACAGCCTTACCGAAACAACCACTCCGCTGGGGACCGAAGCTGCAACCGCGCCCGAGCAGGAATTTGTTGCTGACCGGTCCGGGCTATTGAGGATTGATGGTCCTTCTGGACGAGATTGGACGCTGGATATCATAGCGGACGCGCCGCCCCAGATTGCCGTTGCGGATATAGCCGAGGCCGAAGCTGGAGGGCAGATGAAGCTGCCCTTTGCGGCTGGTGATGACTATGGCGTTCAATCCGGTTCGGCCACCATCGAACTCGACCTTGCCTCTGTTGACCGCCGTTATGGTCTGACGCATGAGCCAGAACCACGCGACGTAATTTCCGTTGAATTGCCGATGCCGATTACAGGGGATCGCACCGACTTTATCGAGGACTTTATCGAGGATTTCTCGGAACACCCCTGGGCGCATCTGCCTGTCAAAATCACTCTGACCGCGCGCGATGCCGCAGATCAGGAAACGCAGTCCGAACCGTATATGACGGCGCTGCCTGCCCGTCGTTTTTTCGATCCCTTGGCGGCGGCGATTATCGAACAGCGGCGCGATCTGCTATGGACACGCGAGAACGCCACGCGCGTTGCGCAGCTTTTGCGGGCAGTGTCTCATTTGCCCGAAGACGTGTTCCGATCGGATACGGCCTATCTGCGGTTGCGCGTGACGCTTCGGCGGCTTGAGACATTCACCGAATACGGCCTGAAACCGAAACAGCAGGCTGAGATTGCTCAGTCCCTGTGGGATCTGGCGGTTCTGATCGAGGAAGGAACGCTGGCGGATGCGTTGGAACGGATGCGTCGCGCGCAGGAACGCCTGACCGAGGCGATGCAGAACGGCGCAACCGATGAAGAAATCGCCGAGTTGATGCAAGAACTGCGCGAGGCTACGCAGGATTATATGCGGCAGCTTCAGCGGCTGGCGCAGGAAAATGGCGGTGAGGAAGGTCAGCAAGGTCAGAACGGCGAAACCATGCAAATGACGCAGGACGACCTGCAGCGCATGATGGACCGTATTCAGGAACTGATGGAACAGGGCCGTATGGCCGAGGCGCAGCAGGCGTTGGAAGAGTTCCAGCAGATGATGGAAAACATGCGCATCACGCAAGGTCAGGGTCAGGGCCAGCAGTCCGAAGGCCAGCAGGCGATGGAAGGTCTGGCCGAGACGCTGCGCGAACAGCAGGGGCTGAGCGATCAGGCTTTCCGCGATTTACAGGAACAGTTCAATCCCGGCGCGCAAGCTGGTGAAAATCAGGGCAATGAAGGCCGAAATGGGGGTCAGGGCCGCGGCGAAAGCCATGAAGGCCAAGGTGGTCAGGGTCAGGGTTCGGATCAGGCCGGAGAAGGTCAGCAGGGTCAGGGATCGCTGGCCGATCGCCAGCAAGCCTTGCGCGATGAGCTTGGTCGGCAGCAACAGAACTTGCCCGGCGCTGGAACGCCCGAGGGCGAATCTGCCCGCGACGCGCTGGGTCGTGCGGGCCGCGCCATGGACGAGGCCGAGCAAGCGCTGCGCGGTGACGATCTGGCCGAGGCGATTGATCGCCAGTCCGAGGCGATGGAAGCCCTGCGCGAAGGTATGCGTTCACTGGGTGAAGCGTTAGCCCAGAACCAGCAGAACCAGCCCGGTCAAGGCGCGCAGGAAGGCGACATGCAGGCCAACAATCGCGATCCTCTGGGTCGTAACCCGGGTGCAGCAGGGTCGATTTCAACCGATGACAACCTGCTGCAGGGCGAAGATGTCTATCGCCGGGCACGGGAATTGCTGGACGAAATCCGCCGCCGGACCGGAGAATCGGACCGGCCTGAGATTGAACTGGAATATCTCAAGCGACTGCTGGAGCGGTTCTAACGCGACAGGTCAGTTCTGCGGTGTGCCGGCTCCGGTATGCGCCTCAAGCCAAACGCGTGCCTGATCGACAAGTGTCACATAGCCATCAAGGACAGGATCAGCCTGCGGTACGGCCTCGGAAATGCGTTGTGCGTTGCCGTAGATCAGGAACAGGATAACGCCAATGATGATCATCAGCAGGAAACCACGCCGGAACCCACCGCCAGACTTGCGCGGTACCAGTTCCACCTCTTCTTTCTTTTTCTTTTTTTTCTTGGGTGCGGGTTCTTCGCTACGCAGCGAGGAATTGATTGCGTCGACATCGGGAAGCGCGTCTTTCTGACCGGCATCCTCGGCCGTTTCCCTTGCCGTCAGGTCCTTGACTGCCTGCTCTGGCTCAGGCTCTGGAGGCGCGTCTAGCGCCAAATCGGGCTGCGTTTCCAGAGTTTCAGCTTCTTTCGCGCGCAGGTCAGCCTCACGCGCGGCTTCCTCTTTCAGGATGTTCGCTACGGCAGGATCAACGTTGCCCGACGCTGAGTCCTCGGACGGTTTGTCCTCGGCCGTTGGGGTTTCCGGTTCCGCGTCCGCTGCAGGTTTTTGCGGTGGTTCCGGCGCAGGTTCTGCCGGGGTTTTCTCAGCCGTGCCGGTTTCGGGTTTCGCTGGTTCGGGCGTGGCCACGGGTTCTGGGTTTTTGCTTTGGAACCATGTTTTTTCGCAGTTGGAGCATTGAACGTCACGCCCCTCTGAAGGGATAACCTCGTCTGGCACCTCGTATTGGGCACCGCAATTCGGACAAGTAAGACGCATGCTGCCTCCCGGCCATAGTATTGACCTGATGATAGTTTTTTCAGGAATGATATTCCGTTAAGACCTGACAGCAAAGAGTGTTTTCGGTTTCACGCCGTAAGTGTCACCAATTCGACCCGGTGCAGGCATTGAAACCGTCACCATGCTCGGGCAAGAAGAACAACAGAATAACCGGGGGGCGCCTGTGATCGAGCTGGAAAACGTCAGCTATACCTATGGTGGAGGGGCATTGCTGAGCGATGTTTCCCTACAGTTGAACCCGGGTTCGTTCCATTTTCTGACCGGGCCGTCGGGGGCGGGTAAGACGACTCTTTTGAAACTCTGCTATGGGGCGCTGTTGCCGACCTCAGGCCAGCTTAAGGCATTTGAGCAAGATGTTGCCACGCTGGACCGCGATCAAATGGCGTTGCTGCGCCGCCGGATCGGAGTCGTGCATCAGGATTGCCGGTTTTTGGATCACATGACATTGGCCGAGAACGTGGCCCTGCCGCTGATGGTGTCGGGCCGTGCCGAATCTGCGCAGCAGCAGGACTTGACCGAGTTGTTGAACTGGGTCGGGCTTGGCACGCGGCAAGAGGCGGTTCCGCCCGAACTGTCCGGTGGTGAGCGTCAACGCGCAGCCCTGGCCCGGGCAGTGATCCTGTCGCCGGATGTCGTGCTGGCGGACGAGCCCACCGGGAACGTCGATTGGGAGATGTCCCAGCGTCTGCTGCGTCTATTGGTGGAGCTGAACAAGATGGGAAAAACCGTTTTGATCGCCACCCATGACCTTAGCCTCATCCGGGCGGCCAAAAGCCAGGTTCAGGCGCGTGTGTTGCGCATCTCGCAACGACAGGTCCAACTGGCCGGAGCAGATCTATGAGCGAGGTTACCATTCGCAATCTGCTGAAACGGGACAAGCGGGCTGATCGCGTTGTTCCCCCAACGGGGTATACGGCGCAGCTTACAGTGTTTGTCTCAGGCGCGATGGCTTTCCTTGCGGTGTTTGCACTGGCCCTGTCACTGGCATCGGGGCGACTGGCGGACCGTTGGGCGACCGAGCTGGCAGGGGCCGCTACGTTGCGCATCAATGCCCCGTCCGATCAGCTTGCCGCGCAGACCGAGGCCGCGTTGACGGTGCTGTCGCAAACGCCCGGAGTTGCATCTGCGCGGGCTTTGACATCGGATGAGCAATTGGCCCTGCTGTCTCCGTGGTTCGGCCCGGACCTGCCATTGGATACGCTGCCCGTCCCGCAACTGATCGAGATCGTCGAGGGCGCGCCAGGGCTGGATGTAACCGGCCTTCGCTTGCGGCTTGGGGCCGAGGTGCCGGGCGCTGTGCTGGATGACCATACCCGTTGGCGCGAGCCACTGGTCGATGCCGCGACGTCGCTGCGACGGCTGGGGTGGATTTCAATCCTGCTGATCGGTGTTGCGACGGCGGCCATGATCACATTGGCTGCAAACGCGTCACTTGCGGCCAATGCGCAGATTATCGAAGTTCTGCGGCTTGTGGGCGCGCGCGACAGGTTCATCGCAAATGCTTTCGTGCGTCGGTTCACGTATCGCGCGTTCTTTGGTGCCTTGGTCGGCGTTGTGCTTGGGATGACAGGGGTCTTGCTGCTGCCCGAAGCCTCGGATGAGGGTGGGTTCCTGACCGGCCTCGGGTTTCAGGGGCTGGGTTGGTTTCTGCCGTTACTTATCCCCCTTATGGGAGCCGCAGTTGCGTTTCTGGCCACCTGGACCGCGGCAACCCGCAAATTGACGGAGCTTTCGTGATGGCTGATGCGATACAGTGGGTTCGATCGTTGATTTTCATGATCGTGATTTACGCTTGGATGTTGGTTCTGGGCATTGTCTTTGCGCCTTACGCCCTGTTTGCCAAGAAAGGCGCGTTGCAGGCCTGCAAGCTGTACGCCCGCACAACCCTATGGCTGGCACGTTGGATGGTTGGTATTCGCTTCGAAGTTCGCGGCACGGTGCCCGTGGATGAAGTGGTAATCGGGGCCAAACACCAGTCGTTTCTGGATATCATGATAATCTTCCACGCGGTCCCGCATGGAAAGTTCATCATGAAGCGGGAATTGCTATGGACTCCGATGATTGGTCTTTACGCTCGTCGGCTTGGGTGTATCCCGGTGAATCGCGGCAAGAAAGGCGTAGCGGTGGCCAAGATGGTAAAGGACGTCGCGACAGAGTTTGCCGAGCCGGGTCAGTTGGTCATCTATCCGCAAGGCACGCGTGTCGCCCCCGGCGCGCGGAAACCCTATAAGGTTGGTGCCGCAGTGCTATACGAAGGGTTGGGTTTTGCCTGTGTTCCGGCGGCTACTAACGCCGGAGTTTTCTGGCCTCGGACCGGGGTGATGCGAAAACCCGGTCTGGCGATTGTCGATTTCCTGGACCCGATCGAGCCGGGTGTCGAGCGGGAGGCGTTTCTGACCCGACTGGAAGAGGCAATCGAAACGCGTTCATATGCGTTGATGCGGGAAGTGGGGTTTGATCCAGATGGAGTTCATTGAGGACATAGAAACGCTCGAAAGCCTCTATGGTACGCCAGGCGCGCCATCCCTACGCAAAGTGGCGGACCGGATGACCCCTTTGTACCGAAAATGGATTATGGCGTCGCGCTTGTGCGTCCTCAGCACGGTCGGTCCGGAAGGTGTGGATGGCAGCCCGCGCGGAGATGACGGGCCCGTGGTTCTGGAACTGGATGACAGAACGCTGGCGATGCCCGACTGGCGGGGCAACAACCGGCTGGACAGCCTGCGCAACATCGTGCGCGACCCGCGCGTTTCCCTGATGTTCATGGTGCCGGGGTCAAACAATGTCGTACGTGTGAATGGCACGGCCCGACTGACGGCAGACAAGGCTCTGACAGGGCGGTTTGAGAAAAACGGCAAACGTCCAGCGACGGTGATCGTTGTCGACATCGCCGAGGTCTACACACAATGCGCCCGCGCGCTTATCCGGGCGTGCACCTGGAACAGCGGTGACGAAAGCGCCAACCTTCCCACTATCGGCGAAATTCTAGCTGAGGCCTCAAGCGGAGAAGAGGGCGGCGCGCGCTATGATCAGGAATGGCAAGCACGAGCCGCGAAAACGATGTGGTAAATCCGCAGATCAGGCGGGTTGAGCGGTCATGTTCTGGAACATCGCCTTGACCTCGTCCACGCTGATGCCGAGACCCTTGGCCAGTTTGTGAATAAACACTGTTTCAGCCTTGTCCAGATCGCCATCTGCGCCCACGATCATCAGCGTGGCTTGCATGACCATGCGTTTCTGATCGGCAGTCAGCCCACGGCCAAAGGCTGCAAATTGCGCATCCGTTGGTTTGGCCTCGGCCATATTGTATATGCGGCGAATACGGGATTCATCAAAGGTTTCACCCGTCATCTGCTGGGCGATGTTGGCCATCGTTGAAATTTCCGCCGCATCAAGCGAGCCGTCCGCTTTTGCAGCGTGACACATCGCATCCATTGCCTGCAACGCTGCGGGATTTGCTGTGCCCATTTCCGCATAGCGTTCTTTCGTGCGCTTGGATTGCCCCGCCTTTTTTGCTCCGGCCAAAATAAGAAGAACGGCGATTGCGCCCAAGCCCCAAAAGCCGGACACCATGTCCGCACGCGACATTTTGGGTTGCGCTGGCAAGTCCGAAGGAAAGTCTCCCAGTGCTTTCCCAAGCTCCAGCCTGTCTGCGGGCATGTTGTAGTAACTGTCGCTGTCGCATTTATTCGGCGCCATCACATAGCCGATAGAGCTGCGCCAAACCCCGGCGAACATGATGTGCGTTTTCTTGGTCAGATGGCACAACGACAGATTTTGACCGTTGTTGTCTTCAATATCCGTGGGGGTAATCAGGGTCATCTGCTCGGATGTACCCCAGACGCCACCCGCGCGCCCCGCCTGCGCCTCTTGTCCGAAAAATAACGTGATAATCAGCGCCGCAGCGCAAAATGAAAGAAATCTCATATCAGCCTCAAAAAAAATTTTTTCGATCCCAGCCGTAGGGACGCGCCCAGCGGTCACAAGGTGTTGATCAACCTAAGCGAGAGCAAAAATAAGGCAGAGTCGCGGAATAAAAAAGGCGCACACTTTGGCCCGCCTTTGATGTTTTGAGTGCTGAAAGGTCAGCTATGGATTGGGCCGTCCCCGCAGGCCAGCGCAGCCTCGCGCACGGCTTCCGAGTAGGTCGGGTGGGCGTGACAAGTCAGGGCCAGGTCTTCGGCTGACGCACCGAACTCCATCGCGACGCAGACTTCGTGGATCAGGTCACCTGCAGCGGGGCCAATGATATGTGCGCCCAGAATGCGGTCGGTTTCCTTGTCGGCCAGAATCTTGACGAAACCGTCGGCGGCAAAGTTTGCCTTGGCGCGTCCATTGCCCATGAACATGAACTTGCCGGCCTTATAGGCGCGACCCGCCTCTTTCAGCGTGGCTTCGGTTTCGCCGACATTGGCGACCTCGGGCCATGTGTAGATCACGCCCGGAATAACGCCGTAGTTCACATGGCCGTGCTTGCCTGCGACCTGCTCGGCGGCGGCCATGCCTTCATCTTCGGCCTTGTGGGCCAGCATAGGGCCTTCGGTCACGTCACCGATGGCATAGATGCCGGGCACGTTGGTCTGCCAATCACTGCCAACCTTGATCTGGCCGCGCGGCGTCATCTCGACGCCCAGAGCATCCAGTCCCAGACCATCCGAGAACGGCTTGCGCCCGGTGGCGACCAGCACGGTGTCGGCGTCGATCACGTGCTCGCTGTCATCTTTGCGCAGCTTGTAGGTGACCTTGGCCTTGGTCTTGGTGGCTTCGGTCTTTTGCACGGCGGCGCCCATGACGAACTTCAGGCCCTGCTTCTTGAGAATCCGCTGGAACGTCTTTTGTACCTCGGGGTCCATACCCGGCGTGATCTCGTTGAGGAATTCGATCACAGTCACCTCGGCGCCCAGACGCTGATAGACCGAGCCCAACTCCAGCCCAATCACGCCCGCGCCGATCACAATCATCTTTTTCGGGATTTTGCCCAGCGACAACGCACCGGTCGAAGTCACGACGATTTTCTCGTCCACCTCGACACCCGGCAGCGAGGACGGCTCGGACCCTGAGGCGATGATGATGTTCTTGGCCTCGTGGACCTCATCGCCCACCTTGACCTGACCTGCGGCAGGGATTGAGCCCCAGCCCTTAAGCCAGTCGATCTTGTTCTTCTTGAACAGAAACTCGATGCCCTTGGTGTTACCGTCGATCACCTCGTCCTTATAGGCCTGCATCTGCTTCCAATCGACCGAGGGGCTTTTGCCCTTCAGGCCCATCTTGGCAAAGTTATGCTCGGCCTCATGAAGCTGGTGCGATGCGTGCAACAATGCCTTCGATGGGATGCAGCCTACGTTCAGGCAGGTGCCGCCCAACGTTTCACGCCCTTCAACGACAGCGGTCTTCAGACCCAACTGGGCGCAGCGAATCGCGCAGACATAGCCGCCGGGGCCGGCGCCAATAACGATGACATCATAGTTTGCCATTTTATTCTCCTAGAACCTGAGGAGTTAAATTTAAATCGGGTGGCCATCATGGGATGGCGCACCCGGCAATAGTCAGACCGGTGTCAGAATTTTTGTTTTGATATGGGCAACTCCGCCACGCTCGTGATGCATGGCCAGTTCCTCAGATTCAATAAAGTCCTGAGCGCGCTCCAGATCCGTGATTTCGAACAACGCAACTGCGTGGTCTTTCTGATCTGGGTCTTTCCAGATGTGGAGGTCGCGGATTCCCGCGGCCTCTCGCATTTTTTGGTCTTCGCGGAAGACTTTCAGCCAGACATCAAAGTCCGCCACGTCAGCCTCCCAAAGTACATGAGTCGCCATGATTACAGATCCATCAGCAAGCGGCGTGGGTCTTCCAGCGCTTCTTTTACGCGGACAAGGAACGTCACCGCGCCTTTGCCGTCAACGATCCGGTGATCATAGGACAGGGCCAGATACATCATCGGGCGAATTTTGATCTCACCGTTGATCACCATGGGGCGGTCCTGAATCTTGTGCATACCCAGAATGCCCGATTGCGGCGGGTTCAGGATCGGCGAAGACATCAGCGAGCCATAGACACCGCCATTCGAGATGGTGAAGGTGCCGCCCTGCATCTCGGCCATGGACAGCTTGCCGTCACGGGCACGTCTGCCTTTTTCTGCGATCGCCTTTTCGATTTCGGCAAAGGACATGCTGTCCGCGTCGCGGATGACCGGAACTACCAGACCCTGCGGAGTTCCCGCAGCCACGCCCATGTGGACGAAGTTCTTATAGACAATATCCGTACCGTCGATCTCGGCGTTCACCTCAGGTACTTCTTTCAACGCGTGACAGCAGGCTTTGGTGAAGAAGGACATAAAGCCCAAACGGACGCCGTGCTTTTTCTCGAACTGGTCTTTGTACTGGCTGCGCAGGGCCATCACTTCGGTCATGTCTACCTCGTTATAGGTGGTCAGGATCGCGGCCGTGTTCTGCGCGTCTTTCAGGCGCTTGGCGATGGTCTGGCGCAGACGGGTCATGCGCACACGCTCTTCGCGCCCGGCATCCTCTGCGGCAACCGGCGCGCGTGGGGCAGGGGAAGCAGGGGCGGGGGCAGCCGCCGCAGGTGCTGGTGCCGTAGCGGCCGCTGCAACAGCGTTTGCGACGTCCTCTTTCATGATGCGGCCATCGCGCCCGGTTCCGGTGACCTGATCTGCAGACAGTCCTGCTTCGGCCATAGCTTTTTCAGCGGACGGTGCGTTGGTGACATCCTTGCCACCGCCATCGCCGGTACCCGCGGCAGGTGCCGCTGCCGGTGCTGACGGTGCCGGGGCTGCACCTGCCGCTGCGCCGGAAATCACGGCCAGCTTTGCCGTTGCGTCGACGGTGGTGCCTTCGGGCGCTACGATCTCGGCCAATACGCCAGCCGTCGGGGCGGGAACCTCGACCGAGACCTTATCAGTTTCAAGCTCACACAGCATTTCGTCTTGCGCGACGCTGTCGCCGACCTGTTTGAACCAAGTGGACACAGTCGCTTCGGTGACGGATTCGCCCAGCGTGGGAACCATCACGTCCACGCTTCCGCCAGACGCTGCGGGTGCGGCGGCAGGTGCAGGGCTTGGGGCCGCCGCCAGAGCCGGGGCGGCGCCTTCTCCGGCTGCGATCGTCGCCAGCAAAGCGTCAACGCCTACGGTTTCGCCTTCGGCTGCAACAATCTCACCCATCACACCAGCGGCAGGCGAAGGGACTTCGACGGTGACTTTGTCGGTCTCCAACTCGCACAGCATCTCATCCACAGCCACTGCGTCGCCCGGTTTTTTGAACCAGGTTGCAACCGTGGCCTCGGTGACCGACTCGCCCAGCGTGGGAACACGAACTTCAATGGACATTGCTTATTTTCCTTCAATGCTCAGCGCTTCGTTCACCAGCGCTTCTTGTTGGGCTTTGTGTTGGCTGGCCAGACCCGTTGCGGGCGAGGCCGACGTCGCGCGGCCGACATAGCGTGGCCGTGTATGCTTGGCACCGATCCGAGTTAGGACCCATTCGATATTCGGCTCGATAAAGGTCCAGGCCCCTTGGTTCTTGGGTTCTTCCTGACACCAGAGCATCTCGGCCTCTTTGAATCGCTCAAGCTCGTTGATCAGTGAGTGCGCGGGGAAGGGATAGTATTGTTCGATCCGCAACAAATAGACATCGTCGATACCGCGCGCGTCGCGCTCTTCCAGCAGGTCATAGTAGACCTTGCCGGAACACAGAACGACCCGCTTGATCTTTTTGTCTGCGACCAGCTTGGTGTCGGAATTCCCCTGCTGCGCGTCATCCCACAGCACCCGGTGGAAGCTGGACCCGGTGGTGAAATCCTCGGCCGTGCTGACGGCCAGCTTGTGACGCAGCAGCGACTTGGGCGTTACCAGGATCAGCGGTTTGCGGAATGTCCTGTGCAATTGTCGGCGCAGGATGTGGAAATAGTTCGCGGGCGTCGTACAGTTCGCCACGATCCAGTTGTCCTGACCGCACATCTGCAGGAACCGTTCAAGCCGGGCGGACGAGTGTTCCGGGCCTTGCCCTTCGAACCCGTGCGGTAGCAGCGTCACCAACCCGGACATACGCAGCCATTTCGATTCACCCGAGCTGATGAACTGGTCGAACATGATCTGCGCGCCGTTGGCAAAATCGCCGAACTGCGCCTCCCACAGGGTCAGGGCGTTGGGTTCGGCCAGCGAATAGCCATATTCAAAGCCCAGCACCGCGTATTCGGACAGCATCGAGTCGATCACTTCATACTGCGACTGGCCGGCGCGGATATTGTTCAGCGGGTAATACCGTTCCTCGGTCTCCTGATGCACAAAGCCAGAGTGGCGCTGGCTGAATGTGCCGCGCGTCGCGTCCTGGCCGGACAGACGCACCGGATAGCCTTCGGTCAGCAGGGACCCGAAGGCCAGCGCTTCACCCGTTGCCCAATCAAAACCTTTGCCGTTGTCGAACATCTGCTTCTTGTGATCGAGCAGGCGCGACACCGTCTTGTGAACGGCGATATCCGCAGGCGCATGGGTCAGCGCATTTCCGATCTCGGCCATTGTCTCGGGCGTGATCGCAGTGTCGCCACGCACATATTCTTCCTTGTTCTTGTCCAGGTGCGACCAGCGCCCGTCCAACCAATCGGCCTTGTTGGGTTTGTAGTCTTTTCCGGCCTCGAACTCATCATTCAGATGAGCCTGGAACGCGGCCTTCATGTCCTCGATCTCGCCCTCGGGAATCAGGCCATCTTTGACCAGACGCTCGGTGTACAGCGACAGCGTGGTCTTATGCGTTTTGATCTTCTTATACATGATCGGGTTAGTGAACATGGGCTCATCGCCCTCGTTGTGACCAAACCGGCGATAGCAGAAGATGTCGATGACCACGTCCTTGTGGAACTTCTGGCGGAATTCAGTGGCGACCTTGGCGGCGTGAACCACAGCCTCGGGGTCGTCGCCGTTCACGTGGAAGATAGGTGCCTCAACCATCAGCGCGATATCCGTCGGATATGGGCTGGAGCGGCTGAAATGCGGCGCGGTGGTAAAGCCGATCTGGTTGTTTACCACGATATGCATGGTGCCGCCGGTCTTGTGACCGCGCAGACCAGACAGGCCAAACCCTTCGGCAACAACACCCTGACCGGCAAAAGCTGCGTCGCCGTGCAGCAGGATGCCCATCACGGAGGTACGCTCGGCGTCCTTGAACTGATCCTGCTTGGCGCGGACCTTGCCTAGAACCACCGGGTTCACTGCCTCAAGATGGCTGGGGTTGGCGGTCAGCGACAGGTGCACGCTGTTGCCGTCAAATTCACGGTCGCTAGAAGCACCGAGATGGTATTTCACATCGCCCGAGCCATCCACGTCCTCGGGCTTGAAGCTGCCGCCCTGAAACTCGTTGAAGATCGCGCGATAGGGTTTGCGCATCACGTTGGCCAGAATGTTCAGACGGCCACGGTGCGGCATCCCGATGACGATTTCCTTGACGCCCAAGGCACCGCCACGCTTGATGATCTGCTCCATCGCGGGGATCAGGGCCTCACCCCCGTCCAGACCGAACCGTTTGGTGCCCATGTATTTGACGTGCAGGAATTTCTCGAAGCCCTCGGCCTCGACCATCTTGTTCAGGATCGCCTTGCGGCCTTCCTTGGTAAACGCGATTTCCTTGCCGTATCCTTCGATCCGTTCCTTCAGCCACGCGGCCTGTTCAGGGTCGGAGATATGCATGTATTGCAGCGCGAAGGTGCCGCAATAGGTCCGCTTCACGATATCTACGATCTGCCGCATCGAGGCCATCTGCAGACCCAGCACGTTGTCGATAAAGATCGGCCGGTCCATGTCGGCCTCGGTGAACCCATAAGTCTTGGGGTCCAGTTCAGGATGGGTGCTGGCCGCCCGCATCCCCAGCGGATCCAGATTGGCGGCCAGATGGCCCCGGATGCGATAGGCCCGGATCAGCATCAGCGCCCGCAGACTGTCCAGAACGGCGCGCTTGATCTGGTCGTCGCTGACCTCAACGCCTTTGTCTGCCGCCTTGTCCTTGATCTTTTTTCCCGCCGCCTTGGCGTCAATCTCGGCCCATTCCCCAGTGAGCGCCCCGGTCAGATCATCCGCTGGCATCGGCGGCCAGTCGGTTCGCGCCCATGATGGCCCTTCGGCTTCTTTCTGGACGTCCGGCGTCGCGTCGCCCATGGCCTTGAAAAACTCGGCCCAGGCCGCGTCTACCGCGCCGGGGTCCTTTGTGTACTGAGCATAAAGCTGCTCCAGATATTCGGCATTATGCCCTTGCATAAAGCTTGAGGCATGAAAGGCAGAGTTGGGCGAGTGTTCGGTCATTGGGTTACCTCATATGGGTTGGGACCGTATTGATTTGTGCCTGGCTGACTGGGGCGGGTCAGCCACCACAGCACCAGGAGAGGCGACACCACCAGAACCAGCAGCGTCGGAATTACGACCAGCAAAGTGGCGCGGGTAAACAGGATGTCCAGATTGCCACCGTGCTGGAAACTGGACGCCAGACCAATTCCGAAAATCAGAACTGCGGCGGCTCCGAGGATCAGCAGGATCGGCAGCAGCGCATAAAGCCCGCTGCGCCCGGTGTCATGCATCCGGCGCCATGCGACCGCGAGATGCGGGAAAAAGACGATTACGCCGACGATTGACTGTACCGGTTGGCTTGATGTGGCGGTGACGGATTTCGTCGTGCCCGTTTCCGTCGTGGTGACCTGAGTGAAAAACTGCCAGTCAATAATCCCGGCGATGATATTCCAGATCACGATAAACAGGAAAAAGAACCAGTACTCGGGCCGCGAGGCGCGGCCCGAGAATGTTAAGAACTTTGAGAAACACGTTTTGACAGCCTCACCAAAGGTCATGTTTTCCGTTCCTCCCAAAGTAGACGGCTAAGCCGCCGCTTTAACCAATCGCTTCCAGCACGGCCTCACCCAGCGTCGCGGGGCTTTCTGCCACAACGACACCGGCCGAGCGCATGGCTTCGATCTTGTCCTCGGCTCCGCCTTTGCCGCCGGCGACGATCGCGCCCGCGTGGCCCATACGGCGGCCCGGAGGGGCTGTGCGGCCTGCGATGAAACCAGCAACCGGCTTTTTGCGGCCCTTCTTGGCCTCATCCGCCAGGAACTGCGCGGCTTCTTCTTCGGCCGAGCCACCGATCTCACCGATCATGATGATCGAGTGGGTTTCGTCGTCCGCCAGGAACCATTCCAGCACGTCGATATGCTCGGTCCCTTTGATCGGATCGCCGCCGATGCCCACACAGGTGGACTGGCCTAGACCCACATCGGTGGTCTGCTTAACGGCCTCATAGGTCAGGGTGCCGGAACGCGACACAACGCCGACCGAGCCGCGCTTGTGGATGTGGCCGGGCATGATGCCGATTTTGCAGGCGTCGGGCGTAATGACACCGGGGCAGTTCGGGCCGATTAGGCGCGATTTCGAGCCTTCCAGCGCCCGCTTTACCTTCATCATGTCCAGAACCGGGATGCCTTCGGTGATGCAGACGATCACCTCCATCTCGGCATCAATCGCTTCGAGGATCGAGTCAGCCGCGAAAGGCGGCGGCACATAGATCACGCTGGCGTTGGCTTCGGTCACATGCTTGGCCTCGTGGACCGAGTTAAACACGGGCAGGTCAAGATGGGTCATCCCGCCTTTGCCGGGGGTTACACCGCCGACCATCTTGGTGCCATAAGCAATGGCCTGTTCGCTGTGGAATGTGCCCTGCGAGCCGGTAAAGCCCTGACAGATCACTTTGGTATTTTCGTCGATGAGGACTGCCATCTGGCGTTCTCCTTTGTAGGGCGGGTTTTGGCCCGCCAAAATCTTGGGAAAGGCGGGCTGAAGCCCGCCTTACGGGATGACAATCAGCCTTTTACCGCCTTCACGATCTTCTCGGCACCGTCTTTCAGGTTGTCCGCGGCGATCACGTCCAGACCAGAGGTGTTGATGATCTCTTTGCCTTTCTCGACATTCGTGCCTTCCAGACGCACGACCAGCGGAACCTTCAGGCCGACCTCTTTCACCGCTGCGACAACGCCTTCGGCGATGACGTCACAGCGCATGATGCCGCCGAAGATGTTGACCAGAATGCCTTTGACGTTTTCGTCCGAGGTGATGATCTTGAACGCCTCGGTCACTTTCTCTTTGGTGGCACCGCCGCCCACGTCGAGGAAGTTGGCAGGCTCGGCACCATACAGTTTGATGATGTCCATCGTGGCCATCGCCAGACCGGCACCGTTCACCATGCACCCGATCTCACCATCCAGCGCGATGTAGTTCAGGTCGTACTTGGAGGCTTCGAGTTCCTTGGGGTCTTCCTCGGTCTCGTCGCGCAGCTCGGCAATGTCGGGGTGGCGGTAAACCGCGTTGCTGTCAAAGCCCAGCTTGGCGTCCAGCACCTTGAGGTCGCCGCCTTCGGCCACGATCAGCGGGTTGATTTCCAGCATCTCCATGTCCTTCTCGACGAAAGCCTGGTACAGCTGACCCATCAGCTTGACGCATTGCTTGACCTGCGCGCCTTCCAGACCCAGCGAGAAGGCGATGCGGCGGCCGTGATAAGCCTGATAGCCGGTCACAGGGTCCACCGAGAAGGACAGGATTTTCTCAGGCGTGGACTCGGCCACTTCTTCGATGTCCATGCCGCCTTCGGTCGAGCATACGAACGAGATGCGGCTGGTCTGGCGATCCACCAGCAGGGCCAGATACAGTTCGCGTTCGATGCCGGAACCAGCCTCGATATAGATGCGATTGACCTGCTTGCCTGCGGGGCCAGTCTGATGTGTGACCAGCGTGCGGCCCAGCATCTTTTTGGCTTCTTCGGCGGCTTCTTCCACCGACTTGGTCAGACGGACACCGCCTTTTTCACCGGCGTCAGCCTCTTTGAACGAGCCCTTGCCGCGGCCACCCGCGTGGATTTGGGCCTTTACAACCCACAAGGGGCCGTCCAGTTCACCGGCTGCGGTTTTGGCTTCCTCGGCGCGCAGAACCGCGCGACCTTCAGAGACCGGAGCGCCATAGCTGCGAAGAAGAGCCTTGGCCTGATATTCGTGAATGTTCATCGAAACTGTCCCGTTTGACTACGATTACTTCGTTATAGAAATGTCCGAAGGGTAAATTTAAAGGTTTTTTTGTTTTCAAAGCCCTTTTTCACAGAGATTTTTACTGTTTGTGATCACACTTTTTTTGGGTGTGATCACAAAATGACGGAAGTTAAATTTATGATTCGATAAATCGTTTCGCGCCTTTGAAAACAAATTCAAAAAGGGTGTTTGAGGTGTTTGCGCTAATACTCTTCCCGCAAGTATTGCGGATCAAGAGGCCAGTACAAAAGAAAACCGGCCCAACTTGTGGGCCGGTTTGGAATGTCGAAACGGCCGAAATTAGGCCAGAGAGCTGTCGATGCCCTTACATGCCTCGATCAGGCCCTTCACAGCGTTGACCGAGTTATCGAAACCGGCTTGCTCTTCTTCGTTGAGTTTGATGTCGACAACACGCTCGATGCCGCCCGCGCCGATCACGGTGGGGACGCCTACATACATGCCGTCAACGCCCAGTTCGCCGTTGCAATAGGCGGCACAGGGCAGGACGCGCTTCTGGTCTTTCAGGTAGGCTTCGGCCATTTCGATCGCCGATGTTGCCGGAGCATAGAAGGCCGAGCCGGTTTTCAGCAGGCCAACGATTTCGGCGCCACCGTCACGGGTACGCTGAACGATGGCGTCCAGTTTCTCTTGTGTGGTCCAGCCCATTTCAACCAGATCGGGCAGCGGGATACCAGCAACGGTCGAATAGCGCACCGACGGAACCATCGTGTCGCCGTGGCCGCCCAGAACAAATGCTGTGACGTCGCGCATGGACACGTTGAACTCTTCCGACAGGAAATGCGCAAAACGGCCCGAGTCCAGAACGCCTGCCATGCCGCAGACCTTGTTGTGGGGCAGGCCCGAGAATTCGCGCAGCGCCCAGACCATCGCGTCCAATGGGTTGGTGATGCAGATGACGAACGCATCGGGCGCATTGGCGGCGATGCCTTCACCCACGGATTTCATGACTTTCAGGTTGATGCCCAGCAGGTCATCGCGGCTCATGCCCGGTTTGCGGGGAACACCGGCGGTGACGATGCAGACGTCGGCGCCAGCGATGTCCTCGTAGGACTGGGTGCCTTTCAGCTTGGCGTCGAACCCTTCGGAGGGGCCGGATTCAGCGATGTCCAGCGCCTTGCCTTCCGGTGTGCCTTCGGCGATGTCAAACAGGACGACATCACCCAGTTCTTTCATTGCAGCGAGGTGGGCGAGCGTGCCGCCGATCTGACCTGCGCCGATCAGCGCGATCTTGGGTCTGGCCATTTGGAATATCTCCGATGGGTTTTGAAATCGCGGTTGTGCTAGTCGGTAAAACGGATTTGTGCAAGTGTTCTGCTGCGTGGCATACAACCGCATACCGATTTTCCTAGCGTCCAAGGGGCGTGAATTCTTGCTTTTCTGGAATGCTGAATGTTCGAACTGGACTTGATGTTCTTTGCCGTGGCTATCCCTGCCGTGATCTTTGCAGGCATTTCCAAGGGAGGGTTCGGGTCGGGCGTGGCCTTTGCGTCCTCGTCGATTCTGGCGTTGATCCTGACGCCCGGACAGGCGCTGGCGTTGATGTTGCCGATTCTGATGGTGATCGACGTTGCCACCCTGAAACCCTATTGGAAACGGTGGAGCTGGCCGGATTCGCGCCTGTTGATTCTGGGGGCTGTGCCGGGTGTCGCGCTGGGCGCGTGGCTCTATCGTGCCACCGACGACGACTTGCTTCGCCTGCTGATCGGAGGGATCTCGGTCGGGTTCGTGATTTGGCATGTGGCGCAAAGCAGGGGCTGGATTCGTGGTTTTGCCAACCGTCTGCCGCCGTCGGCCGGGCTGTTTGCAGGGTTGGTGGCCGGGTTCACCAGTTTTGTCAGCCATGCTGGCGGTCCGCCTGCCGCCGTGTACCTGCTGTCGCAACGCCTGACGAAGACCGAGTTTCAGGCCAGCACCGTGCTGGTCTTCTGGGTCATCAACGCGGTGAAATTCGTGCCCTTCGCTTATCTGGGCCTGTTTACGTGGCATACGGCGCTGGCGGACTTGCTGCTGGCCCCCTTTGCCATTCTTGGCGCATGGTTGGGTGTCCGGGCACATTTTATGATGTCCGAACGCTTATTCTTTGGCATCGCCTATGTCCTGCTGACTCTGACGGGTAGCAAGCTGATCTGGGATGCACTGACTTAGACGTTGGGCGGCAGTGCCTCGTCCATGTCCTCATAGGACTGACCGGACGCGATTAGGCAGGTCATCCCGTCCGGCAACGTCACCGTGATCGTCCAACTACCGCTTGCGGTCGAGGCATAGACCTCCATCACCGCACCTTGTCGCGCGATGCCAATACCCTGTCGGGTCTCGCCATAGGTTTCAGCCAGTCGCTTTATGATCTCCTCGCGGGGCGCGCAGGTCTGTGCCTGCACCTGAACGGCGGCCAGAACCATGATGCCCAGCCCCATCGTCATCTTGAACAGCGTATTCTGCATCCTTGCACCCTTTCGATTCCATCTGTCCAAAAGGGTGCAAGTGACGTGCCGAAATCTGGTTAAACCGACGCACGTTGCGTCGCGAATGCTGCAACGCGGCGATTTTGTCCTTGAACTTTCCGACAAAAAATGCCCCATTCCGCGCAACTTTATTTCACAAGGGAGAGGCCAATGGACCCCCGTCAGCGCCCCTATCGTTCTGTTCTGTATATCCCCGGCTCGAAAGATCGGGCGCTGGACAAGGCGCGCACCTTGCCGGTCGACGCGATTATCTTTGATCTGGAAGATGCCGTCGCCGCCGACGAAAAAGACAACGCGCGGGAAACGCTCAAGGCCGCTTTGGCCGCGGGTGGATATGGCGCGCGGGTTAAGATTGTGCGGATCAACGGACTGGACACCGAATGGGGCCGCGCCGATGCCGAGGCCGTGCGGGACATGGACGCCGATGTGGTTCTGCTGCCCAAGGTGAACTCGGCCGCTGATGTGGACGCGCTGGCCGCGATCACTGGCGATATCCCGATCTGGGCGATGATGGAGACCCCGCGCGGAATGCTGAACGCCGCCGAGATCGCCGCGCATCCGCTGATGGCGGGCTTTGTTATGGGAACCAACGACCTGGCCAAGGAATTGCAGACCCGGTTCCGCCCCGACCGCCTGCCGCTGATGACGTCGCTGGGCCTGTGTCTGCTGGCCGCCAAGGCCGAGGGGCTGATCATCGTGGATGGCGTCTATAACGCTTTCAAGGATGACGAAGGTCTGGCCGCAGAATGCACGCAGGGCCGTGACATGGGCTTTGACGGCAAGACCCTGATCCACCCCGCTCAGGTCGAGATAACGAACGCGGCCTTCGCCCCGTCTGACGCCGAAATTGACCTGGCGCAACGTCAGATTGCCGCCTTTGAAGAGGTCGAAGCACAAGGGCAGGGCGTTGCTGTCGTGGATGGCAAGATCGTGGAAAACCTGCACGTTGCAACCGCCCGCGAAATTCTGGCAAAAGCAGAGGCGATTTCAGCTTTGCAAGCGGGGTAAGCCAGCATGGGCTTTGTTCTTCTGATCCTTGGTGTGGCGCTTTGGTGGGCCGCGCATCTGTTCAAACGTGTGATGCCAGCGCAACGCGCGGCGATGGGCAATGGCGGCAAAGGCGCGGTGGCGCTAGCGCTGGTGGCGGCGATCTTGCTGATGATCTTCGGTTATCGCATGACCGATTTCATCTATGTTTGGGCACCGCCGACTTTCATGGTTCACATCAACAATCTGTTGGTGTTGATCGCCATCTTCATGATGAGCCCCGCTGGGAAAAAAGGCCGTCTGCTGAACAAGATGCGCCACCCGCAACTGGCAGGCTTCCGCGCTTGGGCATTTGCGCATTTGCTGGTCAATGGCGATCTAGCCTCGATCATCCTGTTCGGCGGGCTGTTCCTGTGGGCGTTGGTCGAGGTGGTTATGATCAACCGGGCCGAACCCGACTGGACCCCTGGTGAGCCTGGCACCTATGGCAAGGATGCGATGTTCTTTGTGGCCTCGATCGTGCTGCTGGGCGTGATCGGCTATATTCACGGGTTGGTTGGCCCGTCGCCGTTCGGATCATAGGGGGCTGAGGATGGCAAAACTTTATCGTCTGCTGACGGAAGAGGACACCTCGGCCTTTTGCCACAAAGTGTCCGACGCGCTGGCCAAAGGCTGGGAGCTGTATGGCGACCCGTCCTATGCCTTTGACGCAGCAAACAACGTGATGCGCTGCGCGCAGGCTGTGACCAAAGAGGTCGCGGCAGATTACTCCTCTGACATGAAACTGGGACAGCAATAATGGCAAAAACCAATCCGGGCCGCTTTTTCGAGGATTATTCCGTCGGGCAGGTGCTGCACCATGCGGTACCGCGCACCGTGACCGATGGCGAACGTGCGATGTATCACGCGCTGTATCCGGCGCGCCATGCGCTGTATTCCTCGGATGAGTTCGCCCGGGCCTCGGGCCTGCCGCAAAGCCCGTTGGACGACATGGCGGCGTTTCACGTGGTGTTTGGCAAGACCGTGCCGGATGTCTCGCTGAACGCGGTGGCCAATCTGGGTTATGCCGAGGGGCGCTGGCTGAAGCCGGTCTATCCCGGTGACACGCTGCGGTCGGAATCCGAGGTAATCGGGGTCAAGCAGAACTCGAATGGCAAGACCGGGGTGGTTTATGTGCGCACCCGTGGTCTGAACCAGCGCGACGAGGCGGTCATGGAATATGTCCGCTGGGTGATGGTGCGCAAATCGGACCTGTCCACCCCAGCGCCCGAAGCCGTTGTGCCGCAACTGAAAAAGGCGCTGGAGCCGGGCGATCTGGTCATCCCGCAGGGATTGGATTTCTCGAACTACGATTTCGCCCTAGCGGGTGAGGCGCATCGCTGGGGCGATTATGAGATCGGCGAAAAGATTGACCACGTGGATGGTGTGACCGTGGAAGAGGCCGAGCATATGCTGGCCACGCGTCTGTGGCAGAACACTGCCAAGGTGCATTTCGACCTGACCTTTCGACCCGAAGGGCGGTTGATCTATGGCGGACACGTGATCTCGATGGCGCGGACGCTGTCGTTCAACGGTTTAGCCAATGCACAGATGGTGGTTGGCCTGAACGGCGGTGCACACGCCAACCCGTGCTTCGCTGGCGATACGATCAAGGCGTGGTCCGAGGTTCTGGACAAGGTCGAGACAGATGTTCCCGGAGTTGGGGCGATCCGTTTGCGATTGGTGGCGACCAAAGGTGGGGAGCCTTTTGAGCTTAAGAACGAAGATGGCCGGTACATGCCAAACATCCTGCTTGATCTCGACTATTGGGCCCTGATGCCCGTCTGATCGGGCCGCCCACATTCATGTGATCGCAGCCTTGTCCAAACGTGTTAGGCTGCGGTCATGCTCCTGTTTCGCTCGATTGCTGTTTGTGTCTGCCTGACTCCGCCTGCTTTGGCTTGTGATCTGGCCTTGGCTTTGGCTGTGGACGTTTCGGGGTCTGTTGATTCCACCGAGTACCGTATCCAGATGGACGGCCTTGCGGCCGGGTTGCGCGACCCCATTGTGTCCGAGGCATTGGTGCGCGGTGACGCGCGCCTAATGCTGGTGCAGTGGACTGGCGCATCGCGTCAGAAAGTGACGATACCATGGACGCGAATTGACAGTTTCGAAACGCTGGACGCCTTTGCTGGACAAGTGGCATCGGACCCGCGTGTGTGGCGCAACTTCTCAACGGCGATAGGCGAAGCACTGGAAATGACCCTAACCAGTTTCAATACGGTTTCTGAATGCAAAAGGCACTTGATTGACATCTCGGGCGACGGAATTTCAAACGAAGGGGTTGAACCGACGGAAATTCATGGCGTTTTGCGCAGCCGGGGCGTGACTGTGAACGCGATTGCCATCGAGGAAACCGAACCGGACCTGACCGCATATTTCTTTGAGAATGTTATTGTTGGCGAAGGCGCATTCGTCGTTTCTGCCGCCGGTTTCGAAGATTACCCCGAACGAATTCGTAAGAAACTGCTGCGCGAAGTGACACAGCAAACCGCCGGGCTGGAATAGCTTTGGGTCAGATTCGGAGGTGAAGGCGCTAACATCTGAAAGCTGTGATTTCATTTGTGATCACGTCATTATTTTGTGTGATCACAATTTCAAAATATCCACCATTTTGCGCCAAATATGAGCTTTTTTGCAGTTGCAGCGCGTGACAGACTTGCAAAAAACAGTAAAACCTTCGGAAGCAACCGAAAAGGAGCCAATCCGACATGGCCGATGTAAATCGGGGCAATCGCCCTCTTTCACCACATCTTACGATTTATCGCCCGCAGTTGACCTCAGCGACCTCTATTCTGGTGCGGATCACCGGAATCGCAGCCTTGGCGATGTCATTCTTCGTTGTGTGGTGGCTGCTGGCAGCCGCAACGTCAGAGTCCGCGTTCAACTTTATTGATAGCTTGATGAGAAGCTGGTTGGGCGATCTGGTCATGTTTGGCGCGACCTGGGCGATTTTTTATCACATGCTCGGGCGGTTGCGCCACGTGATCTGGGATCTGGGGTATTGCGTGGACGTCAACATCTCGGAAAAGCTGGGGATCGGCATGTTGGTGCTGGCCACCGTTCTTTCGTTCATAACAGCGATTGCGGTCTAAGGGGGACACCATGAGTTATCTGACAGACCGTAAACGTGCGCAGGGCACAGGTGCAGGCCGGCAGGGGACACATCATCACTGGCAAATGATGGCCAGTTCGACGGCACTGGTTTTCCTTGTTCCACTATTTGTGTTCACTTTCGCGAACGGGCTGGGCGGAACCTACGAAGAGGTTCTTGCCTATTACAGCCGTCCGTTCCCGGCGATCATAACTGGGCTGACGCTGGTCGTCGTTATTATTCACCTGGTCCGCGAGGCACAGGTGGCGATTGAGGACTATGTGCACGGCGTCGCAGAAAAGCTGAGCCTGATGGCAGTTGCAGCTTTTGGATACACTTTGATTGCTGCGGGGCTTTTTGCCCTCGTGAAGCTGGCGCTTTAAGGCGCGGTAGGGATAAAAACAAATGACAGCTGCATACGAATACGAAACACACGACTATGACGTGGTTGTTGTCGGCGCCGGCGGCGCCGGTTTGCGCGCCACTCTGGGCATGGCCGAGCAGGGCCTGCGCACGGCTTGTGTCACCAAGGTTTTCCCGACCCGCTCGCACACGGTTGCGGCGCAGGGCGGTATTGCTGCGTCCCTGTCGAACATGGGACCAGACCATTGGCAGTGGCACATGTATGACACCGTCAAGGGCTCGGACTGGTTGGGTGACACCGACGCGATGGAGTATTTGGCGCGTGAGGCACCAAAGGCGGTGTACGAACTGGAACATTACGGCGTTCCATTCAGCCGCACCGAAGAGGGCAAGATTTATCAGCGCCCGTTCGGTGGCCATACTACGGAATTCGGCGAAGGCCCCGCCGTGCAGCGGACCTGTGCCGCCGCAGACCGGACCGGTCACGCGATCCTGCACACGCTGTACGGTCAGTCGCTGAAGAACAATGCCGAGTTCTATATTGAATATTTCGCCATCGACCTTGTGATGTCCGATGACGGGCAATGTCAGGGCGTCGTCTGCTGGAAGCTGGACGATGGCACGATGCATGTCTTCAACGCCAAGATGGTGGTGCTGGCAACTGGCGGCTATGGCCGCGCCTATTTCAGCGCAACATCGGCCCATACCTGCACCGGTGACGGTGGCGGTATGGTGGCACGTGCGGGCCTGGCCCTGCAGGATATGGAATTCGTGCAGTTCCACCCGACTGGCATCTACGGCTCGGGCTGTTTGATCACCGAAGGCGCACGGGGCGAAGGTGGTTATCTGACCAACTCAGAAGGCGAACGGTTCATGGAGCGTTACGCGCCCCAATACAAAGACCTTGCGCCACGCGATTATGTCAGCCGTTCGATGACGATGGAGATCCGCGAGGGTCGCGGCCATGGCGACAATGGCGATCACATTCACCTGAACCTCAGCCACCTTCCCGCCGAAGCGTTGGCTGAACGACTGCCGGGGATTTCGGAATCCGCGCGCGTCTTTGCCGGTGTTGATGTCACCAAAGAGCCGATCCCGGTTCTGCCGACCGTCCACTACAACATGGGCGGTATCCCGACGAACTATTGGGGCGAAGTTCTGAACCCGACCGCCGATGATCCGACCGCAGTTGTTCCGGGCCTGATGGCGGTGGGTGAGGCCGGATGTGCCTCGGTCCACGGTGCGAACCGTCTGGGGTCCAACTCGCTGATCGACCTCGTGGTGTTTGGTCGCGCGGCTGCGATCCGGGCGGGTAAGGTTGTCGATGCCGACGCGCCGAACCCGGTGCTGAACCAAGCTTCGGTCGATAAGGCATTTGACCGGTTTGATGCCGTTCGCAACGCTAGCGGGTCTATCCCAACGGCTGACCTGCGGCTTGAGATGCAGAAAACCATGCAGGCCGACGCAGCCGTGTTCCGGACCGCCAAGACAATGGCCGAAGGCGTCGAGAAGATGACGGCGATTGCCGCCAAGATGGATGACCTTAAAGTTACCGACCGCTCGTTGGTTTGGAACAGCGATCTGATGGAAACGCTGGAACTCACCAACCTGATGCCAAGTGCGCTGGCCACTATCGTAGGGGCCGAGGCGCGCAAGGAATCCCGCGGTGCCCACGCGCATGAGGACTTCACCGAGCGTGACGACGAAAACTGGCGCGTTCACACGGTCAGCCGGGTTGAAGGAAATAAGGTCGAACTCAGCTATCGCCCCGTTATCGTCGATCCTCTGACCACCGAGGATGAAGGCGGCATCAGCCTGAAGAAAATCGCGCCCAAGGCGCGGACGTTCTAAGGAGAGGAACTTATGGTACAACTGACCCTCCCCAAGAATTCCCGGATCACCACCGGTAAGACATGGCCAAAGCCCGAAGGCGCAACCAATGTGCGCAAGTTCCAGATTTATCGCTGGAACCCGGATGACGGGCAGAACCCGCGTGTCGATACGTATTTCGTTGATATGGATAGCTGTGGCCCGATGGTTCTGGACGCGCTGATCAAGATCAAGAACGAGATTGATCCCACGCTGACCTTCCGCCGGTCCTGCCGCGAAGGGATTTGCGGGTCTTGCGCGATGAATATCGACGGGATCAACACGCTGGCCTGTATCTATGGCATGGATGAGATCAAGGGCGACGTGAAAATCTATCCGCTGCCGCATATGCCGGTTGTCAAGGACCTGATCCCCGATCTGACCCATTTCTATGCGCAACACGCGTCCATCATGCCGTGGCTGGAAACCAAGACCAACCGGCCCGCGAAAGAATGGAAGCAGTCCATCGAAGACCGCAAAAAGCTGGATGGTCTGTATGAGTGCGTGATGTGCGCAAGTTGCTCGACCTCATGCCCCAGCTACTGGTGGAACGGCGACCGTTACCTTGGCCCCGCAGCATTGCTGCATGCCTATCGCTGGATCATCGACAGCCGTGATGAGGCGACCGGTGAGCGTTTGGATGAGCTGGAAGATCCGTTCAAGCTGTACCGCTGCCACACGATCATGAACTGCGCCAAGACCTGCCCTAAAGGTCTGAACCCGGCCAAGGCGATTGCCGAGATCAAGAAGATGATGGTCGAACGCGCAGTTTAAGGTGCGCGCAAAATCAGTGCTTGCCGCATTGCGGCAAGCGCATGGCGAGGTTGCAAAACAATGCGATGCAGCCTTCCCTGCTTGGCACTATCTTGTGCGCAGGGAGGAGTGATTCAACTGTAAAAGGGATCGCTCCGATGCGGGATCAAAACCAAAAAACCAAAGCAGACGAAGCGCTTGAGGCACTGGAGCAGGCTTGGGCCTATTACACGCCGGAACCTGTTGCGTCTGACACCCATGAACCAGACTTGTTCGAATATGCGAACGCCGCTTGAACGCATTAAAGGAATGGGTAATGCATAAGCATGCCCATTCTATTGCTTTTGCTGGCCGCTGGTGTTTTTGCGTATTTCATCTGGCGGTCACGAACATCGTCTTTGACACGTGACTGCCGCTGGCGTCAGCACCGTAAGGAGGGTGTCTGGATTTGCGCCTATTGCGGGGCGCAACAGTTTGGGGCTGATAGCCCTAAAACCTGCCTAAGGAAGTAATCTCAAAAGGATACTCTGATCGTCCCGTCCTGTTTAGGCGGCGTTTGGGAACGCCGCACGCAGAGCGATTTCAACCATGTCGCCAAAGCTGCTTTCCCGTTCGGATGCGGGCAGAGCCTCACCGGTTAGCAGGTGATCGGATACGGTCAGAACGGCCAGAGCCCGGCACTTGTGCCGCGCGGCCAGAATGTAAAGCTCGGCTGCTTCCATTTCGACGCCAAGAATTCCGTGACGGACCATCTGTTCGTTCAGGTCGGGCCGTTCATCATAGAACACGTCCGAGGAGTAGATTCCCCCGATGTGGGTCGGAGTGCCGCTGGCCTCGGCCGCTTGAGCTGCTGCTTGCAGCAGACCCCAATCCGCGCAAGGCGCAAAGTTGAGTTCCTTCATGATGCCACGCGACGGGGTGCTTAGTGTTGTCGAAGTCATTGCCAGAATGACATCGCGGACATTGACACTATCTTGCATTCCCCCACACGATCCGATCCGGATCAGTGTTTTTGCGCCAAAGTCGCGAATTAATTCGTTCGCGTAGATCGACAATGACGGCATTCCCATTCCGCTACCTTGAATGGAAACGGGGTTTCCTTTCCAGGTTCCGGTAAATCCCAGCATGCCGCGCACATTATTGACTTGTTTCGCGTCATCCAAAAATGTTTCCGCCGCCCATTTTGCCCGATAGGGATCACCCGGCAATAAAACAGTTTCTGCGATTTCGCCTTTTTCAGCGCCAATATGAATCGTCATTTGTTTTTTATTCCAATCAGATTTCCAGATCCGAGATACTTGCACCAGACTTAAGCGCGTCGTGTATCCATTGCGGCTTGCGTCCCCGACCAGACCAGGTTTGTGAGGGGTCTGCGGGGTTGCGGTACTTGGCCTTGGCCTTAAACCCTTTTCCCGACCCAGCGCCGTCTGCAGCCAATTCAGACAAAGAGAACCCGTATTGAGCAGCGGCCTGTTCAGCGGCTTTCAATGCTTCTTGCCGTTCCCGTATTTCCGCCTTTTTAAGCGCCTTTTCGATTTTATCACGCAGTTTAATTAGCTCCTTGCGCGACATAACCTCGAGATCAATTGTCATTATTATTCTCCATGCCATGCCCGAATGGGCAGCCTCCCTTAAGGCTCACTTTAAGTGCAGGCATGGGTTTTACCTATCCCCTTTACCAAAGGGAATAGGCATACCGATAAAAGAAACGAGAGGGTCGGCTATTCTGCTGCCAAATTCTGCGGATCAGCCAGAGTGATAATGTCGCCCATTATCGTATTCAGCTCGAAATTCTTTGGCGTGTAGATTTTCGCGACGCCCATAGTTTTCAGTTTTGCTGCATCTTCATCAGGAATGATCCCGCCGACGACAACAGGGATATCCGTCAGACCAGCCTCTTGCAGTCGGGTCATGACGTCCTGAACTAACGGGATGTGGCTGCCAGACAAGATCGACAATCCAATGACGTGTGCCTTGTCTTCTGATGCAGCAGCCACGATTTCCTCGGGTGTCAGGCGAATACCTTCATAGCTGATATCCATGCCGCAATCGCGTGCCCGGAAGGCGATTTGTTCGGCCCCGTTGGAATGGCCGTCCAGCCCGGGTTTACCAACTAGGAACTTCAGGCGGCGCCCCAATTGATCACTAACCGCGTCAACGGCGGCACGCAGGTCGTCCAGCCCCTCGGTCTTGTTGGACACAGACCCTGAAACCCCTGTCGGGCCGCGATAGGTGCCGTAGACCTTGCGCATTTCTTCCGCCCACTCACCTGTGGTTACACCTGCTTTTGCCGCGGCAATCGACGGCTCCATGACGTTGGCGCCTGTCTGTGCCGCGTTGCGGAGTGCAGCCAGTGCCGCGGTTACTGCCGCCTCGTCACGTTGAGTGCGCCATTCGTTCAGGCGGTCGATCTGCTCCTGTTCGACCGCCGGATCGACAACCATGATGCCGCCATCCTCGGTCTGAAGGGGCGAAGCTTCGCCGTCAGTCCATTTGTTCACACCGACCACAACGGTTTCGTTCCGCTCAATCCGGTTCAGGCGTTCGGCGTTCGAATCGACGAGGCGGGACTTCATGTATTCGATCGACGCGACCGCGCCGCCCATCGAATCCAGGTTGGCCAGTTCGGCGCGCGCCCCTTCTTTCAACTCTTCGACCTTGGCATCCACGGCGGGATTGCCTTCGAACAGGTCGTCATACTCCAGCAGGTCGGTTTCATAGGCCAGAATCTGCTGCATCCGCATGGACCATTGCTGATCCCACGGGCGGGGCAGGCCCAATGCCTCGTTCCACGCAGGCAATTGCACGGCACGGGCACGGGCTTTCTTGGACAGGGTCACAGCCAGCATCTCGATCAGAATACGATAGACGTTGTTTTCAGGCTGCTGCTCCGTCAGACCCAAAGAGTTCACCTGCACGCCATACCGGAAGCGGCGGAACTTTGGATTTTCGACGCCGTAGCGGTCCTGCAGAATCTCATCCCACAGGTCGACAAAGGCGCGCATCTTACACATCTCGGTCACAAACCGGATGCCTGCGTTCACGAAGAACGAAATCCGACCACAGAGCGCCGGGAAATCCTCGGCCGGTACGCGCGGGCGCAATTCGTCCAGAACGGCGATTGCGGTTGCCAACGCATAGGCCAGCTCTTGTTCAGGTGTCGCGCCCGCTTCTTGCAAGTGATAGGAACACACATTCATCGGGTTCCATTTTGGCACATTGGAATAGCAATACTCGGCCACATCCGCGATCATCTTGAGCGAGGGCTTGGGCGGGCATACATAAGTGCCGCGGCTCAGGTATTCCTTGATCAGGTCGTTCTGAACGGTCCCTTGCAGTTTCGAGACATCCGCGCCCTGTTCTTCGGCGACTGCAATATACAGCGCCAGCAACCAAGGAGCGGTCGCGTTGATGGTCATCGAGGTGTTCATCTGTTCCAGCGGAATCTGGTCGAACAGAACCCGCATGTCGCCCAGATGGCTGATCGGCACACCCACCTTGCCAACCTCGCCGCGTGCCAGGGTATGGTCGCTGTCGTAACCAGTTTGCGTCGGCAGATCGAAGGCCACAGAAAGCCCGGTCTGACCCTTGGCAAGGTTCCCACGATACAGTGCGTTTGATGCCTTGGCGGTGGAATGACCGGCATAGGTTCGGATGAGCCAGGGGCGATCTTTCTGCGTCTGCGTCATAACGTGCCTCGTATCTCAGGTGGGTAAGAAAATTACGTCCATGGGTTCTAAAGCGCAATTTTCGGGATATGTCAATTCGCTGCGACGCGGCATTCTGGCTTGTTCTGATTGTAGGACGCAACGTTTGCTGGCAGGGTGCGCGCATGACTCAGACCGTTGAGCTTCCGCTTTGGCTTTTTTTGCTGATCCTGGTGTTTGCCGCGGTCACGTTGGCATCGCATTTCCTGTTCCCATCCGTGAGGTGGTTCTTTCGACGTCGACTGGAGCGCGCGGTCAAACGCCTGAACGAACGGCTTCAACGACCGATCCAACCGTTCAAGCTGGCTGAACGTCATGACATGATTCAGCGCCTGATCTACGATCCTCAGGTGGGGCAGGCGGTGCAGGATCACTCACGCGAAACAGGTGTCCCCGAGGCGGTCGCGTTCGAGCAGGCGCGAAAATATGCGCGTGAGATCGTGCCATCTTTTTCCGCAGTTGCCTATTTCAGCTTTGCAATCAGATTGGCGCGGATGCTGAGCAACGCATTCTATGATGTGCGCCTTAGCTATCAGGACGAAGAGGCCATCAAGAACATTGATCCAGAAGCGACCGTTGTGTTCGTGATGAATCACCGAAGCAATATGGACTATGTTCTGGTGACCTACCTGGCGGCTCAGCACTCTGCACTGTCATATGCCGTCGGTGAGTGGGCGCGGGTCTGGCCTCTTAGCCGGTTGATTCGGGCGATGGGGGCTTATTTTATTCGGCGCAGATCGGGCAGTGAACTCTATCGTCAGGTGCTGGCCTGCTACGTGCGACATGCAACCGAAGCCGGGGTGACACAGGCCATGTTCCCAGAGGGGGGGCTAAGCCTGACCGGAGCATTGGGGCGTCCGAAGCTGGGGCTTTTGAAATATATTCTGGATGGCGCCAGTCCAGAAGGGAAAGACGTCGTCTTTGTTCCAGTGGCCCTGAATTATGACCGGGTGTTGGAGGATACGATCCTGACCAAAGCGGCCCTCGGAAGCGATCGGCGCTTTCGCGCCCGGATCGGGGTGATCACCGGTTGGATCATGAAACAGATTGGGCGAAAGCTGATCGGGCGATACACGCGATTTGGCTTGGCCTCGGTCCGGTATGGTCAGCCAATTTCTTTGCAGGACTTCCGATCAGATCACGACCGGGATGTCATGACAGACCTTGCCCGCGCCTTGATGGGCCAAATCCGCGACGCGATTCCTTTGGTTCCCTTGCCTGCCATCTGCAAACTGATTCAAGAACGCGGGGAATTGCTGGAAGATGACGTGCGTATCTTCGTGTCTGAACTCATGCGACGTGACGGAACTTTGGTAGGCCCCGAGGACACAGCAATCACGCAGGCTTTGGATCAACTCGTGCAGCGGCGGATTCTGAAACAGGTGGACGGGAAAATATCTCAATCCGGCCAAAGGGTTGACCTGTTGAGCTATTACGCGGCGTCCGCGGCCATAGATGTCGAAGGCATGAATGCTGCGGCAGCAAAGTAAATTTCTGCATCTGCTGGGTCATAAAATTACAAAATAGGTGCAAATTCTATTGCAATATTGCTCAATGCCCAATATCTCATCTGTTAATGCTGCGATTCTGCATCGCGGCGAAGGGTTGAAATAATAGGAGGCCAACATGGCTCTGGACACCGAAAGCGGTATCGCGTCCTACGACGCGCCGGAAAAAGACCTCTATGAGATGGGCGAAATCCCTCCGATGGGATTTGTTCCAAAGAAAATGTATGCATGGGCGATCCGCAAAGAACGCCATGGTGAGCCGGACACGGCAATGCAGCTTGAAGTGGTCGATGTTCCCAAGCTGGACAGCCACGAGGTGCTGGTTCTGGTTATGGCCGCCGGTGTGAACTATAACGGCGTCTGGGCGTCGCTGGGTAAGCCGATCAGCCCGTTTGACGGCCATGGCCAGCCTTTCCATATCGCGGGTTCCGATGCATCGGGCATCGTGTGGGCCGTCGGTGACAAGGTTAAGCGCTGGAAAGTGGGCGACGAGGTCGTGATCCACTGTAACCAGGATGATGGTGACGACGAAGCGTGTAACGGTGGTGATCCGATGTATTCGGACAGCCAGCGGATTTGGGGCTATGAGACGCCCGACGGATCGTTTGCTCAGTTCACCAACGTGCAGGCACAGCAGTTGATGCCGCGCCCCAAGCACCTGACCTGGGAAGAAAGCGCCTGTTACACGCTGACGTTGGCAACTGCTTACCGGATGCTGTTCGGGCACGAGCCGCATGACCTGAAGCCCGGCCAGAACGTACTGGTCTGGGGTGCTTCGGGCGGTCTGGGGTCATATGCTATCCAGTTGATCAACACCGCTGGTGCAAACGCGATCGGTGTGATCTCGGACGAAAGTAAGCGTGACTTTGTGATGGGCCTTGGTGCCAAGGGCGTTCTGAACCGCAAGGATTTCAACTGCTGGGGTCAACTGCCCACGGTGAACACACCGGAATATGCGGAGTGGTTCAAAGAAGCCCGCAAATTCGGCAAGGCGATCTGGGACATCACCGGCAAGGGTGTGAACGTCGACATGGTCTTCGAACACCCCGGTGAAAGCACATTCCCGGTGTCGACCTTCGTGGTGAAAAAGGGCGGCATGGTTGTGATCTGCGCCGGGACCACCGGCTATAACCTGACCTTCGATGTGCGTTACATGTGGATGCACCAGAAGCGTCTGCAAGGTTCGCACTTTGCTCACCTGAAGCAGGCGTCAGCCGCGAACCAGTTGATGGTCGAGCGTCGTCTGGATCCGTGCATGTCCGAAGTGTTCTCGTGGAATGAACTGCCCGAAGCGCACATGAAGATGATGCGGAACGAGCACAAGCCAGGCAACATGTCGGTTCTGGTTCAGGCACCGCGGACAGGAATGCGTACACTGGAAGAGGTTCTGGACGCACGCAGCTAAACCGGCTGAATCCTAAACAGTTTCGCCCGCGAATCGTTGTTTCGGTTCGCGGGCGTTTTCTATTTCATACATATCTTTTTGTTTCAATAGGTTACCTAAGCGCTGCCCCCTATTTTGGGGGAGTAGAAACCGGTGAATAGGGCAAAAAACATCCCGCATGCTATAGTTGTGTTAACCCTTCGTTAACCCTTTCGGAGCGACCCTAGATGGCGAGAAATGAGTGGATACTGGACGTTCTGTCGGACCTCAACGCCTTTGCGGTTGAGAACGGTCTGACCGCGCTTGCCGAACAGTTGGATGACACCAAACTGATCGCCGCAGCCGAGATTGCGTCCGCAAGCAACGAGGCACGGGCACCCGCGGATGGGAATACAACTCGATTTGAGTCAAGTTCTGGAGGACTTGGAAAACACCAGCACGCTTGACGAACTTGGCGATGTCGCCGTTCGGCTTCGCGACAGGCTGCAGATCGAACATATCATTTACCATTGGGTTGACGGGGCCGGTGATCAATACGGCTATACTACGTATCCTGATCGGTGGGCCGAAAGATACCGAGAGAAAAACTACCACCGAATTGACCCTGTGATTTTGGGGTGTTTCCAAAGATTCCATCCTGTTGACTGGAAGACATTGGATTGGTCGAGAAAGGTCGCAAAAAACTTCTATAAAGATGCACTGGAACATGGGGTAGGTAATCAGGGCTATTCGATTCCGATCCGTGGCCCGAACGGGCAATTCGCCCTGTTTACGGTAAATCACTCTTGTGACGATGACACCTGGAAAAGCTTCATGGAAACCCATGGGCGCGAATTGATCCTGATTGCTCATTTTTTCAATCGCAAGGCGCTGGAGTTTGAAAGTGACAGGCAGCCGGACGCGACCCGCGGGCTGTCTCCAAGAGAAGTGGATGCCATGACATTGCTGGCGCTGGGCTATAACCGGGCGCAGGTGGCCCATTCCCTGTCAATCTCAGAGCATACGCTACGTGTTTACATCGAAAGCGCCCGTGCCAAGCTTGGGGCGCAGAACACTACCCACGCCATCGCCACCGCACTCAGCCGAGGATTAATAGTGGTTTAACGGTCGGGCGCTCCTCGAACGGGAAATTAACTACGACTTTGTACCCCCTTCGTTCCTGCACAGGACGACAAGGGGAAAAAGTCATGTTGCGCTATTTGTTCGCAGATGAATTGCACAAGTTTCCGAAGCTGGCCGACGGAATGTTCCGCGATCGCGCGGATCAGTTCAAAACCCGGCTGGGCTGGGATGTTTACGTCAATGAAAACGGAGAGGAGCGGGATCAATACGATGATCTAAACCCGCTCTATGTGATCTGGGAGGAGGAGGACGGCAGCCATGGCGGGTCCATGCGGGTTCTGCCGACAACGGGCCGCGTCACGGTGAATGAGGTTTTCGGACATCTGACAGGGGGTGAGCTGATCAACAGCCCCGTGATCTGGGAGGTGACTCGCTTTTGCCTGTCCCGCACGGCTAGCCCTCATACCGCTGGGGCAATCATGTTGAGTGGGGGTGAAATCATGGAAGGGTTCGGCCTGACTCACATCGCGGGTGTTTTTGATGCGCGGATGATTCGGATCTATCGCCTTATCGGGTCATCGCCGAACGTTTTAGGCTCCGAAGGTAAAGGCCGTGACCAGATTTCCGTGGGGCTTTGGCCCTATTCGGCTGAAGACTGCTATCGGGTTGCAGAGCGCGCGGGTATCCCGCGGGAATTGTCTCGGCTGTGGTTCAAGACCGCGTTCGGGACCGGGCGGCAACACCGATTTTCCTTGTCAGCCTGAAGCACGCGAAAACGTAATTCCGTATCTGGTGATAGCTGGCGTGGCCCTGTAGGGTCGCGCCATGTCTTTGCCCCCCGTGACCTTCTCTGATGATCAGGCCGCCGCCTATGACAGCATTGCCGAGATGCTCAAATCCGCCGGAGTTGATCTGGATGACGACGCCCTGCTGAAGCTTCCGGGCAACGGGAAATCCGGTGTCATGGCGGTTATCGGTAAGGCGGGATCCGGGAAGACCCTTTTGCTGGCCGAGCTTTACAAGGCCCTTGCAGAAACGGGCGTTCAGGTTGTCTCGGGCGATTTCGAAAGCCGCAAGGCCCGCGAAAAGCGCAGCTTGGCCATCCTTGCGCCGACCAACAAGGCAGCAAGTGTGTTGCGCCTGCGCGGGGTGCCCGCGACAACGATCCATCGTATCCTTTATACGCCAGTATATGACCCGGAATACGAACGCATCGCCGAATGGCTGGCGGGCAACGATGAGCGGCCCGAGATCGAAGGGCTGACGGACGAAGCGCTGGACCGCGCGGCTGCGTTCTACCAGAACAACAAATCCATCCCCGGCGCTTTGGCAGCCGCGGGGTTGCGCGGGTCCGATTTCATAACGGGTTGGAAACGTCGGGATGAACCTCTTGATATCGGGTTCGTGGACGAGGCCTCGATGCTGGATGATCGCCAGTTCGAGGATTTGCAAGAGATTTTCCCAACGCTGTTGCTTTTTGGCGACCCCGCCCAGTTGGCCCCGGTCAATCAATCCGGCAGCATGGTGTTTGACGCATTGCCCGAGCCACGTAAGCAGATTTTGCACCGGGTACACAGACAGACTGCGGATAACCCTATTCTGGACCTCGCTCATGCGCTGGCAGACCCGCAGATGGGTTTCGAAGATTTCGAACGGCTGGTCGAACAGACCGCCCAAAAGGATGAGCGTGTTGTCTGGGGACAAAGAGTCGAAGTTGATCTGATGGCTCGCAGCCCCGTTCTGGTCTGGCGCAATGCGACGCGTATCCGTCTGATTCAGGCGTTCCGGCACGTCCACGGCGCCCCCGACACCGAGTTGTTGGAGGGTGAGCCGTTGATTTGCGATGGGATTGAGCTGCCCTTGAAACATCGCAAAAAGCGTCTGGACCTTGAGGCGCGCGGGCTGATCAAGGGTGCTCAGGTCATCTATCTGGGGCCGGGACGTAAACCGGGGTTTTCCCGGTTGCACGTCATGGGGGCCGAAGACCCGCAGGTCAGCGCTGCGTCGATTGTGAAAATTGAGATGCCGGATGAGGAAGAGCCCTTTATCCCCTATGCCGCGCGAATGGGCGCAACCTTTCTGCATGGGGCCGCCGTGACGATCCACAAGGCGCAGGGGTCGCAGTGGGACACAGTTCAGGTCTTTGCCCCGGACATTTATGCAGCCGCCCGGATGGGCCGGACAGAGGCCGGGCAGCCGTTGTGGAAGCGGTTGGCCTATGTGGCCATCACCCGCGCTCAAGAGAGGTTGATCTGGGTGGTGCGCAACCGCTTGGCCAAACCCACCCACCCGCTGCTGGTGGATGATCTGCGTGCGCATCCGGCGGCCTCGCTGACGTTGGAGGCAGAAGAAACATGAAGACGATCATAGTCACTGGGGCCAGCGCGGGCATTGGGCGCGCGACGGCCGAGCTTTTTCTGGATGAGGGATGGACCGTTGGGCTTTTGGCGCGCAGCGCGGACACTTTGGCGGCGATGTCCAGTGGCCGATCTAACGCTGTTCCCTTGCCGGCGGATGTGACAGAGCCCGAGGCGGTCTCGGGCGCGTTCAACCGCTTTCTGGACAAGGCCGGACGATTGGATGTGCTGTTCAACAACGCGGGAATTTTTGCACCCGGCGGCACGATTGACGAAATCGCGTTGGAGGATTGGTACCAAAGCGTCAACGTCAACCTGAATGGGATGTTCCTATCTGCGCGCGAGGCGTTTCGGATCATGCGGCACCAATCCCCGCAGGGTGGGCGGATCATCAATAACGGTTCGATTGCAGCGCATGTGCCGCGCCCGAACTCGGTCCACTATTCAGCGACGAAACATGCAATCACCGGTTTGACCCGTAGTCTGTCCTTGGATGGGCGCGACTTCGGGATTGCCTGCGGCCAGATTGATATCGGCAACGCGCGGACGCAGATGGTTCAGGGATTGGTCGACAATGCGATTGCGGCGGGTGAGCAGCCCGATCCAACCATGGCGGTTGAGGATGCGGCCCAGTCCGTGCTTCACATGGCGTCCTTGCCGGCTGAGGCCAATGTCCAGTTCATGACCGTGATGGCGACAACCATGCCCTATATCGGTCGCGGGTAGCCTTTAGTTCTCGCGCAGTAAACGGAAAGCGGTGGACGCGCCCCAGCCCGCAGCAATGGCTATTACCAGAGACATCAGCCCGTACCAAACCGGTTGTTGACGGGACATGTTGTAAAGGAACCGCTCCAGACCGACTTTGCGAACGTCGATCGTGGTTTCGAACTGTGAAATCACGCTGCCGTCCCGGGTAAGGAAAATGCGCGCGGTATAGTCGCCTTCGGTCAAGTCGGCGGGCATGGCGATCGAGGTTCGAAACAGGGTTTGTTCGTCCACGGCCACTGTATCTTCACGGATCGAGTAAAGCCCTTCATCTTCGCGAATGCGGACGACGGCATCGGCAAAGTCCTGTGCGCTTCGGATATGCATCGCTGCACCAACGGAACGGATGGCGCGTTCAATTGAAATTCTGTACCGCAGATCCTCGGTATCCGACAGAATGTCGTCCAGCGGTGAACTGGTCGCAACGGCATAAAAGCTGGGCGCAAGGTCCACCAGGACGCTGTCGGTATTTACCCAAATCCCCAGCTTGCGTTCCTTGCGTCTAACCATGACAGGGCTCGAGGGGCCAGCAACGGCCACAATGACCTCCAGCGGTGGGCCCGAGGGGATGGGAGTTTCACGCTTGACCGCGCCAAAGATCAGGATTTCAGAACCATCGAATGTGGCAGTGATGGCCACGCGGTCATGACTAAGGCCAAGCACGACCTGCTCATCCTCGGCAAGGGCAGGGGTGACGCATAACGCAAAAAGCAGGATCAGGCGTTTCAGCATGATCAATGCCCCCCTTCCGTGCCAAGCGAGTAAAGCTCGGAGGGTTCGATCAGCAAGTCCAGGGCCAGTTTGCCGCAAACAACCAAAACCAACGCCGCCAGAAGTACGCGCAACTGTTCCGCCGGCATCCGTGATCCGATCACTGTTCCGATCTGCGCGCCGACAACCCCGCCGACCAAAAGCAGGACGGCCAGTACGATATCCACCGTATAGTTGGTGGTCGCATGTAGCATTGTGGTAAAGCCAGTCACAAAGATGATCTGGAATAGCGAAGTTCCGACAACGACCTTTGTGGGCATCCCCAGCAGATAGATCATTGCAGGAACCATGATAAATCCGCCGCCAACTCCCATGATCGCGGACAGAACGCCGACGCACAGGCCGACCAGCATAGGCGGGATGACCGAGATATACAGGCCCGAGGTGCGGAAACGCATCTTGAGCGGCATCGCGTGAACCCAGCCGCGCTGCCGCCGGGGGGCAGGGGCACCGCCGCCCTTCTTTGATTTGCGCAATGCGTTCAGGCTCTCGACGAACATCAGGCTGCCCACGACCCCAAGAAAGACGACATAGCACAGCGTCACCAACAGATCGACCTGGCCCAGACTTTTGAGATAGTTAAAGACGACTACCCCAAGCGCCGCACCGATCAACCCCCCTGTCAGAAGGACCGTGCCCATTTTGAAGTCGACAGTTCGTCGTCGGAAATGCGCCAGAACGCCGGAAAACGAAGAGGCGACGATCTGGTTGGCTTCGGTCGCCACGGCCACGGCCGGGGGAATTCCGATAAAGAACAACAGCGGCGTCATCAGAAAGCCGCCGCCGACACCAAACATGCCCGACAAGATGCCAACCATCCCGCCCAGCCCCAGCAACAGAAAGGCGTTCACAGAGACTTCGGCGATTGGTAAATAAATCTGCATGACTATTTAACGGTTGAGGCTGGATGCATCGCACGTTGCGATACGGTCCGGCGAAAAGTGACGTAGTTGCGCATTAACGCATCCTGAGGCAGTGAAACAGCTTGGCGACCCGGTTGCGATCCGTCCGATGAAAACACCCGTGTTACGTAATGGAAATTGCGATACCGCCTTTTCCCAATTGTGTTCCAGTGCGCCCCGGACCCCGGTGGGTCTTTGTTCGAGGTCGGATATCACAGGAAACACGCGCATACCTCTTTAGAACCTTTGCGGCATGCAAAATCAACTCTGCATGCCGCTCTGCAGCGAACAGGACTGAAACATGTCCATATCTGGACTTATCAGCGCTCTTTCACATAAGGCTCGCCACCTGCGCGCGGTGGGATTGCTTTGCCCACAAACCCGGCCAGAATGACTACGGTCAGGATATAGGGCAGGGCGTCCATGACCTGAACCGGAATGACAACACCGCCAAGGTCGATATTCTGGAACCGCAACGCCACGGCCTGCAGCAGGCCGAACAACAGGCAGGCCCACATCGCGTGCCACGGGCGCCATTTTGCAAAGATCAACGCAGCCAGTGCGATAAAGCCGCGCCCGGCTGTCATCTCTTTGACGAACCCGGCCTGTAGGGCGGTGGCCAGATACGCTCCGGCAATACCACACAAAACGCCGCAGATCGCGACGGCTGCGAACCGAAGGCCAACAACGGAAACGCCGGCCGTATCCACCGCTGCAGGATTTTCACCCACAGCGCGCAGGCGCAGGCCAAAGCGGGTGCGATACAGAATCCACCATGTCGCAGGAACCAACAGGAACGCCACGTAGACAAGAATGGAGTGCCCCGACAGCAATTCGGAATAGATAGGTCCGATAATGGGAACGCCGCTCAGGGCGTCTGCGAAGGGGAAATTGATCGGCTCAAAACGGCCGCCGCCAAACAGCGACGGGGTGCGGCCGCCCTGCTGAAACCAGCTTTGAGCAATTAGGACAGTCAGCCCCGACGCCAGAAAGTTGATGGCGACCCCCGAAATAAGCTGATTGCCCCGGAACGTGATAGATGCCACGCCGTGCAGCGCCGACAGGATCAGCGAAGCCCCGATACCTGCCAGAAGGCCCAGCCAGACCGAACCGGTCACAGCAGCCACCGCAGCCGAGAAGAAGGCCGCCATCAGCATCTTGCCTTCCAGACCGATGTCAAAAATACCCGCCCGCTCTGAATAAAGCCCTGCCAGACATGCCAGCAGCAAGGGAGTCGCCAGACGGATGGTGGAATCAAGGACCTGGATGAGCGTTACAAAGAACTCCATCACTGTGCTCCTTTCCGCAGGCTGAGGAACAGCTTTTCAAGCGGCATCCGAACCATGTTGTCCAGTGCTCCGGTGAACAGGATCACAAGGGCCTGAATGACCACAATCAGCTCACGCGGGATCGAGGTCCACAACGCCAGTTCCGCGCCGCCCTGATACAGAAAGCCGAACAGGAGCGCGGCAAGGAACACGCCAAACGGATGAGATCGACCCATCAGAGCCACAGCGATCCCGATGAAGCCTGCGCCCTCGGTCGAGTTCAGAACCAGCCGCTCAGCCTCGCCCATTACGTTGTTGATGGCCATCATGCCGGCCAGCGCGCCCGAAATCAGCATCGCGATGATGGTGATACGCACGGGTGAAATCCCGGCATAAACAGCACCGGTTTCGGAATGGCCGTAGGCGCGGATTTCGTATCCCAGCCGAGTGCGCCAGATCAGCGCCCAGACCACGACACAGGCCAGCAAAGCCACAAAGAACGAGATATTCGCAGGCGCGCCGCGGAACAGGGCATTCTCGGCGGTCGAGAACATCGACTGGAACGTCGGAAGATGCACAGTTTCGGGGAAGCGTGCCGTCGCGGGGTCTTGCGAGCCCTGCGGACGCATCACGTTGACCAGCATATAGTTCAGAAACGCAGCAGCTATGAAATTGAACATGATCGTGGTGATCACGATATGGCTGCCACGCTTTGCCTGCAGATAGGCCGGAATTGCAGCCCACATCGCGCCAAACAGCGCCGAGCCGACACATGCGGCCAGCAACGCGATGCTCCAATGTGGCCAGTCAATATACAGACAGACCATGGCAACACCCAGCCCGCCCAACATGGCCTGTCCTTCGCCGCCGATATTGAACATCCGGGCGTGAAAGGCGACAGCCACCGCCAACCCGGTGAACATGAAGTTGGTCGCGTAATACAGGGTGTAGCCCCAGCCATAGGTGGACCCCAGCGCGCCGGTGACCATCAGGTTTACAGCCTCGAGAGGGTTTTCTCCGATGGCGAGGATGACCAGCGCCGACAGGATTGCGGCCAATATCAGACTGATCAGCGGGATCAGGATGACGTCGGCCCATTTGGGCATTTTATCCATATTACGCGGCCTCTCCCGCAACACCGGCCATCAGCAGGCCCAGTTCTTTTTCGTCCGTTTCATGGGGCAGGCGCTCACCCATGATATGTCCGTCGAACATCACAGCGATCCGGTCGGACAGCGAGAATATCTCTTCCAGTTCGACAGAAACCAGCAGGATTGCTTTTCCTTGATCACGCAGGGCGACAATCTGTTTGTGAATGAACTCGATCGCGCCGATATCCACGCCGCGCGTGGGCTGACCGACCAGCAACAGGTCGGGGTTGCGCTCGATTTCGCGGGCCACGACGATCTTTTGCTGGTTACCACCCGAAAAATTCTTGGCGGCCAGCCACCCATCTGGCGGCCGGACGTCAAATTTTTCGATCTTACGCTCGGTGTCTGCGCGCAGGGCGGCGTTATCCATGAAGATGCCGCGCTTATACGCCGGGTCCCGGTGATAGCCGAACGCCACGTTTTCCCACGCGTGGAAGTCCATGATCAGACCTTCGCGCTGACGGTCCTCGGGCACATGGGCGATGTGTTGGGCGCGCCGGGCCTGCCCGTCCGATCCAGCACCACTCAGCGCCAGAGGAGAGCCATTCAGCTTGATCGAACCAAGGCCGGGGCGCATTCCGCCCAATACCTCCAGCAACTCGGACTGGCCATTTCCGGCGACACCCGCGACGCCGACGATCTCGCCTGCGCGTACGGTCAGGTCAATGCCCTTGACGCGTTCGACACCGGCCTCATCGACGACCCGCAGGTTTTCGATTTCCAGAATGGGTTTGCCCGGTTGAGCGGGCACCTTGTCGACCTGCAACAGGACCTTGCGGCCCACCATCAGCTCGGCCAGTTCCTGTGGGTTGGTCTCGGCCGTTTTGACGGTTGCCGTCATCTGGCCGCGCCGCATCACGGAAACGGTGTCTGTGGCCTCCATAATCTCGCGCAGCTTGTGGGTGATCAGGATAATGGTTTTACCCTCGGCACGCAGGCGGTCCAGAATGCGGAACAATTGATCCGCTTCGGCCGGCGTCAACACACCCGTAGGCTCATCCAGGATCAGAATTTCAGCCCGACGATACAGCGCCTTGAGGATTTCCACACGCTGCTGCATCCCCACACCGATCTCGTCGATGCGTTTGTCAGGGTCCACGAACAGTTCATACTCTTCTTCAAGCGCTTTCAGTTCCTTACGCGCCTTTGACAGCGACGGGGCCAACAGCCCGCCGTCTTCGGCGCCCAGAACGATGTTTTCCAGAACGGTGAAGTTTTCCACCAGCTTGAAATGCTGGAACACCATCCCGATGCCGGCTGCGATCGCTGCCTGACTGTCTGGGATGTCGGTTTTGGTACCGTTGATCCAGATCTCGCCCTTATCGGCTTTGTAAAAGCCGTAGAGGATGCTCATCAGCGTGGATTTGCCCGCACCGTTTTCACCGATGATCCCATGGATCGTACCGGGGGCAACGCTGATCGAGATGTCTTTATTGGCCTGAACCGGCCCAAAGGCTTTGGAAATCCCTTTGAGCTCAATGGCGGGGACGGTCATGTCTTGTCCTTGGGTTGCCGAAAGGCCGCGATGCACAACGCGGCAAAATGGGTGCGAGGCGGAGGTCAGCCCCCGCCTCGCGCGATATCAGAACTGCAGTGCCGGGCAGGTGTCGTTCTCGTAGTACGCAACCACATTGATGTCGCCATCAATGATGCCCTTGCGCGCGGCTTCGACAGCATCGGCCATCTGTGCCGAGACCAGTTCCTTGTTGTTGTCGTCCATGGCGACGCCAACACCGTCTTCGGCAAGACCCATGGTGAACACGCCGGTTTCGACGTTTTCGCCAGCGGTCATTGCGTCATAAACCGCAACGTCCACACGTTTCAGCATCGAAGTCAGAACCTTGCCCGGGTGCAGGTGGTTCTGGTTGCTGTCCACGCCGATCGACAGGATGCCTTCGTCGGCAGCGGTTTGCAGAACACCCACGCCGGTGCCGCCTGCGGCTGCATAAATCACGTCAGCACCCTGGCTGATCTGCGCCTTGGTCAGTTCCGAGCCCTTCACCGGGTCGTTCCATGCGGCAGGGGTGGTGCCGGTCATGTTGGCAACCACTTCGATATCAGGATTCACTGCCTTGGCACCTTGTGCGTAGCCGCAGCCAAAGTGACGGATCAGCGGGATATCCATGCCACCGATGAAACCAACAGTCCCGGATTCAGACGCCATGGCCGCCATCATGCCAACCAGATAAGAGCCTTCATGCTCGGCAAAGCTGACCTGACGAATATTCGGTGCATCCAGCCAGTTCACGTCAACAGCGACGAACTTGGTGTCCGGATAGTCACCTGCAACGGCGGCAAGCGGGTCGGCCATCGCAAAGCCCATGGTGATGATCGGGTTCGCGCCTGCTTCGGCAAAGCGGCGCAGGGCCTGCTCGCGCTGCGCTTCGGACTGAAGCTCAATCTCGCGGTATGTGCCGCCGGTCTTGTTGGCCCAACGCTGTGCGCCGTTATGTGCGGCTTCGTTGAACGACTTGTCGAACTTGCCACCCAGGTCAAAGATCAGGGCCGGTTCGGCGAATGCGGCACCCGCAGTCAGAGCGACGGCGGCGGCAGCGCCCATCAAGGATTTCATCAGGCTCATTTCATACTCCCGTTTGTTATTGTCGGTCGGAGCCAAAATAGCCCCGTTTACCCACTATGAGCGAGCATAACTCTTGTGATGGCGGGAATTAAGGACGTTTGCAACAGCCGTGGTCAACAGATTTTTGACCATCTGGTCGAATTAATTCGCTGCCAGATGTCAGGTCAGGGTGAATTCCATGACAACGGCATCAATTTTATTATTGTTTTCCTGCTGGTAATACCCTTTGCGCAACCCGCAGGGGCGGTATCCGATCTGCTCATAAAGAGCGATCGCAGGAGAGTTGTTCTTGGCCACTTCCAGAAACGAACGGGATGCGCCTAAATTTTTGGCTTTGGTGTGCCATTCGTTCATACGCAGTTTTGCCAGCCCCTGACGCTGAAGTGTGGGGTGCGTTGCAATGGTGATCAATTCCGCTTCGTCCGCGATCACCTGAAACAGAGCGAAAGATTTTGAATTTCCAAAGACATGCGTGAACCGGTTTGACAGCAGGTCGGCAAATTCGGCAGCCGTCCACGGGCGGGATTGCGTGAACGCCGCCGCATGAGTTTCGGCCAGCTCTTCCGGTGTCATTCGTCCAGCAATGCCGGTGGAACGTCCCGTGAAGGGGCGGCATCGGCCGACCTTATGTAAAGAGGTGCCGGAGGTTCAGTCACAGTTCGCCACCGATGCGCCGCGATGCGTGCGATGGCCCGGACCTGTTGATCGGCGTCATCATTGAAGGCCAGCGGGCCAAGTGATTCTGCGGATTCCAGAGTTTGTAGTGTGGGACCGGTTTCCGGGGTCGAGATATATACCTGTTCTCGCGGCGCGCGGATTGCCGGAATTCTGTCCTGAAAATCCGCACATAGTGCCTCGAAGCCCGACACACCAACTGCAGGAACCCCAAGACCAAGGGCCAATCCGCGCGCAGCGGAAACTGAAATCCGAATACCAGTGAAATTGCCCGGCCCGATCCCGACGCCAATCGCGGACAGATCACCCCATGTGCGCCCAGCTTCTGCAAGAACCTCTTCCAGTAATGGCATAAGGCGTTCGGCCTGACCGCGGGTCATGGCTTCAACCTTTGACGTGACAATGTGGTCGCCCTGCAACAAAGCGGCCGCGCAATGCGCGGCCGATGTGTCGAAAGCCAGAATAACCGGTTCAGACGGCAACTGGGCGAACCTCGGTCACTTCGGGAATGTAGTGGCGCAGAAGGTTCTCGATCCCCATTTTCAACGTCAGGGTCGAGGAAGGGCAGCCCGCGCAGGCACCTTGCATGTGCAGATAGACCACGCCCCGGTCAAATCCGTGGAAGGTAATGTCGCCCCCATCTTGCGCCACGGCAGGCCGAACGCGGCTGTCCAGAAGGTCTTTTATCTGGTTCACAACCTCAGCATCTTCACCGGTGTGTTCTGCATGGCCAGAAGCTGTGGTCGCGTCCGACGCCATGACCGGTTGGCCGGATTGATAGTGCTGCATGACCGCGCCAAGAATGGCCGGTTTGATATGGTCCCACTGCACGTCAGCCGATTTGGTGACGGTCACGAAATCGTTGCCAAAGAAAACGCCAGTCACGCCATCAACGATAAAGATACGGCTCGCCAGAGGCGATTTTTCTGCCGCTTCCGCTGTTGGAAAGTCTGCGGTGCCAACCTCCAGCACGGTTTGGCCGGGCAGGAATTTCAGCGTTGCAGGGTTCGGCGTGGATTCGGTCTGGATGAACATGGCGCGGCTCCGTTTTCGTTGCTCATGATATGCGGGTCCGCGCGCAGGAAGTCAAGATTTGGAACCGTTCTAAATTGTGGTGGCAAACCTGACCGCATCCTCCAACCGATCATCCCCCCAAAACAGTTCCCCGCCCACCAGAAAGCTGGGGGCGCCAAACAGCCCATTATCCTGCGCTGTTTTTGTCTGTGTTATAAGCGCGGCCTTGACCGCGGGGTCCTGCGTCTTGTCAAGCAGGTCCTGCGATAATCCGGCTTCGGCAAGGCATGGGCGCAATACAGCGTCGTCCGCGATGTTTTGCCCGTTTGCAAACTCTGCCGAATAAACTGCGCGGCTGAACGCGGCTCTTTGCGCGTGATCTTCGATGGCCAACGTAAGCCGCGCCGCCTTCAAGCCGTTTTGTGGAAATGGATTGGGTTTTTGGAAGGGCAAGTTTCGCTGCGCCGTCAGTCGTTCCATGTCGCGCCACATGTAGCGGCCCTTGGCCGGGTACAGGTTGAACGGAGAATTATCCCAACCCTGCGACGCGAAAATCGGCCCCAGCAGAAAAGGCTGCCATTCGACAGTGACCCCGTGGCTGGTCGCGACGTCCTCGACACGCATCGCACTGAGGTAAGAATAGGTCGAAGCGTATTCGAACCAGAACTGAATGCTATGCGGCATGGTTAGGCCTCAGGTGATTTCTTCCAGCTTTTCCTTGCTTAGATCGCCGGGAACAATCGTGATCGGAATGGGCATGCTGCCAGAATTCTTGGTGAGTTGAGTTACCAATGGCCCGGGGCCTTTCTTTTCGACACCAGCGCCCAGCACCAGCACGCCGATCTCGGGGTCGGACTGTACATGTTCTATGATCTGCGCCACCGGTTCGCCTTCGCGAATGGCCAGTTCCGGGTCGACACCCTGTTTGTCGCGCATCCACTTCGCGAATACCTCGTAATGGGCGTGGATACGTTCGCGGGCTTCCTCGCGCATCACTTCGGCCACACCGATCCAATGGTTGAATTCATCGGGGGGAATGACCGATAGGATCGTCACACCGCCGCCCGTATGGGCCGCACGCATCGCTGCAAACCGCATCGCGTTCAGGCATTCGCGGCTGTCATCCAATACGACCAGGAACTTACGCATGGGTGTCCTCATTCATTTCGGGCGATCATGCCCGACCTGATGCGCGCTGGCAACCGATGCCTAACGCGTGCTGGCCGCCCAGTCCCAATACAGCTCGCGCGCACGTCGGGCGATGGGCCCGACCTGATATTGCGTATCCTCCAGCGCCGTGACCGGGGTGATCTTGCTCATGTTGCCGGTCATGAAGACTTCATCAGCCTTATGGAAATCATCAAAGGTCAGGACGGATTCGTGCACGGTCACACCATCGGCACGCAGGTTTTCGATGTGGCGCGTGCGCGTGATCCCGGCAAGGAAAGTGCCGTTGGGGGTGGGGGTGAAGACCTCGCCGTCACGAACCATGAAGATATTGGCAGTAGCGGTTTCAGCTACATGCCCAAGAGAGTCAGCCACCAGGGCATTTGCAAAGCCCTTGGACCGGACCTCTTGCAGCATCCGCGCATTGTTCGGGTAAAGGCAGCCCGCCTTGGCGTTCACAACGGCTGATTCCAGAACCGGACGGCGGAAGCGCGTGTATCCCAGCGTTGCTGAGGCGGTCTCGGGGGCCATCGGAATTTCTTCCAGACAGATGGCAAAGCCGGTGCTGTTTTCCTGCGGGACAATCGCGGTCGCGTCCCCGTCGATGCCCCAGTACATTGGGCGGATATAGACGGCAGAGTCGGGCGCATAGCTTTCAAGACCTTCGCCCACGATCTCGACCATCTGATCTGTCGTCACTGTCGGTGTCAACATCAGCGCCTCGGCCGAGCGGTTCACGCGGGCGCAATGGGCCTTAAGGTCGGGTGCCAGCCCATCGAAATACCGCGCCCCGTCAAAGACTGACGATCCCAGCCATGCACCGTGATCAGCCGCACGCATGATCGGCGCGTCCCCGTCATGCCATTGACCTTCGAAATAGGTACGGATGTTTTTGCCGACTGCCATGACGCCCTCCCAAGCTTTGCGGCAAACCTAGGAAGACGCAACGGCAACGTCCAGCGCAATCAGCCCTGTTTTGCGCCGACCATGCCCACGATGTCGTAGGTCTGCTGCAGGATCGGGGCGGAAATCGCGCGTGCTTTTTCCGCGCCATTGGCCAGAATGCGATCAATCTCGGCCTCTTCACCCATCAGGCGCGCCATCTCGGACGAGATCGGGGCCAGTTTCGACACCGCCAATTCCGCCAGCATTGGCTTGAACTCACCAAACTGCTTGCCGCCAACCTCGGCCAGAACCTGCTCGGCGGTTTGGTCGCTGAGGGCCGCGTAGATATTCACCAGATTGCGCGCTTCGGGTCGTTCCGACAGGCCGTCAACTTCCGAGGGCAGGGCATCCGGGTCCGTCTTGGCCTTGCGGATTTTCTTGGCAATGGCGTCAGCGTCATCAGTCATGTTGATCCGCGTCATGTCCGACGGGTCCGATGACGACATCTTACGCGACCCGTCCCGCAGGTTCATCACGCGCGGCGCGGGGCCACCGATCACGGGCTCGGTCACTGGGAAGAACTCGACACCATAGTCATGGTTGAACTTGATCGCGATGTCGCGGGTCAGCTCCAGATGCTGCTTTTGATCCTCACCCACTGGCACGTGCGTTGCGTGGTAAGTCAGAATGTCCGCCGCCATCAGCGCCGGATAAGCAAACAGGCCAAGCGAAGCGTTCTGTGCGTTCTTGCCCGCCTTGTCCTTGAACTGCGTCATCCGCTGCATCCAGCCCATGCGAGCGATACAGTTGAAAATCCACGCCAGTTGCGTGTGCTCGGGCACTTGACTTTGGTTGAACAGGATAGATTTCTCGGGGTCCAGCCCGGCGGCGATGAAACCGGCGCAAACCTCGCGGGTTTTTTCACGCAGACGGGCGGGGTCTTGCCAGACGGTGATCGCGTGCAGGTCGACCATGCAATAGATGGTCTCGTAATCTTCGCCCTGCATATCCACAAAACGCTTGAGCGCGCCCAGATAGTTACCAAGGTGCAGGTTTCCCGAAGGCTGGATGCCGGAAAACACACGCGGTGTGAACTGGGTTTCGGTCATCGAAGGGAACTCCCGTCTGGAAAAATCAGCCCCCGTCGCTTACCCATGAGGTCAAGGGACGTCAACAGCCGCGAAAGGCCAGCCCAATGAGCAGTGAGCATTATACGCCAGCCGTGAACCCCCTGCCGCCCGTTGTGGTGGCGTTGGTTCTGTTCATCTTCGGGATCGAGCTGATCTTTATGCTGGGCTCACGCGGGCTGGTCGGAGGGCCGTCTGCTATCGGCTGGCGGCTGGACGCGTTGCAGCAGTATTCGTTTTCGCCCGACATCTTTGACTGGATGGTTGAGAATGGCCGGTGGCCTTTCGAACATCTGATCCGTTTCGTGACCTATCCGTTCGTGTCGGCCAATTTCACCCAGGCCGTCTTTGTCTGTGTCTTTGTGTTGGCCATGGGAAAGATGGTGGCCGAAGTGTTTGGCAGCGTGCAGATGCTGGTAATCTTTGTGCTGTCCGGTATCGGCGGCGCACTGATCTATGCCGTGCCGCTTGATCCGCAATATCCGCTGGTCGGAGGATTCCCCCCGGTCTACGGCCTGATTGGAGCGTTCACGTGGATTTTGTGGCGAAAGCTGTCGCTGGTCGGAGAGAACCAGTCGCGCGCCTTCAGCCTGATTGCGGTGTTGATGGGCATTCAGTTGCTGTTCGGCCTTCTATTTGGCGGAACGCTGGATTGGGTCGCTGATCTGGGTGGGTTTGCCACCGGCTTTGGCCTGTCGTTCTTTCTGGCTCCGGGTGGCTGGGCGCGGATCGTGGGGCGTATACGGCGGGATTGATCACGACCGGCGCAAAGCTGTCTTGAACTCAGACACCTTGAAAGCGCCCATTAGGTGACCAAGAAAGAAATACGTGACGGCGGCAACCAAGATCAGCAGCATCAATGCAAGATACCGCCAGCCGGGTACGTGAAACGCCCAGCCAATCAGGTGAATGGCGGCGAAAAGCACAACGCCCATCCCGGCAGACGCAGCCATGATGCGCCACGCACGATGTTTGAAACGGTCGTCAAACCGGGCTTCTTCCCCCATGCGCCGTGCCCCGATAATCAGCAGCCCGACCATGGCCCAGCCTGCGACCGAGGCCGCGATCGCAGGCGCAATCCATCCCACCACCGGATACAGCCCAAAGGCCAGCCCAGCGTTGATGATCATGGCGACCACCGCATAGTGAAAGGGCGACCGCGTGTCCTCGCGCGCAAAGAACAAAGGTTGCAGCAGCTTTTGCAGCATGAAGGCGGGCAGCCCAATTCCGTAAATCGCGACGGCAAGGGCCGTCGCCGCCGTGTCTTCGGCGCTAAATTGACCGCGTTCGAACAGGACTGAAACCAACGGATTCGGAATGATCACGAAAGCCACGGTCGACGGGATCGTCAGCAGCAGCGTGAACTCTCCCGCGCGCGAGAACGCGTTGCGTGCGCCGTCCTTGTCATCGGCGCGCAGGCGTCGTGACAGGTCAGGCAGCAGGACAATGCCAACAGCGATGCCGACGACGCCCAAGGGCAACTGGTACAGGCGGTCGGCTGCAAATAGCCAACTAACGGCCTTTTCCGTCTTGGACGCCACAAGCTGTCCCACCACAAGGTTGACCTGCGTCACCCCCATGGCGAGCGCCGCAGGAACAGCGATGCGCACCATCCGCCGCATCTCGGGGCTGAGTTTTGGTAGCCCGGGGCGAATGCGGAATCCGGCACGCTCGGTCGCGACCCAGACCAACGCCAGTTGCGCAATACCGGCCAGCGGGATTACGGCGATTAGCCAGCGGATCACTTCCCCGCCGGACATGGCCCCGGCGATCAGGGCGGCACAGGCAAAGACATTTAGAAGAACCGGCGCGGCCGCAGCAGCCGCAAACCGGCCTGTAGCGTTCAAAACGCCCGAAAACAACGCGGCCAATGACATGAAAAGGATGTATGGGAACAGCACATAGCCGTAGTCGACCGCCAGATCGAACCGTTCATCGCCGTAAAACCCTTCGGCCGTTACCCAGACCAGAGCGGGCATGAAAACCATTGCAAGCCCGACCAGTGCCAGCACCGCCGCCGCAAGCAGGTTGAAGGCATCCTGTGCAAAGCCCTGCGCGTCCTCTTCGCCCTCCAGTCGTTTCGAGAACATCGGCACAAACGCGGCGTTGAATGCACCTTCGGCGAAAAATCGGCGGAACATGTTTGGCAGGCGAAATGCGGCGACAAACGCGTCCATCACTGGCCCCGGCCCGATATAGGCCGTAAGCAGAATTTCACGCAGAAATCCCAATATCCGACTGGTGAGGGTCCAGAACCCGACCGTGAACAGGCCCGAAAACAGCCGGATCTGCTTCATGAGGCTGCGCGCTTGGCGCCCTCGGTGATGGCTTTGCGCAGCTTGGCCTCCAGTGTGCGCTGTTTGCCTTCCGAGTGGTATTTCAGCCCGAACATGTCTTTGACATAGAAGGTATCGACCACCTGCTCGCCATAGGTCGCGATCACGGCGTTTGCCACATAGACATTGGCGGCGGCCAGCGTGCGGGCCAGATCATACAGTAGGCCGGGGCGGTCGCGCGTATCCACTTCGATGATTGTGTAAATCTCGGACCCGTCATTGTCGAAGATGATATGGGTGGGCACGTTAAATGCGCGCTCACGCTTCTTGATCTTGTCGCGGGTTTTCAGGGCATCGCGCGCGACCACTTCACCCTTAAGCGTTTTGTGGATCATCTGCGTCAGGCGTGGCAGTCGGCTGGACTCGAACGGGCGTCCCTCGGCATCCTGAATCCAGAACGCGTCGGTCACATATCCGTCCTTGGTGGTATAGCTGCGTGCATCGACCACGTTTGCCCCGACCAAGGCCAGCGCCCCCGCAATTCGCGCAAAGATACCCGGGTGGTCGCCCATGGCAAAACAGGCACGCGTTGCATCACGATCCTCGTCCGGGTGCAGGCGGATTTCCATCCCACCTGAATCCCCGTTGCGATCAAGGTCCCTAAGCATCTCGGCGAACTCGACATGCGTTGAAAGGTGCAGACCTTGCCAATAGGGGTCATAGTGCCGAGCAGTTTCCGTCTTCAGGTCACCCTTTGACCATTCGGCCAGTTTCGCGCGCAACGCTTTCTTGGCACCCGCACCGCGATTGGCACGGTTAAGGTCTTCCATTCCTGTCTCAAGTGCGCGCTTTGTTTCGGCGTGCAGGGCCCGCAGCAGGGTTGCTTTCCAGTTGTTCCAGGTATCCGGCCCCACACCGCGGATATCGCAGACTGTAAGAACCGTCAGCAGGTCCAGCCGCTTAACCGTTTTCACCGCCTTGGCAAAATCCCTTACCGTGCGCGGGTCCGAAATATCGCGCTTTTGCGCCATGTCGGACATCAACAGGTGATACCGCACCAACCATTCGACAGTTTCCGCATCCTTCTTGTTCAGCCCCAAACGGGGCGCGACCTTGCGGGCAATCTGCGCGCCAAGGATAGAATGATCTTCGGGCCGCCCCTTGGCAATGTCATGTAACAGCAGCGCCACATACAGGACCTTGCGATTAATGCCCTCTTTCAGGATTGACGAGGCCAACGGTAGGGATTCCACCAACTCACCGCGCTCGATCTGGGCAAGGTTTACGATGCACTGGATGGTGTGCTCATCCACCGTATAGCTGTGATACATGTTGAACTGCATCATTGCGACGATGTGTTCGAATTCCGGCAGGAAAGCAGACAGAACCCCCAGTTCGTTCATTCGGCGCAAGGCCCGTTCAGGGTTTCCGTGCTTCAGCATCAGATCAAGGAAAATGCGCTGGGCTTCCTTGTTTTCGCGCATGTCCTCGTCGATCAGCTGCAAGTTCGCGGTAACCAGTCGCATCGCGTCGGGATGGATCAACATTCCGGTGCGCAACCCCTCTTCAAAGAGGCGCAGCATGTTCAGCTTGTCGACAAGGAACTGATCCGGGTCGGAGACGTTCAGTCGACCGTGAACGACGCGAAAGCCGGGTTTGACCCGGGGGCGACGACGCAGAATACGTTCAAGCAAAGCCGCACCTTTCATGTGGCTTGCTTCCAGTTTGGTCAGGAAAATACGCGTCAGTTCCCCGACTTTCGTGGCCTCGCGGAAATAGCGCTGCATGAACACTTCTACGCCGCGGCGTCCGGCCCTGTCTTCGTACCCCATGCGATCGGCCACTTCGACCTGCAGATCGAAGGTCAGTTGTTCAGTGGCCCGTCCCGTCACCAGATGCAGGTGGGAACGCACTGCCCACAGAAAATCCTCGGCCTGAACAAAGGTGGCGAATTCGTCCGGCGTGAACAGACCAAGGGGCACCAACTCGGCCACATCCTGTACGCCGTAGATGTATTTGGCGATCCAATACAAAGACTGAAGATCCCGAAGCCCGCCTTTACCTTCTTTCACGTTGGGCTCGACCATGTAGCGCTGGCCTTGCTTTATGTGTCGCTCGTCACGTTCCTGTAGTTTGGCTTCGATGAAGGCACGCTCGGTGCCCTTGAATAGATCTTCGCGCAGCCGTTTTGTCAGATCGCCGGCAAGCGTTTCGTCACCTGCCAGATAACGCTGTTCCAGCATCGCGGTACGAATCGTGAAATCGTCGCCGCCAAGCCGCAGGCAGTCTTTGATGGTGCGTGAGGAGTGCCCGACCTTTAGCCGCAGGTCCCAGAGGATATAGAGCATGGACTCGATCACGCTCTCGGCCCAGGCGGTAATCTTGTAGGGGGTCAGGAACAGAAGATCGACGTCTGATGCCGGGGCCATTTCACCGCGCCCATATCCCCCCACCGCCAGTACGGCAATCTTTTCACCCTGCGTCGGGGTGGCCAGCGGATGCAGGTCCAGGCTTGCCACTTGCATGGCAGTGCAGACCAGACCGTCGGTCAGGTAGGTATAAGAACGGGTGAGCGGACGCGCATCGAAGGGACGTTTGGCAAATGCGTCGGCAATGGCCTGACGTCCGGCTTTTTGGGCATCGCGCAGTATTCGCACGGTTTCATTGCGCCGTGCGGCGTTTTCCGATGTCTTTTTGAAGGCTTCCGACAGTTGCGCCATAACAGAGTTACTGTCGAATATGTCATCAGCCGGGCATATCAGTTCGCCGCGCGGAACGAGGGTCAGCGCGGGCCGATCAGAAGCCAGCGCCAGAGAAGCTTTGTGGGGCGGAGTCAATCACTACTACCTGTTTATTCTGGATCGTGGCGACAGCCAGACCGCGTTCGTTCGTACCGTCCGAGCGTAGGCGGAAAATTCCGCCAACACCTTGAAAACCGGCATTTTGTGTTAGTGCCGACGCTGTCAGCGCATTCGACTTACCTTGGCTGACCAACGCAGCGATCGCCGCGATGCCGTCATAGGCCAGGCCGCTGATCGGATGCGGCGCTTCGCCATAGGTATTGTTATAGCGCTGGCGATAGGCTTGTGCCTTGGATGGATCGGGCAGCGCAAACCACCCGCCTTGCACGCCCGGCAGCTCAAGCGTCTGGGCGGGGATGTCCCAGCGCGTCAGACCCATAAACTGCGTCGTTGCAGGCGAAACACCAGCTTCGGGCAGCAATTGCGAATACAGCGGCAATGCCCCCGCTGTGGTTGCGGTCAAAAAGATGGAATCGGCGTCTGACGCATCGACCGTGGCCTTGATCGTGGGTACCGAGTTGATGACACCTTGCTGTGAGCGGTCATATGCGACCGTACCGGCGTTGTTAACCCGGCTGCTGCTTAGCGCATTGGCGATCGCCGACTGGCCAAGCTGACCTGCGGCGTCATTGCTGTGGACGATCACGGCACCGGTTTTTCCCTGCGTACCGGCGAAGTTCACAAGGCGATTGGCCGTATTCTGGAACGTCGGGCCCAGAACAAAGACATTTCCACCCGCGATGCTGGTATTGTTCGAGAAAGACAGCACGTTGACGTTATTGTTTAGGACAGCAAGCCCGGCAGAGTTTGCCGCCTGCGCGTAAACGGGGCCAAGGATGATTTTCGCCCCGTCTGCCACAGCGCGCTGTGCGACCTCGGCGGCGGTGTTGGAACTGCCTTGTGTATCGTAGACCCGCAGATCAATCGTCACGTTTTGCAGGTCGGCCATTGCAAGGCGCGCGGCGTTTTCAAGGCTGCGTGCCAATGCTGCGTCACCAGACTGGGGTGAACCTGCGGGCACCAGAAGGGCAACAGGAACAGGCGCGGAGGTATTGATTGATGGTCCACCACCCAGATTACCTGTCTCACAGGCAGCCAGAAATGCGGCAGTTGCCAGCACGGCGGCGGTTTTCGCCAGTTTGCGAACGGGCTTGCAATGGATAAACATCTAAATGAAAACTCCCTGTCCCGGCGGCTTGGAGTACCGCAAGTCTGTTATGCCGCGATAATAAACGTCACGCTGTGAGGGTCCAGCTTTGAATCACCAAAAAGTCAGATTGGGCGCGGGCCTGTATTTTGTTGCCACTCCGATCGGAACGGCGCGCGATATTACGCTCAGGGCCTTGGATCTGCTGGCTTCGGCAGACATGATCGCGGCCGAGGACACGCGCAGTCTGCGGCGGCTGATGGAGATCCACGGAGTTCCGTTGGACGGGCGTCGGATACTGGCCTACCACGATCACAGCGGCGCAGGTGCGCGGGGGAAGATACTGGACGCGCTGCAGGCCGGTCAGTCGGTGGTCTATGCGTCCGAGGCCGGGATGCCGCTGATCGCCGATCCGGGTTATGATCTGGGAAAACAGGCGGCTGAGGCCGGCCATATGGTGACTTGTGCACCGGGTCCGTCTGCTGCGTTGATGGCCCTGACCCTTGCAGGCCTGCCGACAGACGCGTTCTTTTTCGCTGGGTTTCTGCCGAACGCGTCGGGTGCACGCCGAACACGGATCGAAGCGCTGAGGGATGTGCCCGGAACGCTGGTGTTCTACGAATCGCCAAAACGTGTGGCCGCATCTTTGGCGGATCTGGCACATGTTCTGGGAGGGGATAGGCAGGCCGCAATGTGTCGCGAGTTGACTAAGAAATTCGAAGAGGTTCGGCGCGGCACGCTGGGCACGCTTGCAACCGAGATCGCGGGGCAAACCGTCAAAGGCGAAATTGTTCTGCTGGTGGATCGCGGGCATTCGGAAACCGTTAACGAATCTGACGTAGAAGAGGCATTGAAACGTGCCTTGGAGACGCATTCGGTGCGCGATGCCGCTGACCTTGTATCTGAAATGTACAAGTTGCCGCGCCGACCGATCTACCAGAAGGCATTGAAGCTGGGAAAGGGATGAAATGTCCAGGCGATCCGTGCAAAGCTCTGTGTCTTTTCACGCGGGGCAGGCTGCGGAATTGCGAGTGGCGACAGATTACGAGCGTCGCGGATTCACCATCCTGCATCATCGTTGGCGTGGCGCGGGCGGGGAAATCGACCTGATCGCCCGAGACGCCAAAGGGCTGGTTTTTGTCGAGGTCAAGAAAAGCCAAAGCTTTGAAATGGCTGCCGCTCGGATCAATCGCCGACAGATGAGCCGCATTTGCGCCTCTGCCGCGCAATTTCTGGAGAATGAACCGGGTGGTCAACTCACTAATGTTCGGTTCGACGCGGCGCTGGTGGATGCCTCGGGCGCTGTTCAAATTATTGAAAACGCCATTGGTCAGGACTGACACCCATTGAACCCTTGGGCGCGCTGGGCCATGTATCTGGCGTGAAACTGAGGGACACGCCATGAAAATCGCCTTTCAGATGGACCCGATCGGGGCCGTGGATATCAATGCCGACAGTTCCTTCCGCCTTGCGGAAGAAGCACAGAAGCGCGGCCATTCCCTGTTTTTCTATGGGCCGGATCAACTGGCCTATCAGGAAGGTCGCATAACGGCGCGCGGTCAGGACATGACGGTGCAGCGGATTGCCGGGAACCCGGCCGAGCTGGGCTCCGAGCGTGAGCTTGATCTGGCCGAGTTTGATGTTGTCTGGCTGCGGCAAGACCCTCCGTTCGACATGCATTACATCACGTCGACGCATTTGCTGGATCGCCTCAAAGGGCAGACGCTGGTGGTCAACGATCCGTTCTGGGTGCGAAACTATCCCGAAAAGCTGCTGGTGCTGGATTTCCCGGAACTGACCCCGCCCACAACCATCGCTCGGGATTTGCAGACGATTAAGGCGTTCAAGGAAAAGCACGATGATATCATCCTAAAACCACTTTACGGCAACGGTGGCGCGGGCGTGTTCCGGTTGGATGCAAATGATCGCAATCTGACGTCGCTGCATGAACTGTTCACCGGGTTCTCGCGCGAACCGCTGATCGTTCAAAAGTTCCTGCCTGACGTCAGCAATGGCGACAAGCGTGTCATTTTGGTGGATGGAGAACCGGTTGGCGCGATCAACCGTGTACCAGCGGCAGGCGAAACCCGGTCAAACATGCATGTCGGCGGGCGTCCTGAAAAGATCGGCCTGTCCGAGCGCGATCTTGAAATTTGCGCCGCGATTGGGCCGTTACTGAAGGAAAAGGGCCAGATTTTTGTTGGGATCGACGTGATCGGCGACTACCTGACCGAGATCAACGTGACTTCGCCCACCGGCATTCAGGAGCTGGAGCGGTTTGACGGCGTCAACATCGCTGAAAAAATCTGGCAGGCAATTGAGGCCAAGGTCTAAGACGCGGCTTGTGCGCTGACGCGAAAGCTCAGCGCCTCAGCCACATGGGGCCGTTTTACATCCGGCGCTCCGTCCAGATCGGCAATCGTGCGCGCCACCCGCAACATACGGTGAAAGGCGCGCGCGGATAGGCCAAACCGTTCAGCGGCCTTCAACAGCAATTCTTTGCCTTCGGCGTCTGGCGCTGCGATTTCTTCCAGAATGGCACCTTCCACATCCGCGTTCTGTCGGGTCGATGTGCCCTCGAACCTCTGCGCCTGAACAGCACGTGCCTGTTCCACGCGCGCGGCAACAGTGGCCGAACTGTCGCCGGATGGGGGCAGATCAAGATCGGTAAAACCGACTGGCGGCACTTCGAGGCGCAGATCAAACCTGTCCATCAGTGGGCCCGAAATGCGGCCCAAATAATCCTCGCCACAGACCGGTGCGCGGGAACAGGCGCGGGCGGGGTCCGTCAGATAACCGCATTTGCAAGGGTTGGCGGCGGCCACCAGCATAAAACGACAGGGATACTTCACATGCGCATTGGCCCGGGCGACCATGACCTCGCCCGTCTCGATCGGTTGGCGCAGGGTTTCCAGAACTGTGCGCGGGAATTCCGGGAATTCGTCCATGAACAGCACACCGTTGTGGGCCAGAGAAATTTCCCCCGGTTTCGCGCCTTTTCCACCGCCAACGATTGCAGCCATCGAAGCGGTGTGGTGCGGTTCCCGAAACGGACGGGTGCGGCTGATGCCGCCTTCGTCCAGCAAGCCGCAAAGCGATTGGATCATCGAGGTTTCCAGCGCCTCGGCCGGGGTCAGCGGCGGCAGAATTCCGGGCAAACGTGCGGCCAGCATGGATTTCCCCGACCCCGGCGTGCCGATCATGATCAGGTGATGTCGCCCGGCGGCGGCGATCTCGAGCGCGCGTTTGGCTCGTTCCTGTCCTTTCACATCCCGCAGGTCGCGGGCGCTGGGTGCAAGGCTGACCTCGCCGGGTTGGGCGGCGGATAACGGGGCCTGGCCTGAGAAATGTCGCACCACATCCCCCAACGATCCGGCCCCTATGACCTGCGTGGCGTCGACCCATGCGGCCTCGGCGCTGGAGGCTTTGGGGCAGAGCAGTGCTCGGTCTTCGGCGGCGGCAGTCATCGCCGCAGGCAGGGCGCCAACCACGGGAACCAGCGATCCGTCCAGCGACAGTTCACCCAGCGACACCGCGCTTTCGGCGGCGTCGGGCGGGATGATTTCCAGTGCGGACAGCAGCGCGACGGCGATGGGCAGGTCGAAATGGCTGCCCTCTTTCGGCAGGTCGGCAGGTGACAGGTTGATGGTGATACGTTTCGACGGTAGCGCGATCGCCATGGAACTGAGCGCGCTACGGACGCGGTCGCGGGCCTCTGACACGGCCTTGTCGGGCAGGCCGACGATGGAAAAAGCGGGCAGGCCCGGCGAGACAGCGCATTGCACCTCGACGGGGCGGGCCTCGGCCCCTTGGAAAGCGACGGTATGTGAGCGGGCGACCATGAACGACCTTTTTGGTTAACAGGTCGTTGCTGGCACGCGGGCAGTTTAGGAATCGTTAACGTCGGCTACCATCGCGGTGAATTTTGGCCAAGCTTCAGGGTCTGCAACGGTTTTGTCGCGGCAGAACGCATTACAGAAACCCCAAAGCCGTTCGTTCAACTCAAGAACATGAGTGACCGGTTTGCCAGAGTAAGGGCAGGCGCTGTTGACCGAATTGGTTCCGGAAACGGCGCTTGCATCGGTGCGCCCACCAACAGGCCAAGGCCGTGATGAAAGATCCTGTGGATAGGGAAATGGCGCATAATTCACGGTCAGTCCCATCGCGCGCCATTGCCGGACGGTTCGGTCAGAAAGAAGGTCCAGACAATACTGCCGGTTCGCATCGGACACGGGCAGCCCGTACCCGACGATGCGCGCTGCAACCGGCGTATAGAATACATCCGCCAAAGAATAGGTGCCGAACAACGGACCGCTCGTCGAACCGGACACGTCGCGCGCGTGATGCCAGAGCGTTTCGATCCGTTCCAGATCGTTCAGAGTTTCTGACGACGGCTTGTACCCCTGCCAACACTGTTTGAGCTGCATCGGGCATTCCCCGCGCAACGCCGAGAACCCGGCTACCATTTCGGCGCACAACCACCGCGCCGTTGCACGGGCTGACGGGTCTTTGGGCCATAGTCCGGCCGCGGGGTGCCGCTCGGCCAGCGTTTCGGCCATGGCGAGGCTTTCTCCCACAACAGTACCTTCCGGCAGGCGCAGGGCAGGTACAAGGCGCGCTGGCGCAAGTGGCTTCATATCTTCGGCCATTGTGCCTGAATAAAGGCCGATCATATGCGTTCGATACGGCAGGTCGAACTTTTCCAGCATCAACCAGCCACGCATGGACCAACTGGAAAACAGGCGGTCCCCAACAAACAGATCATAGGTCATGACCGCAGGATGGCGCGCGAAAACCTATCCGTAAATCAGTGATTTGTGGGGGTGCAGATCACGGAAGGTGATTGATCCGCCCAACAGACCATCCGTCGTCGTGATGGGTCAGCTCTGTGACCGACAGGTTGTCGATCTTGTGGCTAAACGCCTCTCGAGCGGTGACATCCAATGCGCGTTGTACCTGGGTTAGAATGACCCCGAAATGCGCAACAACGACCAGGTCTTGCCCGGTGTGCTGTGTGATCAACGCGTCAACAACGGTATCCACGCGCGCCCGGACCTCATTCCAGCTTTCACCTTCGGGCGGGCGCACGTCGCCTGGGTTGTCCCAGTAGGCAAAGGCAAGTTCGGGGTCGTCGGCCTCGATATCCTTGAACCCGCGCAACTCCCACGTGCCGAATTTGATTTCCCGCAGGTCGGGGTGATGGGGCAAGCGCGCGCGCGCGCCTTGTATGGCCGATGCCGTATCGACCGCGCGGGACAGGTCCGAGGAAATCACCAGTGACTCGGGCGGTAAATGGTCATGCAGTCGCGCCACAGCGGCCGTATCGCTGAGGTCAGCAGGCAAGTCGGACCAACCGACCATGGTTTTGGCATGAGTCGGGCCATGGCGGACAAGATGCAGGCGAGTCATGGTAGCTGTCCTTTCAGAACCAGCGGCAGACCGACCTGAACCTGAACTACCAGTTCTGCCTGAGCCGCCAGCGCAATATTCAACCGCCCCTGCACCTCGCGAAAGCGGCGGGACAGGGCGTTTTCGGGTACGATGCCCTGACCCACTTCGTTAGAAACAATAACGACCGGGGCCTTGCAGTCTGCGAGGGCCTTCAACAGGGCAGTCTGGGCTTGCATCAGGTCGTTTTCAGCCAGCATATGGTTGGTCAGCCACATGGTCGCGCAGTCGATCAGGCACACATCGTCCGGTGTCAGAGCTGATAAGGCTGGTTCAAGGTCCAGCGGTGCCTCGATCGTTGACCAATCCGGGCCGCGTTGCGCGATATGGCGATCAATCTTTAGGCGCATCTCATCATCAAACACTTGTGATGTGGCAAGGTAATTGCGGTTTTTACCTGATGAAACAACAAGTTGTTCGGCAAAATCAGATTTGCCCGAAGCCGCGCCCCCTATCACAAAGGTTAAATCCGGATACACTATTCTTACCTTCCATGTGATCCACCCGGTTTTGTTCTGCGTATCGACCATAAGTCGGCAAAGCAAGGCCGTGCTGCGCCTGTGAAAAGGGGAGATTTCCATGGCACTGGACAATTCAAACGATTTTTCAATGTCGCGACAGGCAATGAAGGCGGAATTGCTGGACGCGGCAACTGAATTGAAACTTGCGTATGCATGGCGCGACCAACGTGACGAGCAAGCTCTGCATCGGTTGATCACGGCTTATATGCGGCTGGCGATTTCGATGGCGGCCAAGTTTAAACGATACGGTGCGCCCATGAATGACCTGATCCAGGAGGCGGGGCTTGGTCTTATGAAGGCCGCCGACAAGTTCGACCCGGATCGCGGCGTGCGCTTTTCCACCTATGCAGTATGGTGGATCAAGGCCAGCATTCAGGACTATGTGATGCGGAACTGGTCGATGGTTCGGACGGGCTCGACCTCCTCACAAAAATCGCTGTTCTTCAATATGCGCCGTGTCCAGGCACGGCTGGAGCGGGAAGCCGCGACAGAAGGAATGCAATTGGATCGTCACCAGTTGCATCAGATGATTGCCGCCGAGATTGGCGTGCCCCTGCGCGACGTCGAGATGATGGAAGGGCGGCTGTCCGGTTCCGATTTCTCGTTGAACGCCGTGCAGTCTGCCGATGAAGACGGGCGCGAGTGGATTGATGCGTTGGAAGACGAGCGCGAACAGGCTGCTGAGACAGTCGAAAACACTCACGACACCGAACGGTTGCGGGAATGGCTTGTAACCGCGATGCAGGCGCTCAACGAGCGAGAGCGGTTCATTGTTCGCGAACGCAAGCTGCGCGAACCTGCGCGGACGCTTGAAAGTCTGGGTCAGGAGCTTGGCCTGTCCAAGGAACGCGTGCGCCAGTTGGAAGCGGCGGCATTCGTGAAAATGCGCAAGAACCTTGAAGCGCAATCCCGCGAGGTGCAACACTTCATCGCATGAAACAGATTGCGATTCTGCTGTGTGCATTGATGGTTACGGTCAGTCAGGGCCGGGCTGATCAACATATTCCAGACGACGTTGCGGCCGCGATGCGGTCGGCGGACGTGGTTATTCTGGGTGAAATCCATGACAATCCCCAACACCACATGGTGCAGACCGAGGCATTGAAGATCGTGTCGCCCTCGGCCGTGGTATGGGAAATGGTGACCGAGGAGGGGGCGCAGCGACTTGCCCAGAAAGCGGCCTCCAACCCCGAGGAATTGTCGCGAATATTGCGGTGGGCCGAGTCCGGCTGGCCACCATTGAGCATGTATTACCCCGTTTTTCAGGCAACAGATGCGCCGGTCTATGGCGCGATGGTTCCACGCGCCGCTGCCCGCGCCGCGATGGAGCGGGGGGCCGCGACCGCATTGGGCGCGGATGCGGCGCGATATGGTCTGACGATCCCCTTGTCGACCGCCGAGCAGATGGCGCGCGAAGCCGATCAGCTTGCCGCGCATTGCGATGCCATTCCCGAAAGCGCATTGCCGCAAATGGTTGCCATTCAGCGGCTACGCGATGCCGTTCTTACACGGTCGATTCTGCGCGCAACGGATGAAACGGGTGGCCCGGTTGCTGTGATCACGGGCAATGGCCATGCGCGCAAGGATTGGGGTGTCCCGACCTTTTTGTCTCGGTTGCGCCCGGGGTTGAAAGTATTCGTTCTGGGACAGTCCGAGGACGGCAGCATCGAAGGTGAATTCGACGCGGTGATTGACAGCCCTTCGGTCGAACGGGAAGACCCCTGCCTTGCATTTGAGACGCAGAATTAACCGCTGGAACTGTTCGGCGGCCTTGCCTAATGTCGGGGCCGACCGGAATGGGAAGGGCACGACATGCTGGCATCGAAACGCATTCTGCTGATCATCGGCGGAGGGATCGCGGCCTATAAATCGTTGGACCTGATCCGACGGTTGAAGGAACGCGGCGCGTCTGTAACGCCTGTTCTGACGCGCGCGGCTGAAGAATTCGTGACACCCCTGTCTGTTTCCGCGCTTGCCGGGGAAAAGGTGTATCGCGATCTGTTTGATCTGACGGATGAGGCCGAGATGGGGCATATCCAATTGTCCCGGTCGGCGGATCTGCTTGTTGTTGCGCCAGCCACGGCGGATTTGATGGGGAAAATGGCGGGCGGGCTGGCCAATGATCTGGCCTCGACCCTATTGATGGCGACAGACACACCGGTTTTGAGCGCTCCTGCCATGAACGTGCGCATGTGGGATCACCCCGCGACGCAGCGCAATCTGCGGACGTTGAAATCTGATGGGGTCGGCTTTGTCGGTCCGAATGAAGGCGACATGGCGTGTGGTGAATATGGCCCCGGCCGTATGTCCGAGCCTTTGGAAATCGTTGCCGCGATCGAGGCCCAGCTTGGTGATGGCCCGCTTTTGGGGAAACGCATTCTTGTAACTTCTGGCCCAACGCATGAGCCGATTGATCCGGTTCGGTATATTGCCAACCGGTCTTCGGGTGCGCAGGGCTCTGCGGTGGCGCGTGCGCTGGCTGCTTTGGGTGCAGAGGTGATCTTTGTGACCGGACCCGCCGATGTGCCAGCCCCGGACGGGGTGCACGTAGTGCCTGTGGAGACTGCCCAGCAGATGTCTGACGCGGTGGACGCCGCGCTGCCTGTGGACGCCGGAGTTTTTGCTGCTGCTGTGGCGGATTGGCGCGTGGCCAGCGCCTCGGACCGGAAGCTGAAGAAAACCCGTGACGGTCTTCCTGCACTGGAGTTTGCCGAGAACCCGGACATTCTGAAAAGGGTCGCGCAGATGAACGACGGACGCCCCCCGTTGGTTGTTGGTTTTGCCGCCGAAACGGACAACGTGGTTGAACACGCGACGGCCAAACGCAAACGCAAGGGGTGTGATTGGATCGTTGCCAATGACGTCAGCCCGGCGACGGGGATCATGGGGGGCTCGGAAAATGCGGTCGTCCTGATCTCGGATCAGGGTTCGGAAGAATGGCCCCGTATGGGCAAGGACGCCGTGGCCAAGCGGCTGGCCGACAAAATCGCGGATGCCTTGAACGGCTAGGCAAAAGGAACTCAGATGGTTGCAATTCGTGTGATCCGCGAGGACGGAGCGGACCCCTCGGTGCCCTTGCCCTCTTATGAAACCGCCGGTGCGGCCGGTGCGGATGTTCGGGCTAATATGCCGGACGGTGCGTCAGTCACCTTGCAGCCCGGCGAACGGGCGCTAATTCCAACCGGGTTGCGGATCGAAATCCCTCAGGGTTTCGAAGTGCAGGTGCGCCCGCGGTCCGGGCTTGCGCTGAAACATGGCATTACGCTCCCAAACACGCCGGGCACGATCGACAGCGACTATCGCGGTCCGTTGGGGGTGATCGTTCTCAATGCCGGACAGGAGGCGTTCGAGATCACGCATGGGGAACGCATCGCCCAACTGATCGTGGCCCCCGTTGTGCAGGCCACTTTTGAGGCCGCCGATACACTCAGCGACACCGCGCGCGGGGCTGGCGGTTTCGGGTCAACAGGGCGCGGCTGATGCTGTTGGTCCTCATTCTGGCCGCTGGGTTGTGGGGTATCGGCTATCTTGCTGGAGTGTCCCGTACGGCGCGTCTGGCTTCGGTCGCGGTGTTGCTGTTGGGCGTAATAACAGCCCAATTGGTGCTGCCCGACGGCCACCCCCTGCGTGCGGCAACTGGCGGGTCCGCTGCCATGTGGCTTATACTGGGTGGTTTCGCGGTTCTGGTTCTGGTTTACGGAAGAGTGCTGAAAGCGTTGCGAAACCGCGCAACCCCCGCCGCCAAGGAGCCCGCCATGCAATCCGACCAATTCACGGAAACCGAACTAGAACGCTATGCCCGCCATATCGTGTTGCGGGAACTGGGTGGCCCGGGTCAGAAAAAGATGAAACAGGCGCGGGTACTGGTGATTGGTGCCGGTGGTCTGGGCGCGCCCGCGCTGCAATATCTGGCTGCTACCGGGGTGGGGACCATCGGCGTGATCGACGATGATGAGGTCGAAAATGCCAACCTGCAACGGCAAGTGATCCATCGGGATGCGGATATCGGGATGCCCAAGGTGTTCTCGGCCCAGCAGGCCATGAAAGCGCAGAACCCCAACGTGACCGTGCTTCCCTATCACCGCCGCCTGACTGACGAGATCGCAGCAGACCTGTTCGCTGATTTTGATCTGATCCTCGACGGAACCGACAATTTCGACACCCGCTATCTGGCCAACCGCACCGCCGTTGCGTTGGGAAAACCGCTGATCTCGGGCGCGTTGTCGCAATGGGAAGGACAACTGAGTGTCTTTGACCCTGCCCACGGCGCGCCTTGCTATCAGTGCATTTTCCCCGAGGCCCCGGCCCCCGGTCTGGCCCCTTCTTGTGCTGAGGCAGGCGTGATCGGCCCTCTGCCCGGCGTTGTGGGCTCGATGATGGCGGTCGAGGCGATCAAGGTGATCACCGGGGCTGGGCAGGCGCTGCGCGGCGAGATGCTGATCTATGACGCGCTTTATGGGGAAAGCCGCAAGATCACTCTGTCACGCCGTGCCGATTGTCCGATTTGCGGTAAGTGAGCGCGCGCGCTGGATCATCCTGCCCTGCGCTCCTAGGTTGCGATCAAAGGAGAGTTTCATGACCAACCCGATCCTGTCCGACTGGACCACACCGTTTGAAATTGCGCCGTTTGACACGATTGCCGATAGCGATTTTTCCCCCGCGCTGGACACCGCCCTAAAGGTCCACAACGCGCAGATCGATGCCATCGCGGACAACCCCGACGCGCCCACCTTCGCCAACACGGTCGAAGCGCTTGAGGCCGCAGGTGAGCAGTTGGACAAGGTCCTGTCGGTGTTCTTCACCGTGGCCGGTGCCGATAGCAACCCGGCGCGCGAGGAATTGCAGCGGGATTTTTCGCCCAAGCTGGCGGCGCATTTCTCGGGCATTTCCTCAAACAAGGCGCTGTTTCAGCGGTTGGCCGACCTGTGGGCGCGGAAGGACGATTTGAGCCTGACGGACGAACAGTCTCGGGTGCTGATGCTGACCCATCGCGGGTTCGTGCGCGCGGGTGCGGCGCTGACTGGGGATGCCGACGCGCGGATGCAGGCGATCAAGGCGCGGCTGGCCTCGCTGGGTACATCCTTTACCCAGAACCTGCTGGCGGATGAGCGTGAGTGGTTCATGCCTCTGTCCGAGGATGATCTGGAAGGTCTGCCCGATTTCGTCGTGGATACGGCCCGCGCCGCCGGGCAGGAAAAGGGCGCAGACGGCCCGGTTGTGACCCTGTCGCGCTCAATCATCGTGCCGTTCCTGCAATTCTCGCCCCGCCGCGATCTGCGCGAGGTGGCGTATAAGGCGTGGACCGCGCGTGGCGCGAACGGGGGCGAGACGGACAATCGCGAGATCGCCGCCGAAATCCTCGCCCTGCGCGAAGAACGCGCCAAGTTGCTGGGCTATGCCAATTTCGCCGCCTACAAGTTGGAAACCGAGATGGCCCGCACACCAGACAAGGTGCGTGATTTGTTGATGCAGGTCTGGGAACCGGCCAAGGCCCGCGCGGATGCGGATGCCGAGATTCTGACGCAGATGATGCAGGCAGATGGTGTCAATGGCCCTCTGGCCGCGTGGGACTGGCGCTACTATGCCGAGAAACGTCGCAAGGCCGAGCATGATCTGGATGAGGCCGCGTTGAAGCCTTACCTGCAATTGGACCGGATGATCGAGGCCGCTTTTGCCTGCGCCAACCGTCTGTTCGGGTTGGAATTCGCGCCGCTGGATGTGCCTTTGTACCACCCCGATTGCCGCGCGTGGGAGGTCACGCGCAACGGCCAGCATGTCGCGGTGTTCATCGGGGATTACTTCGCGCGCGGGTCCAAGCGATCCGGCGCGTGGTGCAGCGCGATGCGGTCTCAGGCCAAATTCCCCACGGTGCAGGCTCCGGTCGTGATCAACGTCTGCAGCTTCGCCAAAGGCGATCCGGCGTTGCTGTCCTATGATGATGCGCGGACACTGTTTCATGAATTCGGTCATGCGCTGCACCAGATGCTGTCGGATGTGACCTATGAAAGTATCTCGGGTACATCTGTGGCGCGCGATTTCGTGGAACTGCCCAGCCAGCTTTATGAACACTGGCTGAAAGTCCCCGAGGTTTTGGCCGAGTTTGCCACCCATGCTAATACCGGCGCGCCGATGCCGCAGGACATGCTGGACAAGGTGCTGAAGGCCGCCAATTTCGATCAGGGGTTTCAGACGGTCGAATATGTCGCCTCGGCGCTGGTCGATCTGGAATTCCACGACGGCGCGGCCCCCGCCGATCCGATCGCGACACAGGCGCAGGTGCTAGAGGGTATGGGGATGCCCCCGGCCATCGGGATGCGCCACGCCACCCCGCATTTCGCCCATGTGTTTGCGGGCGATGGCTATAGCGCGGGCTATTACAGCTATATGTGGTCCGAGGTCATGGATGCCGACGCCTTCGCCGCCTTTGAAGAAGCCGGAGGAGCCTTCGATCCCGACCGCGCCAAGGCGCTGGAGGAAAATATCCTGTCCACCGGTGGCTCGCGCGAGGCCGAAGACCTGTATCTGGCCTTCCGGGGCCGGTTGCCGGGGGTAGAGGCGTTGTTGAAAGGCCGTGGCCTGATCTCGGCCTGATCAGTATCCCAGATTGCGGTTCACGACGTGCAGCAGGGGTTGCCCGGTTTCACCTCGGACGATGTTGTCGCAAATGACCTGCGCGGCCGTGGCAGGGCGGGTTTCCGATGCGATGTGGGGCGTGACCGTCACTTTGGGGTGCGCCCAATAGGGATGATCGCCGGGCAGGGGTTCCACCCGAAATACATCCAGCGTCGCGTGCCCGATCTGGCCGGAGTTCAGGGCTGACAACATCGCGTCATCGTCAATCAATGGCCCCCGGCCGGGATTGATAACGCATGCGCCTTTCGGCAGCAGGGCCAGCGTTTCGGCGTTCAGTGTATTTGCGGTCACAGGCGTATCCGGCAAGAGCAGCACGACAATTTCAGCTTGTGACAGGGCGGTACGCAGCCCCGCGTCACCATGCAGACACCTTACCCCCGGAATATCCTTGGCGGTGCGGCTCCAGCCCGTGACTTCGAAACCAAGCGTGGCCAGGGCGCGCGCGGCGGCATCACCCAATGCTCCAAGACCCAGGATGCAAACCCGTCGCTCAGGCGCCAATGGCGGGGCGGCCGGTGCCCATACGCCATCCTGAACAGAAATGTGCTGATCCATCCCAAGGTGATAGCGCAGAACATGCCCCACCACCCATTCTGTCATGCCCTGCGTCAGGCCGTGATCTACCATCCGCGCCAGAGGAACGGTCAGGGTTTCGTTGCCCGCGATCTTTTCGACCCCGGCCCAAAGGCTCAGCACGGCCTTCAGGCGTGTATATGGCGCGAAGTCCAGAAGCCCGCCATCTGGGGCGTAGACGATATAGTCCACCTGATCCGGCTCGATGTTAGTTGACAGACGGAAGTTCAATCCGGCTTCGGTCAGGTACTTTGACAACAGCGGCTGATATACCGGCCAAAGCTCGGGGCGGGCGGAAAACAGGACGTTCACGGACATTGGGGGCCTTTCCGATCACCGGGGACGGTGGATATGGGCGCTTTGGACAATGCCAAAGGCTGCCATCAGAACCAGCATAGCCGATCCGCCATAGCTGACCATTGGCAGGGGCACACCCACGACCGGGGCAAGGCCCATGACCATCGACATGTTCACGGCAAAAAACAGGAAGAAGTTCAACGCAATCCCGAGTGTCACCAGCGAAGAAAACCTGTCCTTCGTCGACAGCGCCGTGACCATGCAGAAGATCAGGATCAGTCCGTACAGGGTCAGCAGTGTGATGCCGCCAACAAAGCCGAACTCTTCGGCCAGCGTGGTAAAGATGAAGTCGGTGTGTTTTTCAGGCAGAAAGTTCAGCCGCGATTGTGTGCCCTGCATGAATCCGCGCCCGTTCCACCCCCCAGACCCCAAGGCGATTTTCGACTGCGTGATATGGTACCCGGCACCCAGCGGGTCGGTAGACGGGTCGAGAAACGTGTCGATGCGGCGGAACTGATAGTCTTTCAGAAGCTGCCATTCTGTTCCACGGCTGTTGAACACGGTGGCAATCAGACCGACGCCCGCCGCAATCACTGCAGCGAAATAGGCCCAGTGGACACCCGCAAGAAACATCAATCCACCCCCGGCCGCGAGCAGCAGGATCGAGGTGCCAAGATCCGGCTGGCGTAGCACCATGAATGTGGGAATCAAGATCAGGATGACGGGGATGATCACCCAGATCGGACGCGATGTTTTGTGCGATGGCAACCAGTCATAATACGACGCCAGTAGCATCACCAACGTCACTTTCATGACTTCGGATGGTTGCAGCCGCATGAACCCAAGATCAATCCAACGCTGTGCGCCCATACCGACAGTTCCGAACAGCTCTACGAATACCAGCAAAGCGATCGAGCCCAGATAAGCCACCACTGACATGTTGCGCCAGAACCAGATCGGCACAAGCGCCACGATGAACATGACCGCTAGGCCAAGGCCGAACCGCTCCATCTGAGGTTCCGCCCAGGGGGTCCAAGACCCCCCGGCCACCGAATACAGCATCAGAAACCCGGCGCTGGCCGTGCTGATCAGCAACAGGGTTAGGGGCCAGTTCATAAACAGAAACTTGCGAAACCCTGACGGAGTGGATTTGACGGCGTATTCAAGATAGCTCATGCGCGGTCCTTTTCGGACGGACGCGCTTTGGGGCGGCGATCGCCCTCAAGCCGTTTTTGCTGTTCCTTGATGCGGTCGCGGTCGGCGACCGGGTAGGCTTCCAGTGGCGGTGTGCCGTTGTAAAGGGCCTGCAGCATGATATCCCGCGCAACCGGCGCCGCCGCCTTGGAGCCCCCGCCGCCGTGTTCCACGACAACAGCGACGGCATATTTTGGGTTGTCATACGGCGCAAAGCTGACGAATAGCGCGTGGTCACGGCGTTCCCATGGCAAGTCTTCGTTGCGGATAACACCAGCAGCGCGCTCAGCCTTGGTGATGTTGCGCACCTGACTGGTTCCGGTTTTGCCCGCCATGCGGAACTCGTCAGCGATAATCCGGCTGCGATAGGCCGTTCCACGCCGATCGTTCGAGACCGAGAACATCGCCTTGCGCATCTGTTCAAGGTTGTTTGGGTTCACCGCCAAAGGTTCACCCGCGCCCGAGGGTTCTTCGACACCGTTCACTGACCGTACCAAACGCGGCGAGACAGCACGCCCTGTGGCGATCCGCGCCGTCATGACCGCCAGTTGCAACGGTGACGCCAGCATGAACCCCTGACCGATCGAGGCATTCGCCGTGTCGCCCACCAGCCAGTCCTGACCATGCACGCGCTGTTTCCATTCCTGGTTCGGTGCAAGCCCTGCGGCAACAGCGGACATCGGTATGTCGTGTTTCACGCCCAGTCCGAATATGCGCGCCATGTCCGAGATCCGGTCGATACCGGTGCGCAAAGCCACGTCATAGTAGTAAACATCGCAACTGCGTTTGAGCGATGTTTCCAGATCGACGGTGCCATGGCCGCCGCGCTTCCAGCAGTGGAACCTGCGGCTGCCGACTTTCAGGTGGCCGGGACAATACACGGTGTTGGATGGGCCGATTACCCCGGCCTCAAGCGCGGCCATTGCGGTGATCATCTTGAAAGTCGAACCGGGCGGGTAAGTGCCCTGCACCGTCTTGTTGGCCAGCGGGCGGTAGTTGTCCTGAGTCAGCGTCCGATAATCCGCGACAGAAATGCCGCGCACGAACAGGTTTGGGTCGAAACTGGGGGCAGAGCTGATGGCGCGTATGTCCCCGGTTTCGCAATCAATTACAACGGCTGCGGCACTTTCCCCCGCCAAACGTGCCTGTGCGTATTGCTGCAGGTCTGCGTCCACGGATAGCTGAAGATCGGCACCGGCCTCACCCACTTGCCTGTCCAATTCGCGCATCACGCGGCCTGTGGCGTTGACCTCGACCCGTTTGGCGCCTGCTTTGCCGCGCAAGGTGCCTTCCTGTTTGGCTTCCAGACCGACCTTGCCGATTTGGAAACGGGGAATACGAAGAACCGGCTCGGGATCCTCGATCTGGCTGAGGTCGTAGTCGCTGACCGGGCCGACATACCCAACGACATGCGCAAAGTCTTCGTATCTTGGGTATTGGCGGGTCATGCCAACTTCGGGGGTGACACCGGGCAGGGCAGGGGCGTTGACGGCGACTTTTGAGATATCTTCCCACGTCACCTGATCCGCCAGCGTCACCGGCAGGAACGGGGCCGACCGGCGCATTTCAGTCTTGGCGCGTTCGATCTCGTCCTCGGTCAACGGGATCAGATCGGACAGTTTGGAGATGACGGCATCGACATCGCCTGCATCCTCTCGGACCATCACGATCCGATAGGATGGCGAGTTCTGTCCAATAATTTGTCCGTTACGGTCGTAGATCCGTCCGCGTGTTGGGGGGATAAGTCGGATATTGATGCGGTTCTCTTCCGCCAGCAGGCGGTACTCGTCAGCCTGATCCACCTGCATGAACCGCATTCGGGCCGCCAACCCGCCGATGAAGGCCGCCTGCAAGCCGCCCAATACCACCGCGCGGCGCGGCAGGCGTTTATAGGCAAGCCCCTGCGATTTGGTCTTGCGCTGTTTCATGACCGAAGCCCCGCTGCAGCAGAATCCACCGCCGAGGCGCGTCGAACGCCGAATCCGCTTTGGCTGAGCAGAACGATCAGCGGATAAACTGCAATTGTCAGAACCACTTGTATCACCATCGGCCCCAATGCCGTTTGTTGCACGGTTAGAATAGCAAGAATTATGCGGTTCAGTACAAAAACAGCCGTGATCGCGACGGCTGCGGTTGTCCATTCGGCAAAAAATCCGTCATCGCGCATACCGGGCGCGGCCCCGCGCAAATAGGCTGACCCCAGAACAACAAGCGCAGCCAGCAATCCCGGAGGACGTTGCAACAACAGGTCCGCCAGCAGCATCACGATCGCGATCAAAGGGATTGGAACGTATTCAGGCCGCCGTAAGACCCAAGCGAAGGTCAAGGCCATCAGCAGGTCGGGAAACGGCAAGCGCCCCGGTTGTGTGTCCAGCGGCAAAAGGTGCAGAAACATGATCAGAAAGGCCAGAAACAGGTACAGCGCCCGCTTGGTCCAAAGCTGCGAGACCTGCCTATCCATCGCCAGCCTCTGCAGGTGCTTTGGCGGCTTCGGGTCGTCTTGGCCCGACGATATCGCCGGAATCCTCAATCGGAGGCGCAGAATGGAACCGTAGGACCCGCAGAAACTCGAGCCTTTCGAAATCAGCGGACAAACGGACCCGCAGGCGCCCACCGGGGTCAGCCGTGATCTGGCCTATCAACAAACCACCCGGGAAAACGCCGCCATCGCCCGATGTGACAACCCGGTCACCGGGACGTACCAGTTCGCGGTTTTCAAGAAACTCGACCGCCGGAGAAGGCGTGTTATCCCCCGCGATCAGTGCGGTCTGGCCAGAAGGTTGAATCGTTGCGGGTATCGCGCTGGAGGCATCGGTCATCAGGATCACCCGCGCTGTGTCCGGGCCAACGCCCGAGATGCGCCCCACCACGCCGATCCCATCCATCGTGGCCCAGCCGTCCATAATCCCGTCACGCTCGCCCACATTCAGCAAGACCGACTGACGGAAGGGCGAGCCGCTATCCGCCATTACGACGCCCGTGATATAGGTCAGGCGCGGATCAAGCCGCACATTGTTGAGGTCAAGAAGGCGGGCGTTTTCCTGTTCAAGCTGAAGGGCCGCTTCTTTCCACGCGCGCATCAGGCGCAGTTCGCTGCGCAATTCCTGATTTTGCTCGCTCAGGCGCTGATAGCTTTGAAAATCACGTACAAGGTTTACGACGGCCGTGACCGGAACCATGGCCCAATCCATCGAGGGTACGACGGTGTCTACGACCTGTGCGCGGAACCGCTCCACCCGCGGGCTGTCAATGCGCCAGACCAGAAAGATGCCCAGCAGACACAGAACCACGATCCCCAGCAGCAGGCGGCGTAAGGGGGTTGTGTATTCGTCGCGCTGTGATCGGTCCTTTGCCACAGGTTACCTTCCCGTGCTGCTCTTGCCCGAGTTTTCACCCCAAAAGGGTGCGCGCCTTAGCTTTCGTAGTCAATCGCGTGGCGCAGTTGTTTTTCATATTCCAGCGCCTTGCCGGTGCCCAAAGCCACACAGTTCAGGCTTTCATCGGCAATCGACACGGCCAAACCGGTCTGTTCGCGCAGCGCAAGGTCCAGATCGCCCAGTAGCGCGCCGCCGCCGGTCAGCATGACACCCCGGTCCACGATATCCGCGGCCAGATCGGGCGGCGTGGTTTCCAGCGCGGTCATCACCGCCTCGCAAATCTGCTGGACGGGTTCTGACAGCGCTTCGGCAACCTGCGCCTGACTGATCTCGATTTCTTTCGGCACGCCGTTCAACAAGTCGCGGCCCCGGATATGCATCGACTGGCCGCGGCCATCGTCGGGCATGCGGGCGGTGCCGATGGTGGTCTTGATCCGCTCAGCGGTGGATTCACCGACCAACAGGTTCTGCTGGCGGCGCAGGTACGAGATGATCGCCTCATCCATGCGGTCGCCACCCACGCGGACCGATCGCGCGTAGACGATGTCGCCCAGCGACAGGACAGCAACCTCTGTAGTACCGCCGCCGATGTCGACGACCATGTTGCCGGTTGGATCAGTGATCGGCATCCCGGCACCAATGGCGGCTGCAATCGGTTCGGCAATCAGGCCTGCGCGGCGCGCGCCTGCGGACAGAACCGACTGTCGGATCGCGCGTTTTTCAACGGGTGTCGCACCATGGGGCACGCAGACAATGATCTTGGGCTTAGAGAAGGTCGAGCGTTTGTGCACTTTGCGGATGAAGTGCTTGATCATCTCTTCGGCGGTGTCGAAATCCGCGATGACACCTTCGCGCATCGGGCGGATCGCTTCGATGGACCCCGGTGTCCGGCCCAGCATCAGCTTGGCGTCCTCACCCACGGCCAGAACCTTTTTGACACCGTCCTTGACGTGATAGGCAACCACTGAGGGTTCCGACAGGATCACACCGCGCCCTTTGACATAAACCAGCGTGTTCGCTGTCCCAAGGTCAATGGCCATGTCCGCTGTGAACAAGCCGCCCAGATTGCCAAAGATTCCCATGTGTTCACTGATCCCGTTCGTCAGAATTTCTACTGCCCGCGACTCGACGGTTCCGGGACGGATGTCTTATAGGGTGCCATCTCGCCCGGTAAAAGGGCTGATTCCGCGTCAATCAGCACCTTTCCGCCTTATTGAGAGGGACTTTAGAAGGCAACATGCTCTCATATCAACATATTTACCACGCTGGAAATCTGGCTGATGTGCAAAAGCACGCTTTGTTGGCATGGATGCTGAAATATCTGACCCGCAAGGACAAGCCTCTGACCTATCTCGAGACGCATTCGGGCCGTGGCTTGTATCAGTTGGATGCAGCCGAGGCCGTGCGGACGGGCGAGGCCGCCGCTGGAATCGAACGGGCGCGGCGCGAAGGGTGGTTCAGCGCGGATCATCCCTTGTCAATGGCGCTAAGTATTGTTCGGGCGCGTCATGGTGAGAACAGCTATGCCGGTTCGCCCCTGATCGCTGCCAGCCTGCTGCGCGAACAGGACAGTTTGCACTTTGCCGAGTTGCACCCGCAGGAATACGCGGCACTGTCTATGACGATGTCTGCCTACGGGGCAAAGATCTACCAGCAGGATGGCTACGAACTGGCGCAGTCGTTGCTGCCACCGACACCACGCCGAGGGCTGCTGTTGATCGACCCAAGCTATGAGGTGAAATCGGAGTACGATCGCTTGCCTGGGATCATTTCCAAGCTGCACCGCAAGTGGAACGTTGGGGTGATTGCGTTGTGGTATCCGATCCTGTCCGACGGGCGGCACAAAGCGATGGTTGAGGCGCTGGTAAAACAGAACCTGCCGAAAGCCGAATGTCATGAAGTCCGGTTTCCGGCCGCGCGCGAAGGGCACCGCATGATCGGTTCCGGAATGTTCGTTGTGAGCGCCCCGTTTGGGTTCAATGAGGAAACCCGTCGGCTGGATTCACTCTTTGCCGGGCTTTAAGACGCCTGAATACATGCGTCGGTCGCATTGACCTCCACCCTATACACGCACAGGGTGTTTTTTGAAAATTCCTTATGACAATGGGGTTTTCGGCCCTAGAATTCGGGCGAGGAGGGGTGCCATGGATCGCCGACTTGCTACGGTTCTGGCTGCCGACATGGTCGGGTACAGCCGTTTGATGGAGAACGATGAACAAGGCACGCTGGCGCGGTTGCGCACGCACCGAATAGAACTGATTGATCCGGCCATCGACAAGAACAGGGGCACGATCATCAAGACCACCGGCGACGGGATGCTGGTCGAGTTTTCCAGCGCCAGCGATGCGGTTACCTGCGCGGTCGAGGTTCAGAACCGGATGCTGCGGCGGAATGCAGATGTCCCAAGGGATCAACGCATACAGTTCCGGATTGGCATCAATCTTGATGAGATCATTTTCGAAGACGGCGATATCTTTGGCAGCGGCGTAAACATTGCCGCCCGGTTGGAGCAGTCAGCCCATGCCGGAGGTGTGGTGATTTCAGGCACAGTGCATGATCAGGTGTCTGGTCGACTTGAATTTCAATATCAGGACTTGGGCAATCTCGAACTAAAGAACCTGTCTCAACCCGTCCATGCTTATCGCGTCGAGTTGGATAGACCTTCTGACGACGTCGAGCCGATAGAAGAAGCGGACACCAAGGTCGTAAAGCCTTCGATTGCGGTTTTGCCTTTCGCCAACATGAGCGGCGACACCGAGCAGGAGTTCTTTGCAGATGGTCTGACCGAGGACCTGCTGACCGAACTTAGCCGAAGGCACGAGTTGTTCGTAATCTCTCGAAATTCCAGTTTTGTCTATAAGGGACAGGCCGTGAATGTGCGGGAGGTCGGTGAAAAACTGGGGGCGCAGTACATTGTCGAGGGCAGTGTGCGAAAGGCCGGAAACCGGGTGCGGGTCACCGTTCAGCTTATCGACAGCGATAATGACGGGCACGTCTGGGCCGAGAAATACGACCGCGATCTGGACGACATATTTGCGATTCAGGACGAAGTGATTTCCGCTGTGGTCGCCACCTTGCCGGGGCGGATCGAAGCATCGCAGCAAGAGGGTCTGACGCGCAAGACACCCTCCAGTTTCGCAGCGTATGAATGCGTCTTGGCGGCCAAGGTGCTGCACCATCGCAGCACGCGCCAAGCGAATGTCGAAGCGACCGAAATGATCGACCGGGCAATCAAACTGGATCCGGATTATGCGCATGCCCATGCCTGGAGCGGTTGTATCCGTGGACAGGCCTGGGGGTACGGCTGGTGTGACGACCGCGAAGCGATGCTGGCCGAATGCGAAGAGGCCATACTTAAGGCAGCATCGCTGGATGACAACGACGCTGACGTGCATCGCCTGATGGCGGCGGTCGAGATCTTGCGAAACAATCTTGGGCGCGCGCGGTACCATCAGGAAAGAGCGTTGTCTCTGAATCCCAATTACGATCTTGTCGTTGTCCAGATGGGAGAGTTGTTGACCTGGTCAGGCCGACCCGACGAGGGGGCGGAATGGATACAGAAAGCCATGCGCCTGAACCCGCATCACCCCGCCCGGTTCTGGAGCCATCTGGGAAAGGCGCGGTTCTGCGCCAAAAACTATCATCAGGCGCTAGATGATTTCGGACGTTTGCCGTCCTTGGACATGGTCCAAAACGCCTATGTTGCGGCTTGTCATGCCTGGCTTGGAAATGATGCCGAAGCGCGCGAACATGCCGAGGCAGTCGAGGCCGCGCAACCAGACATCAGCATCGAGGATATCGTCGCAACCCTGCACTATTCCAAGGAAGACGATCTGCACCATTTCGTTCGGGGCTTGGAAAAAGCCGGTTTGGCCTGACGCGCCAAACGAAAAACGGCCCGCTTGTGCGGGCCGTCCGGTTTATGTCAGATCCTTGTAGCTGATCTCGCGGGCGTCCGCGCCGGGGCCTGCCTTTTCACGTCGCATGATCAACCGGTTCAGTGCGTGGATATACGCCTTGGCAGATGCAACGACTGTGTCGGTATTCGCCGATTGCCCCGTTGCGATCATGCCGTCTTCTTCCAGCCGCACGGACACAGTGGCCTGCGCGTCGGTGCCTTCGGTTACCGCGTGAACCTGGTACAGTTGCAAATGCGCCTTGTTGGGATAGATCGACCGGATCGCCTTGAAGGTCGCGTCCACCGGTCCGTCCCCATGTTCCGTCGCGATGATGTCCTTGCCGTCCATTTCCAGCTCGACCGTCGATTCCGCCTGACCCCCGGTGCCACATGTGACTTTCATGGACACCAGTTGGAGGTAGTCGTCGGCATCGTCCAGCGTCATCAGGGCAATGAGGTCGTCGTCGAACACCTCTTTCTTGCGGTCGGCCAAGTCTTTGAAACGCACGAAAATGTCGCGCAACTGGTTGTCGCCAACCTCATAGCCCAGCGTTTCCAGCTTGTCGCGCAATGCGGCGCGGCCTGAATGCTTGCCCAACGGCAGGGATGTTCCGGACAGGCCGATATCTTCGGGGCGCATGATTTCGAAGTTTTCGCGGTTCTTCAGCATCCCGTCCTGATGGATGCCACTTTCATGGGCAAAGGCATTCTTGCCGACGATGGCTTTGTTAAACTGCACCGGGAAGCCCGCCACAGTCGCCACCCGGCGCGAGATATGCATGATCTTGGTGGTGTCGATGCCCGTGGTCCAAGGCATGATGTCATTGCGGGTCCGCAGGGCCATCACGACCTCTTCAAGCGCGGTGTTGCCCGCGCGTTCACCCAAACCGTTGATGGTACATTCGATCTGACGCGCCCCGCCTGCGACAGCGGCCAGCGAGTTCGCGGTCGCCATGCCAAGGTCATTGTGGCAGTGGGTGGCAAAAACTACCTCGTCCGCGCCCGGAACCGTATCAATCAGGCGCTTGATCAGATCCGCGCTTTCGACCGGAGCAGTATAGCCCACGGTATCAGGGATGTTGATCGTGGTGGCCCCGGCCTTGATCGCAATTTCAATCACGCGGCAGAGGTAATCCCATTCCGTCCGCGTCGCGTCCATCGGCGACCATTGCACATTTTCGCACAGGTTGCGGGCATGGCTAACCGTTTCGTGGATCTTGTCGGCCATCTCGTCCATGGTCAGGTTCGGTATGGCGCGATGCAGGGGCGAGGTGCCGATGAAGGTGTGAATCCGGTTCTTCTCGGCGTGTTTCACCGCCTCCCAGCAGCGGTCAATGTCTGCGAAATTGGCGCGGGCCAGACCACAGATGCGGCTGTTTTTCGACCGCTCGGCGATCTCGCTGACAGCTTTGAAGTCACCTTCGGAGGCGATCGGAAAACCGGCCTCGATGATGTCGACACCCATTTCGTCCAACAGCTCGGCAATCTCCAGCTTTTCGTTGTGGGTCATGGTCGCGCCGGGGCTTTGTTCGCCGTCGCGCAAAGTGGTGTCAAAGATCAAGACGCGGTCTTGGTCGGTCACGTTGGTCATGGGAATCTCTTTCTTCTTCTGTCCTAAAGCCTATGGCGCGCGGGCGTCCTCCTCTGAGCGGGCGCGCCGGATGGCACGCTCAGAGGCGGATTAGGATCAGTAGGCCACGCAGTGACGCACCGCGGGTGGCGGTGTCGGCAACAAGGATATCTGCGCGGTTGATCATAGGATTGAGGTTATACAACCCATGCCGGGAATGAAAAGAAGGAATTTGCGTATAGCCGTCAGAAGGTTTTCATTTTCGACCCGGTTGATCCATGCGACCTGGCAGCTAGGTCACTGATGATGAAGTCAGCTCTTGTCATCGGTGCATCAGGCGGAATTGGCAGCGCTTTGTCGCAACAACTGCGCCATCACTCTGCCGCTGTAACGACCTTGTCTCGGTCCGTGGATAGTTTTGACCTGACAGGCCCTGAAAGCGTGGACCGGGGGTTGGATAAGCTGAATGGCCCGTTTGACATGATCTTGATCGCCTCTGGCGCGCTGGAGGTGAACGGGGCCGAGCCAGAAAAGACGATCAAGTCAATCTCGGCACCTGCCATGATGGATCAATTTGCACTCAACGCGGTCGGGCCGGCGCTGGTACTTGGGCACGCACATAAGTTGTTGCCGCGCGACAGGCAATGCGTCGTCGCGATCCTGTCTGCTCGCGTCGGGTCGATCGGCGATAACCGTCTGGGTGGGTGGATCAGCTATCGCGCAGCCAAGGCTGCCCTGAACCAGATCGTGCGCACATCGGCGATAGAATTGGCGCGCACGCATCCGCAATCCATTTGCGTCGCCTTGCATCCAGGGACAGTTCGCACCAGCTTTACCCAAAAATATTCCGGACGCAATCCAACTGTCGCGCCAGAAGAGGCCGCCAAGAATTTGCTGGGCGTTATAGACCGTCTTACTCCGGCCCAGACAGGCGGATTTTTTGATTGGAAAGGTGAGACCGTGCCGTGGTGAGCGATGCTCAGTCAGCCGTGGGCGTGTCCTCTTCGGGGGTCTCTGTCGAAGGTGTTACTGCAGGCTCTGCCACGTTTTCTTCTGGAAGCACTCCGTTTTCCCAGACACCGGATTCTTCCTGACCATTGGCGTAGCGTATGGTGCCGTCACCGTGGCGCTTGTTGTCCAGAAATCCACCTTCGTACACATCCCCCGTGGCATAGGTCGCGACCCCGGTGCCGCTTATTTTGCCATCGACCCATCCACCGGTATAGGTGAAGCCGCGCGGTGTTGTGATGGTGCCCTGTCCGTGGCGTTTTCCGTCAGAAAACTCGCCGTCATACACGGTTCCGTCAGGAAAGCTGGCTTTTCCTTTTCCCTGCCGCGCGCCTTCTGCCCAGTCGCCCTCGTACCGGTATCCGTTGGCAAATGTCAGAACACCCGTCCCGTGACTGAGACCATTTTTGAACTGTCCGGAATAGACAGCGCCGTTTGGATAGGTTGCCTTGCCGGTTCCTTCAAACACACCGGCAATCCAGTCGCCTTCGTAGATGATTCCATCGGAATACGTATGCATCCCTTTGCCATGCGGCAGGTCCGCGCTGAAGTCACCCACGTAGGTCGAGCCGTCGGGGTAGGTCAGTTCGCCAAACCCTTGGATCTGCCCGTCCGCCCAGTCACCGTTGTATTCGAACCCGTCTGTTCCCAGAAAACGCCCTTTTCCGTGGCGCCGGTCGTCAAGGTAATCGCCGTCGTACGTCGCGCCATTGGCATAGGTTGCCTTGCCCTTGCCCTGACGCTGGCCATCCACAAGATCACCCTCGTAGAGGTCGCCGTTCGCCTGAAGCAAACGCCCCTTACCGGTCATGCGATCTTCGGTCCATGCGCCTGTATATGTCATGCCATCGGGAATGGTCAGCGTGCCCTGACCGTGGCGTTGGCCGTTCTGGACGTCCCCCTCATACACGCTGCCCTGTGCCGACGTGATCTTTGCCTTGCCCTGTTTGGTTCCGTCCACCCAATCGCCGTCATATACGTAACCGCTTGGGTCAGTCAGAACACCCTTGCCGTGATAACGCGCGTCTTTGAATGCGCCCTCGTAGATCACACCATTTGCATAAGTCGCAATGCCGTCGCCGTTGATTGATCCGTTAGCCCACGCGCCCACATAGCTGCCGCCGTCGGGATAGATAATCTTTCCCTGACCTTCCGGCTGGCCTTTCGCAAACATGCCTTCATAGACCGAGCCATTCACATATCGCGCAACACCTTTGCCCTGAATCTCGCCCTCGGCCCATTCGCCGGAATATTCGAATCCGTTTGGCAGGCGATAGGTTCCGGTGCCGTGGCGCAAACCATTCAGGAAAGTGCCTTCGTAAACACCGCCAACTTCGTCATCCGCGACAATCACCTGACCATCCTGCGCGGAGGCGGACAGTGTCATCAAGGCCATCGCAGTTGCGGCAATCGAAGTGCGGAATGCGTTCATGGTTGTTCAGCCTGCCCGGTTATCGTCCTTTTGCGCAAAACTAAGATACCGATGGGGGCAGGGCAACGGCTTTTGCCGCATTTGTCTTTTCCTCGCGGTGCGATCTGTTAAATGGCATTAGAACAGACGAGGGCAAGAGGGCAGCATGGCCGACCGATTCCGCATCACTCTGGCGCAACTCAACCCTATTGTGGGGGATATTGACGGCAATGCCGCCAAGGCTATCGCCGCATGGGAAGACGCGCGCGAGGCCGGGGCCGACATGGTTGCGCTGCCTGAGATGTTCATTACCGGCTACAATACGCAGGATCTGGTGATGAAGCCTGCGTTTCATCGGGCTGCCATGGCTGCAATCGAAGAGCTGGCTGCCAAATGCGCTGACGGACCGGCAATGGCCATCGGTGGGCCTTGGGTCGAGGATGAAAACCTTCATAACGCCTACCTGATCCTCAAGAATGGCAAGATTGGCAGCAAAGTGCTGAAGCACCACCTGCCCAACGAGACAGTATTTGACGAAGTCCGGTTGTATGACTCAGGCCCGCTAGGCGGCCCTTATTCTGTCGGCAATACGCGAATAGGCAGCCCTATCTGTGAAGACAGTTGGCACCCGGATGTTGCCGAAACGCTCGAGGAAACAGGTGCCGAATTTCTGCTTGTTCCGAATGGTTCCCCATATTTTCGCAACAAGTACGATGTGCGCCTGAATCATATGGTTGCGCGGGTTGTCGAAACGGGCTTGCCGCTGATCTATCTCAATATGGTCGGTGGACAGGATGATCAGGTTTTTGACGGTGGCACATTTGGCCTGAACCCTGACGGCACACTTGCCTTCAGAATGCCGGTCTTTGACGAAGCCCTGCGCCATGTTGATCTTGAGCGTGGTGATGAGGGGTGGCGGATCGCGCCCGCTGACGTTGCGCCGCAGCCTGATGAATGGGAGCAGGACTATCGAGCGATGGTTCAATCGTTGCGTGACTATATGAGAAAAACAGGCTTCCCGAAAGCGCTGTTGGGATTGTCGGGGGGCGTCGACTCGGCCCTTGTTGCGGCAATCGCCGTGGACGCGATTGGAGCCGAGAATGTCCGCTGTGTGATGTTGCCGTCGGAATATACCAGCCAGGAGTCATTGGATGATGCCGAGGCCGTCGCCAAGGCGCTGGGTGTTCACTATGACTTTGTCCCTATCTCGGACAGCCGGGCTGCGGTGACAGAAACGCTGACGCCGCTATTTGCTGGTCGAGATGCGGACCTGACGGAAGAGAACATCCAATCCCGGTTGCGTGGGTTGTTGTTGATGGCGATCTCGAACAAATTTGGCGAGATGCTGCTGACCACTGGCAACAAGTCCGAAGTTGCCGTTGGGTATGCCACGATCTATGGCGACATGAATGGGGGCTATAACCCCATCAAGGACCTGTACAAAACGCGTGTGTTCGAGACATGTCGCTGGCGCAACGCCAATCATCGTGACTGGATGTCCGGTCCATCGGGCGAGGTGATCCGGCCTTCCGTGATTGACAAACCCCCAAGTGCGGAACTGCGCAAGGATCAGAAAGATAGCGATAGTTTGCCGGATTATCCTGTTTTGGACGCGATTTTGGATATTCTGGTGGATCAGGAGGGGTCTATTGCGGATTGCGTCGCGGCTGGTTTCGATGGCGACGTGGCGCGCCGGGTCGAGCATCTGATCTATGTCAGCGAATACAAACGCTTTCAGTCCGCGCCGGGGACACGTTTGACCAGCCGTGCCTTTTGGTTGGATCGCAGATACCCAATTGTGAACCGCTGGCGCGACCGATCCTAAAGGTATCGCGGGCCGCAAAACGTCTATTTTCGGATACAAACTACCCCCATTCATCGAACTGTTTCCAAATCCCATGGGTTTGTGGCCGCTTCCCTTGGGAGCAGGGGTGGCTGCTTGATGATCTGACATCTTTTCGCCATAGTTTTGTTGAATTATCGCCTCATGTGGGGCGGGTGTGACGCATTGCACTGGGCCACGAGCCTTTGACAGCTATCTGGCCAAATGCGGAACACTGATATGGGTTTTGGTTGTAATGGTCTGGTACGATTATGCGTGAGGAATACGATAAACCTCTCCACTCGCCTTTGCCGTGGAAGTCGATGGAATCCGAAGGGCAAACGCTGGACGAGGCGAAGATTGACACTGTCATAGCCGACCTCCTGAGCGAGGAGACCTCTTTTCGGGCGGTCCAACCCGAATTCGCGCGGCCCACTGAAACCGCAGAGTTGGACGCCGAAGACGAAAAGGTTGACGATCCCTCGGAAACGGTCATCGGTTTCACGTCTGCCCTGCGCCAGAAATGGGCTGAATTGGTCGGCGCTGCCTGAACGTTTCGGTCGCGACTAGAAGCGAAGCGTGCGCAGCGGCCACATATCATCAAAATAGTGTCAAACGCGACTTCGGTCGTATTGCTTCGGCACGATTGAAGGGCATTCATTGCTGTCGGAGCAATGAATAATGAGCGGTAAATGCCCGGCCCGAAACCTATTCCTGTCGAACCTGATCTGAGCTTACCCAAAGCCGTGGACGTCGTTGTCATCGGGGGCGGGATCATCGGCTGTGCTACCGCTTTGGAGCTGTCAGAACGCGGCTTGTCGGTGTTGCTTTGCGAAAAGGGTCATATCGCTGGCGAACAGAGCTCTCGTAATTGGGGGTGGGTTCGATTAGGGCTGCGGGATCCCCGGGAAATTCCGCTGATGATCGAATCTCAGCGTCTGTGGGATGACCTGGACCGTAGGACCGGTCGAAGAACAGGTTTTGTCCGCTCGGGAATTTTGTTTGGTGCATCGGGCCCCCGCGACCGCAACAACCTAGAGCGCTGGCTGACCCATGTAGACGGGCTGCAGACAGGTGCAAGAATGGTGTCCGGGGCAGACCTGAAAGAGCTTTTGCCGGGGTGTTCCACAGAGTTGGAGTGGGCCTTGTATATGCCGCAGGACGGCCGTGCCGAGCCGCAATGGGCCGCGCCTGCCATGGCCGAAGCTGCGCGCGACCGAGGTGCCTCGGTGATGACCAACTGCGCGGTACGCAGCGTGGATGTGCAAGGCGGTCGCGTCGCAGGTGTCTTCACCGAAAGGGGGCGCGTGGCCTGCACACAGGTCGTGCTGGCCGGCGGTGCCTGGTCGCGTCTTTTTGCTGGAAATGCGGGGATCGACTTGCCGCAACTCAAGGTGTTGAACACGGTGCTGCGCACTTCGCCCGCTGACGGACCTGAAACGGCATTGTGGTCTGATGACTTTGCCATAAGAAAACGCGCGGACGGGGGCTATTCCATTGCCTCGGGGCACGAAAACACGGTCGATATCGTTCCTGACAGTTTTAGGTTGGCGCGGCGATTTCTGCCGGCCTACAGGCAAGAGTGGCGGTCGCTGCGGTTCCGCTTTTCCAAACGATGGGCGGCTGAGGCACAACAGGGCCGGAGGTGGCTGCCCACGGATGTCACGCCGTTTGAACATTGCCGCGTTCTGGACCCGGAACCGTCACGCAAAGTTCTGAGACAGGTTTGGTCACGGGCCAGCAAAAGCGTACCTGCATTGAAGCAGGCAGAGATTGTTCAAAGCTGGGCGGGCATGATTGATGTGACCCCAGATGCAATTCCGGTCATGTCGAGCGTCGACGAGATGCCCGGAATGTTCATCGCCACGGGATTTTCGGGCCACGGGTTCGGTATCGGGCCCGGGGCAGGGCGGTTTATGGCCGATCTTGTGACCGGAGCCGCCCCATGCGTGGACCCGGCCGCGTTTCGTCTGTCTCGGTTTACAGACGGCTCGAAGGTGCGGCCGGATCCTGGATATTAGGGGTTAGCCCATCATCTGATAGCTGACCGGGACAAAGCGGAATCCGTCGCCGCGGGTTTCGACAAACCCTGCTGACGGGAAGGGCATGTGATACCCGATCATCGGTACTTTGTCTGCGGCCAGCATTCCCAGCACGTTGCGCCGTGACTGCGTCGCTGCGGCTTTGTCCATGTCAAAACGGACCTCCCATTCCGGATGCGCGAAAGACCAGACATAGTGGTTCGCCAGATCAGCGGTCAGCACCAGACGCTGGCCGTTGCTTTCCAGATGATAGACCGTGTGGCCCGGTGTATGTCCATATGCGGCCACGGCGGTAATGCCCGAGGTGACCTCGCCCCCGTCCTCGAGGAACGACATTTTCTCGGCCTGCGGGGTGACTTTGGCGGCCACCAGATCGCCAACGCGGTTCCCGGCGTCTTGCGCGGCCCAGAAATCATATTCCGGCGATGCGGTCACGAAGCGCGCATTTGCAAAGGTGGGCGCATCGTTTGTGGTCATGCCGCCGATATGGTCGGGGTGCATATGGGTGATCACAACGACGTCGATCTGATCTGTAGACACCCCCGCATCCGCCAGCGCGGCCTGAATGCCGCCTTGGCCCAGCCCTGCGTCGAACAGAACCAGCTCGGACCCTGTATTGACAAGCGTCGGGGTGAAGAAGAACTGTGCTACGTCGGGTGAGATGAAATTATCGGCCGAGACCTTGGCGAAATCCTCATCCGAGGCGCCTCCGCCAAAGATTTCCTTGGCGCCATCGCGGGGCAGACTGCCATCCAGCAGGGTTGTGACGGTAAAATCACCTAGTTGAAAGGATTTGGCGATGGTCGAGTTGGCCTTGGTTTCAGTTCCCGCAGCCAGAAGCGGGGTTGCTGCTGATGCAAACGGCAAAGCCGCCGCAGCGCCCAGAGCGGCCCGGCGGGTAAGTTTAACGGTCATTTTTGATCTCCCTGTGTATCCCAGCAGGTGAAAGATAGGTCGTCGATATCAACTTGCCACTTGAAGTTACCGTGAACGGGGCCGTGGCTGGACAAAACGCCCATCCTGTGACAAGAGCCGCGCCAACAGGAGACACCTATGACAACCACCCGTTTCGCCCCGTCGCCCACCGGTTACATCCATGTGGGCAACCTGCGCACCGCCCTGATGAACTATCTGATCGCCCGCAAGGCTGGCGGCACGTTCATCTTGCGCATCGACGACACCGACCCCGAGCGTTCGAAGGAAGAATATGTCGACGCGATCAAACAGGATCTGGAGTGGCTGGGCCTGCATTGGGACCGGGTTGAGCGTCAGTCTGACAGGCTGGACCGCTATGCCGAGGCTGCCGACAAGCTGCGTGAGATGGGCCGGTTCTATGAGGCGTTCGAGACCCCGACCGAGCTGGATCTGAAGCGCAAGAAACAACTGAATATGGGCAAGCCTCCGGTCTATGACCGCGCGGCGTTGAACCTTAGCGATGTTGAAAAAGAGGCCCTGCGCGCCGAGCGTGGCAACGGCGTCTGGCGCTTCAAGCTTGATCACGAGCGGATCGAGTGGAATGACGGCATTCTGGGCGACATCTCGATTGATGCGGCATCAGTATCTGATCCGGTGCTGATCCGTGGCGACGGGCAGGTTCTTTATACCATCGCGTCCGTGGTGGATGACACCGAGATGGGCGTGACGGACGTGGTGCGTGGCTCGGATCACGTGACCAACACCGCGACGCAGATTCAGATCATTGAGGCACTGGGCGGCACATGCCCGCGCTTTGCACATCATTCGCTGTTAACCGGCCCGCAGGGTGAGGCGCTGTCGAAACGTCTGGGCACGCTGGCGTTGCGCGATCTGCGCGAACAGGGTGTGCAGCCGATGGCTCTGTTGAGCCTGATGGCGCGTCTGGGCTCGTCCGACCCGGTCGAATTGCGCCCGGACATGGCCGATCTGATTGACGGGTTTGATATTACCCGCTTCGGTGCGGCGCCGACCAAGTTCGACGTGCAGGACCTGTTCCCTCTGACTGCAAGGCACCTACAGTCTTTGCCGCTGGCGGATGTTGCCGACGCCGTGGCGGACGCTGGTGTACCGACGGAACTGGCTGAACCCTTCTGGGCCATGGCGCGCGAGAACATCACCACGCTGGCCGATCTGAAAGGCTGGTGGGAGCTGTGCCGCGATGGGGCCGAGCCATTGATCGCTGACGAAGACCGCGAGTTCATCGCCGAGGCTGTTGCGCTGCTGCCCGAAGGTCCGTTCGATGGGGAAACCTGGGGCCAATGGACGAGCGCCGTGAAGGAGGCCACAGGCCGCAAAGGCAAAGGTCTGTTCATGCCCTTGCGCAAGGCGCTGACGGGTATGGAACGGGGTCCCGAGATGGCCGCCTTGTTGCCATTGCTGCAAGTGATCCGCGCGCGGGGGTGATGAACGCGCCTTGTGGCGCGTGTCTCCGACGGAAGTATTTTTGAACAGAAGAAGGGCCGGGGTTTGACCTCGGCTTTTTTATTGGGCGTTAACGATGGTTGCAGAGAGATGCTGTAGGCGGTCGTCGACAAAGCGCGTTTCGTCGGGTTTGAGCTGTTGGTGGCGCGGGTAACGTGGTTCGACCCGATCGTTCAGGATCGGCGCGTCCCACCCGTCAGTGGTGGTAAAGAAACGTTCGGCCCCTTCTTCGCCAAAGGCGCGCAGATACCCCTGAACGACGACGTCAATATAGCTGAGCAATAGCGGGTGTTGGTCCGTCGGCTCGCCGTGCCGTTCATGCGGAACGGCATATACGGCGATCTCAACATCGTGGGTCAGGGGATGCGAGATGGAATGCGTCGCGGGTACGCGGTCGTAGGCCCATTCCCGTTCATCCAGTGCGGCCCAATCGTTTTTGGGAACATGGGCGATCATGCCATCGATTTCAGAGTCTGCGTCCGGAACCGCAGTCAGAAAAGCGACTGGTCGCAGGTCCGTATGCTTCCATGCGCGTCGCCACCCCTTTAGCCGGGCGGGGCGGGGATCGGGAAAGTCGTGGGTGGCGAGGTTCACGAGGCTGCCGTAGCCAAAGAAATAGGGATCTGCCATGTCTTCCTGTGTTCTGCTGGGGCAATTGATGTATGTCAAACCGCCTTTTTGCCAGACATGCAATAAGATCCCATCTTGAAATTTGGGAGGCCATCATGCGCATCACCAAAAGGACGAACATAGCAGTGCGCCTGTTGATGTATTGTGCGGCGCATCAAGACAGGTTGGTGACCAAGTCCGAGATCGCCGAAGCCTGCAATATCTCGGAAAACCATCTGGCGCAGGTGATCAATCAACTTAGTCAACTGAATTATCTCAGCACGCAACGCGGGCGGAACGGTGGTCTGGCGCTTGCGCGTCCGGCCGATCAGATCCGTATCGGGTCGGTTTTCCGCCATGTGGAGGGCAACCTGCCGCTGGCAGAGTGTTTTGCGGATGCCGATAATACCTGTCCGTTGACAGATGCCTGCCGGTTGCGACTGGCGCTGCAGGATGCGGCCGAAGTATTCTATGCCTCGCTGGATGAGATCACTTTGGACGCGCTGGTGTGTGACAACGACCAGTTGTTGAAAATTCTGCAACCGGTGGCCTGTGCAAGGTAAGTTTAATCGCTGGCTCGCAGTATGCGGGCCGGGCGCACCGCAAGGGGGCGCAGGGCAAAGACAAGGCCCGCGCCCAGGGTCACGAAGATACCGGCCAGTACGATGCCGATGGCCGAAGGCCAAATAACGGTAAAATCCGCGTCAAAGATGAATGTCGCCACGGCCCAGCCCCCCAGAACACCGGCCAGCAATGCGACGGAGCCTGCCGCAGCCCCCAGAAGTACTGCGCGCAGGGCAAAGCTCAGCAAAATGCGGCGTCTGTCGGCGCCCAGTGTCTTAAGGATTGCGGCCTCATACCTGCGGGCGGGTTCGCCTGCGGCGGCTGCGCCGATCAACACCAAAAAGCCTGTCAGTAGCGAAACAGCTGCCCCGTAAGACGTTGCCGCCGCCAGACCTGCCAAGAGGCCCGACACTCGGTCGATCGCATCGCGCACGCGGATCGCGGTGATATTTGGAAACTGCCCGGCCAGATCGCGCAGAATGGCGGCTTCGGCCTGTTCTTCGGCATAGACGGTGGCGATGAAACTATGCGGTGCACCGGCAAGGGCTGACGGGTTCATGGACATGATGAAACCTATTCCTGCGGTCGAGAAATCTACTTCACGCAGTGAGGTTAATTTGGCCGTAATATCACGCCCCAGAATGTTGACCGTCAGTTCATCACCGAGCTTTAGGCCCATTTCCTCGGCTTCTTCGGCTGCAAAGCTGACTTGGGGGCCGCCCGAGTAATCTTCTGGCCACCATTGGCCTGCGGTAATCCGTGTGTTTTTTGGGGGCAGCGCCGAATACGTCACGCCGCGATCGCCATCCAGAACCCAATGATCACCAGCTGTGTCCCGCGCCGGGCGTCCGTTGATCTGAGTGATGATACCCCGCAGCATCGGTGCGCTCTCTACGCGGGTGACGGCTGAATCTTTTGACAATCGGTCAGAAAAGCCGGGCATCTGGTCTTTCTGAATGTCGACGAAAAAGTAGGATGGTGCCACGTCCGGCAGGTTTCCTGAGATTGCATTGCGCAATGTCCCGTCGATTTGTCCGACTGCCGCCAATACAGAAAGACCCAATCCCAAGGACAACACTACCGAAGCTGCGCCTTCGCGGGGGTTGGAAATCGCGGCCAGCGCCCAGCGTAGGGCGGGGCGACCACGGGCCGGTTTCGCCGCGAGGCGCGAAAGCCTACGGATACCCAGTGCAGAAAGCGACAAAAGAAGTAGCGCGGCAATCAACCCTCCGCTGGTCCACAGCGTCAGGCGCGCGGACCCGCTGAACCACGCTGCGGCTGAAATCAGCAGCACCAGACCAATGCCAGTCGCAATCACATACACTGGGCGGGGCAGAACCCTTGCCGAGGTCAGGGCATCGCGAAACAAGGTTGCGGCGCGGACTTCTTCTGTTCGGGCCAGTGGCCAAAGTGTGAATAAAAAGGCAGTCAAAAGCCCGTAGAGCGCGGCCTCTGCCAAGGGCTGCGGGTAGAGTGAAAAAACAGCGGGTACAGGCAGGCGGGCTTCGATCAAAGGCGCCAAGACCAGAGGCGCAACTCCGCCCAATATCAGGCCCATCACGATGCCAATGCCGGACAGGATACCGATCTGGATCATATAGGTTTGAAAGATGGTTGCTTTATCTGCGCCCAATGTCCGTAGGGTTGCGATTGTTTCGGTTTTCTGGGCGAGATAAGCGCGCACTGCGGCGGAAACACCGATGCCGCCGACTGCCAGACCGGACAACCCGACCAAAACCAGAAAGGCGCTTAGTCGGGCGACGAATTCGGAAATTCCCGGTGCTCCGTTTCGTGCGTCGGTCCAGCGCATGCCAGTTCCGTCAAAGAACGTCTGTGCACTTGCCGATAGCGTTCCGAGATCAGCGTCTTGCGGCAGCTCCAACCGGTATTTTGTTGAAAACAGCGTTCCCGGTGCCAGCAGTCCAGACGACTGAAGATCCTTTGTGCGGACCATCGTTCGCGGCCCCAACCCAAACCCATCTGCGGCCCCGTCCGGCTCATGCAGCAGGGCTGCCATCAATACAAAGTCCTGAGTTCCAAGCGTAACCTGGTCGCCTGTCGACAAACCTAACCTGTCGATCAGAATTCGATCCATGACGGCACCGGGCAGCGCCCCTTGCCCATCCATCGCGACAGAGAGCGGCATCTCGGGTTCCAACACGGGCGACCCCAAAAGCGGATAGGCGTCATCAATAGATTTCACCTGTGTCAGGGCGCGTTGCGTTTTGCCGTTCAACTGGACAACGGCCATTGAGCGGAAATCTACGACTTCGGACAGAGCTTCTGCCGTATTCTGCATCCAGGCGCGTTCGTCGTCATTGGCAAAGCGGTAGGTGAACTCCAACTGGGCATCGCCACCCAAAAGGGACGCGCCTTCTTTGGACAGTCCAGTCTGGATGGCGTGGCGAACGGATCCGACTGCGGCGATTGCCGCGACCCCTAACGCCAGACAAGCGAGGAATACTTGAAACCCCCGCAGCCCACCGCGCAGTTCGCGACGCGCCAAACGCGCGGCAAGGCGCAGGCTCATTCTGCGGCCTCTTGCAGCGTGTCTTCGGTTATGCGCCCGTCGCGCAACCGGATCACCCGGTCACATTTCTGGGCCAAGCTGTGGCTGTGTGTGACCAGTATGAGGGTGGCGCCATGTCGATCCCGTAGGTCGAGCAGCAAGTCAACAATCGCAGTACCGTTTGCTTCATCCAGATTTCCGGTGGGTTCGTCGGCCAGCAATATCTGAGGGCGCGGCGCGACGGCGCGTGCAAGGGCGACGCGCTGTTGCTCACCGCCCGATAGTTGCGCGGGGTAGTGATCCCGACGATGCGCCAGCCCGACGGCCTCTAGTTCCGTTTCTGCCCGCGAGAAGGCATCGCGATGTCCGGCCAGTTCCAACGGCGTGGCGACGTTCTCTAAGGCCGTCATCGAGGGGATGAGGTGGAAGTTCTGGAAAACAACACCCATCGCGCTGCGCCTGAAACGGGCCAGTGCGTCTTCGTCCATGTCGGTCAGATCGTGATCCAGCACGGTAATCCTGCCGCCTGTTGCCTGCTCCAACCCGCCCATCAGCGTCAGCAATGACGACTTGCCCGACCCGGACGGGCCAACCAGACCCAGCGTTTCCCCCTTGTTTACCGATAAATTGATGTCGTGCAGAATATCCACCCGACCGGCATTGCCATCCAGCGACAAAGCAGCATTTTGAAGCGAGAGTACTGGTGATGTCATAGGTCAATCCAATCGGAGGCGGTCAATTGGGATATGGAGCGGTTGGGATTTTGCGCAAGGCTTTGATGTCGGGCGCGTTTGCGTGCTGCGGCTTTGCGGTCACAGCCGAAACCGTTGTGATCGCGGCTTTGGGCGACTCGTTGACCCAAGGCTATGGGTTACCCGAACAGGAGGGATTTGTTCCGCAGCTATCAAGCTGGCTTCGGGACAAAGGGGCCGACGTGCGGCTGATTAACGCCGGAGTGTCCGGCGATACCACTGCGGGTGGGGCGTCGCGTGTCGGTTGGACCCTGACGCCCGAGGTGGACGGAATGATCGTCGCATTGGGTGGGAATGACCTGTTGCGGGGGATCGACCCGGCCGTGTCACGCTCTAACCTCGAAGCGATCTTGCAGGCCACGGATGCCGCAATGGTCGAGGTCCTGCTGGTCGGCATGCAAGCGCCGGGAAATTACGGCGCGGCATATAAGTCAGAATTTGACGCAATTTACCCCGATCTGGCCGCACAGTTTCAGACCGGATACGCTCCGGATTTTTTCGCGGGATTGGTGGCAGAGGGCGATCCGAATGCCGTCCGCGCTTACCTCCAGCCCGACGGCATCCACCCGAACGCCAAGGGTGTTTCTCTGATTGTCGAGGCGATCGGCCCAAGTGTTCTGGACCTGGTGAACCAGATCAACGACTGATCAGACCACCGTCACAACGGTTCCGACCGGAACACGCTCGTACAGGTCGATGACGTGCGCGTTCAGCATTCTGATGCACCCGTTCGAGGCCGCTGTTCCGATCGTCTGCGGCTGCGTCGTTCCGTGAATTCGGAAATAGGTGTCGACTCCGTTCTGGAACAGATAAAGAGCGCGGGCACCCAATGGATTGTCGCCCCCACCCGGTTGGACATAGTCGTTGTCCTTGAAGCGGGCATATGTCCTTGGTTCCCGTTCAATCATCTCTTCGGTCGGCCGCCAGGTGGGCCATTCTTTCTTGACGTCGATCGTAGCGGTTCCGGTGAATTCCAGCCCGGCCTTGCCGACACCGCAGCCATAGCGAATGGCCTTGCGCGGTTCGGTGACGTAGTAGAGGTAGAAAGAGCGCGGAACCACCAACAACTGGCCCGGCAGAAATTCTTTCTTGATCCGCACATATTGTGGCGTGGGATCGTATTCGACGGCTTTTTTCTTTGCCGTGGCCATTCCGGGGATCAAGCAGGTGGCTGCGGCTGTGGTAACGAATGTGCGACGTGTGAACATGGTGGTTCTCTTCAAATTAACACGGAAATCATAACGATAATGTTGAATGATATCCGATCCGGTCAATCACCGGGACAGAGTAACCGAAAAGTGATGTATTCCTGCGGACACAGTATCGCCGTGGTGCCGCCGGTCGAAAAAACAAGTCGAAAAAGAAAAAGGGCAGGGGATTATCCCTGCCCTTGGAACGGCTTACGCCAGTTCGATATTGTCAGCGCTTTCGCGGCCGTCACGACCCGAGCGCAGCTCGTAGGTGACTTTCTGATTGTCGGCCAGACCGGTGAGGCCCGAGCGTTCGACGGCCGAGATGTGCACAAAGATGTCTTTGCCGCCATCTTCGGGTGCGATAAAGCCGTAGCCTTTGGTGGTGTTGAACCATTTAACGGTGCCTGCAGGCATATCCGTGTCTCCTGTTTAGTGCTGCCCACGTGGATGCGGCAGCCTGGCGTCGTCGGTCTGGATCGAGTGACTGAGCGCCGTAGAAGGAGACAGTAGGTCGAAATAGAAAAACGTAAGCCCTTTGGATATGGCATTGGGGTGGGCGTGTGGCAAGGGTGTATGATTTCTGAGTACGTCGAAAAACTCGTCGAGTTTGGTTTGTTCAGAAAAAGCTTAATGATGGTCGGAGCTCTGGTATTAACATTCCACAGTATTTTTCCTGACAAAAATTAGCGGCCTCACTGTTTGCTAGGTGGAAATCAAAACGTGATTGGAGAGCAGGTTGTTTAGGTATTTGTCGACAATTCTATTTGTTACGTCAGCTTGCACGCATGTGAACTACGATGACATCGCGGCAGGTGAAATTAAAGGTTCCCTAACTCTTCTGTGGGTCGATGAAACCCAAAGAGGATCAGGCGACGGTACCTTCGTTTTCGTGCCGAACAAAGACCCTTTGCTTATGGAGCGCCATGATCCCCGTGCTACGGTTCCCGAGATTCGGCCGCAAATCATGTACACCGATGGCGGATCAATTCCCAAAGCCGCCCAAGCGCTGAAAGGGTTTTCGCCGTGGGGTTACGCGCCGGCTTATATGCTCCATGATTGGCTTTTTGTCGCTCGTAAATGCTTGAATGACAATGACGCGACCGCAGAAGAGCAAAAGATGGAGAGCGTGACATTCAAAGAAAGTGTGCGGATTGCGGTTGAAGCAATAAAAGGCCTGGAGGACAAAGGAACGGTCACCGCCAATCCTATAGCACCAAGAGTCATCGCTGCGGCGATTTCCAGTGGCATTTCCTACCGCCTCTGGAATGAAAAAGGCGCCTGAAAGAAAAATCGTATAAAGCCAAAACATCTTGGCCAAATTGACAAGGCTTTACCCGGATTAATCGACCGTAAGTTACTGCCCGCAGATCGCTTTGATAAATCCACTCAACCCGCGAAAATCATAACTACATTCTCATTTGACTAAAATAGGGTCGACCAAGATTGGTCGACCCTTATTTGTGGTTGGGTTTTAATGGAGCGCCCGATTATCTAGCAAACTTCTTATGTTTCAACCGCTTGGGCTCCAGCGCGTCCGGTCCCAGGCGGCGCTTTTTGTCCTCTTCGTAATCCTCGAAGTTGCCCTCGAACCACTCAACATGTGCGTCGCCTTCAAACGCCAGAATATGCGTGCAAATCCGGTCGAGGAAAAAGCGGTCGTGGCTGATGACCACGGCGCAACCGGCGAAATCGACCAAGGCATCTTCCAGTGCGCGCAGGGTTTCGACGTCCAGATCGTTGGTCGGTTCGTCGAGCAGCAGGACGTTGCCGCCCTCTTTCAGCAGGCGGGCCATGTGGACGCGGTTGCGCTCACCGCCGGATAGAAGAGAAACCTTTTTTTGCTGGTCGCCACCCTTGAAGTTGAAGGACGAGCAATAGGCGCGGGAATTGACCTGCGCGTCGCCCAGTTGGATGATCTCGGCTCCGCCGGTGATCGCCTCCCACACGGTGTCGTTGTCGGCAAGGTCATCGCGGGACTGGTCGACATAAGACAGCTCGACCGTGTCGCCCAGCGTAATGGTGCCGCTGTCGGGTTGTTCCTGGCCGGTGAGCATCTTGAAGAGCGTCGATTTACCCGCGCCGTTGGGGCCGATGACGCCGACAATGCCGCCGGGAGGCAGGGCGAAGTCCAGCCCTTCGATCAGTTGCTTGTCGCCCATGTGTTTCGACAGACCTTCGACCTCAATCACCTTGCCGCCAAGGCGCTGGCCGTTGGGGATGACGATCTGGGCGCGGGTCAGCTTTTCGCGTTCGGACTGCTCGGCGAGCTCGTTATAGGCGTTGATCCGGGCCTTGGACTTGGCTTGACGGGCCTTTTGGCCCTGACGCATCCATTCCAGTTCCCGTTGGAGCGTCTTCTGCTTGGACTTGTCCTCGCGGGCTTCCTGCTCCAGCCGTTTGGCTTTTTGTTCCAGCCATGCTGAGTAGTTGCCTTCGTAGGGAATGCCGCGGCCGCGGTCGAGTTCGAGGATCCAGCCGGTGATGTCATCCAGGAAATAGCGGTCGTGGGTGACGATCAGGATGGTGCCCTTGTAGTCGATCAGGTGCTGTTGCAGCCAGGCGATGGTCTCGGCGTCCAGGTGGTTGGTCGGTTCGTCCAGCAGCAGCATGTCGGGTGCTTCCAGCAGCAGTTTGCAGAGCGCCACGCGGCGCTTCTCACCGCCCGAGAGGTTGGCAATATTGGCATCGTCCGGCGGGCAGCGCAGCGCCTCCATCGAGACGTCGATCTGGCTGTCGAGGTCCCAGAGGTTTTCCGCGTCGATCGCGTCCTGCAGGGTGGTCATTTCCTCCATCAGCTCGTCCGAGTAATTCTCGGCGATCTCCATGGCGATCTCGTTAAACCGGTCAACCTTGGCCTTTTTCGCGGCTACACCCAGCATGACGTTTTCACGCACGGACAGCGATTCATCGAGCTGTGGCTCCTGCGGCAGGTAACCGACCTTTGCACCCTCGGCGGCCCAAGCCTCGCCAGTAAAGTCCGTATCGAGGCCGGCCATGATTTTCATCAGCGTCGATTTACCCGCGCCGTTGACGCCGACGACACCGATTTTTACGCCGGGCAGAAAACTGAGGTGGATGTTTTCAAAGCACTTCTTGCCACCGGGATAGGTCTTGGAGACACCCTGCATGTGGTAGACATATTGATAGGCGGCCATGTCGCGTCCTCTGGGTCGGGGAAATCAGGTTAGACCGCTAGATATCCAAGCAAGGCGGGCGGGGCAAGCTGGTGACTTTGTGAATTTCATTTGGAAATGTCGCGGGGTAAATGAACAGGAGCGACCGAGGGCTGTGTATTGAGCGGATTGGCGGAATTAATTGCGGGTTGGGCAATTCCCGGCCGGATCGAATGGATCGGATTGCGTCCTGATCGCCGTTCAGAAATGATTCAGAAAAATGAAGTCTTTATTTCTGACGAAGGGCTTTCAGGTGATCGCAGTCGCGCGGGCAAGCGGGCGGTCACGCTAATTCAGCAGGAACATCTGGCCGCGATTGGCTCGTATTTGGGGCGCGGGCCGGTTACGCCGAAAATCCTGCGGCGCAATCTGGTGGTTTCGGGGATCAATCTGGCCGCGCTCAAGGGGCGTGAGGTGCAGGTGGGCGAGGCCATCTTGCGCTTTACCGTGATCTGTGCGCCGTGCAGCCGGATGGAAGAGGCGCTGGGCAAGGGCGGATACTCTGCCGTGCGTGGACACGGCGGTTGGTGTGCAGAAGTGGTCCGGCCCGGGCGGGTCAAGCTGGGGGATGCAGTGAAACCTGTTGATTGACAAGCTGCCACAGTTCTGAACAACAGCAAGGGATGTTTCGACACGATATTCCATTTGCGCGACCCGGGCGGGTCGTTGGGCTGTTTGGCGGGTCATTTGATCCACCACATCAGGGACACGTGCATGTGACGCTTGAAGCGATGAAAGCCTTTGGTTTGGATCAGGTCTGGTGGCTGGTGACGCCGGGAAACCCGTTGAAAGATCAAGGGCCCGCACCGTTGGAGCGCCGGCTTGCGGCTGCGGGTGAAGTTATGCAGCACCCTCGCGTTGCGGTTACGGGTATCGAGACCCTTACTGGTACGCGGGCGACATCAGATACCCTGATGAAATTGCAGAAGCTTTATCCTGGGGTCCGGTTCGTATGGTTGATGGGGGCTGATAATCTGGCTCAGTTCCATCGGTGGAAAGATTGGCGGTTGATCATGGACAGTGTGCCCGTTGGCGTTGTCGCGCGCCCGGGTGACCGGATATCTGCCCGAATGTCGCCTGCGGCGCGGATTTATTCCAAGTATCGGATCGACGGGCAGGCTCGGCATTTGCTTGGGCGGGCTGAGGCCCCGGCGTGGTGTTTCGTGAACGTGCCGATGGTCCATGTCAGTTCAACCGATCTGCGGTCTCGGGGCGCTTGGGCGAATGAGGTGTTGCCCGAATAGCCCCAGAGGGCGCATAATGATCTGTGACCGGTTGTGCGCCTGTGATCTCTGGGATTTTAATTGACCCATGGCTGATCGTTTTTCACGTCGTAAGTTTTTAGGAGGGCTTGGCGCCGCCTTTGTCCCCGTTGCGGCCTTCGGTAATCCGCCCAAAGTATCGCTGAGACCGCAGCTTCGCGGAGCGCAGCCCAACGGGGCCGAGCGCCTGATCAAAGCAGCCGGTCTGAAAGGTGAAGTTGCCTTTGCCGTTGCCGATGTGGAAACCGGGGCCGAGTTGGAAGCGGTTGGGGGTAATCTGGGTTTGCCCCCGGCCAGCGTGGGCAAAGCTTTGACGGCCCTTTATGCATTGGATGTGTTGGGTCCTGACTATCGGTTCGAAACAAAACTGGTTGCGGACGGGCCGGTTGAAAATGGTGTCCTGAAAGGCGATTTGGTTCTTGTTGGCGGTGGTGATCCGCTGTTGGACACTGATGCGCTGGCGACGATGGCGGCTAATCTGCGTGAGGCGGGTGTCATCGAAGTGCGCGGCGCGTTCAAGGTGTATGACGGAGCCTTGCCCTACGTGTTCAGCATTGACCCCGGTCAGCCGGATCACTTGGGTTATAGCCCGGCCGTCAGTGGAATATCTCTTAACTTCAACCGGGTACATTTTGAATGGAAGCGCGAGGGGACGGACTACGACATTGCGATGGACGCACGAAGCGCGCGGTATAATCCAGCGGTCGATATGGCGACTATGCGGGTCGAGGGGCGCAAGACTCCGATCTATACCTATGAGCCAAGCGCGCGGCAGGATCGCTGGACTGTCGCTAAGGCCGCACTGGGCAATGGGGGGGCGCGTTGGTTACCTGTTCGCAAGCCCGCCCTTTACGCGGGTGATGTATTCCGAACACTGGCCCGGTCTAATGGGATCGTACTGGACCGCGTTCAGGTCACGCGCGAGATGCCTCAGGGTACGGACCTGGTTGTTCATTTAAGTGATCCGCTTGACGGTATTCTTCGTGGGATGCTGAAGTATTCGACCAACTTGACCGCTGAATTGGTTGGAATGACAGCGTCGAAAGCACGGGGCGCAGACCTTCAGACCTTACCGGACTCAGCGGCAGAGATGAATCGCTGGGCTGCCGAGACATATGGCGTAAACGGGATCGCCATGGTTGATCACTCGGGCCTTGGTGATGCGTCCCGTGTCGCCCCCGAAGATTTGGTCACGGCGCTGATCGAAGCACAAAAAACCGGTGCCCTACGGCCCTTGTTGAAAAAGTTCACTTTGGCAGACAGCCAGGGGCGCCCAGTCAAGGACCACCCGATCAAGGTGGACGCCAAAACCGGGACGTTGAATTTTGTGTCCGGGTTGGGCGGGTTCATTACGACGCCGGATGGGTCCGAGCTAGCGTTCGCCATCTTCACGGCTGATGTTGATCATCGGGCCACGATCCCACGGGCCCAGCGCGAGCGTCCGCAGGGCGCGCGCAGTTGGAACAGTCGTTCTCGCAGATTACAGCGCGCCTTGATCGAGCGTTGGGGAACCCTGAACGGCAGTTGAAATCAGGTAGTGTGACGCGCCCGTGCGCCCCGTTCGATTGCGGCGGCGTGCAGCCTGTCGATGTTCAGTTCGTACCGGATTTCTTCCAACAGGCGTAGCTCGGTTTCCGCAAGAGATCCATCAGCCGCGGCAACATCGCAAGCCAGAGCGTAGGCCGTTTCGTGCAGGCGTTCGGGCAAGTTGTCCCGGATCAGGCCGAACAGCGCATCCAGCCCGTCTTCTTGTTCGAACAGGTCAAATACGATTTGCGAAACACGCCGTGTCCGGTCGATGTCGTATTCGGCAAAGACCGGCAGCATGTTCACCGCGCCTTCGATTTTGACCAGTTCAGCAGTGCGTATGGTTTCGTCAGAGGCAGAGATCGCAACCATGATCGCGACAAGGCAATCTTGGGGGGACATAGGATGAGGTACTTGATCGGTCATGGTGTCGTCCTGATTAGGCTTTCTGCATCCGCACGATAGGAGGGCTGGCAGGCAGGTTCAACGGATTTTGCTTTGCCGCTGTTAGAGAATGGGCAAAGGCCCGCGTGTTTTTGTCTGGCGCAGCACAAAATTGCTGCGCGTGTCGCGAACCAAACCGGATTTTAAAAGGCGTTGCATGATGAAATGCTCAAGCTCTTCGGGGGTTTTGGCATAGACCTTGAGGATAAAGTCGTGATCCCCGGTAATTGAGGCGCACTCGACAATTTGCGGTTCGGTTTCGATCAGGCGCAGGAAGGCGTTGATGCTGTCTTCCTGATGTTCGCGCAGGGCTACATGGACATAGGCGATTGCGTTCAGCCCAACGGACTTGGCGCGTATCTGAGCCGTATAGCCCGCGATAATACCGACGGCCTCTAGATCGCGCACGCGCCGCCAGCATTGTGACGCGGATAATCCTGTTCGATCAGAAAGCTCCTGCATGGACAAGCGACCATCGGCCTGAAGCTCTTGCAGAATGGCGATATCGGCGGTTTGAAGATTTTGTGTCATATTTTTCATTTTTTCGACATATATCTGCCAAAATATCGAAATTTTCGGATGAATCCAAACCAATTCCCTCTGTCGACGTAGCTAAAATTCTCTTGAGGAGGAAACGTGATGCCGAAGTCGACCAAATACATCGCCAAAGTCGCCGATGCGCGCGGACATATTGCCTATACGCCAGAAGAGGACGCCGTTTGGGCCGATCTCTACGCAGCTCAAGAGGCAAATGTTCAACGTTATATGGCTCAGGATTACCTGGACGGGTTGGCTCGTCTGGATATGCCGAAAACGTCCGTACCTTCTTGCGCCGCAATCTCAGAGCGGCTCTTGGACCTTACCGGTTGGCGGGTGCAGCCGGTACCTGCCCTGATCGGGTTCAAAACCTTTTTTGGTATGTTGGCCGACCGCGTTTTCCCAGCCGCATCCTTTATCCGCTCGCGCGAGGATTTTGATTACATCGAAGAGCCCGATATTTTTCATGAGATCTTTGGCCATACTCCCTTGCTGAGTGATCCGCGCTTCGCCGCCTTTAGCCATGCCATTGGGAAGGCCGGTGTTCAGGCCGGTGCAAAGGACTATTCGTGGCTGATCCGCCTTTACTGGTTCTCGATCGAATTTGGTCTGCGCCGTCAGAACGGCCGGATCAAGGCGCTTGGATCGGGTCTTGCCTCGTCGCCGACAGAGCTGGTCTACGCCGTGGAAAGCGACATACCTGACCGGGATCCGTTCGACGTTCTTACGATCCTGCGTACCCCTTATCGGATCGACATGCATCAAATGGGCTATTTCGTGCTAAACTCGCCCGAAAACCTGTTTGAGGCCGCCGACCGAGACCTGTTGGCTGATGTACGGCAAGCGCAGACCCTTGGGCTGCTGCCGAACAAATTTCCGAAAAAAGTAACTGCAGCGGAGTGAATGAAAATGACCCTATCTGGAGAGACGTGCAGCCTATCAGACCGGACCTGTGTGCCCTGTTCTGGAGGAATCCCACCTTTGACGTCTGATGGGGCCAATACACATATGGCCGAGCTTGCCTCTGATTGGAAACTGGACGCGGACGCAATAACGCTGAGCCGCCACTATGCGTTCAAGGGGTTTGCCAAGGCAACGTATTTGGCCAATCTTTGTGCGTGGCTTGCGGATCAACAGGGCCACCATCCGGATATTGCGTTTGGCTGGGGTTATGTGGATGTCAAATTGACGACGCACGAAATTGGCGGGCTCAGCGAGAACGATTTCATTTGGGCGGCGAAACTGGATCAATTGACCGCCTGATCCCGCGTTTCCAGGCTTTCCCGTCAGGAAAAACCCCAGCCTTTATTGACTCATGCTGCACCGGCACAATAGGAGGGGCCGGTCGGTTGCATGCGGTGACCGGCGCTGTTTTTCCCGATGGAGCTTGTCGAATAATGTCTGAACTGCGTGAAACCGCGATGTCGTCCAAGGCCTGGCCTTTTGAAGAGGCGCGCCGGGTGCTCAAACGCTATCAGAAAGGCGCTCCGGAAAAGGGGTATGTGCTGTTTCAGACAGGGTATGGTCCGTCGGGCCTGCCGCATATCGGAACATTTGGCGAGGTTGCCCGGACTTCGATGGTGCGTCACGCGTTTGAGCAGATCAGCGATATTCCCACCAAGCTGATTTGTTTCTCGGACGATATGGATGGTTTCCGCAAAGTGCCGACCAACGTACCAATGCAGGAAGAGTTGAAAGAAGACCTGCACTTGCCGCTGACCAAAGTGCGCGATCCGTTTGGGACGCATGAAGGGTTCGCGCAGCACAACAACGCGATGCTGTGTGATTTTTTGGATAGCTTCGGGTTCCAGTATGAATTCGCTTCGGCCACCGATTACTATACCAGCGGCAAGTTTGATGAGATGCTTCTGACGGCCTTGGACCGGTTCGAGAAGATTCAGGAAATCATGCTGCCGACCCTAGGGGCAGAGCGGCGCGAGACCTATTCCTGCTTCCTGCCGATCAGCCCGAAAACCGGTCACGTTCTGCAGGTTCCCACGCTCGAGCGTAACGTGGCCAAGGGGACGATCGTCTATCAGGAGCCCGACGGTGAAAAGGTCGAAATCCCGGTCACTGGTGGCAACGTCAAGATGCAGTGGAAGCCGGATTGGGCGATGCGTTGGGCCGCGCTGGGCGTGGACTATGAGATGTCGGGCAAGGACCTGATAGACTCGGTCACGCAGTCGTCGAAAATCTGCCGGGCCCTGGGCAAACAGCCGCCCGAGTCGCTGAGCTATGAGTTGTTCAATGATGAGCAGGGGCAGAAGATCTCGAAATCGAAAGGCAATGGCTTGTCGATGGAGGAGTGGCTGACCTACGCCGCGCCCGAAAGCCTTTCGTATTTCATGTACCAAAAGCCCAAGACGGCCAAGCGTCTGTACTTTGATGTCATTCCCAAAGCGGTGGATGAGTATCACCAGCAGTTGCGGGCCTATCCGGGGCAAGAATTGAAGGCGCAGTTGAACAACCCCGTTTGGCATATCCACGGCGGCGACGTTCCTGATTCAACGCTGATGGTTTCGTTTGCGATGTTGTTGAATCTTGCGTCTGTGTCCGGCGCCGAGGACAAAGAGGCGTTGTGGGGCTTTATCCGTCGCTACGCGCCTGAAGCCACGGCCGAAACGCATCCTGACCTTGATCAGGCGGCAGGTTTTGCGGTTCGCTACTTCAACGATTTCGTCAAGCCAACCCGCCAACATCGTGCACCTACAGATCAAGAGCGCGAGGCGTTGGAAGCGCTTAAAGCTGCGCTTGCAGACTATGACGGTCCGATCGAAGATGAGGCGTTGCAATCCGTGGTCTATGCCATCGGGCGGGATCGGTTCGACCCGCTGCGGGGATGGTTTACCGCCCTGTACGAAGTCCTCTTGGGGGCCTCTCAAGGGCCGCGTTTTGGTGGATTTATTGCGCTGTATGGCGTGCCGGAAACGATTGCCTTGATCGACAAGGCGCTGGCCGGAGAACTGGTCTGATTTGACCTAATACCGCATGGGGCTACTCTTGGATCAGGAGGTGGCCCCATGCGCCGTATTATTCTTGCCGTAGCCTTCAGTGTTGGGCTGGTCACGAGCGGTGCCGCTCAGGATGCCGAGATCGAGGCCAATATCGCAGCCCAGATTCAGGCGTTCAAAGCGGATGATTTCGTCACCGCCTTTACCTTTGCCAGCCCGAATATTCAGAACATATTTCGCACGCCCGAGAATTTCGGGGCGATGGTGCGAAATGGCTATCCGATGGTCTGGCGACCGTCCGAAGTAAGGTTTCTGGAGTTGCGCGAAGTTGCCGGGGCATTGTGGCAGAAGGTGATGATCGTGGATGGGGACGGGCGTGCCCATATCCTTGATTATCAAATGATCCAGCTTGAAAGCGGGTGGAAGATCAACGGCGTCCAATTGCTTGGAAATTCCGACCCGTCCGCCTGATGCAACGCCTCCGTTACGGAGGCGTGATGGGCGATTAATTCCTTTTCGATACTCAGGATTTCGCGCTTGGGCATGGCTCTCGGGCACTGGGTTTATGCGCACGGTGACCTGCCGTAGCGCTAATGGGAAAGGGATTTCTATGAACAAGGCAATCACCGACGGCATCGTATTCATGCCGCCTGCTTTCGCAAATGGCCTCAATGTTTGGTCCAGCGGCGACGGAACGCCCGGATCGCCGACATATGACGGTTCAGGCACGGGCGCGTTTGTCCCCGCCGATGCAGATTTTGGCGGCTGTCTTGAAATCCTGAAGGTAAGCCCGAGGCAAAAGCTGCGATATATGGGGCAAACCCCGCTGCTGCCGGGCTGTTACTTGCAGATCAAGGCGCGGGTCAAAGCAATCAGTGGTCCTTTGCCCGAAGTCCGCATCGCGGCCTGGGCAGGCGGCGCGGGGGATGCCCATGTGACCGGAGTGGTCGAACAAGGTTCGGCAACGCAGCTTTCGGGCTACGGCACCGTGCACGAGGTCACGGCCATTGTGGGCACTGGTCAGCGCGCCGGTGTGGACATGCCTTGGGGAATTCAGGCGATCTACGGGCATTTCGGGCTGGATATCGAAGGCGCGAACGGTTCGGTTATCCGAGTCGACGACATCGAGATCGAGGATGTCACGGGTGTATTCCTGCGCGACATGATCAGCCTAGTCGATGTGCGGGATTTTGGCGCCGTAGGAGATGGTGTTGCTGACGACACTGACGCATTCGAGGCGGCCAACCAGGCTGCAAGCGGGCGACGTGTTTTTGTCTCCGAAGGTACGTACTTTTTGGCGCAGAGCGTGACCTTGTCGTCGGAGGTGGAATTCGAGGGCACCGTCACCATGCCTGACGACAAGATGTTGCTTTTGACCAAGAACTACAATCTGCCCGCCTACATCTTGGCGTTTGGTGATGAAGAGCTTGCTTTCAAAAAGGCGTTTCAAGCCTTGTTGAACAATTCCGACCACGAGTCCCTTGATCTTGGCGGCAGAAAAGTCGCGATCACCGGGCCAATTGATAGGGCGGCGGCAGTTCCAAACAAACAAGCCGGGTTTTCAACGCGCCGGGTGATCCGCAATGGCCAATTTGATGTCAGAAACAGCTCTGCCTGGGATACCGAGACTTTCACGTCAGTGGCGACCTACAATCCATCGGATCCGACACGCCTGAGAAATGTCGCCAATGTGGCCAATATCCCGGTGGGCGCGCTGGTTCAGGGCAGCGGTGTCGGGCGTGAAATCTAGGTGCGATCCAAAAACGTCGGCGCGGGCGAGATCACGCTGAACGCTCCGATTTATGACACCTCAGGCACGCAGACATTCACCTTTGTCGACTTTAAGTACCTTCTCGATTTCAGTGGCTTCAGCACATTGCGCAAGTTTGGAGTGGAAGAGATTGAATTCCAGTGCAACGGTCGTTGCAGTGCAATTCGCCTTGCGCCGTCTGGCAGCACATTCGCCATCACCAATTGCTTTATCAGCCGTCCAAAGGACCGTGGGATCACGTCTATCGGAACCGGGTGTCAGGGCATGCTGATCGACAATTGCCAATTCCTGTCATCCGAGGAATCCTTCAATGTTTCGGACCGCAAATCCATCGCGTTGAACGCGACAGCAAACGACATCAAGCTGCGCCACAATCGGGCGGTACGTTTTTTGCACTTTGCAGTTCTTGCGGGTACGAACAACCTTGTTCTGGGAAACCATTTCTTTCAGGGCGACAGTATTCCGCAGGGCGTCCGCACGGCTGGCCTCGTGATGATCGGCACTTATAACAGCTCGACAATTTCCGAGAATTACGTCGACAACTGCTTTGTCCAATGGACGAATGAAAGGGACGCCAATCCGGTCTACAGTGGTGGGTTCTCTTTCAGCGCCATGACCATCACGGACAATATCTTTTATTCCAGCCACGTCGCCCCGTGGTTTAGTCCAATCGTTATTCGCCCCCATGGTTCGGGTCATTTTCTGAACGGCGTCGTAGTGACAGGCAACAAGTTCCGCTCGACCAACGGCAATATCAACCGGGCGGAGCAAGTGGACACGACCTTTGCCGATCTGAACCGAAATGCCCATCTTAACGTCAAGTTTCAGGACAACACGTTCCACGGCGTTTCGGCAAAAGTCGAAAACCCTTTGCGGCTTCGATACTCAAAAAGCTCGACCTCGCAGGTCTGGACGATTGGAACCCAAGGGCGTCTGCCTTTTGGTGGCCGGGCGCGCGGGTGCGATGCCGTTACAATTATTGGGCAACTGAAGAACACGTTCGGGTCGACGGTCTACACGACACCGTATGTCAACTTGGAGCAGGGCTCTGACGGGGACCAAATCCAACTGCGATGGGCGCAAGGTGTCCGAGGCCAAGTGTCGGCAATAGTGCGCATGGAGTACTGAACCGCAATTCCACATGTGGTTCGCAGTGCACTCAGAACTCTCCCCAGATCGCAACCTTGATGCCTGTGTTATCACGGGCATCATTGCGTTCAAATCCCAGCACCCACGTTGTGGAACTGTCAGGATTGCGGACCATGACCGACGGACGCACCCGCCAATATAGGTCGTCGCCGGAACGATATGCGGTTTCGACCTGCAGCAAGGGGTCAACCCAGCGTCGCGATTTAAGGCCTGCAGTCAGATCTAGTTTTCGGATCAGGGCATTGTGGGTTCGGTATTCCAACGTGGTATCGACCGCGACCCACCCATTGCCCCAGCCGGTCTGAAAGCCTTTGCCGTAGGACAAAGTTGCCTTGTACAATGCCCACGCCCCCTTATGGCGGTGGTGCACGCCCACGCCAAATTCCGCCGCGAACCTTCCCTTTTCGCCCAAGCTGGCCAAGGGCAGGCGCGCAAATACGGTTGCGTGGCCGTAAAGGTCTCGGTTTTCCTCAAAGTCGAATCCAAGGGTGAGGTTATCTTTGTACCCCCACTCAGCGTACAGCGCGGACTTATAGTCATAACCATAGTCCCCATCTTTGAAAGCCGTGACAGATGCGGCGGTAAAGGCACTGTCCTTCTTGCGAAGCCACGGGCCGGGCAACGCGGGGGAAGCCGACAACATAAGCAGAAGAAGGGAAACAAACCGCCACATTCGCGCAGCATCCGTTAGCATTGTTAACGGATCGTTAGGATGTATTGATTTTCAATGATTGCAGCTTTGGGCAAAAGCCAAAGGAAACCCGCGATCTTTCCGAAACCTATGTTAAGTTCAATTGGAAAAGGGAGAATCCAGATGCCGAAGATTGCAAAGAACGCAAGCGTCCAGACTGTCATTACCACTTTTGAAATGACCCCGGGTACCTGTCACGATCTGCTGGAGGCTTTGACCGACGCCTATGCGGATTTCATCTCGAAACAACCTGGTTTTGTTGCTGCGGGTTTGCATGTGAATGACGCGCAGACCAGAATCGCCAATTACTCGCAATGGGCGCGTCGCGAGGATTTTCTGGCCATGCTGCGCACCCCGGAAATGCGGGAGCGCAACCGGAAGATCAACGAATTGTGCAGAAGCTTTGAGCCGGTTATGTATGATGTCGCCGAAACATTTGGCGGATCGTGACTTAAATCAAAGCAGCACGTTCTGTTGCGACGCATCTTTATCGTAAATTGAACGGAGGTGCGCACCATGTATCACAATATTCTTGTCCCGATTTCGTTTGATGCAGAACGGGATATATCCGGCCCCCTGAAACTGGCCGAGGTGCTGGCGACGCCGGATGCGCAGGTGACCCTGCTGCATGTGGTCGAGCATATTCCCAGTTATGCGATCTCATACATGCCGCCCGAATATTTGGCCGAGGCACGAAAGGCCCTGCAGTCGGAATTGGACGATCTGGCCGCGAAGCTGCCAAATGCCAATGGTGTATTGGTCGAAGGGCATTCAGGGCGGACCATTCTTGACTGGGCCGAAGAGCATAAGCCCGATCTGATAATCATGGCCTCCCACCGACCAGGAATGCAGGACTTGCTACTTGGTTCAACGGCGAACCACGTTGTACGCCACGCGGCCTGCGCGGTTCACGTGGTGCGGTGATCGGGCAATATGTCCGATGGGGCAAGGCGCCAAGCCTTGCCGAACCCGCCGTTCAGCAGACCGTCTGAAATGCGAAACCGCACAAAGCCGAAATCGGTAAAATCAACATAGAGCTTCGACTTGGGCCGCAGCTTTAGGTAATGCGCGCGCAGGCGATCATGTTCATCCGTACCACGCGCAACAAATACCGCATTTGCGTGCAGCGTAAGCCGCGGATGGGTCAAAGGGTCTCCGGTTGGTCCCGGTGCACCCAGTAAAACTGCGCAAACGGGGTTGGCCTGCAACGCACGGGTATGATCCGCCAGTGTCGAGATCAGGGTAAACGGCGTTCCGTCTTCGTCTGCGGCAATAGCGATACGCGACACTGACGGAGCCGGCATATCTGGCCGCAAAACCGCCAGAGCGCCATAGGTTGCTCTGGCAATAAGATCGCGGGCCAACTGACGGGCCGTTTCGTCAACAGGGCGGAATGGATCGGTGTTCGACATGTCAATTCTTGCGCCTTTGGCAGGGTGCGTCAGGTTTTGCGACATCTATGGCCGCGGGAACTTGGTATGACGTGCTACAGAACGAATCCACCTAATTTGAAGTATCGGCGAGGGGGCCTCGGATTCGCCGCAAATTCGATGTATCATAAGCTATGCCGCCCCGTGACCCCCACCCGCGACAGTTGTTTACAGACCCGAATACACCGGCCCGTCGCATGCGCGCCGATACCGTGCGACGACGCGCGTTGTCGCCCGTGCGCATTGCGATCATGATTTTGATGCTGCCGGTGACGACTGCGGCAATCGCGGTAACCGTTTATACGCGGACCTCTGAATTCGGCCGGGAGGAAGCCCTGTTTCACCTCATCGCTATGGCTGGTTGCCCAGTGGCCGAAGCCATCATACCCGGACCGTTCTTTGAAGGGTTGCCGGGCTATCACCGGCGCAATGACCCCGATGGCGACGGAATTGCATGTGACCCGCAATTGCAGGCGGCACCGCCCCAGGACCCGCAGACAGCACAACCGGACCCCGCTGGTCGCGCGGTTGGAAATGCAAAATTCCTTCGGCCCTAAGGTTCTGACATGACACGAGACGACTTCAACGCTTTTTGCGCGGGCCTCACGGCGACCACCCATGTTGTGCAATGGGGCAATGCGGATGTGTGGAAAGTGGGCGGCAAGGTGTTTGCGATCTGTGGCTGGAACGAGGGGCGCGACGCCTTTACTTTCAAAGCCACCGATCTGGCCTTTGAGGTGCTAAGTGATCAACCCGGCATCCGCCCCGCGCCCTATCTGGCCTCGCGCGGGATGAAGTGGCTTCAGGTCTACGAGGCACGCGGGATGAGCGATGCCTCCCTGTGCGAGCATATCGTGACCTCTTATGATCTTGTGGTGACGAAACTGACCAAGAAGGCGCGGGCGGAGTTGGGGGTTTAAGCTGCGCGGCAGTCCTGCAACATGTCGGCTCTACGCGCTGGGCTGCAACCTTGGAGTGTTAGGCTGCATACTCGGGTACGGCGCGCGGTTGAAAACACTCTGAATCCACAAGTATCAATACGGGATTTGACGCCGCCATGCTACCTTGCGCGCGGCGGGATCGTTTTGGTCGCGCCCTACGGCAATTTCGCCAGACGAGGGAGGAAAGTCATGTTTGCACGTATTACTCAATTCAAAATGAAGCCAGGCACACGCGAGGCCGCGACGGCGAAAATGAACGCGTTGAAGTCAGAAATCATGGGCATGCCCGGCATGCATAGCTTTACGAATGTGATGAATGAAGACGGCTCGGGCTATGTGATCTCCGTGGTCGAGAGCGAGGCGACCTCGAACGCGAATGCCCCGAAAGTGGCAGAGCTGTGGGGCCAATTCGCCGAATTCATGGAAGGCCCGCCAACGCCTGTTGGGTATGATGTGGTTGCCCACTGGGATAAGGGCTGAACACTGACCTGAGCGAGGAACACTCGCTCGGGTTCAGACCGTTCGAGGCTTACTCTCTTAATTCATATTGCTGTGAAAACGCAATGAGAACTATGTCAGGAATGGTTGCGTTCCGGACGCTTTAAGATAGGTGCGCTCCAGCACATTCACGAAAAACCCGCACGGGGTCAGCAGCGCCGTCCAGCGAGAATGTGGCCACATGATCCTGCGTGAATGCGTAGGCTATGCGGTTGTACTCCAACCCATCAAGCACGTTTCCGAAACCCGTATTCGTGACGGTCAAAGAAGTTGCGCCGTCGGATAGAACATGGCGCGATGTAGCAATCTCGATCGGGGACGAGCCTTCAAAACGCATTGCGAACCAAGGGGCCTGTTTCCAAACAGAGTTCGTTTGGGTCACGGTGATTGAATAAAGTGGTTTCGATGGATCGTATGTGAGAAATATTTTCGCCGCGCCGGTCTCGTGCGAAAGCGTGCAAATTGGACCAACTGTTGCATCCCACGCATAGGCAGGCGTGCTAAGGATCAGTGATATCAGAATGGCTCGCATACTTTGAACCTAGCCACGGAATGCGGTTAGGCAAGGCGGCTGAAGCAAACAACGCCATGTGCTGCAACTTTGTAAGCGTCGCCAACAGTCTAACGCTTCCGTCGCTTCACATTCCCACCGCGTTGCCCCGGACGTCCAGCCGTTGACCGACCACGCGATTTCACCGCATCCTCGGACGCTTTCTCGACCGCCCACTGCCGCGCCATGGGGTCGTCGGCGACGGCCAGATCGACCGCCTCCAGACGTTTGATCTCATCCCGGATATTGGCGGCCTCTTCGAATTCCAGGTTCTCGGCGGCTTTGCGCATTTGCTCACGCAACCCGTCCAGATGGGCCTCGAGGTTGGCGCCGTGCATCGGTTTGTCGATGGTGGCGGTGACGCGGTTCATGTCCACGTCGCCGTCATAAAGCCCGGCCAAAACATCCTCGACGTTTTTCTTCACCGTCTCGGGGGTGATGCCGTGTTCCTGATTATAGGCGAGCTGTTTGGCGCGGCGGCGGTTGGTTTCCTCCAGCGCGCGCTCCATCGAACCGGTGATCTTGTCGGCATACATGATGACGCGGCCATCGGCGTTTCGCGCGGCGCGGCCGATGGTCTGGATCAGGGATGTTTCCGAACGCAGGAAGCCCTCTTTATCCGCATCCAGAATGGCGACCAGCCCGCATTCGGGAATGTCCAAGCCCTCGCGCAGCAGGTTGATGCCGACCAACACGTCGAACGCCCCCAGACGCAGGTCGCGCAGGATTTCGATGCGTTCCAGTGTGTCGATATCCGAGTGCATGTAGCGGACTTTGATGCCCTGTTCGTGCAGATATTCGGTCAGATCCTCGGCCATGCGTTTGGTCAGTGTTGTGACCAGCGTGCGGAACCCGTTGGCGGCCACTTTGCGCACCTCGTCCAGCAGGTCGTCCACCTGCATCGAGACCGGGCGGATTTCAACCTCTGGATCCAGAAGGCCGGTGGGGCGGATCACCTGTTCGGTGAAGACGCCGCCGGTTTGCTCGATCTCCCATTTCGCCGGAGTGGCCGAGACGAAGACGGATTGCGGGCGCATGGCGTCCCACTCCTCGAACTTGAGGGGTCGGTTGTCCATGCAGGACGGCAGGCGGAATCCGTGTTCGGCCAGTGTGAATTTGCGGCGATAGTCGCCCCGGTACATGCCACCGATCTGCGGGACCGAGACGTGGGATTCGTCGGCGAAGACGATGGCGTTGTCGGGGATGAATTCGAATAGGGTCGGGGGCGGCTCGCCCGGCGCGCGACCGGTCAGGTAGCGCGAATAGTTCTCGATCCCGTTGCAGACGCCGGTGGCTTCGAGCATTTCCAGGTCGAAATTGGTGCGCTGTTCCAGACGTTGAGCTTCGAGCAATTTGCCTTCGCCCACCAGTTGGTCCAGCCGGATGCGGAGTTCCTTTTTGATGCCGATGATCGCCTGTTGCATCGTTGGTTTCGGCGTCACGTAGTGCGAGCTTGCATAGACCCGCACCTGTTCCATCGTTGCAGCGCGTTCGCCGGTCAGGGGATCAAACTCGGTGATCTGTTCCAATTCCTCGCCGAAGAACGACAGTTTCCACGCACGGTCCTCAAGATGAGCAGGCCAAATCTCTAGCGAGTCGCCTCGTACCCGAAAGGACCCACGCTGAAACGCCTGGTCATTGCGGCGGTATTGCTGGGCGACCAAGTCGGCCATCACCTGACGCTGGTCATACTCGTGGCCGACTTTCAGATCCTGCGTCATTGCCCCATAGGTCTCGACTGAACCGATGCCGTAGATACAAGAAACCGAGGCCACGATGATAACGTCATCGCGTTCCAGCAGCGCGCGGGTGGCCGAGTGGCGCATCCGGTCGATCTGTTCGTTGATCTGCGATTCTTTCTCGATATAGGTGTCGCTGCGCGGCACGTAGGCCTCGGGCTGGTAGTAATCATAGTAACTGACGAAATACTCGACCGAGTTTTCCGGGAAGAATCCCTTGAATTCCCCATATAGCTGAGCGGCCAGCGTCTTGTTGGGCGCCAGGATGATGGCGGGGCGCTGGGTTTCCTCGATCACCTTGGCCATGGTGAAGGTCTTGCCCGTTCCGGTCGCGCCCAGCAGAACCTGATCGCGCTCGCCGTCCATAACGCCGCCCGCCAGCTCTTTGATGGCTGTGGGTTGGTCCCCTGCCGCATTGAATTCAGTGTGCATAACGAACTGTTTGCCGCCTTCCAGTTTCAGGCGCGCGCGGACGTCTTCGGCGGTCAGTTGGGTCTTGTCGGAATGGGCATAAGGCATGGGCGGGCTCCGGATCAGGTCCTTACATTTGTTCTTATTTTGTCCAACTGCAAGACCTGATCCAGATTCTAGTCTCATTACGCGGCTTGAGGCTGGGCTGAGTGTTTCGGCGGTGATGTCCCGGTTGCGCTCTGGGCAAAGCGTTGCGTTTTTTCCGTCTGCACCTCAGCTCTTTCTAGCCCAATCTGATGACAATAGTTGTCATCAGAGGCAGGGGAATGGGCGCGACAATTGCCACCTTGTCCCGGAGCGCGCTCTGACGCATAAACGTCCTCAGCCAAGCGAGTACGGAGAGGCGACATGCGCGCACGGATTTACCAGCCTGCAAGGAATGCAATGACTTCGGGAATGGCCAAGACCCGCAAGTGGGTACTGGAGTACGCTCCGGCATCCGCGCGTGAGGTTGATCCGCTGATGGGTTGGACGTCATCCAGTGACACGCAGACACAGGTGCGTTTGAAGTTCGACACCAAAGAAGAGGCGTTGGACTATGCCAAGGATAACGGCATCGACGCGCAGGTCAGCGAGCCGCACAAGCGTAAAGCAAACCTGCGCTCGCGCGGCTATGGTGAGAATTTTGCCACCGACCGGCGCACTCCCTGGACACACTGAGTGATCGACATTCGGCTGTCCGACCCGACTTCACCGGCGCTGCGTCCGGTGGTTCAGGCTCATTTTGCCCACAGTGAAACAGCAGGTCCTGCTGAAAGCAATCACACGATGGATGCCGAAGGGCTGGCAGGGCCGGGAATTCGGTTTTGGGCGATGTTTGACGGGGGTCAGGCCGTAGGCTGCGGTGCGTTAAAGGAGCTTCCGGATGGGACGGCCGAAGTCAAATCTGTTCATGTCCTGGCAGAGGCACGGGGGCGGGGACTGGCGCGCATTATGATGACCCGTTTGGCAGAAATCGCTCGGGCCGAGGGCGTGACTGCGTTGGTTCTGGAGACCGGAGCAGACATTCTTCCTGAATATGACGCGGCGCGAAAACTCTATGAGTCGTTGGGTTATTCCTATTGCGGGCCAATCTTTGGCTACAAAGAGGATCCGAACAGCGCCTTCATGCGCTTGGCTCTTGAACCCCGGTCATAAAAACCGCAAGAAGGGCGCAGCGGTCCCGTAGCTCAACTGGATAGAGCAGCTGACTTCTAATCAGCAGGTTGAGGGTTCGAGTCCTTCCGGGATCGCCAATCACAAACCCCCGAAAAAACTACATAACCCCCTTATTTCCTTCGCTTTCCCGTTTGCACCCGCTGACAAACTCGGCCTTCCAGACTTCCGCCGATAAACGGGGAGGAACGGGGGTGGTTAGTGAATCCGTGGAACATCCGTGGAATATTTCCGCATCCGGTGCTATATGGGGAAGGTGCCGGGGAGGAGTGTGGGAACTCCGCCCCCGGCGATAGCCATCGTAAACAGTGGAGTAAAACGATGACCGAACCAAACTTAACCAAAGCTGATCTGGCTTTGAAGTATCTTCAGGAAGCACTGGCAACCGGGGTGCGGGGGGATCGCCGCAAAGCGATCCTGCATGCAATCGAAGTATTCGAGACAGGCGAATCCCGTCCCACTGCCGTTAACAACAAAACGCTGGATGCGATGAAGGGCGGCGACAAACTGACCGACCCTGATCACACTGGCCTGCTTTATCGCTGCGGTAAGGATGGCGTTGTTGCGTATTTCCGCTTCCGTCACCCTGTCACTGACCAGCAGAAGGAAATCCGCATCGGTGGTTATCCGGCGATTGCGCTGGGCGATATTCGTTCGATCTGTTCTGACCTGAGGGAACAGCGGCATCAGGGCAAAATCCCTGCGATGCCAGCAGCGATGCCCGTGGCGACTATGAGCGTTGCCCAGATGGTTGATCGCTATCTGGAGGAATACGCCAAACCCTTCAAACGCTCGTGGAAGGAAGATCAAACCCTTCTGCTGACGTATTTTGTCGAACCCTATGGCGATATCCCGGCCCATGAGATCACGAAGGAAACCATCGACTCAATCCTGCAGGGGCTGGAACGTGACCTGCAGAAGCGGGGCAAAACGATGCGGCGGAGTCAGATGCTTCGGGCCGTGTTGTCGAAGGTTTATAACTATGCACTGGCTGTTCCGCTGACGAAGGAGGCCGCCGAAGGCCAGCCCATCAACCGGCAGTCATGGTTGCCAGCAGGAACGGCGAACCCGGTGACGATGACGCAGAAGCCGGGATACAAAGCAAAGCGCCACTCCCCTAAGCTGGCAGAACTGCGGACTTTCTGCACTATCACGGCAGGGGCTTCTGCCGATGAAAGCGTGACGGATTCAACGGCACGGAAGGTGCTGCGGCTGCAGGCTTTGACGTTTACCCGCATCAACGAAGCCTGCCAGATTGAGTGGGCCGATCTCGATCTGGAAGCTGGCACGTGGACAATTCCCGAAGCGAAGTCGAAAAACCGGCATCCGCATACGGTGATGTTGTCCCGGCAGGCACTGGCACTGCTGCGGGAACTGGCACAGGAGCGGAAGGGTTCGCCCTATGTGTTCCCATCGGCAACCGACCCCCGCAAACCAATCTTAGAAAGTCTGGTGCAAAAGTTCTGGAGGCAGCAGCGGACGGAACACCCTGAAGTAAGTGAGCGGTTCGGTTCGCATGGATTGCGCCGGGCAGGGGCAGCGTTTGTGAAGCAGGCAGGCGGAAACGAAGATATTCGCGACCGTCTCCTTAACCACGTGAAGGGCGGAGTTGATGCCCTGTATTCAGCCGGGGAAACGCTGGATGATGTGGCCCTGCGGTATTCGCAACTATGGGCAGATCATCTGGACAGCCTGACTGCCGACAACATCACGCATATTTCGGAGGGTTGGGCATGAATATCGAAACACCCGCTGTTAGGACTGAGGATGAATTTCTGGACCTGAAAGCCGCCTGCGATGACGGGGAACTGGTTCAGGGTCTGGATGGGGTTGAGGATCACTATCTGCTGCAGGATGGGCGGAGGATCGCTAAGACGGTATACGATCACGTTGCCCCGCAGGTGCCCCATATCATCATGACACGCACCCCGATCACCCGGACAAACTGCGAAACATGGCAGGAGGCCGCCCAGATTGTCGATCAGTGCCCCGAATCCGAAGTCTATGAAATTTGGAGTGGCGAAGATTTCTACTACACCGCCGATGGCGTGAAATATGACGCCGACGATATCCGGGAGTTGCGGAAGTGGGTTGATAAGGAGCGGATGAAGGAGGAACTGCGGGAGGAATTCGCAGTTCGGGCAGGTGCAGCCAACCAGCAGAAGGCGAAGGAGTGGCAGCGGCTGATGACCCTGTTCTACTGGAAAGCCGTTGCAGATGGCATGGATCACAACGAAGCGCAGGAAGCAGCGTTTGATCAGTACCGGGCCTTAGCGGAGGCGAACGATGATCTGCGCAGCATAACACGGCCAACGGCGAATAAGTTCATGACGGAGGCCAACATGTCCGCGCACAAACCGAAGGGCAAACCGAAGTGAAGCGAACTGAGGGGGAGGCGATACAACCGCTAGATCGTCTCCCATATACATATAAGTGAAAAAATACCTCCCAACCTCCCATCGCTTTGTAATAAAACGGTAAATTTCTAGAAACCCCTAAAAAACCTCCCATAAACCTCCCGAAATCGGGGGGTTTTCGTTATTGCGCCCCCCGATGCCTGCAATAGCGACACCGCAAAGCCAGCCCTGCCGCAAAGTCATCTTTGCGGCAAAGTCCGGGCATTGCGGCAAAGCCAGCACAGCGGAGGTTTCCATGTCTACACCGAATAGCGACCGTCGGCGTTTGTCGGCGGAAAACTTGGAGTAAGACATGGAACAACAGCCCGACCAAACGCAGGGCGATTCCGTCGAATTCGATGCCATCGAACCCGACCTGATGAAGCTGGCAAAGTTCAGCGCGTCAACCGGAATCCCTCCCTCAACTGTCTATGACCTACTGGCACGTGATGAACTGGAGGCCGTCAAAATAGGCCGCGCCACATTCATCCGCATGGAAAGCTATGCGCGCATGCTGGACCGGCAGCGCTGGAAGCCCAAACGGGCAGCCGCCGCTTCAAAGCTGGCAGGACCATAACGCCCAAAACGGGGGCTAATCGTGGAACATCCGTGGAATCCTGCGATTCTCGGTGGCTTGTTTAGTAAACAGTATCAATAAGTTACGGCCAGATGGCGCGCTGTTAGCCCATCAGCAGGTTGAGGGTTCGAGTCCTTCCGGAATCGCCATTTTTAGCACCCTCTGAAAAGCCACTGAAAACGGTCAGCCTGCGTATGTCCGTCTGTTGTGCCGAGCATATATTATCGGGCCAAAATGTACCTTGCGATCAGCAAAATTCCGACAATCGAGGCAATTAATATTTCGGGGTTTTGTTCGAAATATCCGACCCAATAAGACAGGTTTGTGCTACTGCCGCCACTTCGTGAACCCGAGCCCGTAAAAGTGTCCGTCGCTATTCCGTATTCAAACATTGTAACATCCTGGTACCCATAAACTGGACGACACTCTATCACAGATCGCCAAATAAATCCCGTGGGCTGGCAATTTGCGGTGGGAATTAAGCTGCGACCCTTATTGCCTCAGAGGGTAAGGGACCGGCCCGTGCCTCCTGTGTTGAAGGCATCTTTTCCGTTTTTGCGCAGCGCAGAAATAAGTGCCAATCGCGTAAGACTTTCCCAACTGGCAGCCCAACCGCATGGCGGGGCTTCGCGCGAGTTATTCGTATCAATTCACAGGCGACGTGCACACGTCAGCATGACCGTTTTGGGGTCTACGCCATGCAGTTCTCTTGCCTTGAACTTGCGTAGCTTGTGTCCAATCGAGGAGCACTGCTGGTGCGTTTTGATCGTGTTTAGTTGGGCGCAATGTGACCACTTTTGGTTCTCTAGTTCCAGTATGGGTAGAACCGTCAGCGCGTTAGCAACATCTTCTCGCCATGCCGCCTCGACTTCCTTGTCCAGACGCTGCACGTCCAAAGTGAAGGAGCCGGGGTGGTCTTTCTGCAGTTTTTGCAGATATTGCAGCAGCACCGATCCTTCCGAAAGGTACGTGTAAATTGTCACAGATTTGGGCTTGAGCAAGAGTTCTTTGGGAATGGAGAGGACGAACAGCTTCTCGCTTATGCGATACAGTGCGCCCGATTTGGCCTTGTCATAGAGTGATCGGTCAAATGTCTTGTTCCCTTTGTGGTATAGCTCATCCCACATTTCTGTCGGAACAATACGCCCGTCAGGCTCCTCTTTTGCCATGCCAAGGCCTAGGTAAGCTGTGTCAAAGTCAACCTTTCGGACTGTCTGTTCCACCTCGAAGGGGTTTACGACCTCGTCGATGATGAGATTGTATCCATCAATTAAGTGATCGACTTCAATTTTCGGTTTGTTACCTTTGGTGAAATCAATACATCTCGCAATTCCTGTGCTTTGGGTTGCCAGAGTTCCAAGCCGGTAGAACAGTGCGTGCGTACAAGCGATTGATTTCCCAGCCCGGATCAACTTCTCGCAGTGATCGCTTTTGTTCCCTCCGTTGCTAACAGGCTGCGTGAGGGTGAAATCGGAACCTGTTCGGGCACCTTTGATGAACCTCTCCACCTCACTCAGGTAAGGGACAACGGCGATGTACTTTTCCTGTTTTTTGAAGCTGCGGTTGATCTGTGTTGATTTGCCGTAGCCACATGGCATGTCGACGATACGAATTTGGGACATGAACGTCTCCTGTGTTTGGTCCATTGGACCCATTTTGGGAATAGTGCTCTAGCGGACGCCAAGCGGATGAATTTGCCCGATTGGGGCGACGCGGAGAGAATCCTGGCGAACTCGCAATGGCTGAATAGAAGGGCTTTTAGTTCCCTCTTTTCAGTACCTTTGCTTACAGGTCGGCTTTATTTTGTTGTTATTTATAGATGCTTAGCGACCGATTGCTCCACTCGCACTGGACTGAAGGAAGTTCACGACGTTAAAGCTACCCGTTCAGCACGGACCAATCGAAACCAGTTTTCTCTATAGACGGAGGGGTTTCGCTTAATTGAGGGAGAAAACGTCTGCGAGTTCATTAGAGGAATGACTGCTGTCATTGCCAAATATGCGACGGACGTTAGGTCAACCACCGGACAGTTAAGACGCCGAAGGGCAATTTTTTCGCTAGATAGGGCTTAGGGTGGTACAAGCCTGCATATCTGGAGACTACGACCACCCTGCAACGTATCAAGGCGATCTAAGTAAGTTCTGCGGATGCCAGCTTTGCCACGATGTCATCGGTCTGCAGGTGGGTGTAACGCATCAACATCCGCAAATCCCGATGCCCGCTGATCATTTGCACCTGTGCTAGCGAAAGCCCACTTTCCACAAAGCGCGACACCGCCTCGTGCCGAATGTCATGAAATGTAAGGTCAACCACGCCCGCCCGTTGCCTTAGACGTTCAAAGGCTAATCGCACAGAGTTACCAGACAGGGGCAAACACCGGTCGTCACCGCATGGCAGTTCCATCAACACGGCAACTGCATTTGGGCTGAGAGGCACTGTACGTGCGCAACCGTTTTTGGTTTTAGGCAAGAAAACTGTCCGACGCTCAAGGTCGACGTGCTTCCATTGCATTGACAGCAATTCCCCGCGTCGCATCCCGGTCGCCAAAGCCAGCTTCAGCAACGGCTGCATCAATGGAGACCGAGCTTGGTTCACGGCTTCCAACAAAGCCTGCCATTCTCCTTGTTGCAATCGTCTCTCGCGGCGGTTGTCGATCTTGGGTCGCCGAACGAGCTTGACCGGGTTCCCCTGTGGCAGGTTCTGCCCCCAATCCTCACAGGCGACATCAAGGGCGTGTTGCAACCAACCTAGTTCCCTCACCACAGTCGCCGCCTTCATGGATTTAACGCGCTGGTCACGATAGTGGACAAAATCTGAGGATCGCAGCTTGCTGACCTTCCTGCTGGCTAACTTGGAGCACTTGCGCAGGAACCCGTTGATTGCATAACTTTCATTGTCCGCGCACCGTTTCTCGCTCGTGACGTTATCCCGGTACTTGCGCAGCACCTCACCAAGGTTCATCTCGGACGTGCTCGCACCGAGGGTTGGAGTTAGCAATCCTCTGTCCGCGCTCAACTCGGTCTCTCGCGCCCACTTCGTCGCATCAGAACGCTTTAGAAAAGACTTGGATCGGGATTGTCCGTCCTTCCGCACTGTCGCCTGCCACTTTCCGCTAGGCCTTTTTACGATTGTTGCCATGGCCCATATCTCCTGTGTTGGAGACACCTTTTCCGTTTAAGTGCAGCGGAGGTGCAGCGGGCACAGTTTCATTCGCAGTCCAGCAAAAGGTGCTAGTCGCGTAAGACCTTGATACATTGTGGGGAAAGGATGGTGGGTGATGAGAGACTCGAACTCCCGACATCTTCGGTGTAAACGAAGCGCTCTACCAACTGAGCTAATCACCCGTGACGGTGCATGTAGCCAAGCCAGCGCGCGGGTGCAAGAGGGTCTTGCACAATTTCTTTCTCAGATTTCGGATCAGTCCGCCATCTCGTTCAAAACGGTCAGCAACTGCGCCACTTCCTGTTCGGTATTGTAGTGGCAGAGCGAGATGCGGATACAGTCGCTTAAGCCCAGTGGTGTCAGTACATTGCCGCTATAGTGATCGGCCTTTCTGATGTGGGTACGGATACCTTCCTGATTCAGTCGCGTCACGACTTGGGCGGAGGGTGTGTCGCGCACAACGATTGAGACCAGCCCTTCCCGCGCAGGGTTGTCCGCACCAGCCAGAATCGTGATCTGATCCATGTCTCGCAGGCCGGGCAGGTTGCCGGTGCCGTTGATCATCGCGTCGGTCAGGTGGGTTTCATAGGCGTGAATGGCGCGACCCGCAGCCTCAATCCGGGTGCGTCGATCTGATTCTTCCGAGACCTGAGTCCCCAGCCAATCAAAATAGGCCACAACATCGGACATCGTTGCGTAAGACCCGGTGTCGCGGGTGCCGAACTCCCACCCCTCTGATGGGGCGTCGATCAATTGATCATGGGGCAGGGCGGTCAAACGGTCTGAAATCCATGCAATTCCGTAGCCGTGGCGAGAAAACACTTTGTAAGGCGAAATCGCATAGCCATCGACGCGGTAGCTGTCGATGTCCAACTGCCCATGCGCCGCGTGTTGAATGCCATCGACGATGATGAAACAGTCGGGTGAGATGTCACGTATAGCCCGCGCGATGGCCGCGACGTCCATGCCCATGCCGGTAACGGGCGACGCGTGAACGATCGTTGCGACGCGCACATCCGGCGTCAGGGCTGCGCGGTAATCTTCGGCTGTGACCAAACCCGTTTCGTCATCATGCTGCACGTTGACGTAGTCCAACCCCGCAATCGCGGCCCAGCGTCGTGCGGCGCTACGGCTTGCGGGGTGTTCGATCGAGCTGCCGATCACTTTGCTGCCCTTGGGTGCGTTGACACAGGCCGTTCGGATCATTCGGAACAACAACTCAGTTCCGCTTTCACCGACAAAGAATTGCCCTGTCGAGGCGTTCATGAATACTGACAAATCGGCCTTGGCGGTGTTGATGATGCCCACAAGCGCATGGCTGGCTATGTTGACTCGTCCCTGATTGTCAGGGATTGCGGCGAATTTGGCCGAGGTTTCAACGACCGAGTTCAGAGTAAGAGCCCCACCTGCGTTCTCGAAAAAAATGCGGGGGCCTTGAAAGGGGCAGGCATCGACATGGGCAAAGCGTGAACGAATGGCGTCGATCAGACCGGGTGAAGTGTGCAGCATGGTGGACGTCCTGTTCCTGAGTTGATTGCAGCATCCATCTGTGAAGGGTCTGGATCAATATCGTTTGCGACATTGGTCGCAATCCAACTGACGGAAATGGCGATGCTGTGCATTTTTCTTTCAATATCTGCCTGATATGCGGCTGCGTTCCGCAAAGGCGCTTGCGTGCCCCCGGTTGCCTCAGATATCCCCGAAGGGACTGAAACGATGCCAACGAAAAGGAAATGCTCCTGTCACGTGCCCGCCGCGTATTGATTGCGGCCCTCGTTCTAGTGGGGTCGCTGCAGGGTCCGCTGCGGGCGGAAGCGGAAGGCGTATTGGTATTTGCCGCCGCCAGCCTCAAAACCGCGCTGGATGAGATCGCGCCCGCGTTTGAACAGCAATCCGGACAGGAGGTTACCATCTCGTACGCAGCATCGTCCGTTTTGGCCCGGCAGATACAGCTTGGTGCCCCTGCGGATATATTCATTTCCGCCAACGCGGACTGGATGGATGTCCTGCAGGAACAGGGATTGATAGATGAAGCCTCTCGTGTCGATCTCTTGGGGAACGGGCTTGTCCTGATTGCTGGTGGTGACGCAACCACAATCGGCGAAATGAGGCCGGATGTCGATCTGCAGGCCGCACTGGATGGGGGGCATCTGGCTATGGCGCTGGTGGATGCTGTGCCCGCTGGGATCTATGGCAAAGCGGCGCTGCAAAGCCTGGGTCAATGGAGCCGCGTTCAAAATCAGGTCGCGCAAACAGACAATGTCCGAGCCGCGCTTGCGCTGGTTGCAACCGGGGCGGCGCCTTTGGGAATTGTATATCGGTCCGACGCCGCGGTCGAAGATCGTGTCCAAGTTGTTGCGACCTTTTCGCCGGACCTGCATCCGCCGATCATTTACCCTGCGGCAGCGATCTTGCCACCATCCGCCGGGGCCAAAGCTTTTCTTGCCCATCTCAACTCGGGAGCGGCGCGCCTTGTGTTTGCAGAGCAGGGGTTTGCCCTGCCGGGTGGATAACGCATGGGATGGCTAGGGCCGGAAGAGCTTGAGGCGCTGAAGCTATCCTTGCGTGTGTCCTTCTGGGCCACGCTGGTCACCCTGCCTTTTGGCATCTTTGTTGCCTATGCCTTGGCCCGCTGGCGGTTTCCAGGTCGGCAGGTTCTGAACGGGCTGGTGCATCTGCCATTGATCCTGCCGCCAGTCGTCACAGGGTATCTGTTACTCATTACATTTGGCATTCAGGGGCCTTTGGGCAGGCTGTTGGCGGAATTCGGTATCGTTTTGGCCTTTCGCTGGACCGGAGCAGCGCTGGCCGCTGGGATCATGGCGTTTCCGTTAATGGTCCGGGCGATCCGGCTGTCGATCGAGGCTGTGGACCCCAAACTTGAACAGGCAGGGGCTACACTGGGTGCGTCGCGCCCGCTGGTTTTTGCTACAGTAACGTTGCCGATGATCCTGCCGGGCGTGATCGCCGGGGCGATACTGGCCTTTGCCAAAGCGATGGGGGAATTCGGGGCGACCATCACGTTCGTCTCGAACATTCCGGGTCAGACCCAGACCCTGCCCTCGGCCGTTTACGCATTCCTGCAAGTGCCGGGGGGTGAAGCTGCCGCGACAAGGTTGGTCGTGATCTCGATCGTGATCGCGATGGGCGCTTTGCTGTTGTCAGAATTCATAGGGCGTCGGGTCGCTGCACGGGTGGCCGGATCATGAGTCTTTCTGTACGCCTGCAACACGATCTGCCAGACATCAGACTGGACATTAGCTTTGAGGCCCCGCCCGGGGTGACGGTGTTATTCGGGCGATCCGGGGCGGGTAAAACCACGGTGGTAAATGCGGTCGCGGGTTTGTTGCGCCCGTCGGCAGGTCGCGTCGCGATCGATGATTGGGAGTTGTTCGACACCGAGCGTGGCCTGTGGCTGCCGCCGCATAAACGACGGCTTGGCTATATCTTTCAGGAAGGGCGCCTGTTTCCGCATCTCACAGTTCGTCAGAACCTATTCTTCGGGCGATGGTTTGCGCCCAGAAGGGCCCGCAGGGAAAGCCCGGAGAAGGTAATCGAAATGCTGGGGGTCGGGCATCTTCTGGATCGCAGACCAGCGGGTCTTTCGGGCGGTGAAAAGCAACGTGTTGCGATTGGCCGCGCATTGCTGGCCAGCCCGCGTCTGATCCTGGCAGATGAGCCTTTGGCCGCGCTGGACGATGCGCGCAAGTCTGAAATTCTTCCGTATTTCGAGCGGCTTCGCGATGAAGTGTCCGTACCGATCCTTTATGTCACACATTCGGCGGCCGAGGTCGCGCGCCTCGCCACTTCGGTGGTGGCTTTGCAAGACGGCAAAGCCGTACGCCATGGTCCCGCGTCCGAGGTGTTGGCCGACCCGTCGGTTGCGCCAGCAGGTGTCAGATCCGTCGGTGCGGTGCTGCAAGTCCGCGTGGCCAAGCACCATGAAGACGGGCTGACCGAACTGGATGCAGGTGGCACCAGTCTGTTTCTACCGCTTATCCCTCATCAGATCGGAGCCAGTCTGCGTATCCGCATCCCGGCCCAAGAGGTCATCCTGTCCAGCAAACGCCCCGAGGGGCTTTCTGCTTTGAACATGCTTGAGGGTACGGTTGAGACGATCCGGGCAGGTGAGGGGCCGGGCGCAATTGTTTCCATAAAAACCAAGGCTGGGTCGGTTCTGGCAAGGATTACCCGCCGCTCGGTCACATCCTTGGGGCTGGAGCCCGGTCGGGTTTGTTATGCGGTGATCAAAACTGTCGCGCTGGCCCCGCAGGATGTAGGCGGGCGTCTGGGCAATTATTAGGCCACCGGCCCTTCTTGCGTTGTGATCGGGATTCTTTACTCGGTCTCTTTGTTTGCTATGGTTCTGGTCAGGTTTTTCACGGGATTTTTGTTATGCGAAATTGGAAGCTGCCATTTTTGACTTTGTTGATTGCCCTGCCGGGACTCGCGCAGGCAGTCGGTTTCGGGATCGGCGCGTATCCGGCATTCAGAACCACGGTTACACCCATGAAGAACGGTATTTACCAGGTTTCCACTACCGGTTCTTCGGCGCCGGTTGCGTATTGGTGTGGTATTGGCGACTTTGCCATTCGCACCCTCAGAACCAAGGCCCCCCAGCGCATCTACATCACCCGGGCCTACGAGAAGCAGACGAGGACCGTGCAATTCTCGCTGACCCCGCCCGACGGGGTCGATACCACTCCGGGTTACTCGGTCACGGTCAAGCGCGTCGGTGAAAACATGTCCGCCGGATCCGCGCAGGGGTATTGTTATGACAACTTCATGGATTTTGGGTTCTGATCGCTGATCAGACCCATTTCGCCAGCGGCGGCAAGCTCATGAGAACGGCATCGGGGTCATGGCCGGTTTCCAGCCCGAACTTGGTGCCACGGTCATATACAAGGTTATATTCCGCATAGAGGCCACGGTGCACAAGCTGGGCGTCCTTGTCTGCCGCGTCAAATTCCTGAACCCGGCGCTTTTCGACCAGTGGCAGGAAAGCGGGGAGGAACGCTTTGCCGATATCCTGCGTCAGCGAGAAATCCGCTGACCAGTCGCCGGTGCAGTAGTCATCCATGAAGATGCCTCCGACGCCACGGGCGCGTTTGCGGTGCGGGATATAGAAATACTCATCTGCCCAGTCTTTAAGCCGTGGATAGTGCCCTGGCCCATGCGGGTCCAGATGGGCCTTTTGGGTGGCGTGAAAATGGGCCGTGTCTTCATCATACTCGATGCAGGGGTTCAGGTCGGACCCACCGCCGAACCACCAAGCATGCGGTGTCCAGAACATACGCGTGTTCATGTGGACAGCCGGCACATGCGGGTTCTGCATATGCGCGACCAATGAGATGCCCGAAGCCCAAAACCGCGGGTCTTCCGTCATGCCGGGAATGCCTTTGCGGGCGGCCATGGCCTGTTGTGCGCGTTCACCCAGTGTGCCGTAAACGGTCGAGATGTTGACGCCGACCTTTTCAAACACACGGCCTCCGCGCATGACGGACATCAAGCCGCCACCTGCATCCGTGCCGTCGTCAGCTTGGCGTTTCGTTTCCTTGACCTCAAACCTACCCGGTTCGGCGTCCGAGAGCGGGTCGGTGTCGTGGCTGTCTTCCAGCGCTTCAAACGCCGCGACGATGTCATCACGCAGGTGTCGGAACCAGGCTGAGGCCGTTGATTTTTCTTTTTCGAACATTGGATTAGTGCGCCGGGGCTGCGACGGGGTCCAGCAGGGTGCGGCCACCGTCAATGGTCAGAATTTGGCCGGTGATGAAACCGGCGGCGTCCGAGGCAAGGAACTGAGCAGTCTCCGTCAGCTCGGTCGGGGCTGCGATACGGGACAGAGGAGTGTGTTTTTCGATGTCATCCCGGAAATCCCGGTTCTCTTTCAGTGTGGATTGCAGTGAAGCACTCATCACCGATCCCAGTGCGATCGAGTTGACGCGGATGCGGCTCGGGGCCAGCGCCACGGCCAGGGACCGGGTCATCTGATCCAGCGCGGCGGTTGAAACCGAATAGGCCATCAAATCCGGATGCGTGCGTCGGGCGGCAATCGACGACAGGTTGATGATCGACCCTGCGGGGTTTTCGTTGTCACCCGCCTGTTTAATCATCCGTTTGGCGACAACCTGACTAAGCCGCAAAGCGGGCATCAGATTCTGGTTCAGAAGAGTCCGCACCGAGTCATCGTCAGTATCCAGAGGGTCGGAAGGAATCACCTGCCGTGCCCCGTTGATTAGAATATCCACCTGATCAAACGCGTCTATGGTGGCCGAAAGCAGATTGGCGATCGTTAGCTTTTCCCGCAGATCACCCGCAAAGAAGCGAATGTTGCTGTCATCGGCCTGTTCGCCCAGTTCATCGGCCAGACGCTTTTCGTCCATATCGGCAAACATGACATTGGCACCCGCATCCGCAAAGTGACGACCGATGGCCAAACCGACACCGTTGGCGCTGCCGGTCACGATTGCTGTTTTGCCAGCGATGGAAAAGGACATGCAAATCTCCTGAGTTGAGGCGGAGGTTAACCGGGATCACCTTCGAGGGCGAGAGGCATGGAACACTTTGAAACGTGCGTCGCCGGACACTTCTTCAACGCGCGCAAAACTTTCAGTCAAAGTTGCTTCGTATGGCAGGTGGCGGTTGGCGACCATCCACAGGTCCCCATGTTTGGCCAGATTGCGGGCGGCGGACTTGATGAATCCTTGGCCCAATTCCGGCTCGGCGCTGCGTGACGTGTGGAAGGGCGGATTCATGACGACGGTGTCCAGCGCGTCGGGCGCCTTCCACTTTACAGCATCGGCCCAGTGGAAAAGCGCGCGTTCATCGGTGATATTGGCCTGCGCACAGGTCAGGGCGATATTGTCGGCTTCGACCAGGTGCAGATGGCGCAAACCCGCCTTTTGGATCAGCGACGCTGAGAGAAATCCCCAACCCGCCCCCAGATCAGCAACCCGCGCTCCGATCTTGTCCGGCAGCGTATTCACAAGCAGCGTTGACGCCGGATCGACTCCATCTGCCGAAAAAACGCCGGGAGCGGTTTGATATCCGTCCGCCATTTGGGTTTGTGGCGCGGCCCAGTCGTCAAACGCATCAGGCGCAGCGCGGAACCAGAAGATTTTACCATGCGCCTTGGAAATTGGCCCCTCAACATCTGTGCGCTTGCGGATCTCTTTCAGCAGACTGTCCACGCCATCGGTTTTGGCGCCGTCCACAACGATCACCCCGCTTGCGCGTGCGGAGGCTTGCTGCACATGGCTGCGGGCCAATGCCTTGGCGCGAGGCAGGATCACGATCGCATCCTGACACGGGTCCTGAGACTGCGGCGTTACGGCAAACCCCTGGTCTGCAAAATGGTCGTGGAACGGTTTGAAGGGCTGAACGACCTGCGTGTCGCGCGACAAAGATGACAGATCATTTGCCGGTGTCGGCCCGATGACTGTCAGCGGTTGAGACAGAACAAGGCCGCTTTGCAGGGCAAGATCAAGGCGAGGGGACATGGGCAAATCCGATTAGAGCCGCCGCTGGCGTTACTCTTCGCGTTCCATGGTGCATTGCAGAGGATGCTGGTGCCGACGGGCAAAATCCATAACCTGCCCGACTTTGGTTTCCGCAATCTCGTGACTGAATACACCTACCACGGCAACGCCCTTTTTGTGGACGGTCAGCATGATTTCGAACGCTTCGGCGTGTGTCATTCCAAAGAACCGTTCAAGCACATGAACGACGAACTCCATCGGGGTGTAGTCATCGTTCAGAAGCAGGACTTTATACAGCGGCGGGCGCTTGGTCTTGGGGCGTGTCTGGACCAGAACCGACGAGTCAGAATCGTCGTCGGAATTGTCAGACATCATCCATTGGTCAATAAGCATCACACGGCTGTCCGATTCAGGCTTCGGTTTATCTGTGCGGTTATATAACGTCTAAGGGGTCAGAGAAAAGAGCCAGCAGGACGCATTTGCAATGGAAAATAAGCTGACCACAATCGGGTTCGATGCGGATGACACATTGTGGCATAATGAGCGGTTCTTCCAACTGACGCAGAGCCATTTTGCGGAATTGCTTGCCGATCACGCCGAGCGCGATCATCTGCTGGAGCGTTTGCTGGAAGCTGAAAAGCGCAACATTCGACACTATGGATACGGAATCAAGGGCTTCACCCTGTCGATGATCGAAACCGCCATCGAAGTAACCGAAGACCGCGTTCCCGCGTCAGTCATTCGGCAGTTGATCGAAGCAGGGCAGGACATGCTGGCCCATCCGATTGAGTTGCTTCCCCATGCCCGCGAAGCGATCGAGGGCGTGGCCGCGACACATAAGGTCGTGTTGATCACCAAGGGTGATCTGATTGATCAGGAACGTAAGCTTGCCCAGTCAGGGTTGGGTGAGTTGTTCGATGAAGTCGAGATTGTCTCGGAGAAAACCCCGGAGACCTACCGAGAGATTTTCCACAGATATTGCGAGGGGCCCAAGCGGGCGATGATGGTAGGGAACTCGATGCGCTCAGACGTGGTCGCCCCGATTCAGGCAGGGTGTTGGGGTGTATATGTTCCGCATGGACTGGTCTGGGAGATCGAAAAGGCAGAAACACCATCGGGCAATCCGCGCTTCAAAGAGTTGCAACACCTGGGAGAGCTGACAGGGTTTGTTCAGGCACTTGGATGATGTTGCCGATAGGTCTCAGTTCGGGAAAAACAGAGCGATTACAAGGGCTGTATTCTTGGGTGTCCCGGATTTAGTGGTTTGGGGCCCAGGTGGGGCAACATATGGTGTTTCTATCGTGGCCGACAAAGCGACGAATTTGTCAGCTTACGGTTTATTTCATGGGGTCTCTGTGTTAGCCTGAAGAATAATAAAATAATTGATTTGCTGACCGGGAAAACCCGGCAGCGCGAGGTAGACAGAGGCAAAGATCGTGCAGATTCGGCGGACAGTTCCGGCCCGGATGGGCTTTATTCTTATAGCATTCGTGTGGTTGCTTGCTTTTGCACCACTCCAGTCATTGGCGGCGCCCTATGCGGCCATGGTGATCGACGCGCGCACTGGTGAGGTGCTTCATTCGCGCAACGCCGACACCCGGCTTCACCCCGCATCGCTGACCAAGATGATGACGCTCTATATCGCGTTTGAGGCCGTGCGAAACGGTGAGATCGAGCTGGACACCCCAGTTCGCATCACCAAGAAAGCGTCGTCCGAACCCCCCTCGAAACTGGGTCTTCGCACAGGTCAGACGATCGCGTTCCGGTATCTGATCCGCGCCGCTGCCGTGAAATCGGCTAATGACGCGGCCACGGCAATTGGCATCGCCATCAGCGGGTCCGAGGCAGCATTTGCCCGCCGCATGACCCGGACTGCCAAAGCCATGGGCATGAGCCGCACGACATTCAAGAACGCTCATGGATTGACGGAATCGGGTCATCTGTCGACCGCGCGAGACATGACCACACTGGGCCGGCATCTGCTGTATGATTACCCGCAGTATTATAACCTGTTTTCGCGTCAATCGACCCATGCCGGGATCAAGACGGTGCCGAACACGAACCGTCGGTTACTGGCCGCTTATCGGGGAGCAGATGGGATCAAGACCGGATACACGCGGGCAGCAGGCTTTAACCTTGTCGCCTCGGCAAAACGCAAAGACGAACGGATCATTGCCACGGTATTCGGCGGTAAATCCGGCGCGTCGCGAAATGCCAAAGTGGCAGAACTGCTGGACATGGGTTTCCGCCGCGCACCGTCGCGCGCACCCATTCGCAAACCGTCGCGTCCTGTATATGCAGGAAATGCGGGTCTGAATGTACAAGTGGCGCGGTTGGTCGGCGCGCCGACCACCAGTTTACGACCGGTACTGCGCCCCGGACCGGGGGCCGCCGTTCAGGTGGCCGGTACGGTCGCGGCGACCGCGGCGAAGAACGGCACGCGCATTCAGAACGGGATTGCGGCAGCCATTGCCGCCGCAGATATGCATACCCCGTCCGAGGATACGACCCGCCCGGCGGCCCGTCCCGAAGATCTTGTCCTTGCTTCCACAGGCCCGATCGAACAGCCCGAGCCCGAGCAGGAGATCGTCACGCGCTTGTCCACCTCGGGTGGGCACCTCTGGGGTGTGAATGTCGGGCGCTACACAACACGATATGAGGCTGAAAAGGTGCTGTTGAAAACAGCCCTTTCGGAAATGACCACTCTGGAAGGAACGCTGCGCAAAGTGAACCAAAGCGCGCGCGGCTTTGATGCGACGTTTCAGGGCATGACCCGCGAACAGGCTGATTTGGCCTGTCGCAGGCTTCAGGCACGGAACGTGACGTGTTTCATGATTGGGCCGTCATAAGACCCGACATGCAATCTTCAGACTGAACATGGGCTGCGAAAACACTCGCAGCCCTTTTTCTTAGTCGAAGACGTGGCCGTGCTGATATTGTTCATCCTGACCGGCGGCGGCAGTCAGCGCGGCGACGTTATCCTTAGTGAAGAAGCCGTCATAGTGATGGCAGCGCTCAATATACTCGGTGATCAGCAGAGTGTGCTTGGAGTGTTTTGAGAAAATCTGTTTCAGGTTTGGGTCGTCTTTGCATTCGCCAACTACATGCGCCAGGAAAGGCACGCCCTTGTCCTTGAGGGTGTTCACGACGAAATCGACGTTCTTTTCACCAGCGCCGTGGTCTCCATCCTGTATCTCGACGGCCATATGGTGCAGGCGGCGGCCAAAGTTGCGCACGAAGTCTTCGGTGGGCATCGGTAACTTGGCAAAGGAATTCACGAATGAGGGCGTGTTGTTCGCCGTGAATACCTTGGCAGGTGATTTCTTGTCATCGTCGACATTCGGATTGCGGTTCACATTGGTGGACGAATTCATGTCAAAGATGTTGTACGCACCCCAGAAATAGTAAGGTACCATCGTGAGAAACTCGAGGATCGCATCCTCACGCTCTCCGGCCAATACCCGCGTGGCAAGGTGGTCGATCCCCAACATCAGAGGTGCAATCTTGCTGTCTGACCCAAAACCGGCTGCCTGATCCAGGCGGGTTTGTTCCGCGTCGCTGAGCAAGACACGGTCCCCCAGGCCAAGGCTGTCCGTGTCGTTGAAATCCAGAGTGGAATAGCCGACCCGATTGCAGGTGAAATCCGATGGCGTCGTGAAACGGAAACCGTCCAGCGTGTAAAACGGGTTCTCGGTATCGCCACTATATTCAAATCTTATGTTTTGATCTTCCAGCGTTTTGGTCAGCGTCTTCAGGTCGGAGGCCGCGAATACCTCGCCGACATACCGGGTCTGGGGCGTGCTGCGGGCCAACGGGTACATGCGGTTGATACGGGGAATGAAGTCCTCGAATGTCGGGCTGAGAGGAGCCATGACGATTAGCGCGGGGTAATCTGCATGAGAATGCAGAACCGAAAACTTGTGCGTTCGCCCAAGATAACTGGCCGTGTGGCGATAGGGGGTCATCACGTAGAGTTCGACCAGCGTGTCGAACAGCGCATCCGGTTCCACCTGAAATACAATGGCCCGCATCGACCCGACCTGATCTGCGATACCCGAGCTTGAGCGGCGCTCGTAAATCATAGGCAGATATTCGTTGAAGAAGTCCGAGTTCTTCTTGTCGCCGCGGGGTTCGTAAGACATCAAATCAAAAGACATTAAGCGCGCTCCTTGCCGTTGCGCCGCTCGATCGGCGCGGATCGTTCCCGGAATTTGTGGTACTCAGATCATACAGTTACGCACATGCTAGGGCCTGGGGCCGTACCGGGCAACAGTCACGACATGGGGTGGCCGAGTTACGCCAACCTGATCAACGGATGAATTTTGTCACGTCAACGCCGCCCGCAATCAGGTTTTCCCGAACCGAGCGGGCAATCTGCACAGCAGTTGGCCCGTCGCCATGCAGACAGATGGTGTCGATCGACGTTTCCAGTCGTTTGCCGGATTCGGTAATGATGGCCCCTTCCTGAACCATATTCACTATGCGCGGACCGGCCAGTTCGGGGTCATGGATGACCGCGCCGGGTTTGCCGCGGTCGACCAGAGTTCCGTCGTCGTTATAGGCGCGGTCTGCAAAAATCTCTCCGACCCATTTGCAATTCAGTTCGCGCACGGCGTCTTCCTGTTTGGTCACGGCCAAAACCATGATGATAACGTCCGGGTCCACATCCAGGGCACCCTGATAGCAAGCCCGCGCCATGTCGATGTCAACCGAACACATATTGGCCAGTGCACCGTGCAGCTTGAGGTGCCGGACCTTGGTGCCAACGGCCTTGGCAACCCCTATGGCTGCACCCAACTGATACCGGACCAGATTGCGCAGGCTGTCATGTGGGATTTTCATGTTGCGGCGGCCAAATCCCTGAAGGTCGGGAAACCCCGGATGCGCGCCAATACCAACGTTGTTTTCTGCCGCCTGTATCATCGTCTGTGCCATTACGTCCGGATCACCGGCGTGAAAGCCGCAAGCGATGTTGGCCGAGGTGATGATTTTGAGCAGGCTTGCATCATCACCCATGTTCCACGGGCCAAAGCTCTCTCCCATATCTGCATTCAGATCAACGCTGGGCATCGGCAAAACTCCTTAGTCTGTGGCAGAGATCATTCCGCCGACCAATTGGTAAGACAACAGGTCAGGGATGTCATGTGGGTCGCGGATCAGAGGTTCAACCTGAGTAGGCAGGCGCGACAGATCGCCTTGGAAAGACGCGTGCAGGGCGACGGCTTCATCCATGGTGACGAACTGGAACCTCAGCTGTCCGCCAGCGGGCGTTTGCGCCGCGCGCGGCAGATCGCACGGAAGGACGGTTGCAATGCGCGGATACCCTCCGGTGGTCTGGCACTCCGGCAGCAGGATGAACGGATTTCCGGTGCCAGTCATCTGGATGTCGCCGGGTGTGATAACCTCCGACAGGATATTGAGTTGACCCTTGGCGGCAAAGCCTTCTCCGGCGCTTCCAAGCTGCATTCCCATTCGGTTGGCCCGGCCACCGCGTTGGAACTGCGTATTGGCAAACCGGTCCAGAGTATCTTGGTCAAACAAAGGGGTTTGAAAGCTGGCGACGACCCGCAGTACCCCGCCTGAAAATCGGTCGTCCGGCTGCAGTTTCAACCCGACAGCGCCTGAACCGGCCCCGGCAGACAAGCGGTCACCAGCTTGTACATTCCGCCCGATCTTGGCCGTTAGGTGGGCAGACCGAGAGCCAAGGAACATGTCGCCGTCAATTCCGCCGCCGATATGCAAGTACCCATAGGTCCCATATATTGCCGCGCCGATGGTCAATCGCTGTCCCGCATCTAATTCATGCGACGCATTCCAAATGACTGGGTTTCCGTCGACGCTCGCCTGCATCGGCGCGCCGGTCAGCGCAATGCGTGTGCGTTCGGTCGCTTCGAATTCACCGCCCAAGCCTGCCATTTCCAAAGCCGCCAATGCAGGCGCTTGGCCCAGCAAGGCGGCCCCTTCGTGCAAGGCCAGTATGTCTGCAGCCCCCGAGCGGGACAGACCCTGATCCAAGTAACCGGTACGCCCCAGATCCTGCACTGTACAAGCAGGCCCTATGCGCAGAACGGAAAGGCTCATGACCCGATTTCCTGATACGTCGCACCGCCTGAACCATCAAAGTCGTTCGCGCGAATATTTTCCAGGTCCTCCTGAGTAACAGAATAGAACTGCATCTCATCACCGGGCGTCAGGGCAAAACTGTTTGGGGTCTCGGGCCGAAAGCAGCGAAACGCGGTTTGCCCAACATGCCGCCAGCCGGTTGGCGTCGGCCCCGAGAACAGCACAAACTGTGAGATGGCCAGAACTAACGCCCCTTCGGGCACCATAGGGGTCAGCTCTTGCAGACGTGGTATATTGAACTCGGGCCCCAGAGGCCCAAGGTAAGGTTGCCCGGGCGCAAATCCGATCGTCAAAACACGCACGCGCGAGTCGCTGAGCCGTCGAACTGCTTCATCCGGCGTCAGCCCGGTTGCGGCAGCCGCTTCGTTCAGTTGCGGCGCGAGGTCCCCTCCATAGACAGTGGGGACGCGCCAATATTTGCGGCCCGAGGGCATCGGGGCGTCAAACCAGTTTTGCTGCCCAAGTAACTCGGAAACACGGGATCGGATTTCCGCGTGAGGGAGTTGGTCGGGATCAAAGCGGACATAGGCCGAGGCTAGCGAAGCGGACGTTTCAATAACGCCGTGCCATTGGGCCAGGTCCAAAGCATTTCTAAAAGCCAGCGCCGCACGGTTTGATGACTCCGCCATGGTATCCGCAAATGAAACAAGCAGACCGTCAAAGCCGACGGGTTGAATTCTTGGAAAGGGGTATGAGTCTGACGATATCATGACGTGAAAATCTAAGGCGTTCCTTTTCGGTCGACCTGACCGCATTCAGTTGGATTGCGCAAGCCTCTGGCCATTGTTGCCGGGCATTTTACTCAAAGCTGAGTGTCGAATCTCTGATTCTGGGTCTGGCGTGATTCAAAACAGGAAGGCCGACTCGTTTCAGCGTTGTGGGTGGAGTAGTAAATCTCACTATATATAGGGTGAACTTGGGTGCTGCGGTGTGGCGATTGCTTGGTACTTCATTCAATAATCGTAAATAGGTGTGAAATCATCTAGATGGATGTAATGTAAGTTATTGTTATTGAATTATAAAAAACTGAATTGCAAAAAAAACGCGCTATATGCAATTTTCCACTTGCGGCTTTGTGGGGTAAACCTTAGAACCCCCTTCACCGGCGCTGCTGAGGCGGTGCTGACGGATCGGAGAGACGGTCGGACGGGCTGGAGA
>NZ_WPZC01000020.1:0-1248 GCF_013031165.1 Ruegeria sp. HKCCD7251 | reverse complement strand
ATGGCAAAGGAAAAGTTTGAGCGTACAAAACCGCACGTCAACATCGGCACGATTGGCCACGTTGACCATGGTAAAACGACGCTGACCGCAGCAATCACCAAGTATTTCGGTGACTTCAAAGCGTATGACCAGATTGACGGTGCGCCGGAAGAAAAAGCGCGCGGCATCACCATCTCGACCGCCCACGTGGAATACGAGACTGACAACCGCCACTATGCGCACGTTGACTGCCCCGGCCACGCCGACTACGTCAAGAACATGATCACCGGTGCTGCCCAGATGGACGGCGCGATCCTGGTTGTGAACGCAGCTGACGGCCCGATGCCGCAGACACGTGAACACATCCTGCTGGGCCGCCAGGTTGGCATCCCGAAAATGGTCGTGTTCATGAACAAAGTTGACCAGGTTGACGACGAAGAGCTGCTGGAACTGGTTGAGATGGAAGTTCGCGAACTGCTGTCCAGCTACGACTACCCCGGCGACGATGTTCCGATCATCGCAGGTTCGGCTCTGGCGGCGATGGAAGGCAACAACCCGGAAATCGGCGAAGAGAAGATCAAAGAGCTGATGGCGGCTGTTGACGACTACATCGACACCCCTGAGCGTGAAGTTGACAAGCCGTTCCTGATGCCGGTCGAAGACGTGTTCTCGATCTCGGGTCGTGGTACCGTTGTGACCGGTCGTGTTGAGCGTGGCGTGATCAACGTTGGCGACGAGATCGAAATCGTCGGCATCCGTGACACCCAGAAAACCACCTGTACCGGTGTTGAAATGTTCCGCAAGCTGCTGGATCGCGGTGAAGCGGGCGACAACATCGGCGCCCTGCTGCGCGGTATCGACCGTGACGGCGTTGAGCGTGGCCAGGTTCTGTGTAAGCCGGGTTCGGTTACACCGCACACCAAGTTCGAAGCCGAAGCCTATATCCTGACCAAGGAAGAAGGCGGCCGTCACACGCCGTTCTTCGCGAACTACCGTCCGCAGTTCTACTTCCGTACGACTGACGTGACCGGCACCGTGACCCTGGCGGCTGGCACCGAGATGGTTATGCCCGGCGACAACGTCGGCTTCACCGTCGAGCTGATCGCACCGATCGCGATGGAAGACGGCCTGCGCTTCGCCATCCGTGAAGGCGGCCGTACCGTTGGCGCCGGCGTTGTGTCGAAAATCATCGAATAATCGGTAGGACGGGCTTCAGCCCGGCGCATCGATAAAACTAAAGAAGGCCGCTCCAAACAGGGCGGCCTTTTT
>NZ_WPZC01000002.1:0-609658 GCF_013031165.1 Ruegeria sp. HKCCD7251 | reverse complement strand
TTGCCCCGACTGTCAAGAATTTCACGGGCGTGGATGTCGATGATTGTGCTCATTAGGCCGATCCCTGTGGCTGCATTCAGTTGCACGCCTCATAGCATCACGGATTCAAAAGTAAACCGGACCCGTTATCGCTAACACTCGTATTTCCACAGGTTTAGGGCTAACAGCCAATTGTTTGGGCTAACGTGCGACGATCCGTCAGGCGGCAACGGCCAATTCGCGCGCCAAAAGACGCTCACGGATAAAAGTATACATGCCAGACAGGATAATCAGAGAGGCCCCGGCAAGTGTCATTACGTCAGGACGTTCGCCGAACATCAGCATCCCCGCAGCAATCGAAAAGACAAGGCGCGTATAGCGGAACGGTGTCAGCGCCGAGGCCTCTCCGATCCGCATTGCCGTTACGATGGCGTAATACGCCAAAACGCCAAAGCCGATCGCGCCCAGATAAGGTCCAACTTGTCCGGTCTGCAGCGGAGCGACGGGTTGCGCCGACAAGACCATAAGGGCTGCACCCGCCAGCGCGATCGCCACATAAGCCTGCAACGCCACAACGGACGACGCCACACGCGCATCAAGCTTGCGCGTAATCAAATCGCGCGCAGCGATTGCGACTACGGTTGCCACAACGAAAAGCGATTCGGGCTGAAACCCCGCCAAACCAGGGCGAATAATCATCAGGACGCCGACAAAACCAATTCCGATTGCACTCCACCGCCGCCAGCCGACATGTTCCCCTAGAAACAGCGCGGCCCCCATGGTTACCGCCAAAGGCATGGCCTGAAAGACCGCAGCGACTGTTGACAGTTCCACCAGCGACAATGCCGTGACAAAAGTCACCGCCCCGAATGCCTCGGCCCCTGCCCGCGCCATCGGCAACGGTTGCCATGCCAGCGGATCAAATATGCGCTTTCGGGTTACCAGCGACATACCTGTAAACAGGAACCCGCAGCTTACCCCCAGAACAATCATGATCTGACCGGTGGGAACACTGGTCGACAGGTGCTTGATGAACATATCCTCAAGCGCAAAGGCCGCCATCGACCCGATGATCAGCAAAATGCCGTGTACGTTGTTCATGCGCGTTTCCAAAGAAAGGGGCAGGTAAATGCCAAGCCCTCAAATCAGGAAAACCGTAACATCCCAAACGCCGCAAGCGATATTGCGACGTGTTTCATGAAATCGCGTGCGACTGCCAATCGCGTTTCGTGATGGGTCAGTCCTGTTCCAGCGGAACACCGTACAGTTCTAGCCGGTGCCCTTTCAGCTTGTATCCCAGCTTTGCCGCGATCTTCTCTTGCAGCGCTTCGATGTCGGGGTCTACGAATTCGATGACTTTGCCCGACTGCATGTCGATGAGGTGGTCATGATGATCCCTCTCAGCGTCCTCATAGCGCGCGCGGCCGTCGCCAAATTCCAGACGTTCCAGAATTCCCGCCTCTTCGAACAGTTTCACGGTGCGGTACACGGTAGCTATCGAGATCCCCGAATCCACCTCTGACGCGCGCGCATACAGCTCTTCGACATCCGGGTGATCCTCACTTTGCTGCAGCACATGTGCAATGGTACGGCGCTGACCTGTCATGCGCAGGCCCTTGGCCTCACAACGGGCGATGATCGTATCGGACATGAGTGACCCTCGGGGCTTTTTCGGTTCTCTGTCTTAATACGTCTGTGCGGCTGGCGCCACAGGGGATTTGCATTCTATGCGGCGCGCCGAAGATCAGCCCATATCGGTAAATGATCCGAAGCGATATGCGCGGGCCGAGCGTCATGGACACCATGCAGGATGGCCTCTAACCCGTCGCCCAGCGCAATCCTGTCCAACGCGCCCAGCGGCTGCGCGGCGGGAAAGCTGGGAACTGGTGGCAGAAACCGCATGTCCGGCGCCAGATGATCCAACACCGGCTGCCGCGACCATTCGTTGAAATCGCCTGCCCAGACCGTCGGCATCTGATCGAGATCATCATCGAACCGCCGCAGATGAGTGATCTGCTGACGTCTGGACGCAGGCAACAGGCCCAGATGCATCCCCATAACCCGCAGTGGGCCGATTTGGGTATCAAACTCGACCCGTACCGCGCCCCTAGGCTCTAACCCCGGCAGGTCGTGGTGACCTTTCTGGCGTTCCTGAATTTTATCGCCACGCCAGATGACGGCGTTGCCGTGCCAGCCCAGACTGCCCGCACCGCCCAGATCAACGATCTGCCAACCCGCTTCATCCAACATAAAATGAGGCAGAGCCGCCGGTCGTGGAGGCAGGCGTTTGTCAGCCTCTTGCAACACCACGATATCGGCTTCCATGCTTTCGATCACCTGCAGGATGCGCTGAGGCTGGCGACGAAAATCAAGCCCGACGCATTTCTGGATATTGTAACTCGCAATGCGCAGGGTTGAATGAGTTTGCATTTGGACCTGATCAAACATGTGGACCAAGAGTGCCACGATGGTTGTCAGGTGCAACCCCCCGACGCCCGAATGATGCGCTTATACAGAATATTGAAGGCGGCCTCGTTCAACAGCCCAAGATTTCCGCGTTTCAAGGCCGGACATGGACCGACGTACATGTTCCACTTGATCCTCAGCCAACGTTCCCTCTATCCCGACAACAGGCCAGTGCTGCTTGCCGGTTTCCGAGGGTGTTCATGATTTCGAACTCAGTTCATACGGACAATACCACCCGCGCCAGCGTCATCCTTGTCATTGGCGGAATGATGTGGGGGCTGTATTGGATTCCGGTCCGGTTCTTCTATGACCTTGGCTTGACAGGTCCTTGGCCGGGTATCGCGATGTATAGCTCGGCCCTGCTTATTCTGATCCCTCTGGTTTGGCGCGAGCGTCTGGCGCTGGCCTTACAATGGCGCAATCTCGCCCTTAGCGGGATGTTCACCGGGGCAGCGTTCAGCCTGTATTCCCTGAGTCTTGTCTACACGGACGTCGTCCGCTCGATCCTTCTGTTCTATCTGACGCCAATCTGGGGGACGATGCTTGGGCTGGCTTTCCTGGGCGAGCGTCTAAGCTGGGGTCGCTTTGCCGGGCTGGTCTGCGGGATCGCAGGGTTGTTCGTTGTGCTGGGCGGCGACGGCTTTGTGCCATGGCCGCAAAACGCAGGCGACTGGCTGGCGCTGGCGTCGGGCATCTGTTGGGCGCTGGGGACCCTTGGGCTGTATCGGGCCAGCAGTATTTCCGTTTCCGGGCAGGTGTTTGCCTTTGTGTTGGGCGCACTGATCCTGTCTTTTCTCAGCCTCGCCCTTATTCGCGGCCCGGTTCTGCCCGCCCTCGCCCAAGGCGACTATCTTTGGGTCCTTCAACTTGCCCTTCTGTCCGCCCTATACACGCTGCCCATGGTCTATATGACGATCTGGCCCGCGACCAAGCTGTCGCCCGCGCGAGTCGGTATCCTGTTGATGAGCGAGGTTGTCGTCGGTATCGCTTCGGCGGCTGCATTTTCGGGCGAACCCTTCGGTTTGCGCGAACTGTTGGGTGCCGTCCTGATCGTCAGCGCAGCAGTCTTGGAAATTGTGCGCAAATAACCACAAACACTTATGTCCCACAGAATGTCGCGTGCACCACTTCGCTCTGAGTCGGCGGGCGTTTGAGGTCGGCCTCATCGGGTTGTTCCTTAAACGGCTGCGCCAGAACCCGGTTCAAGCGATGGAACGGGCCATAGTCACCTTGCACAGCCGCCTCAATCATTTGCTCAACCCTATGGTTACGCGGAGTGAAGGCGGGGTTCGCCGCGGCCATGACCGGGATTGGATCGTCTTCCCGCCGTAACCGAGCCTTCCAACCTTCAGCCCATGTGTCAAACGCAGCCGGGTCCGTGAATTGATCGCGGGCTGCATCGCTGCCCAGCGCACGGAACGTATTGGTGAAGTCGGCCTGATTTTGCGCCATTCGTACTAAGAGATCGGTAATCAACCCCTCATCGCCCTCTTCCGAGGTCGACAGTCCCAACTTGGACCGAAAGCGCGCTTGCCAGTTCTCTTGCAGCAAGTCCGGCATGGCATGAACAATCTCGGTCGCCTCTTCTACTGCGGCCTGCTTGTCCTCGACCTGCTGGATCAGGGCGGTGGCAAGCTGCGCGGCATTCCAAACGGCAATCTCAGGCTGGTTGGAATAGGCGTAGCGGCCCATACGGTCGATTGAGCTGTAGACCGTATTTGGGTGATAGGTGTCCATAAAGGCGCAGGGTCCATAATCTATGGTCTCGCCCGCGATCGAGCTGTTGTCGGTGTTCATAACGCCGTGAATGAAGCCCACGCTCATCCATGCGGCGATCAGTTCGGATTGTTTCTGGACAACGGCACGCAACAGACCCATTGGCCCTTTGGCCTGAGGGTGGTGCCGTTGAATCGCGTAGTCCGTCAGTTGGCGCAGGCTGTCAAACTGGCCGCGCGACGCAAAGACTTGAAACGTCCCCACACGCAGATGGCTTTGCGCAACCCTTGTAAGCACAGCGCCGGGCATAGGCCCTTCGCGCAAGACAACTTCACCGGTCTCAACCGCAGCCAGCGCCCGCGTCGTTGGAATGCCCAGCGCGTGCATCGCCTCAGACACGATGTATTCCCGTAGGACCGGACCCAGCCACGCCCGTCCGTCGCCCTGTCGGGAAAACGGTGTTGGGCCCGAGCCTTTGAGCTGAATGTCCCGGCGCACCCCGTCGTTTCCAACGGTCTCCCCCAACAGCACGGCGCGACCGTCACCAAGTTGAGGGTTGTAGTTTCCGAACTGGTGCCCGGAATAAAGCTGCGCGATCGGCTCTGATCCATCGGGCAGCGTGTTTCCCGCAAACGCCTCGGCCATTTCATGGACATCGCCCGGAGTGACGCGCAAAACACGCGCAAGGTCTTCGTTGAACGCGATCAGTTGCGGTGCACGCACGGGAATCGGAGCCTGCCGTGCATAAAAGCTGTTGGGAAGCCGGGCATAGGTGTTGTCGAACGGGATCATCAGGGTCATGCGGCAAACATATTCCTGATCCGGCCGAATACCATAGCGGATCACGCAAACCCGTGCATAATCATTCACAACCACGAGGCACCAATGACTGCACAAGACATCATCGACCACCTGAAACTGCAACAACACCCCGAAGGCGGCTGGTTTCGCGAAACCTGGCGCGCGGAAAACGAAGGCCGCGCCACAGGCACCTGCATATATTTCCTGTTGGCAGAGGGCGAGCGCAGCCACTGGCACCGCGTCGACGCGACCGAGATTTGGCTATTCCACGCTGGTGCGCCGCTTATCCTGTCCATCAGCGATACAGATACCGGGCCTGCCGTGGATCACGTGCTGACCCCTGACCTTTCCAAAGGCGCGCCCCAACTTATTGTGCCAAAAGGCCATTGGCAAGCCGCCTGGTCCACCGGAGCTTACACCTTGGTCAGTTGCACCGTGTCACCGGGGTTTGAGTTTGACGGCTTTGAACTGGCCGACCCCGGCTTTGACATTCCCCGAAGTTGAAGAATGGACCACCGAGCCCTCATAGCCTCGATTCCGCCAGAGGAAAAAGACCGCCTGCAAGAGCGTTCGAACATCGCAGGGTTGCGGCACCTTTCCTTATATGTCCTACTGCTTTTGGTCACGAGTTTAGGCATTGCTTTTCAGGTTCCACCGTGGCCGCTTCTGCTGCTGCCTCAAGGTCTGCTGCTGGTGTTTCTGTTTACACTCAGCCACGAGTGCACACATAAGACGCCCTTTCGCAGCCGCTGGCTGAACGACGCGGTTGGTCAGCTTGTTTCGTTGCCTGTTGCCCTGCCCTTCACGTGGTTTCGGTACTTTCATCTGGCCCACCACAAATGGACCAATGACCCGGACAAAGACCCGGAACTGGACGGCAAACCCAGACCGGAGCGCTGGCCTGACCTTATGATCTACCTCAGTGGCTGGCCGTACTGGAAAGGCATGGCGCTCGTTCTCTTTCACAACGCGATCGGAAAGATCGACGCGCCTTACCTGCCCCAACGACAACATCGCGCAATGCGGATTGAGGCAAGATTGCTGCTTGGTCTCTATGCGCTTGCGGGTCTCAGCGTGTTTTTCACACCGATCCTGTTCTGGCTGTGGCTGCTTCCGGTTCTAATTGGCCAGCCATTTCTGCGCCTTTACCTATTGGCAGAACACGGCCTCTGCCCACCGGTCGCCAATATGCTTGAGAATTCACGCACCACCTTCACCAACCGCATGATCCGGTTTTTGGCGTGGAACATGCCCTTTCATGCGGAACATCATGCGTTTCCGAATGTGCCTTTCCACCAATTACCGTCCCTGCACGGCTGGACGAAAGCCCATCTGCAATCCACCTCAGACGGATATTCTGAGTTTACGGCAGACTACGTGCACGCGCTGGAGCGCTGATCATACCACCGCCAACAAGCGCCCTGACTCCGGTCGTTCCCGGGCACGAGGTCGGCAAACCCTTGGCCACGCGGACGGCGAGATAGGCGAAGGCCTGCGCTTCCAGCATGTCTCCGTCCAGACCTACGGCCTCGACCGGTTCGACCGCGCAGTCGAGGCCCGCGCGCAGCATTTCCATCAAGACCAGATTGCGGCGGCCTCCGCCCGTGACCAGCACGCGCGCGGGGGGCTTGGGGCAATGCTCCATCCCCTGCATCACGCCTGCGGCGCACATGCCCGTCAAGGTTGCCACGGCATCGGAGTCGGACAGTTCCTGCACCAAACCGATCATTTCCGCGAAATCGTTCCGGTCCAGCGATTTGGGCGGCACCTTGTTAAAGAACGGCTCGGCCAGAAACAATTCAAGCGCACCCATCTCAACCGTTCCGCCGCGCGCAACTGCGCCATCCCGGTCCATCGGCAAACCAAGCCGTGTTTGCATCAAGTCATCGACCGGCGCGTTGGCCGGGCCGGTATCAAAGGCCAGCAGCGCGCCGGGGGCTTCGGGGCCATCAAAACCGGGGTCCACGTAAGTCAGGTTCCCCACCCCGCCGAGGTTCAGAAAACACAGAGGTTCCTTGGCTCCGATCCATTTGGCACAGGCGAAGTGAAAGAACGGCGCGAGCGGTGCGCCTTCACCCCCCATCGCCACGTCGTCACTGCGGAAATCCCACACGACGGGAACACCCAATGCCTGAGTCAAACCGTCGCCGTCGCCCACCTGCAAGGTTCCCCGCCCACCCGGTTCATGTGCAAGGGTCTGGCCATGAAAGCCGATCAGATCGATCTCATCGAATTCGGACAATGCTTCGGCATGGGCGATGGTCACCAGTTCAGCGGCGGCATCGACTTCGGGACCATGCCAATGGCCCAGCGCAGACCTGAGTGTGGCACGTTCTTCGTCGGAATAAGCGCGATAGCCGCTGGGACCGAACCCCATGATGCGCACCCCGTCGGTTTCGACCACGGCTGCGTCCACGCCATCCAAAGACGTGCCCGACATTGCGCCCAGTGCTTTGACCGTATCCGTCTTGCCTATTACCCGGCTCATGCCTTACCTCTTGCGTCTTTCGCGCCCGTTGGATCAGCGCGTTGGCCACAACCTGCACGGTAACGTAAACACAACGCAAGCCACATAAGGCGCACCGCGTGCTTTTCCTGCAAAAGGTGCCTTTTCCTTGCCACCCCCACCGCCTATACACTGCCCCGCAACACAAACCCAAAGGGCACGGATATGACCTACCACCCCAAATCGGATTTCATCGCCACGATGATCGAGCGCGGCTTTCTTGCCGACTGCACCGATTATCAAGGCCTTGACGACGCGCTGATCAGTGGGGTGCAAACAGCCTATATCGGTTATGACGCAACCGCGCAGTCGCTGCATGTCGGTCACCTGATGAACATTATGGTTCTGCGCTGGCTGCAAAAGACCGGTCACAAGCCGATCACCCTGATGGGCGGCGGCACCACCAAGGTGGGTGACCCCTCATTCCGGTCGGACGAACGCCCCCTGCTGGGCCCCGAACAGATCGACGCCAACATCGCCGGGATGCAGAAGGTTTTCGCCAAGTACCTGTCCTATGATGACAGCGACACCGGCGCGTTGATGCTGAACAATGCAGAATGGCTGGACAGCCTGAACTACCTCGATTTCCTGCGCGATATCGGGCGGCATTTCTCGGTCAACCGGATGCTGTCCTTTGAATCCGTAAAATCCCGTCTGGACCGCGAACAATCGCTGTCTTTCCTCGAATTTAACTACATGATCCTGCAGGCCTATGACTTCCTTGAACTGAACCGTCGCTATGGCTGTGTTCTGCAGATGGGTGGCAGCGACCAGTGGGGCAACATCGTCAACGGGATCGACCTGACGCGCCGGGTTCTGGATCAGGAAATTTATGGCCTGACGACGCCTCTGCTGACCACCAGCGACGGCCGCAAGATGGGCAAATCGCAGGGCGGAGCGATCTGGCTGAACGGAGATATGCTGTCGCCTTATGAGTTCTGGCAGTTCTGGCGCAACACCACCGACGCCGACGTTGGCCGCTTTCTGAAGATTTTCACAGAACTGCCCGTGGGCGAGTGTGACCGTCTGGCCGCGCTGCAAGGGTCCGAGATCAACGAGGCCAAAATCCGCCTCGCCAACGAGGTCACCACCCTGCTGCACGGGGCCGAGGCCGCCGCGACCGCGGAAGCCACAGCGCGCGAGGTGTTCGAGAAAGGCGGCGTGGGTGACGATCTTCCGACCCTGACCATCGGTGCGGATGAATTGCCTGCCTCAATCGTGCAGTTGATCGTTAAGTCCGGCCTCGCCAAATCCGGCAAAGAAGCCAAGCGCCTGATCGCCGAAAACGGAGCCAAACTGGACGACGCACCACTGACCGACGCGGGGTTGATGATCGACGCAGGTGCGTTGTCATCGCCGATCAAGCTGAGCGCAGGAAAAAAGCGGCACGCGCTGGTGCAACTGGGCTGAACGCTCGATTGAACCGATAGGCAACACAAGAAAACGGCCACCCTATTGGGCGGCCGTAATTTTTTGGAAAGCTGGTTTTGAGGCCTCAGCGTTTCCCGCCGTTGCCGTTTCCGCCGCCATTGCCGTTTCCACCGCCTTGGCCGTTGTTGCTACCGCCGTTACCGGTCCCGGGGCCTGAGCCTCCGGTGTTTCCACCGCCATTACCAGAGTTGCCGCTGTTCCCGTTTCCATTTCCGGGGCCACCGTTGCTACCGCCGTTGCCGTTTCCGCCGCCCTGGCCGCCGCCATTGCTGCCACCGTTGCCGTTTCCACCACCTTGGCCGTTGTTGCTGCCGCCGTTACCGGTACCGGGGCCCGAGCCTCCGGTGTTACCACCACCGTTACCAGGATTGCCGCCGTTGCCGTTGCCGTTGCCGGGGCCGCCGTTGTTTCCACCGTTGCCACCGCCGTCGTTGTTGCCGCCGCCGCCGTCATTGTTGCCGCCACCGCCGTCGTTGTTGCCGCCGCCGCCGTCGTTGTTGCCGCCGCCGCCGTCATTGTTGCCGCCGCCGCCGTCATTGTTGCCGCCGCCGCCGTCATTGTTGCCGCCGCCGCCGTCATTGTTGCCGCCGCCGCCGTCATTGTTGCCGCCGCCGCCGTCGTTGTTGCCGCCGCCGCCGCCGTTGTTGTTGCCGCCGCCGCCGTCGTTGTTTCCGCCGCCGTCGTTGTTGCCGCCGCCGCCGTCGTTGTTTCCGCCGCCGTTATTGCCACCCGGACCAGATCCCGCTTGATTCCCTTGATCGTCGTTCGGGTTTTCACCCGAATTGGAAGTTGCCCCAATCGACGCCGTCGAGAAATCTGTCAACAATGCGGCTAAAGCGGGGCATTGCTCGCCTGTGACGGCTAAAGTTGCTTCGAAATCCGACCGCCGCTGCAGGCGCTCTATGAAGCTTGGCGTCACTTGCGTACAATCACACAGGGCTTGATAGTCGCCCGCGTTGGCCGCGATCCGTGCCGTTCTTGCGTTGCAAACTTCTGTCGAAGCCTGCGCAGTTGTTGCCATCAACACCCCGACGAACGGGGACACCACCAAGGCTGAAACGCTTGATTTCAGTCTTATCCGCATCATTAATCTCCTTGCGCCCTAAAAACCCAAGTCCTTCAGGATCTTCGATTACAAAGTGGAAGCCGCAGATGAAGCGCGGTTAAGCGCATGCTGAAAATGCGTTAACAAAGGGCTCGCCACCACTCATCACACTCGACCAGAACACCAGTTGTGACGGTTAAGGCGCATGGATATACAATATGTACCTGCGCCACCAGTCAAATGTGGTCACAATGTGTCAAAATTAAGGAGAGGTTACCGAAATGCAACTACCCTCAACCGGCGCCATAGTCACAGGCGGCGCATCCGGGCTTGGAGAGGCAACCGCTCGGTACTTTGCCGAAAACGGAGCACAGGTCACTATTCTGGATCGTGACACCGAGCGCGGAAATGAGGTTGCGGCCGAAATCGGCGGGCACTTTGTCGAGACGGATGTGACGGATGAGGCGTCGGTCGCCGCTGCGATTGACTATGCGGTAGACAAGATGGGTCGGATCACCGCTGTTGTGAACTGTGCTGGCATAGCCGTAGGCATCAAGACGGTTGGGAAAGAGGGCCCTCACCCACTGGACCCATTTCAACGCACGATCGACATTAATCTGGTTGGAACTTTCAATGTTTCGCGTCTTGCAGCCGAACAGATGGCAAAGAACGCACCCGAGTCGGACGGCGCACGAGGCGTGATCATAAACACGGCGTCGATTGCGGCGTTTGATGGTCAGAAAGGCCAAACCGCCTATGCCGCATCCAAGGGTGGCATTGTGGGTATGACGTTGCCCATGGCCCGTGACCTGGCCTCATCCGGTATCCGCGTGATGGCCATTGCACCGGGAATTTTCATGACGCCCATGCTCGCTGGCCTGCCGGAAGAAGTCCAACAACAACTGGCGGCGGATGTCCCGAACCCTGCCCGCCTTGGCGACCCGCGTGAATTCGGGCGGTTGGCCGGGTTCATCGTCGAAATGGGCTATCTGAACGGTGAAGTGATCCGTATCGACGGCGCCCTGCGGATGAGGTGACCGTCAGACGCCTTCGGCCTTTTCTTCCAGCATCAGCCATTCTTCTTCGGCTGCTGCTAGCTTCTCTTGCCGTTCAACCAGCGCCTCGGTCGCTTTCTGGAACTTGACCGGCTCGCGGGTGAACAAGTCGGGATCGGACATGAGCTCTTCGAGCTTACCGATCTCGGCCTCAAGCCGTTCCATTTCAGCAGGTAGCTTTTCCAGACGGTGTTTTTCGGAAAACGACAGGCCCGATTTGGGCTGATTTTCCTGCTTTACCTTAGGTTTTGAAGGCTTTGTTTTCTCAGCCTTCCTTTCGAAAACGTCACCGCGCTGCGCAATATAGTCGGACCACCCGCCCGCGTAGACTGTGGCGCGGCAATTGTCCACCATCGCGATGGTGGTCGTGGCGACGCGGTCCAGAAAATCCCGGTCGTGACTGACCAACAGAACGGTCCCGTCATAATTGTCCAGCAGTTCCTGCAGCAGGTCTAGCGTTTCCACATCCAGATCGTTGGTCGGTTCGTCCAACACCAGCAGGTTCGAGGACTTTGCCATCAGCTTGGCCAACAAAAGCCGCGCTTTTTCTCCACCTGACAAGGACTTGACGGCAGCCCTTGCCTGCCGTTCGTCGAAAAGGAATTCCTTGAGGTAGCCGACAACATGCTTGGGCTGGCCGCCCACCATCACCTGATCAGCTTTGCCGGAAACGCGCATCTCGGGGTCACCGGTCAGGCTGTCCCACAGGGTCATTTCCGGGTCCAACTGCGCGCGGGTCTGATCAAAAACGGCAACCTCAAGGTTGGTTCCAAGCGACACAGAGCCTTCGTCCGGTTGCTCCTGCCCCAGCAACATTTTCAGCAGGGTTGTCTTCCCCACACCGTTGGGGCCGACAAAGGCCACCCTGTCCCCGCGCTGCACCAACAGATCAAAGTTCCGAACGATCTGCTGCGCCCCGAAAGATTTGGCCAGCCCCTTAGCCTCGATCACTTTTCTGCCTGACTTGGGTCCGGCTTCCAGCGTCATCGCAGCCGAGCCCTGACGCTTGATCTGCGCTGCTTTCTCGACCCGCAGCGCCTGCAACGCGCGAACCCGACCCTGATTGCGCTTACGCCTCGCACTGATGCCTTCGACGGCCCATTTCGCCTCAGATTTGATCAGGCGGTTCAGTTTGTGACGCTGCTGATCTTCTTCTTCCCAGACTTTGTCGCGCCACGCCTCGAATGCTTCAAAGCCCTGTTCTTGCCGCCGAACAACCCCACGGTCGATCCACAGAGTCGCGCGGGTCAACGCGCGCAGGAATGCACGGTCGTGCGAGATCAGGACATAAGCCGCACGGGTCGACCCCAACTCGCGTTCCAACCAAGCAATCGCCTCGATATCCAGATGGTTGGTCGGCTCATCCAACAGCATCAGGTCGGGCGCTTCGGCCATCAGCTTGGCCAGCGCTGCACGGCGGCGTTCACCGCCCGAGGCTGTCTCAACAGCGCGCGACGGATCAAATTTCAAACCCTCACCCGCGCGTTCGACCTTGTAAAGCTCTCCGGGCTCCAACCCGCTGGAGGCATAATCGCCAAGCGTGGCAAACCCCTCCATCCCCGGGTCCTGCTCCATATAACCCACAGATTTTCCAGGGGGGATGACGATGTCGCCTTGATCGGCCTCAACCAGCCCCGCCATAACTTTCATTAGTGTCGACTTACCGGACCCGTTCCGCCCGACCAGCGCAACGCGGTCGCCCGGCTGAACCACCAGATCCAGCCCCGAAAACACCGGGTCGCCCCCAAAGGTCAGGGAAATACCGGCCATCTGCAACAAAGGAATTCTCGCCATGCCCGCCAGCTAAACCGGCAGGGCCAAGGCGTCAACGGCGATTACCCGACAACCGCGCGCAACAGCCGCTTTCGCGCCGGAGGGATCGCACTAATCTCAAGCCCGGTAAAGACGTGGAGCGTATTCATGTGGCGATCGACAACAGCGTGATCGCTGACCCAGCCGCCCATCATCAGATAAGTGCGCAGCAACGGCGGCATCCGCAGCATTGCCTTCTTGGCATCGGGCCTGCGTCGCAGCCTTGCGGCAAAGCGGAACACATCGGGCGCCTTTACGCGCGGCAACCAGCGCTTTGGGGCCAGGTGGCGATGTTTCAGCATGGCAAACGCGTCCAGATATTCGGAAGTTTCTGTCCCGGCAAACGATGAGCAACCGAACAGCATTTCCACATTGTTTTCGTCCACATAGGCGGTCATTGCCCCCCATGCGACGCGCAGGATATCGGGGTCAGTCCAGTCAGGGTGAACGCAGAATCGCCCCATCTCGACCATACGTCCGGTGAATCCTTCAAGCGCCGAGAGGTCATAGAACTGGGCGGAATAGCTGCGGCTGATCTCGGACCCCTGATCCATCGTTAGCATCCGAAAGCAGCAAACCACTTGCCCCTCGGCGCGCGTATCCTCGACCAAAATATGTGCGCAGAGAGGATCGAAACCGTCCTGATCCACCTGTTCTGTTCCAAAGGCCAGCGTCCGCAGTCCCTGCGCCGCCGCAATATCCTGCGGCGTTCGCGCCAGACGCGCGCGGTACCGGCCGTTGCCGAGCAATAGTGCCATGGTCGCACCTCCGCGGTTGCAGACCCGTTTCTTCCTGCTGCGTGACTATCACACTATGTGTGACCATCGTGTGACTGCGACAAGAACTGGCTTCAAATTAATTGGTCGCGCCGGGAATGTTCGCAGGGTTGAAGTTGCCAATGTTGCCAAGCAGTTGACGCAGGAAGCCCCGACCCTCGATACTGGAATCGGTCACGCGGCGATCCAACTGAACGACAACTCCGTCCTCAAGCCCGTAGCGCTCGATGTTGCGGACGACGCCGCGCTGATCAAAGCTGATCGCGACCAGTTGACGTTCGACGACTTCGGGGCGTTTTGGGCCGTAGTGACGGACTTTGGAACGCACATAGTAATAACCGGAATCCCGCACCACGCCGGACGACGTTGGCGCGCCGACGGCTTCGACCACGCTGTCGCGGGTGTCTACGCCGACTTTGATCTCGGCCAATTCTTCTGGTGTGGGGACATACCCGTGATTCTCGAAAACAGGCGTACACGCACCAGCGACAACCAGACACGCCCCAAATACAAGCGCTTTGGACGCTGGTTTCAACCTGTTCACAACCTTCAACATTCACACCCTCTTGCCTTGGCCCCTTGCGGACCCTATCCGATTACATCAAACCGCAGCCCCGGTTCAACACAGGAAAGGGTCACGAATGAGCAACCAGACTTCTCTGCGGGTCGCAGACCTGCCCCAGAACACGCCAACCGCCTTTGATCTGCGCCCGGATGCCAGATGGCTGGACGTGATCAAAGAGGATCTTGGCCTGCTCGGATTGCGCAAACTCAGCTTCGTGGGCGAACTGCGCGCGCAGGGCAAACGGGACTGGGCCTTGACCGGTAAATTGGGTGCAACGGTCATTCAGCCGTGCGTCGTGACATTGGAACCGGTCACGACTAGGATCGACACGCCAGTATCCCGCATGTTTCTGGCAGATTGGTCAGACCCGGACGAAGAAGAGTTCGAGATTCCCGAAGGCGACGACTCGGAACCTTTGGGAGCAGAGATCGACCCGGCGCAGGTCATGATCGAGGCGCTGTCGCTGGCGCTGCCGCAATACCCGCGCAAGGACGGTGCGGAACTGGAACAAGCCGACTATACTGAACCGGGCAAACAGGCGATGACAGATGAAGACGTCAAACCCTTTGCCGGGCTTGCCAGTTTGCGCGATGCGATGAAAAAAGACGAGTGACACCGCGCAGATTTCCTGTCATAGCACGCCGTCAGAAAAATCGCTTGAACATGTCGAGAATCGCAGTATTTTCGCGCGCTCATCGGAATTTGGGTTGGACATTGCGGGGCTCGTCCCCTAAACGCGCGTCAAACCACGAGAAAAACGAAGAATGAAACCCGGCCCACAGCGAATCTGTTGGCCCTTAGTAGACAAAGGTTGAGACCATGGCTGTCCAACAGAACAAAGTTTCCAAGTCGCGCCGCAACAACCGCCGCGCACATGACGCTCTGGTTGCTGCAAACCCGAACGAATGCCCCAACTGTGGTGAGCTGAAGCGCCCGCACCACGTCTGTGCGTCCTGCGGCCACTATGATGACCGTGAAGTCGTCGCTCAGGCCGACGAAATCGACCTGGACGAAGACGCGGCCTAAGCCTTTCTTAGTGCAGGCCAAGGCATGACAGATAAGCCCAAGCACGCCGGACGGATTACCATTTCGGTTGACGCAATGGGCGGAGATTCGGGGCCTGCCACAGTTGTGGCAGGCATTGCGCTATCAGCGAATAAGAACCCCGACATTGCCTTCGTTCTGCACGGGCCCGAAGCCCTGCTGCGCAAACTTGTCGCCAAACGACGTGTCCTGAATGGGCGCGTCGTTTTTCGTGATTGCCCCGATGTGGTCACGATGGAAGACAAGCCTAGTCAGGTTGTTCGCAACGGCAAGCAGACCTCGATGTGGTCGACGCTGGAATCGGTCCGTCAGGGTGAGGCGCATGGCGCCGTGTCCTGCGGCAATACCGGCGCGCTTATGGCCCTATCCATGATGCGGCTTCGCAAACTGCCGGGCGTGAACCGTCCGGCGATTGCGATTCTGTGGCCTTCTCGCAACCCGCAGGGCTTTAACGTGATGCTGGATGTCGGCGCAGATGTACGCGCCGACGCCAAGGACCTGCTTCAATACGCGCTGATGGGCGCGTCCTATGCCCGCAACGGCATGGCGTTGGAACGACCCCGCATCGGATTGCTCAACGTCGGAACGGAAGAGCACAAAGGCCGCGCCGAATTGAAAGAAGCGCATTCGATGATCGCGGACTTCGCGGATCAGGCCAGCTTTGACTTTGTGGGCTTTGTCGAGGGCAGTGACATTCCCGGAGATAAGGCGGATGTCGTTGTAACCGATGGGTTTACCGGCAACGTCGCCATCAAAACCGGAGAGGGCACCGCTAGCCTGATCGGTGACCTGCTGCGCGAGGCGTTCAAGTACTCTCCGTTGTCCCGCCTGGCCTCTGTGCTTGCAATCACTTCGCTGAATCGCCTCAAAAAGCGTATCGACCCGCGCCGTGTGAATGGCGGAGTTTTTCTGGGTCTGAACGGGACAGTGGTCAAGTCACATGGCGGCGCTGACGCGACAGGGGTATCAGCGGCGGTAAAACTGGCCTTCACCTTGGCCCAATCGGGCTTTGCTGAAAAATTGGCGGCACGGGTTGCATCCACAGCCGAGCTTGCACAAGATGCCGCGCACGCACCGCCGAAAGCGGGCGAATAACAAAAAAGGCAGTACCTCAGGATGGCAGGCCGGTCAGTTGTAGTTGGTGTCGGACATTATTTGCCAGAGCGCATTGTTCCGAATTCCGAGTTTGAAAAGACGCTCGATACGACGGATGAGTGGATCAGAACCCGCTCGGGTATCGAACGGCGCCACTTTGCCGCAGACGATGAAACAACGTCGGATATGGCAACCAAGGCCGCCGAAGCCGCGCTGGCAGATGCTGGCCTGACGGCTGACGACATTGATGCCATCGTTCTGGCAACTTCGACGTCGGACCTGACCTTCCCTTCTGCCGCCACCATGGTGCAGTCGCGGCTGGGTATGACCAGGGGTTTCGCCTTTGACGTTCAGGCCGTGTGCGCCGGGTTTGTCTATGCCCTGACCAACGCCAACGCCCTGATTCTGTCGGAACAGGCCAAGCGCGTGCTGGTCATCGGGGCCGAGACATTTTCGCGCATCATGGACTGGACTGACCGATCGACCTGCGTGTTGTTTGGCGACGGTGCAGGCGCGCTGATCCTGGAGCGTCAGGAAGGCAACGGAACCTCGGACGACCGGGGCATTCTGGCCACCGATCTAAACTCTGACGGGCGCTACAAGGACCTGCTTTATGTCGATGGCGGTGTTTCCACTCAAACCACCGGCTTTCTGCGGATGAAGGGTAACCAGCTATTCCGCCAAGCTGTTGAACGTTTGACGTCAACTGCCGAAAATTGCTTGAAAAAAGCCGGTTTAGGTCATGAGGATGTGGACTGGATCGTCCCTCATCAGGCAAATATCCGCATAATTCAGGGCACCGCCAAGAAGCTGGGCGTTCCGATGGATCATGTCGTTGTTACGCTTCAGGACCACGGCAATACTTCGGCCGCTTCGATTCCGCTTGCGATGTCAGTGGCAAAGCAACGCGGTCAGTTCAAACCGGGCGATCTGCTTGTGACTGAGGCAATCGGTGGTGGATTGGCATGGGGTTCAGTCATCCTGCGGTGGTAACAGGCGCAAAACGGCTTACACACACGACTGCAATTCATTGATATTGACAGTGAATTTGCCCTGACCCTATGCTTTACCATCAATAGGGGAATAGGCATGGGCGACAAAACACTGACCCGAATGGATCTGAGCGAGGCCGTCTTTCGAGAAGTTGGCCTTTCACGCAACGAAAGCGCGCAACTGGTTGAAAGCGTTCTAAACCATATGTCCGACGCGCTTGTGCGTGGTGAGCAGGTCAAGATTTCGTCGTTCGGCACGTTCAGTGTGCGCGACAAAACTGCCCGTATCGGCCGCAACCCCAAAACCGGTGAAGAAGTTCCAATTCAGCCGCGCCGCGTGCTGACCTTCCGCCCGTCGCACCTGATGAAGGATCGCGTCGCCGCAGGAAACCGTAAATAAGATCAGGACAGCAGGGTCATGAGCAAGTCCCCAGACGCCTTTCGCACAATCAGTGAAGTTGCGGATTGGCTGGGTGTGCAAGCTCATGTGCTGCGATTCTGGGAAAGCCGTTTCAGCCAGGTAAAACCGGTAAAGCGCGCAGGTGGTCGTCGGTACTATCGTCCGAATGACATGCGGCTGCTTGGTGGTATCAAGAAACTGCTGCATGAGGATGGCATTACCATCAAAGGCGTTCAGCGCATCCTTCGGGAACAAGGTATAGCGCATGTCGCTTCGCTGTCGCAGGGTCTCGACGAAACGGCACAACCCGATCCGATCGCTGACAATAACGTTGTTGTTCCATTTGCAACCAAGCCAGCCCCTGCCCAAGAGCAGATTACGCTGGATCTGGAGGCGGCCAAGCCACCTGAACCTGCGCGACCGGAACCGGCTCCGGTCGTCGAAACATCACAAAATGACGCCCCTCAGCAATCCGAACCAGAATATCTGGATGAAGCACCGCTGATGGGGGGCATTGCGACTCAGGCGTGGAACAGAACGGATTTCGACGACAGTCTGTTGCGCCAAATCGCACCGGTCGCCAAAGAGCTGCGGGCCGTGCTGGATCGAATTGAAAACCGATCGGCGGGATAAGAAAAAAGGCGATGATTTCCTCTTGCCCCTGCCGGGAAAGTCTTTATGAACACCCCAACGTCGGGCTATGGCGCAGCCTGGTAGCGCGTCCGTCTGGGGGACGGAAGGTCGCAGGTTCGAGTCCTGCTAGCCCGACCAAATCACACCGACGTTTATGGCAGACAGGCCAGATCCCGCTCTGGCAACAGGGGGGATCGGAATGACAGGCGTATGTCCAAACCAGCAGATCGAAGGCATGATTGCGCGCGGTGAGATTACCGCCGAGCCCGCGATCATCGACCCGCAGGTGCAGCCGGCCAGCCTGGACTTGCGCCTGGGAACAGTGGCTTACCGCGTACGCGCATCCTTTCTGGCGGGCGAAGGACGCTCAGTCGCCGACCGTTTGGCCGAGTTCGAGATGCACCGGATTGATATCAGCCATGGCGCGGTTCTGGAAAAGGGCTGCGTTTATCTTGTTCCGTTGATGGAATCACTTGCCCTGCCCGACAGCATAACCGCAGTCGCCAATGCCAAAAGCTCGACCGGGCGACTGGACTTGTTGACCCGCACCATCACCGATGGCGGGACCGAGTTTGACCGGGTGCCCGCAGGGTATTCTGGCCCCTTGTATGCCGAAATCTGCCCCCGCTCGTTCTCGGTTCTTGTGCGGCCGGGTATGCGGCTGAATCAGATTCGCTTCCGCGAGGGTCAAGCGGTGCTGAGCGACGCGGAACTGACTGCGCTGCACAATGACTCGCCACTTGTCGATGGGCCTGCAGTCATTCAGGACGGGTTGGGTTTTTCGGTCGATCTGCAACTGCCGGACACCGATCTGGTCGGCTATCGCGCCAAACCGCATACTGGTGTGATCGACCTTGACCGGATTGGAGAATACGACCCACAGGAATACTGGGAGGAGGTGCGTACCACCGATGGCCGCATCATCCTTGATCCCGGTGCGTTCTACATTCTGGTCAGCCGCGAGGCGGTTCATATTCCGCCCATGTACGCTGCGGAAATGGCCCCTTACCTGGCCATGGTTGGCGAATTCCGCGTGCATTATGCTGGTTTCTTCGATCCCGGGTTCGGACATGCCGCTGCTGGCGGCGCGGGATCGCGCGGCGTTCTGGAAGTGCGCTGCCACGAAGCCCCCTTCGTGCTGGAGCACGGGCAGGTTGTCGGACGGCTGGTGTATGAGAAAATGACCGAAATGCCCACTCAGCTTTATGGAGCGGGTATCGCCTCAAACTATCAGGGACAGGGCCTGAAACTGTCCAAGCATTTCAAAGCAGTCAGCTAGAACTTTATGAAACGGCGCATCTGACGGGTCATCCGCTGCGCCTGCTTCATATTCTGTTTCTGCCGACTGGCGTTCTGCTGCATGTGACGGTCAGCCGTTGGGTCAGCTTTGGCGTTTGGCTGTTTTCCGGATTGGCGCCCCACACGACCTGCCATGTCAAAGCCTTTGTCCACACCCTTACTGACAAGGCGGCGCATAACCTGACGCACAATCATGTCGATCAGTCGATTGGCATTCATCGCTTAACTCCGTCTTCCAGATCCGAACATAATCCTTTGGCGCCGCGACAAAAGGGACGCTCGATCACTCTTCCTCGAACAGTTCGGTCTGATCTTCGTCATCTTCGCCATCCTGCCCTTCCCCTAAGGGCATTGCACCCGGTGGCGGTCGGTTTTCCAGAAGGCCCGCAGCGCGCAATTCCTTGAGCCCTGGTAGATCGCGCGCATTCTCCAGACCGAAGTGGTCCAAGAATTGCGGGGTCACAACAAAGGTCACCGGACGCCCAGGGGTCATGCGGCGACGGCCCAGCCTGATCCACTCCATCTCAAGCAACTGATCAATGGTGCCACGCGAAACGGAAACACCGCGGATTTCCTCAATCTCGGCCCGTGTACAGGGTTGATGATACGCGACAATCGCCAGTGTCTCGATAGCGGCACGGCTGAGTTTCCGCGTCTCGACCGTTTCCTTTTGCATCAGGAAACCTAAATCGGGCGCGGTGCGAATCGCCCAAGCCTCGCCCACACGGACCACGCGGACACCGCGCCCTTCGTATCGTTTATGCAGCAGTTCAACAGCTTGCGCCGCGTCGCTGCCATGGGGCATCCGGGCCTCAAGATCGGCAATCGTCACCGGTTCGGCGCTCGCGAACAGCACAGCCTCGACCATCCGCTCCTGTTCGGCCAACGGAGGGGCCTCGAACAGGGTGCCGGTGCCTTCGTCTTCGGGGGCGTCAGTCACGTGTTTCGGTCCTCTTACGCAGGTGGATCGGAGCAAAAGTCTCGCTTTGCTTGATCTCCATATGTCCTTCTTTCACCAACTCCAGCGAGGCCGCAAAGGTCGCCGCCGTGGCCGAGCGCCGCCGCACCGGATCGGCGTCCCAGCCGTCGGGCAGGTAAGTCTCCATATCCGTCCATGTCCCGGCAAAACCGATCAGCGGGCGCATCCGTTCCAGCGCCTGCTCCATCGTGAAGACGGCGTCGCGGTCCATGACAAAGGGGCGGAACTCATCCCGGGTGCGGATACGGGCATAACCCTGCATCAGATCCAACAGCGTGGCCGAGTACGTCACGGTACGGATACGCGTGATATCCTCGCCCTGCCCGCGTTTGAAGAAATCGCGCCCCAGTTGGTCCCGCGCCATCAGACGGGCGGCGGCGTCGCGCATCGCTTGCAGGCGTTCCAGTTGGAAAGCCAGATGGGCGGCCAGTTCCTCGCCCGACGGTCCTTCGTCATCCGGGTCGGGTGGCAGTAAAAGGCGGGATTTCAGAAAGGCCAGCCACGCTGCCATGACCAGATAGTCCGCCGCCAGCTCGATACGCAGCGCACGCGCCTTTTCGACAAAGGTCAAGTACTGCTGCGCAAGAGCCAGAACCGAGATCTTCCGAAGATCAACCTTTTGCGTCCGCGACAGGGTCAGCAAGACATCCAACGGGCCTTCAAACCCGTCGACATCAACGATCAGGGCTTCGGCCGCAAGGCGATCCGCGACCGAGACCGGGTCTTCGCTGAAAAGGTTATCGTTCATACACCTGCCCGCCCATTAGGGCAGATAGTTCAGCCTCAGCCGCAGGGATGTCAAGTTCCGCTGGCTTCTGCCGCATCGACAGCGCCTTTTCCGCGCGGGATTGTGCCCGGTCGGTCATGTCTCCGGCAGCCTTCAACACGCGTGCCCGGGCGTCGAACGATCCGTTGCAATGCAGAACCACGTCGCACCCTGCGTCCAGCGCCTGACGCGCGATATCCTCTGGCGCGCCGCTCAGAGCTTTCATCGAGATGTCGTCGGTAATGATCAGCCCGTCAAAGCCAATTCGGTCGCGGATCAGTTGGATCATCACGGATGAAATCGTCGCTGGCTGGGGATCAATCTGATCATATACCAAATGAGCGGTCATACCCATCGGCAGGTCGTTCAAAGCGCGGAACGGGGCAAAGTCGTCGCGGTTCAACTCATCCAAAGGCAAATCCACGTGGGGCAGATCATGATGGCTGTCCATGGTTGAAAGACCATGGCCGGGCATATGCTTGATCACTGGAAGCACACCACCATCAAGATGCCCTTTGGCGACAGCGCGCCCAATTCTAGAAACCTGATCCGGATCGGAACCATAGCAGCGGTTTTGCAGGAAAGGATGAGTATCCTCGCGCGCCAGATCGACCATAGGGGCACAGTTGCTGTCGATCCCCAGCTCGAATAATTCCTGCGCGATCAGCCGATACCGCAGATACATTGCACGCTCGGCCTTTTCGCCAGAACGTGTGGTCTGATCCAGTGGCGGCATCCATTCGCGGGCGATTGGGCTCCGCAGGCGCTGCACGCGGCCACCTTCCTGATCAATGGTAATAGGACAATTGCGGCCCACCGCCTCTCGGAAGTCGTCACATAGGGCGCGTACCTGATCAGCCGTGTCGATATTGCGGGCGAACAAAATGAACCCAAACGGGTTCATCTCGCGGAACAGGCTTTTTTCTTCATCCGACAGGCGCAGGCCTTCTGCGTCAGTGATTGCAGCGCCAAACGTCAACGGGCGGCAACCGGGATGCAGTCAGCGCCTTCCGCCTGGAGGGCCGCGCAGAATTGACGCGAGTCGCTCAGGTCATCGAACCCCAATACACGAAGCCGGTAAAAGGTGCGCCCACCGCTTGAGGTTTTCTGTATTACACGCTGTTTTCCTGCCATATATTCGCCAAATCGGCCGTTCAGACGATCCCATTCGGTGCGGGCCACATCAGAACTTTCATATGCACCAAGCTGGGCAAGGCGCGTTCCCTTTGACAGTGCGTCAGGGTCCACATCCAGACCAACCGCCGCTTTGACGGCTGCGTTGATTGCGTTCTCGGTTGTACTGTTCGGTGTAATCGCCGCCGGTGTCGTCCGCGCCGGGCGCGTAATCGGGCGCAGCGAACGCCGGACGCCGGGCAAGGCCGCCAATTCCGGGTCGGGTAGCTGAGCCGCCAGATCGGCAGGGTCAATCGCAGGCTCTTCTTCCGGGATAACCAACGATGCCAGTTGCACGCCCTGCTCTGCCGGGGTGTCGGTTGCAGTATTTTCATCTGCAAGTTCTGCAACCAACGCGTCCACCGCGCTCTGGCGCATTTGGGCAGCTTCCTGATCAGAAATCTCTTCCTCAACCAGATGCACGGCTTTGGTCGGCTTCAACGCTTCGACCGGTGTGTCTTCATCAGCTAGCGAAACCGGGCGCGGTGCAAGGATCAGTCGATCCGCAGGCGGTGCAGCCGTTCCAACCGCAGCAACAGCATTGACGGCCAATCCCTGATGATCCGCCGGAGTTCCGCCGGGGTTTTCAGGCTGAATCCTCATCGGCCCTTCCAAAGCGCGCACAACGGGCACTCCGCTCACGTCCCTCATCACAAGCTTGTAACCCCAGATGCCGATACCAGCGACCAAAGCCAGCGACGCGACTGCGCCCAGCGTATTTACGATACGCCCCAACCCCGCTGTCTGCGGTGCCGCTTCATATTCCAGCATGTCATCGGAATATTCGGACCCATCCTGAGGATGCGGTTGATTCGTGTAATGCATCTGCTCGGGGCGCATTTGCCCCGAGTAATCGTAATTCGCCATGTCCGCCTCACTGCCCGTTTCGCGCCAGAAAATAAGGCGCGCGAGTCATTTCTTGCCTACCTCGTACCGGCGGTTCGGGCGATATTTGTTACCGCATCTCCTGCGCCGGAGTAACGCCAAGAATACCCAAGCCCGCTGAAATCACAACAGAAACGGAACGGGCGAGTGCGATTTTTGACTGACTTGTGTCAACATCGCCATCCTGAATGAACCGAAGCTGAGTTTCGTCGTTCCCCTTGTTCCACAAAGCGTGAAAATCCCCAGCTAATTCATACAGATAGAAGGCAATGCGGTGCGGTTCGTTGGTTCGCGCGGCAATTTCGACCAGACGTGGCCATTCGGCCAGCTTCTTGGCAACAGTCAATTCCGAAGCATGATCAATCTTGCTCAGGTCCGCGCCTGCAAGGGCGGTATCATCGGCGTCAATCCCGGCCTCAGCCGCGCGACGCAGAACGCTCATTACGCGGGCATGGGCATATTGCACGTAGAACACCGGGTTCTCTCGGCTTTGCTCCAGCACCTTGTCGAAATCGAAATCCAGGGGCGCGTCGTTCTTGCGGGTAAGCATGACAAAGCGGGTCACATCCGGCCCGACCTGATCGACCACGTCGCGCAGGGTCACAAAGTTCCCTGCCCGTTTGGACATCTTGAACGGCTCGCCATTCTTCCACAGCTTCACCAACTGCGTCAGCTTGATATCCAGCGGTACCTTGCCATCGGACAGCGCAGAAACGGCGGCCTTCATACGTTTGACATAGCCGCCGTGATCCGCGCCAAACACGTCGATCAGCGCGTCAAAGCCCCGGCTCACCTTGTCATAGTGATAGGCAATATCAGGGGCGAAATAGGTCCATGAGCCGTCCGATTTCTTGACCGGGCGGTCAACGTCGTCGCCATGTTCGGTCGATTTGAACAGGGTCTGCTCGCGCGGCTCCCAATCCTCGGGCTGTTTGCCCTTGGGCGGCTCCAGAACGCCTTCATAGATCAGGCCCTTGTCGGTCAGCGCTTGCAGCGCAGATTCAATCCGGCCCGTGCCATAGAGCGACTTTTCCGAGAAGAACACGTCCATCTCAACGCCCAGCGCCTTCAGATCTGCGCGGATCAGGTCCATCATCGCGTCTGTGGCAAAATTGCGCAGATCGTACAGCCATTCGCTCTCGGGCTTGTCGATCAGGCTGTCGCCGTATTTCTCTTTCAGCGCTTCACCGATCGGGATCAGATAGTCGCCGGGGTATAGCCCCTCGGCGATCTCGGGGCTCAGGCCATTGGCCTCGCGATACCGCTCATAAGCGGACCGTGCCAGCACATCCACCTGCGCGCCACCGTCGTTAATGTAATATTCGCGCGTCACGTCATGACCCGAATAGGCCAGCAAACTCGCCAAGGCATCGCCGAACACCGCACCCCGCGTATGACCCACGTGCAGCGGGCCGGTCGGGTTGGCCGAGACATATTCCACGTTCACCTTCTGCCCAGCCCCCATGGTCGAGCGGCCATAGTCAACACCCTTTTCAAGCACAGCAGCAAGCACGCCCTGCCAAACCGAAGATGCAAGCCGCAGGTTCAGGAAACCCGGCCCGGCCACCTCGGCACTGGTGATCCGATCGTCGGCTGCCAGTTTCCCGGCCAACACCTCGGCAATGTCGCGCGGCTTCATCTTGGCCGGTTTCGCCAGCACCATCGCCGCGTTCGTGGCCATATCGCCATGCGCCGCATCACGCGGAGGTTCAACCGCCACGTTGTCGAAGTTCAACCCCTCGGGCAGAGCACCTTCGGACTGCATCTGCGCCAGCGCGTCCAACACAAGGCCGCGGATCTCGGAAAACAGGTTCATTTCGGATGTCCTTTTGCTTGCCCGGCGGTTTATCACGCAACACAGCAAGGTCAATGGATGCCTAAAGTTTGACCTTGGTTTGGACGCAATCCTCGCTACAGTCGGCCCGAAACGCCCAATCGGAGTCCATTCATGCGCCTTGCATTGCCCCTGACCCTGTTTTTGTCCTCAGCTCTGTCCGCCTTGGCCGAGATGCCAGCCCCGCAAGGTCATGTGCTGGTGACACTGGGCGGCGCAGTAAGCGAAACAAACCTGCCCGCCCGGGGCGAAAACGACGGCGGCCTTCTTGGGTTTCTTGAAGTGACCCATGATGGGGCTGCAGGCTTTGATGCCGCCTTGCTGGACAGCCTGCCTCAGGTCAAGATCACCATCCTCTACGGCTCGCCCGAACATCAGCGCGACTTTACCTTCAGTGGCCCCCTGTTGTCAGAGGTCATGACAATGGCTGGGGCCGAAGGCAAAACCGCACGCCCCATGGCGATGGACGGGTATCAGGCGGAAATCCCGTGGGACAGCATTTCGACTTACCAACCCATACTGGCCACCCACGCCGATGGCGCACCGATGGGCATTGGCGGATACGGCCCCACCATGATCGTATTCCCGCCTTCACAGAACCAGGACGTCGCCGACGAGCAAGCCGGTCAACAGGTCTGGGCATTGGCTTACATCGAGGTTGAGTGAGCCGCAGTCAAAGGTTTACCCGTCAGCCGTGCATGATCCTGAATCGCAAACCGGTCCGTCATTCCTGCGATGTAATCTGACACGATCCGCGCCAGAGAGGTCTCATCAGCCGCAGCCTCGATATCTGCATGCCATCGTTCGGGCATCTGCTTGGGGTCGTTCAGGTAAATTGGGAACAGTTCTTCTACAATCCGGCTGACTTCGGTGCGCACCTCCATCACCGAAGGCGCTCGATACATTCGGGTGAACAAAAACGCCCGGATTTCTTTCAACTGCGCCCATAGCCCGTCCGAGAACCGGACAACTGGGCGGCCCAGATCGCGAATTTCTTCCACGGACTGCGCCCCTGACTCGGCAATCAACATTGCAGAGGTGTCGATGACGTCCGACACCATCACGCCAAACACACGCCGCAAAGCCTCATGCCTGCGCCGGTAGGGATCAAGCGCTGGGTATTTGCGATCGACCCCGGCATAACACTCACCCACGATTGGCAGGCATTGTATTTCCTCATCGGTGAACAAGTCAGCCCGCAGGCCATCCAACAGGTCATGGTTGTTATAGGCGATATCGTCCGAAAGGGCGGCTACTTGAGCCTCGGCGCTGGCGTGGGTGTGCAATTCCAGATCGAACGCCTCAGTGCATTCAGCCAACGCCCAGGGCAACGCGCCCGATACGGGGCCGTTGTGCTTTGCGATCCCCTCCAACGTCTCCCACGTCAGGTTACAACCATCGAACTCGGCATAGTGCCGTTCCAATTTGGTGACGATCCGAATGGCCTGCGCGTTGTGATCAAACCCGCCATAAGGCTGCATGATCGCGTGCAATGCGTCCTCACCCGTGTGCCCAAACGGAGTGTGACCCAGATCATGGGCCAAAGCCACTGCTTCGGTCAGTTCCGGGTTCAACGCCAAAGCCCCGGCAATGGTCCGCGCCACCTGCGCGACTTCAATGGAATGCGTCAATCGCGTGCGATAGCTATCCCCTTCATGCTCAACGAAAACCTGCGTTTTGTGTTTAAGCCGTCGAAACGCGCTAGCGTGAATGATCCTGTCCCGATCCCGCTGAAAGCATGACCGGAAACTGCTTTCTTCCTCTGGCACCAGACGCCCTCGTGCGCGCGCTGGGTCAGATGCAAAACCTGCTCTTTCCAAAGGTCTTGTCCTTGTCGCCTGCCATTGCGTTTTCTATATGGTAGAGTGAGAAAGAAATAAACCTTTGGAGTGCGGCATGAATCTGCCCCCAACAGTCACTGAACGCGCCTTTGAACGTCTGGCCGAAATCGGCGCCGCCGATCAAGGACAAGCTTTACGCGTCGCGGTGGAAGGCGGCGGCTGTTCCGGGTTCCAATACGAAATTGCACTGGATGAGCCGAAGGATGACGACCTCATCCTTGAAGGCAAAGGTCAGAAGGTCATCGTTGATTCTGTTTCTCTGCCGTTTCTGGAAAACGCCGTCATAGATTTTACCCAGGAACTGATCGGCGCGCGGTTTGTAATCGACAATCCCAACGCAACTTCATCATGTGGCTGTGGTACGTCTTTTTCGATGTAGTCGCCGGTGGGGGCTTTGCCCCCACACCCCCAGGATATTTTCAACCAGATGAAGCAGGGATCCGCTCTCCGACCCTTCCGCCGGAGAGCTTCACCTGGCGCGGCCATCGGCGTCCCCGCCTGTTCCGCACGGCACTAATCGCAGAAATTGGTTAACGATCCGTTTCTTCATCTGGCTTAAAATATCCTGGAGCGCGAGGCAGAGCCTCGCATCCCTCGCCCTCCGACTTGCCGATGGGTTCATTCTGCGCAATAGGTTGCCAAAGGCTTCGGAGGATCGCGTATGAAAATCGCCACGTTCAACATCAACGGCATAAAGGCGCGGGCCGAAGCTCTTCCACGCTGGTTGGACGACGCTCAGCCAGACGTTGTGCTGCTGCAAGAGATCAAATCTATTGATGAAAACTTCCCGCGCGAAATGTTCGAGGATCGCGGCTACAACGTCGAAACCCACGGCCAGAAAGGCTTTAATGGCGTTGCGATCCTATCCAAATTCCCTCTTGAAGATGTGACCCGCGGATTGCCCGGTGATAAAACTGATGAGCAGGCCCGTTGGATAGAGGCCACGGTTGTCGGGAAGAAAGCGTTACGCATCTGTGGGCTGTACCTGCCGAATGGAAACCCTGCCCCCGGGCCAAAATACGAGTATAAACTGGCTTGGATGGAACGCCTTTACCACCGGGCGCAAGAACTGATTGCCAGTGAAGAACCCGCGTTGATGGCAGGTGATTACAATATTATTCCGCAAGCTGAGGACGCAGCACGCCCCGATGCCTGGCGTGAGGATGCCCTGTTTCGACCCGAAAGCCGTGAGGCATTTCGAAAAATCTTGAACCTTGGATTTACCGAGGCGTTCCGTGCGCGAACTCAAGGCCCAGGACATTATTCATTTTGGGATTATCAGGCAGGCGCGTGGAACCGGAATGACGGAATACGCATCGACCATTTTCTACTGACACCCCAAGCAGCCGATCTGATGCGGGATTGTCGGATCGACTCCGAAATTCGTGGGCACGAGAAACCATCTGACCACGTTCCGGTGTGGATAGAACTCGACCTCTGAAGGGCTAGCTGGTCGCGTCGTAGCTGTAAACCCATTCATATTTGCGGGCCAGTTTTGGACCGGCAACCTTCAACGCCATTTGCGCGGCCAACCGCATTGGTCCGCGCAAATGAAAGTTTCGAGCGTTGGAACCGGCCGCTGCAACGACCTTGCGCGCTCTGGACCGGCGTAGCGTCTCATAGGCCTGCAGCGCCTGTGACACGTCGGATTGTTCGTCGAATGACCGGACTAATATCCAGGCATCCTCTAACGCCAGACACGCCCCTTGTGCCATGAAAGGCAGCGTTGGATGCGCAGCGTCGCCCAAAAGAGCCAGATGTCCGTTTTGCCAATTTTCGGCAACAGGGCGCAGAAACAAGGCCCACAGATAGGTTTCTGTCACCTTCTCGAATTTATCGCGCACGCCGCCTCCGAAATCCGAAAAACGCGCACGCAAGTCACCTGGGTCGCCTTGCAGTCGCCACCCTTCCTGCTGCCAGTCCGACCGCTCTTCGACTGCAACGATGTTCATCAGGGACTGATCCCGCAATGGATAGGTCACCACGTGACGCCCTGGCCCCATCGTCAAAGACGCGCGCGGAACGTCGCCTTGAGGGGACCACGGGATCGTTGCGCGCCAAGCGACCTGACCGGTGAATTGCGGCGTTTCGGCCCCGTTCAGGATCGAGCGGAGAATACTGCGCCCTCCATCACTTGCTATAGCGCACTCGCATCGCAGGCGCTCGCCGTCGTTCAGTACGACCTCGGCCTCGGCCTGGTGCTTTGTGACGCTCGAAACCCGAGCGCCCAATCTTATCCTCACGCCAGCACGCACAGCTTCGCTGTGCAGAATGTCCAGAAGATCAGCGCGGTGAAAATAATAAGTTGGACCGGATGCCGGGCCCGGAAGGTGGCTGATCACGCGGCCGTTTCGATAGTCCCTAAGGGTTGTGCCTTGCGACAACTGCCCGATCTCCAGCGATTTGCCTGCAATACCCAGTGCACGCAGAACGGTCACGCCATTGGCGCTAATCTGAAGCCCCGCGCCGACCTCTGTCAGCGCTGGCGCCTGCTCAAGCACCGTGACATCTGCCCCGCGCTGCCGCAGCGCCAATGCACTGGCCAGGCCGCCTATTCCGCCGCCGATCACAACAAAACTGAGACCGTCAATATTCATGTTCAACGCTTAACGCAAAAACGCCGGAGCGACAGGCCCCGGCGTCTGAGATTATTGAATTCTTCAGCGATTAATCGTCGCGGTGGACTTTCTCGCGGCGTTCATGACGCTCCTGTGCTTCCAGCGTCATTGTTGCAATCGGACGCGCATCCAGACGCTTCAACGAGATCGGATCACCGGTCATCTCACAATAGCCATACTCGCCTTCGTCAATCCGGCGCAGGGCCGAGTCGATCTTGGCAACCAGCTTGCGCTGGCGGTCACGGGTACGCAGCTCCAGCGCGCGGTCGGTTTCCTCGCTTGCGCGGTCGGCAACATCAGGGATGTTTCGGGTGTTGTCTTGCAGCCCCTCAATGGTATCACGGCTGCCTGCCAAAAGTTCGCTTTTCCAGTCCAGCAACTTACGGCGAAAATACTCCAGTTGCTTGTCGTTCATAAATGGTTCGTCTTCGGCTGGACGATAATCTTCGGGCAGAAATACTTCCTGCTTCATTTTTGCTCCCTCGGTGTGGCCTGCAACGCCGAGTGCTCTCTCTTCACCAGACATGAGGCATTCCCTTCTGCGGAGCGTTTATCTGACGGCGCGAGGATTGTCACTATGCAAACGTGTCGGCGGCACCATGTGACCCTGTGTCGTCTAAATATGAGACATAAAACAACAAAACGTTGTTTTTCTGTGAAACTCACCGGGCGATTTCGTGGCGTAAGTTAAAAATTTTCCACGACCTGAAAGGCACCGAATCGTGCCAAGCATTTAAGTTGCTTGGAAATTTGGCGGCACGCGACGCTGCGACCTGCCTTGTCAAAATTCCTGTGCCGCGATAACCCCATGTTGCAATTACCGCGCGACACTTGATGAGGGGCCGATGACCGCACGATTCCAAGGAACAGCAGAATATGTTGCCACTGACGACCTAACGATAGCGGTGAACGCCGCCGTGACGCTGGAACGTCCGCTGCTGGTCAAGGGCGAGCCGGGCACAGGCAAGACCGAATTGGCCAAACAAGTCGCCGGGGCGTTGGGCCTGAAGATGATCGAGTGGAACGTTAAATCGACCACGCGCGCGCAGCAGGGTCTGTACGAATACGATGCGGTAAGCCGTCTGCGCGACAGCCAGTTGGGTGACGAGCGGGTTCAGGACGTGTCCAACTATATCCGCAAGGGCAAACTATGGCAGGCGTTTGAAGCCGACGAAAAGGTCGTGCTGCTGATTGATGAAATCGACAAGGCCGATATCGAATTTCCCAACGACCTGCTGCAGGAACTCGACAAGATGGAGTTCCACGTCTACGAGACCGGCGAAACGATCCGGGCCAAGAACCGCCCCATCGTGATCATCACCTCGAATAACGAAAAGGAACTGCCCGACGCGTTCCTACGCCGCTGTTTTTTCCACTACATCCGGTTCCCCGACGAAACCACGATGCGCCGTATCGTCGAAGTGCACCATCCCGGTATCAAAGACGGGCTGCTGACCACCGCCCTGACACAGTTCTACGAAATCCGTGAAACGCAGGGGCTGAAGAAAAAGCCGTCGACCTCCGAGGTGCTGGACTGGCTCAAGCTGCTTCTGGCCGAGGATCTGACGGCCGAGGACCTCAAACGTGACGGTGCCAACGCTCTGCCCAAGCTACACGGCGCGCTGCTGAAAAATGAGCAGGACGTGTATTTGTTCGAACGTCTGGCGTTCATGGCCCGCAGCAAACGCTGAGAGATGTGAAGTTCCGCTGATCGACGCTTGCCTTATAGAAGGCCGGGTGTCAGCATCAGCGCAGAGGCGTCCGGGTCTGTCCGGACGCTTGCTCACGTTACGAATGGGACATGTTGCTTGCCTGATACTCTTACAATTCGCGCATTGAGGCCCGAAGATCGCCCGGAATGGCAAGAGATGTGGCACGACTATCTGGCGTTCTATGAAACAACTGTTTCAGCCGAGATTTACGACAGCACCTTTGCACGTCTGCTGGCGGACGATCCGCACGATTTTTCCTGTTTCGTCGCCGAAAAAGACGGGCAGTTGATTGGTCTGACCCACTACCTTTTTCACCGCCATGCATGGAAAGTGGAAAGCGTATGTTATCTGCAAGACCTCTTTGCCCGACCAGAGGCGCGTGGGACAGGTGTGGGACGGGCCCTGATTCAGGCCGTTTATGACGAGGCCGACAGAGAGGGTGCTCCGTCCGTTTACTGGCTGACACAGGAATTCAACCATACGGCGCGCAAGCTGTATGACCGTATCGGCAAGGAAACGCCCTTTATCCGGTATCAACGCCCATGATGCGATGGGCGGTAATCCTTTTTGGGCTTGCCCTGGTCGGGTGTACTGCGGTTCCCCCGCCCCAACCGCCGACACGTGTGAACGCGGTTGAAGAAATCCTGCCGCCTGTCAAGGCCTTCACGGCGTCGTACCCCACCGCCCCATCGCGGTCGAACACCAATATCGCGTCGGACTTCGTCAACCTGCATTTCGCGTTGGAAAGCGGCACCCCGCTGCCCGTGTTGACGCGGTTCGAAGGACCGGTAACCCTGCGTTTGACGGGCACACCGACCCCGTCCATGCAGCGTGATCTGACCCGGCTTCTGACCCGTCTGCAACGAGAGGCCAGGATTGACATCCGCCAGATTTCAGAGGGTCAGGCCAACATCACGGTCGAGGCCGTAAGTCAGGACCAGATTCACGATATTCTGCCGAACGCGGCCTGTTTCGTTGTCCCCAACTCATCCAGCTTTGAAGAATACAGCCGCGATCGCCGCAAACGGAAAAGCAGTTGGACCGCCTTGCGCAACCGGGAACGGATAGGAATTTTCATACCATTCGACGTCAGCCCGCAGGAAAAACGAGATTGCCTGCATGAAGAGATCGCGCAAGCACTGGGGCCGCTGAACGACCTGTATCACCTGCCAGATTCCGTCTTTAACGACGACAACATCCACACCGTTCTGACCGGTTTCGACATGTTGATCCTGCGCGCAACTTATGCCCCCGAACTGCAAAGCGGCATGACGCGCGAACAGGTCGAGGCCGCCATCCCCGATATCCTGTCGCGGCTGAACCCGCGCGGGGACGCGATCCAACCGCACCCCATCACTGAAACCCCGCGCGAGTGGGTCAACGCCATTCAAAAATCCGTCGGTCCGGGGCCCGGATCGCGCAAACGCTTTCGCGCCGCGCAAAAAGCTGCCCTGATAGGTCAGGAACAGGGATGGACGGACCACCGCCGCGCCTTTCCCTATTACCTGATGGGACGCATGGTGCAGTTCGACGATCCGCAGCAGGCTTTGCTGCACTATGACGTCGCCCTGCAATTTCTCCGCGCCAACCCGGGCACCGAGGTACACCGCGCCTATGTCACGACCCAAACCGCCTCTTACGCGCTGGCCCAGGGGAAGGGTTCCGAGGTTCTGCCCGAATTGGACAAGGCCATCGACGTGATGACACGCGCTGAGAATGCCTCGCAACTGGCTACTTTGTTGCTGCTGAAGTCAGAAGCGCTCAGTCAGACTGGGCGGCTTACGCAGGCACGTTCCGTCAGGCTGGACAGTCTAGGATGGGCGCGCTACGGCTTCGGCTCAGAAATAGTGGTCAGGTCGCTGGTGCAGGACGTTGCCGAAGCCCCTGCAAACAACAAAGGCGGGTAACGCATGGTAGTGGTTCTGGGCATGGCAATCCTTGGGGCTATCCTTGGGGCATTGACCGCGCGCAAGCGCAACGGCAGCACGGCGGATATTGCCCAATACGCAGCAGGTTACGGCATTGCCTTTGCCTTGCTCGGCCTTGTACTTTCCCTCATCCTTGTTCGTCTGGTGGTCTAAGCCATGTTCCTGCCCTTCTTCGAAAATCTCCGCAAAGCCGGTATTCCCGTTTCACTCCGCGAGTACCTCACTTTTCTGGAGGGTATGAAAAAGGGCCTCGCGACCTATGACGTCGAGGCGTTCTACTATCTTGCCCGCGTGTCGATGGTGAAAGACGAACGCAACATCGACAAATTCGACCAGGCATTTGCCGCAAGTTTCAAAGGGCTGGAAGAAATCAGTTTTGATCAGGTTTTGGAAGCCGTCGACATCCCGGCCGAGTGGTTGGCGAAGATGGCCGAAAAGCACCTGTCAGACGAAGAAAAGGCCGAAATCGAGGCGCTTGGCGGGTTTGACAAGCTGATGGAAAAGCTGCGCGAGCGGCTCAAGGATCAGGAAGGCCGCCATCAGGGCGGCAACAAGTGGATCGGCACCGCAGGAACATCACCGTTCGGGGCCTATGGCTATAACCCCGAGGGCGTGCGTATCGGCCAGAAGGAAAGCCGCCACCAGCGTGCGGTCAAGGTCTGGGACAAGCGTGAATTCAAGAACCTGGATGACACGGTTGAACTGGGAACGCGTAATATCAAGGTGGCCCTGAAGCGCCTGCGCCGTTGGGTCCGCGAAGGTGCGGCGGATGAGCTGGACTTGGACGGCACAATCCGCGCCACGGCCGAGCACGGCTATCTGGACGTCAAAACCCGGCCCGAGCGTCACAATGCAGTCAAAGTCCTACTGTTTCTGGACGTAGGCGGATCAATGGACCCGCATATCAAGGTGGTCGAAGAACTGTTCTCGGCTGCGCGGACCGAGTTCAAACATCTGGAATACTACTACTTCCACAATTGCCTGTACGAAGGCGTCTGGCGGGACAATGTACGTCGTTGGGACCAACAAACCCCGACCCACGAGGTGCTGCGGACCTATGGCCCGGACTACAAGTGCATCTTTGTCGGGGATGCATCCATGAGCCCGTATGAGATCGCCTATCCTGGCGGCGCGAGCGAGCACTGGAATCAAGAACCCGGTCAGGTCTGGCTGCAACGGGCCCGCGAGCAGTGGGCATCGCATCTTTGGATCAATCCGGTGCCCGAGAAGTATTGGCAGTACACCCACTCGATCAATATGGTCCGCGAGATATTCGAAGACCGCATGGTGCCAATGACATTGGCCGGGCTGGAACAGGGAATGAAGGAACTGACACGATAGGTCTTTTGGACTTTCGTTCCCAGCCGATGCGGTTTCCGATCTCGAAACAATATGGCAAATTTCAGGAAAAAATCCGGAAATCGCAGCCCCTGTAGAAACAATCCCCCTTAGTCCGGCCAGGATTCCCAAATCCGTAGTATATTGCGAAGTGGTTAAGGCTGGGGGGCTAAAATGACCAAGTTTCGTTTCCGCGCATTTCTTACGACCATTGTTACATCTGCTTCTTTGATCCTGACATCTGGGGCCGTTGCCACGTTTGCACTTGCCCCAGACGCTGCATTTGCCAAAAGCGACAAGGCAAAAAGCGCAGGGAAAGGTCGCGGCAAAGGCAGCGGAAAAGGAAAAGCTGGAAAAGGCAACAAAAACAGCAAGACAAGCGAATACGGGAAAAGCCGGGATAAAGCCCGAAAGAACAATTCCTTTCAGAACTTGTTCAAAAAGAACAACGGCTCGAATAAAGCCAAAAGCAAGCCTAAAAACGGAACCACGCAAAGGGTTTCGTTTTCAGAATTCGGACGCGAGTTCAAACGGGACGTAGAAGAATTGTTTGGAACGCGCTCAAGCTCTCGGTCGAATCGCGGTTCGAAACCGGTCAAAAAGTCATACCGACAAGCCTCGATAGACCCGGTAGATCGGTCGCCGCGCCCGGTGGCACGGTCCACGGGGGCATATACATGGCATCAGGATGACGGGGATCTGAAACCGCCAAAACGGCGCAAGCGCGATCCTCTTGTTGCGTCGATTACCGATCCATATGGCTCGGACAAGTTGCGCAACTTGAACGCTTCAAATGCGGCAGCGCCTGCTTTCCGAAATGCGTCACCGAACAGTAATGTCGGAAAGATCGCGACCTATCAGGCCGAAGCAACCGAGTATTACGATCTGCGCGCCGACCTATACGAGGCGCGCCGTGATTTGCGCGACCTCAACGAAGGATATGATGGCCGTTCGAGCTATGAAATTGCTGATGACATCGCCGGGCTTGATCCAAGTGACCCGGACTATGATGAGCAACTAGATGAGCTGGAGGCTGAACTGCGCGAAGCTGAATTGTACGAGGAAACACGCGACGACCTTCGGCAGGATGTCAAAGACTTGTCATACGAGACCAAGGATGCGTTGGCCGACGCAGAATCCGCCTTTTTCGAAGCATCAAAAGGGCGCACTCTGACCCGCAGCGCGTTGGGTGAGTTTCACGAAAATATTGATCTGCCACAACCAAAAGATCGCCTTCAGGACGACGTGACGATTCAGCCGGTGCCCTACGACCCTGACTATCACCGCTATTCTGATAACCATGCGTATTTTGCCAAAGACGCCGCTTATATTCTGCGCTACGACGACGTCGAATACCCGCACAAAAAGGGCTGGAACCGTTACAAACGCGATCCGCTTGTCGCCGCGATCACGGACCCTTACGGATCGGACAAGTTGCGGAACCTGAACGCCTCAAACGCGGCGGCTCCTGCGTTCCAGAATGCGGCACCCAACAGTAACGTCGGAAAGATTGCGTCCTACCAGTTTGAGGCATCCGAGTATTACGAACTGCGGGCTGAGCTATACGAAACAAGGCGCAACTTGCGGGCATTGAACGAAAACTACGGCGGTCGCAGCAGCGATGAGATTGCAGACGACATTGCCGATCTCGACCTTGGTGATCCGAATTATGACGACAAGCTGGATACTCTGGAACGAGAGTTGCTTGAAGCGGAGGCGTATGAGGAAATTCGGGACAATCTGCGTGCTGATCTCAAAGACCTGCGGGTCAATACATTGGTCGCCCAGAAAGAGGCCGAGTATGCATTCTTTCAGGCGTCCAAGGGCGAGGTGTTGACCACAGACACTCTTTCCGACCTGCATGATAACCTAGACCTACCCACGCCCGTCGAGTGATCGGACACACAGCTATGGTCCCAAACCGGCAAAGCAGGAACTTGTGGCTTGTCTAGTTCGCGCACGCGGCCCATATCTGAATTATGCTTCGCCTAACCCCAATATTGCTGGCAATCGCCTATGCCGTTGTCATGTATCGAATTTCCGTCTGGCGCACCCACCGGGAACTGGACGCCAAGTCAACAGAACTGGCCGACCCCGCTCTCAAACGCATGACGGATCGGCTTGCGGCGGCGCTGGGGATCGACCGCGTGCCGGTTTATATCTACGAGATTGACCCGGTGAACGGGCTTGCCGCACCGGATGGGCGAATTTTCATAACACGCGGATTCTACCGTAAATTCAGCAATGGTGAGGTTTCGGCCGAAGAAATGGCCAGCGTGATTGCGCATGAACTTGGCCATGTTGCGCTAGGCCATGCCCGGCGCCGCATGATTGATTTCTCGGGGCAGAATGCGCTTCGGGCGGCGTTGATGATGTTGCTGAACCGTTTCATCCCATTCATTGGAGCGTGGATCGCAAACATGCTCACCCATCTTCTGGCATCACGACTGTCGCGGGGGGACGAGTATGAGGCCGATGAATACGCCGCCGCATTGCTGACCAAGGCCGGAATCGGGATCGAGCCGCAAAAGTCCCTGTTTCACAAACTCGAAGATCTGACGCAACAACGCGCAGGTGTGACCCCCGCTTGGCTGATGAGCCATCCCAAAACCGATGAGCGTATTGCGGCGCTTGAAGTGCTTGAACAGCGTTGGGGCGCGGGCGGATAGGCTGGATCCTTATCTAGTTTGCGAGCGCCTTGCCCAGACGCGGAAGGCGGGCTTTTTTCATCAGGGCACGGAGGTTCCATTGGTCGCCCGACAGACGGTTGGCTTCGGCCAGAACCCTGTCGGCGAGCTCTGCCATGTCGACCGGATTTTCCGACCAGAACCCGTGAAGCAGCGCGTCGGGATCGCGGCGCTCAAGCCCTTCTTCCGAAAGGACGTTTCTTGGGAAATCCCTTGCGTTCACGGTAACGATGACATCCGCAGACGAGGAAACAGCCGTCGCCAGAACATGAATATCCGCCGGGTCGGGCAACCAAAGTCTCTGCGCTAGCCCTGGGTTCTCCGCGTGTTCGGCTTTTGGCCAGTTTGCCTGTGTCAAAGCAATTTCAGCGCGAGCTTGCGCCTCACCTTCCGGGCCGAGTTTACGGGCCGCGCGCGCCCATTCTTCTAGAATGCGCGCGGACCAGACCGGTGTAAAATGACCAAGTTTGGCCGCCCCCAGCAGCATCTCTCGCATCACCGTCGGGTAAATGACGCAGGTATCAAGAACGGCCTTCACAGCCGATAAAACACAGCTTTGAGGTAACCGCTTTCGGCCAATTGCGGCAATTGCGGGTGATCGGGTCCGGCAAACCCGGTGTGGATAAGCTGCGCCTGCCGCCCTGCCCGACCAATTCCTCGCGAAGAAGCATCGCGGAACCGACCAAGGTCAGCCGCGTGCGAGCAAGAACACAGGCCAAGATAACCGCCCGCCTTCACCAGCGGTGCGGCCAGTCGCGCCACACGTTCATACGCGCGCAGCCCCGCGTCCAGTGCCTGTTTCGACGGGGCAAAGGCCGGCGGATCACAGATAACGACGTCGAATTGAGCCCCCTCCTGCCCCAGTTGTGTCAGAACATCGAAGGCGTCGCCTTGCCGGGTGTCGAACCTTCCGTCAAACCCCGAGGCTTGCGCACCCTTGGTGGCCAGTTCCAGCGCAGCGGCTGAGCCATCGACGGAAAGCGCGCGTGCCGCACCGCCGGCCAGCATCGCAAGACCAAACCCACCAACGTGGCTAAAAACATCCAACACTTGTGCGCCGGGTTGCACCAAACGCGCGGCAAACGCGTGGTTGGGGCGCTGATCGTAGAAAAGACCGGTCTTTTGCCCGCCGGTCAGATCGGCCTTGTAGGTCGCGCCATTCATTGGAACCGGCAGCGGGTCATCGGGGGTCTTGCCGCGCAACGTGAGGTTAGCATCATCCAACCCCTCAAGGCCGCGTGTCCGGCCCGAAGCGTTTTTCAACACGACCGAAACGCCCGTCACAGAAACCAGAGCATCGGTCAGAGTCTCAAGGTGTTTTTCAGCCCAAGCCGCATTTGGCTGAATAACGCAGGCATCACCGAAACGGTCGATGATCACGCCGGGAAATCCGTCCGCTTCGGCATGGATCAGGCGATAATATGGCGCGTCAAACAGCCGTTCACGCATCTGAAGCGCGCGGCGCAGACGGGTCTCGAACCAATCGGCATCCAACGTGGCTTCCAGATCGCGGTCCAGAACGCGGCACATGATCTTGGAGTTCGGGTTCACCGCGACCAGCGCAATGGGCGAGTGCTTTTCGTCTTCGAGAACCGCAAGGGCACCGGCCTCGATCTTACGCGTCCGGCGGTCGGTCACGATGTCATTTGCATAGACCCAGGGAAAGCCATGGCGCAGCCCGCGTGCGTTGGCTTTGGGTTTCAGGCGAATACGGGGGCGATCGGCGGCTTGGGTCATGGCGCCCTCTTAGTGCCGATTGCCCGCAGGGAAAAGCCCTAGCGCGAACGCGAACGCCATCCGCCCCGTCTTTTAGGGGTTTTGGCGGCTTGCAGACCTTCGGCCAGCACCTTTGTCATAGGATGATCCGCTGCCTGCGCTGAATAGGCGGCGTGTAGGTCAACCAACGCCAGAGCCTGATCCCGTTCAGCAGGCAGGCTGAGCGCCCAGTCCAGAAAGATAGAGCGGCATTCCGGCAAAGTGATGCCATCAATGCGATAGGCTTCGCGGATAAGACCTTTGTGGTCGTTCGGATCGTCACTGCGCGCCATTGCCGTCCTCCTTGATCACGCTGGCGATAATTTCGGCAGCGCTTGAATACCTCTGCTGCAGCTCGGCCTGAAGCTGTTCAACCTGTTCGAACCCAGTGGCCCGGCACAGGAAATCTGACCCGCCCTGGCCTATTTTGTCCGCTTCGATCATCTTACCGGACAGCAGCCGAGCCGCACATTGTACTGACCAGCATAAATCGTAGCATTCTTTGAGTGTTTGCGCCTGCGCGACGTCCAAAAGCCCGGCAGCGACCGCGCCGTCCAACCCTGCGTGAACATCGTGCTTGGTCTCACCCGACAACAAGGCTCCGGTTTCGGCCATCAACTCAATATCCATCATGCGCCCTGCGCCGTTCTTGGCGTCCCAAATACCAGACGGGGATTTCGCTGCCGCCAAACGGGCGCGCATTTCTGCCACATCGTTCAATATCTGCGCTTGGTCTCGGGGGTGGGACAGGAGTACTGCGCGAAACGCCTCAATATCCTCGGCCAGTCCCGGATCGCCCGCCACGACCCTGGCACGGGTCAGGGCGAGATGTTCCCAAACCCACGCTTCATTTCGTTGATAATTGGTGAAACTCGCCCAACTCGTCGCAACGGGACCCTGATTGCCGGAAGGGCGCAGGCGCATGTCCACCTCATACAACCTGCCCTGAGACATAGGGGCAGACAGCGCCGTAATCAGCGCCTGCGTGAACCGGGCATAGTAAGTCCGGGTTGCCAAAGGTCGCGGGCCGTCAGACATGTCCTGATCCAGCGGATCGTAGATCAGGATGATATCCAGATCGGATTGCGAGTTTATTCGGCCAGCGCCAAGCGACCCCATGCCCAGAACGGCGGCCCCACGTCCCGGCGCGGGGCCGTGTTTCAGGGCGAATTGTTCTTCCACGCATGGCAGGATCGCGGCGATCACAGCCCCTGCCAGTTCCGCATATTGTTGTCCGGCCTGCGCCCCGTCGATCAATCCACGCAAGTGATGCACACCGACCCGAAAGTGCCACTCTTTGCACCAACGCCGCGCGAGGTCCAACTGGCTTTCATAATCCCCTTCCTGCGCCAGTGCCTGCTGCAAATCGGCCTGCAGAGCGGATCGCCCCGGCCAGTCGTCAAAGAAACTGCCCCCAATCACCGCATCAAACACCGAAGAATTGCGCGACAGGTGCGCCGCCAACGCATGAGAGGTTCCGACAATGTCGATCAGCAGGTCAATCAGGTGAGGGTTGGCTTCGAACAACGAAAATAGCTGTACGCCCGCCGGCAAGCCCGAAAGAAACCCGTCCAGTGCCAACAGCGCCTCATCCGGTTTCGCAGTTTTCGAAAGGCGCGACAGAAGCTCGGGCTTAAGCCTCTCGAAAATATGCGCGCCCCGTTGCGATCGCAACGCCGGATAGGTGGGCCAGCGGGCCAGAATGCTTTGATCAAACCCGGCCTCTCCGGCAGGTTTCAGCGTAGACGAGCCGGGCGCAAAGAAACCTTCGGTCAGCTCGTGGACTTCGGTCAGGCGGCGGGTCAGGTCCGCCGTCAGTTCGGCGCTGTCGGTCCCCATGAGGCAGGCGACACGTTCGATCCCATCAGGCGACTGAGGCACCTTGTGGGTCTGGGCATCGTGGATCATCTGAATCCGATGTTCGACATCCCGATGGGCGCGATAATGGTCCGTCAGCTTTTCCGCGACATCCCGTGGAACCCAGCCCTTGTCAGCCAAGGCTGCCAGCCCGGGCACCGTACCACGAACCCGCAGATCTGGGTCGCGCCCTCCGGCGATCAACTGGCGGGTCTGTGTAAAGAATTCGATCTCACGGATGCCGCCCTGCCCCAGCTTCATGTCATGGCCCGGTATGGTCAACGCGCCGCCGGTGCCTTTGTTCTCGCGGATACGCAGACGCATGTCATGGGCATCCTGAATGGCGGCAAAATCCAGATGCCGCCGCCAGACAAACGGACGCAGCGTGTCCAAAAAGCGCTGTCCTGCCTCGATATCACCTGCGCAGGGCCGCGCTTTGATATAGGCTGCGCGCTCCCATGTGCGGCCAAGGCTTTCGTAATACCGTTCGGCGGCCTCAGCCGCGATGCACACAGGCGTCACCCCCGGATCGGGACGCAGACGCAGATCGGTGCGGAACACATAGCCATCTGCCGTCTTGTCGCTGAGCGTCGCGCAGAAATTCCGTGTGGCCCGGACCATTCCGTGTCGCGCATCATAGAAATCGCCCGGATCAAACCGGGTTTCATCAAACAGAACGATCAGGTCGATATCCGAACTATAGTTCAGCTCGTGCGCACCCATCTTTCCCATGGCCAGAATGATCATCCCGGCAGCAGTTTCCACATCGTCCTCGGTCATGCCCGGCAGTTTGCCCCGCCGGATCAGCGCGGCGATCTCAGCTTTGGCCGCAACGTCGGCCGCTAGTGCGCCAAAATCCGTAAGGGCCGCCGTAACTTTCTCCAACGGCCACGCACCAGCCAGATCAGCCAGAGCGGTCAGAAGCGCAACCCGCCGTTTGGCCTGTCGTAATCCGGGCTTCAACTGATCCGCTGGCAGATTTTGTACGCCCTGCACCACATCTGCCAGTGCCTGATCTGGCTGGGTTAAAGCCTGCGCAAGCCAGTCCTTTTCTTGCGCGACAAGCCCATTCAGATAAGGGCTCGATCCGGCGGCCCCAGCGATAAGTTCGCCGGCTTCAGGTGCGAGATCAGTGACAAGCGCACGCGCCTCTGCCCCCAACGACAGATCGAAAGGTCGAGGCATTCGTTGGATGGCGAGTGGTCCTGACATTAACCCTCCGGCGGAAAGACTATACAAGGGATTCAAGCCCCAATTAGGAGATGGCGTAATTTCAATGTCTTGCGCAAGCGGAAACTAACCTTTTCTCGGCGCTTTGCTATGCACCGCCCATCCAAGATGTAAATCTTTTTCACATTCACCCCTTGCAACCTGCCGCATACCCCCCATCTAGATGATGTAAACGCAATTTACATTAACCCGGAGACCCCAAATGACCGCACTTTCCGACCACGCCGTCCCTGAAAATCCGGGATGGCTCTACCGCGCCGAAGCCTGGCTTGATGATAAGGGAAAAGGGGCCTGGATCGCTGTAATGGTCCTTGGATTCATCTTCTTCTGGCCCGTAGGCCTGGCCATTCTGGCCTATATGATCTGGAGCAAACGCATGTTCAGCAAGTCCTGCAGCCGCCGCAAAACCTGGCACAGCCACATGAGCGCCATGAAACCCTCGGGCAACAGCGCCTTTGATGCATATAAGGCCGACACCCTTGCCCGTCTGGAGCGCGAACAACAGGATTTTGAAGCGTTCCTGCGCCGCCTGCGCGAAGCCAAGGACAAGGCCGAGTTCGATCAGTTCATGGACGAACGCGCCCGCGAAAACCGCGATCCAAGCGAAAACGGCGAGAACGCCTGATCCAGACTTGCCCTGCCCCGCCTGATCGGGACAGGGTAAACCACACAACAACTCGGAAATTCCCTACATGACCCATTTGCCTGACCCTGACCGCCAGCCGGAGTTCTATCAGTCCGTGGCGATCAAACGCTTTGTCGCGTGGTTGTTTGACATCGCCTTTGTCTCACTGCTCTGCACAGTTGCGATCTTTCTGACCTTGGGCATGGGCTTGTTTATTCTTGCCCTGATCTACGCGGTCGTAAGCTTTATCTATCGCGTTGTGACCATCGCAAATGGCTCAGCCACTTTGGGTATGCGATTCATGGGCATAGAATTGCGCGATTCCTTTGGGGCCCGCATGGATACCGGCAAAGCCTTGGCACACACCGCGGGCTATTTCGTCAGCATGGCTTTCCCAGTCCTGCAGATCATCTCGGTCATCATGATGCTGACCAGCGCGCGGTGCCAGGGGCTAACAGATGCTTTCCTTGGAACGGTCATGATCAACCAGCGCGCGTAAAAATTATCCAACTGCTTGAATCACTTGGCGGTACCGGGATCGGTTGTTATCATCCGTTTCAGGAAACCTGGAACATTCATGCGACACACGCTGCCAATAGCGCCACAATTCTATGTGACGGCCCCACAACCCTGCCCTTATCTTGAGGGCAGGATGGAGCGTAAGTTGTTCACCGCCCTACAGGGCGAAGGCGCGGATCAGCTCAACAACTCGCTGTCTCAACAAGGATTCCGCCGGTCCCAGAACGTGCTGTACCGCCCGTCTTGCGCCGATTGCGCAGCCTGCCTGTCCGCCCGGATAAACGTCTCCGAGTTTCGCACCAGCAAAAGCCAGAAACGCGCCATCAAACGCAACGCCTACCTCCAGCGCAAGGCGAACTCGCCTTGGGCAACAGATGAACAATACGAACTGTTCCGCCGATATCTGGACACGCGCCACGCGGATGGCGGCATGGCCGATATGGATGTATTCGAATTTGCCGCGATGATCGAGGAAACTCCGATCCGCAGCCGGGTCGTGGAGTACGCGGACCCGACCACCGGTGACCTGATCGCCGTAAGCCTGACGGACGTCTTGGATGACGGGCTTAGCATGGTCTATTCTTTTTACGACCCGAACCAGCCGCAAAGCTCTTTGGGGACGTACATGATCCTCGATCACATCGACATCGCCCGCGAAGCTGGCCTGCCATACGTCTATTTGGGGTATTGGGTACCCGGAAGCCCCAAAATGGGATACAAGGCCCGCTTCTCCGGGCTCGAAGCGTACGTTCGGGGCGAATGGATCAATGTCGGCAATCCGTCGGAATTGCCGGACTCCAGTCATCACCCCTTGTCCACCGCCCCCATTGCCGAACAGGTAGCCAATATCCAACTACCCGACCGCCACCCGACCAAGGGCTGAGGCAACATGCGCCAAAGCCTTCACGCGGTGACGCTGGTGGTCCCGGATTATGACGCAGCCATCGCTTTCTATACGAAAACGCTGAAATTCACCGTGCTGCAGGATATTGACCTGGGCGCAGGAAATCGATGGGTCCGCATCGCACCGCCAGGATCAAAGCAGGGATCGCTACTGCTCGCCCGCGCGGACGGACCTGACCAATCCGCAGTAATCGGCAACCAGACCGGTGGGCGCGTAGGCTTCTTTCTGGAAACCGATGACTTCGACCGCGACCACGCCAAAATGAACGCCGCAGGTGTTCACTTCGAGGAAGCCCCCCGACACGAGCCCTACGGAACGGTCGCCGTCTGGCGCGATCCCTTCGGAAACCGCTGGGACCTCATTCAGTTCACCTGATCCATCCCTTCATCTGGCCAAAAATATCCCGGGGTTGAATTGGCCGCAGGCCAAGAAGGGGCTGGCCCCTTCCCAAAACGCCGAAGCAAAGGGGGCCAGCAGGCCCCCTTTTCATTTTCACTGAATGACACCCAAAGATCAGTTCGGGATCAGATCCGGAACGATTGTCACAATCGACGGGAAGAACCACAGGATTGCGATTCCGACCACCTGGATCAGCACGAAAGGAATGATCCCGCGATAGATATGCCCAGTCGTGACCTCCTTCGGTGCAACCCCCCTCAGATAGAACAAGGCAAATCCGAACGGTGGCGTCAGGAACGAGGTCTGCAGGTTCACCGCGACCATGATCGTGACCCATTTCGGATCAAACGATCCGCCATAGATCACCGGGCCTACGATGGGGATCACGATGTAGATGATCTCAAGGAAATCCAGCACGAACCCAAGGATGAACAAGACCAGCATCACGATCAGGAAAACCGTAAACTCGTTGTCAAAGCTCCTGAGGAATTGCTGAATGTAATGTTCCCCACCAAACGAGATCACCACAAGGTTCAACAATTGCGACCCGATCAGGATGGTGAACACCATCGAGGTCACCTTGGCGGTTTCCCGTACCACCGGCGTCAGAACACCACTGGTAAACAGAACCCAGCACCCATAGATCAGGCCGAACAGGGCGAACAGGTAAGCGCCATACGCGATGAAGAAGGCAATCCAAGTTTCCGCCGTCACACCGCCCTGGTTGATACGCAGGTCAAAGTTGACCCCCATGAGCAGGGCAATGATCACGGCAAATGTCGACCAGATGATCACCTTGCCGGATCGTCCCTGATCCTGCAGTTTGCGATAGGCCGCCAGCATGATCGCACCACCAGCCCCCAGCGCAGCCGCCGGAGTTGGGTTCGTCACACCACCCAGGATCGAGCCGAGAACCGCGATGATCAGAACCAGCGGTGGGAACACCACACGGATCAGATCATTGGTCGCGCACCGCGCCGCAGCTTCCTTACAGCCATACATGGCCAGCGCAAACGGCACCGCCAACAGCAGGAAGGTCGCCCCGGACGATGTTGTCGGCGCGATCAGAAGCACATCCACCAATAGCATCAGCAACAGGCCAATGGCCCCAACGATCAGGGGCTGCGTAGACTGCGACGGTGCAATTCCCCGTCCCATGACCAGCGTCAGACCCAGCAGAACAACCATCACGGCGACACCTGTTCCGATCGGTGCAGCCGCTGCGATTTTGGCTTCCTGAGCAGCGGCCAGTTCCTCTTCGGTCAGTCGTGTGGCTTCGCTGGTTCCTCCTGCAGCGTCGATGGCCTCCTGCTCGGCCACGGCCTGATCCCAGGCGGATTGACCATGCAGGTCGATCATCGAGGCCTTACATTCCGCAGACACGTTGGTGCGCAGGGATGCGCCCTCTCCAATGTCAGAGAACGCCGAAACGCTGATGTTCTGGCTGCCGATGATACCGGCGCTACTTAGCATTACCGCGCCCACGATCAGGGCGACCGGCGCGCCCAGCAACCAGGTCAGACCTTCGGCGCGAGTAATCACTTCGCCACTGCCGCCCGACAGTTCAACAGCCGGAGCCTTATCGGGGTTAAGCAACGCATATCCGAACGCATAGAGCGCATAGAGCAACGCCAGCATGATCCCCGGCAGCAGCGCCGCCTGGAACAACGTGCCGACCGAAACCACCGCCGGCTCACCCAGATAGGTCAGCGCGTCGGTACAGCCCGCTTCAACTGCGCGGGTTTCCTGAGCGGTTGAATACAAATCTCCCGCCAGAGTTCCCAGCAGAACGATCACGATCGAGGGCGGAATAATCTGCCCCAACGTACCCGAAGCGGCGATCACACCCGTCGCCAGTTCAGGCGAATAGTTGTTCCGCAACATCGTCGGCAACGCCAGCAGACCCATGGTCACCACGGTGGCCCCGACGATCCCGGTCGAGGCCGCAAGGAACGCGCCCACAACAACAATCGACACAGCCAGACCGCCCGGCAGCGGTCCGAAAACGCGCGCCATCGTCGTCAGCAGATCGTTTGCAATCTTCGAGCGTTCAAGCGTGATGCCCATCAGGACGAACATCAGCACGGCCAGCAGAGTTTCGATCGACTGCCCCGCCAGAACACGTTCATTCATGCGGTTCACGATGAACGAGACGTTGCGGTCAAGGGCCGTTTCCCAGCCCGATACAAAGACCGGTTCAGCTATGCGCGGTAAGTCCGGGTATCGGAACACCGATATCACATCTGGCTTGATCCCAGAATTCACCACATCCCGATAGGCTTGTGAGCTGGTATCAATCGCCTGATGTATCAGCAGCCCGGCACTGTCCAGCGCCGCAATTATCCCGAATGAGATGATTCCCGCCCCACCGATGGCAAAGGCCACCGGAAAGCCGGACAGAATGCCTCCGAAAAGGCAGAAGAACACGATAATGAGGCCTATCTCGACGCCATCAAGTCCGAATAACATAGTCTGGGTCCCCGTCCCTAATGTGCGCCTTCGTAGGCTTCTTCACCCTCACCAAGGCTGTCCTTGTCGAGGTATTTTCCAACGCTGTCTGGCCCTTCCACATATTCCAGATACGACCGGTACAGGAACGCGATGGCGTGCAGGAACACCATGCCCGCGAAGGCCACCAGAAGGATCTTGAACAGGAAGTAGGCGTTGAACCCATTCGGGCTGAAGCCGATGGTTTCCACGTTCCAACGCAGCGCGCGGGATTTCAGAACCAGCTTGTCCAGCGTATCGCTGGCCGAGGGCTTCGGCACGATTAGGTGCCGCCACATGAAGTACCATCCGTACATCCATGTCAGCACCGCCATCGGCATCATGAACAACAACGCACCCAGCATGTCGATCACACGTTTGGCCCGGTGGCTGATGCCTGCATAGATCAGGTCAACCCGAACATGTCCGCCCTGCACGAAGGTATAGGTGCAGCACAGGCACACGACCATTGCGTTATAAAGCTTCAGTTCTTCGGCATACCAACTGATATCCATCTGGATCGGGATACCGAAACCAAAGGCCATATCGGGCCGCGCGAACACCCGCTGCATGAAAACGATGACGATTTGCTGGATGACCATCAACAGGCCCGCCCACGCAAAGAAGCGTCCGGTTGTGTTGGCGAACCCCTCAAGGCCGCGCACCATGCCCCACATGAAGTTCCGATAATACAGACCGATGGCGGTCAGAACCAAAAAGATGGTGAAGATCACAAAGAAGAACTCGACCGACCCGCCATAATAGACAAAGCGCATGATGGCTTCTTTGTCCGACCAGTTCAGCCAGAGTTGCGGATGCGTGATGGCATATCCGAAATTATAGAAGGCTTCGGCAATGTTCTGAATGAACCAAACCAGTCCATTCCACAGGGCGCCGAAGAACGAGATACCGTTTTCGTCCTGCATGTTGTCCCCAGGTCGCGTCAGTTGCACCGCAGCTTATTGTTGGCTTGTCCGAGCCCTGCATGTGCAACGGGAAAGGTTTCCCCGCACCAGGCGGGGAAACCAATTGAGTTTAGTTCCTGCGATTAGCCGCGAACGCGGTCGCGCTGTGCAGTGTAGGCACCCGACGACAGGTTCAACCAGGCCGAAGACGCCGCCATCGAAGCCATCGCGCTGTCGTGAATCTTCTTGAACAGCTCGTCGCCCATGTTTTCGTCCAGAACTTCCTGGCTGGCGGTGCCGAAGGCATCCCAAACGCTGTCCGGGAATTCCATGACCTTCACGCCGCCCGACTGCAGACGCTGCAGGGCCGCACCGTTGTTGGCCAGGAATTGCGCCAGGTTCCACTGGTGCGCTTCGGCGGCAGCGATCTCGATGATCTTCTGCTGTGCGGGTGTCAGTTCCTCGAACACGTCGCGGTTGGTCGCCAGCGACAGACCAGCGCCCGGCTCGTGGAAGCCAGCGGTGTAGTAGGTCTTGGTGATTTCCTGGAAACCGGCCTTTTCGTCGGCCCAAGGTCCGATCCACTCGGTCCCGTCGATCGCGCCGGAGGACAGTGCCTGATACACTTCCGAACCCGGGATGTTCTGAACGGACGCGCCCAGTTTACCCAGGGCTTTACCGCCCAGACCCGGCATGCGGAACTTCAGCCCGTTAAAGTCTTCGGGGCTGTTGATCTCTTTCGAGAACCAGCCGCCCGCCTGCGCACCGGTGTTACCGGCCAGGAACGACTTCAGGCCAAAGATCTGACCCAGCTCGTCATGAGCTTCCATGCCGCCATCATGGTAGTACCAGTTCACCAGTTCCTGCGCGGTCATGCCGAACGGAACAGCTGTGAAGAAGGCATAGCCCGGGTGCTGACCCACAAAGTAATAGTCCGCCGCGTGGTACATGTCGGCCTGACCCGACGATACCGCGTCGAAAACTTCGAACGCGCCAACCAGTTCACCGGCTGCTTTGATGTCAACGGTCAGGTTGCCGTCAGACATTGCGGTGATGCTGTCGGCGCAACGCTGCGCGCTGTCGAAAACACCTGCCAGACCACGACCCCACGAGGTCACCATGGTCAGAGTGCGCTTGCCCTGCGCGTAAGCCGGAGCCGCCAACGTGGTGGCCGCAGCTGCCGAGCCGCCCAGAGCAGATGTTTTCAGAAATGAACGACGATCCATATGAGTGTTCCTCCCCTACATATCCAATACCCCAGCCGATGCCGGGGGCAGTCGTTGTCAGTGCGCGCCAGCCTAATGACCCCGAATTGAATGTGAATACCTACTACTACGTAGGAACCTCGGTTTTTTGGCGGCTTGGGTCGTGAATTTGACGCCAAACACCACAATTTTCTGACCTATGGCCGGGAAGAACGATCAAAAGTCCAAAAATTTTGCAATTTGCTGCAGGCTTGCGTATCGATTCGACCATGAGGGGATTCCGAAATCTGATTTCGCTGACCTATGGCCAGAAATTGTCGCTTGTCGCGGCGATTCCCTTGGTCGTGGCCGTCGCTGCGATCGCACTGTTCGTGACGTATGAATCCCGTGCAACGGCCGAGCGCGAGATTCAGGCGCTGGAACGCAGGCTGATCGAGGCCAAGAAGGAAGAACTGCGCAACTATGTAACCCAAGCCCGCAACGGGTTCGCTTACATCTATGGCCGCGCATCAACTGACGACAAGGTGGCGCAGAACCTTGTGACGCAAATCCTGTCGGCGATGATCTACGGCAAGGATGGGTTCTTTTTCGTTTATGACTATGACGGTAACAATCTGGTCAGCCCGCGCCAAACCCAGTTCATCAACCGAAACTGGGAAGGTCTAACCGACAGCGACGGCACGCCCATTGTTGATGAGTTCATTCGTCTCGCCCGTCAGGGGGCCGGATGGCACAGTTTCATGTGGCAAAAGCCCTCAACCGGGGAAGAGGCGCAGATGATCGCCTATGTCGTCGGCCTGCAAGACTGGCGCTGGGCCGTGGGCACCGGCGTTTTCATCGATGATATTGTTGCAACGGTGGCCAATGCCCGCGCCGAGGTCGAGGCCCGCGTGCAGCGTACCTTCATGTATATCGGCGGCATCGTACTGGCCGCCGTGCTGATCGTCTTTGCCTCGGGCATGTTGCTGAACTTCCGCGAACGCAGGCTGGCTGACGCCAAACTGAAAGAGCTGACCCAGCGTGTGTTTGACGCTCAGGAAGAAGAACGCGGTCGCGTGGCCCGTGAGCTGCATGACGGGATCAGTCAGATATTGGTCGGAGTGCGCTATGCTTTGGACAACGCCCGTCGCCGCTTGGCGCGGGGTGATGACGCAGGCGCACGCGTTCCGTTGGAGAAAGGGATCGACCACCTTGGCACTGCCATCACCGAGGTCCGCCGCATCAGCCGCGACCTGCGCCCGGGCGTTTTGGACGATCTGGGGCTTGGACCGGCGCTCAAGGCGCTAACCGACGATTTCCGCGAACGCACCGGGATTGAGACCGAGTTTTCAACCGTTGTCTTCCGTAACCGTCTGGATCAGGACAGCAAGATCGCGCTGTATCGCATCGCCCAAGAAGCCCTCACCAATATTGAGCGTCATTCGGGGGCAACGCGCGTTACAATTGATTTGCGCGGTCATAAGAAAGGCGCGACAATGCGCATTACCGATAACGGTTCTGGTCTGCGTAGCGACCCCGGACAGGCAAGCGCCGGGATCGGATTGCGGAATATGCAAGAGCGTATCGAACAGCTTGACGGCTCATTGCGTATTCTGTCATCACGCGGCCCACGCAGCGGCACGGTGATCGAGGCCAGCCTGCCCCTGAGTCATTTGTTGCCACCACGCGAAGACGCGACCCCAAACCGAAAGGCCGGTACATGAGCGACCAAACGATCCGGGTCCTTATTGTAGATGACCACCCGATGGTTGCCGAAGGGATTCAGTCGATCCTTGAAAGCTACGACGAAATTCAGGTCGTCGGAACGCTCAGTAGCGGACAAGAGGCGGTGGAAAAGGCGACAGACCTGGCCCCAGACGTCATCCTGATGGACCTGAATATGCCGGGGCTTGGCGGGTTGAGCGCCACCGAGATCATCCTGGAACGCCTGCCCCGGACCCGCATCCTTATCCTGTCAATGCATGACAGCCCGGAATACATCTCGACCGCGCTAAGTCATGGTGCCAAGGGATATGTCCTCAAGGACGTCCCAACCGAAGAGATCAAACAGGCCATCGACGCCGTAATGCGCGGGGAACAATACCTTTGCACGGGTGCCAGCGGCTCGTTACAGCCCAAGGGCGAAAGCACCCGTGAGGCGCTGACTGGGCGCGAGCAGACAATCCTGCTGGAGCTCGCCCAAGGCAAGTCGAATAAAGAAGTCGCTCAGGCGCTGGATATCTCTGTTCGCACCGTCGAGACGCACCGCAAGAACATCAAACGCAAACTGGGCATATCATCGACAGCCGGTCTTACACGCTATGCGCTGGAACACGGCGTCCTACAAGGCACAAGCCCCGGATTTTGATCCCGCAGCGCGCAGCGCAGCGACGCCCAACCAGCGGAGGCGCGCCAAAGGCGCGTCGACAATGGGCGGGGGGGCCTTCCGCCGACCAGCATCAGTCAAGCAGACTGTCTCGCCTTACCCCTTCCCGCTCAAGGTGATGCGGCAAAACACGGCCATATAATTGCCGAGTTCGTTCGACCCCGCCGCACATACCTTCGGCCTCGACAAATGAAAAAATCCCCACATACCGGCTGCACGACCCTTTGACAGGCGCAACGCGGTGTAGGGAGTAGCGCCCTTTGAATATCTGCAGGTCGCCCGGTTGCAGTTCAAGCTTGCGCACCCGCGCTCTGTTCCCGTCCAACACCGAAGCGACCGTGTCAAAATTCTCGTCCGAAGAACTGCGCAGGTTCGCCACATACTCGAACGCGCCGCCCTCCTCTCCGTTTTGGATGGCCAATGTCACGGTGTAGTTGTTGGTGTCGAAATGCCAAGGGAAGCCCTGCCCTTCCTCAACGACATTGATAATGACGTCCGCCAGCGGGTCATCATAGCGAAAGAACCGATCCTCGGCCTCATCCAAGGCCGCGCGGATGAAAGGTAGAAAGCCCTCAAATTCATAGATTCGGCGCAAAGGTCCGGATGTTTTGAAATTATCAGCCGGCACAAAGGCATTGGACCGATCATAGAACCGCCGGACAGGATGATCCGCCGCCAACCCAGGATCATCCTTCGTGAAATAGGCGTTTGTTCGATTGAACGAGCGATGCGCTTTTGGGGCGGTCGCCCGCGCCTCTTGCAGCAATTGCGCCAACCCTTCGGCGTGCACAAAACCCGGCAGGACGGCGCATCCGTCCTGATCCAGTTCACGCCGCAAATCGCCGATCAATTGATCATACGCCCGCGAGCCCGGACAATCGATCGGATACCGTCCCAGATCCACAAGATCGTGCAACATTTCCCGCCTCCTCTGCCTGCAAAGACAAAGTCAGCGTACTCAACCCAATCGGCCGATCATGCTTGTTTGGGACATTGCCATGACGCTTTCCGACACTGTTATTTTTGCGATGCACATGCAGACGACAGGAAATCTTCTCGAATCTTCCGGCCAGGCGCCAATACGCGCAATAAAATGTCGCAAAATTCACCGCTCAAGATACAAAATTGGTACGATTGCCTGTTGACGCCCCCTTTTACCGCCCATAATGTCCCTGCACGCAAAAAAGGAGCCTCTGGCGATGAAAGCGCTAGTCGTAATCGTAGGAAACACGCGCATGGGCCGGTAACGGTAAACCATAATCCAACCCATGCGCCTCCGAAAATCTCGGGGGCTTTTTTTTGGCAAAACGCAAGACACATGTCGCGAACGGAGCAAAGCAGATGACACGTGAGATGACCGGCGCAAAGATGGTGGTTCAGGCCCTCAAGGATCAGGGCGTGGACACGGTATTCGGATACCCCGGCGGCGCCGTGCTACCGATCTATGATGAGATTTTTCTGCAAAACGACATTCGCCACATTCTGGTGCGTCACGAACAAGGGGCCGTCCACGCCGCCGAAGGCTATGCCCGGTCAACCGGCAAGCCCGGCGTTGCGCTTGTGACCTCGGGTCCCGGTGCCACTAACGCGGTGACCGGCCTGACCGATGCGTTGCTGGATTCGATCCCGATCGTTGTTTTGACCGGTCAGGTACCGACCTTCATGATCGGCTCGGACGCGTTCCAAGAGGCTGACACCGTTGGCATCACCCGCCCCTGCACCAAGCATAACTGGTTGGTGAAAGACACGGATTCGCTGGCCGAGACCATGCACGAGGCGTTCCACGTGGCCACCTCGGGCCGCCCCGGTCCGGTGCTGATCGACATTCCAAAGGACGTGCAATTCGCATCGGGTGAATATACCAGCCCGAAACCCTCGACCTCGCATTACCAACCGGTAATGAAGGGCGATCTGGAAGAGATCACCGAACTGGTCGCCGCGATGGAGACCGCCAAGAAGCCCGTCTTTTATACTGGCGGTGGCGTGATCAACTCAGGCCCTGCGGCCAGCCAGTTGCTGCGTGAACTGGTGGATTCGACCGGCTTTCCCATCACCTCGACCCTGATGGGTTTAGGTGCATATCCAGCTTCGGGTGAAAACTGGCTGGGCATGCTGGGCATGCACGGCCTTTATGAGGCCAATCTGGCGATGCATGATTGCGACCTGATGATCAATATCGGCGCTCGGTTTGATGACCGGATCACGGGGCGGATTGATGCCTTTTCGCCGAATTCGAAGAAGGCCCATATCGACATTGATCCCTCGTCCATCAACAAGGTGATCCGTGTGGACATCCCGATTGTGGGCGACGTCGCGCATGTTCTTGAGGATATCCTGAAGGTCTGGAAAGCGCGCGGTCGCAAGACCGATGCTGCGGCAGTTTCCAAATGGCAGGAACAGATCAGTGACTGGCGCAAGGTCAACTGTCTGGCTTACACCAACAGCGAAAAGACGATCAAACCGCAATATGCGCTGCAACGCCTTGAAGAGCTGACCAAAAAACACGATCGCTATATCACCACCGAGGTCGGCCAGCACCAGATGTGGGCCGCGCAGTATCTGGGCTTTGAAGACCCCAACCGCTGGATGACATCCGGTGGTCTGGGCACCATGGGCTATGGCACCCCGGCCTCGATCGGTGTGCAGATGGCCCACCCGGACGCGCTGGTGATCAACGTCGCGGGTGAGGCTTCGTGGCTGATGAACATGCAGGAGATGGGCACCGCCGTTCAGTACCGCCTGCCTGTGAAACAGTTCATCCTGAACAACGAACGTCTGGGTATGGTCCGCCAGTGGCAGGAGCTGCTGCATGGCGAGCGGTACTCGCATTCGTGGTCCGAAGCGCTGCCCGACTTCGTTAAACTCGCCGAGGCCTTCGGAGCCAAGGGCATCCTGTGTTCCGACCCCGCAGATCTGGATGACGCGATCATGGAAATGATCAACTATGACGGCCCCGTCATCTTTGATTGTCTGGTCGAAAAGCACGAGAACTGCTTCCCCATGATCCCATCAGGTAAGGCCCATAACGAGATGCTGCTGGGCGAGGCCGAGACACAGGGCGTGATCGACTCCAAAGGTTCGGTTCTGGTTTAACAAAATTCGTCGAATTTTGTCGGGCGCCCCGGTGCCCGACCTTCGCAGGATGATGAAAGGGACGTAAATGTCTGCCCTACATATCAAAAAAGGCGCCACCCGCCATTCGGCCTATAACCTACGGCCCACCTTCTCAGACGTTCAGGAACGTCACACGATAGCAGTTCTCGTCGAGAATGAGCCCGGTGTACTGGCGCGTGTGATCGGGCTGTTCTCTGGTCGCGGCTATAACATCGAAAGTCTGACCGTGGCCGAGGTTGATCATACCGGCCATCTCAGCCGTATCACCATCGTCACCACCGGCACCCCACAGGTGATCGAACAGATCAAAGCGCAGTTGGGTCGGATCGTGACTGTGCACGATGTCCACGACCTGACTGTCGAAGGCCCCTCGGTCGAGCGGGAATTGGCGATCATCAAGGTCGTCGGTGAAGGCGACAAGAGGGTCGAAGCCCTGCGTCTAGCCGATATTTTCCGCGCCAACGTGGTCGACAGCACCTTGAATTCGTTCATTTTCGAAATCACCGGCGCACCGGACAAGATCGACGCCTTTGCCGATCTAATGCGCCCGCTGGGATTGGTCGAAGTGGCCCGCACCGGAGTCGCAGCCCTGCTGCGCGGTGACTGATAATATCCACCCCGCCCTTGGACGACCCCGTGGGCGGGGTATCTGTTTCCAAAATCCGCACCTAGCAGGATTTCGGGATTCCCTTTTCCGCCCTCTGCGGAAAACCGCCATAAAGATCAAACAAAACGAACTAAAGCCTATTGCGTTTACGCTTTTGCACGCTAGCCTCATGGAGTAGCGTGGCGTTGGGATGCGCCCGTTAGCGTATTCAGTGAAATTAAGCGCAATACCATTCGTTGGCCCGTGCGCTGTTTGTTACCCTGCAAAGTCACAATAAGAACCTGGGACACAAATGACGAATAACACTCGCAGCCCGGCGGAACTGCGCAAGATGTTCGGCGCAAATCTACGGCGATTGGCAAGGCAGTACCCCTCGGTTTCCGAACTCTGCCGCCAGCTTGGAATAAACCGGACGCAATTCAACAGATATCTCGGCGGTGAAAGCTTTCCGCGCCCGGACGTTCTGGACCGGATTTGCAATTTCTTCGAGGTCGACGCGCGCATTCTTCTGCGCCCTATTGACGAGATCGACTTGCCCCCGGTCCACCCAGCAGCCTCGGCGCTGACTGAATTTCTGGGTTCCGGCCCCGGGACACTTACGGAAAACCTGCTTCCGGCGGGTTTCTATTTTGTCTCCGAGACAGGGCTGGACGAACCCCATGCGACCCGGCACAGGGTCCTGCATGCGCGCAGGCTACCGCAATGCACACTGGTCCGAAGCTATGAACCACCCTCAGGAGAAGATAGCGTTGCGTCCAACCTGCGTGAGGTTCAGGGTATTGCAGCATGCGCTGGCCGCCAGATCTATATCCTCATGTCCAGCCGCGCATCGCAGAACAGTCGAATTTACCTCGTGAAACGCGGGAACGACGCGCAATCTGATCAATGGCGAGGCGTTGCGATTTGTCTGTCAAAAACCACCGCGAATGACACAACAATGCGCAGGCTTGCGCTGCGCTATCTTGGCCCCAAACCCAAGGCGGCGCTTTCAGCGGCAAGGGCCGCCCGACGCGCGGAACGAACAGCCGAAGAAATAGTGGCCTGAACTGAAAACTTAATCCGGCTCTACCGTTTCTGCCTGAGTAATCAAGCGGTAGAGATGCCAACTTGCATGGCCAAGCAGAGGCAACACCAAAAACAAGCCCAGAAACCAGGGCACCATCGCGACAAAAGTCAGAACAGCCACGAACACGCCCCACCCCAGCATGACTGGAAAATTTGCGCTGACATAGCTGTAACTGGCAATCATGGCGGTCACAAAGTCCAATTCCCGATCCAAAAGCATCGGAATCGACAGCACCGTGATCATGTAAAGAACGGTTGCGAAAACCGCCCCGACCACCGATCCCACTGCCAGCATCGTAAGTCCATTGGGCGTCAGATACACCTCAAGCGAGGTGGATACGTTGGTCATGGTGGACAATCCCATGAACAGGGCAAAGATCATATGACCCAGAAAGAACCAAAACAGAAACATCACGACGATGATCGCACAGATAGATGGCAGTTGACGCCGACCTTGTTGTACAACCACCCCAAAGATTGCCCCGAATCCCAGCGGCTCATTCTGCTCTAGCCTGTGCGACACCTCATACAATCCAACAGCGGCAAACGGACCGAGCAGAGGAAACCCAATCGCGGCCAACACAAGCCAGTAAGACGTTTGCGTCTGAATCGTGACCCAGGCAATGGCCCAACCCGCCACCACGTAGACCCCGGCAAACATCAACCCGAACATCGGCGCGCGACGAAAATCCACCCAGGCCCGGCGCATGGCCTCGCGCAGCATGTCCGTCGTGGCGGGCCCCATCTTCGGAACGCCAAAAGGCTTTTCCATTCTCAGTCTCTCCTCCCCTTATTCCACCCGAATTCGTCAGGCGGGTCGCTTCTGCGGCCATTTCGTAGCTTCGTGATACGCAGCCCCAATGGACAAAACACGCGCGTCCGCACCACGAGGTCCAAAAATCTGCATACCCATCGGCATCCCGTCGGGCCCAAACCCAGCCGGAACCGACAAACTTGGAAGTCCGATCAGGCTGACGGGCACAACAACTTGCATCCACCGATGGTAGGTATCCATCTTTTTCCCGGCGATTTCGGTGGGGTACGGCGTATCCAGATTAAAAGGCCAAACCTGCGCAGAAGGCAGGGCTAAGACATCAAATTCGTCAAACACCTCAACTGCGCGACGAAACCAGTCCGACCGCACGAGGCTTGCCCGATGCAGCTGCATTGCAGTCAACCCCAGCCCGCGATCAAGCTCCCACTGGGCTGTATCCTTCAGCATCGACCTGTGCTCGGTAAGCGGTGCAAGACCCGCGGCCACACTCCATGATCTCAGAGTCTCCCAGCTTTTCCACATCCTCTCAGATTCGAATGGCGCATCTACGGCTTCAACAGTGGCCCCTAAGCGCGAGAAAACCTTCAGCGCATCCTCACAAAGATCGAATATTCCATCCTCATACGGAAATGCGCCGCCCCAATCCCCCAACCAGCCGATGCGCACCCCTTTCAGATCAGCCGGTGTAACCGGTGATACGGCCTGAACTGGCGCGCTCAGAGGCTGCAGCTTATCGGGGCCGGAAATCACGTCCAGCAAAAGCCCAAGATCCTCAGGGCTTCGGGCCATCGGCCCCAATGTCGATAATTGGTGCAGAAACCCATCCCCAATGGGCTGCGCGGGTACGCACCCCCACGACGGGCGGAACCCGTAGACATTATTCCACGCAGCCGGGTTACGCAGACTGCCCATCATGTCCGACCCATCCGCTAAAGTAACCATCCCGGTGGCTAACGCAACAGCAGCGCCTCCGGATGATCCACCGCAGGATCGTTCCGAGTCATAGGGGTTTCGTGTAGCCCCGTAGACAGAGTTAAACGTATGCGACCCAAGCCCAAATTCGGGCGTGTTAGTCTTACCGATCAATATCGCACCAGCATCCCGCATCCGCGCCGCGATCAGATCGTCCTCGTCAGGCACATCATCCTTGAATAATGGCGACCCCTGCGAGGTCGGGATCCCCGCCACATTCACAAGGTCTTTGACAGCGACGGGCAACCCATGCAGCGGTCCTTTGATCGACCCCTCATCCAAGGCCCGCGCCTCTGCCATCAGATCATCTTCGTCGCGCAAAGCAACGATAGCATTCAAAGCTCCGTTGACCTCAGCGATTTTGTCCAGGGTTGCGCGCATAACGGCGACTGCTGAAACACGTCGCCCGGACATCTCTGCCAACAATGCAGTCGCGCTCGTTTGTCTTAGGTCCATTCGGGGCTCTTTGGCATTCTCATCACTCTGTAGTGGTCAGCCTAGCGGGGGTGCCCTGTCAATAAAACCCACTGTTTAGATGTATCTTTCCCGGCCACCCGCAACCTGGGGATCCCCTTCATCTGGCCCAAAATATCCCGGGGGAGTCGCGGCTTGCCGCGGCGGGGGCAGCGCCCCCTACCCAGCTTAATCGCTCTGCGCCTCGGACCGGCTTTTGCCCGCCACGTTCAGCGCCAGCGTCGCCGCCATGAACTCATCCAGATCACCATCAAGTACACCTTTGGTGTCCGAAGTTTCGTGGTTCGTCCGCAAATCCTTGACCATCTGATAGGGCTGCAACACGTAAGACCGAATCTGGTTACCCCAACCTGCGTCACCCTTGGCCTCGTGCGCGGCGTTGATATCGGCGTTCCTGCGATCCAGCTCTTGCTGGTACAAGCGCGATTTCAGGGCCTTCATCGCAATATCGCGGTTCTGGTGCTGCGATTTCTCGGAACTCGTCACAACAATGCCAGTTGGGATGTGCGTAATCCGCACGGCAGAATCCGTGGTGTTCACGTGCTGACCACCTGCGCCAGAAGACCGATAGGTATCAATTCGAATATCCGACGGGTTCACCTCAATCTCGATATTGTCGTCCACCACCGGGTAAACCCAGACCGAACTGAACGAGGTATGCCGCTTGGCCGCCGAGTCATAGGGCGAAATCCGCACCAACCGATGCACACCGCTTTCCGACTTCAGCCAGCCATAGGCATTATGGCCGGAAATCTTGTAAGCTGCGGACTTAATCCCCGCTTCTTCTCCGGCGGTCTCAGATTGTAGCTCGACCGTGTAACCCTTCTTCTCGGCCCAACGCACATACATCCGCGCCAGCATTGACGCCCAGTCGCAGCTTTCTGTGCCGCCCGCGCCCGAGTTAATCTCGAGAAAGGTGTCGTTGCTGTCCGCCTCACCGTCCAACAGCGCTTCAAGCTCTTTCTTGGCGGCTTTGGCCTGCAAGGACTTGATCGCAGACTCGGCGTCTCCGACAACCTCGTTGTCCTCTTCCATCTCGCCCAGTTCGATCAGTTCGATATTGTCGCTCAAATCCGTCTTGATCGACTCATATGTCTCGATCGCGTCTACCAGCATCTGACGCTCGCGCATCAGTTTCTGCGCATTTTCCGGGCTGTCCCAGAGGTTGGGGTCCTCAACCCTCGCGTTGAATTCCTCCAACCGATGCGGCGCAGTTTCATAGTCCATGCGCTGCGCAAGCAGCTCCAGAGACTTTTCGATTTCCGCCACGATATTCTGGGTTTCGGCGCGCATGGTTACGTCCCAACTTGCTCAATCAGGCCTGCGTGATAGCAAGTGCGTGGGGTCACCACAAGACGGCGTGACCCCGAATACTGCGCATTGTTAATATAGCCCGCCGCCCTGCAACTCACCCTGGCTGGCATTTGGGCCGACGGTGACTGTGTTGCCTGTCGATGTGGTCACCTGTCGGCCTGAGCTGTGGACCTCTTCAAACAAAGGCAGATCTGATCCCATTGCAAAACCGCCGTCGTAAACGCGGTCGATAAAGCCATCTACGCCGTCACGGAAATACTCGGCCACAACGTATTCGCCGGTTGCATCCGCAGGCAGGCGCGCGCCGCTGAAGCGGTCAATCTTGATGAAATGCCCACCCGGGGGAACTTCGAACGGGCCTCCACCATACTTTTCGACAGCTTTTTCCATAAAGCTCTGGAACACCGGGCCGCACATCGTGCCACCGTACGCCCCCCGCCCCATCGGGCGCGGGCGGTCATATCCAATGTAGCAACCAGCGACGATGTTTGATGTAAAGCCAATGAACCAAGCGTCCTTGGATTCATTGGTCGTGCCGGTTTTGCCAGCCGTCGGCACCGGAAGATTGACGTGGCTCGACGCTGTACCGCGATCGACAACGCCCTTCATCATCGAGGTCAACTGATAAGCTGTAATCGCATCCATGACCTGACTACGGTTGGTTTCGATGGTGGGCGACTCGTCCGGTTCCAGCCAGCTTGAGTTACAATCCAGACATTGCCGGTCATCGTGGCGGTAGATTGTCTTGCCGAACCGATCCTGAATCCGGTCAACCAGTGTCGGTTCAACCCGCTCGCCCCCGTTTGCGAACATCGCATAGGCTGCGACCATCTTGTAAAGCGTCGTTTCCTCGGACCCCAAAGAGTTGGCAAGGAACGCACCCATCCGGTCATACACACCAAAGCGTTCGGCGTATCCGGCTACCACAGGCATCGTGACCTCTTGCGCCAGACGAATGGTCATCAGGTTCCGCGACTGTTCAATCCCGGTGCGCAGCGGAGTCGGGCCGTAGAACTTGTTGGACGAGTTCTTGGGCCGCCACAAACCTTGCGGGGTATTCACCTCAATCGGGGCGTCCACAACGATCGTTGCCGGGCTGTATCCGCTGTCAAGCGCCGCGGCATAGACGAAGGGCTTGAAGCTCGACCCCGGCTGACGTTGCGCCTGCGTCGCTCGGTTGAACACCGAGTCCTGGTATGAGAACCCGCCCTGCATCGCCAGAACACGCCCCGAGTTTACGTCCATCGCGACGAAACCGCCCTGTACCTCGGGCACCTGACGGGCGGACCATTGGCCCTCTTCCCCGGCCATGACCAGAATGACATCTCCGCGCTTGAAATTGTCCTGAAAATTACCCTGCATCCACTGAATGTCAGAGCGCGGGACAGTGCCGTCTGCCGGGCCATTTTCAATACCCACGGTCAGTGACTGATCGGCGACATTCAAAACGACGGCAGGATACCATTGCGTTGGCAGGACCACGTCACGCGGGACTTCGGTGATGGCCAGCGCCTCGCGCCACTGCACCTCATCCGTCAGTTTGTCTACAGGGATCACCTCGCCCGTGCCACGCCATTTACCGCGGGAACGGTCGTATTTCTGCAATGCTACGCGCAAAGCTCGGGCCGCCTCGACCTGCATCTCTTCGTCAACCGAGGCGCGGACGGTAAAGCCACCGGTGAAAAATTCGCCCTCACCAAAATCCTCACTCAATTGGCGGCGGATTTCGTCGGTGAAGTAATCGCGCGGCGGCAAAGCGGTGCGGAAGCTTTCAAAATCGCCGTTCTGGACCGAGCGCAGAGGCATGTTGGTTTCTGCCTCATAGGTCGCCTGATCAATATACCCGTTCTGGTTCATCTCACGCAGCACATAGTTGCGGCGAGCCAACAGGCGGTCTTTCTCGCGCACCGGGTGGAAATCGGACGGTGCCTTGGGCATGGCGGCAAGGGTTGCCGCCTCATGCGGGGCAAGTTCCTGCAAAGTTTTGTTGAAATAGGTCTGGGCCGCTGCGGTCACACCATATGAGTTCTGACCCAGAAAGATTTCATTCATATACAGCTCAAGGATCTGTTCTTTGTCCAGCGTATCCTCAAGCCGCGTGGCGAGGATGATTTCCTTGATCTTTCGCTCGGCCCGACGGTCGCCGGATAGCAAAAAGTTCTTCATCACCTGCTGTGTGATCGTGGACGCCCCGCGCACATTCTCACCCTTGGATTTCACCGCTTCGACGCCCGCCGCAATGATGCCGCGCGGGTCATAGCCCTGATGGGTGTAGAAGTTCTTGTCCTCGGCCGAGATAAACGCCTGTTTCACCAGATCCGGAATTTCCTCGGACGGTGTGAACAGGCGGCGTTCCTGCGCGAATTCGTCGATCAATTGACCCTCGCCGGAATAAATCCGGCTGATCGTCGGCGGCTTGTATTGCGCCAGCGATTCATGGCTGGGCAGATCGCGCCCATACATCCAAAAGACCGCACCAATCACCAGCGCGGCCATGAAAATGCCCAAGGTCACGAGGCTAAAGATCGCCCCGAAAATGGATAGAATGAAACGGATCACGTTACTGCCTTTTGCTCGCGGTGCCGCCTATATAGTGATGCCCCTGCCCGGGGTCAAAACACGATGGCCAATATTAGCCGTTTTGCGCCGCAGGGTCACTGCCCAATAAGCGACCGTCTGACCAGATCATCCTGACGCCAGCGCTCCAGCCCGTCGCGAATGCCGCGCGCCATACCGGTACGCCATTCAGGGTTTCGTATGTTCTCAAGGTCTCTGGGGCTGGACAGAAACCCCAGTTCAATCAGAACAGATGGGATGTCAGCCGCCTTTAACACCGAAAACGAGGCCGTTCGGATCGGGCGGTTGTTCATCGGCCCACCTTGCTGTGTCATCCCTTCGGCCAAAGCTCGCGCAAGCGCGTCGGTGCGCGGCTTGGTTTCCCTGCGGGCAATGTCCAACAAAACATCCGCCACCTGATCGTCCGAACCGCTCAGATCAATTCCAGATATCAGATCGCCGCGATCATGACGCTCCGCCAGTCTGAGGCTGGCCACATCCGACGCATCCTCGGACAGAGTATAGACGGCAGCACCGTGCGCCCGCCCCTCGGACAGAATGTCTGCATGCAACGAGATAAAGACGTCAGCACCTGCCCGATGCGCCAGCGTGATGCGGCGCTCCAACGACACGAACTGATCGTCGACGCGGGTCATGACCACGTCGTATCCCCCAGCACGCAACAGCATTTCGCGCAGCTCGCGCGCAAAGGTCAGCATGAGGGTCTTTTCGTTGAGCCCGCCAACCTCGGCACCGGGGTCGATCCCGCCGTGCCCAGGATCCAGCATCACCCGAAGCAGGCGTGTTCCGTCCTCATCCCGCGCCGGAGGGGTAACCGATGCTTCCGGCAGATCCCAACCGGGCTGGCGCGGCGCGCCCGCGCTGGCGGAAAACGTATCAAAATCAGCCCCTGTCAAGTCCAAGATCAACTGCGCCTTACCCGATACCGGATCAACGCGCATATCCGAAGTCTCAACCGCCAAAGGCGCCCCAAGCTCCAGAACCATGCGCGACCACCCGGGCACATAGGCCCCATACTGCACTCCACTGACGCGATCCGTTTGCAAAAAGCTGTCGCGGTCCAGGCCGGTCCAGTCGACCTCCTGGAAATCCAGAACCATTCGATAGGGATCGCGCAGGGTGAATACCCGGTATGGCACACCCTGACTGAGACCAAGCTGCACCTGAACTCCGGCGCGCCCGTTATCAGCGACACGGCTGTCATCGGGCAACACGCGTGCAAGCGCACTGAAATCATGCGCAACGGCAGCACCGTTCAGCGCCCAGATCAGCGCAATGGCGAATAGAATCCTGCTCATGGCCTCAAGTTTTCCCGAGATCGTTTGACGCCCAGCTTAGCCGAACAACGCCCGCTTGTGAACGCCCCGCGCTCAACCCACCGACACAGAGCGTTCAGCCATGAACCGCTGCAGACGCAACAGGCCTTCTTCTATGTCTGCCGTCGATCTGGCGTAGGAAAACCGCAATGTCGTATGGCCACGCACAGGATCGAAATCGAGACCCGGAGTGACCGCCACACCCGCCTTTTCAAGGATTTCCGCAGCAAAGCTACGGCTATCATGCGTCAGGTCGGACACATCGGCATAGACATAAAATGCCCCGTCAGGCGGTGCGATGTTCGTGAAGCCTGCCTTGGGCAACCCCTTAAGCATCAGGGCGCGGTTGGCCCGGTAGACATCAAGGTTTGCCTGCAATTCATCTTCGCACTCCATCGCGGCCAAAGCCGCAACCTGACTGGCGTGCGGCGCGCAGATGAACATGTTCTGGGCGATCCTCTCGACAACGCGTACCTGATCTTCGGGCACAACCATCCAGCCCACACGCCAGCCCGTCATCGAGAAATATTTCGAGAACGAATTGATCACATAGCAGTCATCCGTCACCTCCAACGCTGTGACGGCCTTGGCCTCATGTTCCAGCCCATGATAAATCTCATCACTGATGAACGAGGCGCCCTGCTCGTGCGCGGCCCCGATAAGCGCCTGCATCGCCGTATGATCCAGCATTGTCCCAGTTGGATTGGCTGGCGACGCGACCATAAGCCCCTGAAGATCAAGCCCCGAGAAATCTGACGGCACAGGCTGGAGACGGTTTTCCGGCGCGGTTGGCAGATCGACCGGCACAAGCCCCAGAGCCTTCAAAATCTGCCGGTAGGACGGATAACCCGGTGCGCCTATACCAACACGATCCCCGCTGTCAAATAGCGCCGTGAAGGCCAAAAGGAAACCGCCTGATGAGCCCGGCGTGACCACAACACGTTCGGGGTTGAGGTCGACATTATACCACTCACCATACATCCGCGCGATCCGCTGCCGCAAAGCCGGAAGGCCCAGAGCAACTGTGTACCCCAGTGGCCCTTCTTTCATGGCCTTTGCCAGAGCATCAGTCGCCCCTTGCGGCGCACCGGTTCCCGGTTGGCCAACCTCCATGTGAATGATGGTGCGTCCGGCCTCTTCAGCTCGGCGCGCGGCCTCCATAACGTCCATCACGATAAAGGGATCGACCCCGGACCGGGTTGAGTTTCTCATGCCCATCTCCCATGTTGCAGCCATGGCTTTTGAACGCGTATCCAGGCTGGCGTCAATCCCGGCCCTGTTGCTGATCGCAGTGACATGGTTTTCAAGCGCCATTCAAACCGCAGCGCAAAGCCTGATCCGTGACCCCGATATCGAATACGGGCTGCGTGAACTGGCATTTCCCGTCTTGCGCGCAGCGGGGCTGAACACCAATCGTGTGCAAATTCTGGTGGTGAATGACAGCACATTCAACGCCTTCGTCATCGACTATAACGCGATCTACCTGAATTACGGTCTGATCCTGACTGTCGAAAGCCCGGAAATGCTGCAGGCGGTGATTGCACACGAAGCCGCGCATATCGCCAATGGCCATCTGGCGCGGCGGGTGGCGAACCTGAAAGCCGCGCAAAGGAACGCGCAGTTGGGAACCGCACTTGCCCTTGTGGTGGCCGCTGCGGGCGGTGGCGAGGCTGCTGCTGGCATCGCGGCGGGCACCTCCGGCTCGGCCCTGCGCAGTTTTCTGGCACATACCCGTGCCGAAGAATCTTCGGCTGATCGCAGTGCTGCCAGCTACCTCAGATGGGCGGGTATCTCGCCCAGCGGAATGGTTGCGCTGCACCAGAAATTTGCGGGACAGGAACTGTTAAGCACAATCAATCAAGACCCCTACATGCGCTCGCACCCCACCAGCCGTGAGCGCCTGCGGGCTGCCGAAGCTTTCATGGAAGAATTCGGAGATAAAGCGCAACCCAACCAAAGTGCTGATTACTGGTTCGCGCGCACAAAGGGTAAACTGTCGGCCTTTCTACGGTCACCGACCTGGACCATGCGCCGGGCTAAGGAAGAAAGCGCGCGGGACATCCGCCTCATGCGCGAAGCGGCGGCCTATCACCAGAACCGCGATCTGGCGAACGCCAGAGCCGCAGTCAACCAAGCACTGGATATTCGGCCCGATGATCCGTTCTACTACGAACTCAAAGGGCAAATATTGTTGGAAAACCGCAAGGTACAAGACGCGGTTGCTGCATATGGCAAGGCAGTGGATCTGGCCCCCAACAATGCGCTGATCCTTGCCGGATACGGTCGGGCGCTCCTGGCACAAGGTCAGACCAATAACGCCTTACAAGTCCTTGAAAAAGCAAGAAATAGAGACTACCGAAACGCCCGATTGATGCAGGATTTGGGCGTTGCATATGCGAAAATCGGCAACAAAGGCATGGCCTCGGCCGTGACGGCCGAAAGATATGCCTTGCAAGGTCGGCTGGCAGATGCAGGTATTCACGCAAGACGGGCTGTCGGGCAATTGCCCGAAGGCTCACCTGGTTGGCAACGTGCACAGGATGTGCTGATTGCCTCAGAACAAGCTAAGAAAACAAAAAGGAAACGAAAATGATCCTCAGACACGCTGCGCCAGCCCTGCTGGGGCTTTCGTTGATCACAGGCCCCGCTCAGGCATTGGACCTGAACGCCATGACCGAGGCTGAAAAGCAACAATTCGGAGAACAGGTTCGCGAGTATCTTCTGGAAAACCCGGAAGTGATCATCGAGGCCATCAATATCCTTGAGCAGCGAAATGCAGTGGCCGAAGCACAGGCCGACAAGGAGTTGGTGAGCGCCAACGCCGATGAGTTGTTCAATGATGGATATAGCTGGGTTGGCGGCAACCCGGACGGCGATATCACCCTGGTCGAGTTCATGGACTATCGCTGTGGCTATTGCCGCCGGGCCGTCCCCGAAGTGGCCGAGCTTTTGTCAGAAGACGGCAATATCCGGTTGGTTATCAAAGAGTTTCCGATTTTGGGCGATGCATCGGTCCTGTCATCGCGCTTTGCCGTTGCAACCAAACATGTGGCTGGCGACGACGCTTACAAACAGGTTCACGACGCACTTCTGGAATTCGGCGGCGAGCCGTCCGAAGTGACCCTGCGCCGTATCTCGGACGGGTTGGGTCTGGACAGCGACGCAATCCTCGAAGCGATGAACAGTGATCAGGTGACGAATGAGATCAACCAAACGCGCGAGTTGGCGCGGCGCATGCAGATTTCCGGCACGCCTTCGTTTGTTCTGGGAACCGAGATGCTGCGCGGATACCTGACGGCTGACCAGATGCTGCAAATCGCAGACGCTGTGCGGGCCGAACAGGGCTGAATTTGAATAGTGGCGGTGCGCATCTGTGCGCCGCCCTATCCCTTACCGATCTGCTACAGCCATCGGAATTTCACGCAGCAATTTGCGCCGAAGGGCTGCGGCATAATCCTCGTAACCCGCGGCAATTTCCACAAACGCGCCCTGCCCTGAAATGACGTGGTCGACGTAATAGGCCAGCACTTCGGGCTCGGCCCCCTCAATCACAAGCGCGTTCACGGTGACACCCTGCATCACCTGCATCTCGCGCGCGACATGGGGACGATAGCCGTTATTGTGTTTGCCGTCCCCCGACACATCAATGACGCGCCGACGGCAATCCGGCCCGTAGTCGAACATCAACGCCCCGAACGCCACCGCCGGACCGATGCCGGTTCCACCCGTTGCACTTCGAGGGGCCGCCAGCACCTCGGCGGCGATCGCTTTCAATTCGTTTAGCCCTCGGACCAGACGCCAGGCCGAAATCTGCGTCTGTTGCCGCGAGTCTGACCACTCATACACCATCAAGGCCACACCACCGGGTTGGGCAGAAATCGCCGTCACCACGTCAGGGTCCAGCAAGGCGGCGGCGACGCCATCGCGTTGCAACTGATGTTCGCTCTCATCGACGCTGCCCGACACATCCAACGCAAAGGCCAAGGCCAATTCACACGCGCGCGCCGCGCCAAAGGGGGCGGTCCACATCAGTAAAACAAGGACGAGTAAATCCTTCATAGGCCCGACTTGGCCCCAGAACAGCGCGGCCTGTCAACACAGACCTCTTCACCCTGTCGAGAACCCGGCCCTGCCCAGAGCCGTGTGCTTGCGCTATTCCGCAGCCTCGGCCGCTGCATCCAGTTCGGCGGCCTTCTTCTCGACCTCTTCTACGATGTGCTCGATCATCTGATCGTTAGACATCTTGTGACTGGCCTTACCCGCAAGATAGACCATGCCAGAACCGGCTCCACCGCCGGTAAAGCCAACATCGGTCATCAGCGCCTCACCCGGCCCGTTCACGACGCAGCCGATGATGGATAGGCTCATGGGCGTCTTGATGTGTTCCAGTCGCTGCTCCAATGCTTCAACTGTCTTGATCACGTCGAATCCCTGCCGCGCACAGGATGGGCACGAAATGATGTTCACGCCGCGATGGCGCAGGCCCAGAGATTTCAGAATCTCATAGCCCACCTTCACCTCTTCGACCGGGTCGGCGGACAGGCTGACACGGATCGTATCGCCGATACCCATCCACAGCAGATTGCCCAGACCGATGGCCGATTTGATTGTGCCGCTGACCAGCCCCCCAGCCTCGGTGATGCCCAGATGGATGGGGGCGTCGGTGGCCTCGGCAATACCCTGATAGGCGGCGGCTGACAGGAACACGTCGCTGGCCTTCACGCTGATCTTGAAGTTGTGAAAGTCGTTGTCTTGTAGAATGCGGATATGTTCCAATCCGCTTTCGACCATCGCGTCGGGGCACGGCTCGCCATATTTTTCAAGCAGGTGCTTTTCCAAAGACCCAGCGTTAACCCCGATACGGATCGAGCAATCGTGGTCACGCGCGGCCTTGATAACCTCCTGCACGCGTTTTTCATCACCGATGTTGCCCGGATTGATCCGCAGGCAGGCGGCACCTGCCTCAGCAGCCTCGATCCCGCGTTTATAGTGGAAATGGATATCGGCAACGATCGGAACCGGGCTTTCGCGCACGATTTCCTTCAGGGCCTTTGAGGACGCCTCATCAGGGACCGAAACCCGCACAATATCCGCTCCTGCCTCGGCCGCCGCCTGAACCTGCGCCACGGTCGCCGCGACATCCGTCGTCAGGGTGTTCGTCATCGTCTGCACGGCGATGGGCGCATCGCCCCCGACTTGAACACTGCCAACCATGATCTGTCGGGACTTGCGGCGATAGATGTTTCGCCACGGGCGAACGTGATTAAGGGACATGGGATCGGGTCCAAGGCAGCCTGAGTTGCAGCTTTAAATAGTTCGCCTGCCAAGGCTCCGCAATGGCAAGATCACTCAGCCGGGTCTTGCAGCGCCTCAGCCTGCAATTCGGCGACCAAACGCTTAAGGGCGCTATTCTGTTCAGCCTCAAGATCGGCAACATCGTAACGCTCAGCCACGGCATCCTTGGACAGGATTACGCCTTTTGCGACCGTTCCAGGATTTCCAACAGGGCCAAAATGTTCACCGTTCATCGAGAAATATACCGAACCGGACGCCCCGGCGCGCAGTTGCGGAGGTTCTTCTGTAAGCGGAACTTCGAACGTGTTGCCCTGCTCGACCGTGCCAAGAGTGCCTTCGAATATGATACTGCCATCCGCGGCTGTAACCCGCATCCATGCCGGGTTGACGGCTACGATTTTGAGCGTCGTGTCCAGTTGTTCAACCACCTGCGGTAGTGCCGGGCGTTCGACAGTGTGCACCTCGGCCACTTCGATCTTTGGCGGCTCTGGTGGAAGGAATGTTCCGACCGAACGCGGATCAAGCGTGGAAATCGGTGCGTCACGTGCGACAAGCACGGGAACATCCAGGGCCTGTGGCCGATACAAACGATCCAATGCTTCGGCGCTGGGGGTTTGAATGGTCGCCACCTCTTCCACTGACCCGTCAGCACGCGCGACATTTAGCGGGTCAAGGTCGGACAGAACGACAGGGGCTTGTTCAACCGGGCTAACCTGCACTTGCTGGATTTTGTTCAGAACTGCCCACCCGCCGTAGCCAATACCGCAGATCAAAGCCAACAGCACGGCGGACGATCCAATCGCACGAGGTTCAATTTGGCTGACCAGAGACTCTTTGCCTGGAATATACGGCGTATTCGGCGAAATGAACGGGTCGCGGCCCATCGGACCCCGGGCGGGCAAGCCGCCCACCGGTTTGCGGACAACGGACGCCTCTGCGGACATGCCGTGCGCGACCTCAAATCCGCTTTCTTTGCAGAAGGCCGCAAATGTCTCATCAGGGTTCATACCCAGATAACGCGCGTAAGAACGCACATACCCGGCGATGAAGCCGGGTGTGTCGAAGGCATCTGGATCAGAGTCTTCTATGGCTGCGATGTAATTGGCTTTGATCCGCAATTCTCGCTGAACATCCAGTAGAGATTTGCCCATGGTGGCGCGTTCGCCGCGCATCATATCACCAAGTCGCACCTCATAATCGTCATAGCCTTTCGGCCGGACGTCAACGTCGTCTTCGGATTCGCGCTGAGATCTGCGCCCAATCATCCCTGCTGCCCCATTTTGCCTACGCGTGTTTTACGCTAGCGCCGAATCACTGCCTAAATGATTCGAACACTGATTTTGTTAGCGTAAGCTTAACACGCGACAAACAAGTTGCACACTTTGGCGTGAGGTTAACCAGCAAGTTCGGCGCGATTTAGCGCACAATGTGACCAAAGTTCGTCCATCGCGACCACCAGACGGTTCATTTCGTCGGGCCCATGCACCGGCGAAGGGGTGAATCGCAAGCGCTCGGTTCCACGCGGAACCGTCGGGAAATTGATCGGCTGAACGTAAATTCCATGGTCGTCCAGCAACCGATCGCTCAGGATTTTGGTGTGGACCGGGTTACCGACGATCAGAGGAACGATGTGGCTGCCGTGGTCAATCAAAGGCAGTCCCAGCCCCTTGAGGCGCAATTTGAGGATCTGTGCCTGAGTTCGATGCTGTTCGCGCAGTTCTGTCGCATTCTTAAGATACGCGACAGACGCCGCTGCGCCCGCTGCGACCGCAGGCGGCAGAGAGGTCGTGAAGATGAAGCCCGGCGCGTAAGAGCGTACGGCGTCGCACATCTTTTCGCTCGCGGCAATGTAGCCGCCCATCACGCCGAAAGCTTTTGCCAATGTGCCGTTGATGATGTCGATACGATGCGCCAAACGATCCCGCTCGGTCACACCGCCGCCACGCGGCCCGTACATGCCAACAGCGTGGACCTCATCAATGTAGGTTAACGCGCCGAATTCATCCGCCAAGTCGCAGATTTCTTCGATCGGGCCAAAATCACCGTCCATCGAATACACGGATTCAAATGCGATCAGCTTGGGCGCTTTGGGATCGTCAGCCTCAAGCAACTCTCGCAGATGGGCGACATCATTGTGGCGGAATATGCGCTTGGCACCACCATTGCGGCGCACACCTTCGATCATTGAGGCGTGGTTCAATGCATCAGAATAGATGATCAGACCCGGAAACAGCTTTGGCAGCGTACTCAGCGTTGCGTCATTGGCGATATAGGCGCTTGTGAACAGCAGCGCCGCTTCTTTCCCGTGCAGATCAGCAAGTTCGGCTTCAAGCTGGTTGTGATACACAGTCGTCCCCGAGATGTTGCGCGTGCCGCCCGAACCAGCTCCGGCGGCGTCAACGGCCTCGTGCATCGCGTTTAGTACGACCGGGTGTTGCCCCATACCCAAATAGTCGTTGCCACACCATACGGTGATATCCTGCTGCGACCCGTCAGGACGCGTCCGAACAGCATGAGGAAAGTGACCATTGCGCCGTTCGATATCAATGAAAGTCCGGTAGCGGCCTTCGTCATGTAGCCTTGCGATCGCTGAATCAAGCTGAGCAGTATAGTCCACCGGTTTCTCCTTACTTGCCCGACCTTGTTCACAACGGTCGAACGTCTTTCATGGCACCGATTCCGGAAGATCCGAAATTGCACCGATGCACTCAATTTAAGCTCAAGACATATAACGAGCTAAGAGAATGCGTATTTGATTTGCATCAAATATCTTTTTGCATCCCACTCGACAAGTAAAGTTTCGGCAAACAGACGCGGGGAAACGACGCAGGCAATACGGAAAATCCACCTACTATTTTCGCCTCCCGCCCTACGATCGTCAAAAGCGCACTGGACGGCGCCGATAGCGCTGATAGGGTTCCGCCAAATCATCATGGCAGGAGCCCCCCAATGTCGCTGGACTCTGTTCTGGACCGTATCGACGCCGATCTTCAAACCTCAATTGACCGCCTGATGGAACTGCTCCGCATTCCTTCGGTTTCAACGGATCCGGCCTATGACGCTGATGTCAGTCAGGCCGCCGACTGGTTGGTCTCGGATTTGAAATCCATCGGAGTTGCGGCGGAAAAGCGGGAAACCACCGGGCATCCCATGGTCGTGGGACATATAGGTGAGGGCAGCGACGCGCCGCATGTGCTGTTCTATGGTCACTATGACGTGCAGCCTGTCGACCCTTTGAACCTGTGGAATCGTGACCCGTTCGACCCGGCGATCGAAGAGACCGAGAATGGCCCGGTTATCCGGGGCCGAGGCTCATCCGATGACAAAGGTCAATTGATGACCTTCGTCGAAGCATGCCGCGCCTGGAAAGCCGTTCACGGCACCCTACCCTGTCGCATCACTTTCTTCTTTGAAGGTGAAGAGGAATCCGGCTCACCCTCACTGGTCCCGTTCCTGCGCGAAAACGCTGCCGAACTAAAGGCGGATTTGGCCTTAGTCTGCGACACGTCAATGGTGTCGCGTGGCGTTCCCTCCATCGCATCTCAACTACGCGGAATGCTCAAAGACGAATTCACAATCATCGGACCCCGGATTGACCTGCATTCGGGTCACTATGGTGGCCCCGGCCTGAATCCCCTTCGCGAATTATCTAAAATTGTGGCGTCCTTTTACGATGAAGAAACTGGCCGCGTCGCCGTTAACGGTTTTTATGAAGGTGTCCACGACGTTCCAGCCGAACAGCTTCGCCAATGGGAAGGCTGCGGGTTTGATGAGGCCGAATATCTCAACTCAGTTGGATACACGCAGCCACACGGCGAAAAAGGGTTTTCCGCGCTTGAACAGCAATGGGCCCGCCCAACGCTTGAGGTAAACGGGCTTTGGGGTGGATACAACGGTGCCGGGTCAAAAACGGTTATCCCGTCGCGAGCCCATTGCAAAATCACTTGCCGTCTTGTCGGCGAGATGGATCCGGATGACTTGCGCGACAAGATTCGAAAACATGTCGAACAACGCCTGTCGACGGATGCAAAAATCGAATGGGATAACGACCTAGAAGGCTCGCCCGCTTCTGTCATGAATCTGGACCGCCCCGAATTCGAAGCAGCGCGGGGTGCCTTATCCGATGAATGGGGCCGCGAGGCCGTCTTCACAGGTATGGGCGGCTCTATCCCGGTCGTCGGCTATTTCAACACTGAACTCGGGCTGGACTCGATGCTGGTTGGTTTCGCCAACGACGATGACGCGATCCATTCCCCCAATGAGAAATACGACGTCAAAAGCTTCCACAAGGGCATCCGATCGTGGGCGCGCATTCTGGACGCTCTGACCAGATAGACTTTAATGCGAGGCTCTGCCTCGCGCTCCGGGATAATTGGGGCCAGATGAAGTACGGATCCCCCGCTTCATCTGGCTAAAAATATCCCGGGGGAGTCGCCCGGTACGGGCGGCGGGGGCAGAGCCCCCATGCTCGGCCCATCACATATGGATTACCCGGTCATAGGCGTCCAGTACGCTTTCATGCATCATTTCCGACAGTGTCGGATGCGGGAAGACCGTATTCATCAGGTCTTCTTCGGTTGTCTCCAACTGACGCCCGACAACATACCCCTGAATCAACTCCGTGACTTCGGCGCCGATCATATGTGCACCCAAGAGCTCTCCGGTCTTGGCGTCGAAAATAGTCTTGATCATCCCTTCAGGTTCGCCCAACGCGATCGCCTTGCCATTGCCGATGAAAGGGAAGCGGCCAACTTTGATATCATAGCCTAGCTCTTTGGCTTTCGCCTCGGAATACCCCACTGACGCGACCTGCGGCTGGCAATAGGTACAGCCCGCGATGCTTTCTGGCTTGACCGGGTGCGCGTGCTTGCCCGCGATCAGGTCGGCAACCATGACCCCTTCGTGGCTGGCCTTGTGCGCCAGCCACGGAGCGCCTGCGATATCACCAATGGCGTATAGGCCATCGACCCCGGTCCGGCAGTATTCGTCCGTCACCACATGTGTCCGGTCAATCTTGACGCCCAATGCTTCGAGGCCCAACCCCTCGACATTGCCAACGATTCCGACCGCTGAGATTACAGCGTCAAAGTCGTGCTTTTCCACTTTTCCCTTGACCTCAATATGTGCGGTCACCTTGCCCTTGGCACGGTCCAACTGTTTGACCATCGCCTGTTCCATGATGGTCATGCCCTGTTTGGTAAACGCTTTTTTGGCAAAGGCGCTTATTTCTGCATCTTCAACGGGCAACACGCGATCCATCACCTCGACCACTGTCGTATCTGCCCCCAACGTGTTGTAGAAGCTGGCGAATTCGATACCGATCGCACCGGACCCGATGACAAGCAGTTTCTTGGGCATGCGCGGCGGCTGCAATGCGTGCTTGTAGGTCCAGACCAGATCGCCGTCCGCCTCAAGGCCCGGCAATTCACGAGCGCGGGCGCCTGTGGCCAGAACAATATTCTTGGCCGTCAGCTCTTCGGTTCCCTTGTCGGTTTTAACTGAAACCTTGCCTTTGGCAGGGATTGTCGCCTCGCCCATCACCACGGTGACCTTGTTCTTCTTCAGCAGATGACCAATGCCGCCGGACAACTGCGCGGCAACCCCGCGCGAACGTTTGACAACAGCGTCCAGATCATAGCCGATCTTGTCCGCCTTCAGTCCGAAATCCTTGGCCCGTTCCATCAGGTGAAATACCTCTGACGACCGCAGCAGCGCCTTGGTCGGGATACATCCCCAGTTCAGGCAGATGCCGCCAAGATGTTCACGTTCTACTACAGCGGTTTTCAGGCCTAGCTGGGCCGCGCGAATAGCAGCGACATACCCGCCGGGACCGGCGCCAATTACGATCAGATCAAAAGATTGTGCAGCCATGTTTCCCTCTCGGCGCAGGTCGATTCAGAAATTAGTTTACCATTAAACTAATTGCTTTAACGCATCAATACATTGCCCCCGCGACAAAAGCGACGCAGGGTCAAGTGGCGCCAAATGCACTGATTTGAGCCTATACCCAGCGGCCTTCTATGGCTAGAAGTTAGGGGCCAGTCGTCGATGGCAATTGTTTAACCCAAGAAATTCAAGAGGCTTATCATGGCCAGAACGCTTAAAGATCTGTTACTTGCATTGCTGAACGCCACACTCATCCTGGTAGCGCTGTGTCTGTTTCTGGGGTGGAAATTGGCCTCAACGGTCGAAGGCATCACGACAACCTTCGCTGAGAATATCCAGATTGTTGCTCCCCTCAAACAGGAACTCCAGGGGGTACGAGGTGAGTTGGCGGCTTTGCGCAGCGACTTGTCCTCGATTCAAATTGGCGAAAGCCTTGCGAATAGCGCGGCAGCACAGAAAATCTCGACCGCTTTAGCCAAGCTCGACAATCTGGAAAAAGAGCTACAGGCAAAGCAGGCCCGGATTTCGGAACTGACTGAATCACCAGACGAATTGATCAATACGGCCATTGAGGCCTCGGCCGACGCAATCGCCGACCGGATCATTGAAATACGTGGATGCGTGCCTGCGTCTTAACCGGCGGCCTGCAACTCTCGGACCGTCGCGCCATAGCCGCCCATGTCCACATACGCCGCTTCAGGCTCGGTCATTGGCCGCGATAGCGCTTCGTTGCGATATGGGAACCGCCCGAATTGCCGGATTACCTCACGGTGTGCACGCGCATGCAAAAGATTACTCGAATCCTTGCTGACATTCTGACACATCAACCGCACACAGCGTTCCTGATCACACAGATTTTCCGAATGCATCAGGGGAAGATAAAAGAACTGCCTTGCGGGCTCGTCGATCTTCAGATCCCACCCCTTGTCCACAGCGCATTTGGCCGCTGACAAGGCCGCACGGTCAGATGCAAACGCCTTGGCGCTGCCTCGGAACATGTTGCGTGGAAATTGATCCATCAGGATGATGTACGCCAACGCACCACTGGGATGGGTCAGCCAAAGGGAAAACTTGCCCTCATTTGCTGCCTCCCACATGGTTTGGAATTTTTCGCGGATTTCAGCGTCAAGCGCATCGTCCTGCAAATACCAACCCTTGGGACCGACTTCATCCAACCAAAAACTCAGTACGTCTTCAGGCCCTGCCATTGCCCTAAACTCCGTCTGTTCGCCTCCCCCAGGGACGTAACGTCATTTAAGGACGTTTTACAGGTTTGTTACAGTAACATATTGCAACACTTGCGACATAAATCCGTGTCTTAGGCAATATCTTGCGTGTCCTGCTCGGCTTCCGCCGCCTCGATGGCCACTTCCTGCGCTACTTCGAACGCAACGGGTGAGGCTGTGGGGTAAAGCGGAGACATCGTACCCGTTTCGTCGACCGGGATCGCGGCGCGTTGAGTCATGCGATACATTGCGTACCCTGCGGTTATGACCAGCAACATCGCAATGAACAGGAAAAACCCCTGAGGGCCAAACACGGCGTCGCCCATTAACCAACCGGTGATCAGCGGCCCGGCAATCGCACCCAACCCGTTGATAAAAACCAGACCGCCAGAAGCGGCCGCCATATCCTCATGCTCGAGGAAGTCATTGGCATGCGCAATCAACAGGGAATAGAGCGGATTCGACATCCCACCGATCACGAAAGCGGCAATCAGCAGGATCGGAAATGTCGTTCCGAACAACATGCCGGCAATCGACCCTCCGGCCCCGGCGATGGCGACCAGCATGATAAGAAACCGGCGATCCATGCGGTCGGAAAACCAGCCAAGCGGATACTGCAAGACGACGGCCCCGACGTAGAACGCGGCGATAAAGGTCGAGATTTCAACCAACGTCAGCCCAGCCCGTGCACCATACACCGACGCCATACCGAACTGAGCCGAGAACACGCCGCCCAACAGGAACATGCCGACACAGCCGAGCGGTGACTTACCCATCAATTCGCGCAGGGTCATCGGCTTGGTCGTGTCAAAGGCTGGTGTAGGTGAAATTGACAACAGGATCGGCCCGAAGGAAATCGAAACCAGAATCGACGCGATCACGAAAGTCTCATAGCCCGCGGGGTCTCCGACCAGCATCAAGCCTTGCGCCGTAATGATCCCGGTCATCTGGACGATCATATACAGCGAAAGCGCCTGCCCCCTGTTTTCGTTGCTGGCGGCATTGTTCAGCCAACTTTCGGCCGTAACGTACACGCCGGAAAAGCAAAACCCGATAACGACACGGCCCAGGATCCAAGCCACAGGCTCGGTCAGCATCGGATACATGATCATCACGGCCGAAATGAACGAAGCCAGCGCCGCAAAGACACGGACGTGCCCCACGCGCCGGATCATCTCAGGCGCCAAGCGCGATCCGCCGAGGAAACCCACGAAATACGCCGACATCACAAAGGACATCTCGAGAGTCGAGAACCCCTCAATCTCGCCGCGAACACCAAGGATCGTGCCTTGCAAACCGTTGCCGACCATAAGCAGGCCCACGCCAAGAAGAAGCGCCCATGCGCTGGACAGGACCTGGATCATTGGGACCTCCGCGAAAAATCGGTCTGAATTACGGATTCATTTTGATATGAAAAACGGCTCTGGGCATGCTTGTCTACGACATAACCGTAATGCGATCCCGACAACGCGGCGGTCACGGTATCAAAAGCGACGCATCTCCGTAGGAAAAGAACCGATATTTCTGGTCGATTGCGTGGGCGTAGACATCGCTCATGCGAGTCTGCCCCATCAAGGCCGACACCAGCATAAGAAGCGTGGATTTCGGCAAGTGAAAGTTGGTCATCAGCGCGTCGGTGACGTGAAATTGGAAGCCGGGATAGATGAATATGTCTGTCTCGCCTTCCCACGGTTCGATCCGGCCAGAGCGCGCGGCGCTTTCGATCAGGCGCAGCGCAGTGGTTCCAACTGGTATGACCCGTCCGCCAGCGGCCTTGGTCTTATGGATTTCGTGGGCAGCCTGCGCGCTGACCCTGCCCCATTCAGCGTGCATTTTATGCGTAGTCACGTCTTCGACTTTCACCGGCAGAAAGGTCCCGGCACCGACATGCAGTGTGACATGAGTGATTTGCACACCGCGCTCGTCCAACGCGCGCATAAGCGCGTCGTCGAAATGCAGCGACGCGGTCGGTGCAGCCACCGCACCCGAATTTCGGGCCCAGATTGTCTGGTAATCTGTCTTGTCTTGATCGTCCGCCGGACGCTTGGCCGCAATATAGGGCGGCAAGGGCATCGCACCGGCATGTTCCAGCGCGGCGTCAAAATCCTCTCCGGTCAGGTTGAACCGCAGAAACGCCTGCCCGTCATCTACCCGCTCCAAAGTGGCGCTGAGTTGGTCCGAGAACCTGATCTCTTCGTGCAGCTTCACCTTCTTCAGCGGTTTGATCAGCGCGGCCCAGGTTCCATCGGCTTTCGGGTCTAGCAGGGTTGCTTCGATCGCCGCTGAAACGGGGCCCTGTGCGCTGTCACGGTGCCGCCGTCCGTTCAGGCGCGCCGGGATCACACGCGTATCGTTAAGGACAAGGCGATCCCCGGGCTGCAACCAATCGGGTAGATCAAACACATGCGCGTCCGAGATTGCGTCGCCATCGACCACAAGCAATCGCGCCGACGAACGCGGCGTTGCCGGGCGCGTGGCAATCAGATCTTCGGGCAGGTGGAAATCGAAATCGCTGAGTTTCATGCGCGCGCCATACAAGGCCAGACCGGATTCAGCAACAGCCCAGATCAATGATCCTTCGGAGGGGAGCCAAAGGTCTTTTTCGGCTCATCAGGCTTTACAGGCAGGGAATTTGGGCCGTCGGTCACAGTGGGAGCCGGGGCGCGCAAGAGGTTGCGCAAGAACAACGGCGCAAGGCCCGACAAGGGGTTCACAGACACTTTGGGCGAAGTCAGTGGGCCCGTTAGATTATAATTGAAGCCAATAACGCCCTCACCCTTTTTGGTGAAAACGCTGCCGATCGCGTTGACCAGATATATCGGCGAAATCGCACCCCGCAGATTCAGCATTCCCGCGACCGTATCTATCGTCCCATCAAAAGACAGCCCCATGGACGGGCCAACCGCGCTTCCGCTGAGGACTTTGACCTCGGTCGGCGTAATGCGCATCCGGCTTTCAATGGTCGAGAAAAAGATACCCTGCCCCGCCATTTCATCCAACAAACCAACAAGGCTGATCGCGTTCAGCAAGGCGGCCATCGCAGGGGCATCCGTGATCCGCGTATTCACGATCTTTAGGTTAACGTCATAGTTCCCGGGCGCGCCAACGGGCTCGAGGCTCATATCGAGCGAGCCGCCACGTGCCTGAGTGATGACCCCTGCCGATCGCAGCACCTCACCGGCATCGGACGACTTTAATTCCACGGCGCTGCGCCCACCGCGTGGGGTGACCTGCCCGCGAACCGACGCGCCTCCGTTCACGCCGGCGGTGAATGCGCCAGTGATGCCGCCCGACGTCTGGAATGATCCGTTGAATCCCGTCAGCGCGACCGATTCTGTGACCTGCAAGCGGTCCAGCACGACGTCCAGTGCAGGCCCGCGCCCGCCGCCTCCACCACCGCTGCTACCTTCGCCGAAAGTGGCACCACCCAAATTCATGACACCGCCCAGCACGCGGATATCCGGCAAGGACGACCCACGATTCACCAGCTCGGCAGGGACGGCCAGCCAGTTGCCCAGATCGAAAGAGCTGAACTGAACCTTGTTAAAATCCCCCCCTTCGCGAAACGAGATCGAAGCCGTGGTACGCAAACCCGCCGCATCCAGCTTTAGCTCATCCACACGCAACTGATCGCCCAGCGTGGCGTCGACGTTCAATGTTCCGGTGGTCTGTCTGCCTTTGCGCCAGCCAAGTTCGGGTATGGCCAAGGCAACACCAACCAGATCAGAGGTCGCTGCCAGCTTTATTGGATCGCCTGCTCCGATGCCGATAGAGACCTGTGCGGTTCCCTGCCCCGTCAGCATACCCTGCGGTAATCCGGCTTTCAGCTCGGTCATCAGACGGGGCGACAGTTCGATTTCACCGGTAACCTCGCTGCGTTGTGGGCCTGAACCACCGATGGGTTGGCGCCATGTCACGTCAACCGGAACATCACCAAACAGACCATACCCGCCAATCTCGACCGAATTCTGATCGCCCTGTACATTCAGGCGGTCTGAACTGACCGAGAATCCCGGCACCAACCGGTCGCTTGCAACGTTGTCGATTTCGCCGGTGAAGTGGAACTCTGTTTCTTCGAATTTCAAACCTTTCTTCATAGGCAACGCCAAAGTACCCGACAGGTTGACCTCACCCTGAGCCAGATCCACAGGCAGCCCGGCTTTCGTCAACAACTCCAGAGGCTTACGATCAAGCAGCGACAGCGCCGCAGTCGCTGAACCCCGCGCTTTTATCCGGGCAATGGCCGGTGACGGACCCTTGATTGTTGTATCGGGAATGATGAACGACGTGCCCGAAGCATCGACCGCCCCGCCAGCATCGGCGATCACCACCCCGCTTTCGGCAGATGCGGTAAACCGATCGTCAAGCAAGCTGACCCGACCCTGCGCGTCCTGAATGGGGGGTAAGGTCTTGGCGTAGCGGATTTTGGCGTTTTCGAACCCAAGCCCCAAGTAAATGTCCGGCTTGCGCCCCGGTTGCAGTCGCAATGCAAACTCGACGTTCCTAAATTGGCCTTCATACAGGTTTTCAGACACCCAGAGCCGTGGTTTCGGGGCCAGAATTTCAGGCCAGTAATTCAGCAACCGGTCGGCAGTCATTGTATCCAGATGCGCATCCAGCGCCGCCACCCATCCATCCGGGCGGCCGATCAAATTACCCGAAGCACGCAAAGTGTGGTCTGCGTCGACCAGCGTCAGTTGCCCCAATCGCACCTCGAACGGTGCCAGCTTCAGTTGGAAATCAAGATTTGCCCGTGCGGATTCAAGTGACTCGGGGAAAAGACCACCGGGATAGATATCAATTTTGTTCAGATCCAGTTGCGCCGTCAGGCTTTCCAATGTCCCGTCGTCAATCCCCTGCAGATAAGCCGAGCCGCTGGCCTGAACCGCCCCCAGATCGGAAACGATCGAGACTTCGTTGAAATCCAGCACCTGAGCAGCGGGATCATAGGTGAAATAGGTCCGCGCAGAGTCAAATCGAATGGGTTGTGTCTCGGGCGTCGGCTGGATGACACCTGCGGCAATATTCAGTGTCGCGAACAGGGGGCCCAATGCGGCCTGATCGTCGACGCTGCCGCGAAGGGCGCCGGAAATCGGCGCGTCAAGCTCTTGCAACCACGCCAGCGCAAGGCTTTGTCCTGCGATATCCTCGGCGGGCAGATCGGTGATGGAAATGCCGAAACTTGCCTCGGGCGTGCCCAAAACGCTGGAATAATTGGCCTCGATCGAGCTGGCATAATCCCGGCCGGTCAAAACCGAAAACCCGGTGGCAAGGCGCATTTCGTCCCCGCTGCGCGCAATCGAAATATGCCCTCCGTCGAACACCCAGGCACGGCCCAGGCGCAAATCCTGATAGTCCAACGTCAGGTTCTGCAACTCAACCGATCTAAGGCCCGACAGGATCGGAGAAAGAAATACATCGTCGGATTCTTCGATCAGTTCAGCCAGTGTGGGTGCCTGCTGTACAGGCGAGCTGCCGGTGCCGACCGTCAGCGATAGCGCGCCATCTTCGCCGCGCGTCAGGGCGATCTGGGCATCTTGCAAGACTATGCGCCTTGGCCGGATTTGCCCCCGCAAAAGCCCCCGCATCGACAGGCGTGTGCGCAAGTCCGACACTTGAGCGATCTGCTGTCCGGCGGCATCGCTAATGGTCACATCCGTCAGGCGAAGCCGGGGGCGCCACTGCTCATTTACAAAAAAGGTGGCATCCCCGAAGCGGATTTTCAGCCCGCCCAGCGTTTGATCAAGCCGCTTTTCAGCCTGAACCCGCATCCAGTTCGGGGCGTGCAGTTGCTGACCAATCAGAAAGAACCACACTGCAAAAGCCATAGCAGCAAGCGAAAGAGCGAACCACATCGTCCAGCGAAAGGCAGTACGACGACGCGACCGACCGCGCCGGGGTTTGCCCGGATGGTCTGCACTTTTGTCTTCGTGCTGCACCAATTTTCTATCCACGCCTTTCAACCCGCTCGCGCCGCCCTATGATGACGGGCAGCACTTAAAAACCTTTAACGGAGTTTCCAATGCCCGACGTTACAGACACCGCCCCTGATTTCACGTTGCCCCGCGACGGCGGTGGCGAGGTCACGTTGTCAGACCTGCGCGGCGGTGCCGTCGTTCTTTTCTTCTATCCCCGCGATGATACGCCGGGCTGCACCAAGGAATCCATCGGTTTCTCGGAACAACTTCAAGCCTTTGCCGAGGCGGGCGCTCAAGTTTTCGGCATTTCGCGGGACACCATTGCCAAGCACGACAAGTTTGTAGCCAAGCACAACCTGACCACCCCGCTACTGTCTGACGAGGGGTCAACCGTTTGCGAGGACTTTGGCGTCTGGGTGGAAAAGAACATGTACGGGCGCAAATCGATGGGGATCGAACGCTCGACCTTTCTGATCGACGCCGACGGCAAGATCGCCCGCGTCTGGCGCAAGGTCAAAGTTCCCGGTCACGTGGATGAGGTACTTGAGGCTGCTCGCGCGCTCTGACCCTCTTTTCTGCAACCGCCATCCAGTCTAAGACCCGCGCAAACGCAAAAGCGGAGAAACCCGGTGTCGAAAACACTGACCCAGATGGCGACCGAAGTCCTGACCACTGCAGAAGGGCGCGCAAAAACCGCCCTTTCCAAACGCTATGCCGCTGAATGGTTCGCGTCGCGCAAGGGTGATGCACCTGAGATTGAGATTGGGACAGCGACCCCACCGCTTTACCCGTCGCGGCCAGAAAAGCCTGAATTGCTGTCGCCCCGCGATGTTCCAAAACGCCGACCAGGAACCGAGGCCGGGCGGATTGCCCTGCTGCACGCCGTGGCTCATATCGAACTGAACGCCGTTGATCTGCACTGGGACATCATCGCCCGGTTCGGACATGTGCCGATGCCAATCGGTTTCTACGACGACTGGGTGAAATGCGCAGAAGAAGAGTCACGTCATTTCGAGATGGTTTGCGACTGCCTTGAGCAGATGGGCAGCTATTACGGTGCCCTGCCCGCCCATTCGGGAATGTGGCGCGCGGCCGAAGATACGGTCGAGGATTTGATGGGACGGCTGGCTGTGGTTCCGATGGTGCTGGAAGCCCGCGGGCTGGATGTAACCCCCGGAATGATTGACATCTTCCGCAAGGCGAAGGCTGAGAACGCCATCGCCGCACTCGAGGTGATTTACGCCGAAGAAGTCGGGCACGTGGCCTATGGATCAAAGTGGTTTCATTTCCTATGTGGGCGTGAGAATGCCGACCCAAAGGATGTGTTTCACGAATTGGTCCGGCGGTATTTCCACGGCGTCCTGAAGCCCCCTTTCAACGAGGAAAAACGCGCCGAAGCGGGGTTGCCGCCAGATTTCTACTGGCCTTTGACTGAAGACCTGCCTCAGCCCGGACACGACCATTAAACGTGCTCAAGTTGACGTTATCGGCAATTTCCCGCCGAGAATTGGCGGGAAAAACCTACTTTGTTGGGTAAACTGGTTAACAAACTTGCCCAAAACCTGAGCTCCCTCTATGCACTTCGGCCAAGGGACGGCTATCACTCACGACCGATCCCGATCTTGGGGATGAAGAGGGAAGACGCGTGCGAACACGTCTGGCAATCAAACTACACTCGCTGCTTGAACGGCATTTTCCGGAACGCAGGGTTTTTCTGAAATCCGACAACGACACACGGTTCATCCGGCTTAGTTCGGAAACGCAGATCGCTGCTGTTGCTGGCGTTGCGGTGATTGTTGGCTGGACCGCTGTCGCGACCGCGATCTTGCTGATGGACAGCATCGGATCCGGCAACTTCCGCGAACAGGCGAAGCGAGATCAGGCCACCTATCAGGAACGGCTGAATGTTCTTTCGGCCGAACGGGACGTCCGCGCGCAAGAAGCGTTGATGGCGCAAGACCGGTTCAACGCGGCGCTCGAACAGATTTCCGCCATGCAGTCCGAGCTGCTGGCCTCGGAAAACCGCCGCCGCGAGCTTGAGACCGGGATCGAAGTGATCCAGACGACCTTGCGCGCGACAATGAAGCAGCGCGAAGAAGCCCGCACAGAGCTGGCCAAGATGAACCAAGAGGCAGGTTCGGGCGAGGTGCAGATGGCATATGCCACTAACCCTGCCCAAATGAACTTCATGACCGAGGCATTGGTCAGGACCGCGATGGAACGTGATCAGATCGCGGCCGATGCCAAGGATGCGCTGGATCAGCGCGACGAGCTGGAACTGGAAATCCAGCTAATGCAGGAACGCAGCGACGAAATTTTCCGTCAGCTAGAAGAGGCAATGGTCGTCTCTGTCGAGCCGCTCGACAAGATGTTCCGCAAAGCAGGAATGCCCACCGACCGTATCATCGAAGAAGTGCGGCGTGGGTACAGTGGCATGGGTGGCCCCCTAACCCCCATATCCTTCAGCACGCGCGGTGAGGAACTGACCCCCGACGAAATCCGCGCGAATACCCTGCTGCAGCAGATGGATCAGCTGAACCTCTATCGCATTGCTGCAGAAAAAGCGCCGTTTGCAAGCCCGGTAAACGCGGTTGTCCGCTTCACCAGTGGCTACGGGACACGCCGCGACCCCAAGACCGGAGGTCGCCGCATGCATAACGGTGCTGATTTTGCAGGTGCACATGGAACGGATATATTTGCGACCGCTGACGGAGTGGTCACCCATGCAGGCTGGCAATCCGGGTTTGGACGGCTGGTAAAAATCAAGCATGCCTTCGGAATTGAGACACTTTACGCCCATAATACCAAGATCAAGGTAAAGGTTGGTCAAAGGGTCTCGCGCGGGGATCATATTGCTGATATGGGTAGCACCGGACGGTCGACCGGCACGCATCTGCACTATGAAGTACGCGTGAACGGAAAACCTGTTAACCCAATGACTTACATCAAGGCTGCGAGAAATGTTTTCTAAGAGCAAAATCAACGAGCCCGGTTCGAATGCACCAGAAGCGGCAAAACCCGCCGCACCAGCAACACCGGCTGCCCCTGCACCGTCAGAAAACAAGGCGAGCACCGCGCCCAAGCCCAAGCCTCCGGCGTCGGTTCTGTCTTCGGATTTGCACATCACCGGCAACCTGAAAACCTCGGGCGATATCCAGGTTGAAGGAACTGTCGAAGGCGACATTCGCGCGCATCTTCTGACGATCGGCGAAACCGCGACCATCAAGGGCGAAGTCACCGCAGATGACGTGGTAATCAATGGTCGCATCGTTGGCCGTGTGCGTGGTCTGAAAGTACGCCTAACCTCGACCGCACGTGTCGAAGGCGACATCATCCACAAGACCATCGCCATCGAAAGCGGCGCGCATTTCGAAGGTTCGGTCCAGCGTCAGGACGACCCGCTGAACCCTGGCCGCAGTGCCAAGGGCGGCGCAAATCCGGCGGCTGAGGTCAAGCAGTAACACCTGCTTCGCCCGAATTGAAAATTCAACGCCGCAGGGAAACCTGCGGCGTTTCTTTTTGCCTTGGACCACGGCGCACTTTCAGGTTCCAAGACGCAACCCGCCTGTATAAGCTTGTGAAATGTGGATTTTCTTTGCCTTAGTTCTGTTGATCGCAGGCTTTTTTACCTATCGCCATTGGGCCAGAACACAGGAGCGTAAGGCCCTGCTGTCCACCCCACTTACCCCTGAACAGCGCGCCATAATCGAAGCCCAGGTTCCCTTGGTGCGCCGTTTGCCGCCTGACCTGCGCGTAGGCCTCGACGGCAAGGTGAACCTGTTTCTGAATCAGGTCCGGTTTTTTGGTTGTGACGGTCTTGAGGTCACGGAAGAAATGCGTCTGGCCATCGCCGCGCAGGCATGTCTCCTGATTATCAACAACACGCTCTGGTACGATCACCTCACCACGATCCTGATCTACCCCAACGCCTTCAAGTCCCGGCAACGCAGGCACGACGGCTATGTGGTCAGCGAAAAGGAAATCATCCGCACCGGGGAAAGCTGGGACCGGGGGCCGGTCATTCTGTCGTGGTCTCACAGCAGGCAAGGCGCATTAGATGATCATGATGGACAAAACGTAGTCCTGCACGAATTCGCACATCAGATCGACGATCTGTCGGGCGGAACCAACGGCGTTCCAATCCTCAGCGAAGGCCAGACCTTCGCCGAGTGGGAACGAGCATTTCTGGCGGCTTACGACGCCCATGTTCAATCCGTAGAAAAAGGGCGGCACACGGCCATCGACCCATATGGCGCCGTCGGGCACGAAGAGTTCTTTGCGGTATCGGTCGAGGTCTTTTTTGAACGGCCCCGCGCCTTGAAGTCCGAGGCGCCCGGCATTTACGAGCAGTTGGCCAAGCTGTTCCGGCTGGATCCCGTAACCTGGAATTAACCTGCCTTGGCGGAACCGGGTTCCGTAAAAATTTCACAAAACAGGTTTTTTGAATTACACTGAACCCATTGTTTTTCGGAGGGCTTTTCATGTCATCAAAACTCATGGCCGAATTCTTCGGCACGTTCTGGCTGGTACTGGGCGGCTGCGGCAGCGCCGTCTTAGCGGCAGGCGTCGCCGATGTCGGCATCGGCTGGCTGGGTGTATCTTTCGCTTTTGGCTTAACCGTTCTGACAATGGCATACGCGGTGGGCCATATTTCGGGCGGGCACTTCAATCCTGCCGTCAGTCTTGGCCTGATGATCGGTGGAAGGTTCCCGGCAAAAGACCTTATTCCCTATTGGATCGCCCAGGTCGTCGGCGCAATTGCCGCAGCGGTCGTCCTGTACCTGATCGTAAGCGGCGCACCCGAATTCACTGGGGTCGGAAGCTTTGCCAGCAACGGCTATGGCGAAGCGTCCCCCGAAGGGTATTCGATGATGTCCGCCTTGATCATCGAGATCGTACTGACGGCGTTTTTCATCGTAATCATTCTGGGCGCGACGTCTGAGGGTGCTCCGGCTGGTTTCGGCCCCATCGCCATCGGGTTGGGCCTGACGCTGATCCACCTGATTTCGATCCCGGTGACGAATACATCCGTAAACCCGGCGCGCTCAACCGGTGTTGCGCTGTTTGCCGACGGCCCGGCCCTTTCACAACTCTGGTTATTCTGGGTGGCCCCGCTGATCGGCGGTGCGATTGGGGCCGTGATCTGGAAAGCCATGGGCGACGACTAAGCCCCGTCTAACAAAAAGGCCCCGACGCAATCTGCGTCGGGGCCTTTTTTGTTACTCGGTTACAGTAACTTTTTTCATCACGTCGGGCTGTCCGATGACTGCTCCGTTGGGGCCTTCGCCACGCTTGATCGCGTCGACAATGTCCATCCCGTCGGTTACCTGTCCGACAACGGTATATTGGCCGTTCAGAAACGGACCGGGCGCAAACATGATGAAGAACTGCGAATTGGCACTGTTGGGGTCTTGCGCCCGTGCCATGCCCACGACACCGCGGTCGTAATTGAAGTCCGAGAACTCGGCAGGCAGGTCAGGCCGGTCCGACCCACCGGTGCCAGCACGACGCAGATCGCTGCCCAGACGGCCATGTTCCACGTCGCCGGTCTGTGCCATGAAGCCATCGATCACGCGGTGAAAGACCACACCGTCATACTTGCCTTCGGCGGCAAGGGTGCTGATCTGTTCAACGTGCTTCGGAGCCAGATCGTCAAACAAATCAACGGTTACGGTGCCATTAGCCCCCTCGCCCTCGATCTCGATCTGCAACCCAGTGGCCAACGCGGGGCTGGCCAGCAAAGCAAATGCGGCTGCCAGCTTATACATCGGCTGCCACCTTAACGCTGATCATACGGTCGGGACTCATCGGCGGCTCACCCCGGACGATGGCGTCCACGTGCTCCATCCCGTCGATAACGCGGCCATAGACGGTGTACTGGCCGTTCAGGAAGTGATTGTCCTTGAAGTTGATGAAGAACTGCGAGTTGGCCGAGTCTGGGTTCTGCGAACGGGCCGCGCCCAATGTGCCGCGATCGTGGGGCAGTTTCGAAAATTCTGCCGGAACATTCGGCAGCGACGACCCACCTGTACCGGCCATGCGGATGTTGAATCCGTTTTCCATATCGCCGTGCTGCACGTCGCCTGTCTGCGCCATGAAACCGTCGATCACACGGTGGAATGCCACGTTGTCATACTCACCACCACGGGCCAGTTCTTTCATCCGGGCCGAGTGCTGGGGGGCCACATCGGGCAGCAGCTCGATGACGACATTGCCGTCTTTCAGTTCGATGATGATGGTGTTTTCGGGATCCTTGATCTCGGCCATGAGGCCCTCCTGTCGTTTATCTTGCGCAAATACCTATGACGCGGACGCATGAATGCCAAGTGACGCATTGACCTGAGGGCAAAATGCAGGAAAAGAACCGCCTAAAGCGGTTGTAACGACAAGGATGAAACGATGGGCTGGAAAACGCTGGATGATATGGACCTGAACGGCAAGCGTGTGCTGGTACGCGTGGACATCAACGTACCAGTTGTTGACGGCGTTGTGACCGACGCGACCCGCATCCAGCGCATCGTGCCCACGGTACGCGACATCCTTGCGGCGGGCGGCAAACCGATCCTGCTGGCGCATTTTGGACGCCCCGGCGGTGAACGCCGCGAGAAACTGTCGCTGAATCAACTGGTCCCGACGCTTGAGACCGCTTTTGGCTCGACTGTCCTATTCGCCGCCGATTGCGTCGGCTGCGAGGCGGAACTGGCCGCCGAACAGTTGCAACCCGGTCAGGTGCTGCTTTTGGAAAACACCCGCTTTCACGCAGCGGAAACCAAGAATGACGCTGATCTGGCTGCCGGTATGGCGCGTCTGGGAGATGTATATTGCAACGACGCATTTTCCGCCGCGCACCGCGCTCACAGCTCGACCGAGGCTATTGCCCGCATGCTGCCTGCCTGCGCTGGTCGGCTGATGCAGGCCGAGCTTGAGGCGCTTGAGGGCGCTTTGGGCGCGCCCAAACGCCCTGTGACAGCCGTTGTGGGCGGGGCCAAGGTCTCGACCAAGCTGGAACTGCTGGGCAATCTGATCGACAAGGTGGACTACCTGGTTATCGGTGGCGGCATGGCCAACACGTTTCTGGTGGCCAAGGGTCTGAACGTGGGCAAATCGCTGGCGGAAACAGCGATGAAAGACACCGCAGCCGAGATCATGACCAAGGCCGAAACCTCGGGCTGTACCATCGTCCTGCCCACCGACATCGTCGTGGCCGAAAAGTTCGAAGCAGGTGCCCCTCATCAGGTTCTGCCCGCCGATCAATGTACGGATGACGGAATGATCCTTGACGCAGGCCCCGACAGCGTGGCAGCGATTTCAGACATCTTCGGACAAAGCCATACCCTGATCTGGAACGGGCCGCTGGGCGCGTTCGAGATTGAGCCTTTCGATACCGCAACCAACGCGGCCGCGCTGAAAGCCGCGGCACTGACGCGGTCCGGGCAATTGGTCTCAGTCGCGGGTGGGGGTGACACGGTCGCGGCTTTGAATGCGTCGGGTGCAGCCAAGGATTTCTCGTACATCTCGACTGCAGGCGGCGCGTTCCTGGAATGGATGGAAGGCAAAACCCTACCCGGTGTTGCCGCGCTAGAGCAATAAATCCACTAGCCCGCGCGTTTTTGTAGAATCAGGGGATTCACAACCCGAATCACCTGTGACATAGTGCTTTCAGAGGTCCAAAAAGGACCCGTTATTGAGGCAGACTTCATACGGCGGTAAACAGAGTGTCCCGTTCCAATCGGCCCGGTTTGGGCGCAGTCGCATTCTTTATGGTGGCGTTTATGCTGGGTGTTTATTTCACCTTTGCCGCCGTGCAAGGTGACTATGGCCTGTTCCGACGGGTCGAGATTGCAGCGGAACGGGACGCTCTGTCGCGCGACCTCGACAAGCTCGAGGCTGAAATTGCAGAGATGGAGAACCTGACCCGCCGTTTGTCGGATACTTATCTGGACTTGGATTTGTTGGACCAGCAAGCACGCTCTGTGCTGGGAATGATCCGCTCAGATGAGGTTGTCATCCGTTGATCCTCCACTGAATCGATCGTTTTTTAGCAAGCCGCAACCCGATTTTCGCAAGATCGGACGCTGCGTCACATTTACCCTCGCCAGAAAGCGGCAAATGCTTTATGAGATAGTTTAACGCTAAACTATCTTGCCGAGAGGGGGAGATCGCCACAATGGCTGCGCGAAAAACCGCAAAGAAACCAAACGTTTCGTCGGAAGAACTGACCACCTACTACCGAGAGATGCTGCTGATCCGCCGATTCGAAGAAAAGGCCGGTCAACTTTATGGCATGGGTCTTATTGGTGGATTCTGTCACCTGTATATTGGCCAGGAAGCCGTTGTTGTGGGCCTCGAGGCCGCAGCCAAGGACGGCGACAAGCGGATTACTTCTTACCGCGACCACGGTCACATGCTGGCCTGCGGCATGGATCCGGGCGGTGTGATGGCCGAACTGACCGGACGTATTGGCGGCCTGTCCAAGGGCAAGGGCGGCTCGATGCACATGTTCTCTAAAGAGAAGCACTTCTATGGTGGGCACGGCATCGTTGGCGCGCAGGTTCCGTTGGGCGCAGGTCTGGCCTTTGCCGACAAGTACAAGGAAAACGGTGGAGTCACCTTTACTTATTTCGGTGATGGTGCGGCCAACCAGGGTCAGGTTTACGAGACATTCAACATGGCCGCCCTGTGGGAATTGCCCGTCGTATTCGTGATCGAAAACAATCAATACGCTATGGGGACCTCTCAGGCGCGCTCGACCTCGACCAAAGACATCTACCACCGAGGTGAGGCCTTCGGTATCCCCGGTGAAATTGTCAATGGCATGGACGTTCTGGCCGTCAAAGAGGCCGGTGAGAAAGCCGTCGCCCACTGTCGCGCTGGTAAGGGGCCCTACATCCTCGAGGTCAAAACCTATCGCTATCGCGGCCACTCGATGTCCGACCCGGCCAAGTATCGCACCCGCGAAGAGGTTCAGAAGGTCCGCGAGCAAAGCGATCCAATTGAGCATGTGCGCGAATTGCTGCTGACCGGCAAACACGCGACCGAGGACGACCTGAAGGCGATCGACAAAGAGATCAAAGAGATCGTCAATCAGGCTGCCGAATTCTCGAAAGAAAGCCCCGAGCCTTCTGTGGAAGAGCTCTGGACAGATATCTACGCCGAGGCCTGACAGATGCCGCATTTCGAAATTCACGTCAGTGACGTCGAACAGGCCAAAGCGTTCTATACCGGCCTATTCGACTGGGCGTTCACACCAATGCCCGGCGGCGAAGAAGTCAGCTATCATCTGATCAGTGGCGACCAGATCGGCGGCAGCCTAGGGCTGACTGGTGGCCTGATGCAGCGCCATGGCGAAGCGCCCGCTGCCGGTAGCCCGGTGCGCGGCGGCACCATGACCTTTGAGGTCGGTGATTGCGACGAACGCTATGCGTGGGCATTGGCAAATGGCGGCGCCGAAGCGCTGCCGCCAACCGATTATCCTGGCATAGGCCGCTGCGCCTATGTGGAAGATGGACAAGGAAACATCGTCGGGATGATTACCCCGGCCCCGGAAGGAAACTGAGACATGGCAACCGAAATTCTCATGCCCGCCCTTTCGCCCACGATGGAAGAGGGCACGCTGGCCAAGTGGCTGGTCAAAGAAGGCGACACCGTATCCTCGGGCGATATCATGGCCGAGATTGAAACCGACAAGGCCACGATGGAGTTCGAGGCCGTTGACGAAGGCATCGTCGGCAAAATTCTGATCGCGGAAGGTACCGAAGGGGTCAAGGTGAACACACCTATCGCGGTCCTCGTGGAAGAAGGCGAGGACGCCTCTGCCCTGCCCACGGCTGCGCCCGCAGCCGCAGCGGTGGCTGAGGCCGCCCCTGCGGCGGTTGAGGCCCCCGCTCCTGCCGCTGCCCCTGCTGCACCGGTGGTCGATCTATCCCCGGACTGGCCTGCGGACGCGGAGATGAAATCCGAAACCGTTCGCGAAGCCCTGCGCGACGCGATGGCCGAAGAAATGCGCGGCGATGAAGACGTCTACCTGATGGGCGAAGAGGTCGCCGAATATCAGGGGGCATACAAGATCAGCCAAGGCCTGCTGGACGAATTCGGCAGCAAGCGTGTGATCGACACGCCCATCACCGAACACGGTTTTGCCGGGATCGCAGTTGGTTCGGCCTTTGGTGGGTTGAAGCCGATTGTCGAGTTCATGACCTTTAACTTCGCCATGCAGGCGATTGACCAAATCATCAACTCTGCTGCCAAAACGCTTTATATGTCCGGCGGTCAAATGGGTTGCCCCATCGTGTTCCGGGGGCCCAACGGTGCTGCCGCCCGCGTGGCCGCACAGCATTCTCAGGACTATGCCGCCTGGTACATGCAGATCCCCGGTCTGAAAGTGGTCATGCCTTACTCGGCTGCTGATGCAAAAGGGTTGCTGAAATCGGCGATCCGCGACCCCAACCCGGTGATCTTCCTTGAAAACGAGATCCTTTACGGACGCTCTTTCGATGTCCCGCAAGTGGATGATCTGACCATCCCGCTGGGCAAGGCGCGCATCTGGCGCGAAGGCTCGGACGTGACCATCGTGAGCTTTGGCATCGGCATGCAATACGCGCTGGAAGCCGCTGACAAGCTGGCCGAGGAAGGTATCAGCGCCGAGGTGATCGACCTGCGCACTATCCGCCCGATGGACACCGGCGCGATCATTAACTCGGTGATGAAAACCAACCGTCTGGTGACAGTCGAAGAAGGCTGGCCGCAAGGCTCGGTCGGCAGCTATATCAGTTCGGTGGTGATGCAAGAGGCGTTCGACTATCTGGATGCTCCGGTCATCAACTGCACCGGCAAGGACGTTCCGATGCCTTATGCAGCGAACCTCGAAAAACTGGCACTGATCACCACCGATGAGGTGATCGCAGCCGTCAAACAAGTGACCTACCGGTAAGGAGCGACACAGATGCCCACAGAAATTCTGATGCCCGCCCTTTCCCCCACAATGGAGGAAGGCACCCTTGCCAAATGGCTGGTCAAAGAGGGCGACACCGTATCAAGCGGCGACCTGCTGGCCGAGATCGAAACCGACAAGGCCACGATGGAGTTTGAGGCCGTTGACGAAGGCACCATCGGCAAGATCCTGATCCCCGAGGGCACCGAAGGAGTCAAGGTCAACACCGCCATCGCAGTTCTGCTGGAAGATGGCGAAAGTGCTGACGACATCAGCGCGTCAGATACCGCAGCCCCCGCGGCTGCTCCGGCAGCCGCCGCGGGTAACGAGGCCGCCTCTGGGGCGTCCGAGGCACCTGCCCCTGCTCCGGCAGCACCGGCCAAAGCCGACGGTGGTCGTATCTTCGCCTCGCCGCTGGCCCGTCGTATCGCTGCGCAAAAGGGTCTTGATCTGGCGCAGATCACCGGTTCGGGACCGCATGGCCGTATCGTCAAAGTAGATGTGGAAGGCGCTACAGCCACCGCGCCTGCTCCGGCCCCTGCACCTGCAGCAGCGGCTCCGGCAGCGGCAGCCCCGGCTGGCCCGTCGGCGGATGCCGTGGCAAAAATGTACGAAACCCGCGATTACGAAGAAATCAAGCTGGACGGGATGCGCAAAACCATTGCCGCGCGCCTGTCCGAGGCCAAGCAGACCATCCCGCATTTCTACCTGCGTCGCGATATTAAGCTGGATGCGCTGCTCAAGTTCCGCAGCCAGTTGAACAAACAGCTTGAAGGCCGTGGCGTGAAGCTGAGCGTCAACGACTTCATCATCAAGGCTGTCGCAAACGCGTTGCAGCAGGTTCCGGCCTGCAACGCGGTCTGGGCCGGTGACCGGGTGCTGCAACTGAAACCCTCGGACGTGGCCGTGGCTGTCGCTATCGAGGGCGGTCTGTTCACCCCGGTTCTACAGGATGCCGACACCAAGTCGCTGTCCGCGTTGTCGACCGAGATGAAAGACCTTGCCGGTCGCGCTCGTGAACGCAAACTGGCACCGCATGAATATCAGGGCGGCACATTCGCAATCTCGAATCTGGGCATGTTTGGCATCGACAATTTCGACGCCATCGTGAACCCGCCGCACGCTGGCATTCTTGCAGTGGGTACAGGCGTCAAAAAACCAGTTGTAGGCGATGACGGAGAGCTGACCGTTGCAACAGTGATGTCCGTAACGATGTCCGTGGACCACCGCGTGATCGACGGAGCGCTTGGCGCGGAACTGCTGCAAGCCATTGTCGAAAACCTTGAGAACCCCATGGTCATGCTGGCCTAACACCAAGAGAAACCGCAACAGCCGCGCCCGCACGTTCTGGCGCGGCTTTTTCGTGTCTGGCCGGGAAGTGAGGAAACGTGATCCGGCCAACTGTTGTTTGGGCACGCGCGGGGCGTCAAGTTGTTTGCAAATCAGACACGGATGCAAAGGTGCCCCATGACCTTCACACGGCTTACTCGGACAGGTTTGATTTTGTTGATGCTGGCTTCAATTGCACCTGCGGATGCCTATGCCAAGCCCAACAGCTATCCAGGTGAAAACTCGAAGTTCAATTCCAAAAGCGCGGTTGCCAAATGGGAAGCCGAGCGCAGCAAGCGGATTGAAGAGCGAAAGAAACGGCGGGAAGAAAAGCGGCTCAAGCGGTTGAACGAAAAGAACAACCGCCCGAACTGAGTGTGAGTTACTGATCTTTGCCCAGCATGTGGTCCATTGAAATTGCAGGCTGATCACAACCTGCTTCGCCGACAATCTTTGCAGGAATGCCCGCAACGGTTTTGCACGCAGGCACGGCCTGCAAGACAACCGATCCGGCAGCAATTCGGCTGCAATGACCCACCTCAATATTGCCGAGCACCTTGGCACCTGCACCGATCAGAACACCGTCACCAATTTTCGGATGGCGCTGTTCTTCTTCCTTGCCGGTCCCGCCAAGCGTGACGGAATGCAGCATCGACACATTGTCACCGACAACCGCAGTTTCGCCGATTACGATGGAATGGGCGTGATCAATCATGATCCCTTTGCCTATTTTCGCGGCCGGGTGGATATCAATCCCGAAAATCTCGGATGAACGCATCTGGAAGAAATACGCCAGATCGTAGCGCTTCTTTTGCCATAGCCAATGCGCCACGCGATAGGCTTGCATTGCCTGATAGCCCTTAAAGTACAGAATCGGCTGCAGCAGGCGATGGCAAGCCGGGTCGCGCTCGTACACAGCCATCAAGTCGGCACGGGCCGCCTCGATCAGCGAGTGATCATCCGCATAAGCTTCGTCCACGATCTCTCGTAATACCATCATGGACATTTCATTCGAGCACAGCTTGGCCGATACCCGGTAGGACAATGCCCTATCTAGACTGCGGTGGTGCAGAATACAGGCGTGCACCAACCCGCCCATCAACGGCTCATTCTCAACGGCCAATTGAGCTTCGGTCGTGATGCGATCCCAGACGGGGTCGACGGGTGTAACGTGACTGCGCGTTTCCAACATGGCTTTTGATCCTTTGCTGCGCCTAGAATGCCATTTAGAGGCAAAAACGCCAAACGCAAACCCGTGATCAGCAGGATAACGAAAATGAATGCTTCTTTGATGGCCGAATTCGAGGCCCGAATACGCAGTCGTTTAGCGGAACTTGCTGACAACTCGGAAGCAGGAAAGAAGGCGCAAGCCATTGTTGAACTGGACCAACAAGCCATAGGGCGCCTTAGCAGGATGGACGCGTTGCAGAACCAGGCAATGGCCAAGGCTCAGCAAGCCAACAGGGACGTCGAAATGAACAGATTAAAGGCGGCATTGCTTAGGATCGACGAGGGAGAATACGGATTCTGCGAAGACTGCGGTGAAGAGATCCCAATTGGTCGCCTGAACTTGGATCATGCGGCCACCAAGTGCGTTAGCTGCGCATCCGGGTGAGCCGTTTACTTGGTTATTTTTGCATTCCTTTCTACCGCCGCTCTGCCCGGCTTGTTGAAAGGAGTTATGCAGGAAAGAAGTTTAAGGCTTGGGAATCGGGCGTACTGAGGATGGGCAACAGTGCGAAAGAATACTTGTATAAGAACTTGTATCTGCTAGCCCGCTTTTTTGACCTTAAGAACTCGCCGCTTACGACCAAAAAAACTTACAATTAAAAGAAGGATGCAGGAAATAGCCGAAACGAAAGATCCGATCTTCTCACTGATATGAAGAGGAAGGTAGACGAATATTTCTCCATCATCGAAACCATTTTCGGCTGCCAAGATATCCAGTGTCCCAAATTCCGGATTAGACTCAATTTCAAGCGCAATGCCATTCTCAGTCTCGGCCCTCCACAAGCTCCAGTATTGTATAGGCAATACTACTCTGTAATCATTTTGCCTCGGCTTCACTCGCAAGTGTCTCGACGAACTAACAATTTCCAGTGGCCCGTTTTCTACGTCCTGCACTTCCTTGGCAAAGACCGATATTTCTTGAACAAGAACGTCAAAGTCTATCAACTCTAGGCTGTTTACTTCCAACCGGCTTTCAAGCGCAGAACGCAGCTCAGGACTTAGATATTCACGGGCTCCGTTCCAGGAAACCAGTTCCGCCTCAGCATCCAGACCTATCGAGTTTTGACTATTTTTGTTCTTTATGGCCAACAACAGAACTAAGTTCAACGCAACCATCGCTATCAAAGCACCAAGATGTGCCTTTGTGTTTTGAGAAAAATGAGCGGCAATGGCCGAAATGCTCAAAGCGACCGCGAGGTCCGAAAAGACGAGCAAACGCCATGGGAACTGAACTTTGGAAAACAATTCAATCTGCCAAAACAGTTCCGCCAACGACGTATTGAGCGCCAAAACCAATATGATAGGCGCAAAGGTCCAGGTTCGTAGAACGCCCCGCGTTATAGCATGTGAAGCAAGGACCAAGGGCAAATAAAAGAAAAATACGAAAACAACGTATTTGGTGTCTTGCCCACTTGGGGTTTCTCTTCCCCAACCTAAAAGCCAATTTTCGGGGCTGAAATACGGTTTGAATAAAATCGCAGATGAAACCGAATCCAAAAGCACTATCGATGGCAGCCAATAGAAGCAGGAAAGTAGCAGTCCCAATGCTGACCAAAAAATTACATTCGTTAGAAATTTTCTCGTTGAGGTGACTGTTGCAGCTCTAGAGAAGGATATCAGCAGAACAATTGTTCCAAAAACAGGAACTGCCAATACCGCAGTCGGTAAATGGCTAAGCGAAGTTCCGGCTACCCCTAAGGCCAGAACCCAACCAAACCCCTCATTTCTTCTTAGTTTCTCTACGCCAAGCGCAACTACAGGAATAAACAAAAAAGCTGTGAACTCTCCGACGGCTTGCCTTATGAACCAGTCTCCCAAGAGGTGATAGGGCAATAGCGAATAGGCCACAGCTCCCACGGCCGAAGGCCATTTTCCAAAAAAACATCTCGCAAAAACGAAAAAGGTGAGCGAACTCAAAATTAGTATGAACACCATACCAACAGCAATTTGAGTTACCAAAGCACACTCTGAACAAATGGCAGAGGTGGCGACTGAGATGGGCCAAAAGGGCAATGGCGCATAAAAAAAGAAGTCGTGCCCTCCAAGCCCAGCCCACATTTCAGGTAAGTGTCTGGGCAGCCAGTTTCCTTGGTCAAACTGTTGAGAATATTGGGTGAACCACGCAAAATTATAGATTTCGCTGTGCCCCTGCGGAACTCCGACGAAAATCATGATGGCAGGCATGATCAACGCTATTGCAACTAGCACTACGACTTTCTGCAGTTTACTTAACAAAAACACTATATTCAAACGAGCTTGTGAGGCGGCGCAAAACCATTATCTTCAGGCGCATCGTGCCAAATATTCGGAATAAAGCAACACTTCATCGACGCCTCACAACTTTTTGGCTTGCACCAATGAAGCATCCGAAAGCGATTTTGGTCACTCCGATTCTCGCGGGTAGGCAACGCTCAAACACGTTCCTACGCTGCGCAATCCACGCAAAAAGAAATTCTGTTGCATTCAAGGTTTGATGCGAATGACCATCCCAAAAGGGTCGCAAGTTTTCAGACTAAGCTGAAGGACGCTGAGATGGAAAGAGAACAAAGAAAAGGCGACAACATGTTCGTCCTTCTAGATGAAATCAATTCGAAACCTGGCGTATTCAGTTCCTACACCGCCAGTGCGCTTTGGGCTGACGAGTACCGATCCAAACAGATGCTGGAGTTTCACATGAATGAGGCCATCAATTTATCGTCTAGAAGAGCCGACTTCATTGAACGATCTTGTGACTGGATTATAGACCACTTTGAAATCGGAATGGGTAAATCGGTATGCGATTTCGGGTGTGGCCCAGGTTTGTATACGTCTCGCTTCGCAAAATCCGGTGCGCAAGTTACAGGTTTAGACTTCTCAAAAAATTCTATTCAATATGCCCGACGACAGGCTGAGCTCGCCAAGCAAAATGTCGACTATGTTGAAATCAATTACCTCGATTTTGAAACGCCCGGTCGCTTTGATCTGATCACGATGATCATGTGCGATTTTTGCGCTCTTGGACCCGAACAGCGGTCCCGGCTCCTGTCGAAGTTCAGCACTCTGCTAAAGGACGGCGGATCTATCCTATTGGATGTATATTCGATGGCAGCATTCGATCAGCGTGAAGAATCTAGAACTTATGAGAAAAACCAGTTGAACCACTTCTGGCACAAGGAAGATTACTACTGCTTTCTCAACACCTTCAAATACGACGCTGATTCCGTTGTGCTGGACAAATACAGCATCTTTCCTGAAAAGAGCGAACCGGAAACGGTCTATAACTGGTTGCAATATTTCAGCCCCCAGAGCTTGTCGACAGAGCTTTCAGCAGCAGGGCTCGAAGTTACGAATTTCTACGGGGATGTGTCAGGTCAAGCTTTCTCGGGACAGCATCCCGAGTTCGCAGTTGTAGCATCAAGACACACAAAGGGAAGACGCCATTGGTGAATTGGCATGTCATAAGCCGCAATATAGCGACCCTTTCGCAAGTGCTTGGTATCCATTAGAGCCATGTGGAGCACTCACAAACTCCGCACCCTAGGCCGTCGATACAACCCCGCAGGCCCAACAACCAACTCATGCAGCGCCCAGACTAACGCGTCGACCCGGTCGGGCGAGCCCTGACCTTCGAATCCACGCGCGGTCATCTGGCACATCTGCTCCTCCAGCGCGTCCAGCCCGGCCACATGGCCCACCCGCCCCTGCTCATAAAGCGCCGCCACAGGCTCGGCCCGCGCCACCTTGCCGCGTGAGGCCCGCACAGCGCGGAACGGGACCAGAGGGTCCACCTGCCGGACGACCTCTTCCACCAATTGCCCGCCCTGATTGACCTCGGCCACCAGCCGTTCGGCCCCGAACTCATCCATCGCGTCAATCGCCGCCTGCGCCCAGCCCGCAGGACCAACGCCCTACACAGTGCGGTCGGCCAGCACATAGGCGCACCATTCCTCAAGCGGCCCCTGTAGTTGCGCGCCGACCACTACGATACCACAGGCATCCGCATGCGCCCCCGCTGTCACCGCAGGGTCCAGTGCCACTACGATACGATCCAAACCGGGCACTTTATCTACCCGAGCCGCATCCAGCATCGAGCCTGTCCACAACGCGCCCTCAGCATCCGACAGCAAAACCCCATCTAATTCCTGCCGCGCCAGCCGCGTACCAGCATAGCGCGCGCGTACCTCGGCCAGAAACGAGTCCGCTAGGTTGGCCCGGTTCGCCTCGGTCGGCGCGTGGGTCTGCACGGTGGACGGAGAGGCCAGCAAATCCTTCAAAACCTTCACATTGCGCGGCGTGGTCGTCACGCAGACCCGCGGCCGCTCACCCAGACGCAAGGCAAACTGCAACATATCCCAGGTCTCTTCGGCCTTTTTCCACTTGGCCAGTTCGTCTACCCACGCGGCATCGAATTGCGGGCCGCGCAGCCCTTCGGGATCATGCGCCGAAAACGCCTGCGCCTCGGCTCCGTTGGGCCAGATCAGCTTGCGTTCCGATGCCTTCCAAACAGGTCGACGATCCGGGGGCGAGCATTGCAAAATCCCGCTATCGCCAAAAATCATCACGTCGCGCACCTGATCAAATGTCTCGCCCACCAACGCCACCCGACTGGCCTCTCCCCTGTCCAGCGGCTTAGACCCTTCGACCATCGCACGCACCCACTCGGACCCTGCGCGCGTCTTACCTGCCCCGCGTCCTCCCATGATCACCCACGACCGCCAGTCCCCCTCGGGCGGCAATTGATGCGGCAGCGCCCAAAACTCGAACAGGAAAGGGAGGGCACACAGCCCCCCCTCCCCGATCTCACTCAGAAATCTGTCCCTCACCGCAGCATCGGCGGAGGCGAGCCAGCCTGCACCCGATTTCAAATCGAGCGCGCTGAAGGTCGAGCGCATAGCCCCCTTGGGCAATTCCGGCTTGTCTGTGATGTTGTTCGACAAAGCTTATCTCCACTTTCTGGCAACTTCGGATCAGCCCCTCTAACTGACCCAGTTGCTTGCCTGCTCCGGCAAAGTCTGCATCCTCCCCGGCACCGATCTGCCTGCGCAGTTCTTCCGCTGCTTCGCGCAGATCGCGAATGGATCGCTCAAGCGACTGCAACAAGTCAGCCGTCTGGGTAATCCGATCTTCCGGGGTAATCAAAGTCATGTGTGCCTGTGACCTCATGCGTGAGTTTTCTCCGCACGAGAGAAGCAAAAATCGGCCACCGGCTTACCCGCGGCCGATACCCACCTCTTCTAGCATAACGCCAAGGCTAAGATAATAAGTTCGTAAAGTCAAATAGTTACGCAACACTTACGCAACAGGAACCGACCTGTAGATCAACTATTTCTCAAGACCTTCCACCTCTGGGTCACGACCCGCCATATCCTTGATAACAAGCACACCGATTGGGAAACTCGCTTATTACACAACGGCAAACTTGACATTCCCTCGCCAAACACGCATGTGCCCCGAAACACAGCGCTGCCGCGTGAGCATAGATGGTCGTATTCGACCTCACAGCGCCCAAACCTCTCCAGTTCCCCTTCACGCAGGGTTCTTGTTGCGATGGCCGGACGGCACAGGGCTCGCCTGTGCGTCCCGAGGCTTCGCGAAACCCTGTAGGCTCGTGCGGTGCGCACGTGTCGATGTATTTGTTCGTGGCTGATAGGCGGCCACGGATTGAAAAGGATGATTACTTGTTCGACTTTGACATGCTGGGCCTTGCCCCGGCCCTGAATGACGCGCTGAAATGCGCAAACTTTACGCAACCCACACCGATCCAGAATCAGGCCATTCCGATGGCGCTGCAGGGTCACGACATTATGGGGCTGGCGCAAACCGGCACCGGAAAAACTCTGGCCTTTGGGTTGCCGCTGATTGATCACCTGCTGGCGCAACCCGGCAAACCTGCCCCCAAGACAGCCAAGGCGTTGATCCTTGCGCCGACGCGTGAGCTGGTCAATCAGATCGCGGAAAGCCTGCGAACCCTGACAAAAAAAACAAAAATCCGCGTCGCAACCGTTGTGGGTGGTCAGTCCATCGGCAAGCAGATTGCCTTCCTTGCACGCGGAACCGATATCCTTGTCGCAACACCCGGTCGCCTGATTGATTTGATGGAACGCGGCGCTGTTGATCTCAGCTCGGTCCGCCATCTGGTGTTGGACGAGGCTGACCAGATGCTGGACATGGGGTTCATTCACGCCTTGCGCCGTATCGCGCCCGAACTTGGCACACCGCGTCAAACCATGTTGTTTTCCGCCACGATGCCCAAGCAGATGGAAGAAATCAGCCAGACCTATCTAACGAACCCACAGCGCATTCAGGTCTCTCCTCCGGGGAAGGCGGCTGACAAGATCACACAGTCGATCCACTTCCTGAGCCGGACTGAAAAGCCCGCCAAGCTGCGCAAGATTCTGTCTGAAGACGCCGATGCTCTGACATTGGTATTTGCGCGCACCAAGCATGGCGCAGAGCGATTGATGAAAGACCTCGTCGCTGACGGCTTTAACGCGGCCTCCATTCACGGCAACAAAAGCCAAGGCCAACGCGACCGTGCAATCAAGGCGTTTCGCGCGGGTGAGATCAACGTGCTTGTGGCAACTGACGTGGCCGCGCGCGGCATCGACATTCCCGGCGTGGCATATGTAATTAACTACGATCTTCCCGAGGTGCCCGACAACTATGTGCACCGGATCGGCCGCACCGCTCGCGCAGGTCGCGAAGGTGAAGCTATTGCATTCTGTGCGCCGGATGAACTGGATCAGTTGAAGCAGATTCAAAAGCTGATGAAGATCGAAATCCCCGTCGCCAGCGGCACAATGCCCGAGTTTGCAGAGCCCAAAAAACCGCGCAAACGTGGCGGGTTCCGCCGTCGTGGGCCAAAGCCACAGGCAGCCAACGCGTCGGCCAAGCCCAGGTCAAACCAGCGTCGGCGGCAGAAAAGAAAACCGGCCGCATGAATTGAAAAAGGTGCCGCAACACGCGGCACCTTTTTTAGTTTCCTGAACTTTGGCGTTCGGCTTCTATCTCACGCCATTTGGCGACATTACGGTTATGCTCGTCCAACGTTTCCGCAAAAGCATGCCCGCCTGTACCGTCCGCAACAAAGAACACATAGTTCGTGTCTTCCGGGGCTACGGCGGCTTCCAGGCTTGCTAGACCTGGACTTGCAATCGGAGTTGGCGGCAAACCGTCAATTACATACGTATTCCAAGGCGTTGCGCGGCGAAGTTCGCTCCGACGTAAGCCGCGACCCAAGGTCCCTTGACCTTTCGTTACGCCGTAAATGACGGTCGGGTCTGTCTGCAACTTCATGCCACGCTCAAGACGGTTCACGAAAACACTGGCCACCTGTCCACGCTCATGCGGAACGCCTGTTTCCTTTTCGATGATCGACGCGAGAATTAGCATTTCTTCCGGGCTGCTGATTGGCAGATCATCCTGTCGCTTTTCCCAGACCGCGTTGACGCGCAACTGCTGCCTGTCCTGCATACCCTGCAGAACGGCGTTCCTGTCAGCGCCGCGTACCACATCATAACTGTCGGGTGCCAACATTCCCTCTGCAGGAATTTCGGTAACTTCCCCGGTCAGCGCATCAATCTGCTTCAGCCCTTCGACCACCTGCCACGCGGTAACGCCTTCGGCCACCGAAACCCGATAGCGCGTATCAGCGTCATTGCGTTTCTCGGTATAGGCCGCGGGTGCCTCCTCTTCGGCGACATCGAATGACGCAATCTCATCAAAATCGAGCGTTGCAGGATTCAGCTCACGCACCCGAGTCTGGATACGCGTCACACCAATGCGGTACTCAATTTCGGACCCGCAGGTACTGGCACCGCTACGCGTGATTTCGTCGATGATCTGCTCCATCGACGAACCTTCGCGCACCAGGAAACTACCCGCTTTCAACTGCGGGGCTTTGTCCGTGTAATCTGCCGCCATACGAAAGATCATCGCGCTACTGATCGCGCCCTGATCCTCCAGTTTCTGACTGACTTCGGTCATGTTGGACCCGCGCTCGACCTGAAGGCAGATCGCGGTTTCCAGTGGGCCTTCGTTTTTGTAACGCGACTGCCCCCAAAGGATAAGTCCGCCCGACAAGAACAGGCCGACCACCAGAATGGTCAGCATATTGGACGCCAGAGCGCGCCACATTTAGCTGGCCTTTCCGAAGATCACGCTGGCATTCGTGCCACCAAACCCGAACGAGTTGGACAGTGCCACGTTGATCTCACGCTCTCGCTTGGCGTTCGGAGCCAAGTCGATAGGTGTTTCAACAGCGGGATTGTCCAGATTGATCGTCGGCGGGGCCACCTGATCCCGGATTGCCAGGATAGAAAAGATCGCCTCAATCGCGCCAGCAGCCCCAAGCAGGTGGCCTGTGGCGGATTTGGTCGAGGACATGGTCGCGTTTGCGGCGTGTTCGCCTAGCAAACGTTCAACTGCGCCCAGCTCAATTGTGTCCGCCATGGTCGACGTGCCGTGCGCGTTAATATAGTCCAGATCCTTTGGCTCCAGCCCGGCACTGCGCAGCGCGGCCTGCATTGAACGCTCTGCACCATCACCATCCTCGCTGGGGGCGGTGATATGGTAGGCGTCGCCGGACATGCCGTATCCCAACACTTCGGCATAAATCTTCGCGCCACGCGCCTTGGCGTGCTCGTATTCTTCCAGAATGACGATACCGGACCCCTCACCCATGACAAACCCGTCACGATCAACATCGTAAGGACGGCTCGCGGCTTTGGGGTTATCTGCATATTTGGTCGATAGCGCCTTGCAGGCATTGAAACCCGCGATGCCGATCTCGCAAATGCAGCCTTCGCCGCCACCTGCGACCATGACATCGGCGTCTCCTGCACGGATAATCCGGCTTGCGTCGCCGATTGCGTGGGCGCCTGTCGAACATGCAGTCACCACCGAATGGTTCGGCCCCTTGAAACCGTGGCGGATGGAAACCTGACCCGAGGCCAGGTTGATCAACGCGCCGGGAATAAAGAACGGGGACACCCTGCGTGGCCCCTTGTCACGGATCAAGTTCGCCGTTTCCGCAATGGATCCCAGACCACCAATCCCCGAACCGATCAGAACACCGGTACGGAGGCGTGCCTCTTCATCTTCGGGAAGCCAATCCGCGTCCTTGCAGGCCATTTCAGCAGCCGCGATCGAATATAGAATGAAGTCTTCAACCTTACGCTGCTCTTTTGGCGACATCCATTCATCGGGGTTGAACGTCCCGTTTGTTCCATCGCCGCGGGGGACTTCGCAGGCATAGGTCGTCGTGACCCCACTTGCCTCGGCGTCGAACAGCGTGATTGGTCCCGCGCCGGATTCTCCATCCAACAGCCGTGACCAGGTTTCCTCGACCCCGCTGGCCAACGGAGTGACCAATCCCAGACCGGTTACAACGACTCTGCGCATGAAGTGCCTCTTGCCTGCTTCGTGTTTAAGAAACGCTCATACCCCGTGCCGGGGTGCGGGGGCAAGAGCAACAGCAAATTCTGCGTTGAACACCTGACGCTGCGAAAGGCAAAGAAATGCCGAAAGCGGTAACCCCAAGCCTAAAAAATAATCCGCCCCCTCAAAATAGATGAGGAGGCGGACAGAGGATTCGGACTTATCTTACTGAAATTCCGCCACGGGCTCATGAGCCGCGCTTGCGACGCTCAGGGCTTCTGACAAGTCAATTGTCTTGCGGAACAACGCCCGACCGACAAGTGCACCCGAGATATTGGGGATGTAGGCCAAACGAGAAATGTCATCCGCAGTACGCACAACGCCGCTTGCGATGATAGGCGTACGAGACTTTTCGGCCAGACCCGAGATCAAACCCAACTGCGCCTCAACGTCTTCCATATCGCTGTCGATATCAGTCACGAGAATGGCGGCGAAAGGCGTGTCGGCGAATGCCTCAATAAATGCCTCGGGGGTAAAGGCGCTCTGACTGCGCCAGCCCTCGGTCATGACCTGACCCTGCCAGACGTCCACGGCCAAAACGATCTGGTCCGGATGCAGCTTGGCAAGCTCTTTGACCAGATTGGGGTCCCAGGCCGCCAAGGTACCGATCACGATCCGCCCGGCGCCCTTGTCGATCCAATATTCAACTTGCTCGCGGGTCCGCATGCCACCCGCCAACTGCACGGGAATCTCTGCCGAACGGATAATCTCTTCGACCAGTTCCGAGTTCGTGTCGCGCCCTTCGATTGCGTCGAAATCCGTCAGGTGCATCCACTCAGCTCCGGCGGTGGCCCAGCCATGCGCCGTTTCTGAAGGATTCACATGCCAAATCATCGCCTCGTCCAAGCGGCCCTTGTCCAGCGTAACGCACCGGCCGCCCTGCAGTTCCATCGTGGGGTAAATCCTCATGAGCTTGCTCCTCCGCCCAATCAATCTGGAAATCCAGAATATCATAGTCAGAGAGCAGCGGCCGCGTTCTTCCAGTTTCGGCAAACTACGGGCAATTTGCGGCATCGCACCTTGCGTTTCAGTGGCGCATAGGAGGTCCGTTTCGACGCAAAAGATGAACGGGTGAACCTTGGAACTCGCTTTCTCTTATCAACTCGTACCCCAGCTTTTCCGCCAGCTTCTGAGAAGACGAATTCGAAGAATTCACCAATGCAACCAATGGCCCAGGCATAATTCGATCAAACCAATCATGCGCGGCCTGCGCCGCCTCCAAGCCCAAACCCCGACCCTGCGCTTCGGGTGCCAGAACCCATCCAGCCTCAGGAAAACTGTCAAAGTCGTCGCCCAAGACACGATTTCCATAGAAAAACCCCGCCTGCCCGATCATCTGACGATTCGATTGTTGAATGACCGCCCACTGGCCAAATCCGGCCATTTGCCAGTGCCCTGCGTTTCTAAGGAACGAATCCCACGCTTCGCCACGGGATCGAGGCGTGCCGCCGATATGGCGCACGACACAGGGGTTGCGCCAGATTTCGGCGAACCGGTTAAAATCCTCGGGCCGCATGCCGCAAAGCGTCAGACGTGCCGTGTTGATCATCGGGGTGGATCGTATCATGCCCTGCCCGCTCAGATATTTATGCCTCGCCCAAATGGTTGCGTAGGAATATCACGGCTGACAAGCAAGAATTCCGCTGGGGCACAAAAAACGGCGCCTCCGTTGCCCGGAAGCGCCGCTTTTTACTGAATTCGAAGGTCTTAGGACGCTTCAGAGATGAACTTGACGGCGTCGCCAAAGGTCTGGATGGTCTCGGCTGCGTCATCGGGGATTTCGATGCCGAACTCTTCTTCGAAGGCCATGACCAGTTCAACAGTGTCCAGGCTGTCCGCGCCCAGATCGTCGATGAAAGAAGCGTTTTCCGCTACTTTGTCTTCTTCGACACCCAGGTGCTCAACAACGATCTTTTTAACGCGATCTGCGACGTCGCTCATGTCTATTCCTCATTCCGTTTCAGGGCGTAGTGCCCGGTTCTGCCCTTGCCCGCTCAGGCTGGCTTTGATTTGCCCGATCCGGGCGGTTAAGGTCCCCGATTACCGGGAAAGTAGAAGGCCGACCATGTGGCCGACCCTTGCATTTATGCGCCGCCTATAGCACAGACAACGCTCGAGGCAAACGCTTTCGCACCTGCCCCGATCCGCGCTCACAACATGGCCATACCGCCGTTAACATGCAAGGTGGTTCCGGTAACATATCCAGCTTCGGGGCTGGCAAGATACAGAACCGCCGCCGCAATTTCCGAGGCATCCCCCATGCGACCTGCAGGAACCTGTCCCAGAATTCCCGCCTTCTGGTCGTCTGTCAGCTTGTCGGTCATTGCGGTCGTGATGAACCCCGGTGCCACAGCGTTCGCTGTAATCCCGCGGCTGGCAACCTCATAGGCCAGAGACTTGGTCATACCAACCATTCCCGCCTTGGACGCGGCATAGTTCGCCTGACCGGGGTTGCCCGTGGCCCCCACAACAGACGAGATGTTGATGATCCGGCCCCAACGCGCCTTCATCATGCCACGCAGCACGCCTTTGCACAGCTTCGCGGTCGAGGTCATGTTGACGTCGATCACACTCTGCCATTCCTCGTCCGACATACGCATAAACAGGTTGTCGCGGGTAATACCTGCGTTGTTGACCAGAATATCGACCGACCCCATTGCATCGGCCGCCTGCTTCGGCAGGGCTGCCACAGCCTCGGGGTCACTCAGATTACAGGGCAGCACATGGGCGCGACCACCCAGTTCGCCAGCAAGGGCTTCCAACGGCTCAACCCGAGTACCCGACAGCGCAACAGTCGCGCCCGCAGAATGCAAAACGCGCGCGATCTCACCGCCAATCCCGCCCGAGGCACCGGTGATCAGTGCGTTCTTACCTGTCAAATCAAACATTCGATTATCCTTTTCATACGCATCCAGCGATGCGCTGTGTCTTACGATTCGGCCTGGGTCACATTCTGCACGTCATCCGGCGTGCCAACAGCTTTACCCGCGATCGCGCTGTCGATTTTGCGGATCATACCCGACAAGGCTTTGCCTGCCCCAATCTCCCACGTTTCGGTCACGCCCTGCGCGGCCATGTACTGAACGCTTTCGCGCCAACGGACCGAGCCTGTGACCTGTTCGACCAGCAACTGGCGGATCAGATCCGGGTCACTAACGGCCTCGGCCCGCACATTCGCAATCACCGGCACGGCAGGCGCCTTGATTTCAACCCCGGCCAGAGCTTCAGCCATCACATCCGCCGCAGGCTGCATCAACGCGCAGTGGAAAGGCGCGCTCACCGGCAACATCACGGCACGCTTGGCACCTTTTTCCTTGGCAATTTCAGCAGCGCGTTCCACAGCGGCCTTCGCGCCCGAAACCACAACCTGCGTCGGATCGTTGTCGTTTGCAGCCTGACAAACCTCACCCTGCGCGGCTTCGTCGGCCACAGCGCGGACGGCATCCAAATCCAGCCCAAGGATCGCGGCCATTGCGCCCTCGCCCACTGGAACAGCGCTTTGCATCGCTTGTCCCCGGGTGCGCAACAGGCGCGCCGTATCCGAAACAGACAACGCACCAGCCGCTGCCAGAGCCGAATACTCGCCCAACGAATGACCCGCCACAAATGCGGCATCCGTGATGGAAACGCCCTCAGCCTCCAATGCGCGCATCGCTGCGATCGACGTGGCCATCAATGCGGGCTGTGCATTCTGGGTCAGAGTCAGTTCAGCGATATCGCCTTCCCAGATCAGGCTGCTCAGCTTTTCGCCCAATGCCTCATCGACCTCGTCGAATACCGCCTGCGCGGTGGGATACGCCTCGGCCAGAGCCTTGCCCATTCCGATGGTCTGGGCGCCCTGCCCGGGGAAAACAAATGCGCGTGTCATTGCAACCTCTTGGATGACGTTAGGTTGCGGCGGGGTGTAAACCGTGTGACCGCGCGGCACAAGCACTGCCTTGGGTCTGCGCCTTGGCACCATAGCTGTGCGCGGCCCGCTATTGTGTCCTGACTGTATGGCGATAGGTTGATCTAATTGATACTACCTCCGGAGCATCAGATGTCCGCGACGAATACCTTCTCCAGTTATGGCAGCGTCACAAAGACCTTTCATTGGCTGACCGCCCTGTTGATTTTGACCGCCCTACCGCTGGGCTGGATCGCAAACGACATTGCCCATGCCATTTATGATCCGACGGTCCCAACCACCGAGGACGACATCGCGCGGGCTGCTCGTCTGTTTTCAATGCACAAGACTTTGGGCATCACGGTTTTCTTCGTCGCGCTCGCCCGTATCCTTTGGGCTTTCTCACAAACCAAGCCCGGCCTCTTGAACGCCGATAACAAACCCGAAGCCTTCGCCGCCGAGACCGTTCATTGGCTTCTCTATGGGTCATTGGTTCTGGTCCCTCTGACCGGTTGGGTGCATCACGCAGCGGCGGAAGGTTTTGCGCCGATCCTGTGGCCGTTCGGGCAAAACTTGCCATTCGTTCCAAAATCCGCGCATCTGGCAGAGCTCACAGCCAGTCTGCATTGGCTGTTCGTCTGGACACTTGCGGGATCTCTGGTCCTGCACATTGCCGGGGCACTCAAGCACCATGTCGTCGACAAGGACAGCACCCTTCGGCGAATGCTGCCGGGCAACGCAAAGGCACCTGAACCACCTGCGCAACATCACTCGGCCATTCCGGCTTTTACAGCACTGGCTGTCTGGGGCGCAGTTCTGATCAGCGGATGGAGCATCGGTGCATTCGACCATCATTCCCACGCCGACACCGACACCACCGAACTGGCCGAGGTACAATCCGACTGGCAAGTTCAAGAGGGCACCCTAGCCATAACGATCGCACAATTGGGCAGCCCCGTGACAGGTCAATTCGAGGAATGGACCGCCGCCATCGCGTTTGATGAGCCGGAACAGCCCGGGCTAGCCGGGTCAGCCGAGGTGACGATTGCTATCCCATCGCTCAGCCTTGGCACTGTCAGCGGTCAGGCCATGGCCGCGGATTTCTTTGACAGCGCGCAGTTTCCAACAGCCCAGTTCAAAGCAGACCTGTACAAAACCGAAACCGGGTATGAGGCACGAGGGCCCCTGTCAATCCGTGACAAATCCGTAGATGTCATTCTGCCATTCACGCTGGACCTTGAAGGCGATCGCGCAACCGTCAACGGGCAATTAGAGCTGAACCGTATGGATTTCGACATCGGCACATCACAGCCCACCGAAGATTCCTTGGGCTTTGCTGTTGTTGTCTCGGTGGACCTGACCGCGACACGCGGCGAATGATAAAAACCGCCGGAGCTTATGGCTCCGGCGGTTTCGCATTCGATATCTGAGATTGCCTTAGTCGGCTTTCTGGGCCTCGACGGAAATGCGCACCTCAACCTCATCACCAACGAAAGGCGCGAATTGGCCAAGGTCGAACTCGCTGCGCACAAGTGTCGTTGTTGCGTCGAAACCCGCCCAAGGCTTGCCAGCCATCGGGTGTTCGCCAACCTGATTGAGCTTGGCGTCCAGTACAACCGACTTGGTCACGCCATTCATGGTCAGGTCACCTGTGATATTCGCAGTATTCTCGCCAGTGACCTCGATACCAGTCGAGGTGAATGTCACCAGATCACCTTCAACTGCGCCAAAGAAATCCTCGGTCATGAAGTGATCTTCGCGCGGCTTCCAACCTGTGAACATCTCAACAACAGGCATGGACACGGTCACGCTCGAAGCTGCCGGGTTTTCCTGATCAAACATGATCTCGCCTTCAAAACCCGAGAACATGCCGTAAGTGGTCGAAAAGCCAAGGTGGTTATAGCTGAAGATGACTTGGCTGTGGCTGGGGTCCAGAACGTATTTTTCAGCGCTCGCAAACACCGAAGTCGCTGATACGGCCAGTGCAGCAGCAAGAAGTGTGGATTTCATGACAATCTCCGCAATGTTATGGATGCAAACCTGTTGGGTTGCTCGATAACGAAAATGTGCCGCCCTAGGGCGGCACACAAGTCTTATTCTCTCACAACATCTGTTCCTTTTTGAACAGAGTGGAAATCACGCGAAGATTGTTACACTTCCGCTCAATTGACCCTTGAGCGCTCGGCTGACATCCGCCGACTGTAGCGGCAACTTCATCAGCAGGCTGCCATCGACATCGAAAAGCTCAACCTGATCGTCGGAAAATTTGGCACCACCCAGTGTGTCATAGCTACGACGCAGTACGGTCTGAGGGCGTCCATTTTCGTTCTTTTGCAACACCCGAACCTCGCGGCGGATCGGGTCGAAATAGGCATCAGGCCGCGCATCCAGAACCTGAATTGTCAGCAGACTGACCCCAACGATCAAGAAAGCAAGCGATGCAACCAGTTTGATTGGCCATACTTCCGCAGCCATGACCGAGCCCGGTGCCAGCCACATCGAAAAGGACATTACAATCAGAAAGGCGCCTACAACGCGGGCCAGAACCATCCGCACCTTCCAGTTGGGGGCGAAAGTGATGAGGACTGGAACTGATTTTTCAAAAGCCGCGTTGCTCGCGGACTGTTCAAACGTATTCGTATTAATCGCGGTCATTTTTCTCACCCTGTTTTCAGGTTGCCGACTTGGGTCCGGTGTGTGGTCCGGTTTTTGTCCCGGTATGCCATTCAATTTCGAATTGAAAAGCGTCAGGAATTGGGCAACCCAAAGGAAATAGCAGGACTTCACCAAGGCATATGTGACGGGACTTGCCCCCCGGCCATAAACGTGTATACGGGGCCATCCTTCGCTAATCGTATGAATCGCGCAGCCTCTCGTGGCAGGGTCGCGAAGGGTTGAATGGCCCCGCCTTTGAAGTGCGCCTTGATATAAACAGGAGTGCACATGCCACTGTATGAGCATGTAGTGATCGCGCGTCAGGATCTGTCCAACGCGCAGGCAGAAAGCCTTGTCGAACATTTCGGCACCGTTCTGGCTGACAACGGCGGCAGCGTCGTCGACAGCGAGTACTGGGGCGTCAAGACGATGGCTTACAAGATCAACAAAAACCGCAAAGGCCATTACGCCTTCCTCAAGACTGACGCGCCTGTGGCTGCGAAAGACGAGATGGAGCGCCTGATGCAACTGCACGACGATGTTATGCGCGTTCTGACCATCAAGGTCGACGAGCATGCCGAGGGCCCTTCGGTCCAGATGCAGAAGCGCGATGAGCGCGAAGGCCGCCGCGAGCGCCGCTGATCAACGCCTGACGAAAGGACATAAACCATGGCCGCAAAACCATTTTTCCGCCGCCGCAAGGTCTGCCCGTTCTCGGGTGAGAATGCGCCGAAGATCGACTATAAAGACACCCGTCTGCTGCAGCGCTACATCTCTGAGCGTGGCAAGATCGTTCCCTCGCGCATCACCGCCGTTTCGGCCAAAAAGCAGCGTGAACTGGCCCGTGCTATCAAGCGCGCCCGCTTCCTCGCCCTGCTGCCCTACGCCGTGAAGTAAGGAGAGACTGACATGCAAGTTATCCTGCTGGAACGCGTTGCGAAACTGGGTCAGATGGGCGACGTCGTTGACGTAAAGCCCGGCTTTGCCCGCAACTTCCTGCTGCCCCAAGGCAAAGCCCTGAGCGCATCGGACGCCAACATCGCGTCGTTCGAAGCCCAGAAAGCACAGCTTGAAGCACGCAACCTGGAAACCAAGAAAGAAGCTGAAGCGCTGGCTGAAAAGCTGGACGGTCAGCAGTTCATCGTGATTCGCTCGGCATCGGATGCTGGCGCGCTGTACGGCTCGGTCACCCCGCGTGACGCCGCAGACGCCGCGACCGAAGCTGGCTTTACCGTCGACAAAAAACAGGTCGCTCTGGTCGCCCCGATCAAAGAGCTGGGCCTTCACGCGGTTGCAGTCAAACTGCACCCCGAAGTCGAAGTTGAGATCAAGATGAACGTCGCCCGCTCGGAAGAAGAAGCCGAACTGCAGGCTTCGGGCAAATCGATTCAAGAACTGGCGGCTGAAGAAGAAGCCGCCGCAGAGTTCGAGATCGCCGAGCTGTTTGATGATATTGGGTCCGCTGCGTCTGAAGACGAAGATCTGGTGGCCGAAGAAGCTCCGGCTGAGGAAGAAGACGAAACCAAAGCCTGATTTTGGTAGTCTAACCTATGAAAAGGCTGCACGGTTCGTGCGGCCTTTTTTTGTCGGCTCGTTTTACGGGCAAAATTCGGCCAGATTTTTCACCTACGCTTGCAGTCTGACGATTGATTCCTATCATCACGCCCAGAATGACCGGAGACCTTTTATGCCCCTCCTCCTACGACGCAGCGTTTTGGCCATGCTGCTTGCCGCCCCCCTAGCCGCTTGCGGTGGCCCTGAAACGCCAACCCGCGCCCAGTTCGATCCGCCGCTTTACCCCAACGAAACGCCCGAACTGCGTGCTTCGATCAACAAATGGGCCGATCATTATGAATTGCCGCGCGAGCTTGTCCACAAACTGGCAATCCGGGAAAGCACCCACCGCCCATGGGCAGTAAACCGGCCTTATTATGGCTTGCTCCAGATCCTTCCCGCGACTGCAAGGTCAATGGGATATACCGGTACCCCCAAAGGCTTGCTTGATGCGGATACCAATCTGGAGTTTGCAGGAAAATACCTGCGAGGCGCTTGGCTTTTGTCTGACGGCGATCAGCAGCGCGCAATCTTTTTGTACGCGAAAGGGTATTACCCCGAGGCGAAAGCGCGCGGGATGCTTGTCGAGACCGGCCTGAGGTCAGAATAGCGGCGTCGCGACAAGCAAAAATCCACCGACAAAATGTCACGTTTGCCCTTTGTTTGCAGCTATTTCCCTGCGACACACCTGCCGAAGCCTCACAAATTGCTTGCCCTTCATGGCATAGGTGACACAACGTATGATTTAGTATGGACAGATATGGCTTTTCTTTGGGGAAAGAACTGCCGCCACAAAGGTTGGACAAGTGAAACTAATAGACTTGGCCGCGATCGACCATGAGGAGAAGTCGGCCGCCGACATATTAAATGCCGTCTGCCAGGAGCTCGGCTTTGACTATGCGTCTTACGCCACGTTCAATCCCGTCAAGGGGGATGTGCAGGGGTACGCGAACTATCCCGATGAATGGAAGATTCACTATGGTAACCAAGGTTTTCACCATTTTGACCCCACCCTGCATCAATCCCTCCTCAGCATCGCACCTGTGGATTGGAGCCGGTTCCATCACGACGAAAAATTCCACACCGTATTTCGCGACGCGCATGATTTCGGGATTACGTCCCGCGGATTAACGGTGCCGGTGCGGGGGCCTTACGGCGATTGTGGGCTGCTAAATGTTACCCGGGACTGCTCGGATGACGAGTGGGAAAGGCTGAAAAGACATATCATGGGCGATTTGCAACTGGCCGCGGTGCAAGCCCATGACACGGTCATGCAATCCGGCCTGTTGGCCAAAGCGCTATACCTGCCCGCCTTGTCGACGCGGGAAAAAGAAATCCTGCAATGGGTCGCGGAAGGTAAGTCTCAGCAGGACATCGGCGACATCCTTTCAATTTCGCATCGTACCGTTGAAGTACACATGCGGTCTGGTCGGGAAAAGCTTGGGGCCTTGACGACTCCGCAGGCGATTGGGCGCGCAATTGGTCTTGGTTTGATAGCTCCAGGTTAACAAAACCACAAAACCCTACGGGATACCCCCAATAGCCTAAGATTCGAACATGGTTAATTTTGCCTCCACGGTAACCAGACTGTAGGGGGATGGATATGATCATCGTAATTGATGGTATCAACCAACATAAATTCAAAGATGTCCTTGATGAAATGTACCAATTGCGGGCGCGTGTATTCGGCGACCGGTTGGGATGGGATGTAAACATTGAAAACGGGCGCGAACGCGATCAGTTCGACGATTTGCACCCTGCACATGTTGTCAGCATCAACGACGATGGGGATGTCGTTGGCTGCATGCGGCTGTTGCAGACCACGGGGCCACACATGCTGTCCGATGTGTTTCATTCGATTTTGGACGGTGAACCTCCGATCCGCAGCGCGCAGGTCTGGGAAGCCACCCGGTTTTGCGTCGACACCAAAAAATTATCGCATGGTCGTGGCAAGAACACCGTTTCATATGTCACCAGCGAAGTCATGATCGGCTCTTTCGAATATGCGATGGCCGCCGGGGTATTGGACTCTGTTGCCGTGATTGATCCCGTCATGAACCGGGTTCTGCAACGGTCCGGCAACGCACCATACGACTATGTCGGCACTGCCAAGCCGATGGGCAAAGTGGTCGCAATGGCGGCGTTGATGGATTGCTCCGAAGAGCGGATTTCAGGAATTCGGGACTACGCGGGTATCAATCATGATGTCTTTCTAAGCGACGAGGCTGCGCTGGATCTGTTCGCCGGAACGAAAATCAAGCCAAAGCAGGCTGCAAACTTCGACCGCAAGCCACTGACCCAATTGGAAAAATATTTTGTGGAACAGATGAAAGCCGCCACAACCAAAGCAGAGGTCAAATCCGTTCTGCAATTGATTGAAACGCTGTCCGCGAGTTTCACGCCAGAGCAAAAGATAGCTCTGCTGAATACTCCCCGTGCTTTAGCTTATGAGGCCTAACCCCCTTACCTCATTCAACTGAAGCCACTCAAGCGGAGCCGTCATTACCAGACGGCTCCGCGTTTTTCTTTGCCCACCCAAGATGGGCGGAAAAGGCTTATTCCTCTTCCAAAGCCTCTACAGCTTTTTGCAGGTCGTCTTTGCTGACTTCTTTGTCAGCCACCTGAGCCAGCTCGACAATATAGTCGATGACTTTGTCTTCGAAGATCGGCGCGCGCAGTTGCTGCTGCATCTGGGCGTTCTGCTGAACGAATTCAAAGAACTGACGTTCCTGACCCGGGTACTGACGTGCCTGGTTCATGATCGCCTGAGTCATTTCGGCATCAGTCACCTCAACCTCGGCTTTCTGGCCCAGCTCCGCCAGCAGCAGGCCCAGACGTACGCGACGTTCAGCCAGCTTGTTGTGCTCGTCTGTAGGCTCGATCTCACCATGGTCGTGGCCTTCCACGTCCGGGTTTTCCTCATGCCAAAGCTGATGCGCGATCTGTTTAGCTTCGGCTTCCACCAGCGACGGTGGCAGGTCGAACGAAACCTTCTCGTCCAGCACGTCCAGCAGCGCACGTTTCATCACCGCGCGCGAAGCACCCGCATATTCAGCTTCCAGACGCTCGGCGATCTGTCCCTTCAGGGCTTCCAGATCTTCGGCACCGAACTTAGTGGCCAGCTCGTCGTTTACTTCGGCTGCTACAGGCTCTTTCACTTCTTTCACAGTGCAGGTAAAGACAGCCTCTTTGCCCGCCAGATGCTCGGCACCGTATTCTTCGGGGAAAGTGACGTTGACGTCTTTTTCTTCCTCGGCTTTCACACCAACCAGTTGCTCTTCAAAACCGGGGATGAAGCTGTTGGAACCCAGAACCAGCGGGTAATCTTCGGCCGAGCCACCTTCGAATTCTTCGCCGTCCACTTTGCCGACAAAGTCGATCACGACCTGATCGCCATCCTTGGCTTTTGAACCCTTACGGCGCGCTTTGAAGTCTTGCGCGGTTTCGGCCAGATTGTTCAGTGCTTCTTCGATGGCCGCGTCGTCGGCTTTGACGACCAGCTTTTCCAGTTCAACCGATTTCAGGTCAACTTCGGGGATCGCAGGCAGCGCCTCATAAGACATCTCGACATGGACGTCGTCGCCTTCTTTCCAGTCCTCGTTCGTCATCTTGACCTCGGGCTGCAGCGCAGGACGCTCACCGCTGTCTTCAAAGTGCTTGTTCATCGCACCGTCGATGCTTTCCTGCATCGCTTCGCCCAGCAGGCGCTGACCGAACTGCTTTTTCAGCAGCGCCATCGGCACCTTACCTTTACGGAAGCCTTTCATTTCGACTTCCGGCTGCGCTTCGGTCAGCTTTTCGTTGACCTTTTCATCCAGCTCAGCGGCGGATACGACGATGTTGTAGCCGCGTTTCAAACCTTCGTTCAGCGTCTCGGTAACCTGCATTATGGTAGTCCCCATAGGATTCGGGGCGCGCAAAACGGCGCGCCGGGCAAATTTGACGCCTTCTATTTGTCCTGTAGCCCGCGTGCAAGAGGCAAAGCCGGGATCAACCTTGTTTTACCGCCGAAAAGGGCAAAAAAACGCCCCGAAATGCGCCGGGACGTTTCAGGCCGTTTTACAACAGATCAGAAGCGCCAGCGCGCACCCAAGGCCCAGGCTTCGTTGTTGTCAAAATCCACAGTTCCATCGAAATCATGGCTGCGATATTTCAGGTAAGCATCGGTATTGATGCTGTCGATCCGCTGAACGACCGCGATCCCCCAGGACTTGGTGTTGGACCCTTCATTATTGAAGTCAGAACCGTCGAAATAGTCGATGCCGATCCCGGTTTGCCCCCACGAAATCCAGTCGTCTTCATAGGCAACCTTGGCATACCAGTAATCGGGGTCGCTTGCGCCTGCGGCTGTGTCATCACGTGTACCCAAGGCCGCCGTAAAGCTAAATCCGCTGGGCAACAGAACAGAGGCCGACCCGATCGTGTCCTTCCGCTCTCCAGAACTGTCATCGAAATCACGTACCGCGTAAGCAATGCTTGCGGCGAACTCTACCCCGTTGGCAAAGGTGTTCCCGTATGAGACCGCGAGATCGTAATAGTCATCATCATCGCTGTCGGACAGGATATTCTGGCCGTATGCGATGGCCGCAGAAAACCCGTTGAAATCCGGGGTGTCATAGCGAATTCTTCCCCTGCGACCACCGTCGAAGTTGCTGGCTGAATCGCCAACCGTGATCGCACTCAGCAGACCGTCAGGCTGCCTGTAGAAGAACGCCCCGTTTTCATCGTTTGTGAACGAATAGAGCGTCGTACCGACATAAGACAGATCAACTTCGGCAGCGCCGTCCGACGCCATGCTGCCCTGTCCTGCCGAGAATTTTCCATAGCTTCCCCGCAGCGCAAAATCCACGTGGCGCAGATCTTCTCGTGACCAACCATCGTTGTTGGTTCCATCCTGGTTGGCCGAACCTGTACTAGGCAGGCCAAGGCCGGTTTCGAACCAGAACGTAAACTCGTTGCTGCCATAGGGTTGCATCAGACGCAGCCCAACGCGGCTGTTCGACAGATCGTTGTCAAGCAGGCGCGTTTCCGTTTCCTCGCCATCGTCAACAGAGACAATCACCGGGTGGAATTGCCCGTATAACTCGACATATCCACCACTGTTGTTTTCATACTTAAGCTCTGCCACAGCAGGCGCTGCTGCAGACGCCGCCAAAACAGTTGCCACTGAACTAAGCACAATTCTCTGGGTCATTTCACTCACCATGAAAAAATTCCGGTTTCCGGCACTGCCCAATCGCGCACCAATCCCCATTTTTCACAAGCATCCAGCCATTCAGATGAAGTCGCGTAAGTCGAGCGCAACCGCTGCAACCAAACGCCTGTAATATTTATATTATTTAAAATCTCAAAAGGTGTTTCGTTTATTCCCTCCCTACGCTTAAAGAGTGCCGCCCAGCCACGCGTGTTGCAAACATTCGCTGCTGATCCGCAATGCTTCGGTAAGCCAATAGCCGCCGAGATTGATTACGCTCGGCCAAATACCGCCGAAACAATCACATATTCATTTTTTTAAAAACGCAAGGCAATTGTTCGGACAAATCCTCTGCAATCAGCCCGGGACCGAATGTCAGCGCGCATTCAACATGCAACCGGGCGGCAAATTCCGCTGCCTGCATCGGGTCAAATCCCCGCGCCAAAAGCCCTGCGATGAACCCTGACAGCACATCCCCCGACCCTGCCGTCGCCAGCCAGGGCGCCGCGCGCTCATAGAATGCCCCGTTGATCGAGCACCTCCCGTCCGGAGCAGCAATGACTGTATCCGGCCCTTTGAACAACACGACACATCCCGCCCTTTCGGCGGCTTCGCGGGTGGCGTCTACTTTGGAATAGGCCGGGCCTGTGGTCGGGGTGGCTGACAGTTTCTCGGCAATATCCGGGAACAGCCGCGCGAACTCTCCCCCATGCGGGGTCAAAACGCAATTTTCATGCAGAAGGGTAAACAAGGCCGCCGGATCATCCGCAAAAGCCGTCAGCGCGTCGGCATCCAGCACCGTTCCCCGCCTTGCCTCAAGCGCAACCGGCACCAATTCCCGCGCTCGCTCAACCCCTATACCGGGACCAAGACACAGGGCATTCAGACGTTCATCCCTCAGCACATCGGACAATCCGTCCGCCCCTTCGACCCGCAGCAACATGATCGCCGTCACCTGCGCCGCCACTTCCATCTGAGCACCCGGAGGAACACCCAGCGTCACCAACCCCGCCCCAATCCGCAAAGCCCCCCGCGCAGCAAGCCGCGCCGCGCCAGTCTTGGCTGGACCACCTGAGAGGATAAGGGCGTGACCGTGGGTGTATTTGTGCTGTCCAGTCCACTTGCCGTGGAATCCCCTACTTGCAGGATCAGGCGCCAACTGAACAATACTCTTGGCATAGGCGGGCTTTAGGCCGATATCGGAAATCACAAGTTTACCCGAAAGCCCCGGTCCTCCTCCATAATGACCATCTCCCATCAAGAAAAGTCCCAGTTTTGGAGAGTGAAACGAAACGGTCAAATCCGTTGGCAGAGCGCCGAAATTCATTCCGGAATCGCAACACAGCCCGCTAGGGCAGTCCACTGCTACATATTTCGGCCTGCGATCTTGTGGATGAGTACCGGTGACCGTTGGAACGAACCCATTCCATGTTCGATATGTATCATCCGGCATTGATCTGGTTATTCCTGTCCCAAACAACGCATCGACAACTAGGTCATGCTCTTGCTCATCCAAAATGTCCTCGATTTCTTCATCATCCCAATCATGAACGACGTTGGAGGCTGACCAATTTGCAAAATTCTTCTTTGCATCCGGCGGCAGCTTCTCGGCGTCCCCATACAAAAACACGTCAACCTGCCACCCCAGCCCATGCAACAGCCGCGCCACGACAAACCCGTCACCGCCGTTATTTCCCGGCCCGCACAGCACCACAGCGCGCAGCGGATCCCCTTCATCTGGCCCCAAATATCCCGGGGAGCGCGAGGGGCTGGCCCCTCGCCTGTCCAACTCCGGCCATTCCTCGAAAATTGCCTCGACAACACCCTGCCCGGCGCGCTCCATCAACTCCAGCCCGGTGACTTCACCAGACTCAATTGCTGCCTGTTCAATGGCCCTCATCTGCGCGGCGGTCGGTAATTCCGTCATCTCAATCCTCCAGTCGTTTCAATACTGATTACTTTTTGTGCAAATCGATCAAAATTTAACCGGCGTACTATTTTCTCTTCACCCAAACAGGGGCAATTACGCAATCAGATTGCCGACCGATCTTAGACGTGGTCAGTCCCAGTCTGACAAGAGTTAAAGGGAGCCCGGGATGAAGAAGATCGAAGCGATCATCAAACCGTTCAAACTCGATGAAGTGAAAGAGGCCTTGCAGGACGTCGGCGTCCAGGGCCTCAGCGTGATCGAGGTGAAAGGGTTTGGTCGTCAGAAAGGCCACACCGAACTGTATCGCGGTGCGGAATATGTGGTCGACTTTCTGCCCAAGGTGAAGGTCGAAGTCGTTTTGGACGACGATCAGGTCGATGCTGCCATCGACGCCATCGTCTCAGCCGCTAAGACCGACAAGATCGGCGACGGCAAGATCTTTGTCTCGCCCGTTGAACAAGCCATTCGCATTCGGACCGGTGAGACCGGCTCGGAAGCACTGTAATCGAACGCACTCAAATCAGAGGAATAGAAAGTATGAGCAAGGACGCAGTTCTTCAGCTGATCCGTGATGAAGACGCAGAATACGTCGACATCCGCTTTACCGACCCGCGCGGCAAGCTTCAGCACGTCACCATCATGTCCGATCAGGTTGACGAAGACTTCCTGGAAGAAGGCTTCATGTTCGACGGTTCGTCGATCGCTGGCTGGAAGTCGATCGAAGCATCAGACATGAAACTGATGCCCGACACGGAAAGCGCCTATGTCGATCCGTTCTACGCGGAAAAGACCATCTGCCTGCACTGCTCGATTGTTGAGCCCGACACTGGCGAAGCCTATGAGCGTGACCCGCGCGGCACCGCCCAGAAAGCCGAAGCTTATTTGAAATCTTCGGGTATCGGCGATGTGGCTTACATGGGCCCCGAAGCTGAATTCTTCCTGTTTGACGACGTCCGTTTCTCGAACAGCATCAACAAGGTATCCTACGAAGTTGATGCAACCGACGCGTCGTGGAACACCGACACCGAGTACGAGATGGGCAACATGGGCCACCGTCCGGGCGTCAAGGGTGGCTACTTCCCGGTGAACCCGGTTGACGAAGCGCAGGACCTGCGTTCGGAAATGCTGTCGACCATGAAACGTCTGGGCATGAAAGTCGACAAGCACCACCACGAAGTTGCGTCCTGTCAGCACGAACTGGGCCTGATCTTTGACAGCCTGACCAAACAGGCCGACGAGCTGCAGAAGTACAAATACGTCATCCACAACGTTGCACATGCCTACGGCAAATCGGCCACCTTCATGCCGAAGCCGATTGCAGGGGACAACGGCACCGGTATGCACGTGAACATGTCGATCTGGAAAGACGGCAAACCGCTGTTCGCTGGCGACAAATATGCCGACCTGTCAGACGAAGCGATCTACTTCATCGGCGGCATCCTGAAGCACGCGAAGACGCTGAACGCCTTCACCAACCCGTCGACCAACAGCTACAAGCGTCTGATCCCGGGCTTTGAGGCCCCCGTTCTGCGCGCCTACTCGGCCCGTAACCGTTCGGGTTGTGTCCGTATTCCGTGGACCGAAAGCCCGAAAGCCAAGCGCGTCGAGGCCCGCTTCCCCGACCCAGCCGCGAACCCCTACCTGGCGTTTGCTGCGCTGCTGATGGCTGGTCTGGACGGCATCAAGAACAAGATCGATCCGGGCGAAGCCATGGACAAGAACCTGTACGATCTGCCTGCCGAAGAACTGGCCGACATCCCGACCGTTTGCGGTTCGCTGCGTGAGGCTCTGGAAGCTCTGGCATCCGATCACGACTTCCTGCTGCAGGGCGACGTGTTCACCAAAGACCAGATCGACGGCTACATCGCACTGAAGATGGAAGAGGTCGAAACCTACGAGCACACCCCGCACCCGGTAGAATACGGCATGTACTATAGCTGCTGATCCGGATTGGGTTTACATCTACAAGGGCGTCCGTTCGGGCGCCCTTGTTTCATTTGGGGCGATCTTCCAGACTGGGACGACAGGAGGAGATCGCATGGACACTGAATTTTCAGACTTCGTGACCACCACCGAAGAGTTAGAGCAGATAACCGGCGCTCCTCTGCCTCAGGTTATCGCCAAAGAGCTGCCTGCGCTGGATCAGATGTGCCGTGACTTTATCGCCAAGTCTTCCTTCTGCGTGATCGCCTCGGCCAACCCCGACGGACATTTGGATGTTTCACCGCGCGGCGATCCGGCAGGTTTTGTTCACGTGTTGTCGGACAGTTTGATCGCAATTCCCGACCGCCCCGGCAACAAACGCGTGGATACGTTTCACAATGTTCTGAAAGACCCCCGCGTCAGCCTGATTTTGTTTATTCCTGGCAAGATGGAGACACTGCGTATCCGCGGCGCAGCCCGTATTTGCGCGGACCCTGCGTTGCTACGTAAAATGGCGGTGCAGGATCACCCTCCCAAACTCGCCCTGCTGATTCAGGTTCAGACCGTTTTTGCCCATTGCCCCAAATGCGTCATCCGATCAGGCATCTGGCAGCCGGACGCTTGGCCGGACTCGTCGGATCTGCCAAACATGAACGCGATGATGGTCAAACATGCCAAAATCAACAAAACGCCTGATGAGTGGTTTGAAAGCCTGAAGGGAACAGGCGAACTGGACCTGTATTAAACTTCTTTGCGCATCGGGGAATACGGCATAGGCTTGGATACAGTATTTCAGCCGACCGGATTTTGACCGTGCTTCGATTAGCCTTCATCCTTGCCATGTCGCTTCCAACGATTGGCGCAGCAGCGCCCTGCGGAAATACCGGCGCAGGTTTTGAGGCGTGGAAGTCCGACTTTGCCCGGACAGCCAAACGCGCCGGAGTGAAAAAGCGGGGGCTGCAAGCCTTATCCCAGACAACTTACGCGACGCGCACCATCGCTGCTGATCGCAACCAAAAGAGCTTTAAGTACTCGCTGGACAAGTTCATGCAGGTGCGCGGCGCAAGTGCGATCGTCGCACAAGGCCGCAAACGCAAAGCCCGCAACCCACAGTTTTATGCAGCTCTTGAGCGGCAATACGGGGTGCCGGCGGGTGTACTGATCGCGATCCACGGTATGGAAACCGGCTTTGGCAACTTTATGGGGGACAGTCAGGTAGTGTCAGCAATAACGACGCTTGCCTATGATTGTCGCCGATCCGAGTTCTTTGTCCCTCATGCCATCGGCGCCCTTAAACTGGTCGATCAAGGCAGCATTACGACAGCGACACAGGGGGCGAAACATGGCGAATTGGGGCACACGCAGTTCCTGCCCGGTAACGCTCTGACATATGGGGTCGACGCCACAGGCGACGGCAAGGTCGATTTCTACAATATGACTGACGCATTGGCCTCAACCGCCAATTTTTTGCGCAAGAAGGGTTGGAAACCTGGCCGGGGCTATCAGCCCGGACAACCTAATTTTGCCGTCATTCAACAGTGGAACGCGGCCACTGTGTATCAGCAATCTATTGCGATCATGGCCGCCCGAATCGACGGCTGAAGGCGCCACAATTTCAAGCCAGACCTCCTCAATTCCGCCACATTGCTGCCATATACATTAAAAGGCCCCTAAAATGCCTAGGTTTCCAGAGCGTAATCAATCTTGGCGTTTTCTGATTTTTTTCCATTTTCGCCTAAATCTGCCCAATATCGCTTGGTAAATTTGTTTGCACGACGGGATGCGACAAAGGAAAAAGCAGTGACACCGAAGCACAGCTACCATGGCGGTCTGCAATTCAACGGTAATACCGATGGCGCGATCGAGCGGTTCGCAGCAATCGTCGCGGCCACGCTGGAAGACTACGGTCATCTGGTCGAGCGCAAGACCGTTCGGGACACAACCGAGGCCAGCATCGTATCCAGCCAATACCTCGTGCGCATGACTTTGGACACGCAGGTTGTTCAGACCGAAGACCGCTTTGAACGTATGGATCGTGCGGCGGGTTTGAAAACCATTGAAAGACCCGCTGTAACGCTGCCTGAAAACCGGCTTACAATCACGATCAGCCCGGTATCCGCCCTGTTGGACGACAGTGAGATCTCCGAGCTTATGCTGGTTGTGATCCTGTACCGTATGGTCGACATTTGTGCGACACAGCGGGTTGAATGGCTAACACCCAATACCGTACTGACAATCGAACAGTTCCTGAGTGCCTTTGACACTCTACCGCCCGCAAAAAAGCGGAATAGAAAACAGATTTTCGAGGCAGTTTCCGGCCCTTTCGCGGGGCAGAAAATTAATGAAGAAGTCCTGGACGAGCCACAAAAAACGGCGCTGAAACCAGCAGCCCGGCCGATCCAGTTGTCGGATGAGCAGTTGCTCAGCATCGCTTTTCGGACAGAAACAGAAACAACCGAGCAGTCATCAGATCGGGACGACACGCCCCCCCTCGACCACGACCAACCCAGTGATATCCTCCGGCTTACAAGCTGGGGTCTCACGGGTGCCGTGGCTAGTGTGTCGGTCCCGATTGCGGCGTCCATGGCCGCTGTGAACCTGATCAGGGGCGAAGACTTTCGTCTGAACACGCAGGTACTTGCCTATACGGTCGCGATATCCGCTCTCAGCACAAGCGGTGCGTTCGCCGGCGTTGCCAGCGCCTTGGGCATGTAGTTCACACTCCCAAGACCCTCCTAGGAGGCCCCGCCATCAGGCGGGGTTTTCCATTTTTGGCAGGCTGCTTGCCTCCAGAACATAGGTATGAATTGAAAACACCACCGCTCGGGTCTTGGGCAGTCGCAATAGGGTTTGCCGTTCACTGCGTAAATACCGGGCGTCGCCGGGCGTCGTTGTTTCGCGCTGTGCGTTTTCACTTCGGGGTTGGTGCAGCTCGGCATCCTCATACCACAACGCATTGAACCGCCAGAGCGGACGGTCAGGTTGAATCCCGTCGAACAAACGCTGGACACGACGCGCGATATTCTCGTCATAACTCGCAACCGGCACGTGGATATCGACCAAGGGGCGCATGAACTTTTCGGACAAGCGCCAACTGGCAGGAAAACACAGAATTGCACCCGTCAGTACATGCTCATCCCCATGTTTTTGCAGAATGCAGATGTCCTCTTGAACCAGGCGGCACAAAGTATCCATCGGATTTTTATGGTCGACCGACACCTCTTTGCCATCCGGTCTAACGACGTGATCCGAACACCCCGGATAGGCGTGTTGCAGCACGAGGTCCAGAACCTCCTGCGCTGCGGGTTCGGCGGAAGTATCCAGCGCCAGAACATCGTCGCGCCTTTCCCTTAGCAGGGCTTCCCGGTGCTGCATCTGGGCGGCAAAGGCGTCATCGCGGTACAGCCAAGTGTCCAGCGACGTTGGCTGAATGCCCGGCAAAGGCCGGGGGGTCAGCGGGTCATAAGGGATCGAGTTTTGCAGTATGATCGTCATGAGATTCACCTATCACCAGAAGCCCTTCCTGTCGGTCAAAAAGCGACGAACAGGTCGTCGCATTTTTTCCAGACGAGACAGTAATGTTTCTCCACGGTTTACGAACAAGCAGGGAGGCCCAACATGAACGAACACTATCGGGACAACCGCAAGATCGACCCGACAAAAGGAGCCACTCTTGGGGACGGCACCCCGAACGATTTGGACCGGATCGAGATCGGCCCCACCCAACTCGCCTTCGCCGAGTGGGAGGCAGCGGGCCTGAGCCTACCCAACCTGAGCCAGATGCGAGAGTTTCGGTGGAAACGTTTGACGCAGGCAATCGTGGACCGGGGGTATGGCGGTTTGCTGATGTTTGACCCCCTCAACATCCGCTATGCGACCGACAGCACGAACATGCAACTTTGGAACACCCATAACCCGTTCCGCGCGGTTCTGCTGTGCGCCGATGGCTACATGGTGATCTGGGACTACAAAAATTCACCGTTCCTTTCGACGTTCAACCCGCTGGTGCGCGAGCAACGATCCGGTGCTGATCTGTTCTACTTCGACCGAGGCGACAAGGTTGATATCGCAGCAGATGTGTTTTCAAACGAAGTACGTGTGTTGATCGAAGAGCATGGCGGCGGCAACAAGCGGCTGGCAGTCGACAAGATCATGCTGCACGGCCTGCGCGCGCTTGAGGCACAAGGGTTCGAGATCACGGAGGGCGAAGAGGTCACCGAGAAAACCCGCGCGATCAAAGGCCCTGATGAAATACTGGCCATGCGCTGCGCCAACCATGCCTGCCAAACCGCCGTGGCCGAGATGGAGAAGTTCGCCCGCGCCAATGTGGGCGATGGAAAGACGTCCGAGGATGATATTTGGGCCATTCTGCACGCGGAAAACATCCGACGTGGCGGTGAATGGATTGAAACCCGCCTGTTGGCCTCGGGGCAACGCACGAACCCGTGGTTTCAGGAATGCGGGCCTCGGATCACGCAAAAGAACGAAATCATCGCCTTTGATACCGACCTGATTGGATCTTACGGCATCTGCATCGACATCTCGCGCACTTGGTGGGTTGGGGACAAGAAACCTCGGGCCGATATGGTCTATGCCATGCAGCACGCGCACGAGCACATCATGACCAACATGGAGATGCTGAAACCCGGCGTGATGATCCCCGACCTGACCGCCAACACCCACAGGTTGGACGACAAATTTCAGGCTCAGAAATATGGCTGCCTGATGCACGGGGTCGGACTGTGTGATGAATGGCCGCTGGTTGCTTACCCGGACAAGGCGGTGGAAGGCGCTTATGATTACCCACTGGAACCCGGCATGGTGCTATGCGTCGAAGCCGCAGTCGGAGAGGTTGGTGGTGACTTTTCAATCAAACTCGAAGATCAGGTTTTGATCACCGAGGATGGGTACGAAAACCTCACCACCTACCCGTTCGATCCGATGCTGATGGGACAAAGCTGACCCCTTAGCCGGGCCAGTTTGAACGCCGCACATTGCCGTGCCAGTCTTCGACTTCCGTGCCAACCGACGGGGTCACCAAAGGTTGCGACGAATACTGACCGGCAGCGAAGCCGATAATCCCGGTCAGGACAATCGCGATCAGAATGTCAGGACGCGGGGCAAATCCGCGTGATGCTGTGATGATATGCGCCATGATACCCTCCTTGGCTGCAAACTAATGACAGGCAAAAGATGAGGGTGAGAGATCAATTTTAAAAACGAATATTTATTCGCGTCAACATCACAAACATTGATACTTTAATTTACTCCCCAACATCAGGCGTCCCCGACCTCCCACTGTCGGCTCACCTTCCCGTGACGCTTCCTACATAGGGGTTGAGCAGCCTACTTGTTGACCACAATATTGACGGCATCAAGAAGTGAAAGGAGCCGCCATGCCTACGGAACGCATCACATTCGCCGGTCACGACGGCAACCAGCTGGCGGCTCGCCTTGATCTTCCGGACGGACCAGTTCTGGCAACAGCCTTGTTCGCGCATTGTTTTACCTGTTCCAAGGATATTCCTGCGGCCCGCCGGATTGCGGCGCGCTTGGCGGGTATGGGTATTGCCGTTCTGCGTTTCGACTTTACCGGCCTTGGCCATTCGGAAGGCGAGTTTGCAAACACCACTTTCACGTCGAATGTCGAGGACCTGATCGCCGCAGCCCAGTATCTGGCCGGGCGCAACATGGCTCCGTCGTTGTTGATTGGTCATTCGCTGGGGGGCGCAGCCGTATTGCGCGCGCGCGCGGGCATTCCCACCGTCAAAGCCATCGCAACACTGGGTGCCCCGGCCGATCCGGGGCATGTGTCGCACCACTTTGAAAACGCCCTACCCGAGATTCAACAGCAAGGCTCTGCCGAGGTCACGCTGGGCGGGCGCCCTTTCCGTATTGGCAAAACCTTCGTAGACGACATCTCGGAATCCGCTTTGACACCTGCCATTGCTAATCTGAAAGCCGCGCTTTTGGTTTTGCACGCCCCGTTGGATGAAACGGTCAGTGTAGACAACGCCAGCACGATCTTTCTAGCAGCCAAACATCCCAAAAGCTTTGTGACGCTGGACGATGCGGATCACCTGATCACACGAGCAGCGGATGCTGAATATGCCGCTGACGTAATCGCGGCATGGGTCACACGTTATGTTCCTCTGTGTCCGCCAGCCCCTCCGCCGGGCGCGCCCGAAGGTGTCGTGCGCGTGACCGAGGCTGATCCTGCGGGGTTTCTGCAGGATATCCAGTCCGGCCCCCGGCATCACGCCGTAGCCGACGAGCCCGCCTCGTACGGAGGCACCGATCAGGGCATGTCGCCCTACGGCTTTGTGTCGTCAGGGTTAGGGGCCTGCACCTCGATGACGATCCGCATGTATGCGCGGCGCAAGGGCTGGCCGCTGACCGGCATCACTGTAGACGTCTGCCACGACAAGGTTCACGCACAGGACGCTGGTCTGGTCAGTGACGGCAAAGTCGACCTGTTTCGGCGGAAAATCCGTCTGGAAGGTCCGCTTGACGAAACCCAACGCGCGCGCCTGCTAGAGATTGCCGACAAGTGCCCTGTACACAGGACACTTGAGGGCTCAGCTCAGATCACAACCGAGCTCCTGACCTGACGAACTCAGCGCCGCGGGGCCGGACGGTAAATTGGCGGTCGCGCCGCAGGTGGGCGCGCGACAGGCGGGCGCGGACGCGCCGGTGGTTTGGCCACGGGAGGTCTGGGGCGTGCGGGCGGCTTGGCCACGGGCGGTTTGGGACGTGCTGGTGGTTTGGCCACGGGCGGACGTGGACGACCTGGGCGGTCTACGTCAATGTCGATGTCCACGTCGTGATAATAGTCGTTCCACAGCATCGAGTCGTAGAACGGATCGTACCCGTACCCAACCCCGACCGTCACGCCATCACAAGCCGACAAGGTAAAACTTGCAGCACCAAGACCCAGCGCCAGAATAGACCGTTTCAACAGTTTATGTGTCATCTAAGCCTCCCTACTGCGCGGACCGGAACGATGCGAACACAGCGTTCAGATCGTCCACATAGGCCGGATCAGCGCCGTCGCGCAGTACGGCTATGATCACCGCGACACGGTCGCGCGGCAGGTCAATCACGGTAGCGGTAAAGTTCACGCCACGCCCCTCGCGCGTGCCTGTCCCTCGGATCACTCGGGCAGGCAAACCACCGATCTGCGTAGTGACGGTCTCGGAAACGTCGGGGTCTTTTACAAGGAACTTGTCTATATCCTGCAGGTAACGAAGCCCTCCGTTGATTGAGGCGACACCGGCAGGCGAAACAAACCCCATCCACGCGCCGTCATCGGTCACGGGGCGAACGCCAATCACGCGCGCAACGGCGCGCGGGTCGCCCAGTTCGGTATCCTCAATCTCGCGCGGGCCGCCGGTACGGACCGCCCAGAAATCAGGGACTGCAAAGCTGAACAGGGCACGCCCTTGGTCTGTGTAAGTGATCGGAGTATCCGCAACAGCCGGAGCACCGCCCAACAGCAATGCCGCGCACGTGGGCAAGACGGCAGCCAATCGAATATGCATGTCTCAAAAACCTTTTGTTTCAGTCAATTTAAACTGAACTGTGGCGGTGCGACTTGTCCAGTATCTGAATGCAACAAAAAACCCGCGCCGGGTCTTCCCGGCGCGGGTTCATTCATTGCGAATATGCCGTGGATCAGGTGCGGGCGTCGCCGACCAGCTTCCACAGGCCAGGGATCAACAGCGCAGCCAAAGCCAGCTTGATCGCGTCACCCACCAGGAACGGTGTCAGACCCCATTCCAGGATTGGCTTGTCCCAGCCATAAAGCTGACCCAGCCACAGCAGGCCGGGGACATAGATCAGGACGTTGGCCAGAACCAGTGCCAGCGCCAGCTTGCCAACCGAACGGTCCCAGCCGCGCGCAGCCAGAGCGCCCAGCAGGACGGTCGCCATCAGGTAACCCACCAGATAGCCGCCAGTGCCACCCATCATGTAAGTCAGACCGAATTTTTCAGCCGAAGACCCGGCGAAAACGTCAAAGCCCAGCGCCCCAACCAGCAGGTAACCCAGCATCGTCACCAGACCCAAACGGGCGCCATAGGCGGTGCCGATGGTCAAAACAGCAAAGGTACCCATCGTGATCGGCACAGGCCACATCGGTACTTTGATTTTCGCGGCAACGGCCAGGGCAACGATGCCCAGCGCAACCAGAACAACCTGCTTGACGCGCAGCGCTGTTCCCTCGCGCGGACCAATCGCGTTGGCCAGAACATTTGCATTCATCTTCACTTCTCCCAATTCGGACCGAAATTCTGCGACAGCAATGCCCTGTCGTAGCTAATTCTGCAAGATGATTACGCTACCGCAGCATAAATTCCGTGTCCATTTCATAGGATTTCCGAGGTCCGGACACGATCCACCGCACCGTCCAATGCGGCCAGTTCGAGAAATCGTACTCTGCATCATAGCTGTCCGGCGGGCAGTCATGGTGATCCGACGCAAACGTCTTTCCCAGCTTTAGCGTGTGAAAAAAGCGGCCGTCTTCGAAATGCACGGCAATACCATCGCCGCCATCACGCCAAAGATAGCGACGCGTTCCCTTCATAGCTGGTTGCCCCGTAAGGCGCAAAGTAACGTCTTCATCATAGACCAGCCCATCGTCGGACCAGCTCAGGATTGCTGTTCCGTCTGCGCGCACGACGTGCCCTGCCCTGGCATCGCGAATGACACGGGTCAGGCTCCAGCGGCCCTCAAAGTCCGAAAGGCTTTGCGGCACGGTCATTTAGCGTAAGTTCCGTCTGTTAGCTCGCCATTGCTGTCGACAAACCGAATGATACGCCCCGAACGGTGCACGTCATAGCAAGCCCAAAGCTCTGACGGGGGCCAGACCGAGCAGTATTGGTCCCCCCGCACAACCCAACGCCCCGCGCTTGGACCGCCTGAGAAGTAGTTTGTCACCCCAGATGCGTCGAATGTCTGCCAGATGCCTTTGCCGTAGCCAAGCTTATGGCCGGTCAAAGCCTCCAGAATCTCATCTCCAATCAGCGCGCGGAACTCCTCTGCGGCCAAAATACTAGGCCAGAGCAACAAAATCAGGGCAAACCGTCTCATACCTGCACTCGTACCTTGTTCCCACAGACCTGCACGGCTAAACCCCGCGCCAACGCCTCATCCCAATCACAAAAAGGTGCTGCCGCCAATGATTCCCCGCTATTCCCGCCCCGAGATGGTCGCCATCTGGTCGCCCGAGACCAAGTTCCGTATCTGGTACGAAATCGAAGCCCATGCCTGCGAAGCCATGGCCGATCTGGGCGTGATCCCGCGCGAAAACGCCGATGCTGTGTGGAAAGCCAAGGACGTGGAATTCGACGTGGCCCGCATTGACGAGATCGAGGCCGTCACCAAGCACGACGTCATCGCATTCCTGACCCACCTGGCCGAGCATGTGGGCAGCGAAGAGGCCCGCTTTGTGCATCAGGGCATGACGTCTTCGGATGTGCTGGATACCTGCTTCAACGTACAGCTTACCCGCGCGGCAGATATCCTGATCGCTGATCTCGAAGGTCTGCTGGCTGCCCTGAAACGCCGCGCTTACGAGCATAAGGAAACTGTTCGTATTGGCCGCAGCCACGGCATCCACGCCGAACCCACAACTATGGGCCTGACCTTTGCGCGTTTCTATGCTGAGATGGACCGCAACCTGTCCCGTATGCGCGACGCGCGTGCCGAGATCGCCACCGGCGCGATCAGTGGCGCGGTCGGTACATTCGCCAATATCGACCCGCGCGTCGAAGAACATGTCTGCGATCAACTGGGTCTGGTGCCCGAGCCGATCAGCACGCAGGTTATCCCCCGCGACCGCCACGCAGCCTTCTTTGCAACGCTGGGCGTCATCGCCAGCAGCATTGAAAACATCGCCATCGAAGTCCGCCACATGCAGCGGACCGAGGTTCTGGAGGCCGAAGAGTTCTTTTCGAAAGGTCAAAAAGGCTCGTCCGCGATGCCGCACAAGCGCAACCCGGTTCTGACCGAAAACCTGACTGGTCTGGCCCGACTGGTTCGTATGGCCGTAGTACCCGCAATGGAAAACGTGGCCCTCTGGCACGAGCGTGATATCTCGCACAGCTCGGTCGAGCGCAACATCGGCCCTGATGCCACCGTTACGCTGGACTTTGCCCTGTCGCGTCTGACCAGCGTGGTCGACAAACTCGTCGTCTACCCCGAAAACATGCTGGCCAACATGAACAAGTTCCGTGGTCTGGTCATGAGCCAGCGCGTGCTTCTTGCCCTGACCCAAGCTGGCGTCAGCCGCGAAGACGCCTATCGTCTGGTACAGCGCAACGCGATGAAGGTCTGGGAAGAAGGCAAGGACTTCAAAACCGAGCTTCTTGGGGATGCCGACGTTACCGCCGCCCTGAGCACTGATGAAATCGAAGAGAAATTCGACCTCGGCTACCACACAAAGCACGTCGATACGATCTTCGCCCGTGTTTTTGGAGAATAAGTAAGCCTATTCAAACAGCGAAAACGGCCCGGACCTCAAGATCAGGTCCGGGCCGTTCTTTTTGCCAGAACGTTCATTTTCGGGTAACATGTCGGTGTATTTCCGAACAGGAGACCCAAAGATGATCCGCATCCTTCTTTGCGCACTTGCACTTTCTTGCACAACTTCCGCCGCGTTGGCCTGCAGCGGCCATTCAAAGCAAACGCAATCCTGTGCGCCCGGCACCTATTGGGACGCCGATAGCCATAGTTGCGCAAAAATTGTGAATAGCTGAGAATATCTTTCCTACTTGTGAATAAAAGCGAGCGAACTGCTGGTAGCTTTTCGCCAGAACGCGCTAGTTTGGTCAGAACGGCCCAGATAACGGAGTAGGAAAATGCGCATCGTATTCGCTTCAGCTATTGTCCTTCAGGCATTCGCATTCGCACCTGCGTTGCACGCAGCAGGCGGGGACAGCGCAAGCCCTCCCAAGCCGACGAACACCACCAAGAAATGCCTGTTCGGACGCGTTTTTGACAAAGAACGCGGTCGCTGCGTCAAGCCTGACAAAACAAACTTCACCCAAGACGAACTTTATGAGGCCGTTCGCGAACTGGCTTATGACGGGCAGTTTGAGAATGCGCAAAGCATTCTGCAGGTCATGGATCAGAACGATGATCGCGTGATGACATACTGGGGCTTCACCTACCGTAAGATAGGCGAACTAGAGTTGGCGAATGCTTTCTACACCAACGCGATTCAGGCGAACCCGGACAACCTGCTGGCCCGGTCCTACATGGCACAGGGTTTTGTTTCAGAAGGAAAAACCGACCTCGCGATCGAGCAGTGGCGTGAAATCAAAGCACGCGGCGGCGAAGGTACATGGGCCGAAGCGTCGCTGCGCGAAGCGATCCGCACAGGCCTGACATATAGCTACTGAGGTTCAGTCTTTCTTTACCCGACTCTCGCTAACCTGACTGCGGAACAAAAGAGTGGCACCGCGGGCAGATGCAGGACGCGAATACTTTGGTACAGGTGGCATCGGGCGCAAACGCCCCGTTGCCCGAACAAAACCACGAAACGCCGCGTGTAGTTCCACGCAAGCTCAGCTACAGGCAAAAGGCTGCGGTCGTCGTGCGCCTTTTGTTGAACGATGGCGCGGATATACCCCTGGAAGAGCTTCCGGATGCGTTGCAGGAAACGCTGACCCACCAACTTGGCCAGATGGGCTTGGTGGACCGCGTAACACTTGACGCGGTCGCGCAAGAGTTTGCTGAGGCTTTGGAAAGCGTCGGCCTGTCTTTTCCGCATGGGCTTGCGGGTGCACTGGACGCGGTGAACGGGAAAATTGCACCGACAACGGCAGCGCGCCTGCGCAAGGTCGCAGGTGTGCGTCAGGTTGGTGATCCATGGGAACGCCTGCGCCAGATCCCGCCCGAGGAATTGGCAGAGATGGTTCAAGCGGAAAGCACCGAAATCGCCGCTGTCATGCTGTCAAAACTTGAAACAGCAAAGGCCGCGCAGCTTCTGGGGCAACTTCCGGGTCCGGTCGCGCGACGTATTACCTATGCCATTTCAAAAACCGCCAATGTCACCCCCGAGGCCGTTGAACAGATCGGGTGGTCTCTTGCGGCGCAGCTCGATCAGCGCCCTGCCACAGCCTTCGCTGACGGGCCCGGGGAACGCGTAGGCGCCATCTTGAACCAATCTGCCGCCGCAATGCGAGACGGATTGCTTGTCGCGCTGGACGAAGAGGATTCGGATTTTGCCATTATCGTAAGACAGTCGATCTTTACCTTCGCGCATATCCCTGCGCGCCTGATGCCTCGGGATGTACCCGCTGTTTTACGAGGGGTGGACCAGCCCGTATTGGTCACAGCCCTCGCAGGCGCAGAAACCGACGGGGACAAGGCTGCTGTGGATTTTATGTTGTCCAACATGTCGTCGCGCATGGCTGAAAATCTGCGCGACGAAATCGGCGAACGCGGCAAGGTCAAACAGGCCGAGGCCGAAGACGCCATGGCACAAATCGTTGGCGCCGTTCGGGCCTTGGTGGAAGCCGAAACCATCACATTGATCGAGGAAGAGAAAGAAGAATAGGCCGACGCAACTGCGCAAACCACTGGCTCTGCGTTGAATGCTTGTGGTTACGGGTTCCGGCTTGTATGTCTGACCCGGCAATTTCAAATAGTCGCCGAGACCCCCTGATGCCCGTTGAAAAGTCTGAACTCAGCCGCTTTGAGCTTGGCAAATACTACCTGACAGGCCTGTTTCTCAAGGGCGTCGTGGGAACCATGCGGCTTTTGCCTTATGAACGGCGCATCGCTACGATGGGTGCTATTGTGCGCGGTCTTGCCCCTGTAGTGGGCTTCTCGAAACGGGTCCGCAACAACCTGAACCTGACCTGCCCCGAGCTTTCCGAAGCCGAAGTGGCGCGTATTTGCCGTGCCGTTCCCGACAATGCGGGCCGGGCGATCATGGAGCATTTTTCGCCCGAAGGGTTTACTGAGCGTCAGCGCACTGCAAAAATCTCGGGCCCCGGGGTCGAGGCATTTGATGCAGCCATTGCCGAGGGAAAGCCGATCATGATGATCACGGCGCATTTCGGGCACTATCTTGCAGCGCGCGTTGCACTACAGGCACGAAGCGGAAAAGCAATTGGTTGCCTGTACCGCCGTATGGCGAACCCCTATTTCAACGACATGTATGTGGATGCCTTCTACAAAACCGGAGCTCCGATGTTCGAACAAGGACGCCGTGGCATGGTTGAAATGGTGCGCTCGTTGAAAAAGGGTGAGATCATCGCGATCGTTTCCGATCTCCATGCCCATGGCGGAGAGGAACTGATGTTCTTTGGCAAACCCGCAGTCACATCAGTGCTGAACGCGGAACTTGCGATGAAGTACAAGGCAGTCATGATCCCCTGTTACGCCGTGCGGCAAGAAAATGGGCTGGATTTTGAAATTGTGCTCCACGATCCGGTGCCACACACCGATGCCAAAACGATGACTCAGTACACCAATGACGATCTGGAATCCGTAGTCAGACAGCACATGGGACAGTGGTTCTGGATTCACCGACGCTGGAAACCATGGAACGGGCTTGGGGTTCAACCCCAAGACATGCCCTGATCATTCCACCCGAGCAGCGGCAATGATGGGGCCGTGCCCCACCTTCTGAACAAGAACAACGGCTGGCAGGTCGGATACTAATGAGACGGAAAACTCTTGCGGGGCATCGCCGGTCCACTGACCGGCGATCTGCCAGCTTTCGACCACGTTTGCGTAATCCAGTTCATGCCCGGCCAACTCACCGCGCCGTATCGACGCGTGGCGCATCGGCGAATACTGGACAACCCGAACGTCAAACAGCGCGCCCTTTGGCACATCAACCGGGGTCACGTCGATTGTCACCTGATCCCCTGCATGTTTCGCCGTTACAGATGCCTCGGGCGCTGCCTTCAAATGCGCATCAATCAGTTTGTCCAATTCACGAGATTGCGCGCCAACGACGTCCTGCTGGCCATTGACCACCATCTGCGGCGTATAGATCATTGTCCGACCGCCCTCGCGGGCATAGGCTCTCTGCCGTGTTGTATGACCGGGGTCGGCGTATTCGTCTTTCCAACCAATGTAGTCCCAGTAATCCACGTGCAAGGCCAGGCCGATAACATCCTCTCGGCTTGCAAGATCGTGCATGATCCGATCCGCAGGCGGACACGACGAACACCCCTGAGATGTAAACAACTCGACCACGACAGGATCACTTTCAGCAGCGGCTGACGTAGCCAAAAGCAGGGAAACGAACGCAGTCAACTGAGCGATTCTGGACATTTGGGTCTCAAGATTTTGTACGGTGCCCAGTCGGTTTAAACGGATCGCCGTTCAACCTCCAATCAAGGTTTCTTGAGAGTCTGGACAAAGGCGCCGGGGAAAAATGTGTGCAATGGTATACAAAAAGCAGGGGGTTGAGCGCCTAGAACCTTGAACCGCGCGCTGTGGTAATGCAGATAACCATCAGCGAGTCCCAAAATCCAAGTCATTTGAGAGGGAGGCCAAAATTATGCCCATCAAAGTCGGACAGGATACCGCCAAGACACGTCGCAGCCTGAACGTGAATGGCAAGTCCATCTCTTATTATTCTATCCCCGCGGCGCAGGATGCCGGTCTGGGTGACTTTTCCAAATTGCCAGCCGCGCTGAAAGTGGTGCTAGAGAATATGCTGCGGTTCGAGGATGACGGGTTTTCCGTGTCCGTCGACGACATCAAAGCCTTTGCCGAATGGGGCGCGAATGGCGGTCAGAACCCGCGTGAGATCGCCTATCGCCCGGCCCGCGTGCTGATGCAGGATTTCACCGGCGTTCCGGCGGTGGTTGATCTGGCCGCGATGCGCGATGGCATCAAGGGCTTGGGCGGCGACGCGCAAAAGATCAACCCGCTGAACCCGGTTGATCTGGTCATCGACCACTCGGTCATGATTGATGAGTTCGGCAACCCGCGCGCGTTCCAGATGAACGTGGACCGCGAGTATGAGCGCAACATGGAACGCTATCAGTTCCTGAAGTGGGGCCAGAATGCCTTTAACAACTTCCGCGTTGTGCCCCCCGGAACCGGTATCTGCCATCAGGTGAACCTGGAATATCTGGCCCAAACCGTCTGGACCGACACCGATCAGGACGGCAACGAAGTCGCCTACCCTGACACGCTGGTTGGCACCGACAGCCACACCACCATGGTCAACGGTATGGCCGTTCTGGGCTGGGGCGGTGGCGGGATCGAGGCCGAGGCTGCGATGCTGGGTCAGCCGATCTCGATGCTGATCCCCGAGGTTGTGGGCTTTGAACTGACCGGTGAGATGGTTGAAGGCACAACCGGAACTGATCTGGTGCTGAAAGTGGTTGAAATGCTGCGCGAGAAAGGCGTGGTAGGCAAATTCGTCGAGTTCTACGGCGAGGGTCTGGACTGTCTGCCGCTGGCCGACCGAGCGACCATTGCGAACATGGCCCCGGAATACGGTGCAACCTGCGGCTTCTTCCCAATCGACGGCGAAACGCTGCGCTACATGCGTAATACCGGTCGCGACGAGGATCGTATTGCGCTGGTCGAAGCCTATGCCAAGGAAAACGGGTTCTGGCGCGGCGCGGATTATACGCCGATCTATACCGACACCCTCTCGCTGGATATGGGGACTATTGTCCCCGCGATCTCGGGTCCGAAACGTCCTCAGGACTATGTGGCGTTGACGGATGCGAAGGCCGCGTTCACCAAAGAGATGGCCGAGACATTCAAGCGCCCGATGGGCAAGCAGGTCGAGGTCAAAGGTGAAAACTATGGCATGGAATCGGGCAAGGTCGTGATCGCCTCGATCACTTCTTGCACCAACACGTCGAACCCCTACGTGATGATCGGCGCGGGGCTTGTGGCACGCAAAGCAGCGGCATTGGGTTTGGATCGCAAGCCGTGGGTCAAAACCTCACTGGCGCCGGGGTCGCAGGTCGTCTCCGCCTATCTGGAGGCCGCGGGTCTTCAGAAAGATCTGGACAAGATCGGATTCAACCTTGTTGGTTATGGCTGTACCACATGCATCGGTAACTCAGGTCCAATCCAGAAAGAGATCTCGGAAGCCATCGCCGAGGGCGATCTGGTCGCCACTTCGGTTCTGTCGGGCAATCGCAACTTTGAAGGCCGCATTTCGCCCGATGTGCGCGCCAACTATCTAGCCTCGCCGCCGCTGGTCGTGGTCTACGCACTTGCCGGCACTCTGGACATTGACCTGACGTCGGAACCGATTGGCCAGGACATGAATGGCAACGATGTCTTCATGAAGGATATCTGGCCGTCGACCCAAGAGATTGCCGAACTGGTTGAACAGACAGTGACGCGCGAAGCGTTCCAGTCAAAATACGCCGACGTTTTCAAGGGCGACGAGAAATGGCAGAGCGTCGAGGTTCCGCAGCAGGAAACTTATGACTGGCCACCCGCGTCGACCTACATCCAGAACCCACCCTATTTCCAGGGCATGGGCGCTGAGCCGGGCACCATCTCGAATATCGAAGGAGCCAAGGTTCTGCTGATCCTGGGTGACATGATCACCACCGACCATATCTCACCCGCTGGGTCGTTTGCGACGACTACGCCGGCTGGAAAGTATCTGATCGACCGGCAGGTTCAGCCGCGCGAGTTCAATTCTTACGGGTCGCGCCGCGGCAACCACGAGATCATGATGCGTGGCACCTTCGCCAACATCCGCGTCAAGAATGAGATGTTAGATGGTGTTGAAGGCGGCTACACCAAAGGCCCCGATGGGCAGCAAACCTCGGTCTACGAGGCATCGATGGCTTATCAAGAACAAGGCACCCCGCTGGTTGTCTTTGGCGGTGAACAATATGGCGCGGGTTCTTCGCGGGATTGGGCCGCCAAAGGAACAGCATTGCTGGGCGTCAAGGCCGTAATTGCCGAAAGCTTTGAGCGCATTCACCGTTCGAACCTTGTTGGAATGGGCGTGATCCCGTTCGAATTCACCGGCGGTGACACCCGCAAGACGCTGGGCCTGAAGGGCGACGAGACTGTTTCGATTGAAGGATTGGATGCGGTCGAGCCCCTGCAAGAGGTGCCCTGCACAATCGTCTACGGTGACAGCACCGAGAAAACCATCACTCTGAAGTGCCGCATCGATACCGCGCCCGAGATCGAATACATCGAAAACGGCGGTGTGCTGCAATATGTTCTGCGGAACCTCGCCAAGGCGGGGTGATCGTTGGGTAAGCCCGAACAATAAAGGACGCCTGCGGGCGTCCTTTATTCTTGCGAGGCTCTGCCTCGCGCTCCGAAGTATTTTTCAACAGAAGAAGGGGCGAGGTTTAGTTGGCTGCCGCTTTTTCTAGGGCCGTTCGGATCGTGCTTTCGATCACGCGCTGCGTTATTGGTCCGGGAAACCGCAAGATGATCGTGCCCTGCCCGTCTATGACATAGGTTTCAGGCACGCCGTAAACGCCCCAGTCAAGGCCCAACCGCCCCTGTTCATCCCGTCCAATCCCGGCATAGGGATCGCCCAGTTCGGACAGGAAGCTTTCGGCATTGTTCAACTGATCTTTGTAGTTGATTCCATAAACCGGGATACCCTCATCCGACAGAGCTTGCAGATTAGGATGCTCGACCCGGCAAGGCGCGCACCAACTGGCCCAGTAGTTCACCAACTTGACCTCGCCATCGCGCAGCGTGGCGTCATCAAAGCTGGCTTTGCCGGGAAATTCGGTCAAAACGACGGGCGGCGCCGGATGCCCCTCCAAAGCCGATGGGAGTGTTTCATCAGACCCGCTTTGCAATTGCACCAAGGCTGTGATCGCGAAAATTCCAAAGATCACTGGCGGAGCGATCATCAACGGCGAGATTTTAGCCATTTCGGGTCATCCTGTCCTCGACCTTCTCAAGTTCGGCCCTAACCTTGCGCCCTCGCATTACGCTAAATGCGACCAGCGCCACCAACAGGCCGATGGATACGACATAAGACCAGATAACCGTATCGGCGTATTTTCCAAGATCAGGGATCATCCGTTTACCCTTTCCCGTGCCAGCAGTGCCTTGATCCGGCGCGCGCGAATTTCCGTACCCGTGCGGTACAGCACCAGCGCAATGAACAGCAGGACAAACCCGATGATGCACAGAAGCAGCGGGTAGAAATAGATGTTGCTGACCTTTTCTTCTGTATCCGTTCCGGTAATCGCAGCAGCGCGCATTACCGAAGCCCCCTGATGCAGGCCCTGGTTCCAGAAATTCACCGCATAGCGGCTGAGGATCGCAAAGACCGAGCCCACCAGACACAGGACCGATGTCAGGTCGGCGGCTGTATCAGGGTCTTCGATCGCTTCCCAGAGGGCCACGTAGCCCAGGTAGAACAAGAACAGGATCAGGAACGAGGTCAGGCGCGGATCCCACGCCCACCAGGTACCCCACATGGGTTGGCCCCAGATTGCGCCCGTCGCCAATGCGATCAGTGTCATCACGATGCCGATGGTGGCAGCCGCGCGGGCCGCCAGCGCGCTGACATGGTGACGGCGTACCAGCCAGACCAACGAGGTTACCAGCATCATCAGCCAGCAATTGATCGCCATCAGCGCCGCAGGAACGTGCAGGTAGATGATCTTGACGGTCGAGCCCTGTTTGTAGTCATCCGGCGTGAAGAAAAACCCCCACACCAGCCCCACCACGATGCACGCGATAGAGGTGATCCAGAAAAACGGCATCACCCGTTCGCTGGTGGCAAGGAACTTGCGCGGGTTGGCGTATTCCCAGAGGGCGTTGGCTTTCGCTGCGATAGACATGGGCCTTATCTAGTCCGAGTCGGTTTCGTTCTCAATTGACCTTGGTCAATCTTTAAATGGGTCACCGAAGGTTGATACGCAAAACGGCGGCGCTGGCAAAGGGCAACAGCGCAATTGTCGCGGCGGTGATCCCGGCCAGCATGAGCAGCGGGGTCTGGGTTTCCATCCCGGTGGCGCCCCGGCGGGCCACTTCGGCGCCGAAGATCAGCGTGGGCACGTAAAGTGGCAGAACCAGCAGCGACAGCAGCAAGCCGCCGCGTTTCAGACCCACGGTCAGGGCTGCGCCGAAGGTGCCGATCACACTCATGGCCGGGGTGCCGATCAGCAGCGAGGTGACCAGCCAGAAATACCCCGGCACCGGCAGGTTCAGCAGAACGCCCAAAAAGGGTGCGGCCAGAACCAGCGGCAGGCCAGTGGTCAGCCAATGGGCCAGAGCCTTGATCGTCACTACCGATTCCAGTGGCAGCGGCGCGGTGGCCAGCAGGTCAAGCGAGCCGTCCTCCCAATCCAATGCCAGCAAGCGGTCCAGCGATAGCAGGCAGGCAAGCAGCGCGCCTAGCCACAGGATACCCGGCGCGATGGTCGACAACAGCGAGGATTGCGGCCCGACTGAGAACGGCACCAGCACAGTGACAATCAGGAAGAAGGCCAGTCCCAGGCCAAACCCTCCGCCCGCGCGGAAGGCCAGTTTCAGGTCACGCTGCAGCAGAGCGATCACAGGAAACCTCCGTCGAAATCGTCAATGGGTTTGGGTTTGGCCTTGTTGGGGCCGACATCCAAAACCTCTCCATCCAGGCCGAGGTCGATATGGGTGGCGATCAGGGCCGAGCCCCCCTGCCTCAGATGCGCACGTACGGCATCAGCGAACATTCTCACCGCATTTTTGTCCAGCGATACGGTGGGTTCGTCCAGCATCCAGATCGGCCGCCCCGTGACCAGCATCCGCGCCAACCCCAGCCGCCGCTTTTGTCCGGCCGACAGGTTGCCCGCATGCCGGTCCGATAGCTCATTCAGAGCAAATGCGTCCAATGCAGGCTGTATTCCCCTTGTGCCAAAAACCGATGCCCAAAACGCCAAATTCTCGACCACACTCAGAGTTGGCTTTATCCCGTCAGAATGCGACGCATAGGCAATCTGATCCTCTGCCCCCTCGATTTGACCTGCGATGGGAGGTTGCAGCCCCGCAAGTGTCCGAAGAAGGGTTGTCTTCCCGATCCCGTTCGGGCCGCGCAGGATCAGCGCCTTGCCGGGCTGAAGCGCAAAGTTGAGCCCTTCGAGCACGGGAACGCCCCCTCGGGCGATAGCCAGTTCAGTTACAGTCAGTGTCATGTCCTTCGCTTAACGGATTGCACGAAAGGACAAAAGGAAGGATTTGCAGCAGAACTTGAATAGGGTTTGTGGTGACACTGGAGGAAGCGAGGGGCCTGCCCCGCCGCCAATGGCGCTTGAACCAAAGGCGCGCCTATGCCGGCTCCCCGGGATATTTTTGGCCAGATGAAGACGGATCCCTTAGACAGGGATTAGGGCCAGCGCGACGCGGCGCCCCTCGGACAGCAGTACATTATACGTGCGGCAGGCAGCGGGAGAGCTCATGATCTCGACCCCGATGCCCGCGCTTTCAAGTTTGGTCCGGAGATCGGCCGGAATATGGGCAAGTTCGGCCCCGGTACCGATGAACAGTACATCTATGTGATCGGCCAACGCCAACAATGCGGCTTCGTCCGAATAGCCATTCCAAACCGTTGTCCCTTGAGGGCTGGTCAGAACCGTGCCTTCGTGGATCTCACCGCCAATCCGGAAGAACCCCGGGCCATAGCCGTCAATGGGTACTGCGTTGTTATACGTGATCTCATTCAGGCGCATGGATGCGTTCTAGCCCCAAAGAGGCAGGCCGGACAAGGCCGCAAGCGCGATCGCAAGATAGGCAGCAATGCGATAGGCTTTTTCACGCGAAGGGCGAAACAGCCAACCACCGAGCCAATTGCCCAAAAAGTTCGGGATCGCCAGCAGAAATCCCAATGCAGCCGCGGACAGCGTGACCAATCCCATGCCGGACAAATAACCCAAGATCAGGAAATCGAAGGCAAACAGAAAAAGCAAAATAGTGGCGCGGATAACTTCAATCGGCAGAGGGCGAGACATGTAGAAAAGAATGACGGCTGGCCCTGGCAGCCCCGCCACACCGCCCAGAAAACCTGCCGCGGCACCGATGCTCATAACCATCTTTCGACCGACGTGACCGTGATAGCGCAGCCCCGAAATTAAGATCACCAGCATTGCAATCGCCAGAATACTGACCGTATAGCGAAAAACGTCCGGCTCAACTTGGGTCAGCAGCCACAATCCCACAGGCAGCAGTATCGCGCAGCCTCCGACAAGCCGAAGCAAGTCGCCTCGATCGACAGCCCCCCAAGCGCGGCGCAAATTCGGCAGGGGTCCGAAGATATCCATAATGGTCAGGCCGATCAGCGCCCCAAACGGGCCAAGGTAGGGTGTTGCGATCGGTAAAAAGATCAGCGCGGTTCCAAAGCCGGAAAAGCCGCGAACTATACCGCCCAGAAAGGCCGCGAAAATAATGACGGCCAGCCCCGTCGGGGACTGGCCGAAAACATCAGGCATCGACGTTGGCAAACTGGTTGCCCGCCGTGTTCGACGGCTTGGACCAGTCGCGTTTGACCCCCAGCCACAGCAGGATGGTCGACGCCACGAAGACCGAGGAATACGTCCCCACGATCACACCCCAGATCATCGCAAAGACAAAGCCTCGGATGACGTCCCCGCCCAGTACGTACAGCGATATCAGCGCAAGCAGGGTTGTGACCGAGGTCATGACCGTCCGGCTGAGGGTTTCGTTGATCGAGATATTCAGAACCTCTTTCAGCTCTTTCTTTTTGTATTTGCGCAGATTTTCACGGACGCGGTCGAAGACAACCACGGTGTCGTTCAGCGAATAGCCCACGATGGTCAAAAGCGCCGCGATGATGGCCAGATCGAAGCGGATTTGTAGTTCCGAGAAGATACCGATTGTCAGGATCACATCGTGCACAAGTGCGGCGACTGCACCCAAAGCAAACTGCCATTCAAAGCGCAGCCAGATATAGACCAGCACGGCCCCGATCGCGAGGACAACGGCGATCACAGCAGTCTGAATCAACTCACCCGAAACTTTGGGGCCGACGGATTCGACGGATACGAAAACAATGTCCGGGGCCGCCCCTTTTAGCGCTGCTTCTACGGCCGTGACGGTTGCGGCCGAAACAGCCTCGGCATCGACTTGCGCCTGAATACGGATCATTGCGACGTTTTCGTCTTCACCGAAGGTCGGATCGAAAATCTCTGTGATAGTTACATCACCCAATTCCAGCGGCGCAATGGCATCGCGATAAGCGCCTACGTCGATTTCCTGCGCTGATTGGGTGCGGATCGTAGTGCCTCCTCGGAAGTCGATACCGAAGTTCAGCCCTTGCAACAGGAAAGACGTGAAGGCGATCACCATCATCAGCCCCGAGATGCCAAGCCAGATCTTCCAGCGACTGAAGAAATCGAACGAGGTGTTTTGCGGGACAAGTTTCAGTCTCATGATCAAACCTCGATCGTTTTCGGGCGGCGGCGTTCAAACCACATCACGATCATCAGGCGCGTCACGAAGATCGCGGTGAAGACCGAGGTGAGGATACCCAGACCCAGAGTGATGGCAAAGCCGCGCACCGGCCCGCTGCCCATGGCAAACAGGATCACGGCAGTGATGAAGGTGGTCACGTTTGCGTCCAGAATGGCTGACAGCGCCTTTTCATAGCCCAGTTCGATGGCGCGGGCGGGGCCTTTGGCGGATTTCAGTTCCTCGCGGATACGTTCAAAGATCAGCACGTTGGCGTCCACCGCCATACCGACCGTCAGTACGATACCCGCGATCCCCGGCAGGGTCAGCGTGGCCCCGATCATAGACAGAAGGCCAAACAGTAGTCCCACGTTCAGGATCAGCGCGATATTGGCAAAAACACCAAACAGACCATAGCTGAGCGCCATAAAGACCAGCACGGCGACGAATGCCACGATGGTTGCGACCTTACCGGCGTCGATGCTGTCTTGCCCCAGTTCCGGGCCGATGGTGCGTTCTTCCAGGAACTCCAACCCGGCTGGCAAAGCACCCGCACGCAACAGAACAGCCAAATTGGTGCTTTCTTCAACGGTGAAGTTACCGGTGATGATCCCCGATCCGCCCGGAATATGGCTTTGGATGACAGGGGCCGAGATGACCTCATCGTCCAGTACAATCGCAAAGGGCGCACCGATATTTTCCAGCGTATAGTCGCCGAATTTGCGGGCTCCGGACGTGTTGAACCGGAAGTTCACCGCAGGGCGACCGTTCTGGTCGAACGCAGGTTGCGCATCCACCAATTCTTCGCCCGTCACCACGGGCGCAGCGTCAAGCGTGTAATACACGCCATCTTCGTCGATGGACGGGACAACTTTCTCACCCACACCAGCAACCGCATCGGGGTTGGTGCCACGGCTGACAACCGGGTTAAACGTCAGTTGCGCGGTTGTGCCGATAATCTCTTTCAACTCACCCGCGCTGCCGATGCCCGGAACCTGAATCAAAATCCGGTCTGTGCCTTGACGCTGAATCGTCGGCTCTCGGGTGCCGACTTCGTCGATCCGGCGGCGAATGATCTCAAGCGACTGACGCACTGTGCGGTCGTCCGAGGCAAGCTGTTCAGCCTCGGACAATCGCACGATGATCGTGTCACCCTCGGCCCGCGCTTCGATATCCGTTGCGCCTACGCCGGTCAGCGTCTGCACCTGACGGGCCAGTCCGCGCACGACTTCCAGCGCGCGGGACATGCCTTCGGGCTGGCTGATGCGCACCCGAATCTCGTCCGGAGCCGAATCCTGCCGGCGAATAGTGCCAACTGTGCCCCGTTCATCACGCAATGCGTCGCGGATTTCCGGCCACATCGCATCCATGCGGGATTCGTAGACATCGCCAACCTGCACTTCGGCCAGCAGATGCGCGCCCCCACGAAGATCAAGGCCAAGATTGACCAGAGATGACGGCAACCAATTCGGCCATTGCCCCGCCTCGGCCTGCATCTCGGGGGTGTCGATGCCAAGCTCAATTGCGGCCTTGGCATCGTTGGATTGCTCGACGCGCGTGTAAAACGCATTCGGCAGGGCCATCAGCAGACCGATCACACAGACCGCCCAGATCAGAACCCGCTTCCAGGTATCAATTTGCAGCATTACCCTGCCTTTTCAACGAGATGTCGTGCGAAGTTACTTCGCTGGCTCGGTCTTGTTCAGAACCTGCGCAATGGTCGATTTGACCACACGGACCTTGACGCCTTCTGCGATCTCAACCTCGATCTCGTTGTCGCCTTCCTTGACCTTTGACACCTTGCCGATCAGGCCACCCTGGGTGACCACCTGATCGCCCCGGCGCACGGCTTCGACCATGGCCTGATGTTCCTTCATCTTCTTCTGCTGCGGACGGATCAGCAGGAAATACATGATCGCGAAGATCAGGATCAGCGGGAGAAACTGGGCGATTGCGCCACCTTCCATGGGATATTCCTTTTGGTTTGGTCTTGCGGAAGCGCTCCGCAAATTTGGCGAGAACCTATTCTTTGAACCGCCTGTTTGCAAGGAATGGTGGCGCAGGTTTTTTCAATGATTGGCTCATATTAATCACAGTGGCAGGCCGAAGTTGCGACTGCGTTCTAGGAACACCGGATTGGATAGATATAGTTGAGCCGTGGGAGGGCGAATGACGCAATTAATCCATACCCTTGGCCTGTTTCGCCAACTGCTGATTGCAGTCTTATTCTTCGCGTTGCTGGCACCCTTGGCATTTGCGCAGGAAACGGACACGCAAACCGAAATTGCCGAAGAACAATCTGATACGTTCAAAGCCCCCGTGATCGTGGATGGCGATACGCTGTTTTTCCTAAGGGGTTCAAGCGCCCTTCCCGCGCAAGAGCGAGCCGAAACCGTTCAGGACAACATCGTCAAAGCGGCCGAATCCTCCGACAGCCCGACCGTGACGATTGCCTACGAGGAAACGGATCTTGGCACCCGCATCCTTGTTGACGGTTTTGCGGTTTCAGTGGTCACCGTCGCCGATTCCGAACTGGAACAAATGGAGCTGGACGTTCTCAGCTTCCTCCATGGTGAAGCGATCGAAGATGCAATCGTGGCATACAGGGCCAATCGGACCGACCAGGCGCGAGTGTCCGGCGCAATCGAAGCCATCGCGTGGACCGCCGGTTTTGCAGCATTCGTCGCCCTGATCCTTTGGATACATCGACGGATCAGACGCCGAACCGTAAAATTCGTGAAGCGTCATCTGAGAGATGTCGAGACCGCCACAGCCAAAAGCGTTCAGGCCGAAGCAATCGCAGCCTTAGTACGGTACGGGCTGAACTTCGTCCTGCTCGTGATTTTCTTCCTTGGGTTCTACTACTACCTGTCTTTCGTCCTGCTGGCCTTTGCCGAGACTCGTTATTTCGCCCAATTATTGCTGACGTACCTGACCGAGCCGGTTCTTCTGATCTTCAAGGGGATCATCAGCTATATCCCCAACCTGATCATGCTTGCGCTGATCTCGTGGGTGGCGATGTACATCATCAAGGGAATGCGCGTTTTCTTCGATGCCGTCGAGGCTGGCACATTCGACATGGGCGATTTCGAGCGTCACTGGGTCAACCCGACCTTCAACATCGCCCGCGTCGTCGTCATCCTGATCGCGCTTGTATTTGCCGTGCCTTACATCCCCGGTTCAGATTCTGCCGCCTTCCAAGGGCTGACCATTCTGGTCGGCGCGATGCTTTCGCTGGGTGCGAACTCGGTCGTATCAAACATGCTAGCCGGGCTGTTCGTGATCTATCGCCGGTCAACCTCAATCGGGGATCGGATTCAAATCGGCGATCACATCGGCGATGTCGTCCAGATCAAGCTGATGGAAACACATCTGAAGTCGATAAAGAACGAGCTGATCTCGATCCCCAACGCGCAGCTTATGAATTCGGATGTGGTGAACTTCTCCAAGAAAACCGACGGCAGCGGGTTGCTTTTGCACACCACCGTGGGAATCGGATACGAGGAACCGCCTGAAAAAGTTGAGGCCATGCTGATCGAAGCAGCAAGCCGCACCAAGGGGATCAAGGCCAAGCCGGAACCTTTTGTTTTATGGACGGCTTTGGCCGATTACGCGATCAACTATCAGATCAACGGATATTCGACGCGCGGCAGTATTATCCCAAAGATCCGCTCGGACCTGCATCGCAACATCGTCGCTGTGTTCAATGAGAACAACGTGCAGATCATGACGCCCTCTTACATGGCTGACCCGCCCGAACCAAAAATCCCGACCGAGGACTGGAACGGGCATCTGGCGCATGAAACCCACGAGGACACCGATAAGTCGTAACCGGTGCTACACCCCGCCTTTCAGATGGTGCATAAGCGGTTTCAGTGATTCACGCATTCAAGGACCTGAACCATGCACGACATCCGCGCCATTCGCGAAAACCCAGCCGCCTTCGACGCCGCACTTGCGCGCCGTGGGGACGCGCCGGTGTCGTCAGACCTGTTGCGGTTGGACGAAAGCCGCCGCGCCAAGATTTTGGCGGCTGAGACTGCGCAGGCCGAGCAGAACAAGGCCAGCAAAGAAGTCGGCGCTGCCAAGGGTCGCGGTGATGAGGCCGAATTCGAGCGTTTGAGGGCTCTGGTCGCCGAAAAGAAGGCCGAAGTCGCCCGGATGCAGACCGAAGCTAAGGATCTGGACGCGCTGTTGACAGATCAATTGATCCGCATCGCCAACCTACCCGCCGAGGATGTGCCCGAAGGCGCAGATGAAAACGACAATGTCGAGGTGAACCGCTGGGGCACCCCGCGCGAACTGGACTTTGCCCCGAAAGAGCATTTTGAGGTTGAGGCCGTCCAAACCGGCATGGATTTCGAGACCGCTGCCAAACTGTCCGGCTCGCGCTTTGTATTGCTGTCGGGCGGCGTTGCACGCATCCACCGCGCGTTGGCGCAGTTCATGCTGGACACGCATATCAACGAAAACGAGTTGACCGAGGTCAACGGTCCCGTTCTGGTTCTGTCCGAGATGATGCAGGGCACTGGCCAGTTGCCGAAATTCGGCGAAGACAGCTATCAGACCCGTGAAGGTTGGTGGCTGATCCCGACCTCCGAAGTCTCGCTGACCAACATCGTGAACGACACGATGATCGAGGAAAGCTACCTGCCCCGCCGCTATACCGCGCATTCGCTGTGCTTCCGGTCCGAGGCAGGCAGCGCGGGCAAGGACACCCGCGGGATGTTGCGCCAGCACCAATTCGAGAAAGTTGAGATGGTCTCGGTCACGCACCCGGACAATTCCGACGATGAACAAAAGCGTATGTTGCGGTGCGCTGAAGGGATACTTGAGAAACTGGGCGTCCCGTATCGCACCGTGATCCTGTGTACCGGCGATATGGGCTTCGGCGCGCGCCGTACTTATGACATCGAAGCATGGCTACCCGGTCAGGGCACGTATCGTGAAATCAGCTCGGTTTCGACCTGCGGCGATTTTCAGGCCCGCCGCATGAATGCGCGCTTCCGGCCCGAAGGTGGCGGCAAACCGGAATATGTCCACACGCTGAACGGCTCGGGGCTGGCTGTTGGGCGCTGTCTGATCGCGGTGCTGGAAAACGGCCAGAACGCCGATGGCACCGTCACCCTGCCCGAGGTGTTGGCCCCCTATCTGGGCGGCAAGCTGACGCTGCAACTGGACGGCACATTGGCATAAGAAAACCGGCGCGCCACAGCCGCCGGTTTCTATTCGATCAAAGGCGAGGAAGGCTTACTTCTTCGCTTTTTTCTTGTCCTTCTTCTTATCGCTCTTTTTGGCGTCTTTCTTCTTGTCGCCCTTTTTCTTATCGTTCTTTTTCTTATCGTCTTTCTTCTTGCCGTCCTTTTGGGACTTTTTATCCTTTTTCGCCTTGGCCTTTACCTTGTCCTTGGCTTTCGAGAACACAGCCTCCATTTCGGCGCGCTTCTTGGCAGCTTTCTCAGCCTTGGCTTTGGCCTTTGCCTTCTTCTTGGCTTTAGCCTCTGCCATCGCAGCCGCTGCTTTCTCTTCGGCTGCTTTACGGGCCGCTTCCTCGGCTCGCTTTTCTGCCGCGGCGGCGGCCACGGTTTTGCGCGCGGCTGGCTTTCGGGCCGCAGGTTTTCGCGAAGGCGCACGGCGCGTCGCCGGCTTCGCAGCGGGTTTGGCTGCGATCGCCTGTTTCGCGGCGGCGATCAGCACTTGCGCACGTGCCGCACCTATTCGAGGGACTTTGACCAGAGCGTCGGGGGTTGCCTTGGCGATGGCTTCAGCCGTTTTGAAGCCATTGGCGATCAGCAATTGGCCAAGCGCCTCACCTACACCATTTACGTCGGTCACTGCGGTCATTCTTTGTCCTTTCAGTTTCTCCCTGCACATACGTATATACGCAGGATATACACATCCACAAGACAGGGTAACACGTAGAACCCGCTCGGGCGTCAATTACTGTGGGCAAGCCCGGCAGACCGATCCTTTTTGGGAAACGGAACAAGGCGCTTTGCATCCTCATCCCATAATTTCAGGTTCAGGGCCGCGACCGCCTCGGGGAATTTGATCCGCCGCGGGGTGTATTCCGGTGGCAGGTTATAATGACATGCACGCAGTCGATACGACGGAATACGTGCGTTGAAGTGGTGAATATCGTGTAACGTGATGCAGGCCACGGCATTGTCAAACCACCAGCCGAAATCCAGCGCCGACGATCCTTGCAACGCTGCCAGCTTGGGGTCCAAATCCGGGCGGCGGTCCCAATAAGTGTCCTCGAAATTGTGTTGCAGGTAGACAAGGAACACACCCAACATCCCGCCCAAAAGGGAAAATACAAGCCAGACCAGAATACCGGTCATCCCTGCGATCAAGTAAAGCAGCCCAAGGAACACAACAATTGACAGGTTGTGCAACAGGACACCCGTGACACCAAACCGGACTGTATTCTTGGGCCAGCGGTACCGGATGAAATAGGTAAATAGCGCGCCCACCGGGACAAGGATAAACGGGTTGCGGTAAAGGCGATAGAATAACCGCGCCTTCCAATCCGCCTCATTCCACTCGCGCACAGTCATCGTATGAATCTCGCCGGTCTCGCGATGTTCGAGGTTGCCGATGCCCGAATGATGAAGGTTATGGTTTTGCTTCATCACTTCAAACGGAGCAAATGTGAACGGAGACAGCCCATGCCCGGCCCATTCATTCTGTTGACGCGTTTCAAACAGGGAATGGTGCCCACAGTCATGTTGCAGAACGTAAAGACGCACAGCCGAGAACGCGAAGACGATTCCGGCGGGGACCATGATGTACCAGCGATCCACATAGATGATCGCCAAAGCCAGCGATGCAAAATACACCGCAAAAGTCCCGAAGTAACTTAGCGCGGCCAGACGATTATCTTGCACCGCATATTGCCTAGTGTATTCCCTCAAATCCATCACGTCCGCTCCCCACGATGGCCCGCTTCAATATGGGTTCGAAACTATGTGCGGAAACTCCGCAAACAAGCAGCGCGTGCGAAAACAAATGCACGCACCTGAATGCTAGCGCGGGGAACTCGGGCTGTCACGCCCCTGAGCCAAAAATGCTGAAAATTGGCGCAGTTACGCGCGGCCCTTGAGATGCTTTGCCAGCGCGCCCGCGTTTTTCTTGCGGCGTCCCTTATAGGGGTTCTTGTCGCCCTGCCCACGCAACGTCAGGCGGATCGGAGTGCCCGGCATATCAAAATCCTCGCGCAGTCCGTTGACCAGATACCGGTTATAGCTTTCGGGCATCTTGTCAGGGTGCGAGCACATGACGACAAATCCAGGTGGGCGGGTTTTGGCCTGAGTCATATAACGCAGCTTGATGCGACGGCCTTGCGGTGCTGGAGGTGGATGTTGTTCCAGCATTACAGTCAGCCAGCGGTTTAGCGCAGCGGTCGGCACACGACGATTCCACACGTCATGGGCGCGCAGGATGGCGGCACGCAGACGTTCCAAACCCCTGCCCGTCTTGGCTGACACGGTAATCAACGGCGCGCCGCGCAGTTGCGGAAGAAGGCGTTCAAAGGATTCTTTGAGGTCGCGCAGCTTTTCTTGCTTGTCCTCTTCGATGTCCCATTTGTTCACGGCGACGACCACAGCACGCCCTTCGCGCTCTGCCAGATCCGCAATTCGCAGGTCTTGCTGTTCAAACGGAATAGCCGCATCCAGCAGGACCACCACGACCTCGGCAAACTTCACGGCACGCAGACCGTCCGAGACCGACAGTTTTTCCAGCTTTTCCTGCACCTTGGCCTTTTTGCGCATCCCGGCGGTGTCGAAAATGCGCATCGGGGTGCTGTTGCCATCTGGGTCGGCCCAGTCGATCCGAAGGCTGATCGCGTCGCGGGTGATCCCGGCCTCGGGGCCGGTCAGCAGGCGATCTTCACCCATGATCTTGTTGATCAGCGTGGATTTCCCGGCATTCGGACGGCCCACAACGGCGACCTGCAACGGCTTGTCAGCGGTGATGAGCGGCGTTTCGCCCTCGCCATCCTCATCCAATTCGATATCGGTTTCCGGCGCATCATCCTGCGCCTTTTCAGCCGCAGCGTCGGCCAGAGGCATCAATTGCGCATAAAGGTCTGTCATCCCCTCGCCATGCTCGCCGGACAAACGCACCGGTTCGCCAAGGCCAAGGTTATAGGCCTCAAGCACACCTGCATCCGCCGCACTGCCTTCTGCCTTGTTGGCCGCAAGGATAACGTGTTTGGAGCGCTTGCGCAGGATTTCGGCGAACATCTCATCCGTCGGCGTCAGCCCCACCCGCGCGTCGATCATGAACAGGCACACGTCGGCCATATCCACGGCGCGTTCTGTAAGGCGACGCATCCGGCCCTGCAGGCTATCGTCCGTCGCATCCTCAAGCCCAGCGGTGTCGATTACGGTGAACCGCAGATCGCCCAAGCGCCCTTCGCCTTCGCGCAGGTCACGCGTCACGCCGGGTTGGTCGTCGACCAAAGCAAGACGTTTACCCACAAGGCGGTTGAACAGGGTGGATTTGCCCACATTGGGGCGCCCCACAATGGCGAGGGTCAGCGACATGATACTCAACTTTCAAGACTCAGACGCGCCCTTTAGCGCATCTTTCGGTCAACGGAAAGCGTGTAGATCACCTTTTGTGGACACGACATAAAGCGTCTGCCCGGCAACAACCGGTGCCGTGGTCGCACCGCCGGGTACTTCGACGCGGTGCACAAGGGTGCCGTCAACCGGGCTGAAGAACCGAAGGTATCCATCATTGGATGCAATCACCAGACGCCCCCCAGCCATGATCGGCCCGTAATGCGCCACAATGGGGCCCCGGCGATTAGGCTTGTCCTTCACAAAGCCGGGCAAGTCCTGCGCCCAGACAACTTCACCCGTCGCAGCATCCAGACGAATAAGCTGACTGCGGTCACTGATTTGGAAAAGGCTGTTCCCGGCGGGCCAAACGGTATCGACCGCACCCTCATCCGCCGTCCATTTCCGCTCGCCCGAGCTTGCATCAAAGGCCACGGTCCGGCCCGAGTGGTTCCCAATAAAGATCGTATCACCAGACACCATCGGACCACCGGTCACGTCAATGATCTGAGCTGCGGCCCGACCCCGCCGTCCTCCGGCGACCGAGGCGTTCCACCGACGGATACCGCCCTTGCGGAAGGTTGCGGAAACATCACCAGACCCGAACGCGAAGACCGCGAATTCGGACGCGATCACAGGCGCAGGCGCGCCCAGCACATTGCCGACGCTTGGCGTGCCTTGAATCTGCCACGCGATGCGGCCGTCTTTGGTATCAATGGCCCAACCGGTTTCATCACCGGCCACAAGATACAACAGGCCACCATTCACCAGCGGAGCGCCGCTGCCAGTCGCATTCAGACGTTTTTGCCACCGGATTGCCCCTGATCTGGCATCCAGCGCGGTCAGCCGCCCAAATCCCGACGAGACATATAATACACCATCGGCATAAGCGATGCCGCCGCCAGTCGCGTCCGAGTCACCGTCCGAAACAGGAATAAGATCCGTGCTCCAGACCCGCTGACCCTGGGGCGAAACGGCGGAAACCGTCGCCCCGGAATCGAGCGTGTAGATCAATCCACCGGCAACGACCGGTTCCGCCGTGATCCGCTGCTTGCGCGAGTCGCCTTTGCCGATCGATGCGGACCAGACCCGCTGTGGCGTGGCCCGAAGTTGAGCGTTCGTCGTGCGAAACGCTGCCGTTCCCGGGCTTTGCGGCCAACTTGCATTCGCCTTCTGAGTCGGCAGGCTGATTGGCTTAGACCCGCGCGTCTCGACGGTTTCCGTATCCGCCGCAGGACGGATGTCTTCGCGCGGACCGGGCAGGATGACTTCGGGTTCCTCACAAGCCGCGAGAACGGTCAGGGATACAGCCGCAACCGACAATCCAACTCGGGAAAGAAGATTTGTTACCATGGTTTTCCGAACTCGCCTGCCATTATTCGTTACGCTGCGGATCATCCCTGCCGGGCTACCAACGGTTCGGGTTCACCCCCAAGTGCCACGATCAACTGGGCTGCGCGCTGCTGAAGGTCAACGCCAATCTCGGCATCCTGCCGCAGCGCCTGCAATCTTTCGATGGCGGCATCGACATTGCCTTCGGATACGTCGATTAGGGCCAGTTGTTCTTCGGCCAGCAACCTAAGCGGAGCGCCGGGCGCAGCCAAAGCCTCAAACTGCTGACGCCGGTCTGCCGAGGGCAGGGTGTCGCTTTGCAGAAGCAACGCCTTAAACGTCGCAATCGCGCGATAGATTTCCGGCAGATCACCCTGAACCGCAATGGCATTCAGGTTGTTCACGGCCTCTTCCACCGAACCGGCCTCGGATTGGGATGCAGACAACAGCATATCTACTACTGCATCGCCACCCGGTGAAGCCGCCGCGACGCTTTCCAGGCTACCGGCCCGTTCAGCCGAGTCATTCTGAGCTAGCGCCGAAAGAATCGCATCGCCCAGTTCTTCGGCCTGCGACGTTGCGCGTGCTTTGCGGATTTCATTGAATGCGGCGCCGCCAACAATCAGGACAACCGCCAGCACACCAACCCATCCCCACCGGCGCAGCAGCAGAAACAGACGGTCACGGCGCACCTCTTCGGTCACCTCATCAATAAAACTGTCGACGTCGCTCATCCCTGCGCTCCGGGCTAATTCAATTACGTATGGCGCAATGTCATACCCCGGCGACCTTGCCAAGCCAAGGGTGCGATTTTGGGCATTTAAGGCGGGTTGAACACCGCTTGCGGAAAAAAACAAACCGAACTATTCAGTTCAGTGTGGAAAAGATACATAATGCGCCCCACATTTAAGATTAGGCGCCGTAGAAATCCGGGCGAAGAATTTGGGGAGAAATTCTGAATGCGTTTGATTTCAATCGTAAATGCTTTGCTGGTGGTCGTTGCACTATTCCTGCTTGTGTTTGAACGCGATACCCTATTTGCGATTGCTGGCCGGGCCGAAGCCGAGGCAAGCCCGTCATCTGCGGATGAATCCGAAGGCTCCGCATCCGAGAATCGGAATGCTATCGGCGTGGTGGCCGTTCGCTCGGTAGCGCGCGAGATTGACAGCGCCGTGTTGCTGCGCGGCCAAACAAAAGCCAACCGACAGGTCGAAGTTCTGGCCGAAACGACCTCGACGGTCATTTCGGAACCAAAGCGCAAAGGAACGTTCGTAGAATCGGGCGACCTGCTGTGTGAACTGGATCCCGGCACCCGCCCCGCCAGCCTTGCTGAGGCGATGGCAGGCAAGCTTGAGGCCGAGAGCCGCATCCCCGAAGCTGAAGCGCGTCTTGAAGAAGCACATGCCTTGGTCGCCGAAGCTCAGATCAACCTAACGGCTGCGCAGAAACTTTCGGAAACCGGGTTCGGCTCGGAAACGCGCAGGATATCCAGCCAGGCCGCAATGCGAAGCGCCGAAGCAGGCGTAAAGACAGCCGAAGCTGGTCTAGAGGCGACGCGCGCAGGGATTGAAGCGGCAACAGCCGAGGTCGCCGCCGCAGAACGGGAAATTGACCGCCAGACCATCGAGGCCCCGTTCAAGGGTCTGCTGGAAAGCGACACGGCTGAGTTGGGCAGCCTGATGCAGCCCGGATCGCTTTGCGCAACCGTCATTCAGCTTGATCCGATCAAACTGGTAGGTTTTGTCCCGGAGGCCGAAGTTAACCGCGTCATCGTAGGCTCCGAGGCCTCGGCGCAACTGGTCACAGGCCTGCAGGTTGCGGGTCGCGTGACATTCCTGAGCCGGTCCGCCGACGAAACAACCCGGACCTTCGAAGTTGAGATCACTGTTCCGAACCCCGAACTTGCCATTCGGGACGGGCAAACCGCAGACATCCGCATTTCTGCCGAAGGTGCCAAGGCGCATCTGCTGCCGCAATCTGCCCTGACGCTCAATAAAGAAGGTCAGGTTGGCGTTCGAAGCGTCGGGCAAGGCGACGTTGCCGATTTCTTCCCTGTCGAGCTATTGCGTGACACGTCGGAAGGCGTATGGGTCGGCGGCCTTCCTGAAACCGTGGATATAATCGTCATCGGGCAGGAATTCGTGACAAGTGGCGTAAGCGTTAAGCCCACCTATCGGGACGCTGCAAAATGACCGGAATCGTCAGTTGGGCTGCTGGCCGGGCGCGAATGGTTCTGGCCTTTATCGCAATCTCGCTTGTTGTGGGCGGGTTTGCCTATGTCAATTTGCCCAAAGAGGGCGAGCCCGACATTGAAATCCCTGCCCTGTTTGTCTCGGTTCAATTCCCCGGCATTTCGGCTGAAGATTCCGAGAACCTGCTGGTCAAGCCGATGGAGACCGAGCTGGCCGATCTGGACGGCCTAAAGGAAATGACGTCTACGGCCTCGGAAGGTTATGCAGGGGTCGCGCTGGAATTCGATTTTGGCTGGGACAAAACCGCGATCATGGCCGACGTGCGCGACGCGATGAACAGCGCACAGGCTGAATTCCCCGAAGGCGCTGAGCAGTATTCACTGTTCGAGATCAACTTTTCGGAATTCCCGATCGTCATCGTCAACCTGACCGGGGCTGTGCCGGAACGCACAATGGCCCGCGTCGCCAAAGATTTGCAGGACGAGCTTGAATCGCTGGATTCGGTGCTTGAGGCAGGGATTGCAGGCAATCGTGACGAACTGCTTGAGGTTATCATCGACCCGCTCCGGCTCGAGGCGTACAACGTAACCGCAGCCGAGCTGATCAACGTCGTCCAAAACAACAACCAGCTTATCGCAGCAGGCGAAGTCGAGACTGAGCAAGGAACATTCTCGGTCAAGATCCCTTCGTCCTTCAAAACAGCACAAGACGTTTATGACCTGCCGGTCAAGGTCAATGGCGACCGGGTCGTCACGATGGGCGAGCTGGCGCAGATCAACTATACATTCGAAGATCGCGAAGGCACGGCACGTTTTAACGGCGAGCCCACTATCGCCCTGCAAGTGGTCAAGCGCAAAGGTTACAACCTGATCGACACGGTCGAGGCCGTCAAAACAACCATTGCCGCAGCGCAGGCCAAGTGGCCACCCGAGATGCAGGCCGCCATCGAACTGGGCACGTCGAACGACCAAAGCCGCATCGTCGGTTCGATGGTCAGCCAGCTTGAGGGTTCGGTCCTGACAGCCATTGCGCTGGTGATGATCGTGGTTTTGGCGTCGCTGGGTACGCGCGCGGCGCTGCTGGTGGGCTTTGCTATCCCGACATCGTTCCTGCTGTGCTTTGCCTTCCTCGCCGTGATGGGCGTCAGTATTTCCAACATCGTGATGTTCGGCCTGATCCTGGCGGTGGGTATGCTAGTCGACGGGGCGATTGTTGTGGTGGAATACGCCGACAAGCGCATCAAGGAAGGTGTTGGCCCGATGCACGCCTATGTCGAGGCAGCGCAGCGGATGTTCTGGCCTATCGTGTCATCCACGGCGACTACGCTCTGCGCCTTTCTTCCCATGCTGTTCTGGCCCGGTGTTCCGGGTGAGTTCATGGGAATGCTGCCTGTCACGCTGATCTTTGTTCTGTCTGCTTCGTTGATCGTGGCATTGATTTATCTGCCCGTAATGGGCGGTGTTTCCGGGCGGCTGAGCCGTTTCTTCGACCATTCTTCTGAATGGTTGAAAGCGCGTACCCCGTGGTGGTTGCGCGTCGTGATGGTGCCCCCGTCGCTTTATATGATCTTCCTGGGGGCCATGCAGGTTCTGAACCCGGCCTATCTGCTGCCTGCGGGAGCGCCGGGTGGAATGCTCTTTGGTGCGCTTCTGTTTATCCTTGGCGCGTTTGCAGGGTCCGTGACCCTGAGCGCGGCCAAGATCGAGCGTACCCCGGATCAGCATGTGCACACGGTCCGCGAACACACACCTTTTGGCCACGTCATCAAGTTCCTCGTTGGCAATCCGATCATGCCGATTGTGTCTATCGTTGCCGTCGGATTTGCCGTTGTCACGGTCATGTCCATCTATGGCAGCAACAACCGCGGCGTAGAGTTTTTCGTCGAGAATGAGCCTGAGCAAGCAACGGCATATGTCAGGGCGCGCGGCAACATCTCTCTGGCGGAAAAAGACGAGATGGTGCTGGCGGCAGAAGAAATCATCAGCGCGCACCCTGCGGTCATCAATGTCTTTTCCTTCGCGGGCGAAGGTGGCCTAAGTCAGAATAATGGCGGCGCACAAGCGCCCGCTGACACGGTTGGTCGCGTTCAGTTTGAAATCATTCCATGGGAAGATCGACCGAACGTGTCCGAACCCATCCTTGGTGGGCTGGTCGATCGGCAAACTGTTGCGCCAGACTATGACGGCGATTTCGTGCTGGATCAGCTAAACGCGGAACTTGCCGAGATTCCGGGCATCATTGTTGAGATTCTGCCGCTGTCCCAAGGTCCGGCCTCGGCCAAACCGGTGCATCTGCGCATCAAGGGCGATGGCTGGGAAGAGCTGACCGCGGCAACACTGGCCGCACGCGATGTGTTTGATAACACACCCGGCCTGATCAAGATCGAAGACACGCTTCCCCTGCCCGGCATTGATTGGCAAATAGACGTCGATGTGGCCAAGGCGGGTCGTTTTGGTGCCGATGTCGCCACGGTCGGTGCCATGGTTCAGTTGGTGACCCGTGGGCTTTTGCTGGGTGAAATGCGTCCGGAAAACGTGGATGAAGAAATTGAAATCCGCGTCCGCCTGCCCGACGAAGATCGCGTTCTTTCGACCCTCGATACCCTCAAAGTTCGAACGCCGGATGGCCTTGTACCCTTGTCGAACTTTGTCACCCGCAAGCCCGTTGCGAAACTGGCCCAGATCGACCGCGTGAATCAGCAGCGGTACTACGATGTCAAAGCTGACGTAGAACCCGGCCTGAGCAAGGTGACCATAGAAGCCTCTGATGGATCGCAAGAGCGTGTGGCCGTCGTCAGAGAGTTGACCGACGACGCAAGTCCCGAAGGCACGACTGTCACCGGACCCAACGGATCCGAATACGAGGTCGTAAAGACAACTGGTGCCTTGGATGCCGAACAGATTAGATCGCAGATCGCCTCGGGTGACGCGCGCATCGCGCCAATCAATCCCAATGAACGGATCGCCGTCCTGACAGAATGGCTTGAGACCGATCCGCTTGGCAGCGCAGTAAGCTGGGAATGGACCGGCGATCAGGAAGATCAGGAAGAATCCGGTGCGTTCCTCATGAACGCTTTTGCCGGTGCCTTGGGTCTGATGTTTGTCATCCTGTTGGCGCAGTTCAACTCGTTCTACAATTCCGTTCTTGTCCTGTTGGCGGTTGTTCTTTCGACCACCGGAGTCCTGATCGGGATGCTGGTCATGCAACAGCCGTTTTCGATCATCATGACGGGGACGGGGATTGTGGCCCTCGCAGGAATTGTGGTGAACAACAATATTGTCCTGATTGACACCTATCAGGAATACAGCCGCTATATGCCGCGGATTGAGGCCATTGTGCGCACCGCCGAAGCCCGCATTCGCCCGGTTCTGCTGACCACCCTGACCACGATGGCAGGCCTGACACCGATGATGTTCGGCCTTTCGCTCGACTTCATCAACGGCGGCTATTCCATCAACAGCCCCACCGCCTTGTGGTGGAAACAGCTTGCAACGGCGGTGGTGTTCGGGCTTGGCATTGCGACCGTTCTTACCCTGATCGTGACGCCTTCTTTCCTGGCGCTGCGTGTGTGGGTTTCGACCTATACGATCTGGTTGGGCAAACTTCTGGCACGCGCAACGGCGGGTCGATCCAGTCAGGTCGCGCAGGATATGGCCATAGGAAAAGCGGCGCGTCAGGCGCAAGCCACCGAGGTAATCTGGACCGACGAACCATGGACGGCGGAACTCGAAACGGATCGCACACTGGATGCACCGCCGGGCTCTCCTCTCAAAGCAGCCGAATGAATCAGAAGGGGCCGGTCAAGAACCGGCCCCCATTTCTTTACGCCCCGCACAAGAATACTACGCGGCTTCCAAGTCGTTTTGCTGCCGGTTCCACAATTGGGCATAGCGCCCGTTTTGCTCTAGCAACTCATCATGTGTGCCTTGTTCGATGATCTCACCACGTTCCAGAACGACGATACGATCCGCCTCGGCAATAGTGCTGAGCCGGTGGGCAATCGTAATGACGGTTCGCCCTTCACCCGCGCGCGCCAAGGCGTCCTTGATGTCCTTTTCAGTGTCTGTGTCCAGCGCCGATGTCGCCTCATCCAGCAAGAGGATCGGCGGGTTCTTGAGCAACGTCCGCGCGATCCCGACGCGTTGCTTTTCACCGCCTGACAGCTTCAAACCACGCTCACCAACCTTGGTGTCATAGCCTTCGGGTAAAGTAATGATGAAGTCATGGATCTGTGCCGCCTTGGCCGCCGCTTCCACGTCGTCTTGCGTGGCATTGTCACGTCCATAAGCAATATTATAGCCGATGGTGTCATTAAACAGCACGGTATCCTGCGGCACGACGCCTATGGCCGCGTGCAAACTGTTTTGGGACACATCGCGCACATCCTGCCCATCAATCCTGAGCGTTCCGCCGGTTACGTCGTAGAACCGGAAAAGCAAGCGGCCAATGGTGGATTTGCCAGAACCCGTCGCTCCGACAATCGCAACCGTTTGACCAGCCGGAACGGTCAGAGATACGCCTTTCAGGATTTCCCGATCCGCGTCGTAGCCAAAGCGGACATCCTCTAACGTCACCTCTCCACCTGAAACCACCAAATCCGGCGCGTCGGGTTTGTCCGTGACTTCGGCAGGTTGTTCCAGCAAGTCAAACATCTGGCCCATATCAACAAGGGCCTGACGGATTTCCCGGTAGACCGTACCCAGAAAGTTCAAAGGTACGGTAATCTGGATCATATAGGCGTTGACCATAACGAAATCACCAACGGTCAGGGTGCCATTTTGCACGCCGATTGCCGCCAGAACCATGACACCGATCAGGCCACAGGTGATCAAGAAAGACTGACCGAAATTCAGGAACGCCAGCGAATAAGCCGTCTTTAGCGCAGCGCCCGCATACGCCTTCATCGACACATCATAGCGCTCCGCTTCGCGCGTTTCCGCATTGAAATACTTGACCGTTTCAAAGTTCAGAAGGCTGTCGATGGCGCGTTGATTGGCCTCGGTATCCTGATCGTTCATCTCGCGGCGCAGCTTCACGCGCCATTCGGTGACCGCAAAGGTAAACCAGATATACAGGGCGATCGTGACGGCCACGACCACAAGATACCAGACATCGAACAGCCACATCAGGATGATAGCCACCAGCAACAGCTCAAGAATCAGAGGACCAATCGAAAACAGCAGAAACCGCAGCAGGAACTCAACGCCCTTTACACCCCGTTCGATAATACGGCTAAGGCCCCCGGTCCGGCGCGAGACGTGATAGCGCATAGAAAGCTGGTGAATATGCCTGAACGTCTCAAGGGCCAAGGCGCGCAGCGCGCGCTGACCAACAGGTGCAAAGGCCGCGTCGCGAAGCTGTTGAAAGCCCACAGTCATCATCCGGGCCACGCCATAGGCAACGGTCAGACCAACGGCACCCAACGCCAGCGGTGGCACCCCCTCACCCGCCAGACCATCGACCGCGCCTTTATAGAGAATCGGCGTATAGACCGCGATGAGCTTTGCCAGCACCAGCATTCCCATTGCCAGTACAACACGCCGCTTTACCCAGGGTTCATCCTCGGGCCAAAGATAGGGCGCGACTTTGCGGATCGTGCGCAAACCGGATCGTTGCTCGTCGATCTCGGACATATCATCAGAATGCATAGTGGCTGCTCGTCTCATCACGTACCAATACTGCGGTCAGAGATAGACCCCCGACCCAAGAGGGCCAGAGGTACAGGTTTATTCCGGAATGGTGAAGACTTGCCCAGGATAGATCAGATCCGGATCGCGGATCGAGTCCCGGTTAGCGTCGAACAGGCGCACAAACAGTATGCCGTCACCGTACCGCTCGCGTGAAATGGCCCAAAGGGTGTCGCCTTCTTGAACGGTCACCGACCGGATGGTGGCCTGTGTCGATTGCTCTGCGGAACTGTCTGGCGCATCACTTGCGCGCAAAACTTCTAGCGGTTCGCGTTTGAACGGAGTCTCTAGGCGGCTGACGACGGTCCCGTCCGAGCCGACTTCATCCACCCGCAGGGTGTAGACACCGGGATCAACCCCCTCAAGCTCGCTGCGCCACTTTCCGTCATCCGCAGGCGGCAAATCCGCGACAAGGCGGTTGTTCAAATACAGACGCACAACAGACCCGTCCGGTACGCGGCCTGTCAGTTCAACCTCGCCTTCGTCTGAATACCCGATCGTATCCAGCGCGACCTGTGCGGCCTCTCCTGCCTGAGACGCCGGAGGCTGCACCAGCTCCACGCCATCTTCACCTGAACGTAAAACCGTAACCTGCTGGTTCTGAACAGCTTCAGGCGCAGCTTCAGCGGTTTGCGCGGTCTGCTCCGCCTGCGGCCCAGCGGTTTGTTCAGTCTGTGGCTCAGCGGTTTGCGCGGTCTGCTCTGTCTGCGGTTCGATGGAGGCTTCGGCTGTGTCGGTCGGCGCGGCTTCGTCGATTTCTGTGTTCGACTCTTGCGCAACGTCGGTCTGTGCCTCCCCGCTCTCAGAGTTTTCCAGCGCCGGTGATTCGACTTGTGGTTCCGGCAATGCCGCGATGAGGTAGTCATCGGAGCGCAGTTGTTCTTCGCCCGCATCTGTTTCCAACGTCAGGCCACGCGCGGTGTTGGAAAACGGGATACTGACGAACTCTGCGAACTGTCCGCTGCCGTCCACCGTGAAACTGTGGACAGCCTCACCGTCCAGCAGAACGCGAATTACGGCACCCGGTTCGGCGTTTCCGGACAAGACCGCATTGCCGTCCGGCTCTACAAAAATCTGGTCCAGGGTTGGTGGCGTAGCTTCCGCCGCGACCTGCGGCTGCGCTTCGCCATCCGTTGCTTCGGGTTCGGCTTGGTTCGCGGTCTGTTCAGTCGTTTGTGGCTGATCGACGGACGGCTCTGCCGGCTGCGACTCGGTCGACGTTACCTCGGCTTCTGTCGGGGTTTCCTCTTCGGCAGCTTCGTCCGGTGCTTGTGCCGCCACTTCAGTTTCTGTCGTGACTTCCTCTGGGGCAGCGTCAAAGACACCCGACCAATACGCACCACCTGCGCCGACAAGAACCAGAATACCGACAATCACAACCCAGGTGTTCGGGCCCGGGCTTTCGTTTTCCGACTTCGCGTCCATCATTTTCCTTTCACTCCGTCGCGCAAATGGTTTCAGAGCAACGCATTCTGCCAGACGGTTGAGCCAATCTATCAATCTCGCTATCAGGGGTCAAAACCCCAGATACAACCCCGGAGAAGCCCTCTTATGTCCCAGAAATCCGTCTGTGTGTATTGCGGGTCACGCAATGGTGTGAACTCAGCCTATTCCGACGCCGCCCGCACATTCGGCCAGCTTCTTGCGAATGAAGGCTGGAGGCTGGTGTACGGTGCTGGGGATGTAGGTTTGATGGGCGAGGTTGCGCGTGCCGCACAAGCCGCCGGAGGGGATACGTTCGGCGTCATCCCCGTTCACCTGCTACAGCGCGAAGTTGGCAAAACCGACCTGACGCGTTTCGTGGTCACCGAAACGATGCACGAACGCAAGAAAGTCATGATCATGAACGCGGACGCCGTCGTGGTTCTACCCGGTGGTCCGGGCTCGCTGGACGAACTGTTCGAGGCGCTGACATGGCGGCAGTTGGGCCTGCATGACAAGCCCATTCTGGTCATGAACGTGGATGGATACTGGAACGCCTTGCACGACTTGGTACAGCAGGTCATCGGTCAGGGTTTCGCAGACAGCTCTCTGGCCGATTTCATCACATGGGTCGATAGCCCACACGCGGCGATGTCTGCCTTGCGGCCACTCCTGTCCGAACCCGGTGCGTAAACAGGCGGCGTCACCGCCCGCTATGGGATTGGGTCTTAAACCGCCGATTTCAGACGGTTGGTCAAGACCTGTTCGACTTTGTGAAGTGGATGGTTGGTAAGGGTCTTGTCGACTTCGGCGACGACCTTGCTCAGAACTTCGCTGTGAAGACGTCGACGCAGCAGGCCCAGCACGTGCGGGCTCGCAACCAGAACCAAACGCTTATACGCGCCCTTCAGCCCCTTGCGGTTCAGCAGGTTGGCCACATCCTGCACAAACAGGGATTTTGCATGGGTTTTCCACTTGGCCTCCTCGACTGCCGATTTTTGGTTCGGTCCGGTGTCAGGGCGGCGCCCTGCCCGATCAGTGGGACGGGCCACAGGCGCATCGTTTTCCTCAACCGAAACAACGACCAGATTGGGGTCGTCGGCGTCGGTGATATTCTCCATGAACAGCGCCTTTTCCCCGTCGGCAATGACAACCCAAGTTCCCTGTGAAAGTGCGGCCATTGTGATCTCCTGCTATGGTTTTATGTGACCATCCCTCATCCGTCAGATACAGTTCTACAGTGACGCGCCCAAGGTTTTTTGCGCGTTTCCAGTCTGTTATCCATTTGATTGGCGGCTCTCTCCCTCCGCTCACCTTACGTAAGCACTGTTGCCGTCCATACAATCCCGTTCGCAGTCAAAAGCGAACCGAGCGGCAGGATTCCACCCATCGGTCAGGCGGACAGGTCTACGACCGTCATTTCAGGGGTCACGCCAAAACGGACTGGCAGGATCGAACATCCAATGCCTCCGGACACAACCAAATCGCGCTGACCTTCGCGAACATGACCATAGGCAAAACGGTTGCCAAACCGCGACGGTACCATGGGTGACCACCCGAACAGGCGCACTTGCCCGCCATGTGTGTGGCCCGACACTGTCAGCGCGACCCTGTCCGGGACGTTCGGGAAAATGTCAGGCTCATGGGCCATCAATACGACCGGAGCTTCATCGGTGACTTGGGTCAATGTCGCGGGTAGATCATCCAACCCCCGATATCGCCCCCGCCCTGTAACAATGGCGAGCTGATCCTCAACCCCGGCTAGCCAGCACCCTGCGCCGTCCAGTTTCACCGCGTCATTCGACAGAACCCGGATGCCATTCTCGCGCAAGGCCTCAGCATAGATATTCGGCCCACCCCCACGCCGTTGCGCAGCCAGATCATCCCACCAATCGTGGTTGCCCAAAACGGCAAAGACGCCGTGTTTTGCCTCAAGCCCGGCCAGCACAGGTGCCAGATCGGCAATCGGAACCGGTTGGGAAACCATCCTGTGCCCGGCCGTATAATCGCCCAACAGCAGAATCAGATCCGGTGCCAGCGCATTCGTGCGCTTAACAACCTGTTCGATGCGTTTCAGCCCGACATGGGGTTCCCCGACGTGTAAATCCGCCAAAACCGCAATCCGAAGCGGAGGCGCAGCCCAGTCATCACGCCGAACCCGCCAGCGCTTTACACGCAACCGAAGCGCGGGTTCGATGAAAAACCCATAGGCCGCAACAAAAAGACCTGCCAGCGTCACCGCCAGCAGGCCCTTGATAAACCCTCGACGGGTCAAGGATCACATCCGCGAAGCGACGTTTTCCCAATTCACCAGATTGTCGAGGAAGTTCGACAGGTAAGCCGGACGCTTGTTGCGGAAGTCGATGTAGTAGCTGTGCTCCCACACGTCGCAACCCAGCAGCGCGGTCTGACCAAAGCACAGCGGGTTCACACCGTTTTCGGTCTTGGTGACAGCCAGCGAGCCATCTGCGTTCTTGACCAGCCATGCCCAGCCCGAGCCGAACTGACCGGCACCAGCGGCGCTGAATTGCGACTTGAATTCGTCAACCGAGCCGAAGCTTTCGGTCAGAGCCTTCTCCAGCTCGCCGGGCATTGCGTTGCTGCCGGGGCCCATCATCTCCCAGAACTGGTTGTGGTTCCACAATTGGCTGATGTTGTTGAAGATGCCGTTCTGGGCGACAGCGTTCGCGTCATAGGTGCCAACGATGATCTCTTCCAGCGTCTTGCCGTCCCACTCGGTCCCGGCGATCAGCTTGTTGCCATTGTCGACATAGGCCTTGTGGTGCAGGTCGTGGTGATATTCCAATGTTTCCGCGGACATACCCTTGGCTGCCAGCGCGTCATGTGCATAAGGAAGATCAGGAAGTTCAAAAGCCATGTCGGCCCCCTGTTAAATGTAAGTTGCGGTTCCCAAGGTTAAATGCTTTGGCTACGCCGATAGGTCAAGGGCAGAGACAAGAAAACCCGGAGGTCCGCGATGCTGACGCAGGCGCGCAAGATGTTTTACCGCGCCCGCGGGTACTATGCGGGCAATCTGAACGGCGAGCGGTTCCGTCTGGACCCCTACCATTCGAAATTCTGGCGCAAGGCGTCCCAAGGTAATTGGGAGCCCGAGACCTTTGAGGTACTGGACAAATACCTGTCGCCCGACCGCGACTATCTGGATATCGGCGCTTGGATTGGTCCCACTGTCCTCTATGCCGCACGCCGCGCCCGGCATGTCTGGTGTTTTGAACCCGACCCCGTCGCCTACCGCCATCTGGTCTGGAACCTGCATCTGAACGACATCCGAAACGTCTCGGCCTTCAGCATCGCCCTGTCGGATGGGTTCGGCGTGACGCGCATGGCGTCCGCCCATGGCGAGGCTGGCGATTCAACATCGTCCCTGCTGCATGACGGCAGCCACGGAACGGATGCAATGACGATCGGCTGGGATCAATTCGCAACCGCCGTCGATCTGTCGGACGTTGCTTTGGTAAAAATGGATATCGAAGGTGCCGAATACCCGGTCCTGCCGTCTTTAACCCCGTGGTTACAGGCCACGAACCCCGCCCTGCTGCTGTCGACCCACGCGCCCTATCTCGACACGGAAAACCGCGCACCCGCGATGAAACAACTGGCCGACACACTGGCCTTCTATGACCAGTGTCAGGATCCGTTCACCGGCGAAGCCGGGGCGTCGATCTTCACCGGAAACCGCGCCCTGACCCAGTTCCCCACTTTCCTGTTCAGCACAAAACCCTGACCAGAGATCCGCTCTTCATCTGGCTAAAAATATCCTGGGGGTGAGGCCGCAAGGCCGAGGGGGCAAAGCCCCCTCACCCAGCTCTCAAGACCGAAACCAGGTTCAGTAAACGCCCACCTCACTGCCCGGTTGGGCGGCAACTTTCAGCAGCTTGAAAACGTAATCTGCGGCCGAGCGAAAACAAACCACGCGGAAGGTTTCGGCGTCGTCCATCCAGAACGCCCCTGCCACCTGCGCAAGACGTGAACGGCGGATCTGACCGGGTTGGAAGGCCTCGGCTGACAACTCAACCGGGGCCAGTTTACCCAACACTTCGCGCGCATTTGCGCCCGAAATGCTGAACACCGCCCGCGCATCCGAGACATTCACCGCCAGCGAATGCTTGCTGCCCAGTGCTTTGGTCATCGCAGCCAGTTTTGTGTTAACCTCGGCATAAGGCACCAGCACCAGCAACTCATCCGGCGACATCCAGCAAACGCCAGTGTCCCCGTCGACGAACGCCTCGCGCTGGCCGGGTACTTTCTGTCCAGTGGCGTCCTTGACGGCCTTGACCAGCACCTTATCAGACAGATCGCCGCGCAGCGTTATCATCCCCTGGAGGCCGCATTCCGCGACCTTGGCGATGCCGTCATAGCTGGCGTGGTTCAATGCGCTGATGGGTTCAGACATTCTGCTTCTCCCCGTCTTTGTCGAAGAAGATCGGATCGACGATCTTGGCTTTATAGATTTTGCCGTCGGTTCCCGGAAACTCAACAATCTCGCCCATCCGGTCCGGGCCGAACTTGATCAGTCCCATCGCAATTCCTCGGTCCAGATTGGCCGAGTAATAGGTCGAGGTCACGCGTCCGATCATGTTGCGTTGATCGTTGGCATTGACGCCTTCGCCCACTGCGTAAGCACCGTCGGGAATGACAGAACCATCCACAGTCTCAAGCCCCACCAGTTTCCAACGCTCGGGATCGGCCATATGGGTCCGCGAATGGGCACGTTTTCCCAGATAGTCCTCTTTCTTTTTAGACAGCGCCCAGTGCAGCCCCAAATCTTGTGGAATAACGGTGCCGTCAGTTTCGTCCCCGATCATGATAAAGCCCTTCTCGGCGCGAAGGATGTGCAGACATTCGGTGCCATAGGGCATCACACCGAACTCTTTGCCTGCTTGCATCAAAGCATCCCAGAACGCCTGCCCTTGGCTCGCAGGAACTGCGATCTCATAGGACAGCTCGCCCGAGAACGAGATGCGATAGGCACGGCAATCGAATTCGCCGATCTTCCCGTCACGCCACTCCATGAACGGCAGCGCCTCTTTGCTGAGGTCCATGCCGCCCAGCTTTTCCAACACCTTGCGGGCATTGGGGCCAACCACGGCGACCTGAGCGTATTGCTCGGTCACGTTGGCGACATAGACTTTCCAGTCCCACCATTCGGTCTGCAGCCATTCTTCCATGTGGCCATGGATACGCTCGGCCCCGCCGGTGGTGGTGTGGCACAGCCACGTGTCCTCGTCGATACGCGCGACAACACCGTCGTCGATCAAGAAGCCGTTCTCGGAACACATCAGGCCATAGCGGCATTTGCCGACCTTCAGCGTAGACATCATGTTGGTGTACATCATGTCCAGGAACTTGCCCGCGTCAGGACCTTTGACGATCAGCTTGCCCAGAGTCGAAGCATCCAGCAGGCCGAGGTTTTCACGGGTGTTCTTCACCTCGCGGTTCACGGCGTCATGCACAGATTCACCGCGACGGACATAGGCATAGGTCCGGCGCCAATGGCCGACCGGCTCCCAATCGGCACCGTTTTTGTCGTGCCAGTTGTGCATCGGGGTTTGGCGGATCGGCTGGAATACCTCACCGCGTGCCTCGCCACCGATCGACGCCAGAGAGATAGGCGTATAGGGCGGGCGGAACGTGGTGGTGCCGACCTTCGGAATTTCCGAATCCAGCGCATCAGCAAGGATCGCCAAGCCGTTGATGTTGCTCAACTTACCTTGGTCGGTCGCCATGCCCAGTGTGGTATAACGCTTGGTGTGTTCAACGCTTTCGTAACCTTCGCGCGCCGCCAGTTGAACGTCGGATACTTTGACGTCGTTCTGGAAATCCAGCCACGACTTCATCCGCAGCCCGATCTCGGCGTTGGCAGGCATCAGCCAGACGGCGGCCATCGGAGCTTCGGCCGTAGTCTCACCCACCGGTGCCTTGGTGCGTTTCGCTGTGAAACCAGCCGCCTTGGCTGCTGCCTTGCCCGCCGCATCTGCGTCGGTCAGAACGTCGCCCAGCGCCAGCGGGCCGTTGGACGACCCCGCCGCCAGCACGAACCCTTCCCCATCGGCCCCTAGCGGGGGGCGCGACGGATCGGGGCGGAAATGCGCGTTAGCATCATCCCAGATCAGCTTGCCGCCGCAATGCGACCACATATGCACGACCGGAGACCAGCCGCCCGACATGGCGATCGCGTCGCATTCGACCTCTTCGCGCGCGCCGCCGATGCCTTCCTGGTTACAGATGGCAACTTTCTTGACACGCTTGCCGCCCTTGACCTTGGCAATCGCCTTGCCGGGGTCGACACGGATACCCAGTTCGCGCGCCTCATCCGCCAGCGGACCAGCCGTGTCGCGCGCATCGACCACGCGCAGCACGTCTACACCGGCCTTCTTCAAGGCGATGGCTGTGCGATAAGCGTCATCATTATTGGTTGCGACAATCACACGCTCACCCGGGGTCACGCCCCAGTTCACAACATAGTCGCGCATGGCCGAGGCCAACATGACACCCGGCACGTCGTTGCCCGCGAAGGACAGCGGACGCTCGATCGCGCCGGTGGCTGTTACGATCTGTTTCGCGCGAATGCGCCACAGGCGGTGGCGCGGACCTTGGGTGCCCGGCTTGTGGTCCGTCAGACGCTCATAGCCCAGCGCATACCCATGGTCGTAGACACCCGCACCCATGCAGCGGTTGCGCAGGATGACGTTGTCCATTGTTTCTAGTTCAGTAACCAATTGTTCCACGAACTTATCCACAGGCGCGCCATCAATGGTGCCGCCATCAACCGGAGCGCGGCCACCCCAATGGGCGGTCTGTTCAATCAGCATGACTTTGGCCCCGGATTGAGCCGCGGCTTTGGCCGCCTGCAGACCGGCCACACCACCGCCGATCACCAGAACATCGGTGAAGTGATAGAAATGCTCATAGGTGTCCGCATCGCGGCTGTCCTTGTCGGGAGCTTTGCCCAATCCGGCAGACTGACGGATGAACGGCTCGTAGACGTGTTTCCAGAACGGCTTCGGATGGATGAACATCTTGTAGTAGAAACCCGCCGGCAGGAAGCGCGACAGGTGAGTGTTGATTGACCCGATGTCGAACTCGAGGTTCGGCCAGTGGTTCTGCGACACGGATGTCAGACCGTTGAACAGCTCGGTCGTGGTGGCGCGCTGGTTCGGCTCGAACCGATTACCCTGCCCCAAACCGACCAGAGCGTTGGGTTCCTCGGCACCGCTGGCAACAACGCCGCGCGGACGGTGATATTTGAACGACCGGCCCATCATCATCTGATCATTTGCCAACAGGGCGGAGGCAAGAGTATCGCCTTCATAGCCCTGCATCGAGGTGCCGTTGAAGGTGAATGTAACCTGTTTCGACCGGTCGATCAGCCGGCCTTGATTTGCGAGACGGGTGCTCATGTTGCGGACCTTTCGCAGGCGGAGTTATTGTTGGCTGGGCGGATCATTCGAACTCTCTCCAGGTCCAGCCGGGACGCTTGGCGGTGATGGCATCCTTGATCTCTTGCGGCGGTTCAGACACCTGCGCCGAATATGTGCCGAACACCTCAAGCGTGTTTGTGCAGCGCGCCGCGTGGAACCATTTGCCGCAGCCATTTGCATGGCGCCAGCGTTCCAAATGAACGCCCTTGGGGTTTTCACGCATGAACAGGTAGTCGTGGAAATCATCATCCGACGAGCCGGGGCCAAAGCGCTTTAGGTGCGCTTCGCCACCAGCCGCCAGTTCGGTTTCTTCGGCATCGACGCCGCAATAGGGGCAATTCAGGATCAGCATGTGTTCATCCTTTTGTCGGTCGGTCGGCACATGGGCCGACTGTATTCTGTGTTGTGGTCACCTCGGACAATGCCCTTAGTGCGCCACCCCGGCGGCAACGCTTTCGTCGATAAAGCGGCCCTCTTTGAAACGATCCAGCGTGAAGGCTTCGGTCAGCGGCGAATGGCCCGTGGCCATCAGCTGAGCCATACCCCAGCCCGAGCCCGGAATGGCCTTGAAGCCGCCGGTGCCCCAGCCCGCGTTGATGAAGCAGCCTTGCAGAGGCGTCTTGGACAGGATTGGCGAGCGGTCGCCGGTCATGTCCACGATCCCGCCCCACTGGCGCAGCATCTTAAGGCGCGAGATCATCGGGAAAGTTTCGACCAACGCCCGCACGGTTTCCTCGATATGGTGGAACGAACCGCGCTGACTGAAGTTATTATAGGCGTCGGTGCCGCCACCGATCACCATCTCACCCTTGTCGGATTGCGACATATAGCCGTGAACGGTGTTGGCCATCACGACCACATCCATGCAGGGTTTGATCGGCTCGGACACCAGCGCTTGCAGCGCCACGGCCTCAAGCGGCAGACGGAAACCGGCCATCTCAGCCAGTTGACCGGAATGTCCCGCGACCACGATGCCCAGTTTTTCACAGTCGATCGCACCCTTGGTGGTGTCGACGCCAATAACGCGACCGTTGTCCTGACGTACGCCAGTGACTTCGCATTGCTGGATGATGTCCATGCCCATGGCCGAACACGCGCGGGCATAGCCCCAGGCCACCGCATCGTGACGCGCGGTGCCACCGCGTTCCTGCCACAGACCGCCCAGAACCGGATAACGCGGGCCGTCCAGATTGATGATCGGGACCAACTGTTTGACGCGCTCAGGCCCAATCCACTCAGTTTTTACGCCTTGCAGAGCATTTGCGTGCGCCGTGCGTTGATAACCGCGAATTTCGTGCTGAGTCTGCGCCAGCATGATCACGCCGCGTGGGCTGAACATAACGTTATAGTTCAGGTCCTGACTCAGGTCCTCATACAAGCCGCGCGCCTTTTCATACAGCGCCGCCGAAGGATCTTGCAGATAGTTCGACCGGATAATGGTTGTGTTCCGGCCGGTATTGCCACCGCCCAGCCAGCCCTTTTCGATCACGGCTACATTCTGGATGCCGTAGTTCTTGCCCAGGTAATACGCGGTAGCCAGACCATGACCACCAGCGCCAACGATAATGACGTCGTATTTCTTCTTGGGCTCGGGCGAACGCCACGCGCGTTCCCATCCGGTGTGATAGCGCAACGCTTCGCGCGCCACAGCAAAGGCTGAATAGTGTTTCATAAGCGAATCCATCCGGTTCGGTGATTGGCCAAAGATATGCCGTGTAACTACAATAGTCCCCTGCCACGCAACGCCGTAATATCGCACTATTGCGACATAGCCCCAATTATTGCGACATGAAGTCGGTTCGCGGCCATTTGTCCCTTTTTTCTGGCGGTGCAGAGGTCTAAGTCAGAGCAGCCATCTTGGAGATACAATGACCTTCTGGGCCCTTATAATTCTGACAGCTTTGCTGATCACGTTGTTTCTTGGCTACTCGATGCTGCGTGGACAAAAAACGCGCGAGCCGGCCGCGGCATACGACCTGCGCGTTTATCGCGAACAGCATGCCAGCGTTGATCGCGATCTTGCCAGAGGAGTAATCGCTCAGGCCGATGCCGAACGCGTCCGCACGGAAATTTCGCGACGCATTCTGGCAGCCGACGCACAGATGCAGAAACAAACGACGCAAAGCGGCGCACCCCGCTGGGCCACGGGTGTTGCGATTGTCGTGGTGGCAGCCGTGCTGGTTGGTGGCGGCGCGTGGATGTATCGACAGACAGGGGCTGCCGGAATGCCGGACCAGCCCTTGGCGCAACGCATAGAAAGAGCCGAGGTTTTGCGCGCAGAACGTCCCAGCCAATCTGAGTTCGAAGCGGATTTGCCATCTGCACCCCGGCCACAGTTGGACGAAAGCTATGCCACCTTGTTGCAACAATTGCGCGACACCGTGGCGGAACGGCCCGATGACCTGCAGGGTCATGTTCTTTTGGTGCAGCACGAGTCGAATGCAGGTAACTTTTCTGCGGCCTACAAGGCGCAGGAGCGCGTCATTGAGCTGTCTGGTTCGACGGCGTCGGCAGACGCCTATTCACACTTGGCCGAAATGATGATTCTGGCCGCAAATGGATATGTCTCGCCCGAGGCGGAAGAGGCGCTGAGACAAGCCCTGTCCCGCGATCCCCGGGACGGCCCGGCGCAGTATTACTTGGGGCAAATGATGGCACAGCTAGGGCGTCCAGATATCGCTTACCGCATATGGGTGGACACCCTGAGGGATTCCCCAGCAGGGGCACCTTGGGTCGATGCCATTCGCGCGCAACTGGATGATCTGGCGTTTCGGGCAGGTGTCTTCAATCCTCCGGACATCCCTTCTGCTTCAACGCCTTCAGGCCCCAGTCAGGATGACATCGACGCCGCGGCAGAACTGTCCGCCGAAGAACGTCAGGAGATGATCCGCGGGATGATCAACCAATTGTCGGATCGACTGGCAACCGAGGGCGGCGCGCCCGAAGAATGGGCGCGATTGATCAATGCCCTCGGCGTAGTCGGAGATCGGGACCGCGCGGTAGCCATCTATGAAGAGTCTCTGTCCGTTTTCGCAGGTAACGAAGGCGCGCTGCAAACTCTTTCTGCCGCTGCTCAACGAGCCGGAATTTTGCAATGATCCACGACGCATTCGAAGACTTTGCTGCATCGCTGCCCCCCATGACCGCCCTGATGGGGCTTGATCTGGGGGAAAAGACCATCGGTGTCGCGGTGTCCGACCGAATGCGCGGTGTTGCCAGCCCGCTGGAAACCGTGCGGCGCAAGAAATTCACGCTGGATTCAGCCCGGCTTCTGGAACTCATCGCAGACCGCGAAATTGGTGGACTTTTGTTGGGGCTGCCCAAGAACATGGACGGTTCGGAAGGTCCGCGTTGCCAATCTACACGTGCATTTGCGCGAAACATGGCGCGTTTGACGGATATTCCCATCGGGTTCTGGGACGAACGCCTCAGCACAGTTGCGGCAGAAAAAGCACTGTTAGAGGCGGATACGACACGAAAACGTCGCGGACAGGTTATTGATCACGTCGCTGCTGGTTATATCTTGCAAGGAGCGCTGGACAGGCTGCGCTTTCTTTAGGATCGGAATACGCCAATGACGAACATGGTTTGGAAAAGGAATGAGGTCGAAAGCCCTTGTATCCGGATCTGCGTCGTGCACCCGACCGAGCGTATCTGTACCGGATGCTACCGCACCATCGACGAAATCTCGCGCTGGTCCAAAATGGACAGCTCGGAACGCGCCGAGATCATGGAGGCCCTGCCCTCCCGCAAGCCTCAACTTGCCTTACGCCGCGGCGGTCGCTCGGCCCGATTAAACAAATCCTGAAACTGCTCGCTTGGTCTGGCTGAGCCTGCGCTGCCGCGGGTCGGTCTGAACTTCGAGGGGGTAAAGTCCAGCGACGTGTGTCGAGTGTGTGGCAACCCGCGGCAGCGCTCTTCAGCTTTGGTGTTTTCCCGCAGTGGTATCACGGCAAAACACCAGCAACATAGGCCGTTGTTGACTCATCAATCAACAAAAATAAGGACACAAAACGTCTTACTGAACGTCAAAAGACATCGCGGTTTGAACTGGTTGACCCGTTACCCAGCCGACAGCCAGGATTTGGCGTTTTGATACTCTTCCGACGGGAAAAACTGCGTCCTTGCCCCCAGAATATGACTGGCGACTCTTTGCGCCAGATGCTGCCAGGCTTTGTCGCCAACAATAGCGGCCCGGTCGAGCATACCAACGTGCCCGCGCGCAAGACGGAAATGTGCCGCTAACGCGGTTAATCCCTGCCACCCGTCAAATTCCCGCAGGTCGATCAGCAAACGGAAACCGTCTTTGGCGCTGAGCAAACCGTCCAGGTTCGCCTCGGCCTTCTGATATTCCTCTGGATCCAGCTTGCCCAACAGACTGATCTGCACGCAGGGACCGCCCAAATCGGTCACGTGGATCGAGCCGAGCGACTCGCGCATCCAACGTCTGGCAGATTCGATCTCGGAAAGCTCGAACACCTGCATCGGGCACGGCATGATCGGGGCAGCAAACCGAACGCTCGTCTGCACCCAACCCTGATCGGCCACTACCGCAATACGGTCAAACCCGCGCCAATGGCTTAGTCCCAGCTTGGTGTCCGACCAGGCGGCTCCGATATCGTATCCCTTGAATTCCGGCTGAACCACGGCCATCAGACGAACCGTGTCATGCTCGGCCAAGGCTGCTTCGATAGCTGGAATAAGCGTGTCATTGTAATCGCTGCTGGTGACTTCGCCCGACAATTCAACTTCGATCAAGGCACCATCTGAATTCGTATGGATCGTCATCATCGAAAAACCTCCTAACCTGAACAATGGCCGGAGGTTACGGGGATTCTATCCAAGCGGCTACACCATCGGTGAATTCGGGGCGAAAATAGGCGATCATCCGTCCATCCGGGCCTGCCGAAGCACTGTCAGGCCATGGCGCCACGCCGTGCAGACAGTGACGATGCAGCAGATAAGCCTCGCCCGGCTTGGCAGGCAGTTCGATACGGGGGCACATCTCGAACACCTCGCGGCGGGCGGCCTGGTAGATGTCAGTGATATCGACTTCGTGCATTGTTTCTTTTGGCGAGTCTTGCAACGCCTTGGCGAACGCGGGCCCCAGAATTCTATGGCTGCCTTCCCACAGAACCATGGGCGACGCGTTATCACTGACCTCGGTCAGGGGAATGCCAAGAATCCAGGCATGGGGCTCATCCACACGCCGCCGACGATCGGGGCCCGTTGGACGCAGCCCATCCACATGGGCGGCATCCCGGTTCAACCTGTACCGACCAGCCGCCTCACTTTCACCGTGCCGTGGACGGGGGTAGCCGGGATAGATGACCGAAACCTGTCCCTTGTGCAGTGGCAAATCGCCGTAATGTTCACGGATGAAATCCATGGCAGCCCCGGACAGATCCCCGGACTGACCGACCCTGCCCCGTTCGTCATTATCCAGCGCATCCACACCGATGAACCAAGTGCCTTCACAATCCAGCCACTGGGCATGGGCGGGGTCCGAAATCGCAGCGCGCGCAGCGAGAAGGGCATGCGTCGCCCAATCCGCAAGGGCTGGATCAAAGGGGAATTTCACCCAACCCGATTGCCAAAAATCACTCACAGCCCCAGTGCTTTGCGCAGCATATTCAGGGCGACAAGCGTCAGGAACACAGCGAATACCCGTTTCAGAGGTTTCGGGTCCATCGCGTGCGCCAGTTTCACCCCCCAAGGAGCCGTGATCATCGTCATAGCGACTACAATCGCAAAGGCCACAAGATTGACCGCACCGATCGTCAGCGGGGGCCGATGCTCGGGCGCGATATCAAGAAACAGAAACCCAAGAACAGACGGAACCGCGATGATCACACCAAACCCGGCTGCCGTTGCCACGGCGCGGTGAATGGGCGTGTTGAACAGGCTCATCAGCGGAACGCCAAAACTGCCCCCACCGATCCCCATCAATACAGACAGAAACCCAACGCTGGGCGACAGAACGGCCCGGCGGACACCTTTGGGCATGGCATCGCCCAAACGCCACTCAGACTTACCCAGCCCCAGATAGGCGCCAATGACCATCCCAAGAACACCGAACAAAGCCTGAAGCGCTTCGGTCCGCAGCGCGGACGCCACCATCACGCCAATAACGGCACCCACGGCGATCCCCGGCCCCCAGCCGCGCAGGATATCCCAGTCCACGGCACCTTTCTTGTTATGTGCCAGAACCGAGCGGATCGAGGTCACGATGATCGTCGCCAACGAGGTCGCCAGACACAATTGCATCAACTGCGGCCCACCATACCCGAGCGTTTGAAAAGCATAGAAAAAGGCCGGAACCAGAACGATGCCGCCCCCCACGCCAAGCAATCCGGCCAGCACACCGGCCAGCGCCCCGATCACAAGCAAAAGGCCCAACATCTGGGCCAGCAACATCGTCTCGGGCATTCTTCCCCCATACCGGCCTAATCGCCGTATCCTAGTTCACCACCGCCTCGGCCAAAGGCGCAACGCGCTCGAGCGCCTGCAACATAACCTCGGACCCAGCCCCCTCATGCACCGCGTCTTCGGACAAAGTTCGCCGCCAAGCCCGTGCGCCGGGACGCCCGGCGAACAGGCCCAGCATATGACGCGTGATTTGGTGCAAACGGCCACCTTCGGCAAGGTGCCGTTCAACATAGGGCACCATTTTTTGAACGACATCAACCGGATCAGCCACTTGGCCCGACCCAAAGATTAGATGATCTGCCCCGGCCAGAATCTCGGTAGGCTGGTGATACGCCGCCCGTCCGATCATGACCCCATCCAGCCCAGCATCCAGATGGGCCTGCGCTTGCTCCAGCGTGGCAATCCCACCGTTGATCGAGATGTGAAGCGCGTTGAAATCCGCCTTCATTCGGTGGACGAGATCATAGTCTAGCGGTGGAATATCCCTGTTTTCCTTAGGGCTAAGCCCCTGCAACCACGCCTTTCGCGCGTGGATCGTCACGCGTTTGCACCCTGCATCACGGATGGCGGTCAGAAATTCGGGCAGGACCTCTTCCGGGTTTTGTTCATCGACCCCGATCCGACACTTGACAGTGACTTCGACATCAACCGCTTCTTGCATCGCGGCCACGCATTCCGCAACTCGAGCCGGATCTTTCATCAGCACGGCACCGAACGTGCCGGACTGCACCCGATCCGAGGGGCAGCCGCAATTCAGGTTGATTTCATCATACCCGGCCTCAGCGCCCAAACATGCGGCCTGTGCCAGTTCCTGAGGGTCAGACCCACCGAGTTGCAGCGCAACGGGATGCTCTTGTGGGTTGTAGTCCAGTAAATGCAACGCCCCACCACGCACCAACGCGGGGGCGGTGACCATCTCTGTGTACAACAAGGTCTGAGAACTGAGCATCCGATGCAGGTAACGGCAATGCCGATCGGTCCAGTCCATCATCGGCGCAACCGACAGTCGCGCCGCGCGCCAAATCTCAGCTTGCGATGGCTTTTGGGTCTTTGTTACGTCCGACATCTTTCCCGACTTTCGCCACGAACCTGAACAAGACGATCCGTTTCCAAGATTGCCGTCTACCACTGTTTCGGGATCAAACGCCACACGGAATGACAACAGCCGGGTAAATGCTCAGCCTGCTCTCCTGCGGGGCTTCGGTTGAGACATCGAAACTGTCAAACCCCGTAACGGCTAAGGATCATGTCAACGCTGCTGTTGATGGTGGCCTCCATCTCGTCCTTGCTCAGAACGTCACCGGAAAAAATAATCGGCCAAAACGCCTTGGCTTTGATGAGGCCGATGAACTCCTGCCCTGCGGCCTGAGGATCCTCGATCCGCAATTGCCCGTCATCTGCGGCGTCTTTCAGCATGGCGGCAAAAATCGCGGTCTTGTCCAGCTTGCCCTGTGCCGCGGCCGCCAAATCCGGGTTGCGCAAGGTTTCGCTGATCACCATCCGCGACATGGCCATGACCTCGGGCATCATCAGAATGCGCCCTTCGGCCCATGCCAGCTCAGTCAATTGCTCTCGGATATCGCGGCCTTTCTGATAGCGAACATCCTGCACTCCGGCGAACCTGTTGGATAGCTCTAACACGATGGAGCGAAACAGGTTTTCCTTGCTTTCGAAATACTTGTACAACGTGCGCTTAGAGACTTCGGCCCGCAGGGAAATACGATCCATGCTGGCCGCCGCAAATCCCTTGTCCTGAAACTCGGAAACCGCTGCTTCGATGATCTGAGCATGTTTGGCCGCATTCGGCGCGCTGACGTCATTCATATTTCATAGCTATAGTCCCATTGACAGATCGAGGTCAAACTCTACGTAAACTGGTGGGTTTACAGAGTAGAATTTGTCGCATACGGTAAACCCGCCAGTTTACCGACTCGGGTAACCAGCCCAACATGGAGAATCCCCCTCATGTCATTGACCTTGAAATTGAACGGCCAGACCCACACGGTCGACGCCGAACCCGGCACGCCCCTTCTGTGGGTGATCCGGGATGAGCTTAAGCTGACCGGAACCAAATTCGGCTGCGGCGTTGCGTCGTGCGGCGCCTGCACCGTGCATCTGAATGGCGAGCCTGTGCGTTCTTGCCAGACATATATCGAAGACGTCGAAGATGCCGAGATCACCACGATTGAAGCCGTGGGCGACGACAAGATCGGCGCGGCCGTCCAGCAGGCCTGGGTCGAACTGGATGTGGTCCAGTGTGGCTATTGCCAGTCAGGTCAGGTGATGTCCGCAGTCGGGCTGCTGTCCGAGAACTCCAAGCCGTCGGTCGAAGAGATCGACGAATACATGTCCGGCAACGCCTGCCGTTGCGCCACCTATCAACGTATCCGCGCCGGAATCCAGCGCGCGTCCGAGATTCTGGAGGCCTGATCAATGACCATCAACACCTCACGCCGTGGATTTCTGAAAGGCGCCGCTGCGGCCGGTGCCGTGCTGCTGGTCGGCGCACGCCCCGATGGCGCGCTGGCGGCAGCCTCGTCCGAAACCACGCAGTTTAACCCGTTCGTAAAGATCGACGCCGATGGCACTGTAACCGCCATCGTCAAACACTTTGAAAAGGGTCAGGGCCCGGCCACCGGCCTGCCGACGCTGATCGCCGAGGAAATCGGCTTGACCATGGATCAGATCGAATACGAATTCGCGCCCTCTGATCCCAACGTCTATAACAACCTGCTGTTCGGTCCGTTCCAGGGCACAGGCGGATCGACCGCGATGGCGAATTCCTGGCTGCAATACCGTCAGGCCGGTGCCGCCGCGCGCGAGATGCTGATCAATGCCGCCGCCCAAAGTTGGGGCGTGGACGCATCGGGCATCGCCATCGAGGAAGGCATTGTAAAGGCCGGTGACAAATCCGCACCGATTGCAGAGTTCGTTGCTGCGGCGTCGCAGCTTGAGGCCCCTGCCGAGCCGCGCCTTAAAGATCCGTCCGAATTCCGCCTGATTGGCAACGAATCCGTGCGCCGTAAGGACTCGGCCATCAAGGGCAATGGTCAGGCCATGTATGCGATGGATGTGCATCTGCCCAACCAGATGGTCGCGATGATCAAGCGCCCCGAATCCAAGGGCGGTATCGCCAAAGGCTTTGACGACAACGCGTCAAAAGAGGTCAAAGGCTATATCAATGCCGCCATCTTGCCCAATCAAGCGGGTGTTGCGGTCTATGCCGAAGACACATGGGCTGCCATTCAAGCGCGCGACGCGCTTGAGGTCGAATGGGACATGTCAGGCGGTGAGACCCGCGACTCGGATCAGATCAAGGCCGAGATCATGGCCGCACTGGATTCTGAACCCACGTACAACGTGAACAAGGCAGACGTGGCGGCGGTTTCGGCGACCATCGACGGGGCAGATAAGGTGGTCGAAAAGACCTTCTACTTCCCGCTGCTGGCCCACGCCCCGATGGAGCCGTTGAACTGCACTATTGAACAAACCGCTGAGGGCGACATTGTCCTGCATGACGGTGCGCAGATGCCGACCGGTCCGCATATGGCCTACCAGCAAATCTTCCAATTGCCGCCTGAGAAAATCCACATCAAGACCATGCTGGCCGGGGGATCATTTGGCCGCCGTGCCACACCTGATGCGGATTATCAGGTCGAAGCGGCGCTGGCCTTTGTGGGCACCGACCGCTCGCGCCCGGTTAAACTGGTCTGGACACGCGAAGACGATATCCGCAGCGGATATTACCGCCCCGCTTTCGGTCACAAGGTCCGCGTGGGTTTGGATTCGGACGGCAACATCGTCGGATGGCAGCACCAGATCGCCGGGCAATCGGTGATCAAGGGCACTGCGTTCGAGGCGGCGCTGGTCCATGACGGTGTCGATCACAGCTCGGTCGAAGGTGTGGCCGATAGCCCGTATGCCATCCCCGGCATGGCGCTTGGCCTGACCGACACGCCCAAAGCAACCACTGTTCTGTGGTGGCGCTCGGTGGGGCACACCCATACGGCCTATACGATGGAGACCATGATGGACCTGGTCGCTGAGGCTGTGGGCCGTGACCCGATCGAGTTCCGTCTGGCCCACCTGTCCGACGACACCAACCCCGATCAGCGGCGCAAGGCGGCTGTTCTGAAACTGGCCGCTGAAAAAGCCGGTTGGGGCAACGCACCTGCTGGCCGATCGCAAGGGATCGCGGTGCATAAGTCCTTTGGGTCTTATGCGGCTGAGGTTGTTGAAATCTCGGGCGATGCGGAAAGTGGCATCAAGATCGAAAAGGTCACCTGCGCCGTCGATTGCGGCATTGCGGTGAACCCCGATGTGGTTAAGGCACAGATGGAAGGTGGCATCGGTTATGGCATCGGCCATGTCATGCGCGATCAGATCACGCTGACAAGTGGGGCAGTCGATCAATCCAACTTCCCGGATTACGAACCGCTGCGCATCGGCGACATCGCTGCCATCGACGTACACATCGTACCCTCGGCGGAGGCACCGACGGGTGTCGGTGAGCCCGGAACGCCTCCTTCGGCACCGGCGCTGGCCAATGCCATCCACGCGATGACGGGTACTCTTGTGGCCTCGCATCCGATGGCCGAAAACGGCATCAACTTCGTTTGACGCCAAACCCCGCGCCTTCTCCTCTCGGCGCGGGGTTAATTTGATCAAATTTCGTGACAAGACGCTTTGCGTCGACTACACCTCGGGAAACCAGAGTGATGGAGACCCCGATGGACCTGAGCGCCTTGCACAGTTTTCGCGTTGCAGCCTGTGACCTTAACGGTCAACTGCGGGGCAAACGCGTGCCTCCTTCTTACGCCGACAAGCTGGAAAAGGGTTCGGTTCGGATGCCGTTTTCGGCGCTAAACGTGGACCTGTGGGGTGCGGATATTGACGGTAGCCCGCTGGTTTTTGAGTCCGGTGATGCCGATGGCGTGCTGCTGCCGACCGAGCGCGACCCCGTTCCGATGCCATGGCTGGATGTAGACACCGCACTGGTACCCATGTGTCTGTATGATGACCACGGCACACCCTTTGCTGGGGATCCCCGTCACGCGCTGACCGCGGTACTGGACCGATACGCCCAGCGCGGGTGGTCGGTGATCGCGGCGACCGAGTTGGAGTTCACGCTGCTGGATTCGTCCGGTGCGCAACCGCAGCCGCCGCTGAACCCATTGACAGGGCGTAGGCTGGTGGATGAGGCGGTGCTGTCCATGGCCGAGATGGACGCGTTCGATGCGTTTTTCACCGACCTCTATGATGGTTGCGCCGCGATGGGCATCCCCGCCCAGACCGCCATATCCGAAAGCGGTATTGGCCAGTTCGAAATCAACCTGAACCATCAGGACGCAATGCGCTGCGCTGATGATACGTTGCTTTTCAAGGTGTTGACACGCGGGCTAGCGCGCAAACACGGGTTCACCGCGACGTTCATGTCCAAACCCTATGCTGACGATGCAGGCAATGGGATGCATGTGCATTTCTCGGTCGTCAATCAGGCCGGCCAGAACGTCTTTGACAATGGCGGCCCCGAGGGGACAGATACGTTGCGCCACGCCATCGCGGGATGTCTGGCGGCGATGCCCGGCAGCACATTGATCTTTGCGCCGCACGGCAATTCTTATACCCGACTTGTGCCCGGCGCCCACGCGCCCACTGGTGCAAGCTGGGCCTATGAGAACCGCACCGCCGCCCTGCGCATACCCGGCGGCGCACCCGCTGCCCGCCGAATTGAGCATCGCGTCGCGGGTGGCGATATCAACCCCTACCTGATGCTGGCCGCCGTTTTGGGGGCAGCAATGAACGGGATCGATGATGCAACCGAGCCGCCAGCGCCGATCACCGGCAACGCCTACGACATTGACGGCCTGCCGCAACTGGCCAGCGATTGGGAGGCCGCCGTCGCCGTCTTTGAATCCGATCCACATGTCGCGCGCATCTTCCCTGCCGATCTGATCCGCTTTCTGGCGATGACCAAACGGCAGGAAATCCGCCGCTTTGCCGAGCGCCCGCCCGAGGACCACTGGCTGAGTTATGTCGAAGCCGTCTGACCCCTCTTGCCCGGCCCGGCGCGGTCGGCTAGAATAAATTTGATCAAATTTGGTGAACCATGAAAATCGGCATCCTTGTAACCGGCCACCCCCCCGATGAGCTGCGTTCAGAATTCGGCACATATGACGGCATGTTCCGTACCCTGCTGGGTGGCAACGGCTTTACGTTTGAAACCTTCAACGTGGTGGACGGGCAGTTCCCCGACAGCACCGATGCAGCCAATGGCTGGGTCATCACCGGCTCGCGTCATGGCGCGTACGAGGACCATGCGTGGATACCGCCGCTGGAAGAATTGATCCGCGCGATCCGCGACAAGGGCCAGCCACTGATCGGGGTCTGCTTTGGCCACCAGATCATTGCGCAAGCCTTGGGCGGCAAGGTTGAAAAGTTCACAGGTGGCTGGGCGGTAGGACGCACCGACTATGACCTGGATGGGCAGACCGTTACGCTGAACGCGTGGCATCAGGATCAGGTGGTTGCCCTGCCCGACGGCGCTCGCGTGACCGGCAACAACGACTTCTGCCAGAACGCCATGGTCGCTTATGGTGATTCAATTTGGACCGTTCAGGCCCACCCGGAATACGGCGACGGGTTTATCAAGGGTTTGATGGACACGCGTGGTAAAGGTCTTGTGCCAGATGAGTTAATGCAGGCCGCGACCAACCGCCTGCCCGCCAACGACGACAACCCCAAGATCGGGAAATTCATGGCGGAGTTTTTGAAGAAAGAGAGGGCCTGATGGCCGACTGGAAAGATCAACTACCGCAGGCAGCACAGTCCTATATCGAAGGTCAGCGTTTGGACGAGGTTGAATGCATCATCTCGGATTTGCCCGGTATTGCGCGGGGCAAAGCGGTGCCAGCCTCGAAATTCGCCAAGCAAACCTATTTCCACCTGCCCGACAGCATTTTCTACCAGACCATCACCGGCGACTGGGGTGAGGCCGCGGGCGAGGACGGCTTTATCGAGCGGGACATGATCCTGAAACCCGATTTCTCGACCGCATCGGCCGCGCCGTGGACTGGCGACTGGACGTTGCAAGTGATTCACGACGCCTATGACCGCGATGATAACCCGATCCCGTTCAGCCCGCGCAACGTGCTGAAACGCGTGGTGCAGATGTATCACGACAAGGGCTGGAAACCGGTCGTGGCGCCCGAGATGGAGTTCTTTCTGGTCGCCCCCAACGTGGACCCCGCGCAAGGCATCAAGCCAATGATGGGGCGTTCGGGCCGTCCGGCGGCGGCGCGTCAGGCATACTCGATGACTGCCGTGGACGAATTTGGCCCGGTGATCGACGACATCTATGATTTCGCCGAACACCAAGGGTTCGAGATTGACGGCATCACGCAGGAAGGCGGCGCTGGGCAGTTGGAAATCAACCTGCGCCACGGCAACCCGGTCAAGCTGGCGGATGAGGTATTTTACTTCAAACGCCTGATCCGCGAGGCCGCGCTGCGCCATAACTGCTTTGCCACGTTCATGGCGAAACCGATCGTGGATGAGCCGGGCTCGGCCATGCATATCCACCACTCGATCATCGACATGGAAACCGGGCAGAACATCTTTTCCGGCCCGCAAGGGGGTGAGACGGACGCGTTTTATCACTTCATCGCCGGGTTGCAGAACCACCTGCCCTCGGGGCTGGCGGTGATGGCGCCCTATGTGAATTCATACCGCCGTTACGTGAAAGACCATGCGGCTCCGATCAATCTGGAATGGGCGCGCGACAACCGTACCACCGGCATCCGCGTGCCGCTGTCCGGCCCCGAAGCGCGCCGGGTCGAAAACCGCATCGCCGGGATGGACTGCAACCCCTATCTGGGCATCGCCCTGTCTTTGGCCTGCGGCTATCTGGGACTGGTTCAACAGGAACGCCCACGCCGTCAGTTCTATGGCGACGCTTACGAAGGCGAAGGCGATATCCCGCAGGTCATGGGCAATGCGCTGGACCTGTTTGATGAGGCGACCGCCTTGCACAAGGTTCTGGGCCCCGAGTTTGCCCGCGTCTATGGCATCGTCAAACGCGCCGAGTATGAAGAATTCCTGCAGGTTATCTCTCCGTGGGAGCGTGAGCATCTGCTGCTGAATGTCTGAGGCATTGCGATGAACCTGCTCTATTCCAACGACCGCAAGGCCGAGTACCCGGCCAGTTGGTACGCGGCCACGGCCAATCCGATCGACCGTTTTCCTGTTCTGGCGGGCGACGAAAAGGCGGATGTCTGCGTGGTCGGCGGCGGATACACGGGTTTGTCCGCTGCGCTGCATCTGGCCGAAGCCGGATTCCGCGTGACCCTGCTTGAAGCGCATTGCGTGGGCTTCGGCGCGTCGGGTCGCAATGGCGGTCAATTGGGCAGTGCACAGCGGATGGATCAGGAAGATCTTGAGCGGCTGGTGGGCGATGACGACGCCGCCAAGCTGTGGGATCTGGCCGAAGACGCAAAGGCTCTGGTCAAATCGCTGATCGCCAAGCACCAGATCGACTGCGACCTGAAACCGGGCGTTGCCGTTCTGGGCCTCAGCACCGGCGAACAGCAGGAGCTGCACGACCACGCGGCGCATCTGTCCGACCGCTATGGCTATGACCAGATGGAACTGCTGGACGAAGGTACGGGCCATGGCCTATGCCCCTCGCCTGCCTATCGCGGAGGCTATCTGGATATGGGGGCCGCCCATCTGCACCCGCTGAACTATGCTTTGGGTCTGGCGCAGGCCGCAGCCAAGGCGGGCGTGCGGATTTATGAAAGCACCGAGGTGACGGGGATCGAGGAAGCCACGCCCGCCATCGTCCATACTGCGCAAGGCAAAGTCTTCGCGGATCACGTCATTCTGGCCTGCAACGGATACTTGGGCGGCCTGAACGGCAAGGTCGCCGCGCGGGTCATGCCGATCAACAATTTCATCGCAGCGACTGAACCATTGGGCACTGACACCGCTCGTGTGCTGACGCGCGACGTCGCTGTGGCCGATACGAAATTCGTGGTGAACTACTTCCGCCTTAGCGCCGATAACCGGCTGCTGTTTGGCGGCGGCGAGAGCTATGGTTATCGCTTCCCGTCCGACATCGCCGCCAAGGTGCGCAAACCGATGGTCGAGATTTTTCCGCATCTGCGCGATGTGAAGATCGACTATGCTTGGGGTGGTACGCTGGCGATCACCATGCGGCGGATGCCCTATCTGACGCGGGTTGCGCCCAATATCCTGTCAGCTTCGGGTTACTCTGGTCACGGCGTTGGAACTGCGACCCATGCAGGGCAATTGATGGCGCTGGCCATTCAAGGGCAGGCCGAAGGGTTCGACACGATGACCCGCGTCCCAACCCTACCCTTCCCAGGGGGCGCCGCCCTGCGCAGCCCCCTGCTGGTGCTGGCGATGACATGGTTTGCGCTGCGGGACCGGCTGGGCCTTTGATTTACGACAGATTGGTGAAATTTCGCCGTAAGGGCGAATGAAGACTTGGATTGACCGAGGATTAGCTTTATCTTTCCCAAAGATAGAATTCGAGAAAACCAAATATGACGCTTCCTCCAAACGTTCATGACGCCGAACCCATCCCCGTTGCCGCCCGCGAAGCCATCGACGCCTTGATGCAGTCGGGCGACCTGTTCCGCTATACCGCGCCGCAAGACGCGCCGGTTGCTTTGCTTGAGGCTGAATTCGCCGAGTTGCTAGGTACCAAATACGCGCTGGCGGTTTCGTCCTGCTCGGCTGCGCTGTTCCTGTCGCTCAAAGCCTTGGGCCTGCCGCGCGACGCACGTGTCCTGATCCCCGGCTTTACCTTTGCGGCTGTTCCGTCCTCGGTCGTTCACGCAGATTGCATTCCGGTACTGTGCGAAGTTGCCGACAATTACCGCATAGATATGGCAGACTTTGCCACCAAACTGGACGATGTTCAGGCCGTGATCATCAGCCATATGCGCGGACACACGTCCGACATGGACGCGATCATGGCGCTGTGTGACGCTCGCGACATTCCGGTAATCGAGGATGCAGCCCATTCGCTGGGCACCACGTGGCACGGGCGCAATATTGGCACGATCGGTAAGGTCGGCTGTTTCTCGTTCCAGTCCTACAAGATGATCAACGCGGGCGAAGGCGGCATTCTGATCACCGATGACGCGGATTTGGTGGCGCGCGCCGTCATCATGTCGGGCGCTTATGAGCATAACTGGAAAAAGCATAAAGGCCCGCACGGAGACAACTCGCCGGAGTTGGAGCAAGCCTTTGCGCGCTGGCAGAACAAGCTACCGCTTTATAATCTGCGGATGAGCAACCTCAGCGCCGCCGTGATCCGACCACAGATCCCTGAACTGGCGCGTCGCGTGCGCGACGGTCTGTCCAACCACGACTATGTCGCGGATCGCCTGAACACGTCGCCGAATATCGACGTGCCCGCCCCGCTGTCGCCCGAACGCCGGGCCCCGGACTCGATCCAGTTCAACTTGGTCGACCTCAGCGATGATGACATCCGCGCTTTTGCGGCGGCATCAGAGGCGCGCGGGGTCAAAGTCCAAGTTTTTGGTCTGAGCGAAGACAATGCCCGCGCCTTTTGGAACTGGCAATTCCTGCCTGAGCAGGTCGAATTGCCGCAAACCCGCGCAATGTTGATGAAGGCTTGCGACGTTCGCTTGCCTGTGCGCCTGACCCGCGAAGAATTGGACGTAATTGCCGATATTCTGCTGGCATCCGTCGGCGAGGTTACCGCACCAGCGATGGCCTTCGGCACCTGAACGACAGCCCATCACAAAAAAGCCCGCCAAAAGGCGGGCTTTATTCGTTTTGAAAGGCTGGATCAGTTCAGCTTGGACAATTTCTGCTGCAATTCGGCAAGCTGCTTTTTGATATCGTCCAGATCCTCTTTCGGCTCTGACTTACCCTCGTCTTCCTTGTCCGGACCGGACCAACCGCCGGACAAACCACCGGTCATCGCTTTAAGAAATGCCTGTTGCTGCGCCTGCATTGCCTCGAACCCCGGCATCTGAGACATGGGGTTCATTGCGCTCATGTTTTCCATCATTTTGCTTTGGCTTTCGCGCAGCATCTCGAACGAGCTTTGCAGGAACTGAGGCATCATACCCCCGCCCGGCAACATGTAACTGCGCACAAGATCATTCAGCACATTCACAGGCAGCACATTCTCGCCCCGGCTTTCATGTTCAGCAATGATTTGAAGCAGATATTGCCGTGTCAGATCATCCCCGGTTTTCAGGTCGATAATCTGCACTTCCCGCCCGTCACGAATAAACGCCGCGATATCCTCAAGCGTGACGTAATCGCTGGTCTCGGTGTTATACAGCCGACGACTGGCATATCGTTTGATTAGTAACGGTTTTTCCTGGTCTGCCACCGGTTTCCCTCCCCAAGGATGATGCGTTGCAGCAGAGGTTATGCGACTGCAGCACAAAAAGAAAGGGCAGGTCTTTCGACCTGCCCTGCGCGATTGCACCGGTTGGGAGGAATGGGTGCGCCTCGCGGCATTCATTTTATTACTTGGCAGCAGTTGCTTTCTTGGCAGCGGCTGTCACGTCGTTGGTTGCTTTCTTGACAGCAGCAGTTGCGTCTTCCGCAGCTTCTTTGCCGGCAGCCATCAGCAGCTCAACAGTTTCGGTCTGAACTTTTTTCGCGATTTCAGCGAAGGCCGCCAGGTTTTCTGCAGCAACTTCAGCCGACGCGCTTGCGAAATCAGTCGCAGCTTTTGCGTATTCAGCAGGTTCTGCTTTTGCTTTCGACATCTCGGTCAGTTTGGCCAGAGTGTCTTTGGTCCATTTGTTAGAGATTTCAGCCGACTTTTCAGCGGCGTCCAGCGCAACACCCGACAGCTTTTCGTTCAGGCTTGCGGTCGACTTGAAGGCACCTTCCAGAGCGGTGGTGTCAACAGGGAACGCGCCCATCATGTCTTTCAGGGTCGCGGTAAAGTCTTGAGTCTTTGCCATTGTCCTAATCCTTTTGCCGAACCGGGCCCACCCCGGTTTTCATCAGCTTGAGGACAATATGGTTGCTGCAACGCAGCATTGCAAGAAATTTATTGCTGCGCCGCAGCAAAAAATAAAAACTCACACAAAATCAATTCGTTGACTTAACCAAAACATACGTTCCGGGCGCGGGCGCCAGTGGCGGATGATCCGAATCGCCCGGTGTACGGGCCTGAACCTGTTTGCCTGACCGCTTTTTTAGCCAGGCCTCCCAGCGGGGCCACCACGATCCCTGATGGTACTCGGCCTCTTTCATCCAAGTCTCGGCATCCGCTTTCAAATTGGTGTTGGTGTAATGCCCATATTTCTTTTTGCTGGGCGGGTTCACGATCCCCGCGATATGGCCGGATTCTGACACAATGAACGTCTTTGACTTCGATCCCATCTGCTGCACGCCGCGATAGCAATCCTTCCATGCTGCAATGTGGTCCGTTTCGCAGGTGATGGCCATCAACGGAACGTCGACATCACGGACATGCAGTTTATGCCCCAGCAACTCGAACCCGTCGTTGACGAAGTCGTTGCTCTGGCACAAGCCGCGCAGATACTCCACAGCCATGCGACCGGGCAAATTCGCACCATCTCCGTTCCAGAACAGCAGGTCGAATGCGGGTGGTGTCTCGCCCATCATATAGCTGCGGATCGCAGGACCATAGATCAGATCATTCGAGCGCAGGAACGACATCGTTCGTCCAACCAGCCAGGCTTTCAGAATTCCATCCTTGGAAATCTGATCTTCGATTCCGTCCACGAAGTCGTTTTGCAAGAAGGGCGTGAACTCTCCTTGATCGCCGAAATCCGTGAGGGCGGTAAAAAACGTGGCCGACTTGATCGACTTGTCCCCCCGCTGCTTGAGAAGGGACAGGGTCAGGCTAAGCGTGGTTCCCGCGATACAGTAACCTACAGCGTTCACCTGCTTGACCTTGCAGATCGACTTGACCTGTTCGATCGCGGTCAGGAACCCTTCTTCGACGTAATCCCCCATACCAATATCAGCGTGGGATTCATTTGCATTCACCCAGCTTACGACAAACAAGGTATATCCCTGCTCGGTCACCCATTTGATCAGACTGTTCTGCGCCTTGAGATCCAGAATGTAGAACTTGTTGATCCAGGGCGGGAACAGAACAAGCGGCGTTTCGCAAACTGTCTCGGTTGCAGGCTTGTATTGGATCAATTCCATTAGCCGGTTGCGATACACAACCTCACCCGGCGTTGTGGCGATGTTGCCACCCACTTCAAAGGCGCTCTCATCCGCCAGCCTGACAACCATTTCACCATCATTGGCTTCAAGATCGGCAACCAGGTTTTCCAGCCCCTTTATCAGCGATTGCCCCTCGGTTTCGACCGCCTTCTCCAAAGCGTCCGGATTGGTTGCCAGAAAATTGGTCGGAGACATCATTTCGATGATCTGTTGCGAGAAGTACCGCAGGCGCTTTTTGTCCTTGTCGTCCATATCTTCAACCGACGCGACGGCCTGTGTGATGACCTCGGCATTGGTTTGATACTGCTGGCGGATAAAGCGGAAATAGGGATTTACTTCCCACATAGGATTGCTGAAGCGCTTGTCTTTAGGGGCGGTATCGCTGTCATCAACTTCGCCCGTCGTCATGGCCTTCTGCGCTTCAGCAAAGTTTAGAACGGATTTTCCCCAGAATTCGATCTGATGTTCCATCAGCTTGGCGGGATTTTGCCATGCCTCGGAAAAATACGCTGTTGCTGCTCGTGCAAAAAGCTCTTGATTCGGACCGTCCAGCGCGGGGTTGTGGCCCTTTTTTCCGGCCATCACTTTCACCAGACGCTTTGAAAGCTCTTCGACTTTGTTCATATTTTCTTTAAGCCGTTCAAGGTGTTCCTCGGTTAGCTCCGGACTCTGGTCTTGACTTGTTGTCATTTTAACAATTCCCCCCTAACCTCGCTGCTATGCAGAATAACGTCGCAAATGCCATGGGCAAAGCGGCGAATGGTCCGAACTTTCAGACTGATACCCAGGAGACCCATTTTATGCGCTACATGATGACCTACGACTTGATGGAAACCATGCGCAACACCAACCAGTGGATGGGTGCAACCGCCAGTGCGATGGCCTCTTACCCACTGTTTTCGATGGTTCCCAATCCAGTGTTCAGCATGATGGCGGCCTGGGGCGAGGTGACAGAACGCACCTTTCAGCGCATGATTGCCAAACCCGACTGGGGCATTCGCACCTATACCTGCGAGGACGGCCGGGACCATATTGTCGATATCGTCCCCGTGTTGGAGCGTCCGTTCGGCGACCTGATCCACGTCCGCGTGAACGGGCGCGAAGAACAAGCGCGCAAGGTTCTGGTGGTCGCGCCCATGTCCGGCCACTATGCAACGCTGCTGCGCTCGACAGTCAAAAGCCTGTTGGTCAATTGCGAAGTCTACGTCACCGACTGGCATAATGCGCGCGATATCCCCGTGTCCGAAGGAAAGTTCGATGTAGAGGACTATACCCTCTATCTTGTCGATTTCATGAAAGAACTGGGACCAGAGACGCATGTTGTTGCAGTTTGCCAACCCGCCCCGCTGACACTGGCCGCCACCGCGTATCTGGCCGAGGTAGAGCCCAAAGCGCAGCCCAGCACGCTGACGCTGATCGGCGGACCTGTTGACCCGGACGCAACACCCACTGACGTAACCGATTTTGGCCGCCGCGTGACAATGGGCCAGCTGGAAGAGACCATGATTCAGCGCGTCGGCTTCAAGTACAAAGGCGTTGGTCGCATGGTTTATCCCGGCCTGCTGCAACTGGCGTCATTCATGTCCATGAACGCGGATCGCCATTCCAAGGCGTTTTCGGATCAGATTCAGCGCGTCATGCGCGGCGAGGCGTCGGATCATGACGCACATAACCGGTTCTATGATGAGTATCTGGCGGTGATGGACATGACCGCGGAATTCTATCTGTCGACGGTCGAACGTGTCTTTAAAAACCGCGAAATTGCGCGGAACGAGTTTGTCGTTGCAGGCCACAAGGTTGATATCGGGAAAATCACCGACGTCGCCGTGAAAACAGTCGAGGGGGCAAATGACGATATCTCTGCCCCCGGTCAATGTATCGCGGCGCTTGACCTGTGCACCGGGCTGCCAGATTCGAAAAAGGCAAGCCATGTTGAACCCGGCGCGGGACATTACGGTATCTTTGCTGGCCGCAGTTGGCGCGACAACATCCGCCCGCTGGTCATCGACTTCATGAACGCCAACACGCGTAAACCGCGCCGTCGGGCGGCGAACAAGAACAAAGTCGCCTGATCACCATGCCAAATTCCATGGCGAAGGATTTCGCTTTTTCCTGCAATTGTGGCGCGCTTCACGGCGCGATCACCGCTGCGGGCGCGAAATCTGGAACGCATACTGTGTGTTTCTGCCATGACTGCCGCGCCGCTCAGCTGTATTTCGGGCAACCCGACCCGGCCCCCGGCCCTGTCGAGGTGCTGCAGATGCTGCCAGAAGAAATCAGGATCGACGGCGGGGCCGAACACTTGGCGCTGATGCAACTCAGCCCCAAGGGTATGCTGCGCTGGTACGCAAGTTGCTGTAACGCGCCACTTGCAGTGACGACCCGAACGCCGAAATTCCCCTTTGCGGGGTTCATCGTGAAACGAATTGCAGACCCAAGCGGTTTGGGTCCCATCACGACCCGAGGGTTTGTTCCGCAACCCGACGGCAAACAATCCCATGAAAAGCTGGGGCCAGCTGTCAAAGGATTGATTTCGCGCGTGCTCAAGTCGCGGATTTCCGGAAGTTGGAAGAACTCCGTCTTCTTCGACCCCAATACCAGACAGCCCGTGGCAACGCCTGTAATCCTTAGCCAATCTGAACGGGCAGCGTTTTACAAATAGGGCAGCCGAACCGGGGTGTTCAGCCAGGATTCAAGTGCCGTGTTCACGGCTGCAGGTGCCTCGAGCGGGGGCAGATGCCCAGCTTCGTCAATGACTTTCAACTCGGCATTTGGGATCATTTCCGCCATGAACGCATGCCGACGCACGGGCGTAAGCTGATCGTGCGCCCCGCATAAAACCAGCGTTGGTACATTGATATGCCTCAGCGCGCCTTGCTGATCAGGACGCCGTTGCAGGGCGCGCATCTGACGTTCGAAGACGTCTGCCCCCATTTCCCTTGCCATCGCCATGACTTCTTTCAAGACGGGAACGCGCCCCAGACCCGGTGCCAAAGTCTCGGAACCAATCAACCTGTTCATGACATCCTCAAGCCGCCCCGACCTTGCGCCTACGATAAGCTCTTCCCGGTCCGCAGCGATCTGAGGTGTATCGGCCTGCGCGTCTGTCGACATCAGGCACAATCGGGACACGCGCTGAGGTGCACGCCGAACGATCTCTAACGCGACAACGCCGCCCATGCTGAACCCACCCAGGGCAAAACGATGCGGTAGTTGGTCCAGCAAGCCAGAGGCGATCTCTTCGATGCGGTCACCCGTCGTCACCGGGGCAACCGTCACCGCGCGTTGGTAAGACAGGTAGAGTATCTGAGCTCCGAACAACCGCGCGTCGCACATGAACCCGGGTAGAAAAACCAACGGTTCGATCACGCAGGGCCTCCTTAAATTCGACCACCTTGGCGTTACTTTTCCGCAGGATGTGAGGTTTTTCTAATGTCGGCAAGAAAAAACTCAGGGATAGTCTATTCCCCGGAACTTCGGAAAATCCGCATAACGCGCCTTCCGGGTGCTTAGATTTTCAGTCGGCTTGGCACCTGCGCGCAACAAGGTGCCGCGCGGCACGATATAGCTGTCGATCCGGCGAAGGGGTATCGGCCTCCAGACCAGATTGAACGCGCACAGCTTGGGGAAAAACCAGATTTCGGAGTAATCCAGATGGTCATGCATCCACCACGCAAGATCGCGCCAGTCGCGTCCGGTTTCGTATTGATCCGCAAACCATGGGATCACGACCGAGGCCCCGGCGATCCTCTCATCCCCTTCCCCACGATCCCAGATATGGCATTCCAGAGGATTGTCATTTCGGGCACAGTTCAGACGGTTTTCATTTCCGAACCGGTTCAAGGAAGGTGAGCGATAACCAGACCGCACCGCGACCCGGCCAAAGGTTTCCTCCAGCGGATCTAGAAGGGTTGAGCACAGGGCACGACCCGTCTGGATCGCCAAATCGGGATTGTCGGGAATGTTCTGTTTTTCGTGAAAGTTGCCAATCTCGGAATACAGAAAATCGCGCATAAAAAAATGACGAGACAGACGCACCCTGCCAAGGGTTTCAAGGCTCCACATGCTGGCTGGTTTACGCATCACCCCCCCTGCGTTACCTGATCCCCAATGTTTCTAGCCAGTTCAAGATACCAGCTACAGTCGCATCCGTTTGCCCTGGTGACATCAGCCTCCCGGCGACAACATGCGAGGCGGGGTCATCTCCGGGGCCCATTGTCACCAATTCTGTTGTCGACGGCGCGCCCCACGCCGCCGCAACCTCGTGCGTGATATCTGGCCGTACAACCTGATCATCATCCGAAAACCAAAACAACGCCGGGACCTTTGCGCCAGAGAAATCAAGCCTATTCACCGCATCCACCAACACCGTCATTGGCACGACCGCTTCCCAAGGATAGGTCGTTGACCAATACAGGTTCTTCTCTGGGTCCGGGCCAGAGACGTCCCGTGTCTCTCCCATCAGAACAGGCAGCCAATCCCGCGCCCAAGGTAATCCGGGTATCCAGGCACCAGGTGTGTTCACTCCGAAATTGGGCGAGACAAAGACAATACCCGCCAGATCCCGGCTCAGGTCTTCGTCTACGGCAGCGGCTGCCGCCAGCGTTCCGCCTGTCGACGTCGAAATCACGACAACCTGATCGCCCACCGCACGCGCCGCAGCCAGCCCCTCGGCCAGATCCTGCATCCAGCCCGAGGCCGTTCCATCCGCCATTGCCTCGCTGCTACGCCCGTGCCCCTGCAGCCGCGTATAGACCAGATTTGCCCCCAGCGCGTCAGCGACCATATCGGGCACCGGGCGAATTTCCTCGGATGACGCGGAGAATCCGTGCAGATAGAGAACAGAAACCGGAGTTCTGCGCTCTTTGAAACCGTCCTGCCAGATCACGCGTTTCTCAACACCAGGGACGATATCTTCAAACGCCGACTCGACGCTTTCGAAATAGACTTGGACGCCCTCGCCAAATTTCCGAGGATCAAACTGAGGATGAAGGTCTACGTCTTCGCGTGGGCCAAACCAGTAAATTAGGCCCCCAATAGCGATAAGAGCCAAACACAGACGACCTATTAGCCGCATCATGACGCATTCATCACATCTATGACGGCCTGCTCGATCAGCCCAAGACACGGCCCGTCCGAAAACCGATGATCCGCATCTTTGACAAGCAGCAACCTCATGTCGGGTCCAGACGCATGTTCTAGCAGTCTGACCGCAGTTGCCGTTGAAACCGCAGTATCCTCGGTGCCCTGCAAAAAGCGCACCGGAAATGGCAGCTCCAACGGGCTACGCAGGACAAGTCGGGCACGGCCATCTTCGATCATCCGTTTCGTAATGATGTAGGGCTCCATATAGTCCGACGGCAGCTCAACACGCCCCACCTCCTCCAGCGCCTGTTTCTGAGCATCCGTGAACGAGGCCCAGTATCCATCCTCGGTAAAATCCGGCGCGGCCGCGATCGTGACCAAGCCTGCAATCCGATCCGGCATCATCTTGGCCAGCAACAAGGCCTGCCATCCGCCCATCGAAGACCCAACGACAATCAAAGGCCCCTCAGTTAACTCGGCAACCGCAGCCGCTGTATCCTCATGCCATTCCCCGATGCACCCCTCTTCGAAAGCGCCCCCGCTTTCACCGTGCCCGGAATAGTCGAACCGCAAAAACGCCTGCCCGCGCTCCTTCGCCCAGGCCTCAAGATGCACCGCCTTGGTGCCCTCCATGTCAGACTTGAGACCGCCCAGAAAAACCACCGTCGGCCCCGCCCCCTCGCTTTTGTGATACGCCAACCGCCGCCCCTGCGCGGTGTCCAGAAATTCAGCCACAGCCATAAAACCCTCTTTGCTTTGCCCACATCATGCACGTCCCAACCCCAACCGCAATTCCCCGATCCGCCCTTCATCTGGCTAAAAATATCCCGGGGTGCCGCCATTGGTGCGCCATTGGTTCAAACGCCAATGGCGGCGGGGCAGCGCCCCTCGCTCCCGCCCTTGACACACGCCCCCCCACCTGCCAAAGCAGCCAAACGCAAATAACCCGCAACCGGGCGTTCAGTGGGCGCCAAACCGACGAGGAGAGCCAACCATGGCCCTGGATTCAAAATCCGTCTCTCTCACTTTTCCCGATGGCAATGCACGTTCCTATGACGCAGGCGTAACGCCCGCGCAGGTGGCTGCCGATATCTCGACCTCGCTGGCCAAAAAAGCGATCTCGGCCACGGTCGACGGCAAGCATTGGGATCTGCAATGGCCCATCGAAGCAGATGCCCAAATCGCCATCCATACCATGAAGGATGAAGATCAGGCCAATGAACTGATCCGCCACGATCTGGCGCATGTCATGGCCCGCGCCGTGCAGGAAATCTGGCCCGCCACCAAAGTCACCATCGGCCCCGTGATCGACAATGGCTGGTACTATGACTTTGACCGCGAGGAACCCTTCACGCCCGAAGATCTCGGCCTCATCGAGAAAAAGATGAAAGAGATCATCAACAAGCGCGACCCCGTCACCACCGAGGTCTGGGACCGCGACCGCGCGATCGAATTCTACAAAGCCAATAACGAGCCCTATAAGGTCGAGCTGATCGAAGCCATTCCGGGCGATGAACCGCTGCGGATGTACTGGCACGGCCACTGGCAAGACCTGTGCCGCGGTCCGCACCTGCAGCACACCGGCCAACTGCCCGGCGATGCGTTCAAGCTGATGTCCATCGCGGGCGCCTATTGGCGTGGTGACAGCGACCGCGCGATGTTGCAGCGGATCTATGGCGTGGCTTTCACCGGCAAGGAAAAGCTGAAAGCCCACCTGCATATGCTGGAAGAGGCTGCCAAGCGCGACCACCGCAAGCTGGGCCGCGAGATGAACCTGTTCCACATGCAGGAGGAGGCCCCCGGTCAGATCTTCTGGCATCCGAACGGCTGGAAAATCTACACCACCCTTCAGGACTACATGCGCCGAATGCAGGAGCGTGACGGCTATGTCGAGGTCAACACCCCGCAAGTTGTCGACCGCAAATTGTGGGAGGCCTCGGGTCACTGGGACAAATATCAGGAAAACATGTTCATCGTCGAAGTGGACGAAGAGCATGCCCGCGAAAAGGCAATCAACGCGCTGAAGCCGATGAACTGCCCCTGCCACGTGCAGGTGTTCAATCAGGGCCTGAAGTCCTATCGCGACCTGCCTCTGCGTATGGCCGAGTTCGGATCTTGCGCGCGTTACGAACCCTCGGGGGCGCTGCACGGTATCATGCGGGTGCGGGGGTTCACGCAGGACGATGGCCATATCTTCTGCGCCGAGGATCAGATTAAATCCGAAACCGCCAAGTTCATCGCGTTCCTGTCCAAGGTCTATGCCGATCTAGGCTTCCACGACTGGACGATCAAACTGTCCACCCGCCCCGAAAAGCGGATCGGGTCCGATGAAAGCTGGGATCTGGTTGAAAAGGCCCTTGGGGATGCCTGTAAGGCCGCCGGGTACGACTATGAGGTTCTCGAAGGCGAAGGGGCGTTCTACGGACCCAAGCTGGAATTCACTCTGACCGATGCAATTGGCCGGACATGGCAGTGCGGAACTCTGCAGGTTGACCCCAATCTGCCCGAGCGTCTGGACGCCAGCTTTATTGGCGCAGATGGCGCGAAACACCGCCCCTTCATGCTACACCGGGCGACTCTGGGCTCGTTCGAACGCTTCATCGGCATCCTGATCGAGGAACACGCTGGCAAACTGCCTTTCTGGCTGGCCCCGCGTCAGGTCGTCGTCGCCTCGATCACCTCCGAGGCCGATGACTATGTCTCCGAAGTGGTGGAAACGCTCAAAGCGGCAGGCGTGCGGGCCGAAGCGGACATTCGCAATGAAAAGATCAACTACAAAGTCCGCGAGCATTCTGTCGGTAAAGTGCCGGTGATTTTGGCCGTCGGTCACCGCGAAGTCGAAGACCGTACCGTCAGCGTGCGCCGTCTGGGTGAAAAACAAACTCAGGTTCAATCCCTCGAGACTGTAACAATTGAGCTGTCAAAGGCGGCAACTCCGCCCGATCTGCTGTAACATTCAGCATCAATTTGACTGCGATCCGGCCCCAAGACGGGGCCGGATTGAAATATTTTCCATTTTCGATTTCAAAAACAATGTGTTACCCTTCAAGAGGGCATGACCTTGCCTGACGGGGTTGTGAGACACGGGCTCGTGAATTTAACTGAGCCCTCAAAGCCACTACCTTTGTCATTGTCAAACACAGACATACGCAGTCATCAAAAGGATTTCCGAGATGTCGAACACCGCTAAATCCCTCGTTATCGCAAGTGCCGTTGCTGCAGCAGTATCTGGCATGGCCACCACCGCGACCGCGCAAGCCAAGGAAAAGTGCTATGGCGTATCGCTAGCAGGTGAAAACGATTGCGCCGCGGGCCCCGGCACCACCTGCGCCGGTACATCGACCGTAGATTATCAGGGCAACGCCTGGACCCTTGTCGATGCGGGCACCTGCGCCGATATCGAACTGCCGAAATCGGCAGATGGTTCGGACCGCAAAGGCTCGCTGGAGCCGCTGGAACGCGACCTGCCGGCATAAGCCTAAGCCTTGAAGAATTTGGGGGCGGGCCATAACGCCCGCCTCTTTTTCGTGACCGGGGAAAATTCTCATGCTGGACAATGCAATCCGATCGAACAGACTGCCTTCGGCACCGGGCGTCGGCTACAAGCCCCAGCACTTTGCCGAGATCCTCGAGCACGCGAACCCGGTTGCCTGGCTTGAGATTCATGCCGAGAACTATATGGGGGACGGCGGCAGGCCGCTTGCGCAGCTTCGTCACCTTTCAGAACAATTCCCCATTTCAGTTCACGGCGTTGGCCTGTCCATCGGAGGAGAGGCTCCGCTGGATTCCGATCATCTGTCCCGCCTGAAGCACCTTGTCGGCTGGCTCAACCCCGCAAGTTTCTCGGAACATCTGGCTTGGTCGACCCATGACAGCCATTTCCTGAACGACTTGCTGCCCCTGCCCTATACCGACGCCACCCTTGCCCGGATTTGCGAGCATATTGATCAGGTGCAAGACGTTGTTGGCCGGCAGATGCTGCTTGAAAACCCTTCCAGCTACCTCGCCTTCGAGGAAAGCACCTGGTCCGAGCCCGAGTTTTTGGCCGAGATCACCCGGCGCACCGGATGCGGTTTGTTGCTGGACGTGAACAACGTATTTGTCTCGGCCACCAATCTGGATTTCTCTCCACAGGGCTACATAGATGCCTATCCGCTGGACAAGGTCGGAGAGATTCATTTGGGCGGCCATGACGAAGACGAAGATGACCACGGCCACCCTTTGCTGATCGACAGCCACGGGCGCGAAGTCGTTGACCCTGTCTGGGCGCTATTGGACTATGTACTCGAAAAATCAGGCCCAAAGCCGGTTTTGATTGAATGGGACACAGACGTACCGGACTGGCCTGTCTTGAGGGCCGAGGCTGAACGGGCGCAGACGGCGTTGGACCGCATTCCGGCATGAGTGTATCTCAGACCGCATTCCATACTGCATTGCTGGATCCCTCCCAAGCGGTTCCCGACGGGTTGGTGGATTCATCCGATCAACCTGCTGGTCGTCGTTTCAGCGTTTATCGCAATAACGTGGCCGTTTCGTTGACCGAAGCGATGCATCAGGCCTTCCCGGTGATCACCAAGCTGCTCGGTACACAGAACATGGATGGGCTGTCCGGGATATTTCTGCGCAAGCACCCTCCGACGACCCCGCTGATGATGTTCTATGGCGAGGAGTTTCCCCAGTTTCTGACCGGGATGGAGCAGTTGGCGCATCTTGGATACCTCGCGGATGTTGCCCGTTTGGAATTGGCACTGCGCCGCTCTTACCACGCCGCTGACAGCACGGCAGTCGACGCCGAGGCTCTGACCGTTTCTCCCGAAGAAGTCATGCAGGCGAAACTGGAATTCGCTCCGTCGATGCAAATTATCCGGTCCGAATGGCCGATATTCTCGATCTGGCGCTTTAATACGCAAGACGATGCACCAAAGCCTCAGGCCATCGGCGAAGATGTATTGGTCACCCGACCCGAATACGATCCCGCTCCGCACTTGCTGCCCGCAGGCGGCGCGGATTGGATCGCAGATATGATGACCGGTTTGACCATTGGTCAGGCGTTTGAAAACACATCTGCGATGACCCCCGAGTTTGATCTCGGGAACACTCTGGCGCTACTGCTGCAAGGTGGCGCCATTACTTCTGTGACTATCGAAAGGCTGGCACAATGACTGCCCTGATCTCTCTTCACAACAACGTTCTGGGACGGCTGGACAGCTCAGCCAACTGGCTGACCCCGACGCTTGCACGGTTGGTTTTTGTTGCTGTTTTGTTTGTTTACTATTGGAACTCTGCGACGCTGAAAATAGATGGATCTATTTTCTCGGCCTCTGCCGGTGCGTTCGGTCAGATATTCCCCAAGGCGGCTGAGGCTGTTTTGTACGACGTCACCCAGATGACCTTCTTTCAACGCATAGTGATCTTTCTGGGTACGGTTGCCGAGTTTGTTCTGCCGGTCTTGTTGCTGGTTGGACTGCTGACTCGGGTCGCGGCGCTGGCCATGATCGGGTTTGTGTGGGTGCAAACGATTGTCGATGTAACCGGCCACGGTGTGAAACTGGGCGGCCTTTTCGACAATGCTATCACACTGATGGATCAGCGCGTCATGTGGACGTTCCTGTTCCTGGTGATCGTTATCAACGGCGCAGGCCCGATCTCGCTTGATCGTCTGCTGCGCCTGAAGTGATCTAGAAATGCGCCTTGGGCTCGTCCGGTTTACCCGCGGCCAGCCCAAGGAGGCCCGCCACTGCAGCAAATGCCACAGGGAACATTGTAAACGCATTGAACCCAAACGCGTAATACATCCCAGCCGCGGAAATCAGCAGTAAGACCCCACCGAACAATGCCCGCGCATGAGCCATGGCCCCACCCGCGATTGCCAGCAGGGGCGCAATGATGGACATGGTTTGAATAAGCTGGGCGTTGTCCACTTGCTCGGCCAACCCTTCGACTTCGCCGAACCGGTCAATCAGCTCTACATAGCCGTAGCCAAAAAAGCCGACAATCATACCGATCAGTCCGGCAATCACACCCAAAATCATCGCTGCGTTACGCATTTCTTGTCCTCATTCTTGCGTCAAAGCAGATAGGTACGCTTTCAGGAAACGCCAAGTGCTGTCTTGGTTTCCGGGGTCCAACCCAAAAAAAGCGCGCCATCCCGTTCAATCAGCGGTCGTTTCATCAGGGTCGGATGATCCTGTATCAGCTCCAACGGAGGTCGCGCGCGCTGCTCTTCATCCAGACCACGCCATGTGGTGGACCGTGTATTAAGCAAACCACCGCCGAAAATATCGAACGCCTCAGACAGTACAGATTCAGGCACGCCTTGGCTGCGAACATCAACAAATTCGGCAGAAGGAATTGATTTCAAAGCCTTACGGCAAGTATCACATGTCTTTAGACCAAAAAGGCGCATTTTTAGGCAACTCCTGATTTTGAGCCAATTTTTAGCATTTTCGCCTGCTTCTCTCGGTAATTCTTGATTTTTTACTTCACCGTGCAATGTTGAAAAAGACGAAATGCGCAATCCGGGCCGTGGCGTGTGGGCGAGGCGGTGATGTGTTGCGGTGGCGTCAATCACTACCCCCACCAATTTGTGGGACAACGTGTAAGTAGAAGGAGACACGGGAAATGCCAACTGGCACCGTGAAATGGTTTAATACCACTAAAGGCTATGGGTTTATTGCCCCTGATGAGGGCGGCAAGGACGTATTTGTTCATATCTCGGCCGTAGAACGGTCCGGTCTGACCGGGCTCGCTGACAATCAGAAAATCTCGTACGAGCTGCAAGACGGACGTGATGGCCGCCAAATGGCCGCTGATTTGAAGCCGCTTTAATTTCCCCGTTACTGCGGGAACTAAAAACAGGCCAACGGCTAATTTTCAGCCGTTGTCCGCCGCTAAAGGTGTGCGACCTTACCCTCGGGCCGGTTTATCTTCGGCACGGGTATGCCAGTCTTGTCCCATTGCCACAATGCATGACGTGCCCGTCGAATACGTGACGACCATGGTCCAGTCACCTGATTTACTGGTCCAGACCTCCATCAACTGTTCGGGTCCACGCAGGCCGGTTGCGTGCCGCTTGGCCCCGAACTGACGAAGAAGCTTGTCATGCATTTTCGGGGTCGGTTCGCAGATCACTTCGGCTATTGGCGACTTGGCAGAAACCGGAGTCACCAACAACAAACCAACGCATACGTATCTAAGAGCTGTCACAAATGTCATGCACCGATCGTAACAGTTTCATGACAAAATGTATAGACAACCGATATGCCTTATCCGGGCATCATCCTTTCTGGATGACACCCTGAAACTCGCGCCATTCCCGCGCGGTCATCCCTGAATTCTCCTGTGTCACAGTCTCGCCCGACAGCATTCTGCGCAGGCAATCGACCATCTGCGCAGACAGGTTCACCGCGCCCAGCCGATAGTCTTCGAACGCACGATAGGCAAACGGCACCCAGTCGGCGACGATCTTGCACATGGTGTCGGCATAAACACGGATTTCATACTGAGCATGCGGGTCAGCGCGCAAACGCAGGAAGTGGAACAGATTGTGCAGGTCCACCTTCCAATACCATTGCGTATAAATATTTGCTGGCAAGTTCATCCGCGCCAATTCGCGCGCCAATCCTTGCTGGCCATCCTGACTGATCATCGCCTCATAGTTGTCGTAACAGCGGGCACTATCTGCCTTGAGCATTTCCAGAACGCGCGCGGCCTCTTCCCCCTGCAGGGCGTCACCTCGGCCCTGGTTGTTGATCTCGGACTGCGCCGCGACGTGGTCGGGCGCGGGGATGTAGAACTCACGATCAAGGATCGAGTAACGGGCCGAGTATTCGTTCACATTTGCCGTCCGGTGCCGAATCCACTGACGCGCGACAAAGACGGGCAGTTTGACGTGCAGCTTGATCTCGCACATCTCGAACGGGGTCGAGTGCCAATGCCGCATCAAATAGCGTATCAGGCCTTCGTCGTTCTGAACGGATTTGGTGCCCTTGCCATAGGAAACGCGGGCGGCCTGACAAATGGCGGCGTCATCGCCCATATAGTCGATCACGCGCACAAAACCGTGGTCCAGGACCTGATGCGCGGTGTAAAGGTGATCCTCCATTCCCGCTGCCACAACGCGGCGTGTTGGATGCGATTGCGCCCGTTGCGCTTCGATCTCGGCCAGTTGGTCGGTGGACAGCGGCATGAATATTCCTTTCCAGCAATGAGTCGCCCACCACTATATCTCGACAACTCCACGACCGGAACCGCGATATGTGCGCCCTGCACAGCAAATTTTAAAATGTGCCCCGGCGGCCTCTCGACACGCTTGGTCTGCGCGCTAATCTGCAGGCTATCACCGAAATAGAAAGGAAGCCGCAATGGGGCTCACATACCTCCACACCATGGTGCGTGTTAAAGATCTGGAGAAATCCATGGCGTTTTATGAGCTGCTTGGCCTGAAAGAGACACGCCGTTACGAAAGTGAAGAGGGGCGTTTTTCCTTGATCTTCATGGCGCCTCCGGGACAGGAGGATCGGCCGATCGAGCTGACTTACAATTGGGATGGCGATGATGCGCTGCCCAGTGACAGCCGGCATTTCGGGCACCTCGCCTATGGCGTGGACAACATCTATGACATTTGCCAGCAGTTGCAGGACAATGGCGTGGTTATAAACCGCCCGCCACGTGACGGCAGAATGGCTTTCGTGCGGTCACCTGACAATATTTCTGTCGAACTGCTCCAGAACGGTGAAGCCTTGGCTCCAGCAGAGCCCTGGGTCAGCATGGACAGCACTGGCCACTGGTGATCCGCTGGCTTGCAACATTAGGTTTGGCCTTTATAGCCGGCTCCCTGAAGGCCGAGACCTGCCGCCTCGCCCTTGCGCTGGCTATGGATATCTCGACCTCGGTCGATGCGGCCGAGGATGTCTTGCAGCGGCAGGGTTTAGCCGCTGCCCTTATCGCGCCCGAGGTCACGCAGGCGTTTTTCTCGTCGCCCATGCCCGTTGCCCTGGCCGTTTACGAATGGAGCGGCCGCGACACACAACACGTCATTCTGGACTGGACGATGATCCGAACGCAGGCTGATCTGCTGACCGCAGCCGCGACAGTTCAAGGTTCGGTCAGAACCGACAGTGGTTCAGCCACCGCCATGGGATACGCGCTGGCATTCGGGGCGACGTTGATGCAACAGGCCCCAGCGTGCCTGTTCCAAACCATCGACCTGTCTGGTGATGGGTCTAACAACGATGGGTACGGGCCAGATTCCGCGTACAGGCACTTCCCGTTTGAAAACACGGTGGTCAACGGTCTGGTCATCAATGCCGCGGATTTTGAGGGAGAGTTGTTTCTCATCCCGTTTTTCGAAAACAACGTCTTGCATGGCCCCGGCGCGTTTCTGGAAGTCGCGCAGGGGTTCGAGGACTTTGAGCGCGCAATGCGCCGCAAACTGGAACGCGAACTGAAAGGGCTGCAAATCGGCGCCCTTCAAGATGCCGACCCCGAATGATACGCCCGATCGCGATTGCGGCTTCTTTTCTGGGCAGCCCGGCGGCGTGTGACTGCAGACAGGCGCTGGCCCTGGGTCTGGACGTATCGGGGTCTGTCGATCAGGCGGAATACCGGTTGCAACTGGACGGTGTCGCTGCTGCATTGCAAAGCCCGGAAGTCCAACAGTTGATCCTGTCCGAAGGGTTAGCTCCGGTGCGAATGGCGATCTTCGAATGGAGTGAAACTCATCACCAGCGTATCCTTGTGAACTGGACCGATATCCGCGTTCGCCAAGACCTTGCGCGGATCGAAGCCAAATTAAGTTCGGTGACCCGCAGCAACGCGCCGCAAGGCACGGCGCTAGGGTCGGCGATGCGGTTCGGGGCCGATCTATTGGCGCAACAGTCCGAATGCTGGAAACAAACACTTGATCTGTCGGGGGATGGCAAACGCAACCTTGGCCCCCATCCACAAGAGGTCAAGAACGAGCTATCCCGAAGTGGGATCACCATCAATGGGCTGGTCATCGGTGTCGACGACGCCGATCAGTCCGATCAGCGCACGGTTCAGGTTAGTGAACTGACGGCCTATTTCACTACCTCGGTCATAATGGGCCCCGATGCTTTTCTGGAAGTCGCGCTGGGGTTTGACGAATACAAAGCTGCGATGACTCGCAAACTGATCCGAGAACTGGAGGGCCTGTCCCTGTCCGCGGTCGGCCGGACCGCCCGCCCCTAGCTAGTAAATATAGCGGATCTGATCCGTCCAATACCGCTCCACCCGGCGCAGTGACCCCGTGATATCCTCGATCCCTTCGAATTCCAGCACCCCGCGGGATTGCAGACCTTCGGCATGACGAGAAAACAATTCGGATACGATGTCACGGATCTGTCGCCCTTGTGGGGTTAGTCGGACCCGAACGGAACGGCGATCAATCTCGCACCGTTGATGGTGCATATACCCCATTTCCACCAGTTTTTTCAGGTTATAGCTGACGTTGCTGCCCTGATAGTAGCCGCGACTTTTCAATTCACCAGCCGTAACCTCGTGATCGCCTATATTGAACAGAAGCAACGCCTGCACAGCGTTGATTTCCAACACGCCGACGCGTTCAAACTCATCCTTGATGACATCCAGAAGCAGACGGTGCAGCCGCTCGACCAAGGCGAGCGCCTCAAGGTAACTGGTCATGAAACCCTTGGCCGCCGGCGCGGAGACCTGCATTTCCATACTCATCCGATCCTCCGATTCAATCGCGCTGTTTCACGCAGCATGAATCGAAAAACCGAAAAATCAGTTAAGTCCGGTTTCTCGTTATTTTTGAAACGTTTGAGCGATATCCGAAATTAAATCGGAATATCGCGCAGGCGGCGCGACCTGACCTGTCACCCACTGATAGAGGTCCTGATCATTTTCGTGCAGAAGCGCGTCATAGTTATCCAACCCGCCCCCATCCATTCCAGCTAGTTTCCGATCCGCATATGCCGACAAAATCAAGTCCATTTCCTTGATCCCCCGACGCATAGAGCGCATTTTCAGGCGTTTGATCCTAACGTCCCGGGTTTCGGTCATTTGCTTTGCTCCAGCATCAGTCGGACGCGCTTTTCCAGACGCGCTGCGCGCTCGGAACTGGCGCGCATTTCACCCCGGATCGAGCGTAGTTCAGCAACGACCTCAGCCAGTTCGGGCGCGCTTTCGTCGGCTTCGACAGGCGCATCCATCCCCTCGCCTTCGCCCGTTAGCAACCACATAATCGAGACATTGACCATGCCAGCCAGCATCGACAGACGGTTGGCCCGAGGCTCGGACAGGTCATTTTCCCACGCCGCGATCGTGGCCTTCTTTACCCCCAATCGGCGCGCCAATTGAGACTGTGTCATTCCACCGGCTTCCCGCGCGCCAGCCAACCGATCCCCGAATGTTGCAGCGTCCGGCCCATACCAGTCGTTTTCATCGTTCATTCGGGTCTCCAATTCTATAGGTCATATTGCTTGATCGTCATTCGGGCGCACCCTATGACAGACAAGTTGATCATTCAAACAGAGGGCCCCAATGAGTTTCCTGTCTGCGACACTGTCACGCGTAAAACCGTCGCCTACAATCGCAATGACGGCCAAAGCCGCCGAATTGAAGGCCGCCGGACGTGACGTTATCGGTCTAAGCGCCGGGGAACCGGACTTTGACACCCCTCAGAATATCAAGGACGCAGCGGTCGCCGCCATCGCCGCGGGCAAGACGAAATACACAGCACCCGACGGCATCCCCGAACTCAAAGAGGCCGCTTGCGTCAAGATGAAGCGCGATCACGGGCTGGAATATACCCCTGCGCAGATTTCAGTTGGCACCGGGGGCAAGCAGACGCTTTATAACGCGCTGATGGCCACGATAAACGAAGGCGATGAGGTGATTATCCCCGCCCCCTATTGGGTTAGCTACCCTGATATGGTGTTGCTGGCGGGCGGTACTCCGGTGATCGTGGAAACAACGCTTGAAAACAGCTTCAAGCTGACCCCAGACCAGCTTGAGGCCGCGATCACGCCTAAGACCAAGTGGTTCATCTTTAACTCTCCGTCCAATCCCACCGGCGCAGGGTATAGCCGCGCGGAACTGAAGGCGTTGACGGATGTTCTTATGCGTCACCCGCATGTGTGGATCATGTCGGACGATATGTATGAACACTTGGCCTATGACGGGTTCGAGTTCTGCACCCCGGCAGAGGTTGAACCAGGGCTGTACGAACGCACACTGACCTGCAACGGCGTGTCCAAGGCCTATGCCATGACCGGGTGGCGGATCGGATACGCGGCGGGGCCGGTGGAATTGATTGCGGCGATGCGCAAAATCCAATCTCAGTCGACGTCGAACCCCTGTTCCGTCAGCCAATGGGCAGCGGTCGAGGCTTTGAATGGAACACAGGCGTTTCTGGCCCCGAACAACGTGACGTTCAAACGTCGCCGCGATCTGGTGGTGCAGATGCTGAACGATATTGACGGCATAACCTGCCCCACGCCCGAGGGCGCATTCTATGTCTATCCATCCATTGCGGGGCTAATCGGCAAGACATCACCTGCGGGCACTGTGATCGAAAACGACGAGGCGTTCGCAACCGCCCTGCTGCAAGAGGCGGATGTGGCCGTCGTGTTCGGCGCAGCCTTTGGTCTGTCGCCGAATTTCCGCGTCAGCTATGCAACGTCGGACGAGGCGCTGACCGAAGCTTGCACACGCATACAACGCTTTTGCGCGTCCCTGACCTGATCGGAGGTTTCATGACAGCAATGTTGCCTGAATACTATTTCCGTGTTCGAGAAAACGGTGCAGTGGTTTTCAAGATCGACACTGAAAACCGCCAGCGCCGGATCGAGATGGATCAGATTGCTGTCATCAACATCCGCAACGGTGAGGTCAAACCACATGGCCAACGCTCGCTGTCCGAGACGGATCGGACTGAAATCGAGCGGTGGATGGACGAGCGCAAAGAGCTGTTGGCCCGCCGGGATATCGACGACATTCACCGGGCGGTCGACTACCTGAATCTGACCGCGCAATGGGCGCAATCCAAGGCAACCGACGAACAGCTTGAAGACGTTACGAACCGGTTGCTGCTGGCGATGCACGATCTGCGGTCGGTGCTGGTGCGCAAGAAAGCTGATCGCTTGGACAAAAGCTGATCAGGCCGAATTGCTGGCGGCCATCGGAACCCCGCGAACGGACCGTAGCCAGAACCGGGCCATCAGAAGAACGGCCGCGCAGGCCAGTCCCAGAACGAGACCGAGCCAGACGCCGATGCCGTCCATCCCGCGGACAAAGCCAAAGTAATACGAGGCCGGGATTCCAATCACCCAATAGCTAAGCCCCGCCATCACCATCGGTATCTTGGCGTCCTGCAACCCTCGCAACAGGCCCAGGGCGATAACCTGCGCTCCGTCCACCAGTTGAAACAGTGCCGCCATCGCCAGAAGCCCGGTGCCGATCAGCAGGATTTGCGAGCGCTGCGGATCATCGGGTTCCATGAACAGCGAAATCAACGGTTCGGCGCAGGTCAGGAACAGGATCACCGTCAGGATCGACATCACTAAGGACATCCCCGTCACCGCGATCGCCCCTTTTTCAAGATGCGCCCGATCTTTGCGCCCCAGCGCATTACCCGCGCGGATCGTGGCCGCATTGGACAGGCCCAGATGCACCATGAACGTGGCCGATGCGAGGTTCAGTGCAATCCCATGGGCCGCCAACGGCACCTGCCCCAGCCAGCCCATCATGATCGCTGACATTGCAAACAGGCTGACCTCGGCCAATGTGGTCAAGCCGATGGGCACGCCCAAACGCAGCACGCTGAAGAAGAATTCCCAATCCGGCCGCCAAAAGCGTTGAAACAGGCTGTGTTCAGGCAAAACGCGCACTGCATAGATTACGACGAATACCAATGAAACGATCTGTGTCACGACCGAGGCAATAGCCGCACCAATAACGCCAAGCTCTGGCGCGCCCCAGTTTCCAAAGATCAGCGCATAGTTGGTGAACCCGTTGACCACGGCGGCTGTGACGGTGATCCACAACACGATCTGAGTGCGTTCGAGCGCCGCCAGATAGGATTTCAACACCATTACTATAAGCGCCGGAAATAACCCCCAGCCTGCAACCCGCAGGTATTCGGATGCGGTTTTGGCCACCTCCGGCTCCTGATCCAATGCAATCAGGATCGGGTACGACCACCACAAAAGCGGCATCATCAACGCCGCATAGATCAGCGACAACCACAGCCCCATGCGGGTTGATCGGCGAATGCTCGTCTCGTCCTCTTCGGCGGCGGCGGTGGCCACGATGGGCATGACGGCCCACCCAAACCCAGCACCAAACAGAAACAACACAAAGTAATAGCTGCTGGCCAGCGTGACTGCGGCCAGCGCCTCGACCCCATACCATCCCAGCATGATGGTATCGGTCAGACCGATGGCAAACTGCGCCAGATGCCCGCCGATCAACGGCAGGCCCAGTACGGCAATGGCCCGGAAATGGCCGCGATATGTCATCACCTTGTTCATTGCCCCAGCCTTATGCCCGGCCAGAGGCCGGGACAAGACCAGAACAGTGAAATTTCACAGTGAGACTATGAAACCCAAGGCAAAATCCACGCCCCGGACACCCCTTATCGCGCGTCAGGGTGCAGCGAGTTACCCAGAATATGCTCGGACCGATGGATCACGTGATGTGCCTGTCCGACAATCAGCGGATCGGGTTCACCCACGATGTCATGGTCCTTATCCGGATAATCCAGCGTCGACAGGAAGTGACGCATCGTATTGAGGCGCGCGCGCTTCTTGTCGTTCGACTTGATGATGGTCCACGGGGCGTCGGCTGTGTCTGTATAGAAGAACATCGCCTCTTTCGCCTCGGTGTAGTCCTCCCACTTGTCCAAGCTGGCCTTGTCGATGGGAGACAGCTTCCACTGCTTCAACGGATCAGTCTCGCGGCTTTTGAACCGGCGCTGCTGTTCGGTTTGCGTGACCGAGAACCAGTATTTGTAAAGCTGAATGCCGGAACGAACCAACATACGCTCTAGCTCTGGGGTTTGCCGCATGAACTCAAGGTATTCATTCGGAGAGCAGAACCCCATGACCCGCTCGACACCCGCACGGTTGTACCAGGAGCGGTCGTAGAAAACCATTTCCCCAACCGTTGGCAATTCCTGCACGTAACGCTGGTAATACCATTGGCCTTTTTCTTCCCATGTCGGCTTGTTCAGGGCCACAACGCGGGCTTGCCGGGGGTTCAGATGCTCCATGAACCTTTTGATCGTACCACCCTTGCCTGCGGCATCGCGCCCCTCAAACAGCAACACGAACCGCTGACCGGTCTCCTGCGCCCATAGCTGGACTTTCAGCAATTCGGCCTGCAACTGGGCCTTTTGTTCTTCGTACGTTTTACGGGCCAACTTGCGGTCATAAGGATATTTGCCGCTTTCGAAAGCATGGCGAATCTTGTCCGGGCTGGGCTGGCGTTCTGTGTCGGCCAAAGGTGGTACGATTTGAACCTGACCGTTTTTCTGTTCGATCTGCGCCGCTGTTTCCATTCAGTCTCTCCTTGCTACACTGTCCGACAAGGCATCTAGCAGAATGTGAAAAAACGCGCTTTGATTGGTGTCAAACTGCTACATCTTTCTTGTCGCGTTTACGTAAACACTCCAAGGGGTTCCGCTATGGAAAACAGGTTTATCGAGCTTAATGGTCAGAGTTTTTATCTGCGCAGTTGGGGCGACCCTTCGCTGCCGGTGATGCTGATGCTGCACGGCTTCCCTGAATATGGCGGTGCGTGGGGCGATCTGGCCCCGCACCTGTCAGAACACTTCCATTGCATCGCCCCCGATCAGCGCGGCTTTGGTCAAAGTTGGGCCCCAGCGGGAACTGATCACTATGCCCTGTCCAAACTGGTTTCCGACATGGCAGCCCTCATCGAGGATGCCGGTGCACCCGTTTGCGTTCTGGGTCACGACTGGGGCGCGGCAGTGGCCTACGGGCTAGCCATGTTCCGGCCGGAACTGGTCAGCAAGCTGATTATCGCAAACGGGGTTCATCCGGTTCCGTTTCAACGTGCCCTTGCGGAAGGAGGCGCACAGTCAAAAGCATCCCAATACATCAACGACCTGCGCGACCCAAACGCGGCCCAGCGGTTCTCGGCCGATGATTTTTCCCTATTGGAACGCTTTTTCCGGCGCGGCATGGGGGTTGACTGGCTATCTGACGAACAAATGCAGGACTACCGCACCGAATGGGCGCGCCCCGGGCGGCTTGATGCGATGCTGAATTTGTACCGCGCGTCACCTCTGATCGTTGCCGACCCGGATAAGCCCCTGACTGACCTGCCGGACTTGCCCTTGGATAGGCTGATGATCAAATGTCCGCACCTGTTGCTTTGGGGCCCGGAAGACACCGCGCTGCTGCCCGAGTCGACTGCCGGGCTGGAGGACTTTGCCCCGGACCTGACCAGGATCGACATTCCCGGCGCTGATCATTGGCTGCACCATCAGCGCCCCGAGGTTTTGGCGCAGGAAATCAAGAACTGGATGGCGTCTTGACCGCCTAGCGATGCCCCCAATCGGCCGGGTCGTCCGAGTTGTTCGGCGATAGCCCAAGAACATCACCATCCGTCGAACAGCCAAGCCCCAGAACCGTCCGGTTGGCATAGGAGAAATACGCACAGACCTGATTGATCTCGAGGATCTCGCCGTCATCCCACCCGGCCTTCCGCAACGCCTCGACATCGGCCGCAACCATGTCTGACGGGGCTTCTGTCAATTTGCGCGCATACATCATCGCGGCGATTTGTGCCGCGTCCAGTGGGGCGGATTGGGGGGAACCTGCCTCGATTGCGGAGCGAATGGCATTGCCGCGATCGGGGTCGTTCAACAGGCGTTGCAATCCGCTGAAATGATGTTCAACGCAATAGGCGCAGCGATTCAAGGAACTTACCCAAACACCCAGCACCTCAAGAAACCATTTCGGGATCGTATTGGCAGAATGGTGCAGGACATTCTTATAAAGTGCCATGTGGCCTTCCATCGAATGCGGCCGCAAGGAATGCACCATCATAATATTGTCCACATTATTTCCGGGGCCGGTCACACGGTCGTACAGTTTTTTCAACCTGCCAGATGCCTGATCGAACGGAATTGTCTTAATCCAACTCATTCGGTTTCCTTGCTTTTTCACACACAACGAGCGCACCTTAGACGCCCGCGACAAGATCTACGAGGGCCTATCGCGGACCAGTTTTCTGTTTATCACCCCGAATGCGGTGCCGAGATTTCTCAGTCCAAGCGACAAACAAACATTGTGGCGGACAAAGGCATCGTCATGCCATCTGGGCCAAAGCGATTTTCCAATTCGGCCCTAAATTCCTTAACGACGTCCTCGGGGTCGACACCGCCGCGTTCATTGATTTCGTCAATCAGCGGGTTCCCAAAAACCAACGATCTGGAGAACACCTCCAGATCCTGAATCTTCTTTTGAATTTTAATGGTTTCATGCGTTACGTTGCTCCACCCGGCGGAAGACAGATCGCCAAGAACGGTGGCAGGATCGCCATAGTGAAAAGGAACTTTGTAGAACCCAGGCGGGTCGTCAGGAAAAACCTTCTGCATAAGCTCGTGTGCCATCTGCGAAAATGGGTTCTCTGACATTGGGCTCCAGACATTGAAGACATATCTGCCGCCCGGCCGCAAAACGCGGGCTGCTTCTCGATATGATGCGATTTTGTCGGGAAAGAACATTACGCCGAACTGACAGACCATTAAGTCAAATTCCGGCCCGTCAAACGGAAGCTCCATCGCATTGGCAACCGCAAACTGAATGTTCTCGTCACCGGAAAACTTGGCCTTCGCCACTTCCAGCATCGGCGCGTTCAGGTCGGTCACCAACAGACTTGCCTCTGCCGGTAACTTATCCCGCAAGAATCTGCTGACTATTCCGGTACCCGCCGCCAGTTCAATCACCGAACTGGCGGGCTCATCGCAGCACTTTTCAGCAATGAGTGCCGCGTAGTCGACGAAGATATTTGGCCCCAGACCCTTGTCGTAATGTGTCGGTATATCTCCTACGAAACTGGCCGAGTTCGTGGTCATTTCAAATTCCCCCAATTAATTGATAATGCCAAGTGTCCCAATCTTATGCGAAAACGGGCTAACGCGCGAATGGCGGCCTGGGTTTGGCAAAATCCCACAACACTTCGCGTCCCTCTTCCCCCGGACCACATCACCTGCCATAATGGGCAAAACCCAAAAACAAGAGCAGCACCGATGCCCGACGATCTGTTGACGCCCAGCGCGACCGCTACATATGACGCCTCTTCAATCGAGGTTCTTGAAGGTCTGGAACCCGTTCGCAAACGCCCCGGCATGTATATCGGCGGCACGGATGAGCGCGCTTTGCACCACATGGTCGCGGAAATCCTCGACAACTCGATGGATGAGGCGGTCGCCGGTCACGCCAACCGGATCGAGGTTGAGCTGCACGAAGATTATGCGCTGACCGTGCGCGACAACGGACGCGGCATCCCGATTGATCCGCACCCCAAATTCCCGGACAAATCCGCGCTTGAGGTCATCCTGTGTACCCTACATGCGGGCGGTAAGTTCTCGGGCAAGGCCTACCAGACCTCGGGCGGTCTGCACGGTGTCGGTGCTTCGGTGGTGAATGCGTTGTCGGATTCTATGGTTGTGCGGGTGGCCCGCGACAAGACGCTGTTCGAACAGCGGTTCTCGCGCGGTATCCCTTTGGGTCCAGTGGAAAAGGTCGGCGCAGCCCCCAACCGGCGCGGCACCACGGTCACCTTCCATGCGGATGCCGAAATCTTTGGCCACCACAAATTCAAACCGGCCCGTCTGTTCAAGTCCATCCGCTCTAAGGCCTACTTATTCTCGGGCGTCGAAATCCGCTGGAAATCGCATATCGACGACGGCGAGACCCCGACCGAGGCGACGTTCCACTTCCCCGGCGGCCTGTCCGATTACCTCAAGGAGACGATGAACGGCTCGTCCACCTATGCCGAGCAGCCCTTTGCGGGCACCGTGGACTTCACCGAGAAATTCGGCACACCGGGCAAGGTCGAATGGGCGATTAACTGGACGCCCTCGCGCGACGGGTTCATCCAATCCTACTGTAACACCGTCCCCACCCCCGAAGGCGGCACCCATGTGGCGGGATTCTGGGCCGCGATCCTCAAAGGGATCAAGGCCTATGGCGAGTTGATCAACAACAAGAAAGCCGCACAGATCACCCGTGATGACCTGATCACCGGCGGCTGCGCGCTGGTGTCGTGCTTTATCCGCGAGCCGGAATTTGTGGGCCAGACCAAAGACCGCCTTGCCACGGTCGAGGCGCAGCGACTGGTCGAGAATTCGGTCCGCGACCATTTCGATAACTGGCTGGCGGCGGATACGAAATCCGCCGGCGCGATACTCGACTTTGTGATACTCCGAGCCGAGGAACGTCTGCGCCGACGGGCCGAGAAAGAGACACAACGCAAGTCCGCCACTAAAAAACTTCGTCTTCCCGGCAAGTTGGTGGACTGCTCTAGTTCAACACGCGACGGCACCGAATTATTCATCGTCGAGGGAGATTCTGCGGGCGGCTCCGCAAAAATGGGTCGGGACCGCAAAACACAGGCCCTTTTGCCCCTGCGCGGCAAGATCCTGAACGTGCTGGGTGCGGCCAGTTCCAAGCTGGGCACCAATGCCGAGATCAACGATCTGACCCAAGCGCTGGGCGTGGGGCTTGGCACCAAGTTCAACGTCGACGACCTGCGCTATGACAAGGTCATCATCATGACCGACGCAGATGTGGACGGCGCGCATATTGCGTCCTTGCTGATGACGTTCTTCTTCACCCAGATGCGGCCCATGATCGACGCGGGCCACCTGTATCTGGCCTGCCCGCCTCTGTACCGCCTGACCCAGGGCGCCAAACGCGTCTACTGCCTGGACGAGGCCGAGCGCGACGAATGGCTGGAAAAAGGTCTGGGCGGCAAGGGCAAGATCGACGTCTCGCGCTTTAAGGGTCTGGGTGAAATGGACGCCAAAGACCTGAAAGAGACCACGATGGACCCGGCCTCGCGCAAACTGATCCGCGTCACAATTGACGAGGATGAACCCGGCGAGACCGGCGATCTGGTCGAGCGTCTGATGGGTAAAAAACCCGAACTGCGGTTCCAGTACATTCAGGAGAACGCGCGGTTTGTGGAGGAGTTGGATGTTTAAATTCCAACAGATATGACTTCAACAACCATTTATTCGGTACGGAGTGTAGTATGCCTACCAAGGCAAGAAAACTATTTAGAGATAAACTTTTACCCGATGTAACAAATCTTCTAGCAGCACATCGAACACTTAATCCAACTGGGCGGGGCAGAAGGAGCCTAGGCTATATCACTCGAAGTGGTGTTCTTATGCTATGTGCTGCTTGGGAAGTTTACATCGAAGAAATAATAAAAGAAGGCGTTGAGCATCTCACCAATGAACTTGACACCCCTCACACTCTACCAAACAGGGTCAAAGGGAAATTGGCTCAGGCTGCTAAGAAGGATCAACATGAATTTGGAGTTTTAAATTTATCTGGAGATGGTTGGGAACTCGTTTTGAAGACTCATTCAGCAGAGCTTTGCGAGAGACTGAACACACCAAAGTTCGGTCAAGTTACCGAATTATTGCACGACTGGCTTGGCGTGGATTCTGAAGCTCTAGAAAATTCTTGGCGGCATGATCGCGCACACCTCAATGAATTCGTAACATTACGTGGTGAAATAGCTCATCGTGGCGCTGATGCTCAATATGTTCGAGTTTCCACGCTACGGGCCTACAAGGAAGCAATTGACCAATTCGTCGTCGATACTGACAGATTCTTATGCGGTCACTTGCAGAACATTTCTGGTGTTCGACCATGGCGGAACACATAATGTGCGAAGCAATCAGAAACTGAAACCAAACTAAAGAAAGTTTGAAATAAGAGAAAATTGCTCCAATGAGCAATTGTTCAATCGGGCTTGCCTTTGTAAGGGTCAGGCGCAAATTTTATATTTTACGCCAAGCGTTGGTTGGGCAGCGCAGGTCATCGTAAGCGGCGACCGCTATCCCCTTGCCTAACCCGTTGATCTCGTTCACACTTACCCTCAACCCGTCATTCAAGAACGACGTCTGAGGTACTCGAGCGTCCAAGACCCATTTGACCAACTGATTTATCAACGGGAGGACGACATGAAGACAGTAACCCTTGGGCTGGCGCTGGCCCTGATGGCCAGCCAAGTGACCGCGCAACAAACGATCAGCACTGCATCGCCAATTCCGGATGGGGCTGAGACCCGGTTTTGCTATTACGCAGGCATGGCCTATTCACAGGACGCTTTTGTCGTGATCTTCGGCGACAATACTGTGACCGACACGATCAGCACGCGCGAAGAACACCTGCTGCGCTGCGTCAAGAACGACGACGGCTCGCTCAGTTGGAAACCCCAGAGCAGCTTCCAGATCAGCCGGTGACACCCGACGTCTGATCCAGCCAGTCCGCAATCTGTCCGGCCGGGCCTTCCCAGCCGGGCTCCATGAACAGAAAATGCGCGTGGTTTTCTACGGGCAGAAAGGTTGCGCGTTCTCCGTACAGATTGGCTAGCGAGCGACAGGTGTTGGGGTTCACGGCCCGGTCCTCGGTGCCGGAAACGATCAGAACGGGGCAGTCGACCTTGTCCCTGTCCACCTTCATCGCGTGGTGGTCGTCGAACATCCAAAAGAACATCTCGAACATCACCCGCCCGCTTTCCGGGCCGAGCTGGTCGAACACCGCGTGCTGCTGCGCCTTGGGCAGTTTGTTCAGCGCAAAGGGGGCCATCAGGTCGAAATCGACGCGCATGGGCTGTTTCCAGAACGCCCCGCCCTCCATCAACGCGCGCGGCACGGCGCGTTCGTCGTCAGTTTCAGGCAACGTCCCCCAAGCAGCGTTCGGGTTGATCAGGACAATGGCACTGGCCAAACCGCGAGACGCCACCTGCTGCGCCACAACCCCCGCGATGGCGTGGCCCAGCAGCACCGGCTTGCTGTCCAGCCCCTTCACGAATGCAGCGATGTCATCGGCGTAGTCCATGACGCTGGTGTCGGTCAGGCCGGGATCGGGATCGGCCTTAGGGTCGCCGCCATGGTAGCGCAGCGCGGGGGTGTGAACCGTCCAGCCGCGCGCGCGGAAGAAGTCCGCGTAATCCTGCATACACCACGGCCCGGCAAAGGCCCCGTGGATCAGAACTATCTCTTTGGTCATGAAAATCTCCCTCACCTGCACACAGTATGCGAGGTGAGGGAGCGTGTCTGCAAGCCTGTTACAACGCGGCTTTGAACAACGCGGTCAGGTTGTCTTCGGTCAATTCAATCGGGTTGCCGCCGCAGGACGGGTCGATGATCGCGCCTTTGACCAACGCGGGGATCGACGTTTCGGTCACACCCAGATCGGACAGTTTGCGCGGGATGGCGAAGCTGTCATTGAACTCCTGCACAAAGGCGCGGAAGCCCTCAAAACCGCCCTCGATGCCCAGATAGGCCGCCGCTTGTTGGAACCGGTCGGCGATGGCGGAGGCGTTAAAGTCCAGAACGGCCGGCATACAAACGGCGTTCGTGGTGCCGTGATGGGTGTTGAACACCGCGCCAATCGGGTGGCTCATCGCGTGTATCGCGCCAAGGCCCTTTTGAAACGCCGTCGCCCCCATCGCCGCCGCGCTCATCATCTGGGCGCGCGCTTCGATATCGGAGCCGTCTTTATAGGCACGCGGCAGGTAGTCCTTAACCAGCCGCATCCCCTCCAGCGCGATGCCTTGGGACATGGGGTGGTAATGCGGGCTCGAGAACGCCTCGACACAATGGGCGAATGCATCCAGACCGGTGCCTGCGGTGATGAATTTGGGCATACCCACGGTCAGCTCGGGGTCGCAGATCACGACCGTCGGCAGCACTTTCGGGTGGAAGATGATCTTTTTGACATGTGTTTCCGAATTGGTGATGACGCTTGCGCGCCCCACCTCGGACCCCGTCCCAGCCGTGGTCGGCACGGCGATGATCGGCGCGATGGCATCGGCATCAGCACGGGTCCACCAGTCGCCTATATCCTCATAATCCCACACCGGACGAGTCTGGCCGCACATGAACGCAACCATTTTGCCCAGATCCAGCGCCGAGCCACCGCCAAAGGCAATCACGCCGTCATGGCCGCCCGCATTATAGGCGGCAACCCCGGCTTCGAGGTTCTTTTCATTGGGGTTCGGGTCAACGTCGCTGAACAGACCGCGGCCCAGTCCCGCAGCCTCAAGGATATCCAACGTCGCCGTCGTGATCGGCAGATCGGCCAACCCCTTGTCGGTCACCAACAGAGGGCGTTTCATCCCGGCAGCCGCGCAAGCTTCGGGCAATTCCTTGATCCGGCCAGCGCCGAACTTGATCGCGGTCGGATAGGACCAGTTTCCAACAAGGCTCATGATGTCACCTTTTTCAGATGGTAGGATTTGGGGCGTGTGAGGTTGTGATAGCCGATGACCGACAATCCCCCTCCGCGCCCGGTATTCTTGCAACCGGTCCAGCACAGGCCCGGGTCCAGATAATCGGCCCGGTTCATGAACACGGTGCCAGTTTCGATCTGATCGCCCACCCGCGCAGCACGATCCACATTGCGGGTCCAGAGGCTGGCGGTCAGGCCAAACTCGCTGTCATTCATCAGCGCGATGGCTTCTTCGTCGGACGAGACTTTCATGATGCCCACCACCGGGCCAAAGCTTTCGTCCCGCATCACACGCATGTCATGGGTCACGTTGGTCAGGATCTGCGGGGTCAGGTAGGCCCCACCATCATCCTCGGCGAAGGTCTCGATATGGGCAACGGCACCCGCCGCAACGGCCTCGGCAATCTGCGCGCGCACCTCATCGGCAAAGCGGACATTGGCCATCGGACCAATCGTCGTCTCGGCATCCAGCGGGTTGCCCAACTTATAGCCGTTCACGACCTCAACCGCCTTGGCAACAAACGCATCATACAGGCTCTCATGCACATAAATCCGCTCGATCCCGCAACAACACTGACCCGAGTTGAACATCGCACCGTCGATCAACGTATCCACGGCCGCATCCAGATCAGCATCCTCCATGACATAGCCAGGATCCTTGCCGCCCAGCTCGGTGCCAACGCCGGTAAAGGTGCCCGCCGCCGCGCGTTCCATCGCCTGCCCGCCACCGACCGAGCCGGTGAAGTTCACAAAATCAAACGCCCTGCCCGCGATCAGATCATTGGTCACGTCATGGCTGAGGAACACGTTCTGAAACACATCCTGCGGCACGCCCGCTGCATGAAATGCCTGCGTCATCCGCTCACCCACCAACAAAGTCTGCGTGGCATGTTTCAACACCACCGCATTGCCCGCAATCAACGCAGGCGCGACCGTGTTGATCGCCGTCATGTAAGGATAGTTCCAGGGCGCCACTACAAAAACGACCCCATGCGGGATACGCTTTATATAGCGCTTAAAGGTCTCATCCTCACCCACCGCGATATCAGCCAGCGAAACCTCGGCAATCTCGGCCATATGGCTGGCACGCTCATTGAACCCACCAAACTCACCGCCATAGCGCACGGGGCGACCCATCATATGCGCAAGCTCGGGCACGATCTCATCATTCATCGCACCCACAGCAGCCACGCCTGCCATCACAAGGCGGGTCCGCTCCTGCAACGGACGTGCCGCCCAATCCGCCTGTGCCGCCCGCGCCAGCGCAGCAGCCTCAAACGCCGCCTCAGCCGACAGCACTTCACGCTCTGCATAAACCGATCCATCAATCGGCGAGACACATTTCAACATCTGCCCCATCTTCACTCCATTTCCGAAAGAAGCAGGATCCCCTGCTTCATCTGGCCAAAAAATATCCCGGGGGTCTGGGGGCAGAGCCCCCAGCCAACCCGTCTCAAGCCCGCTCAAACCCGCGCGCGATTTCCCAATCGGTCACCACACGCTCGAATTCTTCAACCTCGACCTCTGCCGCACGGGAATAATGATCGACCACCTCGTCGCCCATGGCAGCCCGCAACATGGCTGACCCATACAACGCATCCCGCGCCGCACGCAGATTGCCGGGGATCATACCCGTTTCGCCCTGATAGACGTCTCCCTGCGTCGGAGGCTGCAACTCCAGCCCCTCTTCAATCCCGGCAATCCCAGCGGCCAGCATCCCTGCCATAGCCAGATAAGGGTTCATGTCCGAACCCGGAATACGGCACTCTACCCGTACCGCCTTGGTGCCATCCCCACACAAACGGAACCCCGCGGTGCGATTGTCCACCGACCAGATGATCCGTGTAGGCGCAAAGGTGCCCTTCATGAACCGCTTATAGCTGTTAACGTACGGTGCCATGAAATAAGTGTAATCGGCCGCGTATTTCAACAATCCAGCCATGTAGCTTTTCATCAGAGCCGACATGCCCAGCGCATCCGACTTATCGAAAAACGCCGGTTGCCCATCCGCCCAAAGCGACTGATGCACATGGGACGAACTGCCCACTTTCTCATGATGCCATTTGGGCAGGAACGTCGCCGCATGACCATGCTGCCATGCGATCTCTTTCACCGCGTTCTTAGCAATCGAGTGATACTCGGCCGTGTCCATCGCAGGTGCGTATTTGATGTTCAGCTCTTCCTGACCGGTCTCGGCCTCACCTTTCGAGTTCTCAACCGGAATTCCCGCATTCCAAAGATGATTGCGGATCGGGCGCATCACATGCTCTTCCTTGGTGGTCTGCAGGATGTGATAGTCTTCGTTATAGCCCGAGATCGGCTCCAGATCGCGGAAGCCTTCCTTGCGGATCTGGTCAAAGCTCTTCTCGAACAGAAAGAACTCCAACTCGGTGGCGCACATTGCGTCATAGCCCATAGCCTTCAGCCGGTTCACCTGCTTTTTCAGAATGGACCGAGGCGCATGGGGTACTTCCTCATGCGTGTGGTGATCCAGCACATCGCACATCACCATAGCGGTGCCCTCAAGCCACGGCACCGGGCGCAGAGTGCTCAGGTCGGGCTTCATCACGTAATCGCCATAGCCGCGTTCCCAACTTGTGGCGGCATAGCCATCGGGGGTCGCCATCTCGAGGTCTGTCGCCAGCAGGTAGTTGCAACAATGGGTCTCCTCCCATGCGCCAGCCACGAAATGCCCTGCATGGAAACGCTTGCCCATTAAGCGCCCCTGCATGTCGACCATGCAGACCAGCACGGTATCGACCTCACCGGCTTCGACCTTGGCTTTCAGATCGTCCAAACGTGCGTCATTGCCCATCCCGTTCATCCTTTGTTATTTTCTGGGGCTATCGCCCCAAACTCTGTCCCGCGGCCCTAGTCTTCGACCGCTTCGTTTTCCATTTCCATCACCAAACGTGTTTCCAGCACCTGCCCGCTTTGATAGAGGATCGGATAGGCGACGGCGGCGATATGCCCGTGCAGGTCACGCATGGCGCGCAATGTTTCAAGATGCAGATCGCTAGAGGCGAAGCTCTCGGCCTGGCCTCTCTCAAGCCGTTTCAGATGCGCCTTGCGGCTCTTCCGTGACATCCGCTTGACCTCGACCTTGTCCAGCACCAATCGGCGCGCGCAATCCATGTCATCAACCAGCAGCACATGCCGAGCAAGCGAGAAACTAGCCAGCACAGTCGCGTGCAGATCCTTGAGCTCCTTCCAGCCCTGCGCCGAAAATTCGGTACGTTCAGTGTGTTTGATCTGCGCGGTTCGGGTCATGCGGTTGGATACCACGTCGCCCGCAGCCTCAAGCCGGATCGCGTATTCGACCAAGCCGCGTGCCGCCTTGATCTGCGCCTTGCTCATGTTCTGGCGCGGCATCCGGGCGACAAAACGTCGGATTTCGGTCAACTGCGCATTCACCCGTTCATCTTGCTGCCACAGGGCCGAGATCGCGTCGCTATCATCCTGTTCGTAGATATCTAGAACCGGGCGGAACATGCGCTCGACCTGCGTGACCATCTGCAACAGCTCATGCCGGACCGAGGACATCGCGACATTCGCCCCTGACGCGCTGGGATCGTTCAGTGGGCTCAGCGCGTACGAGAACTGATCCATCACGCCTGCCTCGTCCTTTGGCTCGGGCAGCAACAGCGTCATCGGGCGTTCCAACCAATTTACGAACCCTGTGGCCAGCACGAATACGGCAAGGTTGAACCCGATATGGGCCAGGATCAACGACTGCCCTGCCCCGGCCACCATAAGCGCCTGATGCGCGCCGGTCACGTTGACCGCGATCAGCATCACCAGCGCCGCACTGCCGCGCAGCAGAAGGTTGGCCAGCGGAATGCGACGCGCGGAAACCGTCAGGTCACGCGTCAGCCAGATCGGAATGAAGGCCGAACCCAGATTGGCCCCAAGCACCAGCGAAAGACCAGCCGCAAAGGGGATTGCTCCGACCTGAACCAGTGTTACGCACATCAGGATCGTCGCCACGGAACTGTGCATAACAAAGGCCAAAACAGCGCCCACGATGAAGGCGCTGAAATAGTCGCTTTCCAGATAGCCCGCGATCGCGGGCAAAAAGGAGCTTTCGCGGATCGGATCAACCGCATCCCGCAGGAACTGCAATGAGACCAGAATGAACGCAATGCCAAGAACAATGCGCCCGATCAGCCGCACATTGGCGCGATCGGATTTGAGGTAAAGCCAGCCACCAAGCGCCAGCAAAACGGGTTGCAGCCAGCCAAGATCGTAAGACAAAACCTGAATGACCAGCGCAGCCCCCAGATCCGCACCCAGCACCCCGGCCAATGCGATGCCAAAGCTGACCATGCCAGCCGCCGCAAAACCGGTCAGCAATACCGTCACCGCGGCCGAGCTTTGCAGGATCGTGGCCAGAACCATACCGGCCCCACCTGCAACAAATACGTTTGAATGGCGCGTCAACAGCGACTGAAACAACGCACCAAAGCGCCGTTCGATGCCCGTGCGGACCAGCCGCACCGCAAAAAGCAACAACATGGTTGCCGCAAAAATCTCGATCAGGAACCCGGCGATTGCCATTTGCCTATACCCCTCGGACTCGGTTCACGCCAAAGCGTGACCGGAGCGTTCTTGTCTGTTTCGGAGGCAAGCCTAGCATTGGGGACAGGGGTTCCAGTGGTTCAATACCGGCACGCGACCGAGGCCGCGCGCCGTAGTCGCTTGGATTTTAGCCGTAACGATAAGGCCGCCCGGCCTTGAGCATGTCTGCGTTATACTGCTTGAAGATCTCGACGACCTTCGCCTTGGTCTCGGACTCGGCTGCGATTTCATCCCAGAAGGCAACGGCCGCTTCTTCAACCGTCGCCCATTCTTCATCCGGGATCGAGGTCAGCTGCATCTTATCGCCGTTGACGCGCAGGCTGGCCTCGCCACCCCAATACCACCACTGACGATAGTAGTGCGACTGGTCACAGCAGACGCGGAAAAGGGTCTGCAGGTCTTCGGGCAGCTCGTTCCAGCGATCCATATTTGCAAAGAACGATCCCGCCCATGCACCCGAGATGTTGTTGGTCAGGAAGTAGTTGGTCACATCTGCCCAACCGACAGTGTAGTCCTCGGTGATGCCGGACCATGCGATGCCGTCCAACTCGCCGGTCTGCACGGCGACTTCGATGTCTTCCCAAGGCAGGGTCACCGGCACGACACCAAACTGGCTTAGGAAGCGGCCCGCTGTCGGGAAGGTAAAGACGCGCTTGCCTTGTAGGTCGGCCAGGCTGTTAATCGGGTCTTTGGTGGCAAAGTGGCAGGGGTCCCATGCACCGGCGCTGATATGCTTGACGCCGACCTTGGAATATTCCTCGTCCCAGATCTCGTTCAGGCCATACTGGTTGAACAGCACCGGCACGTCCAGCGAATAGCGCGACGCAAACGGGAAATAGCCGCCGAACACGGTGACTTCGGTGGGCGACGCCATCGAGTCATCGTCGGACTGAACCGCATCAATCGTGCCCTTCTGCATGGCGCGGAACAACTCTCCGGTCGGGACAAGCTGATCGGCATAGAACAGCTCGATCTGCATCCGGTCGCCAGCGATCTTGTTGAACATCTCGATCGCGGGGTCGATCACATGGGCGGCAAGCGCAGGACCGGCATAAGTCTGCATCCGCCAGGTGATCGTGCTCTGCGCCAGTGCAGGCGCAGCCAGAGGTGCGGCGGCAACACCTACCCCGGCTGTTTTCAGAAACTTACGTCTTGTTGTCATGTCATTTCCTCTCTGTTGTAGTTTTTCGTGCCGCTTAGACGGGCATTCTTGTTAATTTCCATAGACATAGCCGGGCAACCACAGGGCGATTTCCGGGAAGATCATGATGATCGTCAGCGCCAGCACCATCACCGCGACAAACGGAATGATCGAGCGGTAGATATCGCGCAGCGTGATCTCAGGCGGGGCCATGGCCCGCATCAAGAACAGGTTATAACCGAATGGCGGCGTCATATAGGCGATCTGGGTGGTGATCGTATAAAGCACCCCATACCAGATCAGATCAAAACCCAACGCCCCCACCAGCGGCACATAGAGCGGCGCCACTATCACCAGCATCGCCGTGTCGTCCAGAAACGTGCCCATGACGATAAAGCTGAGCTGCATCAGAATCAGGATCATCCACGGCGACAGGCCCAGTTGATCGGTGAACAGATTGTCGATGGCTTTCACCGCGCCCAGCCCATCGAACACCGCGCCAAAGCCAAGGGCGGCGAGGATGATCCACATGAACATGCATGAGATTGCCAGCGTTTGCTTTGTGCAATCCTCGAAAATCTTCCACGTCATGCGCCGTTTGACAACCGAAACGACTAGAGCAGTCAGCGCCCCGATCGCCGAGCTTTCAACAAGCGAAGTCCAGCCGTTCACAAACGGCACCATCATCGCGGCAAAGATGATCAGCGGTAGCGCACCGGCGCCCAATAGGCGGATTTTCTCGGCCCTCGGCACCTCATGCGCGTCTTTCATTGCGGGGCCAAGTTCGGGCTGAATACGGCATCGGATCCAGATATAGAGGATGAACAAGCTTGCCATCAGCAGTCCCGGCACGATCCCGGCCAGCCATAACTGCCCCACCGGTTGCCGCGCGATCATCGCATAAAGCACCAGCACAACCGAGGGCGGCACCAGAATGCCCAGACTGGACCCGGCTTGAATAACACCCGTCACCATCGTCTTGTCATAGCCCCGCCGCAGCAGTTCCGGCAGCGCAATGGTTGCGCCAATGGCCATCCCCGCGACGCTGAGACCGTTCATGGCCGAAACCAGAACCATCAGGCCAATCGTGCCGATCGCCAACCCACCATTCACCGGCCCCATCCACACATGGAACATCCGATACAGGTCATCGGCCAGACGGCTTTCCGACAACACATAGCCCATGAAAATGAACATCGGCAGGGTCAGCAGCGGATACCATTTCATCAGCTTCATAGCGGCCGAGAATGTTATGTCCTGCCCGCCCGTTCCCCACAGGGCGAGCGCAGCGACAGTAGCGACCGCGCCGATCGCGCCAAAGACGCGCTGACCTGTGAACAGCATCAGCATCATCGACGCGAACATGAAAATGGCAATGTATTCCTGGCTCATGCCCGACGAACCCCGATTTCCTGCCCGTTGATCCGGGCTATGTCTTTGAAGAATTCCGATATCGCCTGTAGCAGCATCAGGAAGAAGCCGAACACCATGATCGCCTTGACGGGCCAGATATAAGGACGCCACGCGGTCGAGGATCGTTCGAGGCGCCCGATCTCTTCGCTGCCGGTCAGCAGGCCGGTGAAGTACGAGATCGGCGAATCCCCCCAATAGCCAAGGCTATAGGCGGTTGATCCCAGCCCGCCGTAAAACAGCACGCCCAGATACAAGATCAGCAGCAAAACGGTGAAGGCGTCGAACCACGCTTTTTTCGTGTGGCTCCAATTGTGATAGAACAGGTCCATCCGCACGTTCGACCCCAGTTGAATCGAATATGGCCCGCCCATGATGTAATAGGTCACCATCGCGAACTGCGCCATTTCCAGCGTCCACAGCGACGGCAGGAAAAACGTCTTCGAGATCGAAGACCACAGCAGGATTCCCATCATCACGAACAGGCCCCACATCATCACCCGCCCGATCCTATAATTGATCGCATCGACGACGCGGACATATGAGCTCATGACCCGGATCACATCGCCACCTTCTTTTTGATGCCCGACAAGACACTTGCAATCCACGGAACCAGCGCGTCAGCCACAGCCGATTGCTGTTCAGGCGTTTCGATCAGGTCGTTGCGGATTTCGATCATTACGTTCAGCAACCCGCGCGGCGCGGCCTGCGCGTCCAGTGTATGCGCAACACCATCGACGGCCGAATAGGGCTCGTTCAAACGGGTGACGTATGGGTTCTGGGCTGGCTGTTGGGCCATCATTGAGGTCGCGAACCGGTCATCCTCTCCGTGCAGGATACCCAGTTCCACCTTACGCTTTTTGCCAAGATAAATGGGCGTGAAGCTGTGAACAGTGACCATCAACTCTAGCGAGCGCCGATACTGGTCCAACACATCCGACAGGGATGCACGAAACGGCTCATAAACCCCCTCGATACGCGCTTTACGCTCTTGCGAAGACAGGTTCGCATTGGCCGGAATGTCCCAGTTCTCACTTTTTACCGGCATGGCCCCGGCGGCTTCGGGCGGGCGATTGCAGTCGTAAACCAGACGCGACACACCGCCATGAACCAAGGGGGCCGACATGCACACTGCCATCAGCTTTGCCACAGCCAATGCGCCGGGATCCCAGGCGATATGGCTTTGCAACGCATCTGTCTCCAATCCCATGTCCCCAAGACATGCAGGGATTCGATTGGACGCGTGCTCACAAACCAGCGCCACCGAAGGCGCATCGTCTGCCAAATCCGTGTGAACGACTTTTCCGAAGTCCAATTCTAAGCCCTGCGATTCCATGCGTGATCGTTGTGGAAAAATTTCCACACTCGGCAATCTCCTGTCAATAATTTTCCTGTATAAATTTTTCCACGCTTGATCTTGATGAAAAATTGTTCACATTATGCGCCTGTCGCATACAGGAGGATCGTTCAGTGCGGGTGACGGACAGGCTGCTGGCCCATCGGGACAAGATGACCCCTTCTGAACGGCAACTCGTCAGTGTTCTGCTGGATGATTACCCGATGGCCGGGCTGGGCAGCATCACCGAATTGGCCAGCACCGCCTCGGTCTCGACCACCACGGTCGCGCGGATGCTGCAAAAAACCGGGTTTGACGGCTACCCTCAGTTTCAGGCCGCCCTGCGCGGCGAGGTGAAAGAGATGATCTCGGGGCCCGTCGCCAAGCGCGACGTCTGGCAGAATGACCTGCCCGAAGAACACATCCTGAATCGCTATTCCCAGCAATCCCTTGCCAACCAGAAGCGCACGATAGACGAAGTTGATCCCGGCGAATTCGATAGCTTTTGCAACCTGTTATCGGACCCGGATCGGCGGATTTTCATCACCGGGGGGCGAATAACGGGCACCTTGGCGCAGTACCTCTATCTGCACTTGCAAATGATCCGGCCCGACGTCCGGTTGCTGCCCGTTGCGGCCTCGTGGACGCATGATCTGCTGGATGTTCGAAAAAATGACGTTCTGGTTGCGCTGGACGTGCGCAGGTACGAGAACGCGACCATGTTGATCGGACAGCTTTGCCAGGAACGCGAGGCCGAGATTGTGCTGTTCACCGACCAGTGGCGCTCGCCTATTCACCGGCTCGCCAGGCACACGTTTGCGGCACGGATTGCCGTGCCTTCGGCCTGGGACTCGATGGCTTCGATCCTTGCGTTGATGGAATGCGCCATCGCTGAAGTGCAGGAGCGGCTTTGGGATTCGGTCAAGGAACGCACTGACGAATTGGAGCAAGCCTTTGACCGCACCAAACTATTTCGGAAGTTTGGCCAAAGCTCTGGCTCTTGATTTCTGATCCGACAAAAAGAACAACAGCCCGTGAAGAGTGTTGCCACGTCGTGAACGCGTCGTCACTTTGTATGCATGACGTTTATTGCCGACAATCAACTGCCCCTGTTAATCCTGTTCTTTCTGATTGGATCGGTTGGAACCGGGTTTCTGTTCCGTAAACCTGCTGGCCACCGTGCGTGGAAACTGGCTGATCTCGTTTGGGTTGTTCTGGGCGGAATCGGTGCCTTGGTTGCTGTTCTTGCGGGGTTGTACACCTCGGACAGTTCGCGGCTGGACCGGCAGATTGACGTGGCTTATGCCGCAACGCTTGCGTTCGACCGGGATGCCGCACGGTTCCGGCTGCGTTTTTGCGACCCCGCCTATGACAAAGATATCGGGGTTTTGTGCGACAAGGTGGAGTTCCTGTCGGCGTCCACCGCCAGTAATTCCGAGCTTCCGTTGTTTATCGCCGTCACCAACGAGGTCGCGCCGCTTCAGGGTCTGCATTTCCTGTTCGGACAAAGCGCAAAGGCCGAGCAGGACGATATGCGGGCAATGGCCTCAAAGGTTGAATCCTTCGACTTAGATCAGTTTCTGGTTTTCACGTCACTCGACGAACAAACGCAGGCTGCAATCGACAACATGCGCCGAAAAGTTCCGGCAATCGCCGGGGACTATGTCATTCTTGCCCAGAGTTATGACGATCTGATCGCGCAGGTTGGGAAGCTAAAGGACGAATGGGAATACCTGCAGGCCAATGCACATATTCTGGTGCTCCAGATCGTCGCCCTCTGTCTGGTTAGTTTCGCGGCCCCGTTTCGGCTGGGTAAGTCGATCGTTGAACTGCGCACAAGCCTCAGCGCCGGTATGACTGAGCCAGCCGTTCGGGATCACCACCCAGAAAATACCGCGTCAGTGTCCACAAGTTCCGCGCACCCCGACGGGCCCACCCCACCCTCTGATATCGATCCGCACTTGTGAAGGCACGAACGGGTAACAGGGTTATACCCCGCAGCCGACGCGCCAGCGCAACATCCTCCATTAATGGCTGGTCCGGGTATCCCCCTGCATCCATGTAAGCCTTGCGCCTGATCAAAAGCCCCTGATCGCCATACGGCAACCGAAACAGGCGGCTGCGCAAATTGGCCCAACCCGCAACCCACGCAGGCGCAAACCCCGCCGCGCGGAAAGCAAGACGAAAGGCAGCCGGGCCGCCGGTCCGCAAGTGATCACCCACGGCCTTGCTCCACCCTTCTTGCAAGACGGTATCCGCGTGCAAAACCAATAACCATTCAGCCTTGGCCAATGCGCATCCGCGCTGCAGTTGTCCCCCGCGTGACGCAGCACCGGTCACAATCTCGGCCCCGGCGTCATCGGCAATTTCCAACGTAGAATCGGTAGAGCCACCATCAGAGACAATCAGTTCCTGGATTAGTCCGGTATGCAGCCCCTCCATCAAAGCCTGCAGCGTTTCAGGAAGGCTGTCCGCCGCATTCAGCGTAGGGATGACGATGCTGATCGGCGCTGGCATGATTGAAACCCTCTGGTCTTGTCGGCGTGAACTCCTATATCACGTGGCTCAGGGAAAAGACGAGGACGTAACATGCCCAATCGCCGCATCCTGCGCTTTGGCGGCGCGGACACTGACAGTTTCCTGCAAGGACTGGTGACAAATGACATCGCCGGGATGGAACACGGGATCGTCTACGCCGCGCTGCTGACACCTCAGGGCAAGTATCTGGCAGATTTCTTTCTGCTGCGGGACGGAGAGACCGTTCTTCTGGACGTGGCAGAGGAACTGGCTGACGATCTCGTCAAGCGATTGAACATGTACAAGCTGCGGGCCGATGTCACGATCGAAGATAGCGGCCTGAACCTTCAACGCGGCACGGGCCCTGCCCCCCAAGGCGCGCTGTCGGATCCCCGTCATCCCGAAATGGGCTGGCGCATCTACTCGGAAAGCACCGAGGGCGACGACGGCACCGATTGGGACGCGATCCGCGTGCGTCACTGCATTCCCGAGACTGCAATCGAACTGACACCTGACAGCTATATCCTTGAATCCGGTTTCGAGGTCTTGAACGGTGTCGACTTCAAAAAGGGCTGCTATGTCGGGCAGGAAGTCACCGCGCGTATGAAACACAAGACCGAGTTGCGCAAGGGTCTGCGCAGCGTCCGGGTCGGCGGCGCGGCCCCGGTCGGGGCGGAAATTCTGTCCGATGGGAAACCCGCAGGCACGCTGTTTACCCAGTCTGATGGTCGGGGCATCGCATATCTTAGACTGGACCGCGCCAAAGGCGATTTAACCGCTGACGGGGTCCCTATCACCGTTGAGATTTGATTGTTGCCAATCCAGCACGGCGTAACCCACGGTTTTTGAGGTATAGTTTGAACACGCCCAAAGGCGCTGCCACACTGTGCGCAGGTTCAAGAACCGGAAAAACAAATGTTCAAACTATACAGAGCGATCTGGCGTGCCAGTGCCGGGCGTCAGATCATCCTTATTATTTTATCCATAGCCATCGCGGGTCTGGCTGCTGTGCCGCTGGAGTTTCAGCGCGACATCATCAACCACCTGACCGAGGATAACGTCGACACGGATCACCTGATCTATCTCGGAGGCGGCATGATGTCCGTGATCCTGCTGAGTCTCGCTCTGAAATGGCTGCTGGGCTTTCGGGCTGGCACACTGGGCGAAGACATGATCCGCATGATCCGGCAGCGGCTGCTATTGCGCTCATCGGATCTGGGTGAAACCGGCGGAACCGTCCGAAAGGGAACAATGACCACCGCCATCTCGGCCGAAGCCGAAGAGCTAGGCAAATTTGCAGGCGGGGCGTTTTCGGACCCTGTGGTGCAAGTGGGAACTCTGATCAGTGTGATCGGGTATATTTCATCGACGCAGCCGGGACTTGGCCTGATTGCATTTTCGATGATTGTGCCGCAGATCGTCATCGTTCTGATCTCGCAGCGCAAAGTAAACACCTTTGTGGCCGAGCGCGTCCATATCCTGCGCAGCGCGACCGACAAGCTGACGGTCGAAGATATCGACGCCGTCGCACGAGACATCGAAGCGCAGTTCGACGAAATCTTTGAGACACGGCGACGTATGTTTTTGTGGAAACTGTCCGCCAAGTTCCTGCTTAGCGTCATCAACGGCGCGGGCACCGTCGGCGTTCTGATGCTGGGCGGTTATCTCGTTGTACAGGGCAAAACGGATGTGGGCACTGTGGTCGCCGCTACCAGCGGCTTAAGCCGCATCCAAGGACCAACCGCCTTTCTGATCGCGTTCTACCGGCAAGTCAGCGCCAATCGCATCAAGTACGAGTTGATGCTGGAATTGTTCGGCCCCAATCCTGAACAATATCGGAACCCAAGAAGGTTAAGATAAAAAAAGACCGCGCGGCCCCTGCCGTCGCGGTCTTTTTCATTTCCATCAAGGCAACCGTTTAGGCGCGCTCGGAATATTCCATGGTTTCGGTGTTCACGACGATCATCTCATCCTGTCCGATGAACGGCGGCACCATGACCTTAACACCATTGTCCAGAATTGCCGGTTTGAACGAATTCGCAGCGGTCTGACCTTTGACGACCGGCTCGGTCTCGACGATCTTGCAGGTCACTTTCTGGGGCAACGTGGCGTTTAGCGCCTCGGATTCGTAGAACTCGACCACGATGGTCATGCCGTCCTGCAGAAACGGGCGGCGCTCGCCCAGCAGTTCGGCGGGCAGTTCGATCTGTTCGTAGGTCTCAGAGTCCATGAACACCAGCATACCGTCAGATTCGTATAGGAACTGCTGGTCCTTCTGCTCTAGCCGTACACGTTCAACTTTATCCGCCGAACGGAACCGTTCGTTCAATTTTGACCCATTCCGCAGGTTGCGCAATTCGACTTGCGCAAAAGCACCGCCTTTTCCGGGCTTTACATGATCGACTTTTACGGCTGCCCACAGACCGTCATTATGCTCAAGCACATTGCCGGGGCGAATTTCGTTCCCATTTATCTTGGGCATGACATAAATCCTTCACAAACGGTTGATGCGTAAGTTGCGCTCCCTATATCTGGCGTGGCTGCACCTGGCAAGACAACGAGACCTTGTGCTGCAGCTGCAGCAAGCCATGCAAATAACGCAACGCAACTATGCATATTAGGTGTATCCGAATCGCACTTAATCGGTCATAAGGACCGTCACGCCGAAAATGCAAGAGCAAGAACAACAAGGAAGACGAGATGAGAGATTTCGTTGACGGCACCGCCTTTAACAATGAGCAAGGCAACCGTGCTCGTAAACTTTTCGCAGCCGTTGTGTTGGCTGCACTGGATGACGCAATCGCCGACGATAAAAAGTACGGCAATGGCCCCGAACAGATCGCTAGGTGGGCCCGCTCGCGCGATGGTCGCGAGGTCCTGTCTTGTGCAGGGATTGACCCGAACGAACGCGTTGTCAGCGGACTGATGGAGTTCGTTGGTCGTGGTGTACGCACCTCGGTCGCCCTGTCGCGTGAAGAGAGCGAGCGTCGCAACGCCGCACAACAGGCAGAAGCAGCCTGACCCAAACTGCTGATCGAATGAAAAAGCGCGCTCCTGCCACTGGAGCGCGCTTTTCGTTTACCCTGAGCTTTGCGTCAGAAAAACAGCAACCACTGTCGCGCAACCCAAACCTCGGCGCACAGCATCATGGCAAAGAACACCTTCGCCGACCATGCCATGCCCCGCCGCCACAGTAACAGATAAGACACCGCGCACACTGTCAGTGACACAGGTGCCACCCAATAGGCGTGGTGTGCGCTGTCCCAATAACTGACTGGGCTGTCAAAGACCCACGAGCTGAACGGCCAGAACTGGGGCCGCCCGTCCCCGGCATGCAACACAAAGTCCAGTAACAGATGCAGCAAGCCAGCCGACGCGCCGACGATCAGCGGCCTGATGCGGAGCCAGCCCCCAGCCAATAGCACCAATCCCCAAACAAAAAATGAGTTGTCGATGGCGAATACGGTCTGCCATTCCGTGGAATAATAAAGCTGACCGAAAACCACCTGCTCAGGAATCCCCAAAACGAACAAAGACACCCCGGCCATCAGGTAAAGCGACACGTCCGGCAGCGCAGAGCCTAGCAAAGCAGCCCACAAAATCCGCCCACGAGGAGGATTGGCAAAGGCAGCAGCCCCGATCAAAAGATGTGCAGGTGTGTTCATCCGGGGCTTTTCCTCAGCCATCAAATCGGGTCATGTGCCCTTCAGGTTATAGGAGACTCGGCATGGTTCGCGCCATCATGATTCAGGGCACCGGCAGCAATGTCGGCAAGTCGGTTCTGGTGGCAGGATTGGCCCGAGCCTTTACGCGGCGCGGCCTGCGTGTCGCACCGTTCAAGCCGCAAAACATGTCAAACAATGCCGCCGTCACCGAAAACGGGGGCGAGATTGGGCGGGCGCAGGCATTGCAGGCCCGCGCCGCCAAACGACCAACGCATACCGACATGAACCCGATTCTGCTGAAACCTGAAACGGATACCGGCGCTCAGGTCATCATACAGGGCCAACGCGCCGGGACGATGAAAGCCGGAGATTACCGCAAGGACAAATCCAAGCTGCTGAGTGCTGCCTTGGAAAGCTTTGACAGGTTGTGCGACGGCGCCGATCTGGTCCTGATAGAAGGCGCCGGAAGCCCGGCTGAAACCAACCTGCGCAAAGGCGATATTGCCAACATGGGCTTCGCCTGCGCCACCGGGGTTCCGGTGGTTCTGGTCGGCGACATCCATCGCGGCGGCGTGATAGCCCAGATCGTCGGAACACAGGCCGTGCTTGACGCAGGCGATCTGGCCATGATCCGGGGCTTCGCGGTCAACCGTTTCAAGGGCGATGTTTCGCTGTTTGACGAAGGACGAGATGACATAGCAGCGCGAACCGGATGGCCTTGTCTGGGCGTCGTTCCTTGGTTCCACGATGCGTGGCGTCTTCCAGCCGAAGACATGATGGACATCCGCTCGCATAGCGGTGGGGCCTGTAAAGTCGTGGTCCCGCAACTGGAGAGGATGGCGAATTTCGACGATCTCGACCCCCTGTCCGCCGAACCGGGCATCACTGTAGAGATCGTGCCTGCTGGTCGCGCTCTGCCTGGTGATGCTGATCTGGTGTTGTTGCCGGGCAGCAAATCGACCATAGGCGATCTGGCCTATTTCCGCGCGCAGGGCTGGGATGTGGATCTGTATGCACATGTTCGTCGGGGCGGCCATGTCTTAGGCTTGTGTGGCGGGTATCAAATGCTGGGCAAGACAATCGCAGACCCGGACGGGGTGGATGGTCGCCCGGGGACTGTCGAAGGCTTAGGCCTTTTGGATGTCGACACGGTGATGTCGAGACAAAAGACGCTCACTCTGCGCAACGCCCGAACTGTCCCGGGTGGCGAGCCGGTACAGGGTTATGAAATTCACATGGGTAAAACAGAGGGGGCCGATTGCCGACTCGCTTGGCTGGAAGTCGACGGGCGGCCAGAAGGCGCCACTGACAAGTCCGGCCGCATTCGTGGCAGCTATTTGCATGGCATCTTCTCTTCTGACGCATTTCGCGCCAGCTACTTGTCACAGCTCGGCGCAGCATCGGATTTGGGCTATGAAGATGGGGTTGAGGACACACTCGACGCGTTGGCGGACCATCTTGAAACGCATATGAACCTGGATCAACTGCTGGACCTTGCAGAGAGTCCTACGCACGGATAACGGTCAATCCGGCTTGTGTTCGGCAAGCGCCCGATAAATCTCGCGCCGGACCATTTTGCGGACGTTGCGCGTAATCCGCTCACCCAGAACGCCTTGCAGTTCCTCACGCACAACCTGCGCTATCAGGTCACGTAACGCGGCCTCATCAAGGGCGGTTACGTCCCTGGGCTGTTCAGTGGATGATACAGCGGCAGCGGTCACTTCGGGATCGCGAATGAACATTGCCTTCGTTTCGGAAACCTGTGGTTCGGCCTCGGGCGCAGAGTCATCATTGTCGGCGCGGACATCTTCCTTGGCGCTGCTTGCTTCCTCATCCGCGCTCCATTCCAGCGACGTCGTGCGCGTGCCGGAATACTCGTCCTCGCTATCGCCGTCCGGTTCCCACTGATCTTCGGTGCGGGCAATTGCAGCTTCCAGCGCCTCAATCTTCGCGCTCAAACTATCCGCTGGGTCAGTGCTTTGCTGTTCTTCGGCGACAGGTTCGTCACGCTTAACAATGTCGCTGGCACGCAGGACCATTGGCTTGATGGACGCATCCGCGGTGTATTCCGCCTTGGGTTCCGCCTCGTCTTCGTCCTCCGCTGCTTCGCTTACGCGCAAAGCATCCGTTAGGACCAAGCGACCCGGCTTTCTGGACATGGCTGTTGGAACAAGGTCCGGGATCTTGCGGCCTTCTTCACCGACCAGCCGTTTGATAGAGGACAAAACGTCCTCTACGCTCCCATTTACCACCTTGTCCGTCATCTTTTCACTACCACTCTGTCCTCAGAATCGAGTGTAGCCAAACACTTCGGACCTCACAACCGTCAGCTTGGACCCTCAGTCGCGACGCAACGCTTTCAGCACGCGATCCAGATCCTTGCTCTGCTTGCTGACCTGCGCCGGCGCGCGCTTGACCAGGTTGTAGTAGAGCGTCGGGTCATAGATCTGTACAGCAAGACCAAGCCGCTCGGCCGTTAGCAGACCTTGGGCCTGCAGCAAATCATAGGCCGCACGTGATCGCTCTGTACGTGATCCAACTTCGGTCAACTGCGCGTTCAGCAAGTCCTGCTGAGCGTTCAGAACGTCCAGCGTGGTCCGAGCGCCCAATGTCGCCTCTTCCCTGATACCATCGAACGCGACCTGCGAGGCGCGAACCTGTTCCGTCGACGCCCTCAGACTTGCGGTTGCGGCCTGAAAACGCGCATAGGCATCTGCCACGCCCTGTGTGATGTCTTTTTGCACGTTCAACAGGTTTGCGCGCGAGGCGTCGCGGGTCGCCATAGACCGACGCACGTTTGCCGCCAGACGGCCACCAGCATAGATCGGCTGGTTGAAGTTCAGCGAAATCGACGCGTCTTCGAGGTTGTCATCATTGTCATAGCTTTCGCGAATACCCGCATCCGCGTTCAGGCTCACGTTCGGGCCAAGGTTGGCACGCTGTTGCTGCACGGCCAGATCAAATGCCCGCACCTCGTGCTGCGCGGCCAGAATTGCGGGGTGGTTCCGCTGAGCGAAGGCGATCGCTTCAGATTCCGAACCAGAAAGGTTCGGCAGGCTGGGTTGGCCCGCTGTCGCACCCGGCGCCTTGCCCACGGCGTTCACATATTCAGCCTGCGCGCGGCTCAGGTTACCGCGAGCAATGGCAAGTTCCGCCTGAGCACTGGCAAGCTGCGCTTCGGACAAAGCAACGTCGGTTCGTGTGACTTCGCCCACGTCGAAACGATCCTGAGAAGCCCGGAGTTCCTCGGCGGACACATCAACATCGTTGAGCTGAATCTGAACGGTTTCTTCTTGAAGAACGACTTCCAGATACGCATTCACGGCGCGGAACAGGACAAGCTGTTCAATATCAATCAGGTTCTGACGGGTGGACAGAACGATTTCCTGCGCAGACTGTTTGCCCAGAACCGAGAAGCCGCCATCATAAATCAATTGGCTCAGCGTCAGTCCGGTGAAAAAGGACGATGGTTCGTTCCTGACTACGACGTCATCCGTGGTGGAACGCGTGTAATCCTGACTGACCTGCACCGTCCAGTTGATGATCGGCCGCAGCGCAGACAGGGCAATTGCCACATCTTCGTCCGCTGCACGCAGCAGCGCGCGGTTCTGTTCCAGCAATCCGCTTGTGTTATATGCACCAATGAAGGCGTCGGTCAGATTATCTGCCCAAACCGCCCGTCCCGGAACAACGCTGAGTGCGATACCAGCCGTAAGCGCCAAGGCCTTGACCAGCTTACCTCCCGACTTAGAACTCATAACGAAATCCTCTCAAATCAAAATTACGCAGCCCTAGGCGCAGTTTGCGCCTTTGTTTTCAACTAATCAAGGCAGCAGAATAATCTGCCGTAGAATTATAGCGAAAATGCACGATCCGCGGAAAATGCCTGCAATACCGGCGCATTGGCATTAAAAGCATGGCGCCAGGTCACCCGACCTCCGGATTTATGGCCAATGCGGACCGTTCCCAGCTCACCTTCCATGAAAAGGCAAGCAATCCGGCCGTGTTCTTTGAGCTGATCAATAATGGCGTCTGGCACCTGCTCGACCCCGCCCTGGATCATGACCACGTCGTAAGGCCCATGCTCGGTCGCACCTTGCGCCAGCGGTCCGACATGCACGATGGCGTTGTCTGCGTCCGCCTCCATTAGGACGGTCTGAGACTCGACCGCAAGGTCCTCGTCTTCCTCGACGCCGACAACCAATTGCGCCATGCGCGCCGCAACTGCTGTCGAATACCCCATTGCCGAGCCGACATCCAAAACAATTTCATCATTAGAAATGTTCAGCGCATCCAATATCTTAGCCAGGGTCCTAGGCTCTAGCATACAGCGCCCCGCACCCATATCTATCAATCCTTCGACATAAGCCGCCTCGCGCTGGGAATCCGGCACGAAGTTCTCTCGTCTCACGTTCAACATCGCGTCGATAATGGGAAACTTGGTCACATCAGAGGGTCGAATCTGTGTATCAACCATCGTGCGGCGGCGGGCTGCGAAGTCTGTCATTGGATCGCTCGTATCTTTCCCTTGGATGATGCGCTTGTGCCATATCAAGGAGGAACCAGCAACGGCCAGCGCAGAGAACTTTTGCCGCAGAACCAATATTTCCCGCGCACCTACAACCAACCAGAGCGTTCTGCATGAATTTTTGAGGCACCCCTCTGGACGCCCCAGACGAAAGCTGTTAAAACGCCCCTCACACCACAGCAAGTATTTGATTTTACTTGAAAAGGCGAGTTGGCGGAGTGGTGACGCAGCGGATTGCAAATCCGTGTACACCGGTTCGATTCCGGTACTCGCCTCCATAAATTTAGTATATTTCCCCAGAATTCGGCGCGTTGCATACAATATGTAGTCGCCCTAACTCTGTACACAATTCGTACACAGTCCGCGTGCAGTTTCAGTCGCACTTTTACCCCATTTCCCCGTATAGTTTTCAGCAACAGACACTTAACGAGGATTTCAGGCGATGAGCTACGGCGTAGGCACTGTAAATGTGCACAAAAAACTGAAGTTAGATAAGCGCAGCGGCAGTGATAATTGGTATGCGCGACTGACGCTGGATAACGGCAAGCGCATCGTCAAAAGCACGAAGACTGATGACTTGGAGGAAGCGAAAGAGCGGGCGATTGAGCTTTACCACGACACCAAGGCGCGCATCGCAAACAACCTTCCAGCCCAAACACGAAAATTCAAACATGTTGCTGAGTACGCCATAAAGCGGATGCAAGACGCTTTGGAAAACGGGACGGGCAAGCAAGCTTACAAAGACTACATCTCAGCCCTGCGTATCTGGCTCATCCCATATTTTGGCAAAACGGACGTAGATAAGATTGATATGCCTGCGCTGAAGGCATTTGACGCGTGGCGCACGGACGCGAACAAGAAACCGTTTTCGCAAAGCGGCATAAACAATCACAACGCAGCATTGAACAGAGTATTTGACGAAGCCGTGCTTCAAAAATGGCTCGTACAATCAATGCGCCCTACCCTGCTCAACAAAGGCGTCAAAAGCGAAAGCAGGGGCAGCTTTACAGACGCGGAATACAAGAAAATCTACACGGCACTGCGTGGCTGGCACAAAAAGACCAGCAACAAGAAGGCAGCGGCCACGCGGGAGGTGTTGCGCAACTACGTTTTATTCCTAGCGAATACTGGCGTGCGGCACGGAACAGAAGCGCTTGGACTACGTTGGCAGAACATTGAATGGCAAACGAGTGGTGAAGAGCGCTATTTGGTTGTCAATGTAGACGGGAAAACGCGGAAGAGAGCGGCAGTGGCGCGAGACACTGTGGAGGGCTACTTGGACAGACAAAGTAAGCTGAACCCCAATCTAAGCTACGACAGCTTCGCTCAGCTCATCGCAGCCAAAAGCGACGAACATGTATTTACGACACGCTTGGGGCAAGTGGCTAATATTGCGAGCTTACGACGGGCATTTGAACCACTGCTGGATGACTTGGGTTTGAAAGTTGGCGCTGATGGCAAAGCGCGCACTTTGTACAGCTTGCGACACTACTATGCGACGCGAGACTTGAAGCGCGGAATTACAACGCACGCACTGAGCAGGCAGTTGGGCAATAGCACAACCATGGTGGACAAATACTACAGCAAGTACAGCCCGTTGCTGAATGCTGAAATGCACAGCGGGCGCGACATGCGAAAAATTCCAAAGAAGGAACTGGAGGTGAACGACGGCGATGTGGTGGAAACAGCTTTCAACATGCTAGCTGGCGGACAGTTAAATGAAGCTGGGCTGCTCGCAGCTATTGGCGCTGAGCGTGAAGGTTACGTCGTAACGAAAGAAATTACGGTGAAAGCTTTGGCTGCGAAGCAAGACAGCTTGATTGGTGACGAGGCGTTGCTCAAGCTGTTAAGTGAATAGCTGGCGCGACGGACGCCGCGCCAACCAAAGCGCCTTACTTTGCTTTCTTCCTTTGCACTGCTTCGCTAATAGCTTCGTCCAGTTCGCCAGCGTCAATAGCCGCCTTCAAAGTCGTCAGCGCGCCTTGCACATCTTTCAACGCCTTCACGAAAACCGCATTGCCCTTACCTAGAGCGAGCGGTTTGTTCCCGTATTTGCACTGTACATACCAGCCGCCGTCTTGCTCAAAAAACCAAGGCCGCACTTTACGCATACGCTCAACAAGCACGCTGTCTCCGTAATCGTTTTTCGCCCACGTCCTGCGCTGCACTTCGTAGTGTTCTCCTTTGATCGCGGCTTCTGCCACTTTCAACTGCTCATCCACCGCAACTGCGAGCTTCAGACGACGCTGCATTAACGGGTTCTGTTTGTTGGCACGAGTGACAGATTTGACGGTGAGTTTTGAAAGTACTGACATGATTATACTCCTTCTGCTGCCTCACATGCCTGCTGCATTCGCGTCAAAAATACGATCAAAAACAGACAGATACGGAGCCACAAAAATGGCCAGCTGTACGCTGGCCTTGAGCAGTTGTGGTTTGCGGCAGTTACTCGCGGTGCATCTCAACTGGAAACCCTGTAATGTCTGTGAAAGCTTTCATCTTGGCAGCTTCCTCAGCAAGTACTTCCGCTCTGTCGCGTACGGGCTCATCCTGCGCCTTGCCAATAATCGCCAGCATGTACTCAATTGTTTTCTCTTCGCCATGCTCAAAAACTAACTCAGGCTCTCCTTCATTGTCGTAGCGAATTAGAGCAACAGAAAGCCCTCTAAACTGGTCGTCGCGAAGATTGGGCTCACAGGCAAACTTGTTTTTCAGCTGCTGATGCTCTTCTGTGCCCAGCCAGCTGTCCACAAACTTCAACCCCTCTTCTACATTCGCTTGATGCCGCTCACTTGGCTTCATTCCATCTTTGTTTGTGTTTGCTACTTCATACACTCCACCTTCAGCCGCCAACCAAGTGGCAAAAAAGGTGTTGCCGCTTGTGAGATCCTTATTTGCCAGCGCGATTTTCAGCACGCGTACCCACGCCTTCTCACGAGACTTGGTAATATCGCCACAAACAAAGCGTAGCACTTTTGCTTCGAAGGAAGTGCCAGCGGTAAAGCTGATTTGGTCTTGCTTTTTAAGTTGCGCAATCGTTGTTTCAAAAGCGGTACGCAGGCGGCCAAGCTCAGCGCCCTTGCGGTCCTTGCGCTGCACATTCATACGCACAATTACGCTAAACACGCCTTGCAGAAAATCATACAAAGCAATGTTAGCTTTTACTTGCAGTTGCTCGTATTCGCCATAAACACCGCGCAGATCACCTAGAAGCTCAATGGCAGCATCTACTTCTTCATGAACAGTTTGTGCAGGGCGAAGCATATAGCACGCTACTGCTTTTTCCACGCTAAGCGGTGCTTCGCTCTGGTTTTGGGTTGGCAGCCATTTCTGCACGGTTTGATTGATTTTTTTTTCGAAAGAATTTTGCATTCTCAGATCCTTTTGTAATGCTTGTTTGGTTTGTCGTTGTGGCCTCATCGCCATCAACACCATCAATTTAACGTACCTTTTTGACTTTCTACGTTTAGTGAAATACGCTCTACTTGAATGTTTATTTTTTCACATAACTGTTTGATTTTAATATGGATGATAGACGACATAGAGCAGGCCCAAAGCTCTTCATTCATGCGCCACCGTTCAAGGGCGTACGCTCGCGTGAAACGGGCGAATATATTTCAAAGCGTCTTGCCCGCATCCAGCCACCGTTCCACGATGCAGAGCCCTGGCAATGCTCCGTGTTTTACTTCTGGTGGGAGTTTTTGCGGAGGCACGAAGGCTACAAGGATTGCTGTGACCGCGGCGGCCTTGGTCGTTACAAAAAGCTCTACTCAGACTTTGGCGATGTACACGCGTACGACACGAAGGATTTTTGGAAATGGTGGAGCGCGAAAGTTGAAGACGACCTGACGCGTGGACAGCTCTTGTTTGCAGAGCCAGCTGCGCGGCGCATAGAGTTGGGAGATAGGTCGTTGAACGACCAAACTGACGGCACCATCACGTTGACGATCCCGCTTGAGGTGAGAACCAAACAACTGGTTCGCAACTTCCGCGACTTACTAAACGAACACAAAAAAGATGTGGCCGCAGCGCGGAAGGTGAGCAGAGCGTTGTATCCCGTCGCCGCTAAGGTACGGCTAGTGTCCCTGCATCAAACTCTATGCGTATGGGACGTTTGGCAGGAACATAAGAAGCGCAAAAAGAAGTATGAACTGGCTGAGCTTGCAGGCTTGCATGTGAACAAGGTTGTGGACGGTTGGACGGTGGAAATGCTGAAACGTGATGGCCTAGACCACAATAAAGAGGAGCGTGAAGTTCGCCGCAGGCAAACTGCTAGCTTCAACCGCCACTTAGCCGCCGCAAAGGACTACATTGAAAACGTTGGACGCGGCCAATTTCCAAAACGAAACTAAACGCTGCCGTTTCAATACTCCTTAGCCCGTTAAAGCTAAATAGCGGGAGGAGAAAGAAATGAACTTTGAACGACTAAATCGCAGCCTGCGAGCCTATGAGGCAAATCAGGAAAACCTGTCCCAACAAGATCGCATTAGGATTGCGCGCTTGCTGATAAGGACCGCCAACAGCTGTTTAGAAAGCATTCGACAAAAACTGAACGAAGAAGATGCTGCAAGCAAGCGCCGCAAAGCCAAACGGCAGGAAACAGAGCTTGACCCCAAGCCACCAATAAAGCCCGTTCGTGTCGCTGAACCCAGCAAGCCAAAGAAACCCAAATATTCAGGCAATCACGCACCTTCTGCGCCAAAAAGATAAATAAACAGGTTAAGGCAGCACGCCTTAGCCACAACAAACTGACCATAAGGTTGGCACGCCAGTTGTAATCGTGCTGTGATCCCGTTCTGCTGTGTGACGGTAAGCAAACGCATTGTCAGTAATGCGCTTCAACAGTCTACCCTGCCATCACGCGCAGGATGCCCAAAGCAAGCCGCCACAGCGGAACCGTGCTTACTGTTGTCGTAAAGGTTGTAGCGCAGAGATGCGTGAATTTGAGTGAGACGGAACGACACGCTGCCTAGCAGTACCCGTCATCGCGTTGGACCCAGCTTTGCTACACCAGCTCCAGCGCGTGCGTATGATGCCCCTGTAATTGAGATGATAGCAAAACCTGCTCTTCCCCTGAGGTTTGGTGAGTGTAGCCTATAAAGCGACGCGAAATAGCGCGCTGGTAGATCACGCCAAGATATAGGCGTGATCTATTGGCTCTGCGAAATGGCCTTCACCTGAAATCAAACCAAAAACCTTTGAAGGCAACTTCTGACTGAAGAAAACGCCGTACGGCGAATGCAGAGCGATAGCGAGGCGAAGAGCCGTAACGGCTGCTGATGCGAAGCAGCGGCATAAAAAGGTTGGCATTATCAGCCAGAAAGACAAACTTAAGGAGAAGTCAAATGTCAGTAATGAGTAAAGTCTACGAGCAACTAAACGAAAATGCTTTCGTAGAGACAGCTGAAGAATTCAGCACAAGCTTTTGCAGACGCAGCAAAAGTTGGTACGCAGTACAAAAGAAAAAGAATGGCGATCTTTCAATACCTGTTGCGATCAATTGCCTTAACGCTGTGAAGGTGAAGATCGCATTAGCCCATTTGCGGCGGCAAAAGTTTGGCAGTGTCGCTGACAGTGACCTTCAAATTTTAGATGCTGTCAGAGATCAGCTTGAAGAGTATTTGCTGGAGCACCACAGGATTGCAGCAGTGACGGAAACACCACCGCCCAAAACCAAAATGTTAGGAAATTAGTAGACCATAACATCTTGGTTTATCCGCTTTGGAAATCAGTGGTTTAGTATCGCAGTACTTTCTGATCGTTTTGCAAAATGTGTGGAATTATAATGACTTAAAACACAACCACACATTTTAGGTGATCAATGAAACAAGCAAAGCTACTAACCCAGGCGGAACAAAAAAGGGTTCAGGCGGTTATCAATGCGCACCGCTACAGCGCGCGCAACCACGCAATATTCGCATTCAGTTTCTTCGCGGGACTACGCGCTTGCGAGATTGCCGCGCTAAGAGTTGGAGACGTGTACGAAGCTAGCGGGCAAGTGCGTGACACGATCCTTTTGGGAGCGGAACAGACAAAAGGCAGCGAGGCAAACACCGTTCTGGTAAGCAAGCGGCTCAGCAAAATACTGAGTAAGTATGCAGTGGCCTACCCCCGCCATATCAGTAGACATGACGCACCGCTGTTCTTCAGCGCCAAGCGCGGCGGCTTCAGCGCGCAGACCATAGTCAACCTGTTTGCGCGCTTCTACGCGCTTGCTGGCATCAGGGGGGCGAGTTCGCATAGTGGTCGCCGCCAATTTCTCACAGAGCTTGCTGACAAAGGAATCAATGCGCGGGTGATCCAAGCGCTAGCCCGCCATAAGCACCTCAACACCACGATGCGCTACATTGATATCAATGATCGCAAACTACGAGCTGCGATAGACTTAGCTGGTTGAATGGAGGCCTAAGCCGCGGCAGCACTATTGTGGTGAGCAAGAATTAGATGGAAAGGCTTGCTTGCCCACTTGGTTCGAACGGTCTTTCTTCGCCTTTTTGTAAGGCAAGGCCAAGACGAACAGCCATGGCTGGAACGAACCCAAGCAATGGCGGCACTGCATTGCCCACCTGCTTTAATTGTTGCCACTCACTCGTCTTTAAGACGAACCCGTCATGGAACGACTGTAGCCTAAGGGCCTCTCGTACAGTAATCCAGCGGTCGTGATGGGGATGTATCCACTCACTCAAATCCCTGTGCATTTGCGCCAGTAGCGTATGCGCGGGCTTTTTTGGATCAAACCTTCGCCATTTCTCTGGCCTTGCACGGTTCCACACTTCTTTCGGAAGAGAATTAGCCTTCGCTCCCTGTGCCAAGAGCTTAATTAGTGCGAGACGCTTCTCACCAATCTCTTTGGTATGATGATTATGAAGTGCCAGTTCTTTCTGGTGAAGGTTGTAGACAGCAGTTTTGGACGACTTATCGTAGAATTCACCAACTTGATCTAAGCGCATCTCTTTCTGATAACTGCTTAAAATATCCTTTGCATCATATGAAAGAATTTGCCCACTTCCTGGCGCAACAGTCTTGGGCAAGTCGCCTATAGCATCATCTACATTTACGGCGGTCCGCGTTAATGACTGCGCTGTCTCGTCAAGCAAGTACTGGGAAGAGAAATCCGTTACTTCTGAGGGGCACGCCAAAACGAAAATTCTATTTCGCGCTTGAGGAACTCCATAATTGGAAGCATCTAGCTTAACCCAGCCTATGTTGCCGTAACCTGAATTCCTCAACTCCTCAAATATGTCGTCTTTAAACTTCCCCTTGTTCATCAAAAACATATTTGGAACGTTTTCAATAATCACAAACTTTGGACGAACCGCCCGCACAATTCGGCAAAACTCTTTGTAGAGTGCATTGCGAGGATCACTGACGTCACGGGGCCCTATCTGGCTATATCCTTGGCAAGGTGGACCACCAAATACAACCTCAATACCACCGCCTGCCGCCATCTCCTTAAGATGCTGCTCTTCGACAGAACCAGTCATGAAATCCTGAACATCGCCCTCAAAGAGCGGTACATTCGGAAAATTTGCGCGGTAACTCTCACAAGCGTACTTATCTTGCTCTACAGCGCCAAGCACATCAAACCCTGCAAGCTTGAAACCTTCGCACAAACCACCAATGCCTGAGAAGAGTGACAAACCTTGCAAAACGTTCTCCTTAGTGCTGCTCGCGCGCCAATGTTCTATTTTTGTTCTAGTTTCGCAGCGTGTCTCTGTCAACACGTTGCGCCGCATGGAACGTTGTTAGGCGCTCAAGCACAATAAGACGTCTGGCACGCCAAAGTCCACTGAGATATGCATGAAGCAAACCAATTCGTTCGAGTTTGCCCATGCCATTTGAAGTCGACCCTAGCGTTGACTGCGCCACATGCCCACACGGCTACTGCGTTGTCTACATTCGAGAGCAATCAAAGAAGATGAAGGATCGTGATACGCTCTATCGCATCAAGCAAATCCCAGGGATGGCTTGCGCGTTTGACAATCAAATTCCTGGCTTTGCACGTGCGCAGTCTCCAACGACACCCCTTGTGCAGTTTGCGGAAAAGGTGATCTCAAATGCAACAAGCGCAGGACAGTATATAGAAGAGTTTGATGCATCCTACTTTGGTGAGGTAGAGGCTCCATTTCAGGTTACTGCTGGTCAAACTGGGAAAGTTAGGGGTGACGTTTTTGAGATGCTGTGCCGCGCAGTTTTGTGGAATTGCGGGGCACTTGTCCGTGGAGGTACCTCGCAATCAAAAAGTGAGAACTTTGAAATTCCTGATAGCTTGTCAGGATTGAGTGGACAAAAGAATTTGGCGTTGCTCACCTTAGGTGACAATTACGATTTGAAAAAACTTCTTAGGCCAAAGAGCGCACTTAAACTGGCTGAATTTGAAAAAGGCCTTCAAAAAAGAGGTACTTCAATAAAGTATTCAACTCCTGACATCATCTGCGTAGACACAACCTCCTACGGCACTGAGGTTAACGATTACTTTGATCATCTAATCGAAAGTTTAAATTCTGATAATCAAGAGCGTCTGGTACACGCTAGAACAATGATAGAAGGAAAAGTTGATCCATCTGACATCAAGTTTGCTGGTGGCATCAAAACATCAATTCGATCTGATAGAATGTATCAATTTTTGTACGAAGCAAATTCTTGGAAATTCCTTTGGTCTAGAGCCTTTCGTACAGAACCGTCCGCTTACTATGTGCTGACGTCTCAAGTTTTTGGAGCAGATCCAAAGAAACTCTCGTCCGTTGATTTCTCCAGCGTCGAAACTGGACTTGACCAAGCACGCAAAGCTATTGATGGCGTCTTCCATCTTGACACACCAGCGGCCTTGATTGGTTGGCTTGTTGAAAGAATTGCGGAGATGGACGAACAATACGGTGCAGCATAAACGAGCTCTCTGCCTTCCAGTTGCTCAGTTTTGAACTGAAGAAGCGGGATGGCGTTGTCGTGATGAATTTGGCTGCCTTAAGCCCGTCAAACGTTCCCCACGCGGGGCTTTCTTGTGCGTACAAGCGATAGGCCACGCTGTACACAATTTTATTAACACCGTCAAAAATACTGATTAAGCCATTGTAATTTATTATTAAACATAGGTGTAAGCGAATTGCAAATCCGTGTACACCGGTTCGATTCCGGTACTCGCCTCCAATACTTTCAATGACTTGCGCCATAGCTTTTCTCCACTTGCTCGATTTTTGAAACAACCGTTGAAACTTTCATGTTTCGGTCTTGTTCTGTTCATAGCGATTTCGGGCATCCTGCGCCCTTGCCGCCAACTCTCTTTGCCTGAATTGTCCTCCGTATTTCGTCAGCATTTCGACACCGGAGTGACCCGTGACAGCCTTAACCATCTCGTCGTCACAACCTGATTGATAAAGCTCGATTGTCGCGTTCTTGCGCAGCCCGTGCGTGACGTATTTCGATGCATCCGGGTGCTTCATTCCCGCCTTGATCTTGCGCATTTCTTCCGCAATCGTCCGGTAGCTTACTGGCCTGCCTTTCTCGTCAGTGATAACAGTCAGGCCCTTTTTTTCGACTGTGGTCAGGTATACTTTCAAACGATCCGTTAACGGCACCCACATGGGCTTGTCTGTCTTGCCCTGAGTGAAGTCGTAAGCGCCGTCTTTGATGTGGTTCCATCTGATCTTGAGGACGTCTCCTATGCGCTGCCCTGTGCCCACGCAAAGTTCATAGACCAGCCTGCCACGCGGCGTGGCCGCTTCCTCAAATTCTACGCGCACATCGTCGGGCCATGGCTCCCAACCATCGCTTTGCTGCTTAAAGAGTGGAATCCCTTTGGCCGGGTTGCCCTGCTCTTTCTTGAGATACCCTATCAACCGCGCGTGGTTCATCAGAACGACCATCACCTGCACCAGATAGTTTGCCTGACGCCAATGCTCAGCATTGGCGCGGTGCAATTCGTAGATGTGATGCGTCTCAATCCGGGCCGGATCCTTGTTCCCCCAGATTTTGCGAATGTGCTCGATGTACTTCCGATAGTCAGACTTGGTGCGCGGTTTAAGCTTCTTGTACGCGTCACTCTCAAAGTAGCTGAGCGCTAATGCTTCAACGGTCCGCTTTGATGGCGTTGGCTCCCTGCCCTTCAATAGCCGCTTGTAGTGATCCCAGAACTCAGGTGTGCCTGGTTCTTCCTTCATCATCACTGATTGACCGCGTGAGGTGGCTACCTTTGCTCCTCGGATGAAATCCAGCCGAAACGGTCGGTTGTCGGTTCGTTTCACGAACAGAGTTTCGCGTACAGGTCGACCGTGGGACAATTTGACCACCTGAATATCGGTGACCAAGTCCAAGTCCACGTCCGATTGTGAGATGCCATTCGACAGTGGGTCCTCGCTATCGACCTTTTTGCGAGGTCTCAGAACGAGCATCCCACGCGCATTGTCTCCGAATGCCGTACCACCTCGACCTGTGTGTGCGTCGGCGATACCAGTTCTTGCTGCAGATTGGCTGACGTGATGAATGACGCCCACGGCGCACTGGAACATATTTGAGATTTTACGACATGCCATCATGAGAGCTGCCTCGCCGTCATTCACGTATCGCTCGCCGGGGCCGAAATATACCGCCGGGTCAATCCAAATGAGCGATGGTTTTATGTCACGGTAGGTCATGATGAGGTGTTCGATAATTTCGGTCTCGCGCATGTTGTCGCTATCCATCTCGACAAAACGGTTCCCGACCACCCCTGACAAGTCCTCAACATAGAAGTTCGCGCAGATGTCCTTGCGTTCTTCCAAGGTGAACGGTTCGCGCTCCTGCTTCACTATTTGCTGAATGCGATGCGCGAACTCATCGGCTGTGTCCTCTTTCGTGATCATGACCACAGGACCAGGAAACAGAATGCTCTCTCCCCAGAGCGGTCGCCCAGTGATGACGTGCAATCCGATTTTGATGGCGGTGGTGGTTTTGGAGGCGCCCCCTGCCCCGACAAACCCGAACGGGGCCATTGGCAAGATATGTGGCACAAGAGCGCGCGGCGGCAAGGTGACGGACTTCATGAATAACTAAACGGCGTTGCGACCCTGAGGGACGACCTCGTACCCTGGCTCTTCGGGTTCATCGTCTTCCATCTCGGGCGGAAACCCTGGGGCGCTGACATCCAGCCCAGTCGCATCCTCCAGGCGCCGGATGATGTTCGGCGAAAGCTCCCGCTCTCCGTAACGTGCGATGGCGTCGTCAAAAATGCGGATCATCAGCGGGTTCATTTCAAGCGGAACACCGGCGCGGTCTGCCACCTCCTGAAACAGACCGATGTCCTTTTTCACAAGGTCCATTGTGAATGAGATATCCCGCGATCCGTTCAAAATGACCTGGCTTTCTGTCTCATGGACAAAGGATGTACCCGAAGAGATCTTGATGGCCTCATACGTGGTATTCAGGTCCATACCGGCCGCCTTGGCGGTAACCAATGCTTCGGCGCAAGTGATCAGATTCGCCGTGGCCAGATAGTTTGTCAGGACCTTCAGCACCGAGGCCGAGCCGAGATCACCGGTGTGCAGGATGCGCCGGCCCATTGTCGTCAGAAATGGCAGGATACGCTCAAAGGTATCCCGGTCACAGCCCGCAAAGATCGAGATGTTGCCCGTCGCAGCGCGGTGGCACCCGCCCGACACAGGGCAATCCACCGCTGCGCCCCCGCGCTCGATAACAAGGGCACCTAGCCGTTTGACCTCGGCCTCGTCGGTGGTAGACATCTCCATCCAGATCTTGCCGGTACGGACATTGGGCAGCATCTCTTGCATCACCGCATCCGACGCGGCGGGTGATGGCAGGCAGGTAATGACCGCATCGCAGTCGCGCATCAACTGCACAGGGTTTTCGGCGGCCTTTGCACCCCGCGCTACAAATTCAGCGACCAGATTGGGATTCAGATCATGTACGGTCAGGTCGATCCCGTTGCGAAGCAAGGATCCCGACAGTTTGCCACCCACATTGCCCAGCCCGATAAAGCCTACCTTCATGCGACATACCTCTCTTGTTTAGGGCATGGCAGCATGACGCTTGCCCCCAAGTCATGCCGCCCAGCGACGCTGTCAGGTCGCTTTTTCACTCTGGTAGCGCAGATATCTGCGAGTCGCTTGACAATCCCCTGCCGGGTGCCGCATGTCCGATCCGTTGGTGTCCATCTTAGGATGGATGAAAAGGGAATGTGTCAGCGGATCTTCCGTGAAACACAGCCGCCCCCGCGACCGTGACCGGAGAGGGTGCCCAAAGCCACTGGCCAAAAAGGTCGGGAAGGCGGGACATCTGACAGGGCTATGCCCCGATATCCGCAAGCCGGGAGACCTGCCAACGCCCGAAGATGTAACCGGACGGGGTGTTCCGGTGTCGGGTCCATGTCGCAACGCGTGGCCCGCATGAGACCCCGTCCCCCACAAAGAGGATTTGGGGGGATGAGAGACGTGACCGATACTGCACCAGTCGAGCTGCTGGTCTGCACCACCTGTCGCCGAGGACTGCCCGTCGAGGACGACGCGCAGCGGCCCGGCGCATTGCTGCACAAAGCCCTTGAACAGGCCACGCTGCCAGAGGGCGTTGTCCTGAAAGCCGTAGAATGCCTGTCGAATTGTGATCAGGGCTGTTCCATCGTTCTACGCGGTGGGCCCGAACGCTGGACGTTCGTGTATGAGCACCTGAATGAAAGCGACCATGTCGAAACCATCGTCGAAGGTGCGACCAAGTACCTTGCGACTGAAGACGGCTTAGTCAAATGGCGCGAACGCCCCGAACATTTCCGCAAAAACTGCGCGGCCCGCATTCCCCCGATTGGAGCCCAGAAATGAGCAACTTGGAAAAACTCCCCGTCACCGTGATCACCGGCTTTTTGGGCTCGGGCAAAACAACCTTGGTCAAGCACCTGATGCAGAACCCGCAGGGCAAACGTCTGGCCGTGGTGGTCAATGAGTTCGGCGATGTTGGCGTCGATGGCGACATCCTGAAATCCTGCGCGATCCCGGATTGCCCGGCAGAGAACATCATGGAACTGGCGAACGGCTGCATCTGCTGCACCGTGGCCGACGACTTCATCCCGACCATCGAAGCTCTGATGGCGCTGGAGCCGCGTCCCGATCACATCCTGATCGAAACCTCTGGCCTCGCCCTGCCCAAGCCGCTGCTGAAGGCGTTCGACTGGCCCGATATCCGTTCGAAAATCACCGTCGATGGCGTGATCGCGCTGGCCGATGCCGAGGCTGTGGCTGCCGGTCGCTTTGCGCCGAATGTCGAGGCCGTGGACGCTCAGCGTCTGGCCGATGACTCGATCGACCATGAAACGCCCCTGTCCGAGGTGTTTGAGGATCAGATTTCCTGCGCCGACATCATCCTGCTGACCAAGCCCGATCTGGCCGGTCCCGAAGGCGTCGCCAAAGCGCGCGAGATCATCGCCGCCGAGGCCCCGCGCCCTCTGCCCGTGGTTGAGGTTGCCGAAGGTGTCGTCGACGTGCGCGTCGTGCTGGGCCTTGAAGCCGCCGCCGAGGATGACATGGATGCGCGCCCCAGCCATCATGACGGTCACGACGACCACGAACATGACGATTTCGAAAGCATCATCGTCGAACTGCCGGAACAGTCCGACCCGGCCGATCTGGTGGCCAAGATCGAACGTCTGGCGTCTGAACTGAACATACTGCGCGTCAAAGGCTATGCCGCCGTTCAAGGCAAACCGATGCGCCTGCTGGTGCAGGCCGTGGGCGCGCGCGTGCGTCATCAGTATGATCGCCTTTGGGAACCGGATGAGGCGCGCCGCTCGCGGTTGGTCATCATCGCCGAGCATGACGATATAAAGGAAGCGGAAATCCGTGATATCCTTGTGGGTGTGAAAGAGGCCGCCGAGTAAATCATGCACGTCGTCTTCCGCGAAAGCCACGGGCTCGAGGAATCCGAGACCCCGACCGATCTGGGCCAAAGCCCGGCGGATTTGGTGGCGCTGTCTTTTTCCGACAGTGACCTAGGCGCATTCGCGGCGGGCTGGCATCGCGGTGGCGGGCCCGAGGGGCGGATGCCGACCCTGCGGCTGGCCAATCTGACGGCGCTGAAACATCCTCTGTCCGTTGACACCTATGTGGAGCAGACGTTGGAGGGTGCCAAGGGTATCCTGATCCGCCTGATTGGCGGGGTGCCCTATTGGGCCTATGGCTTGCAACAGGTTCTGGCGCTGGCGCAGGCCAAAGGAATTGCTGTGGCCGTGCTGCCCGCCGATGGGCGCGAGGATACGCGGCTGGATGACTATTCCACCCTGCCCGTGTCAACCCTGCGGCGCTTGGCACATCTGTGCGACACGGGGGGCGAGGTCGCAGCACAAGCCGCTTTGGCGCAGATGGCGCTGGCAGCGGGGTTGTATGCGGGTCCGGTGATGGGGGCCAAGACCATCCCCGACTGCGGTGTTTGGTGCCCGGATCGCGGCGTGATCCCGGCAGAACAGGCGTTTTCCGGCCATGCGAAACGCGTTGTGGTCAGTTTCTACCGCGCCTATCTCACATCCGCAGACACCGCCCCCGTGGCGGCCCTGATCCGCAGCCTGCGCGCGCGCGGGTTTCAGGCTGTGGGCCTGTTCGCCCCCTCGTTGAAAGCCCCCGCCGCCGCCGACTGGCTGCGCGACACCATCGTATCGCTTTCTCCGTCGGCGATCCTCAACGCCACGTCTTTCTCGGGAAAGGGCGCCTCTGGTACCTCGCCCTTGGACGCAGCGAATGTCCCCGTGTTTCAGGTCGCGCTGGCCACCTCGCGCCGCAAAGCCTGGGCCGAGGCGGAACGAGGTCTGTCCCCCGCCGACCTTGCCATGCATGTCGTTCTGCCCGAGGTGGACGGGCGGATCAACGCAGGCATCGCCTCGTTCAAGGAACCGGGCAAGCGTGATCCGCATCTGGAATATTCCCGCTTTGCCCACCGGGCCGAGGAGGAACGGATCGAAGCTATCCTTGACCGCGTCACCGGCTGGCTGAATCTGCAGGACAAACCCAAATCCGATCGGTTGCCTGCGCTGGTGTTGTCCACCTATCCCGGCAAGGACTGGCAGATGGCCCATGCGGTTGGTCTGGACGCGCTGGCCTCGGCCGAGGCGATGCTGCGTGACCTTCGGGCCGAGGGCTACGATACCGCGCCCGCCGAACCAATTGCCGATACGCTTCTGGACGCGCGCATTTCATGGCCACTGACTAAGTATCAAACCGCACTGGCGGACCTGCCCGAACAACTGCGCACCGACCTGCAAACGGTCTGGGGCGCGCCCGAGGATGATCCCGCCTGCACTGACGGCGCATTCCACTTCACCGCCCTGCGCCGGGGCAAAGCTCTGGTCGCGCTGCAACCCGAACGCGGCACGCCGGAACTGCGCGATGACGACTACCACGATCTGTCGCGCACCCCGCGCCACAGCTATGTCGCCTTCTATCTGTGGCTGCGCAAATGCCAGCGCGCCGATGCGCTGATCCATATCGGTGCGCATGGCACATTGGAATGGTTGCCGGGTAAATCCGTCGCCCTGTCCGCTGCTTGCTGGCCCGAAGCACTGATCCGCGATCTGCCCGTGATCTACCCCTTCATCGTCAATGACCCCGGCGAGGCCGCGCAGGCCAAACGCCGGATCGGCGCGGTTACGCTGGGCCACATCCCACCCGCGCTGAAGGAAAGCGGCACGCCGGATCGGATGGTGCGGCTGGAATCCCTGTTGGACGAATTCTCGAATGCCGACGGTCTGGACCCCAAGCGCCGTGACCGGCTGCAAGAGGATATCCGGGATGAGGCGCGGGCCATCGGGTTGGAAAGCGATCTAGGGTTGGATCAGGCCACCTGCACCGCCGAGGCAATCACCCGCATCGACCGCTTTGTCTGCGACATCAAGGAAAGCCAGTTTGGCGACGGTCTGCACATCTTCGGCCGCGTGCCAGAAATCACTGGCGGTTTCGATCCCGCGCCCTCGGCCCAATCTGAACGAAGCGCTCTGATCGACGCGCTGGCCGGAAAGCGGATCGAAGCTGGGCCGTCCGGTTCGCCTTATCGCGGGCGCTCGGACGTGCTGCCTACGGGCCGTAACCTCTATACCACCGACCCGCGTTCGGTCCCGACCCGCGCGGCTTATGCGCAGGGCGTCAAACTGGCCGAGGAGCTTGTGCGGCGACATTTGCAAGAGGAAGGCGATTACCCAAAAGGCCTAATCGTTGACCTTTGGGGGTCGGCCACCATGCGCACGGCGGGTGAGGAATTTGCCATGGCGCTGCATCTGCTGGGCGTCAAACCAGTCTGGGACAAGAGGTCTGAGCGGGTTTCGGGGATTGAGGTTCTGCCGATCACCGACCTCAGCCGTCCGCGTCTGGATGTGACGCTGCGGGTCTCGGGCCTGTTCCGCGACGTGTTCCCGACTCTTTCGGCGCTGTACGGTCAGGCGGTGCGGGCGTTGTCGGCGCGGGACGAGGCCGCTGACTGGAACCCTTATTCTGGTCACGAACCCGCCGCCCGCGTCTATGGCCCCGCGCCTGGCAGCTATGGCGTGAACATGACGCAATTGTCGGAAATTTACACCGACGAAGCGCGCGCGCAGGCGGGCGAGGCATGGCTGGACGCCAGTTCCTACGCGCTGGAAGGCGAGCATATTGCGCAAGACAAGGACGGCATCACCCAGCGCGTCGCCAAAGCTGACAGCTTTGTTCACCTACAGGACCTGACGGAAACCGACCTGCTGCTGGCCAATGACTACGCCACGCACGAGGCCGGGTTCGCCGCCGCCAAGAAGATTACCGGCGGCACGGCGCAGCTCTATCATCTGGACAATACCAACCCCGACACCCCCCGAGCGCGGACCCTGCCCGAGGAAATCAGCCGCGTCGTCCATGCCCGCGCCGCCAATCCGGGCTGGATCGCCGGGATGCAACGCCACGGATTCCGGGGCGCGGCCGAGATCGCCGCGACACTGGATCACATGGCCTCATTCGCGCATCTATCGGGCACCGTCGCACCGCATCTGTTCGACCTCTACCACGATGCCACGCTGGGCAACGAAGACGTCGACGCCTTTCTGGCCGAGGCCAACCCCAAGGCGCATCAGGCCATGCAGGACCGGTTCCGCGCCTTAATGGAGGCCGGGCTTTGGAACACGCGGCGAAACTCGATCCGCGCCGATCTGGAGGGGCTGCGATGAGCGCGCCCATCGTCCAGGGCTGGTGCCCCGGCGCGCATCGACCGATGATGTCGGGCGATGGGCTGGTGGTACGGGTGCGGCCTCGGCTGGCCCGTCTGGATGCCACGCAGGCCATGGGCCTGTGTGATCTGGCCGAGCGTTTCGGCAATGGCACCATCGACCTGACCAACCGCGCTAACCTGCAGCTGCGGGGCGTGGCCGAGGCGGATCATCAATCCCTGCTGGCCGAACTGGCCGCGCTGAACCTGCTGGACGCCGAGCCGGGGATCGAGGTGCGCCGCAACATTCTGGTCTCGCCCCTATATCAAGCTGGCGACATGACCGCCCGGCTGACACAGGAACTGATTGACCGGTTGGCGGAATTGCCCGCCCTGCCCGCCAAATTCGGCTTTGCCATCGACACCGGACCTGAGCGCCTGCTGGCAGGTGATTCCGCTGATATCCGGTTGGAAATCGGTCCGGAAGGCATGATCCTGCGCGCCGATGGGGCCGAGACCGGGCGTCTGATCCAAGACACCGAAGCCATCGACCATCTGATCGCCCTAGCCGCATGGTTCTCCCAAACCTACTCGCCCGAAAGCAGGCGCATGGCCCGCGTGGTCTCGAACTTGCCGCCGGAGTGGCAAGGGTCAACACCGGGCCCAGTGGGCACCCCGCTGCAACCCGGGCCCTGCGATCAGGGGACGCTCTATGGTGCAGCCTTTGGGCAACTGCCTGCACGCGCCCTGAAACACCTGATCGCGCACAGCGGGGCCCAAGCTCTGCGTGTCACCCCATGGCGTCTGGTCCTGCTGGAAGGCGGGGCGGCGATACCCGCTCCAGCCTTTGTCACGGACGGCACCGATCCGTTGATGACCACCGACGCGTGCCCCGGCGCGCCATTCTGCCCGCAAGCGCAAGTGGAAACCCGTGATATCGCCCGCGCTTTGGCAGCGCGCGTACCGGGCAACCTGCATGTCTCGGGCTGTTCCAAGGGATGCGCGCGGATGGGCCCTGCCGATGTGACTCTGATCGGGAATGCTGGGCGTTTTGATCTTGTAAATCTAGGCCGAGCGGGGGATGAGCCCTGCCAGACCGGCCTGACCGAAGAAACACTGTTGAATATGGATTTCACCTGATGCCTTACACTTACGAAACCGATGGCGCGGCGATCTACAAGGAAAGCTTTGCCACCATCCGGTCCGAGGCCGATCTTGCACGTTTTGACAACGATGAAGAGCAGGTCGCCGTTCGCATGATTCACGCAGCAGGCATGGTGGGGCTGGAAGAGTTCGTGCATTTCTCGCCCGGTTTTGTCGCCAGCGCACGCGCTACACTGGAGGCTGGCGCACCGATCCTGTGTGATGCGCGCATGGTCAGCGAAGGCGTGACCCGGTTCCGCCTGCCTGCCGACAACGACGTGATCTGCACCCTACACGACGAACGTGTGCGCCCGCTGGCCGCCGAGATGAGCAACACACGATCCGCCGCCGCGCTGGAGCTGTGGCGCCCGCATTTGGAAGGCGCTCTGGTCGCCATTGGCAACGCACCCACCGCGCTGTTCCACCTGCTGAACATGCTAGAAGACCCCAATTGTCCTCGCCCAGCCGCTATCATTGGCTGTCCCGTGGGCTTTGTCGGTGCGGTTGAATCCAAGGACGCCCTGTGGGAGGCGCAACCCGTCGCCTCGTGCATCGTTAAGGGGCGTCTGGGCGGCAGCGCCATCACCGTCGCCGCCGTTAACGCCATCGCGAGCCGCGCCGAATGACAGCGGGCAAAATATACGGCGTTGGCCTTGGCCCCGGCGACCCGGACTTGATGAGCGTCCGAGCCGACCGCCTGCTGCGCAACGCGCGACATGTGGCGTTTTTCCGCAAGCCCGGTCGCAGCGGGCAGGCACGCAAGATCGTCAACGGGATGATCCCAGAAAACGCCGTGGAATTTCCGATGGAATACCCGGTAACGACCGAAATCCCCTTAAGTGATCCGCGCTATAACGAAATGCTGTCGGCCTTCTATGAAGGCTGCGCCGCGCATTTGAAATCCTTGACGGAACAAGGCGAGGATGTCGTGGTTCTGTGTGAAGGAGATCCTTTTTTCTATGGATCTTTCATGCATCTTTACAACCGCTTGCGAACCAAAGCTGACGTGGAAGTCGTGCCCGCAATTACCGGAATGTCCGGCGCGTGGACGGCCACGGGTGACCCGATCACATGGGGCGACGACGTATTGACCGTGTTGGTTGGCACGCTGCCCGAAGACGATCTGGCGCAGCGCATGGCGCATACCGATGCTTTGGTGGTCATGAAGATCGGTCGCAACATTGACAAGGTTAAGCGGGCGCTCAGGACGGCAGGAATGTATGACAGGGCTTGGATCGTCGAATTTGCGCAGATGCCCAACCAGAAAGTGATGAAATTGTCCGAAGCTGAGGACAAGGTCACGCCTTACTTCTCGATCATCATTGTACACGGACAAGGGCGGCGACCATGAGCGGCTGGGTCAAAATTGCTGGACTCGGCCCCGGCAACGAAGGACTTGTGACACCCGAAGTTACGGCAGCACTGGATGAGGCGACGGATGTTGTCGGCTACATCCCCTATGTCGCGCGCGTCGCCGAACGCGCCGGCCTGACCCTGCACGCCAGTGACAACCGGGTCGAGATCGACCGCTCGCAGCATGCGTTGCAATTGGCAGCGGAAGGTAAGCGCGTGGTCGTGGTATCCTCGGGCGATCCCGGCGTTTTCGCGATGGCAGCCGCAGTGTTTGAAGCGTTGGAGAATGGGCCGGAGGAATGGTGCAATCTCCAGATAGACGTTCTACCCGGGATCACAGCGATGCTAGCGGCTGCGGCGCGGGCGGGCGCACCGCTGGGTCATGACTTTTGCACGATCAACCTGAGCGACAACCTAAAACCGTGGTGGCTGATTGAAAAACGTCTGCGTCTGGCTGCACAGGCGGATTTCTCGATGGCGTTTTACAATCCACGCTCAAAGTCTCGTCCCGAAGGCTTTGTAAAAACGCTGGAAATTCTGCGTGACGAATGCGAACCCGAACGGTTAATTCTGTTTGCCCGCGCCGTATCCCGCGCAGATGAGGCGATCCGAGTTTCGACTTTGGCCGAAGCAACGCCGGACATGGCCGATATGCAAACCGTCGTTCTGGTCGGTTCCTCGCGAACACGCCTGATCGAGCGGGACGGAACACCCATCATCTACACGCCGCGCTTTACCCCGGACGAGGATCAGGCCGAGGTTCAGGAATGATCCAACCAGTCCAGAACCTGAGCAACGCTCGTCAGTTCTGTTCTTTGCGGCAGGACCGGCCGGCCGATCATCAAGACCGGCAAACCCAAAGATCGGGCCGCGTCCAGTTTGGCGCGTGCCCCGGTTCCGCCAGCATTCTTAGAGACAACCATCTCAATCCCGTGCCTCTGCATCAGCGCGCGGTCGTCCGCTTCGTCGAAAGGCCCGCGATCCACGACAATCTCGCAGTTCGGCAGGGGCAGCGCGCCGGGCGCGTCCACCAGCCGCAACAGATAATGATGCTGGGGTTGTGCGGCAAAGTCCTTAAGGTGCATACGTCCAACCGCCAGGAAAATGCGGCGAGGGTCGCCAGACAACGCTGCAACCGCCGCCGCAATGTCCGGAACGTGGCGCCAATCGTCACCGGCTTGGGCTGCCCAGGGGGGACGGGTCAGCGCAGCGAGCTTAGTTTGTGCAACCGCGCTGGCCTCAATCGCGTTTCGGCTCATCTGGGTGGCAAACGGGTGGGTTGCATCGACAATGTGGGTTATTTCGTTGTCATGAATGTAAGCAACCAGCCCATCAACGCCGCCAAAACCGCCAACCCGCACCGGCAAGGGTTGCGGACGCGGCTTGTCCACGCGGCCAGCATAGGAATAGATCGCGGGCATCCCCAGATCCGCTGTGGCTTGAGCCAATGCATTCGCTTCGGTTGTACCACCAAGAATCAGGAGGTTAGGCATGTCTGATACTCCGTGGTTGACCGTTTTGGGCTTGGGTGAAGATGGACTGGATGGCCTTTCGCCTGCAATCCGTCAAGTGCTGGAACAGGCCGAAGTTATCATGGGCCCACCACGCCATCTTGCATTGATACCCCAAGGCAAGGCCGAACGGATCGAATGGCCTGTCCCATTTTCCGACGGCCTGCCTATCCTGAGCGGTTTGAGGGGGCGCAAGACCGTGGTTTTGGCCTCGGGCGATCCCTTCTGGTTCGGCGCAGGCTCGGTGATTGCCCGCAATTTTGAGGCCGGTGAGTGGACGGCTCTGCCCGGGCTATCGACGTTTTCACTGGCCGCCGCGCGCTTGGGTTGGCCGCTGGAAGGGACTCAGACCTTCGGCTTGCACGCCGCGCCCCTGACGCGATTGCGCCCCCATTTGGCAGCGGGGCTTCGTGCGATACTTCTGCTGCGCAACGGGGCTGCGGTCGCAGAGCTGGCGCAGTATCTGACCGAAACCGGATTTGCCGACACCCAGTTTCACGTGATGGAGGCTTTGCGTGGCCCCCGAGAGCGATCCCACAGCTTGACTCTGACCGAAGCCTTGCAAGGCGGTTTCGACCACCCCGTTTGCGTTGCACTGGACGTGGCGGGACACGGCAACGCCATTCCCAAGGCCTCTGGCAAACCCGATGAGATTTTTGAAACCGACGGCCAAATTACAAAACGGCCCATTCGCGCATTGACCCTGTCTGCCCTCGCCCCTCAGAGAGGGGAGCACCTTTGGGATATCGGAGGCGGCACTGGCTCGATCGGTATCGAATGGCTGATGTGTGATCCGACGCTAAGCGCCACCACCATCGAACCGCGCAAGGACCGCGCTGACCGCATTCGGCGCAACGCGGACGCGTTGGGGCAAGACCGGCTGGAGGTAGTGCATGGCACTGCACCTGAAGCCTTGGCCGCGCTCCCAAAGCCCGACGCTGTTTTCATCGGTGGCGGCCTGAGCACCGCCCTTCTGGAATGGATCAGTGAAACACTGCCGGCAGGGACGCGGTTGGTGGCAAACGCCGTGACATTGGAAAGCGAGGCAATGCTGACCCAATGGCACGAGAAGCTGGGCGGTGAGTTGTTGCGGATTGAATTGGCGCAGGCTTCGGCTTTGGGCCCTCGCCGCGGGTGGAAGTCATCCTACCCGGTCGTCCAGTGGAGCGTGACGCTATGATTGTCGCGGGCCTTGGTTTTTCGTCATCTGCGACGGTTGAAAGCCTGCGGGCTGCCTATGAAGCGGCAACGATAGGTCACGACGTTTCAGCCTTGGCGACGGCCAGCGACAAAAAGGGGCATCCGGCCTTAGCGGCCTTTGCGGACGCACTGGCCCTGCCCTTGCGCTATGTGGCGGCCGGTGAACTGGCCGGACAACGCACCCTGACATGCTCGAACCGCAGCCGTGCCACATATGGCACTGGCAGCGTATCCGAAGCATCCGCCCTTGCGGCCGCCGGGCCTCAGGCCCGGTTGCTTTCCCCCAGACACATATCGGACGACCGGCTGGCCACCTGCGCCATAGCCATCGGAGGACAATCATGACCGTTCATTTCATCGGTGCCGGACCCGGTGCCGCCGACCTGCTGACCCTGCGCGGACGCGATATCATCGCGTCCTGCCCAGTGTGCCTGTACGCGGGCTCGCTGGTGCCCGAGGAAATCCTTGGCCACTGCCCCGAAGGGGCGCAAATCATCAATACTGCCCCCATGGATCTGGATCAGATCATGGCCGAGATCGAGGCTGCGCACAAAGCAGGCCACGACGTTGCGCGCCTGCATTCCGGCGACCTGTCGGTCTGGTCGGCCATGGGCGAGCAAATTCGCAGGCTGAAAGAGATGGGGATCCCCGTCAGCGTCACGCCGGGCGTGCCCTCGTTCGCGGCGGCAGCGGCAGCGCTGGGGACCGAACTGACGCTGCCCGGGCTTGCGCAATCAGTGGTTCTGACCCGGACACCGGGCCGTGCGTCCTCGATGCCCGAAGGCGAGACTCTGGAAAACTTTGCCCGCACAGGCGCAACGCTGGCCATTCATCTGTCGATCGGCAATCTGGACAAGGTGATCGCCGACCTGACCCCGGCCTACGGTGCAGATTGCCCCGTCGCCGTTGTTTATCGCGCAAGCTGGCCGGATGAACGCATCATCCGCGCGACGCTGGAAACGCTGAAAGATGCGCTGGACGAAAGTATCTCGCGCACGGCGCTGATCTTGGTTGGCCCCTCATTGGCAGGTGAAGGGTTTGACGAAAGCTGCCTGTATTCAAAGGATTACGACCGCCGCTATCGCCCGCAAAGCGCGGATAGCCTGTGGTCAAGCTGGAGCCATGGCGATGACTAACCCTCCGGGCCTGTTGATCTCCGCACCGTCTTCGGGGACTGGGAAAACGACAGTCATGCTGGGGCTTCTAAGGGCGCTGGCCGAAGATGGGCTGACGGTGCAGCCGTTCAAAAGCGGGCCGGATTATATCGACCCGGCCTTCCACAGGGCGGCTGCCGGGCGCGCCTCGTTCAATCTTGATAGCTGGGCGATGGGAGAGCCGCTTTTGACAGCTATTTCCGCGCAAGCTGAGGGCGCGGATATCGTCGTCGCCGAAGGGTCGATGGGCCTGTTCGACGGTGTTGCCAAACCAGGCGAGCTTGGGCACGGTTCAAGCGCGGAAACCGCGCAGCGGATGGGTTGGCCCGTCGTGTTGGTGCTGGATGTCGGAGGGCAGGCTCAATCAGCCGCTGCAACCGCGCTGGGATTTCGGATGTATAATCCCGATCTTCCCTTTGCAGGCGTAATCCTGAACCGATGCGCCAGCCCACGTCACGAACGTTTGACGCGGCTGGGCATGGAGCGCGCCGGATTGCCTGTTCTGGGCGTTTTGCCGCGCCGGGGCGACCTGACGCTTCCTGAACGGCATCTGGGCCTAATTCAGGCTGTTGAACATCCTGACCTTGAAAGCGCAATCGTCGGATATGCCGCGTTCCTTCGGGAACACGTGAATCTTGAGGCCATCAAGAATGCGGCTTCCTCAGGCCCCAAGAGGCCATCGTCATCCGCGCTGCCGCGGCCTCCTGCGCAGCGGATCGCGCTGGCACGGGACGCGGCGTTTTCTTTTACCTATCCGCACTTGCTGGAAGGGTGGCGCGCCGCCGGGGCGGAAATTCTGCCCTTTTCACCACTTGCGGACGAACCGCCCGCACCCGACGCGGATCTGGTCTGGTTGCCGGGCGGTTATCCCGAGCTTCACGCGGGCACACTGGCCGCTGCTGCAACATTTCTGTCCGGCCTGCGTAAACACGCGGAAACCAAGCCCGTTCACGGTGAATGCGGAGGTTACATGGCCTTGGGAGAAGCCCTTATCGACAAGGATGGCACCCGGCATCAGATGGCAGGGTTGCTGGGACTGGTCACGTCCTATGAGAAACGCAAGTTCAACCTTGGGTACCGCCGGGCAGAACTGTTGGCCCCAATGCCCGGCTATGACGCCAAGACACCGCTGAGGGGGCATGAGTTCCATTATTCATCCATTCTCGAGCAGCCAGATGCGCCATTGGCACGCGTATTCGACGCTGAAGGGGCTGAAGGACCGCAAACCGGGTCGGTACGCGGCAACGTAACCGGCACGTTCTTTCACCTGATCGCGGAAGCCTCGGCATGAGCGGGTTTGTCTCATTCATAGGCTCGGGGCCCGGTGATCCGGAACTGTTGACGCTGAAGGCTGTGGACAGAATGCAAAAGGCTGACGCCGTGCTGTTTGACGATCTCAGCAGCGGTCCGATCCTGTCTCATGCGCGGGACGACGCCGATCTGGTGGGTGTCGGCAAACGGGCCGGACGTCCGTCGCCCAAACAGGATCACGTCAGCCGATTGCTGGTCGACTACGCAAATACCGGTGCGCGTGTGGTGCGATTGAAATCGGGCGATGGAGGCTTATTCGGACGGCTCGAGGAAGAGCTTGTCGCCCTGCGAGAAGCCGGCATCGAGTACGAAATCATACCCGGAATTCCATCGGCTGTTGCCGCTGCGGCGGCGGCCGGTATCCCTCTGACCCGGCGACTGACCGCCCGGCGTGTGCAATTTGTGACGGGCCACGATGTCAGCGGAAAACTTCCTGACAATCTGAACCTGCCCGCATTGGCCGACCCAGACGCAACCACTGTTGTTTTCATGGGCAAGCGAACTTTTCCCCTTCTGGTCAAAGCGTTGCACGATCATGGCTTACCATTGGAAACCCCTGCTTTGATGGCTGAATCCGTATCTACACCCGACCAAAAATTGCACCGATCATCGGTCGGCGCACTGTCCGAGAAGTTAGCGGCAGAAATCGGCACAGCCCCAGCTCTGATCCTTTATGGTCCGTTGGCAGAGTTTGACGATGTTTGACCTAACCCTGATCGGCATCGGCTCGGGTAACCCGGACCACGTGACCTTTCAAGGCGCGCAGGCCATTCGGGCGGCTGACTTGATCCTGATTCCGAAAAAAGGCGAGAACAAAGCCGATCTTGCCGGGCTGCGCGAAGAAATCATCAATGCAGTAACGGACACACCGCCGCAAATCGCGTATTTTGACATCCCCGAACGCCGCTCGGAAGACGGGTATCTACAGGGCGTCGACGAGTGGCATGACGCTATCGCCCAGCGCTGGCGCGATGCGATTTCCGCCCATCCTGGCGCGCGCCACGTTGCGTTGCTGATTTGGGGTGACCCGTCATTATATGACAGCTCTCTCAGGATCGCGTCACGGCTGAACCCTTACCCCGAGACCCGTGTCATACCGGGCATTACTGCTTTGCAGGCCCTTACTGCGGCTCATGCCATCCCGATCAACAACCTTGGTGCGCCATATGTTGTCACAACCGGACGGCGCATTCGGGATGAAGGATGGCCACAGGATGCGTCGACAGTCGCGGTTATGCTGGACGGGGAATGCTCATTCCAGCACCTGTCGATGGCGGATTATGACATCTGGTGGGGCGCTTACGTCGGCATGACCGAGGAAATCCTGATCAAAGGGGCTTTGGCAAAGGTCGCCCAGCAGATTGTGGACACACGCGCCACCGCCCGGGCGGATCACGGCTGGATCATGGACGTCTATTTGTTGAAAAAGCGCGAAGACCAAGGCTAGTCCCCAGTCTTGGTTCTTACCTACAATGCTGTGATCCCTTAGGTTCCGAACTGTTAATCCGTTTGGAATGCGCGCAGTATTGCGACCGAAGCCTGTTCTATTTCTTGCAAGACACGTTCGGGTATTTCGTAGGAGACTTATTATGAAAGCTGCTTTGTTTGCGTTGGGGTTCTTGGCCTTGCCTGCCTGGGCAGACGACGCGCCGTCAGGATGGGCCGTTTATCCAACGCAGAAATCCTACGAGGACCTGCTGACAGACACAAAAGCCGCCGTGAAGGAAAACGGGTTGATCGTGGTCACTCAGGCCGGGCCGACACAGGCTGCCGCAGCACGTGGGATCACCATTCCCGGCAACCGGGTCATTGGTGTCTTTAACAATGACTACGCGGTACGCGTTCTTGAAACGTCAGTGAACGCGATGATCGAGGCCCCGATCCGGTTCTATGTGACAGAAAACCCCGATGGCACCGCCACTTTGTCCTACAAGACACCCAGCTTTGTTTTTTCACCCTATCTGCTGGAAGGCGGCGAACCGTTGCGAAACATCGCGGCTGATCTGGATACAAAGTTTCAGTCCATAGCCGAAACCGCAGTCAAATAGTCACACTGGCGTGATCCGCCTTGCGTCCGGGGCCGTCCTCCGCAATCTGCTTTGAAACATATTTTCGGAGCACGACTGATGCAGGACCTTTCGCCCCGCGCTGCGGACCTTCTGGCCGAACGTCTTTATGAGGCCGGGTGCCGCCACGCCTTTGGCATGCCGGGCGGCGAAGTCCTGACACTGGTGGACGCGCTGGAACAGGCCGGGATCACCTTTCACCTGACCAAACACGAAAACGCAGCAGGATTCATGGCTGAGGCTGTGCATCACCGCGACGGCGCGCCTGCAATTCTTGTCGCAACACTCGGCCCCGGAGCGATGAACGGGATCAATGTGGTTGCCAACGCCTTGCAGGACAGGGTGCCCATGATCGTTCTGACCGGGTGCGTCGACGCGGATGAGGCGCTGACCTATACCCATCAGGTCATGGATCACGCGCAGGTCTATCACTCGATCACCAAGGGGACCTTTACGCTCACCGCAAAGGGCGCGGATATCATTGCGGACAAGGCCGTCTCGCTGGCCAACCAGCCCCGCCCCGGTCCGGTGCATATTGATGTGCCCATCTCGGTCGCGGATACATGCGTATCGGGCGTAAAACGCCGCCGACTTACCAAACCCGGTGCGGTCGCGCCCGAAGGGAATTGCATTGAGAAAGCCCGCCGCTGGGTCACCGAGGCCGAACGCCCCATTGCCATTGTCGGGCTTGATGTTCTTTACGATGACTCGCGCAACGTCGTGCAGGCGTTTCTGGAACATTTCGACATTCCATTCGTCACCACCTACAAGGCCAAGGGCGTCGTCCCCGAAGATCACCCCCTGTGCTTGGGTGGCGCGGGTCTGTCACCGTTGGCCGACAAGCATCTGGTGCCGTTGGTTGAACAGGCTGATCTGGTTTTGTGTCTGGGCTATGACCCAATCGAAATGCGCCCCGGCTGGCGCGAGATTTGGGACCCAGATGAAAAGCGGGTCATTGATATCTCGGCCGTGGTTAATGACCACTACATGCATCAGGCCGGGTTGAATTTGGTGGCCGATACAGGCGCGACACTTGAAGCGATTGCCAAGGGCAACCCCGCCCGCAAAACCTGGCCCGGCGGTGAACCGGACAAGGTCAAGTCTACATTGTTACAGGCCTTTCCGGCTGATGATGAGTGGGGACCGGCAGCCGTTATCGCTGAAACACGCGCTGCACTGCCACCGGAAACACTAGCCACGGCAGATAGCGGGGCCCATCGAATCCTTCTCAGCCAGATGTGGGAATGTTCCGAGGAACGCGGGTTGATCCAATCTTCGGCCCTTTGCACGATGGGGTGCGCCGTGCCGATGGCGATCGGTCTAAAACTGGCAGAGCCCGACCGCCCCGTGATCAGCTTTTCGGGGGACGCCGGATTCCTGATGGTCGCCGGAGAGCTTTCGACCGCCGCCGAAATGGGCGGTAACCCCATTTTTCTGGTCTTCGTGGACGCAAGCCTTGCCCTGATCGAGTTGAAACAGCGGCAACGTCAGATGGGAAACAAAGGTGTGGACTTCGACCGACACGATTTTGCGGCAATGGGCCGCGCATTTGGCGGCAGCGGCCACACGGTTCGCACACGTTCCGAATTGCGCGCAGCACTGGACGCAGCGATGAAATCTGACACATTCACTGTGATTGCCGCAGAAATTGACCGTGGAGGCTATGATGGCCGTATCTGAAGGCCCGCTGAAAGGCGTAAAGGTATTGGACCTGTCCCGCATCCTTGCGGGGCCGACTTGCACTCAGCTTCTGGGGGATCTGGGCGCCAACGTGATCAAGATCGAAAACCCAGCAACCAAGGGCGACGACACGCGCCAATGGGGGCCGCCCTATGTGGCGGACGCCGACGGAAACCCCTCGGACCTGAGCGCGTATTTCATGTCGGCCAACCGCAACAAGAAATCCGTCGCCATAGACATCGCTACAGCCGAGGGTCAGGCCGAGATCAAAAGACTGGCCTCATATGCGGATATCCTGATCGAGAACTTCAAACCCGGGGGGCTGGCAAAATACGGGTTGGATTACAAGGCGTTGTCCAAAGACCTTCCCGGCCTCGTCTATTGTTCCATTTCGGGTTATGGGCAGACGGGCCCCAATTCGTCAAAACCCGGCTATGACCTGATGGCGCAAGGCTACGGCGGCATCATGTCCCTGACAGGTGATCCCGAGGGCGCTCCGATGAAAGTGGGTGTGGGCATCGCGGATGTCATGTGCGGGATGTACGCAACTGTTGGCATTCTGGCCGCGCTGCGTCACCGAGACTTGACCGGAGAAGGCCAGCAGATCGACCTTGCGCTTGTGGATGCTCAGATTGCGTGGCTGATCAATGAAGGGGTCAACTACCTGACCTCTGGCGACGTTCCGCAGCGGCGCGGAAACGGCCATCCAAATATCGTGCCTTATGATGTCTATGAAACGTCAGACGGCCACGTCATTCTGGCAGTCGGGAATGACAGCCAGTTCAGGCGTTTCTGCGACTTTGTTGATCGCCCCGAACTGGCCGATGACGCGAGGTTTGCCACGAACCCTTCGCGTCTTGAAAACCGGGATGCGCTGAACGCAATACTTCGCCCCGCCGTTCGATCCGTTGATACTGAAACGGTGATATCCGAGCTTGAAAACCGCAAAGTGCCCGTCGGCCCCGTGCAGACAATGGATCAGGTTTTTGACACCGAACAGGTCGCGGCGCGGCAAATGCAGATTGCAATGCAGGCCGGTCCAGCCGAAGTGAAACTGATCGGAAATCCGCTCAATTTCTCGCGCACACGGGTTACATATCGTGCCGCTCCCCCGGTCTTTGGGGCGGACACACAGGAAGTTCTGAACGCTGAAAATCCGTTCAAAGATTGAAACAGAACGCCGAATTAGGCGGCATGTTGCTGAAACATGCCGTTGAATCGGCGGTTTTTTTCACGTTTTAGGCACACAGCCTTTCACCAATTCGAGAGGTTGGTCGATACTGATACGACGCCGCTAGAGTCTCTGGTAAGTCGAATAGAGCAACATATTCAAAACTGGATCGGACCACGAGCATGAAACAAGACGTTTTCGGACAGATGAACACTCTGAGCCACCCGACAAGCGTCGAAGCATGGAACGGGGTGCTGCTTGGATTCATGGCGCACGCGGCGGTCACCCCGCAGCACCTGGTCGCTGTCCTGGAACTTGAGCCCGACTTTGCGCTGGGTCACGCGGTCAAAGGCTTGTTCATGATCCTCTTGGGGCGGCGCGAGATGATGCCTGTTGCAACCGACGCGCTGGTCTCTGCAAAGGCCGCGATGGAGCGTCAGCCAGTCACAGACCGCGAGCGTCTGTATGTTGATGCATTGGAGCTTTATCTGGCCGATCTGCCTTCGCAGGCTGTACAGAAGTTCGAAGAGGTCCTGCGCGCGCATCCGCAAGATACGCTAGCAATGAAGCTTAGCCATGCCACCCGGTTTATTTTGGGTGACTCCGCCGGGATGCGCCGATCCATCGAAAGGGTGATGCCCGCGTATGAACCTGATCACGCGGGGCGCGGCTATCTGCTGGGCTGCCACTCTTTCGCGCTGGAAGAAACGGGCGCCTATGAAAAAGCCGAGATCGCAGGTCGTCAGGCCTTGTGGATGGCCTCCGACGATGCATGGGGCCTGCACGCCGTCGCACATGTGCATGAGATGACAGGCAATGCACAACTGGGTCTGGACTGGTTGGCCGGGCGCGAGGACGCCTGGACCCATTGCAACAACTTCCGCTACCACGTCTGGTGGCACAAGGCGCTGATGCATCTGGATCTGGGTCAGGTCGATCAGGTGATGGAGTTGTATGACAACTATATCCGTCAGGACAAAACCGACGACTACCGCGACATCTCGAACGCCACCTCTCTGTTATCGCGGCTTGAGCTTGAGGGCGTCAATGTTGGCAACCGCTGGGAAGAACTGGCCGATCTCAGCGCCGCGCGAACCGAGGATGGCTGCCTGATCTTCGCCGATCTGCACTATTTGCTGGCCCTCACTGGCGACAAGCGCCCCGAGGCCACCGGCAAGATGCTGCAACGCATCCAGAAAGACGCCCAGCGCAATCAGGGTGACACCCCGATCCGCATGTCCGATCCGGGGATCGCGGCGGCCAAGGGGCTGGAAGCCTTCGGCGAGGGGCTTTATGGTCAAGCCTTTGATTTCCTGTCCAATGCACGTGACGGAATGCAATTGGCAGGTGGCAGTCACGCGCAACGTGATGTATTCGAGCGCATCACAATTGATTCCGGCCTGCGCGCCGGGCGTTTAGATGCAGTCGAGCGCATTCTGGATGACCGCCGCGCAAAACGGGCCGGTGGCGAGGACAATTACGCCCTTGCGCGCCGCGCATTGATCGACGCGGCCCGCGATGATCGGGATGCACAAAGCGTTCCGGCTGAATAACAAAAACAAAAGACCAAAGAAGGACAGAACACGTATGGCGACAGCATCGCCCGCTTCTGATTTTGCGCCTGTGGCGGCCAAGGCAGCCGCCCCTGCCCGCGTGCGCGACCCGCGCCTGGATTTCTATCGCGGCATCGCGATGTTTATCATCCTGATCGCCCATATCCCAAACGACCCCTGGGCCAAGTGGATTCCCGCGCGGTTCGGGTTCTCGGACGCAACCGAGATTTTTGTGTTCTGCTCGGGCATGGCCTCGGCCATCGCATTTGGCGGTGCTTTTTTGCGCAAAGGCTGGTGGATGGGCACGGCGCGTGTCGCCTTCCGCATCTGGCAGGTATACTGGGCGCATATCTGCCTGTTCTTCTTCGTGGCCATGTCGATGGCTGCACTGGATCAGACCGGGCTTTTCGAGAAAACCTACATCTCGTCCCTGAACCTGCAGCATTTCTTCAATGACCCGGCCCCGCAAATGGTAGGGTTGTTCACGCTGACTTACGTGCCGAACTACTTTGACATTCTGCCGATGTATCTGGTGGTTCTGGCCCTTATGCCCGTGTTCATGGGCTTGTATCGGGTTGGATTTTGGGCCGTTGCCGCCACGTCCATAGCGATCTGGCTCATTGCACAGACGGGTGCGCTGGCCCTGCCCGCCGAACCGTGGTCGGAACGGGAGTGGTTTTTCAACCCCTTTGGATGGCAGTTGCTGTTCTTCACTGGCTTTGCCTTCATGAGAGGCTGGATTCCTGCCCCGCCTGTGTCGAAAACGTTGATCTGGGCAGCGGCGCTATTCCTGATCCTGTCAATGCCTTTCGGGTCCTGGAAAGTGTTTATGTGGATCAATGCGGCAGCCCCTGACCTTGCCGACGAAATCCGCAAAGTCTGGCCCGTCACCAAGGAATTCCGCGACAAAACGGAATTCGGCCTCTTCCGTTACATTCACTTCCTGTCGCTAGCCTATCTGGGCTGGGTCGTCGCCGGTGAGCATGGTCACCGCCTGATCGCGACCGGGCACGGAGCTGCCGCGCGGGTCTGGCAGTTCCTGTTGACCGTCATCACCAAAGTTGGGCAGCAGTCACTGGCTGTCTTCGTATTTTCAATGGCAGCAGCACGACTTATCGGCGTCGGACTGGACCTGAGTGGGCGGGATGTTGCCAGCGTGTTTGCCGCAAACATGATTGGCTTTGCCATGATCATCGGCGTCGCTTACACGGCCGCGTGGTTTAAGTCACAACCTTGGAAGTCGAAAAAATGAATTTCACACGTCGCGCATTTCTGGCCTCAACCTCGGCGCTTGCAATCGCCCCGGCGACCTTTGCGGTAGGTGGTGAAGTTCCATTTCAGCGCGAAGACGTGATCGCGCTTGCCCGTGATCTGGCCAGTCGGCCATTTGCGGAACGGGAAATGGTCCCGCAGGAATGGCAGGACCTGACCTATCAGCAATACCGCTCGATCCGGTTCCGTCTAGATCGCGCGCTGTGGTACGAAACCGAAACGCCGTTTAACGTCGATTTCTTCACACCCGGCCTTTACTTCCCCCGCACTGTCAAAGTGGCCACGGTCGAGGGTGGCATGGCCACGCCGGTCGCTTTTGACCTGTCGATGTTCGACAAGTCCGAAGACGTGCCACAACTGCCCATCGACGATACGCTGGGCTTTTCTGGCCTGCGCCTGCGGACCGAAATGCACCGCCCCGGCGAGACAGACGAGTTCTGCGTCTGGCAAGGGGCCAGCTATTTTCGCGCCATTGGCCTGCACGAGGTTTACGGCCTGTCCGCGCGCGGACTTGCCCTGAAAACCGGCGACCCGGATGGCGAGGAGTTCCCGGAATTCATCCGCTTTTGGCTGGAACGCCCTGAACCCGGCCAGCGCAACATGGTTGTGCACGCCCTGATGGACAGCCCCAGCGTGACCGGTGCCTATCGGTTCAACGTCACCGCCGGTGCGGATTGCGTGATGGATGTCGAAGCTACGCTGTTCCCGCGCGAGGACCTGACTCACGTGGGGATCGCACCGGGCACGTCGATGTTCCTGTTCGATCAAACCAACCACAGCCGCTTTGACGACTTCCGCCCCGCCGTCCACGACAGCGACGGGCTATTGATCCGCAACGGCGCCGGCGAGGTACTGTGGCGGCCATTGGCCAACCCTACCCGTTTGCAGATTTCCTCTTTCGTCGACATGAACCCGCGTGGTTTCGGCCTGATGCAGCGCAAGCGGGAATTCTCGGACTATGCCGATCTTGAGGCCAATTACCACAAACGTCCCAGCCTGTGGGTTGAACCAAACGGCGACTGGGGCAAGGGCACGGTGACGCTGGTTGAAATTCCGGCCGATCAAGAGATTTATGACAACATCGTAGCCTATTGGCGGCCAATGGAGCCGTACACGGCAGGCAGTCAGGTCGACCTGTCCTATCGCCTGATCTGGGGCGAAGAACCACAGCGGACCCCAATGCCGCGCGTGATCAACACGGCGATGGGGGACAACACCTTTGGCGACGGCCGTCTGGCTGTCATCGACTTTGAGCCAAGCGAATTGTTCGATGATCCCGAGGCGATGACCATCTTCGTGGACTCGCCCCATGCCGAAACCTCGGATGGTGTATTGCAGCGTAACCCCGATACGGGTGGGTTGCGGCTGGCATTCTCGTTCCAACCCGGTGAACGCAACCACGTCGAACTGCGTGCGCAATTGTTGAAAGACAAACAACCGGCCTCAGAGGTCTGGCTGTACCGTTGGACCATATGAGCAGCGATTTGCATATCATGCCGCCTGAGACCCCTTTGGCGATGCCAGCGCAGAATTTCCGCGCAGGGTTCCGCGATGCACAAGTCCCGGGCGGCCAGCGTCCTTCGGCTGGCTTCTGGCGTGCGCTTGTGTTCTCGCCCGCAATGGTTGCGACGCTGGGCTTGCTATGGGTGATGGCGGACTGGTTTGCGGCCGAAGGGATCAATCTGGTGGAAGGTATCCTTCTAACCCTAATTTCCTTTAATTTCTTCTGGATCGCTTTCACGGTCTGCACTGTATTGCTGGGCATGGTGTCGCTGTCCCGGCAAGAACCGCCGCGACGGCAAGATCGCGCGCAGCCGCTGCGCGTTGCTCTGCTGATGCCTGTCTATAACGAGGTTCCGTGGAATGTTCTGGGGAATGCCCGGACGATGCTGGAAGACCTGCGCGCGCAAGGTGGTCAGCATCACTATGGCATGTTCATCTTGTCCGACACCCGCGATCCCGAAATTGCCGCGCAGGAACAAGCCAGTATCGAAGCGTTGCGCACCACGCTCGCGCCGGGGTTGGAACTCTATTACCGTCGGCGTGAACAGAACACGGACCGCAAGGTCGGAAACATTGCCGATTGGGTCAGTCGCTGGGGTGCTGATTGGGACGCGATGCTGGTGCTGGACGCAGACAGCCTGATGACGGGCCACGCAATCCTGCGCCTGACCGACTCGTTGGCGCGCGACCCCGGCGCGGGCCTGATCCAGAGCTATCCTCAATTGATCGGCGCGCAGTCGGTTTTTGCCCGCATGCAACAATTCGCCAATGGGGTTTACGGTATCGCCTTTGCCGAAGGGCTGGCCCGCTGGTGCGGGCAAGAGGGCAACTATTGGGGTCACAACGCCATTATCCGCACCAAGGCTTTTGCCAATTGTGCGGGTCTGCCAAAACTACGGACGCTCAGCGGTCAGGAAAAGCTGATCATGAGCCACGACTTCGTCGAGGCTGGGCTAATGCGCCGCGCCGGATGGGGCGTGCGGTTCCTGCCGCGCATCCGTGGATCTTACGAAGAAACCCCGCCGACGCTGATTGATCACGCATTGCGGGACAGGCGCTGGTGCCAGGGCAACCTGCAGCACCTGAAATTGTTGGATTCTGCCGGGTTCCGGGCCGTATCGCGGTTCCACATGTTCCACGGTGCTGTTGGATACCTGATGTCACCGCTTTGGTTCGCGTTACTGGTCATGTGGGCGCTTATCGGTCAGGGCGAAGACGCGTCGGTTCTGCATTATTTCAGCCCCGATAACCCTCTGTTCCCGCAGTGGCCTGAAATGTCGGAAACCCGTCACGTCCTGATTATCTTGGTCATGTACGCCATGCTACTGGCCCCCAAAGTGCTTGGCGTTCTGGCACTGCCCCTAAGCGGTATGCGCTATTCCGAGTTTGGTGGCGGTTCCAAGTTCCTGACCTCTTTTCTGGTCGAGGTGGTCCTGTCCATCCTCTATGCTCCGATCCTTATGGTGCAGCAGATGATCGCCGTTTTCCGTACAGCGTTTGGTGTGCAAAAAGGCTGGTCCCCACAGGCGCGCGATGGCGGCAGCTATGGGCTGCGTACATTGATCCTGTGCCATGCGCTGGAAACCATCAGCGGCGTCGCCCTGAGTGTTGGCATTCTGTCGGGCCTCGTGTCGATCTGGCTGGCTCCGATTGCCATTAGCCTGGCGTTTGCCATTCCGTTATCGGCGCTCAGCGGTGTTTCATCTGCACCCGCGCGCCGTATGCTCGGGATGAAAGAAGATATTCAGGAACCTGCGATCACCAGATCGGCCCGCCGGCACCGGGATGAATTGAAGCGTCTGATCGAGGGCAAGGGCGTCATGACGCCTGCCGAATAAGGCGCTTTGGTCAGCCCCCCGGCAGGCCTTCATACCAGTCAACCATCATATCGGACCACCCCTTGGGCACATTGTGACCCCCGGGGAAAAGCGCGAATTCCAACGCGCTGCCATCGGCGCAACCACTCCAGTGACGGCGCATGAATTCGCCGGTTGTGGAAAAGCCGGTTGGCTTGGTGTCTGCGCATTCGTTGGCTATGCGCCATATTTCCAACCCGGCAAAAATATCGCCCTGATGAAAGCGGCCTCCGCCAAGGATGCGGCCTTCCAGCGGGACGACATTGTCGGTCCAGCCATGCGTGTGAAACATGCGCACCGGTCCCTCGCAACTTTGGGGATGGGGCCGCCAAAACCCGCCGGATACCGGCACATAGGCCGAGAATGTCTCGGGCGCAGCGCATGCCAGATAGTAGACCATGAAGGCCCCGGCCGAAAACCCACCCAGAACCACGCGGTCGGCATCAACACCAAACCGGTCCGAGGCGTTCTGCACCACTTCGGTCAGGAATGCGGTCTCGTCCCTGCCTTCCCATCCGGGGAAAAAATTCCAGCTTTGGCGTCCGTTTCGCTCTGACCCTTCGGGGGCCATGACCGCATAGCCTCGGGCCAGTAGAGGGTCGACCATCCTGCGGTTTTTCAAAGTCCCCGTTGCGGTGCCGCCATAGCCGTGCAGAAAAACCACCAGCGGCGGGTTTTCGGCCTGTGGCAGTTCGATGTGGTACCCACCCGAGGCCGTTTCGCACATCCCGTCCTGATCAGCACAGGCGGCAAGGCCGGTCTGACCCGCAAGCGAAAGGCCAAGTGCCAATGTCACCGTTCGGATCATAGCTATTCCTTTTCGTAGTCAACCAAAGGCAGGCCCGTACGCAGCCAGCCCGGACCCGCAGCGGACCCAAGCATACCTTCGGGAACGTCGATAATGTTCTCAAACCCGGCCTCACTTAGGCGGTTACTCAGCCGGGCTGACCGGACACCACGCGCGCAGATCAAAGCGATTGCCGTGGTCTTGTCGCCGTCGGTCAATTGATCCAATACCTCGACAAAATCCTCCCGGCGCATGTCCAGCGTTGCCGCCCCTTCTCCGACGCCTGTCGCCGCCCATTCCCGTGGCGTGCGGATATCAAGCAACAATATCTCACCTGATACAGCCTGTTGGTGCGCGTCCCGAACCCCAAGCTGCCCACCCGCGTAAACAGGAGGGATCAGCCGGTATTCGCGGACCGCCAACCCTATTGCCACGACGCCGACCGTGCCAAGCACGACCAATCTGCGTGTTCTAGCTGTTTCACCTGCCACGTCGCATACTCCTAAACCGGCAAGACGGGTTTATCACAGTCCCAGTTTCAATTCCGCGCCGAAAATAGACGCGCCAATCAAGATCGCGTCATTTTCCCGCACAAAACTTCGCCCTGAATGCAGGGGTAGGACAAAGTGCAAAACTTGCAATAGCTGGACAGTCGGAAATATTTCCTTACAAAATCAGTACTAATTTTGACCGCCCAGACCGGAGTATCGCACTTGTCCCTATTCCTCATCGCGGCCCTTCCCTTTCTCGGCGCTGTGTTTCCAGCCCTTCTTATCAGGGCGGGACGAAACGCAGCTGCATCCGCCGCGGGGCTGACCACGTTTCTGGCCTTGATGGGTTTGCTCATCCACATCCCGTCGGTCATGCGGGGGGATGTCGTGACCGCTCGGTTTGATTGGATTCCCAGCCTTGGGCTGAACGCCAATTTCATGCTGGACGGTCTTGGTTTTCTGTTTGCCCTGCTGATCCTGGGCATCGGTCTGCTGATCATTCTCTACGCCCGGTTCTACCTGTCACGCGAAGATCCGATGGGGCAGTTCTACACGTACCTGCTGCTGTTTCAGGGCGCGATGGTCGGTATCGTTTTGTCGGACAACATCCTTCTTCTACTTATTTTCTGGGAACTTACGTCGCTGAGCTCATTCTTACTGATCGGCTATTGGAAACACCTTCCCGAAGGGCGCCAAGGGGCCAGAATGGCACTGGCGGTAACGGGGTCAGGCGGGCTCGCCATGATCGCGGGGATGCTGATCCTTGGCAATATCGTCGGCTCCTACGACCTGAGCGTCATTCTTCAGAACAAAGAACTGATCCAGTCGTCGCCGCACTATCTGCTTGCGCTGATCCTGATCCTGTTGGGGTGTTTCACCAAGTCGGCCCAATTCCCGTTTCACTTCTGGTTGCCCCATGCGATGGCTGCACCGACACCGGTTTCGGCTTACCTGCACTCTGCCACAATGGTGAAGGCCGGGCTTTTCCTGATGGCGCGAATGTGGCCGGTTCTGGCCGGAACAGATGCGTGGTTCTATATTGTCGCGACAACAGGGTTGGTCACGATGCTGATCGGTGCCTGCATCGCTCTGTTCAAAGATGACCTGAAGGCGCTGCTGGCGTTTTCAACGGTGTCACATCTGGGGCTGGTGACGATGTTGCTGGGCTTTGGCACCAAGTTCGCAGCCGTCGCAGCCGTGTTCCACATCATCAACCACGCGACCTTCAAGGCCGCGCTATTCATGACCGCAGGCATTGTCGATCACGAGACGGGAACCCGCGACATCAAGCGGCTTGGCGGTCTGCGAAAGCTTATGCCGATAACCTTCACCATCGGAGCGATTGCAGCACTGTCAATGGCAGGGCTACCGCCCCTGAACGGCTTCTTGTCCAAGGAGATGATGCTGGAAGAAACCGTTCACACCACTTGGTTGAACTCACACTACCTGGTGCCGGGTCTTGCTTTGCTGGCGGCGCTGTTTTCTGCCGCATATTCATTCCGCTTCGTCAGCCATGTGTTTCTTGGCCCACAGCGGAGCGATTACCCGGCCCATCCACATGATCCTCCGGTCGGGCTATGGCTGGCCCCGGCTTTCCTTGTGGTGCTTGTTGTGCTGATTGGCCTGTATTCTGCGGCCATTGTAGGGCCACTGGTCGCCGTTGTATCCAGCGCGGTGATTGGTGGCGAGAAACTGCCCTACTACTCGCTGAAGCTGTGGCACGGCTTTACGCCTGCGTTTTACATGTCCGTTGTTGCAACGCTGGGCGGTCTGTTCCTGCTGGCCCTTCACCGCCGGGGCGAGCAGCTTTGGAACGCCCTTCCCCGCCCCGAGGCCAAAGCGATCTTTGACTATGTCATTGGCGCATTCACGGTGTTCAGCAGGTGGGTCACAGACGCGCTGCATAATGGTGTGATCAGCCGGTACGCCATAATCCTGATCGCCTTCACGCTCGGACTGGGATACTATGCGTATTCGACCGGGTCGCTGGGGGTCGCGACACGCGAAGCCCTGCCTGCGCCACTCATTCCGTTCATCGGTTGGATCTGTCTGGTGGGTGCGACGCTGGCGATTATGTGGTTCCACCGTAACCGGTTGCTGTCGCTGGTCCTGATTGGAGTCGTTGGACTGATCGTTTCAATGGCGTTCAACTACCTCTCGGCTCCGGATTTGGCCCTGACGCAGATCTCGGTCGAAGTGGTGACCATGATCCTTCTGCTGCTGTCGCTGAACTTTCTGCCTACGGATACACCATGGGACAGCAGCGCAACGCGGCGTTGGCGGGACGCGGCTATTTCAGTCGTCGCAGGGCTGGGTACTGGCGCGTTGATCTATGCGCTCATGCTGCGTGACTTTGCGTTTCCAACCATTTCCGAGTTCCACCTTGCCAACTCGTACAAAGGAGGCGGAGGCACCAACGTCGTCAACGTGATTCTGGTCGACTTCCGGGGTTTTGATACCTTTGGTGAAATCATTGTGCTGGGGATTGCTGCCCTGATCATCTTTGCGCTGACAGAATCCGTATTGGGGACGAATGTCCGCAGCTATCTGCTGAACCGCAAACCGCACTGGCCACAATCGGGTGATTCACACCCTCTCATGATGGTGGTCGTGACGCGCATGATGATGCCAATTGCGTTGATGGTGGGGGCCTATATCTTTTTCCGCGGCCACAACCAGCCCGGAGGCGGCTTTATCGCCGGACTGATCGTCGCCATCGCCTACCTGATGCAATACATGGCCAGCGGATACACTTGGGCCATTGAACGGCAGCGGTTCTATTATCACGGCACAATCGGCTGGGGTGTCCTGATCGCAGCCGCAACGGGTCTGGGTGCGTGGTTCAACGAACGCCCCTTCCTGACCAGCGACTTCGGCTATCTGCACTGGCCACCGCTGGAAGAGTTCGAATGGGCCACGGCGATGCTTTTCGACACAGGCGTTTTCCTGGCGGTTCTGGGCGCTGTCATGCTGGCTTTGGACAGTCTGTCACGGTTTGCCTGGCAGCCCGGAATGGCGCAGGAATTCCCGATGGATATCAACCCGCTGCGGGATAATCCCCCGGAAGAAGAACAAGAAAAGGAGCAAGCCTGATGGAAGCGCTTGTCGCCTCAGCCGTTGGCATCATGACCGCCGCCGGGATTTTCCTGATCCTGCGCCGTAGAACCTTTCCGGTTATTCTGGGCCTGTCCTTGCTGACCTACGCCGTGAATGTATTCCTGTTCGCCACCGGACGGCTGGCGCTGAACGCTCCTGCTGTCCTGAACAAATACGAAGACGTTCCCTATACCGATCCGCTGCCACAGGCGCTGGTTCTGACGGCCATCGTGATCTCGTTCGGGATGACGGCGGTGATCGTCATGATCTCATTGTCGGCGTACCTGTCGTCCAGAGATGACCACATCGACATGACCGCGCAAGACAGCGTGGATGCGCCGGGAGAAGACGCATGAACCACTGGATCGTAGCGCCGGTCGTCCTTCCTGCGATCCTGGCCCCGTTTATTATCATGGTCCTGCGGTATCATCTGGACCTGCAACGCATCTTCTCGGTCGCCGGGGTTGTTGGTCTGCTGGGGATTGCCCTGACCATTACTGCACAGGCGGCGGGAGGAGACATTCAGGTTTATGAACTGGGCGACTGGCCCGCGCCGTTCGGTATTGTTCTGGTTCTGGACCGACTGTCGGCCATGATGGTACTGCTGACCGCCCTGCTGGCGCTGCCGATTGTGCTGTATGCCATCGCCTCGGGCTGGGACGACCGGGGCAAACATTTCCATGCCTTGTTCCACTTTCAATTGATGGGTGTGTGCGGCGCATTCCTGACTGGCGACGCCTTCAACCTGTTTGTTTTCTTCGAGGTTCTGCTGATCGCCTCTTACGGCCTGATGACCCATGGCGGCGGGGCGGTGCGTCTGAAGGCAGGCGTGCAATACGTCGCTTATAACCTGCTGGGATCAACCCTGTTCCTGTTCGCACTGGGAACGCTTTATGCTGTGACCGGTACGCTAAACATGGCGGACATGGCTGTACGCGTGGCCGAGCTACCGGCCGACGACACGGCCCTGCTGCGGGTCGGCGCGGTGCTGTTGCTGTTGGTGTTCTGTATCAAGGCCGCGGTATTGCCTCTGCATTTCTGGCTACCCGCCAGCTACGCAAACGCCCCTCTGCCTGTCGCAGCACTGTTTGCCATCATGACCAAGGTCGGGGCCTATTCGATCCTGCGGATGTACACGCTGGGCTTCGGCCCCGAGGTAGAAGCGACGCAAGGACTGGTAGGCGCATGGCTACAACCGGCTGCTCTGGTGACGCTTGCGGTGGGCACGATCGGCATCCTTGGCGCGCAGCATATCGCGCGGATGGTGGCCTTTTGCGCCATCGCATCGATGGGAACGCTGCTGGTTGCCATTTCGCTGTTCACAGAAACCGCTACAACTGCGGCGCTGTACTATATCTACCATTCGACCCTAGCGACCGCCCTGCTGTTCCTGGTGGCGGATCTGGTGATGGAACGTCGCGGCGGAGCGATTGCCCCCACGCGCCCAATGCCGCAGAGCGGGTTGATTTCAGCCCTGTTCTTTGTCGGGGCCATCGCGTTGGCAGGGATGCCGCCGCTATCCGGCTTTGTCGGCAAATTGTTGGTTCTGGACGCCGCGCGGGATGCACGGGACGCAAACGCAATCTGGGCCGTAATCCTGATCGGCTCATTCGTCACGATTGTCGGGCTGGCGCGGGCCGGGTCGCTGATCTTTTGGAAAAGTCATGGCGCCCAGCACAACCCAGAAGCGGACCAAGAAAACGAAGACGGGGTTGACGCAGTTCCGGCGCCAGAACCGCAACCCGGTCTTGCCTTCACTGCCGTCTTTACGCTTGTTCTTGGCCTTGTCATGCTGACGTTATTCGCTGGTCCTGCATTGCAATACGCCAACAGCACGGCCCAGCAGTTGTTTACCCCGGAAGACTATATCTCAGCCGTTTTGGGAGGCGAAGAATGATAAGACTCCTGCGCCGGATATTTCCGCACCCTCATCTGACGTTTCTTTTGACGGTTGTGTGGGTTCTGCTGGCGAACGAACCTTCGCTGAACTCGTTGGTCTTCGGCCTGATTTTAGGGATCATCATCCCATTCGTCACGCAACCCTACTGGCCGGATCGCCCGAAACTGCGGAATTGGCCCATGGTCGTAGAGTATATTCTGGTCGTACTTTGGGATATCGTCGTGGCCAATGTCACCGTCGCCCGGATCATCCTGTTCAAACGCGATGCAGACCGCCAACCCAATTGGATCAGCGTACCGCTGGAACTACGCACGCCCGAGGCCATAACCGTTCTGGCCGGCACCATTACAATGACACCGGGCACGGTCAGCAGCGATCTGTCAGCGCAAGGTCATTGCCTTTTGGTTCATTGCCTGGACGCCCCCGACCCCGATGCGGTGCGGGATCAAATCAAGCAGCGCTATGAACGCCGGCTCAAGGAGATTTTCGAATGATCGACTACGCCATCTGGTTTGCCTTTGCGTGCTTCGGAACCGCCATCATGATGTGCCTTTGGCGGATCATCACAGCAGACGGCGTCGGCACCCGTGTGCTGGCGTTGGATACGATGGTGATCAACACCATCGCCCTTCTGATCCTGTATGGCTTATCCCTGGGGACCGAGATCTTTTTCGAATCCGCCATGATCATTGCCATGCTGGGCTTCGTCTCAACCGTTGCTTACGCGCGTTTCATGTTGCGCGGCAATATTATCGAGTGAGGGCGGCATGGCATTCATTTTCGAGTTTTTGATCGCCTTCTTTCTAGTCGTCTCGGGGATTTTCGGGTTCGTGGGCTCTTACGGGATGATCAAACTGAAAGACCCGATGTCGCGCCTTCATGCGCCGACCAAAGCTACGACTCTGGGGGTGGGCGGCGTTCTTGTGGCTTCGATCATCCATTCAGTTCTGATTGAAAATCATCTGTCCCTGCATGAGCTGCTGATCACGTTGTTCTTGTTCCTGACAGCCCCGATCACGGCCCTGTTCATTGCAAAGTGGCACATTCACCGCCATGAAAAACCCGAGAACCTGCCAGACGCGGGCGAGGACGGGCTTTGGGCCACCCACGCCGTCGAACAGGTCGAAGACGTACCGGACCATACGGCGAACTAGCGATATGAATACACCTCCGCTGCCCCTGACCCGCGATCTGGTTCTTATTGGCGGCGGTCACACCCACGCATTGCTGCTGCGGAAATGGGGGATGGACCCGCTGCCGGGCGCTCGGGTCACGGTGATCAACCCCGGCCCGACCGCACCGTATTCGGGCATGCTGCCGGGGTTTGTCGCCGGGCATTATGACAGGCACGAGCTGAATATCGATCTGGTCAAGCTGGCCCGGTTCGCAGGTGCGCGCATCGTTCTAGGGGCCGTGGATGGAATCGACCTGAATGACCGACATGTGCATGTGCCCGGACGCCCTCCGATCACGTTTGACCTGGCTTCGGTCAACGTGGGCATCACCTCGGACATGCCACGACTTGAGGGCTTCGCCGAACACGCGACCCCAGCCAAACCGCTGGGGCCATTTGCAGCCAAATGGGGCGATTTTGTCGACCAAAGCGGCCCTGCTGCGGTGGTCGTTATTGGCGGCGGTATTGCGGGCGTCGAATTGGTCATGGCAATGGCCCATGCCCTGAAGTCCAGAAACCGACCCGCGCAGGTCACGTTGATCGACAATGCCCAAGCCCTGACCGCAACGCAGGTCAAAGCCGCATCGACGATAAGGCGCTCGATGTCCGGCCTTGGCATTGAAGTCATCGAAGGCGCGACCATCACGCGGATTGCAAACGATCATGTGCTGCTTGAGGACGGGCGTCAGATTCCGGCGAACTTTGTAACCGGTGCCGCCGGTGCCCGCGCCCATGAGTGGATCGCGCAGATAGGGCTGGATTTGAAAGACGGCTTTATTCAGGTCGACGGGCACCTTCAATCCAGTGACCCGGCTGTCTTTGCCGCCGGGGATTGCGCGCATCTGACCGAAAGCCCAAGACCCAAGGCAGGCGTCTATGCAGTAAGAGAAGCCCCCATTCTGTTCAATAACTTGCGCGCAGCCCTTGGCGCGGGAAAACTGCGCCGGTATGTCCCGCAAAAGGACTACCTGAAACTGGTGTCTTTGGGCGGAAAGTCCGCGCTGGCCGAACGTCTGGGCACCTCGTTCAGTGGTGCGTTGATGTGGAAATGGAAGGACCACATCGACCAGACATTCATGAACAAATTCCGCAACCTGCCTCAGATGACACAACCTGCGCTGCCCCGCGACCACGCCGCTGGGATGGAAAGCGCGGTCGGTGACAAACCTATGTGCGGGGGGTGCGGCGCAAAGATTGGGCGGGGCGCGTTACGGGAAGCCCTGCGCAACCTGCCCCAACCCGATCGCGCAGATGTGACGCCGTTGCCCAATGACGACGCCGCCCTTCTGCTAACCGGAAACGCACGGCAGGTCATGACATCGGATCACCTTCGCGGTTTCACACTCGACCCGGTCCTGATGACTCGGATCGCCGCCGTGCACGCCCTTGGTGATATCTGGGCGATGGGAGCTGCACCGCAAGCTGCAACGGCCACAATCATTTTGCCCCGGATGTCCCCGGACTTGCAGCACCGCACGATGGTCGAGGTCATGACGACGGCTAACGACGTTATCCGTTCAGCCGGAGCTGAAATTGTAGGTGGCCACAGTTCCATGGGGGACGAATTGACCATCGGCTTCACCTTGACCGGCCTGTGTGAGCGCGACCCGATCACGCTTGCCGGTGCACGCACCGGTGATGCCCTGATCCTGACCAAACCATTGGGCAGCGGTATCCTGATGGCCGCTGAAATGGCTGGCGCGGCGGACGGAGCGTGGGTCTCAAAGGCATTTCAACAGATGGTCCAGCCGCAGGATGCAGCTTCGCGCATTCTGGCCGACGCCCATGCCATGACGGACGTAACCGGGTTTGGCCTCGCAGGGCATCTTTTGGGTATCTGCGAAGCTTCAGGCTGCGGGGCGACCCTTGATCCCGATGCAATCCCGATCATGACCGGCGCACTTGAACTGAGCGAAGGCGGCGTCAGATCCACGCTGTTCAATGACAATCGCGCGCTGGCGCCCGAATTGCCCTCCGGCGGCAAGATCGACTTGCTGTTCGACCCGCAAACCGCCGGGGGCTTATTGGCTGCCGTTTCCCCGGATCACGCTCATCAAACCTGTACGACGCTACGTGAGGCGGGATACCCCGCAGTTTTTATTGGCCAAATGACCGACACACCCGGCCTGCGCCTTCAAAGCTGATCCAAAACCTGTTGGACCTGTGCCGCCGCACTGTCCAATCCCGCGTCGTCCAACCTAGGAACATCGACATGGGCGATGACCGGCGCTTTGCGCGCCCGGCTGGACTTGGCATAAGCCGGGTCATAGTGCTGCTCCATCAAGGCTCGGGTCAGTGCCTTCTTGTCGCCTGCGTCGATCAACGACACCCACCCATCCACAATATCGTGGCCCCGGTGAAACCGGAGCGCAGACAGCCGATCCCGCAACCGGTCACTATCTGACAACACGTCGTCATAGGCCGACGCCAGATAGGCCGAGCGTGCCTCAATCGGGGCAGCGATCTGAATACGGGACGCGTTTCGAAGCGCGGACCAGATGGTTGGAGGCAAGATCAACGATCCGATTTTCGAAGACTCCGCTTCCACCACCACCAGACGGGCGGGATCCAGCAGGCACAAACGGGCTGCCAACGCGGATTCGAAGGCCTTCTGGCTGGGCTGTCCTCCGGGCATTTCACCCAGCAATGACCCCCGGTGATTTGCCAGCCCTTCAAGATCAAGCACCTGAACGCCACACGCGCCGAGCTTGGCCAGCAATTCGGTCTTTGCGGTACCCGTATACCCGTCCAGCGCAATCAATCGGTGGGGCAACGGGTCATCATACAGGTAACGGTTCACCAACCTGCGATAGGTGCGATAGCCGCCCTCGACAACTTCGGCGCGCCAGCCGATTTGCTGCAGCATCCAAGTAAACGACCCTGACCTCTGCCCGCCGCGCCAGCAATATACCAAGGGCTTCCACCCTCCTTCGTGGTGGGACAGGCTGCGTTCGATATGATTAGCCGCGTTCCGAAACACCAATGCCGCGCCCAGCTTTCGCGCCAGAAAGGGGCTTTGCTGAACGTATATCGTGCCGACTCTTGCGCGTTCTTCATTGTCCAACACCGGCAGGTTTATTGCACCGGGCAAATGATCTTCGGCAAATTCCGCAGGGCTGCGCACGTCGATCACCGTGTCAAATCCATGCGCATAGAGTTCGGGCAGGTTGGAAAATTTCAGAACCATGTCAGCGGTCTAACCCGCCCTGCCCGGTTTGGAAAGAACAGCGATCACGCATCGACAGGCTCAATCAGGTCAGGACCAGATGCCCGGTTGGAATTCACCACCGGATCCACCCGGTGAAAACTAAGAACACCTTCGGCCCCCGGTTGCATCAATCGCGCGGCCCCTTTTCCAGTTTCACCCAACCACAAGGGCCAGTTGTTTTGCTCAAGTATCAGGGGCATTCGGTGATGGATCGCGCTCAGGTGTTTGTTGGCAGGCGTTGTGACGATTGCGCAGGTCCCTTGCCGCGCGCCCTCGCCCCCCCAATCTTGCCAGACTCCAGCAAAGGCAATGGGCGCGCCATCATTACGTTGAATGTACCAAGGCAGCCGATCACCCTGGTCCGTCTTGGTCCATTCGTAAAACCCGGTGGCCACGATCAGGCACCGCCGCTCGCGGCAAGCTGCACGAAAGGCGGGCTTCTCGGCCAATGTTTCTGCCCGCGCGTTGATCAGCAAGGGACCCGCGGTTTCCGTCTTGTACCAATGCGGCAGAAACCCCCATCGCAGAGGGTCCAGCGTGCGGCCGTTTTCTCCGGCCCGTACCACATGCACCTGATTTGTCGGGCAAACATTAAAGTTGGGCACGGCAGGCAACGTATTAGCAGGCCGAGCTGCAAAAAGCTGCGCCATAGCGTCGTTGGGAAGAGTTATTGCAAACCGTCCGCACATGGGTAATGAACCATCAACAGTATTTCCTACAGGCACAGGTTCTCACGGGGTCATATGCAAAATCAAACAGCAAGTTCCCTGAAAAGTAAGGCGCTGTCGGCCCTGGACGCAGGCAAGCTGCAGCAAGCATTGAAAAAAGCACAGTTGGGCCTCAAGAAGTTCCCAAAAGACACGGATTTTCACGCCATTTCCGGCTTTGTCCTGACCGAGATGAAGCAGTATCGAAAGTCGATACCACATTTCGTCGAAGCCTCGCGGATGAAACCGGACGATCCGCAATTTGTCGAAAACCTTGCCAACGCACTGATGCAAACCGGTCAAATTCCCAAGGCGCTGGAATTTGCTGAACAAAAGCTTGAGAAGTTCCCCAACAACAAGGAACTGACCCGCGTCATCGACGAAATCCAGCAAAAGGGAAGCAACTGGCGTCTGATCATCGACTATACTTCCAGAAAGCTGGCCTCGGACCCGGATAACCCCGGTCTTTTGTCGGCGCGTGCACGAGCCTATGGGCGCATCTCGTTTGTCGAAGACAGCGCGCGCGATATTACCCGGGCTTATGCACTGGACCCTGAAAATCACAATGTTGCGTTTCAGATGGCCGTTAACCTGCATCAAAGCGGCGACAAGACGGGGTCGAAGGAAATTATGCAGCGGATTCTGACCGAAGAGCCCGGGCATGTGGCGACGCTGTTCCAACTTTCAACCATGGCGAACGCGGAAACCGCGCCAGACCTGATGCCAGCGGTTGAAGCCGCCCGCAAATCAAATGAGCATGAACTTTCAGAGTTGGAATTCGCCAAGGCCGAGCTGATCTCAAAGACAGAAGGGTTGGGCGCCGCGCTTCCTCAATTTGCGCGGGCCAATGCAGTCCAGCACGAAGCAAACCCGTATGATTTCCAAGCAGAAGAAGAAAAGCTGACGCAGATCACGGACCTGTTCCCCATTGGGGTCGATCCGGTCATGGCTGACCTTTCGGAATCCCCCAAACCCATTTTCGTTCTGGGCCAGCCCCGTTCCGGCACCACGTTGATGGAAATGATGCTGAGTTCTGACCCCAAAATCGCGGGGTGCGGAGAGCTTACGATTACCGGCGACCTGTCTCAGGCCCATTTGAAAACCGGTAAACGGTTCGGCGAAAAAGAGGCGGCGGAATTTGCACGGGAATTCCGCAAGTTGATGCCTCCAATCCCCCACGACTCCGCCGCGTTTGTCGATAAGATGCCGCACAACTTTCAGCGCGCGGGTTTCCTTCTGTCGGCCTTCCCCAATGCCAAAGTCATCAACATGCTGCGCGATCCGCGCGACGTTGGTCTGTCCAAATGGATCAGAAGGTTCCCTGCTGGCGGGATGCGCTATGCCTCAAACCTTGAAGCAATTGCCCACACAGCGAACCTGTACCGCCGCTATATGACGCATTGGACCGCTGTGTTTGGCGACAGAATTCTGACAGTTCCTTACGAAAAGCTGGTCGCCGATCCCAAGACGTACAGCCAACAGGTTGCCGAATTCTGTGACATCAAATGGTCCGAAACCATGATGCACCCGGAAAAGAACACCAAACAGGTCAGAACGGCCAGTATCGACCAAGTGCGCAAGAAAATCTCGACCAAGTCCATTGGCGGTTGGCGCGACGTTTCAGAGCATCTTCAACCGATGCTGCAAGGGTTCGAACCGGAACTTTGGCCGGAATACGATTTCAGCTAACGGGTCCGAAACAAAAAAAGGCCGCATCGACTGATGCGGCCTGATTTTTGTTATCTAATTCGCGTTACTTCTGCTTGATGCGACCATCCAGATAAGGCGTGTAAGGCGCGTTTTCTGCAAGGTATTCCGCCGTCACATCAGCCAAGTCCGGGCCAAAGTCGTAGGCATTCTTGTCGTCACCTTCGAACATGCTGTATCCGTCGCCGCCATTGCGGACATAGTTGTTCGTGACAACCAAATAGGTCGCGGCGGGGTCAATGGGCTTAAAGCCGTCGCCGTCGGCCACCATGACTTCGGTGATGCGGCCTTCGTTCGGTGCCACTGACGGGTCCCATGTGAAGGTCATGCCCGCCACCTGCGGGAAGCGGCCCTTGACCTCTTCGACTTGGCTGACGCCGTTTTCCAAAGCATCAATCACGCCCTGGCCGCTGATCTCAAAGGTCGAAAGCGTGTTCTGGAACGGCAGAACCGTCAACACTTCGCCCATGGTCACATCGCCCGAGTCGATTGAGGCCCGTAGACCACCCGAATTGGCAATCGCGATTTGAGCGCCCTGATCCGCGACCCGCGCCAACATCGCGTCGGCGACAAGGTTGCCCATTTGGCATTCCTGAACGCGGCAAACATCGCGGTTTCCTTCAATCGCTTCAGCGGAACTGGCGACCACACGCTGTTTCATTTCCTCGATCGGGGCGCCCATCTCGGCAACACGCGCGGCGATATCGGGGTCCGGAGTTACCGAGGCATCCAGCAGGATTGGCTCACCTTCTGCAGATACAAGGTTTCCGTCATCATCAAAGGTCAGCGTAACCTCGCCGAGATACTTGGAATAGGCATAGGCCTGAACGACCGGAACGTCGCCGACCATCACGGGATAAGACCCAGCCGCGCCCTCTTGCGTGTTGGACAAAAGCGTATGGGAGTGCCCGCCCACGACTAGATCCAGCCCCGGAACTTTTTCGGCAATCTCGATATCCTTGGCCAAACCCACATGGGTCAGGGCGATGACGATATTCACACCCTCGGCCTTCAGCGCCTCGACATCGGCGGTCAGGCTTTCGATTTCGTCCTGAAACACGACATCCTTGCCGGGGCTTGAGGTTTCCACCGTGTCCGTCGCCAGTGCTGAGACGATCCCGATTTTCTGGCCGCCCAGCTCGAGGACAACATGCCCATCAACGCGATCTTTCAGCTCCGCTGAAGACGACAGGTCCAGATTTCCCGAGATTACGGGAAAACTGACAACGTCAACAAATGCAGCCAGACCTTCGGGGCCGTCGTCAAATTCGTGGTTTCCAACCGCCATGACATCATAGCCGATTGCTTCCATGAACTCAGCTTCCGCAGCGCCCTTATAGGTCGTATAGAACAGCGAACCTTGGAAGGGGTCACCGGCATCCAGCAAAAGATAGTTTTCGCCGCTCAGCGCATCGCGACGGGCGTCCACGATCGTTTTCAACCGTGCGACCCCGCCAAAGCATTTGCCTTCTGCTTCATCCTCGGCATCGCAAGTTGAATCATATTTGTTGATGGACTCGATGCGGCTGTGGATGTCGTTGGTGTGCAGGATCGTCAGCTTGTATTCGGCCAACGCCATGCCTGCGGTCAGGCCCAAAACAGCGGCCGAAGCCAGGAAACGGGTCAACATATTGAAACTCCCTATTGTTATTGGGCGTGATGGTGCGCTCTGCTGTTCAAAGAGTCAAAGGGGGAAATCCATCTTGATTCTAGCCGTCGCGCGGGGCATCACGAGCCCATGCTGATTTACAAGATTTTTCGGGCCGATGAATGGGCCGCGTTGCAGTCCAACGGCGAATCCGATGGCGCTCCGATCGACGTTTCGGATGGGTATGTTCATTTCTCGACCGCGACGCAGGCTGCTGAAACCGCGACCAAGCACTTTGCGGGTGTCACAGGGCTGACCTTGTTGGCCTGCGATGCGGGCGCGATGGGGGGCGACTTGAAATGGGAGGTGTCGCGGGGCGGCGCTTTGTTCCCCCATCTATACCGCAAAATCCGCATGACGGACGTTGTCTGGTCGCGCCCCCTGCCGTTTGATGGACATGCGCACCAATTCCCCAAGGAGATGGAATGACAACCTATATCGACCCCGAGCGCGCGCAATTCGAGGCGTTCAAGACCCTCGACCGCGACCATCCGATCGAGATGCTGAATCTTGTGAAGTTCCGGGCCAAGGCCCAATACCCTGACGGGCATGATCTGGCGAAGGCTGACTTGACCGGTGCACAGGCATATCGAAACTACGGAACCGAAACCGCGCCGATCATCGCACGTTTGGGGACATCCATACTGTGGCGCGGCGCGTTCCAGACAACCCTGATCGGCCCCAGCGACGAAAGTTGGGATGCCGTATTCATTGCCCGGTATCCTTCTGCACATGCCTTCCTTGAGATGGTTACGGACCTGACCTATCAAAAGGCGGTTGTGCACCGCCAGGCAGCGGTTGAAACCTCCCGCCTGATCCGCTGCGCCCCGGTACAGGGCGGAGAGTCGTTTGGATGAAACTGACCGAGAAAATTGGCCTTGCCGCCCTTCACCGGATGGACCCGGAAGCCGCCCATGGACTGTCGATCAAAGCCCTGAAGGCTGGGCTGGCCCCGGCACCGGGACCGATTACGTCGCCAAGGCTGCGCACAACAGTTGCAGGGCTTGACCTGCCGAATCCCGTCGGATTGGCCGCCGGTTTCGACAAGAACGGAGAGGTTCTTGCCCCGCTGTCCCGTGCCGGCTTTGGGTTTATCGAAGTCGGCGCAGTCACGCCGCGCCCCCAGCCCGGCAACCCGAAGCCGCGCCTGTTTCGCCTGACCGAAGACAGGGCAGCCATCAACCGGTTCGGCTTTAACAACGAAGGCATGGAGGTTATGGCAGGCCGTCTGGCGCAGCGCCCCAAGGAAGCTGTAATCGGCCTGAACCTTGGTGCGAACAAAGACAGCGACGACCGACCGGGCGATTTTGCCAAGGTGCTGGCGCATTGCGCCCCGCATCTGGATTTTGCCACGGTGAACGTGTCCTCTCCCAACACTGAAAAGCTTAGGGATTTGCAGGGTAAAGCTGCGCTGACTGCCTTGTTGAGCGGCGTGATTGAAACCCGTGACGCACTGGCACGTCCTTTGCCGATTTTCCTGAAGATTGCCCCGGACCTGACCGAAGACGAACTTCTGGATATTGCCGACGTGGCCCGCGAAACAGGTGTAGACGCCGTAATCGCCACCAATACGACACTGTCGCGCGACGGCCTGAGCAGCCCTCATAAGTCCGAGGCTGGTGGTCTTTCCGGCGCGCCGCTGTTTGAAAAATCCACCCGCGTTCTGGCACAGTTGAGCAAGCTGACAGACGGGCAGGTTCCGTTGATCGGCGTCGGCGGCATCAGCTCGGCCGAGCAGGCCTATGCAAAGATTTGCGCCGGGGCGTCGGCCGTTCAGTTCTATACGGCCATGGTATTCGGCGGCATTTCCCTTGCCTCTGACATTGCGCAGAGGTTGGACAATCTATTGGCCCGCGATGGGTTTGAAGCTGTTGCGCAGGCCGTTGGCAGCAAACGAGAGGATTGGCTGTGATCGAATATTGGCACAACCCGCGCTGTTCTAAGTCCCGAGCCGGGCTTGCTCTGCTAGAGGAAAACGGCGCAAAGGTTGAAATCCGCAAGTATCTGGATGATGCGCCTTCGGCAGAAGAAATCCGCGCCACCCTGCAAAGCTTAGGTACTCCTGCCATCGAAATGATGCGGACCGGCGAAAAGCGTTTCAAGGAACTGGGCCTGTCCAAGACAACGCCCGAGGATGACTTGATTGTAGCGATGGCTGCCAATCCGATCCTGATCGAACGCCCTGTGGCGATATCAGGCGGCAAGGCGGTTATTGGTCGGCCTTCTGAAAATCTGCTGACCTTGCTCTAGGCGATCTGGGCTTCCAGTCTGGGGTATCGCCATCCCAACGTGACGCCCCGGGCAATGTTCAGCACCATCAGGGCCGCCCATAACCCGTGATTGCCCAGCCACGGGACAAGGACAAACAGCGCCACGACATAAATCGCGACGGATTGGATCATCGCCTGCCGCATTGCACGAGTCCACGTGGCGCCGATGTAGATACCGTCGAACATCCAGCTTGCCACGCCGATCACTGGGGCCAATGCTGCCCAGGCCAGATACTCTCGTGCGGCAACCCGCACTTCAGCCGAGGTGGACATAACGTCGATCAACGCAGGTCCGGCCAAAAAGAACACTGCCCCCAGCACAAAGGCTCCGCCCACGCCCCAGAGCGACGCCATAACCGAGGCCTGCCGCACCTGATACCGATCCCTAGCGCCAACCGCCCCCCCGACAAGGGCCTCGGCAGAAAACGCGAACCCGTCCAGGGCAAACGCTGTGATTTCGAGAAATTGCAACAAGACCTGATTGGCCGCCAGGTTGACGTCGCCCAGATCTGATCCGACAAACAGAAAGGTCGTAAACGAGCCGGTCAAAAGGACCGAACGGATCATGATATCCCTGTTCACCTGCATCATGCGGCGCAGGCGGGCGGGATCGAATATTCGCGGCCAGTCGCGCCATTGATTGCCACCAAACGCGCTGCGGCACAGCCAGAGGCCCAAAGCCAGACCCGTCCATTCAGCGATCAATGTCGCAATCGCAACACCTTCGACGCCCCAGCCAAGTCCCAGCACAAACCAAAGGTCCAGCACGATATTCAAGCCGTTCATCCAGATCTGCAGGATGAACACCCCTTTTGTCCGTTCGATCGCGATCAGCCAGCCGGTCACCGCATAAAGCGCAATTGTCGCCGGAGCCCCCCAGATTCGAATTTCCAGATAGTCGCGCGTTAGTGCCTCAACTTCGGGGCTGGCTGGCGACAGGGCAAACGCGCCCCAGAACACCCAGATTTGCGTCAGGACAAAAAACAGCCCCGCCGTACCGCCCAAAAGCAGCCCCCGCATCAAAAGAGCGCCAGTTTCGGCCGTGTCCCCTGCCCCGCGTGCCTGTGCTGCCAAACCTGTGGTTCCCATACGCAGGAACCCGAAAATCCAATAAATCGCGGACAGGATGACGGCGCCCATACCGACGGCCCCGATTGGCGCGGCCTGGCCCATTTGTCCGACAACACCAGTATCCACGGCCCCCAAAATGGGAACTGTGGCATTCGACAGCACAATGGGTACCGCAATCTTCAGCACCCGCTTATGCGTTATGGGTGCCGAAGCATCCTGCACAGCCGTCACTCTTTGGTGGTCGGTGGTTGTGGCATTAGAAAATGCCCTGTGGCCTGCGCATAGGGGCGCGCGTGATTGTCCTGCCACGCCTCAACCCGCACCGAAGCATATCGCCGACCTGAACGGCTGACGAAGGCCCGGGCATATGCATCGCGTGGCAAGCCGGACCGCAGATAGTCAACAGTGAAATCCACCGTTTTGGGGAACCGCACCGTGTCATCCTTGAAGATATCTTCTGCATCCAGTTCACCGCTTTCGATCCGGGGAAAGAAAAACTCCCAACTCAGGGTGATTACTGCCGTCACTTCAAGAAAGGCCGCTGTGACTCCACCATGCAAAGCTGGCAGAAAAGGGTTTCCGATCAGCTTTTCGTCGAAGTTCAACACGCCGGTCAGTTCATCCCCGCGCCGGTCAAATCCGATATTGAGAAACCGGATATAGGGCACACCATCAACGATAGCGTTCAAAGCCGCATCGCGTCGTTGCTTTACGACTTGCATGGGCTCAGGACGGGTACGTGCCATTACAGCCCCTCCACGGTGAAAGACCCGGATGCCGTCGCCACAGGCAGATCCTGATCATCGTCCATTGCAGTTGCTCGGACAAAGGCGACGTTGCGGGTGATATGATAGCAGGTCGCGCGGGTCGTGATGCTCTGCCCCGGTGTCGCGGCGCGCATGTAGTCAATCCGCAGGTCGATCGTGGCGGTTCCCCCGGGGGCGGCGGGGTGGCTCATGACAGCGGCCCCGCAACAGGTGTCCAAAACGGCAAAGACCGCCCCCCCGTGGATCACACCTGTCCGCGGATCGCCAACCAGTTGTTCGCTGTACGGCATGGTGATTTCAGCCTCGCCGCTGTCGATTTTGGTCAGGTGCATTCCCAGCGCCTTGGCATGCGGAATCGCCTCGATGAACTGGCGCGCAATCGTCGCATTGTCGACCATGTACTTGTGTCCTCTTGGTTTCTCCCTTTATGAGCGAGGGGCAGGCAAAAGAGCAAGCCTGCCTGTTGCGCTTGCATGCGGCAGGCCATAGGTTGTCCCAGAGGAGATCAGGAATGTCCGACGATCGTTTGTCATTCAAAGAGATGTGCGCCGAGTTCGATGTAACCCCGCGTACCCTGCGCTACTATGAGTATATCGAGTTGCTGCAACCCGAACGGGAAGGCAGGTCGCGGTTCTATGGCCCTCGGGAATGTGCCCGGATGACGCTGATCATGCGGGGGCGGAAATACGGCTTTCCTTTGGAAGACATTCGCCAGTGGCTGTTGATCTACGAAGATCAGGGGAATCAGGCCCAAATGAAGGCCTTCGTTGAATTGGCCGACCAGCAGCTAGTCGAGCTGGAAAAGCAACGACAGCAACTGGATGAGGCGGTCGACGCGTTGCAGAGCATGCGTGATCAAACCGCCAGTTCGCTAGAATAATCAAGGGGCGGCAGGCGCTGCGCCGATTCCCCTCTTCACGGTGTCACCCTAAGGGACCGGCCATTTTCAAATTCGCCGGATCGCCGTGTCCTGCCGCCGCAAATCAGCACAACCTCATCTGTCAGGAATTGTGACGTCACGTTCGTTTGATCTTGGCGCCCAAGGTGCTTGACGTAAACGGATGTTACGTCAACTTATAAGTGACGTAGCGTTTGCATTACGTAAACTACACCTCCGTGTTGTAAGACGCGCATCGACTGCGCAACTAACTATTGAAAACGCCAGTGATCAAGAGTGCTGAACCCATGACCGAAGATCTGATAACCATTCGTGAAATGTGCGAGACGTATGACGTCACGCCACGCACATTGCGCTTTTACGAGGCAAAAGAACTTTTGTTTCCGATCCGTGAAGGGCAGAAACGCCTGTTCACCAAACGCGACCGGGCACGCCTGAAGCTTATCCTTCGCGGGAAACGCTTTGGGTTCAGCCTGGAGGAAATTCGGCAACTGCTGGATCTCTACCACGTCGGCGATCAGCAGATGACCCAGATGACCCGCACGCTTGAGATCGCGCGGGAACGTTTGGTGGACTTGGAATCCCGCCGGGACGAACTGGACCAGGCGATCAGCGAAATGAAAGAGCAGTTGCGCTGGGGCGAAAAAGTCATCGCCTCGATGAAGAACGAGAAAAACGCCGCCGAGTAACCCTGGCGGTCTCTAATCACCCGGACATCTGAATATTAAAGGGAGCTTCAAATGCCCGTCTATAACGCGCCCACCAAAGACATGCAGTTCATCCTGCACGAAGTGCTTAACATTTCGGGGTCGGACATCCCCGGATACAACGAACTGGACACCGAATTCACCGGTGCCGTGCTGGAAGAAGCAGGAAAGATTGCTTCGAACGTTCTGCATCCGCTGAACACCGTTGGCGACACCGAAGGCTGCCGCCTTGAAAACGGCATCGTTTACACACCGACCGGCTTCAAGGACGCGTTCGAGCAGATGAAAGAAGGTGGTTGGACCGGCCTAGATATGCCCGAGGAATTCGGCGGTCAGAACATGCCTTATGTGATGGGTACTGCCGTGGGCGAGATGTTCTCGGCCTCGAACCAGGCGTTCACCATGTATCAAGGTCTAACCCACGGTGCGGCTTCGGCCATTCTGGCGCACGGCACCGACGAACAGAAAGCCACCTATCTGCCCAACATGGTAAGCTGTGAATGGACCGGCACCATGAACCTGACGGAACCGCATTGCGGCACCGACCTGGGCCTGATGCGCACCAAGGCCGAGCCCCAAGATGACGGCTCATACAAGATTTCGGGTCAAAAGATCTTTATCTCGTCCGGCGATCACGACATGGCCGACAACATCATCCATCTGGTGCTGGCCAAGGTTCCCGGCGGCCCCGAGGGCATCAAGGGTGTTTCGCTATTCATCGTTCCCAAGTTCATGGCGAACGAAGATGGCTCGCTAGGCGAACGCAACGGCGTTTCGGTCGGCAAGATCGAAGAGAAAATGGGCATCCACGGCAACTCGACCTGTGTGATGAACTATGACGAAGCCAAGGGCTTTTTGCTGGGCGACCTGAACAAAGGTATGCGCGCTATGTTCACCATGATGAACGAAGCGCGTCTGGGTGTGGGTATGCAGGGCCTGTCGCAGGCCGAGGCCGCGTATCAGAACGCTTTGGAATACGCCAAGGACCGCCTGCAGGGCCGTGACGTAACCGGCGTGAAAAACCCAGATGGTCCCGCAGACCCGCTGATCGTCCACCCCGACGTCCGCCGCAACTTGATGGATCAGAAAAGTTTCACCGAAGGCGCACGGGCATTCATCCTGTGGGGTGCCACGCTGATCGACCAGGCGCACCGCTCGGAAGACAAGGACGCGGACGGCCTGATCTCGCTGCTGACGCCGGTCATCAAGGGCTTCCTGACCGATCAGGGCTATGACATGACCGTTCAGGCCCAGCAGATTTACGGCGGCCACGGCTACATCGAAGAATGGGGCATGTCGCAATATACCCGCGACGCGCGGATCGCCATGATCTACGAAGGTGCAAACGGCGTTCAGGCACTTGACCTTGTGGGCCGCAAACTGGCCACCGATGGCGGCAAGCACGTCATGGCATTCTTCGAGATCGTCAAGAATTTCTGCAAGGTAAACGGCGGCCAGAACGAAGCCTTCGACAAAGCGTTCATTGAACCGCTCAAGGCGGCTTCGAAGGACTTGCAGGCCGCTGGCATGTATTTCATGCAGAACGGTGCCAAGAACCCCAACCACGCGCTGGCCGGGTCGAACGACTTCATGCACATGTTCGGCCATGTCTGCCTAGGCCTGATGTGGGCGCAAATGGCAAAAGCGTCTTATGCAGCCCTTGACGGCGCAGCCTCGGATACCGAGTTCTACGAGACCAAGATTGCCACCGGCCAGTTCTACATGGCGCGTCGCCTGCCGGCCACCGGCCTGCATCTGGCACGTATCCAGACCGGCGCCGACACAGTCATGGCACTGGAGGCGGCAAACTTCTGATCCTTACCTGGTTCCGGGGGCGACCCCGGAGCCAGTTCCTCGGGAGGGAAAGACATGCCGAAACGATTTCGTTTAACCCGCCGGTTTCCGGTCGCAATGACCGAAGACGGATACCGCAAGCTTAGGGGGTTCGCCCGCGAAGCAGGCTTGGACGAAGGCGAAGCGCTGTCTTTCCTTTTTGAAAACTTCAACAGCGTCATTGATCAGGACAACCTGACCCACCGACTCCGGGTTTTCAATTCCGAGCTAGAGGCGCGCAAGCGTTGAACCAAAAGCAAACAGAACCCGGAAAACCGCGTATTTTCAACAAGAAGAAACTTGCGCAATAGACCGCAACGTCATTCATGAATGACAGGTTCTTGCTGCTAAAGATACGCGTGAAAAACAGTCGATCAACGCCACGGGAGGGGCGCGACCATGACCATGAAACTATATTGCTTCGGCGCGAGCGGAAATTCCTACAAGGCGGCTCTGGCGCTTGAATTGTCCGGTCTGGATTGGGAGCCGATCGAGGTCGAATTCTTCAAGGGCGAGACACGGACCCCTGAATACCGCGACTACGTCAATGCGATGGGTGAAGCCCCGGTGTTGGTTGATGGTGATTTTCGCACCAGCCAGTCCGGCGCGATTCAGGCATATATCACTGAAAAAACCGGCAAATTCGGCGGCACAACGCATGAAGAGAAATACGAGGTTCTGCGTTGGGTTCTCTGGGACAACCATAAGTTCAGTTCGATGGCGGGTTTGACACGCTTCCTGATGAACTTCCTGCCCGCTGAACACCGCAACGCGGACGTTATTGCATTCAATCAAGGGCGTCTGAAATCGGCTTATCAAGTTCTTGACGCTCATCTGGATGGCCGCGACTGGATCGTTGGCAACGGTGTGACAAACGCCGATCTCAGTTGCTGCGGATATCTGTATTACCCCGAACCTTTCGGCTTTGACCGCGCCGAATGGCCCAATATCGACAAATGGCTGACGCGGCTGTCTGAACAGCCCGGTTGGCAACCACCCTATGACCTGATGCCCGGCCAAGCACCGGATCGAGCTTAAGGAGAGCTACTGATGACCGAAGCATATATCTATGACGCCCTGCGCACCCCGCGTGGCAAGGGCCGTAAGGATGGCAGTCTGCACGAGGTGACCTCGGTGCGACTGTCCGCCGTGACCCTGAACGCGCTGAAGGAGCGTAACAACCTTGAAGGCCACGCCGTTGAGGACGTGATCTGGGGCAACGCCACTCAGGCAATGGAACAAGGCGGCTGTCTGGCCCGGACTGCGGTTCTGGCGTCGGACCTGGATGAAAGCATCCCCGGCCTGTCGATCAACCGTTTCTGCGCATCGGGCATGGAGGCCGTGAACTTGGCGGCAAACCAGGTCAAAGGCGGTGCTGGTGACGGCTACATCGCCGGTGGCGTGGAAATGATGGGCCGCGTGCCCATGGGTTCCGACGGGGCAGCGATTGCCATTGACCCGACCGTGGCGATGGACACCTATTTCGTGCCGCAGGGGATTTCCTCGGACATCATCGCAACTGAATACGGGTTCAGCCGTGAACAAGCCGACCAGTTGGCGATGGAATCGCAGCGCCGTGCGGCGCAAGCCTGGGAAGAGAATCGGTTCGAGAAATCGGTGATCTCGGTCAAGGACCGCAACGGCCTGACCATTCTGGACCGCGACGAATACATGCGCCCCGGCACCGACATGCAGAGCTTGGGCAGCCTGAACCCCGCCTTTCAGATGATGGGTGAGCAGATGCCCGGTTTCGACAAGGTGGCGCTGCTGAAATACCCGCATCTGGAAAAGATCAACCACATCCACCATGCGGGCAACAGCTCGGGCATCGTGGACGGGGCCGCGGCTGTTCTGATCGGCAACAAGGAATTTGGTGAAAAGCACGGCCTGAAACCGCGCGCGCGCATCAAGGCCACCGCGAAGATCGGTCTGGACCCGACCATCATGCTGACCGGCCCCGTGCCGGTGACACAGAAAATTCTGGCTGACAGCGGCATGGCGATCTCGGACCTCGACCTGTTCGAGGTGAACGAAGCCTTTGCCTCGGTCGTGCTGCGCTTCCAGCAGGCGTTCGATGTCGACCCCGAACTGGTCAACGTCAACGGCGGCTCGATCGCTATGGGTCACCCGCTTGGCGCCACCGGTGCGATCATCATCGGCACCCTGCTGGACGAGTTGGAGCGCCAGGACAAAGAGACCGGTCTGGCGACGCTGTGCGTGGCCTCGGGCATGGGTGCAGCCACCATCATCGAGAGGGTGTAATGCCCAAGCTGGATCTCTCGCGGATCCCGTTTGTGGAGGGGTCGTCCTATCCCGGCAAACTGGCCGAGGCGACCGCAGGTCGTTTCGTCCAGCGACTGGGGGATGCGGGCGGTCTGACCCAATGCGGGGTCAACATCGTGCGGTTGGAACCGGCGGGGATGTCCTCGTTGCGGCACTACCACATGGAGCAGGACGAGTTTGCCATTGTGCTTTCCGGCACCTGCACCCTGATCGACGATGACGGTGAACATGAGATGCAGCCCGGTGACTGTGCGGCCTGGCCCGCAGGTGAGCCCAACGGCCACCACTTTGTGAACAAAACCGACGCGCCTGCGACCTTTCTGGTGGTGGGCACGCGGACCCCGACCGAGACCGCTTACTACAGCGACCTGGACATGATGGTGAAGGACGACGCAGATGGCGAATCCTTCACCCGGAAAGACGGCAGCCCCCTGACGGCTGACCAGATAGGAGACGACGGATGACCGAGTTTACCCTGACCAAAGACGCCGATGGCGTCGGTACAATCACCTGGGATGTTCCCGGCAAATCAATGAACGTGATGTCCTTTGACGGGCTGACACAACTGGATGCCTGCATTGATCAGGCGCTGGCTGACGATGAGGTCAAAGGCATAATCATCACTTCGGGCAAAGAGGGATCCTTTGCCGGTGGCATGGACCTGAACCTGCTGGCCGTGATGAAGGAACAGGCGGGTGATGACCCGGCCAAGGGCCTGTTCGAAGGCACGATGAACATGCACAAGCTGCTGCGCAAAATCGAGTTGGCTGGCATGGACCCCAAGACCAAAAAGGGCGGCAAGCCGATTGCGGCCGTTCTGCCCGGAACCGCCGCCGGTATTGGCATGGAACTTCCCCTGTCGACCCATCGCATCTTTGCCGGTGAAAGCCCCAAGGCAAAATACGGCCTGCCGGAAATTATGATCGGCATCTTCCCCGGCGCAGGCGGAACCACACGGATGGTCCGCAAGGTCGGCGCAATGGCTGCGGCTCCGCTGCTGCTGGAAGGCAAGATGTTGGACGCCAAGAAGGCCAAAAGCGCAGGCTATATCGACGAGATCGCAGCAGACCCGATGGCTGCAGCGAAAGAATGGGTTCTGAACGCCAAAGACGCCGATCTGGTCAAGCCGTGGGATGCCAAAGGTTATAAGATGCCCGGTGGCGCTCCGTTCAGCCCGGCTGGTTTCCCGAACTTCGTCGGTGCTGCCGCGATGGTGCATGGCAAGACGCAAGGCGCATTCCCTGCTGCCAAAGCCTTGTTGAGCGCGGTTTACGAAGGTGCGTTAGTTGATTTCGACACCGCGCTGAAGATCGAGGCCCGCTGGTTCACTACCGTACTGATGAACCCCTCTTCCGGCGCGATGATCCGCTCTTTGTTCCTGAACAAAGAGGCGCTGGACAAGGGTGCCGTGCGCCCCGCCGGTATCCCCGATCAGTCGGTCAAGAAGATCGGCGTTCTAGGTGCAGGCATGATGGGGGCCGGTATCGCCTTGGTATCTGCGCAAGCCGGGATGGAGGTTGTTCTGATCGACCGTGATCAGGCCGCCGCCGACAAGGGCAAGGCCTATACCGAAGCCTATCTGGACAAGGGCATGAAGCGCGGCAAAGTCACCGAGGACAAGAAAGTCGCCATGCTGGGCCAGATCACCGCGACCCCGGATCTGGATCAGCTGAAAGGCTGTGACCTGATCATCGAGGCCGTGTTTGAAGACCCCGCGGTCAAGGCCGACATGACCAAAAAGGTCGAGGCTATTATCCCCGAAGATTGCATCTTTGCGTCGAACACCTCGACCCTGCCGATCACCGATCTGGCCAAGGCAAGCGTGCGGCCCGAGCAGTTCATCGGCATCCACTTCTTCTCGCCGGTCGAGAAGATGTTCCTGGTCGAGATCATCAAAGGCAAGGAAACCGGGGATCGCGCAGTCGCCAAGGCGTTGGACTATGTGCGCCAAATCCGCAAGACGCCGATCGTGGTTAATGACGCGCGGTTCTTCTACTGCAACCGCTGTATCATTCCCTACCTGAACGAAGGTGCCCGCATGGTGACAGAAGGCGTCAGCCCCGTGCTGATCGACAACGCCGCACGCCAATTGGGCTTTCCTGTGGGGCCGATCACGCTCACTGATGAAACCTCGATTGATCTGGGGGCCAAGATTGCCCGCGCGACCAAGGCAGCGATGGGCAATGCCTACCCCGAAAGCCCGGCGGACGATCTGATGTTCTGGATGGAAGAACAGGGCCGTCTGGGGCGGAAGTCTAAATCCGGCTTCTTCGACTATGACGAAAAGGGCAAGCGCCTGGGTTATTGGAAAGGGATGCAAGACAAATACCCGCTGGCCGAGGATCAGCCCGACCTGATCGAGGTTCAAGAACGTCTGATGTTCGCCCAGGTTCTAGAAGCCGTCCGCGCGCTGGAGGAAGGCGTGGTAGAAGATATCCGCGAGGCCGATGTGGGTGCGATCCTGGCATGGGGCTTTGCACCTTGGTCCGGTGGCCCACTTAGCTGGGTAGATATCATTGGTGCCCCCTACGCCGCCGAGCGTTGCGACCAACTATCGGCTAAATATGGCGATCGCTTCGCCTGCCCGCCGCTGTTGCGTGAAATGGCTGAGAAGGGTCAGACCTTCTATGGCCGCTTCGACCCTGAAGCAAAAGCCGCCTAAATTAACAAAGCTGGCGCATGTCCTTATGCGCCAGCTTTTCCATTTTCTCGGAAGCCCGCGCAGACCACCCTGCATGGCTTCAAGTTTCGCCCCCAATTTTATTTGAATTCGTGATCAGTTCGGCGGGTCGAATTGATATCCGAACCTGTCGATATCTTCTGCGCAGGCACTGGCAATAGCGGAGGCTGTTCGGGCTGAGTAGTATTGCCTGTAGCCCTTGGAACGAACTGACGGATTCACACGCGGCAAATCGAACTGAAACCCAAGATGCGCAAACAATGGCGCTGCATCCTGTTCGAAATGTTCCAACCGAATATAGGCCCTGCAACACTCCTGCCCTTCTGCCGTGGTCATATATTGGCGTGCCGGGTAGTTTTGAAAGGACCGTAGTGTTGCCGGGTGCATAACGAAGTCTTCAAAAGACAGCGCCTTGGCCAGCGAGACTGCGGGATGATCAAAATCCTGATCCTGTAACCAGTGAAAATAGCTGACCATTCGGTCCCATGGGTTACGCACCAGCGTGAAGGTAAACATGTCCTTCAGGTCGTCGGCGGTCAGAACTCCGTCAATATCCGCAAGTGTCGAGTGTTTCCACAGCCGCCCGCGTGCGTTAAGCGACTTGGCCCGTTTGCGACGCCTTTTGGCTTTGGGAGTGTCCCCCAACAGAATGTCGTCTTTCATCGCACGCTGTTCCAGCGCCAGCGCAAGCGATGTCCCCCCCGTTTTGGGAATGTGGACAAAGACATAGCGCCGCCCTCGCGAGATAATCACGCCGCCACCTTTCGCGCCACTTCCCGCGAGGCGCGCCACCCCAACAATGCCCCAGCCGTGGCGATCAGACCAATTCCCACCGTCTGCAACATTCCGATTGTTTGACCGAAGGCGACCCATGCAAAAAGCGGTCCAAAGACCATAACCGAGTATTCAAAGACCGCGACATACGAGGGTTCCCCGATCTGGTATGACTTGATCAACATAAAGACGGCAATCGTGGACCCTCCGGCCTGCAACAGAATCCAAGGCACGGCGGGCGTCATATTAGGCTCCCAGCCTCGGGTCGCGAAGCCCTGCGGCCCGGCGACAGACTCAAGTGGAAACACCGACAGGGCCACAAGCCCGATTGCCCCGGCCACACCCAAAGTGATGACCATGGCCGCCAAAAGCGAGACGGTGCTTTCCTCGGAACAATGGCTGCGGGTGATTATTGCGCTCAGGGCGTAAAACAACCCTCCTGCGACAGGCAGCAAGCTTAGCGTGTCAAACTCATACGGATTCGGCTGCAAGACACACAAGATACCGCAAAACCCAAGGATGACAGCAAATATGCGCCACGGTCCGATGGTCTGCTTCAGCCACAAGGCGGAAATCAAAAGCACGAAGATCGGCGAAGTGAACAATCCGGCCAGCGCCTGCGCAATCGGCATCAGCGCAAGGGAAGAAAAGTAAAACAACATGGCTAGGGTGATCAGAACACTACGCAAAACAACCGGCCCCAGCCGTTTCGGGCGCAGGCTGCCCAGGCCCAGCAGCGACAGCCCGACAATCAACGGTAGCATCAGCAAAGAACGGCTCAGGTGGAACTGCCACAATCCAATCGTTTCAGCCAACAGCACCACCACATTGTCGATCACTCCGATAATTGCCATGGCGCTGATCATCAGCACCGACGCGAGTATTGGTGATGTCTGCGTTTCTGACTGCATCTGCCGCCCTGACACTGATCCCGGACGCGAAATTTTTCCCGCGCGTCGTGATATCCAGCACATTTCCCGATTAACGTGCAACAGGTTTGCGCCATTGGATTTTAGCGTGCTAAACTAAGTTCAAATAATAACGAGCAGACCTCACCTTGATGACGGCCCTGAAACAGTACCAGCGGATCGAAGCCACCGGTCTGTGGCGCCCCTCGCCCGATGTGCAACGGCGCGAGGTCGTGGTTTCGATTGGCGAAGCGACTCTGACAATTTCGGATTTCAATGACCGCGCCCTGACACATTGGTCACTGGCAGCGCTCGAGCGTCAAAACCCCGGCAGCTATCCGGCCATTTTCAACCCCGATGGCGACCCGGAAGAAACGCTGGAACTGGCGGAATCCGAAACCACCATGATTGAGGCCATCGACCGCCTGCAACGCGCAATCGACCGTGCGCGACCACATCCGGGGCGGCTGCGATGGTTGAGCGTTGCGGGCGTTGTCGGGGCCGTTCTTGCGCTTTTGCTGCTATGGGTGCCGGCCGCCCTGCAAAACCACGTTGTGTCTGTCGTGCCCGAGATCAAAAGGCAGGACATAGGCGACGCCATCCTGAGCCGGATTGAAAGGGTGTCAGGCCGCGCGTGCGCCTCTGCGGACGCGCAGGAGGCACTGGATCATCTAGCGACGCGGACGGGGGTGCGCAGCGTCGTGATCCTTCCTGCGGGCGTGCAAAGTAGCCTTAGCCTACCCGGAGGGATCATCCTTCTGAACCGCTCATTGGTTGAAGACCACGAAGACCCCTCGGTCGCGGCAGGGTACATCATCGCCGAACGCGCGAGGGCGGCGGCTCAGGATCCTTTGGATGACCTTCTGGACCGAACCGGAGTGCGCTCGGCCTTTCGCCTTCTCACGACTGGAGAACTGACCCCCGATATCGTCGATACGTATACCGAGCAGGTCTTGTCCGAGCCGCGCCCTACCTTGCCGGACGACGACCTGCTTGAGCTTTTCGCGCAAGTCGCTCTTCCCTCGACACCATATGCCTACGCGATGGATGTGACGGGCGAAACCGTTCTGGGCCTGATCGAAGCTGACCCGATGGCAGGACGACCTTTGCAACAGGTGCTGCCGGACCGCGATTGGGTCCGGCTTCAGAACATCTGCGGAGAGTAGACCGCTTATTTGGTTCCGAACATCCGATCCCCGGCGTCGCCAAGGCCCGGCATGATGTAGCCTTTGGAGTTCAGTTCGCGGTCCAGCGAGGCAGTCACGATGTGCACATCGGGGTGCGCCTCTTTCATACGCGCGACGCCCTCAGGGGCAGCCAACAGGCACAAGAACCGGATATCGTTGGCACCAGCCTCTTTCAGCAGGTCGATCGCAGCAGCCGAGCTGTTGCCCGTGGCCAGCATCGGGTCGACAGCGATGACAAGGCGGTCTTTCAAACCTTCGGGCGCTTTGAAATAGTACTGAACAGGTTTCAGCGTTTCTTCATCCCGGTACAGCCCCACAAACCCCACACGGGCCGAGGGGACCAGTTCCAACACACCATCCAGCATCCCGTTGCCAGCCCGCAGAATGGACACAAGCGCCATTTTCTTACCTGCGAGAATCGGGGCGTCCATCTCCTCCATCGGGGTTTCGATGTGCCGGGTGGTCAGAGGCAATTCGCGCGTGATCTCATAGGCCAGCAGCAGTGTAATCTCGCGTAGCAACTGCCGAAAAACGGCGGTCGATGTGCCCTTGTCCCGCATGAGCGTCAGTTTGTGCTGAACCAGCGGGTGGTCGACGACGGTCAGGTGTTCGCTCATGATCTCTCCAGTCTTTTCTTGACCCGCTCACGGGTCTCTTCATCGCAAAAGGCCGCAGTCAGGGCCGTTTCATTCAGGGCTGCAAAATCGTCGGCTGTCCAGCCGAAAGCTTTGGCCAGCATCTCATATTCGCGTCGCATTGTGGTATGGAAAAACGGGGGATCGTCGGTTGAAACCGTGACTTTGACACCAGCGTCGCGCAGATTTGCTATCGGGTGGGCTGCAAACTCGGGGAAAAGCCCCAGAACCACGTTCGAGCCGGGGCAGACCTCAAGCGTTACCTCGCGATCCACCAGTTCGTGTACAAGATCCGGGTCTTCGGACGCGCGAACCCCATGGCCGACACGCTCCACGCCCAGCTCCCGGATGGCGTCCCTGACGCTTTCAGGGCCGCCGAATTCCCCTGCATGTGTTGTCAAGCGCAGCCCGGCCTCGCGTGCGCAATCAAAGGCCCACTTGTAATCCCCCTGCGTGCCGACGGATTCGTTGCCGCCCATTCCAAAGCCGGTGATCCAGTGCCCCGCAGTTTCCGCAGCACACCGGGCGCTGACCTTGGCCTGCTCCGCCCCGAAATGGCGCACACAGGTGACAACACCGCGCAGAGTGATATCGTATTTTCGTTCGGCTTCATCAGCCGCGTCCTGAATGGCATTCAGATAGTCGCGCCAGGCGTGCAGGTCACCGCCGCCACAGAAATCCGGGCTTAGAAATGTTTCCGAATAGACGACCCCGTTCGCCGCGCTTTCTTCCAAGATCGCAAGCGTCAGCCGCCGAAAATCCTCGGGTGATTTCAGCACTTCGCAGGCGGCCTCATACACGCTGAGAAAATGCGCGAAGTCGCGGAAATCATAGCTGCCGTCCGGCTTGAAAATTCCACTTAGGTCGATGCGCTTTTCGTGCGCCAGCTGGCGAATAAAGGCAGGCGGGGCCGCGCCTTCGTGATGCAGATGCAGTTCGATCTTTGGCAGGTCTGCTACAGTCATAGAAAACTCCGTCCCGGCCCTTGGGCCGGAATGTTCAAATGGGTCGCAATGCTTGCGGCGATATCAGCGAAATTGACGGCTCCGATTTCACCCGCGCCCAGTCCGGCGATCAGCACCGGCACTTGTTCACGTGTGTGGTCCGTTCCGATCCAGCTTGGATCATTTCCGTGATCCGCGGTCAACAGCATCATATCTCCGGGGCGCAGGCGTGAAAGAAGGGCGCCAATCTCACGATCAAACCATTCCAACGCACGGGCATAGCCACTGATATCCCGTCGGTGGCCAAAAAGGCTGTCGAACTCGACGAAATTGGCGAAGGTCAGACTTCCCCCTTCGGCCTCGTCCACCAGATCGGACAGGTGCCCCATCAGTTCCGCATCCGAGCCCTTGCACAGCGTATCAATCCCCCGCATCGAGAAGATGTCGCCGATCTTGCCAACCGCATGAACCCGCCGCCCCGCGTCCTGCACCCAATTCGTCAGAACCGGCGCGGGCGGCAGGATGGCAAAGTCCTTGCGATTGGTTGTCCGCGTAAAGCCTGTGTCCGGTGAGCCGACGAAAGGACGGGCGATCACACGCCCAACTTTCATGTCGTGCAACCGAGGGGCAAGTGCGCGGCACATGTCCAACAGACGCTCAAGACCAAAACTTTCTTCATGGGCGGCGATCTGAAAGACGCTGTCTGCCGACGTATAGCAAATCGGCCAACCGGTTCGCATATGTTCGGCCCCCAATTCCGCGATGATCGCTGTGCCAGAGGCATGGCAATCGCCCAAAATCCCTTCTGTTCCAGCCGCTTGCGCGGCAGCACGGCTCAGATCATTGGGAAAGCTGGGAGTCGTGTCAGGAAAATAGTGCCAGTCCCACGGCACAGGCAGACCTGCCAATTCCCAATGCCCTGACGGTGTATCCTTGCCCCGCGAATGTTCACGCGCGCACCCCCAAAGACCGATTGGTTCGGCCTGCAATCCCGGCGTTTCATCGCCTGAGGCCAGCCGGGTGGCCGCCCCCAACCCCAAAGCGTCTAATTTTGGCACGCGCAGCGGACCAGACCGCCCCTCCTCGGCCCGCCCCTCGGCGCAGGCTTGCGCGATATGGGCCAGCGTGTTTGCCCCGGTATCCGGCATATCACCGTTAAAGAACCGATCCGCGTCCGGTGCCCCGCCAATGCCAACCGAATCCATGACGACCAGAAATGCACGGCTCATGCTGTGATCCTTTCGTGCACGATGCCCGGAAGCGACGGGCTTTCAGGGCCAAGACTGATCGCGTGCAAGACCGATTGCGCGGCTTGACGCGCTGCATCCTCACGGGCGGCGTGGATCACGGCCAGGGGCGCGCCCTTGTCAATCTTGTCGCCCAACCGGACGATTTCGGAAATACCGACAGCCGGATCGATCACGTCATCCTCGACCTGTCGGCCACCGCCCAGCGCAACAACGGCAAGGCCCAGCGCCTCGCCATCCATCGCCGTCACATATCCGCTGGAAGGTGCTGGAACCTCGAGAATAACGCTGGCTTCGGGCAAGTAACGCGACCAGTTTTCGACAAAGTGCAGTGGCCCACCAACTGCAGCCATCATGCGCCCGAACCGCTCTGCCGCGCGGCCATTGCGGATAACCTCAGAGACCTTGTCGCGCCCTTCATCCAGTGTTGAAACCATCCCGGCATCAACCAGCAGGACACCGCCCAACTCGGCCGAAATCTCGGCCAGAGGCGCATTCTGCCCACTGGTCAGAACCTTCATGACCTCACAGATTTCCAAGGCATTTCCCAATGCCGGGGCCAAGGGCTGGTTCATATCCGTAATCACGGCCGACGTCCGGCACCCAGCGGCATTGGCTGTCTCGGTCAATGCCGTGGCCAGATTGCGCGCGTCTTCATGCGTTTTCATGAACGCACCGCTGCCAACCTTGACGTCCAGTACCAGAGCATCCGGACTGGCCGCCAGTTTCTTGGACAGGATCGACGCTGTAATCAGATCAAGGCTTTCCACTGTCGCGGTAACATCACGGATCGCATAAAGCCGTTTGTCCGCCGGGGCGATCTGCCCCGTCGCGCCAACAATGGCCGCACCTTCATCGCGCAAAATCTGGGCCAGCCGATCCTGCCCGATTTGCGTTGAAACGCCGGGAATTGCTTCCAGCTTATCCAGGGTTCCCCCGGTATGGCCCAGCCCACGTCCCGAGATCATCGGAACATAAGCGCCCAACTCGGCCAGCGCCGGGGCCAGCACCAGACTGACGCTGTCGCCCACACCCCCGGTCGAGTGTTTGTCGATCACCGGTCCGTCGACATCCCATATCAGGACCTCGCCGCTGTCGCGCATTGCGACCGTCAGATCAGCCCGCCCCTGCGCACCCAGACCGCCCATGCAGACGGCCATGGCAAAGGCCCCGGCCTGCGCGTCACTAACCCCGCCATCCGCTAGACCCTGTGCAAACCAGTTCAGCTCGGCGGCCGTTGGAACCTCGGACCGGCGCAATTTTGCAATAATCGAGCGGGCATCCATGCGGTCAGACATTCTCCATGTGCGATGCGTCGAACGCGCCGGGTAACAGGTCACCGATCGTTGTCACCAACTCCGCGCCGTCCACGCTGGCCAATGTCACCTTGACGTCGCGCTTGCCGAATTCCGCCAGCTTTTGCCTGCATCCCCCGCAAGGCGGCACAGGCTGAGGGGACGAGGCCACAACATACACTTCGGTCAAGTCCTGTTCGCCCGCGGCGACCATTGCAGCGATCGCTCCGGCTTCGGCACAGGTTCCTTCGGGGTAGGCCACGTTTTCGACATTGCACCCGGCAAATACCTGACCCGAGGCCGACCGGATCGCCGCACCGACCTTGAATTTGGAGTAGGGCGCGTATGCGTTTTCCCGAACCGAAAGTGCTGTGTCTTTCAACGTCATGGCGATTCCCCAATTTTTGATCATCTGGTCAGAAACTAACACACTACCGGAAAGCACTCGGGGAATTGAAGCCCCAAGCGCAGATTTCCTGAACCAAATCGCTTAGTCCAGTATCGTCTTGAAGACACCCGGCAGCGTGACCTCCAACAGTTCGACGTCCTCTGACGGGTCGGCCAGTCGGGTAAGCATTCCGGGTGGGATGACAAAAGCATCCCCCTGCTCCAGCCGGTACGGATCGCGTCCTTCGCCCTCAAGGGTGACTTGGCCGTTCATGACAAATGTAAAGTAAATATCAGTATCGTGCGTTGCCCAAGCTGGTTCGCCCTGACCCTTGCGTACCACCTGCACCCCGGCCACACCCTTGGTGTTTTCGGCGATCGTTGTATCCCGGCAAACATAGCCCGGCAGCCGGAATGCCCCCCACTCCGCACCCGCGGCCTGGTTAAAGACGAACTTTTGGCCCTGCCATTCCCGATCGGGACGAAGGTGCGGAGTGGGAAGGGTCATGTCGTGATCAATCTCGGTGACATGCTCGGCTGGCACACCGATCTCGATTACCTGCACATTGTCCGACGCTTCGAGCACGCGATGACGGATTTCAGGCGGCTGGATAAAGCAATCGCCCGCCGTCAGGCGCATCTTGTCACCCTGATCCTCATAAACCACGTCCACCCAGCCGTGGATGCAGAAGATTAATTGGAACCCGACCTTGTGGAAATGCACCATGTCTGGCACCGGCCCACCATCCGGTATCCGGATATGGCTGGCGATGATCGACCCGCCCAAACGGTCAGGCACCAGATCGCGGTAATGCATCCCGGCACGTCCGATAATCCACGGCGCCTGATCCTTGAGCCGCCGCACCACAAATGAATGAACGGTATCCGGCATCACCATCGGAGGGTTGAGTTCATCAATCTCAACCCGCGTACCGTTCGGGGCGATCAAAGCGCGCTGACCATCAGCAAATCCGTCAGGATCATCCGTCAGAATACGCAGAGTGCCGGGACTTTCCGGTGCATCTTTTTCAATCCGAAGTCGCACCCCATGACCCGAGAAAACTGCGACACGTGGATCGTCAGCAGGATAAATCATGTCCATCCGCATCCCTAGAACCTTGGTGAAAAAGGGGATGTCGTCGCGCAATTCCTGCGTCGGCAGGCGAATCTCAGCGTGGATCTGGTTGGGGTTCTCGGTCATTTAAGGTCTCTTCGATTTCGGCTTTGGGCCATCCGATCAGAACAGCGGCCAGAATGCCAATCGAAAAGAACATCTCAAGCGTTTCTTCCAACACAAAGAACCGCACCATCATGACACCAGAAAAATCATGCCGGAACATGTACGACACTTCTTCCAGCCCTTGCGCCAAAACCGCAAAGAGCCCCGCCACCACAAACATCACCATAAACGATGCCCGACCGCGCAGCGCGCGCCACCCGTTCGGAATGCCGTGCCGGATCAAACCGAATAGAACAATCAGCCCCAAAACCACGCGAACGGCCGTGATATCAAGAACGGCATCCAGCCCGTTCAAAATCTCGAACGGCAAACTGCCGACGGGGTAGATGTCGGACTCAAGCTCTCGTTCCGCCAAAAGCAGGCAGACAAGACCGATATACATGCGACTTAGGCCCGGGAAACGGTAGAACGCAGCCAATCCAGCAGCAAAAAGCCCCATTGCGGAAACGGTCTCGATCAAACCGCCTTCCTGATTCAGGGTCGATGTCTGCACGGGCCATATAATACCCACGAGCAAAATCACTGCGCCCAATGCGATCGCACCCCAAAACGCAATTCGCTTGGCACCGAAGAGCATCTTTTCTGACGGAAATACACTTTCCGCCTGAAATTCGTCTTTATAGCTCATGAATGACCTTCAGTGCCCCATACGTTCGCGATGTTTTCGCAGTGGCGGGAAATTAAACACTTTATGACAGATTTCAACCAAGCGCTCTCAACATGGTTACATCATTGTTGCAGATTGACGTAGCGTAGCCATTCCGAAAAAAAATAGTTTAACCCTCAACTAAATTTCGGAAGGGAGATGAATCGCCGATGTCTGACTCACCTAGCCTGCGGCAGGCCGCGCTTGACTATCACGCCCATCCAAAGCCCGGAAAGCTTGAGATCAAGGCCACCAAGCCGATGGCGAACGGCCGCGACCTAGCCCGCGCCTACTCACCCGGTGTGGCCGAAGCCAGCCTTGAAATCAAAGCGGATGCCGCCAATGCAGAACTTTACACAGCGCGCGGTAACCTGGTGGCCGTCGTATCCAACGGCACCGCAGTATTGGGGCTGGGGAATATCGGTGCGCTTGCCTCGAAGCCCGTGATGGAAGGTAAGGCCGTCCTGTTCAAGAAATTTGCCGGGATTGACTGTTTCGACATCGAGGTGGACCAGCCCGACCCAGAAAAGCTGGCCGAAATCGTTTGCGCGCTAGAGCCGACATTTGGTGCGATCAATCTGGAAGACATCAAGGCACCGGACTGTTTCATCGTCGAAAAGCTGTGCCGGGAACGGATGAATATCCCCGTGTTCCACGACGACCAGCACGGCACCGCGATCGTTGTTGGGGCCGCCGCCAAAAACGCTCTGCACGTGGCTGGTAAGAAATTCGAAGATATCAAGGTGGTTTCAACCGGTGGCGGTGCCGCCGGGATTGCCTGTCTCAGTATGTTGGTCAAGCTGGGCGTCAAGCGCGAGAATATCTGGCTGTGCGACATTCACGGGCTGGTCTACGAAGGCCGCGCTGAAGATATGAACCCGCATAAGGACCAGTTCGCGCAGAAATCCGACCTGCGAACGTTGGATGACGTAATCGGCGAGGCGGACCTGTTTCTGGGTCTCAGCGGACCAAACGTGCTGAAACCTGAAATGGTGGCAAAAATGGCCAGCCGTCCGATCATTTTCGCACTGGCCAACCCAACGCCCGAGATTCTGCCCGATGCAGCGCGCGAAGTTGTTCCCGACGCAATCATTGCCACCGGTCGCAGCGATTTCCCAAATCAGGTCAATAACGTCCTGTGCTTTCCGTTCATCTTCCGCGGCGCTCTGGACGTAGGGGCGACCGAGATCAACGATGAAATGCAGATCGCTTGTGTAGACGGGATTGCAGAGATGGCCCGCGCCACAACCAGCGCCGAAGCAGCCGCTGCATATAAGGGGGAACAGCTAACCTTTGGCCCCGACTATCTGATTCCCAAGCCGTTTGACCCCCGGTTGGTGGGTGTTGTGTCCTCGTCAGTGGCCAAGGCAGCAATGGAAAGCGGGGTCGCCAAACGCCCCATCACAGACATCGAGGCATATAAAGAGCGGCTAAATCAGACCGTCTTTAAATCCGCCCTCATCATGCGCCCCGTCTTCGAGGCCGCTGCCGCTGCGTCCCGCCGCATCGTGTTTGCCGAGGGCGAGGATGAACGTGTCCTGCGCGCAGCCCAAGCTATCCTTGAGGAAACCACAGAGACCCCGATCCTGATCGGACGTCCCGATGTGATCGACGCACGATGTGAACGTCTGGGCCTGACCGTGCGTCCCGGCGAGGACTTCCAGATTGTGAACCCGGAAAACGATCCTCGATACTATGACTACTGGAACTCGTACCATAATATCATGCAGCGTCGGGGCGTAACGCCAGACCTTGCCAAAGCGATCATGCGGACGAACAACACCGCGATTGCCGCCATCATGGTACAACGCGGCGAGGCTGACAGCATGATCTGCGGCACGTTCGGCGAATATCGCTGGCATCTGAATTATGTGCAGCAGGTTCTGGATGACGGCGACCTGCGGCCTCATGGGGCGCTTTCGCTGATGGTCCTCGAGGACGGCCCCCTGTTCATCGCCGATACGCATGTACGACAATTGCCAACGCCCGAAGAGCTGGCCGAAACGACCATTGGCGCAGCCCGCCATGTGCGACGGTTCGGTCTGGAGCCCAAGATCGCATTCTGTTCGCAGTCACAGTTCGGCAATCAGGCGGAAGGATCCGGAAAACGCCTGCGCGCCGCGCTGGAGATGCTTGACTCGAAACCACGTGACTTCACCTACGAAGGCGAGATGAACCTGGACTTGGCACTGGACCCAGAATTGCGTTCGCGGATTTTTCCGAATTCGCGCCTTCAAGGGGCAGCCAACGTTCTGATATTCGCCCATGCAGACGCGGCCAGCGGGGTCCGCAATATCCTTAAGATGAAGGCCGATGGGCTTGAGGTTGGCCCGATCCTGATGGGGATGGGCAACAAGGCACATATCGTAACACCCTCGATCACGGCGCGCGGGTTGCTGAACATGGCGGCCATCGCGGGCACTCCGGTCGCGCATTACGGATAGGACGGCGCCGGGCATCCTTTCAGATGCCCGGCCTGATTCTGCCGCTATTTGCACGCAATGGTTTGCAGATTTGCAAATGCGGCCTATATCCGCCCATAAACCCGCTTAATGCGGCGAATTTGCAAAAATTTTGCAGCCAAAAAAGCGCTCATCTGCAAATGTTTTGCGGTAAAGTGACGCCCCGTCACAGCGGTTGCTTGTGTGTCGCCCCCTGCGCCCCTAACAACGGCACAGGGAATTTTCGGAGGAAACCACTGTGGCATATCAGGACGTTTACGATAGCTGGAAATCCGATCCAGAGGCCTTCTGGATGGAAGCCGCCAAAGGGATAGATTGGGTCCAGCCACCGACCAAAGCTCTGTTTGACGACAAGGCGCCTCTTTATGAGTGGTTTTCCGATGCCAAGGTAAATACCTGCTGGAATGCGGTGGACCGGCATGTCGAAAATGGCCGGGGCGAACAGACCGCGATCATCTACGACAGCCCGATCACCCACACCAAGCGTGAGATTTCCTATGTCGAACTCCGCAATCGCGTGGCAAACCTTGCGGGGGCTTTGCGCGCCAAGGGAATCGAAAAGGGCGACCGGGTTATCATCTATATGCCGATGATCCCCGAGGCGCTTGAGGCAATGCTGGCCTGCGCTCGCCTGGGTGCCGTGCATTCCGTGGTGTTTGGCGGGTTTGCAAGTAACGAACTGGCAGTACGGATCGACGACGCCAAGCCCAAGGCCATCATTGCGGCCTCATGCGGGATGGAGCCGGGACGCGTCGTGCATTACAAACCCCTTCTGGACGGCGCCATTGATCTGGCCAGCCACAAACCTGACTTTTGCGTTATTTTTCAACGCGAACAGGAAGTCGCGCAACTGATTGAAGGGCGCGATTTCAACTGGCACGGATTTCAATACGGCGTCGAACCGGCTGAATGCGTTCCCGTAGACGGCAATGATCCCGCATATATTCTGTACACATCAGGCACCACCGGGTCCCCCAAGGGCGTCGTGCGTCCGACCGCCGGTCATCTGGTCGCGCTGAACTGGACGATGAAGAACATTTATGACGTTGATCCTGGCGATGTGTTCTGGGCAGCCTCTGACGTCGGTTGGGTCGTGGGGCATTCCTATATCTGCTATGCGCCGCTGATCCACGGGAACACCACCATTGTATTCGAAGGCAAGCCGGTTGGCACCCCGGATGCGGGCACATTCTGGCGCGTGATAGCTGAACACAAGGTCAAAAGCTTCTTCACCGCCCCGACCGCCATCCGAGCAGTCAAGCGCGAGGACCCAAAGGGAGAGCTGATTTCGAAATACGACCTGTCCAGCCTGCGCGCTTTGTTCCTTGCAGGTGAACGTGCGGACCCTGACACAATCGAATGGGCGCAGGAGGCTTTGAAAGTCCCGGTCATCGACCACTGGTGGCAAACCGAAACGGGGTGGACCATCGCTGGCAACCCTCTGGGGATTGAGGAACTGGCGATCAAGCTGGGATCTCCGGCAAAACCCATGCCGGGCTACGACGTTCAGATTCTGGATGAAGGCGGCCACCCGATGAAACCTGGTGAACTGGGTGCGATCACGGTCAAGCTTCCCCTCCCCCCCGGCACATTGCCGACGCTTTGGAACGCAGAGGAACGGTTCAAAAGCTCATACCTCAACCAGTTCCCCGGTTATTATGAGACCGGCGATGCGGGAATGATTGATGAGGAAGGATACCTCTACATCATGGCCCGTACCGATGACGTGATCAACGTCGCGGGGCACCGCCTGTCAACCGGCGGGATGGAAGAGGTTCTGGCCGCCCACCCCGATGTGGCTGAATGTGCAGTCATTGGCGTGACTGATCAGTTGAAAGGGCAAATGCCCGTGGGGTTCCTGTGCCTGAATGCCGGTTGCGACCGCGATCACGGTGAAGTCGTGCAAGACGTGGTCAAACTGGTCCGCGAAAAGATCGGCCCTGTCGCGGCGTTCAAACAAGCCGTGGTGGTAGATCGTCTGCCCAAGACCCGCTCGGGCAAGATCCTGCGCGGGACGATGGTGTCGATCGCGGACAGCAAAGATTACAAGATGCCCGCAACGATCGACGATCCCGCCATTCTGGATGAGATCACGGACGCGCTGAAATCAATCGGCTACGCCCAGTAACCGGACTGAGGGCGTCAGCGCGTCGACCTCAGCCCCGGCTTTTTCTTGCAACCCTTGACCGGGCCTCTACTGTCTGATCAAGACAGTGAGGCCCTATGACATCAAGCGACATCTGGCGTCTGAACGCCACCGATCTGACCGCCCTGACCCGCAACAAGGACATCAGCGCGGAAGACGCCGTGAAATCATCCCTGGACCGGATGCAACAGGTGAACCCCGACCTGAACGCCGTGGTCGAGGACCTGAGCGACGAGGCGCTGACCCGTGCCCGTAATCTGGACAAGGCCGTGGCCAATGGCGCAGACCCCGGGCCGCTGCATGGTGTCCCGGTGACGATCAAGATCAACGTCGATCAAAAGGGCCACGCAACCTCGAACGGGGTTGTCGCGCTGAAGGATGTGATCGCCCCCGCTGATGCACCGGTTGTTCGCAACCTTCAGAATGCAGGGGCCATCGTCATAGGGCGCACGAACACGCCTGAATTCTCATTCCGGGCGGATACGGATAACGAACTCCACGGGCGAACGAATAACCCATGGGGCCGCCACATCTCGCCCGGAGGGTCGTCCGGTGGCGCCGGGGCTGCAGTGATGGCAGGGATCGGTGCGCTGGCTCATGGCAATGACATCGGCGGCAGCCTGCGATTTCCAGCTGCTGCAAACGGCGCGGTGACGGTTAAACCGGGGCTCGAGCGTGTTCCTGCATGGAATCCCAGCCAAAAGACCGAACGGGGATTGCTGGCGCAGTCGATGTCGGTGCAGGGGCTGATCACGCGCTCGGCGGCGGATCTGCATCTTTCGATGTCCAGCCTGATCGCACCTGACCCGCATGACCCCTTCCATGTACCGATGCCATGGCGCGGCACTGCCGACGAAGGACCGATCAAAGTCGCGTTTACGAAGGACACATTCGGATACGCGATGCACCCCGAAGTCGACCGGGCCCTGGACATTGCCCGAGACGCGCTGGTTGACGCAGGTTATCACGTCGAAGAAATCGCACCCCCGGATGCATTCGAATGCGGACGCGGCGGGTATCGCGCCCTGATGGGCGAAGTTCTGACCCTGTTGAAAAGCGATATTGAGGCGGCCGGGTCGCAGACCATTCGCGATATCTTCGAGGTCTATTTTCAGGAGTTCCCACCGATCACCGGAACAGACCTGATCGAGATGCTGGCCAAACGCAGCCACTACGCCCGTGAATGGTCGCTTTTCATGCAGAACTACCCGCTGGTGCTTTCTCCGTTTTTGCCCCAGCCCTTTTTCAAACCCGATCGCGACACGGAAGGCGCGGAAGGCGTGCATGAGGTTTTGGGCTGCGCCGTCTATTCCTATGCAATGAATTTCCTCGGCCTGCCTGCCGCCAGCGTTCCCGCGCTTTTGGCAAATCTTCCCCAAGGGCCGCAGCCTATTAACGTACAGATCGCGGCCCCTCGCTGGCGCGAAGACATGGCGGTGGATGCTGCCGCAGCGGTCGAATCGCGTGTCGGTCAAATGTGCCTGCCACTTTGGGACAAGATGAGCGCATCCGCGTAAACAAGCGTTCAGAATAAAATAGACCCCGGGTTTTTGTGCCCGGGGTCCGCTTGCTAAAATATGCCCGGAGATCCGATAACGAGCGTAGCACCACCTACCCCCGCCAGCGCGAAAAATGCGCATTCAATTCGAAAACACCGTTGGCGGCCACTCACTCCCACCTTGGTGTGTTCTTCGGGCAAGTTCAGGTTAATCCAACATTAATCCAACTCCTGTGAACTGGTTCACACAAGTCAAAAAAAACGACTAACAGGAAGATTATGTGAATTGCTCTGAGATCAGGCGCTCTTCAAGGCCGTGACCGGGGTCGAACAGAATACGGTGCTGTATGGACGGCTCGGACCGTATTTCGACCCAGTCTATATCGGGGAAAGATACAGAATCCGCGTCCGCCATAACGGGTCGCTTGTCGGCATCCAGCACATCGAATCGCACCTTGGCTATCTTGGGCAGCAACGCCCCACGCCAGCGACGGGGCCTGAAGGCCGCGATCGCCGTCAAAGCCAAAACATCCGAGCCGATGGGCAAGATCGGACCGTGAGCAGAATAATTATACGCCGTTGACCCGGCAGGCGTTGACAGCAACGCCCCGTCGCAGACCAATTCATCCATACGAACGCGGCCATCCACACTGATCTTCAGCCGCGCGGCCTGAGGACCGGCCCGCAACAACGAGACCTCGTTAATCGCCAATGCCTCGTGCAGTTTACCGGATTGGTCCATTGCGCGCATGGCCAACGGGTTGATGACCTCTTCTTCGGCGGCGGCAAGGCGATCCAGCAGATCGGTTTCGTGAAACTCGTTCATCAAAAAACCGATTGTTCCGCGGTTCATGCCGTAAACCGGGGTGTCAAGATGCTGCATATTGTGCAGCGTGTGCAGCATGAAGCCATCCCCGCCCAGCGCAACAACGACGTCGGCATCGCGCGGCGCGGCGTTTCCATACCGCTTGACCAGTTTATCGCGGGCGGATTGCGCCACCTTAACATCGCTGGCGAGAAAGGCGATTCTCTGAATCATCTGTTGTGGTTTCCGGTCTTGCACATTTGGTTCCGAAACAAGCATACCTTTCCCCGATAGGCCAGACTTGACGCCGCAGCAGGCCAATTCGTCGCTTTAAGCCTTTTGCGCCAGATCGGTTTCCGATAGGAAATCCGCAAGAATTACCCCCAGAATGTGGAGCCCCCATGAACGCCAATCTTCGTGATACCGGATTTTTCACCCAGTCACTTGCGGACCGTGACCCCGAGTTGTTCGGCTCGATCACGTCCGAACTGGGCCGTCAGCGCGACGAGATCGAACTGATCGCATCCGAGAACATTGTCTCTGCCGCCGTAATGGAAGCGCAGGGCTCGGTCATGACCAACAAATACGCCGAGGGCTATCCCGGGCGTCGTTACTATGGCGGCTGCCAATTCGTCGACATCGCCGAAAATCTGGCCATTGACCGCGCAAAGCAGCTTTTTGGCTGTGAGTTCGCAAACGTCCAACCCAATTCGGGCAGTCAAGCCAACCAAGGTGTGTTCCAGGCGCTGATCCAGCCCGGCGACACCATTCTGGGCATGAGCTTGGACGCAGGCGGTCACCTGACCCACGGCGCGCGCCCGAACCAGTCGGGCAAGTGGTTCAACGCCGTTCAGTACGGTGTGCGCCAGCAAGACAACATGCTGGACTACGATCAGGTCGAGGTGCTGGCGAAAGAGCATCAGCCCAAGCTGATCATCGCGGGCGGTTCTGCCATACCACGTCAGATCGACTTTGCCCGCATGCGCGAGATTGCGGATATGGTCGGCGCTTACCTGCATGTGGACATGGCCCACTTTGCCGGTCTGGTTGCGGCGGGTGAGCATCCCAGCCCCTTCCCGCACGCGCATGTGGCGACCACCACCACCCACAAAACTTTGCGCGGCCCGCGCGGCGGCATGATCCTGACCAATGACGAGGCGATCGCCAAGAAAGTGAACTCGGCCATCTTCCCCGGCATTCAGGGCGGACCGTTGATGCATGTCATCGCAGGCAAAGCCGTCGCGTTCGGAGAGGCCCTGCGCCCCGAGTTTAAGACCTACATCCAGAACGTGGTCAACAACGCGCAGGCGTTGTCGGATCAACTGATCAAAGGCGGTCTGGACACGGTTACACATGGCACCGACACCCATGTGGTTCTGGTAGATCTACGCCCCAAAGGTGTGAAGGGCAACGCGACAGAGAAAGCCCTGGGCCGGGCGCATATTACCTGCAACAAGAACGGCGTGCCGTTCGACCCCGAAAAGCCAACCATTACGTCGGGCATTCGCCTTGGCTCGCCCGCCGGAACTACCCGTGGCTTTGGCGAGGGCGAGTTCCGTCAGATCGCGGATTGGATCATCGAAGTGGTCGACGGTCTGGCCGCCAACGGCGAAGACGGCAACGGTGAGGTCGAAGCCAAGGTCAAGGCTGAAGTGGCCGAGCTTTGCGCTCGTTTCCCGATCTACCCGAACCTGTAAGTCTGTTCGATTTCAAACAGTTAAACGGCGTCTATAGGGCGCCGTTTTTGTTAGATCAAACCCTGCCACCGCAGGAACACCAAGAGCAGGGCAGACAGGACAAGCAGGTTAAAGGCCAAGCTGCTCAGCATCCCCAGAAACCACCCCATGCGCCGGTCGGCAAGATTGATGCCCCCCAGGTGTTTCTGAACCTCTTCCGATGCCCTGACCAGTTTTGGCGTATCCAACACCAGCCTCAGCTTGGGATGAGCCGCCATTTGTTCAGCTTGCGCCAGCAACATGGCCTGCTTGTAAATCCGGCGGGGAAGCTGCCGCTTTGCTTTTTTGACAGACTCTGTCAGCGTCTTGCCATGGACACCCAACTTGTCGCGCAACAGTTGCACGGTCTGCGCGATCTGGGTTTGGATATCGACGGTCTTTTGCATACGCGTTTCTCCTGATGCGGCACTTTATCTGGGCTGCTTCTCTGCGACAATGGGGCTGGTCGTTTCAATTCGCGCCGGGTATCACACGGTCATGCTGAACACGATTGTACATGGCGAACCCACCGAAAACCCACCGCTGATTATCGCGCATGGGCTATATGGCTCGGCCCGGAATTGGGGCGTCATCGCCCGGCGCTTGTCCGATGAACGGCAGGTTGTTGCCGTAGACGTGCGCAACCACGCGAACAGCATGTGGACAGACCATCATGACTATCCAGATTTGGCCCGCGACCTTGCTGAGGTGATCGCGCATTTTGGCGGCACCGCCGATGTTGTCGGGCATTCCATGGGGGGCAAGGCGGCCATGGCCTTGGCCCTTTTATACGGTGAAAGTGTGCGCAAACTGGTGGTCGCAGACATTGCGCCTGTCACCTACACGCACAGCCAAATCCAATTCATCGAAGCAATGCGCGCAGTCGACTTGTCCAAGGTTGAAAGACGCTCGGACGCGGAACAACAGTTGGCGCTACATGGCGTCGAAAAAGCTCTGCAGAGCTTTTTCACACAATCCTTGGATATCAAGGGACAACGCTGGCTTCTTAATCTGGATGTATTGGCGTCTGAGATGCCAAAGATCATGAGCTTTCCTGATCTGAACGCAAATTGGGTGGGACCAACCTTGTTTCTGTCCGGCGGCAGTTCGGATTATGTGCTTCCGGAGCATCGCGACAGAATTCGCGCGTTGTTTCCCGCTGCGCGCTTCGCCAAAATTCCCGGTGCGGGGCATTGGCTACACGCTGAAAAACCCCGCGAATTCGAAGCCGCAGTCAGGGCTTTTCTCAACGCTTAAGTCGCTGCGAGAATTACAGCTTTGCGCTTAACTTTCAGAGGTTTCGCCGCCGGCGTTCACCCAATCATTCAACCCGCCAAGATTATAAACCTGATCATAGCCCATATCCTTTAGCAGCTTCCCGGCAAGGGCGGCGCGTCCGCCTGATGCGCAATACAGCACGATCGGGCGATCCTTTTTCAGCTCGGGGTCGTGCGACTGAAGCGCGTCATCGGCGCGAAATTCGAGCATCCCTCGAGGGATGTGGTGCGCGCCCTTGGCCCGACCCGTTTTGTGAACCTCGGCCGCATCACGGATGTCCAGCAAAAGGCCACCTTTGCCCAACACATCTTTCGCCTTTTCCATATCGATACGCTCGACGGCAGCGTTTGCAGCCTCCATCATTTCCTTGACGGTCACGGGCATGTCGCACCCTCCTGTTGGTTGTCACGGGATGCTAACATGCAAAAACTGGAAGGTGTAGGTTGATCGCCCTAGGCAGGCGATCAATGTTCCCGGAAAGCGCGCGACATGCTGTCTGTCACAGGCTTTGCTATATAGGCCGCAAAGGTGCGTTCTTCGGTCTGGATCATGATCTCGGCCGGCATTCCCGGCGTCGGAATAAAGCCGCGCACCCTTTCGATCTCATCCGGCTCAAGCGATATCCGCGCAAGATAAACCTCTTGCGGGGCGCCCGAGGAATCTTCGACAAGCGCATCTGCTGAAACATAAAAGACCTCACCACTCAGCACCGGGGTCGTGCGCTGGTTCAGCGCAACAAGGCGCACCGTTGCATCCTGACCGGTGATGACGCTGTCAATCTCTGTCCGGGGGATTTGCGCCTCGATGATCAGGGGGGCGTCTGCGGGCAGGATTTCAGCGATGGGCTCACCCGTTTCGATAACACCGCCGGGCGTGTGATAATGCAACCGAACAACCGTTCCCGTCACCGGGGCGCGGACAACGGCACGGTCCAGAACGCTGCGCGCCTGACGCGCCTTTTCGCGGACGCTTTCCAGATCACCTTCGATCACGCCAAGTTCGTCCAGCGCGGCTTCGCGATAGGCAGACCGCGTGCGTGTAATCTGTTCTTCATACTTGAGCAGCATCTGATTGATTTCAGCCGTTTCTGCGGCCAAACGCGCCTGCTGGCCGTCGGCCTCGGCTTGGACCCTGCGGATCGTGTTCAGATCACCTTTTCGCACCAACCCCTTTTCAAACAGCGACTGCTTGGTTTCATATTCTTCCTGAAGGATTTCCGAGCGTCGCTTCATGCTTGCAAGCTGTGCTTCAAAGCCGCTGGATCGAATCTTCAGGGCTTCCATATTACGCTCCAGAAGGGCGATATCGTTCAGCAAAGTCTTGCGGGACACGTCAAAACTGATGCGTTGACCATCGAGGATCGTCATCACCTCGACGTCATCCGTAGCGGCCAGCAACCCCTGCGAGAATTCCAGACGGTCGCTTTCATTGTATTCGGCCTGCAAACGCTCGGTCATGGCCTGAAGGCGGATTTTCCGGATGAACAACTCGCGCTCATTGGCTTCGGCTGAGGTCTGATCAAGCGTCATCAGAACTTGGCCCGCCTTCACGGATTGGCCCTCGATCACTTTGATGTCCTCGATGATGCCGCCTTCAAGGTGCTGCACGATCTTGTTGCGACCCGTCGCGACAAAGCTGCCTTGCGCGATTACCGCGGCGGCCAGAGGAGCGCGGAAAGACCAGACGCCAAACCCACCAAAGCACAGGATCAGCATGACGAACCCAACCACAATCAATCGGTTGATGGATCGCGGAACCTCGGCATACCAGACGGTCGGGTCCTTGGGGTCGTTGTTGATTGCGACCAGATCGTTCATTGTCCATCCCCCTTCTGGCCAGCGATACCTTGCTGACTGCGTGGTCCGTTCAGTTGCTGCAGAACCTGTTCACGCTGCCCAAACAGAGCCACACGACCGTCGGTCAGCAGCATGATCTTGTCGACCGCGTTCAGCAGCGTTGGCTTTTGCGTGATGACCACAACGGTAATTTTGCTTTCTTTGGCTTGGGCAATCGCCCGGGCCAGCGCCTGATCTCCGGCGACATCCAGATTTGAATTTGGCTCATCCAGAACAACCATCCTTGGGTTGCCGAAAAAGGCCCGCGCCAAAGCGATGCGTTGTTTCTGGCCCCCTGACAATGGCGAGCCATCTGCGGAGACAACGGTCTCATACCCTTGCGGAAGGGTAGCGATCATGTTGTGCACATCCGCAAGAACCGCTGCGTCGTGGATTTGTTCATCCGTCGCGTCTTCGCGCATCCGTCCGATGTTGTCCTTGATCGTTCCGGGGAACAACTGCACGTCCTGCGGCAGGTAGCCGATGCTTTCCCCAAATTGCCGCGGGTCCCAATTGCGAATGTCCATCAGGTCCAACCGTACGCTCCCCGACGTTGGCAGGATGGATCCGACCAGCGTTTTACCCAAGGTCGTCTTGCCAGCGCCGGAATTGCCGATGATCGCCAAGGTCTCACCCGGATTGAGTGAGAAGCTGATCCCGTTCAGAACAACCCTCTTGGTCCCGCCGGGCACGTAAAGCAAACGCTCAACATCCAAACGACCTTCGGGGCGCGGCAGGCGCAGTTTTTCGAACTGCAACGCCGAGTTGGACAGCAGATTGCTGATGCGGCCATACGCGCCCCGGGTCAACAGAAACGCATTCCAACCTTCGATCGAGCCTTCAATCGGGGCGAACGCACGCCCGGCAATGATCGACGCTGCGATAACCATGCCGCCCGTGATCTCACCCTGAAGGGCAAGAAACGCCCCCCACCCAAGGATTGCGATCTGCGTCAACAAGCGCACCGCGCGCGAGATAGCAGCGAAAATAACATTGCGGTCCTGTGCACGCACCTGCCACGTCAGCGACTGCGCCGTGTCGCGGCCCCAAATCCGAACGGCCTCTGGGATCATGGCCAGCGCATTGATGATCTGACTGTTGCGCGCCATCGAATCCAGATGCTGATTTGCCATCGACTGTGCCTTGTTCGCCTCGGCAAACGGTTTTGCGGTCATGCGTTGGTTTATCAGGGCAATCACCATCAACAGCAAAGCTGTCGCGATGACAATCGTGCCTAGCTGAGGATGCACGAGGAAAATCATCAGGATGAAAAGCGGGGCGAACGGCACATCCAAAAAGGAAATCAGCGTTCCTGACACAAGAAACCCTCTGACCTGCTGCAAGTCGCCCAACGTCTGATACTCGCGCCCGGTTCCATGCAGTGACGCATGGGCGGCCGCGCTCAGGATCGGTGCCCCAAGGCGCGCGTTAACCTCGACCGCCGTGCGCATCAGCATGAACCGACGCACAGCATCAAAGGCGGATTGAAAGATCACCGCCCCGGCGACAATCGCCGTCAGCATGATCAACGTATCTAAAGAACGGCTGGTCAACACCCGGTCACTGATCTGGAACAGATAGATCGGAATCGCCAGGATCAGGATATTCGTTGCGCAGGTCAGCACCAGAACAAAAGCCAAATTCCGCCATATCGCACGCAGGGACGTGCGCAGGGTGTTCTGGAAATCTTCAGGTGGGGTGCGCTTGTGAAAAGTCTGGGGTGGCCCTTTACCGTCGCCGCCGCCCTCTTTGCGCAGCGGCAGCGGCTCGTTTGCCTTGGCCTCGATAGTGGTACCTATGGCTTCACCGCTGTGCGAGCGCGACGAGGGGGGTTTTCGTGCGGTCGAATCCTTAGCGGTCTCAGGATCGGGGCCTTTGGCATCGGCCACCCCAGCACCACGGCCCTCTTGGTAATTGTCTTCATCGGGCTGTGGCTGAGCGCGCCGGGGGGAAGGTACAGCGCGCTCTGGAGGTTCCGTGGTCTTATTCGGTTCTGCAGATGCCCGTGCGGTTCGGGTCGCCTGCGATTCAACGGCCTTGGCCGGATTGGTCTTAGGAGATTTTAACCGCATCTCCTCGGTTAGGCGCAAACCGGCCATCTTCGCCGGCCTGTGCGCGGGTTCGTCAACAAGGGGTCTAACTCGGTCCGGACCGTTTCGACTGTCCAGCGGACTGGCAAACGGTGTGCGGCGCGACGAAAACAAAATCGACATACTAAAACTTTCGGGTCACTCGTAACTAATAAAGAGATTAGGCTAGCATGGACTGCATACCGTCATCCAAACTGGCCGCCTCGGAGGGTGTTAGTTTGTTGTGGCCCGGTGCAAGATCTGACTTTCCGGGTCCGTTTGTTTCCTCCATCAAAAACGCGATGGCTTCATTGGCGATCTCTTCGCCCAACTCTTCATCAGGTGAGTCGATCAGGCTGGCCTGATGCAGCAACACATCCGAGTATTCGCCCTCCGCCGCCATAACGACAGAGTCGACGCCTATCTTGGAAACGCTGGCTGCGTTCAACAGCGCGTTCCCGGCACCCAACGCCGATGCTTCAGCACCTTGGCCCCCTGTCAGATGGACGTCGTCCTGATCCTGCAGCAAAGTGACCTGTTCGATTACGTTCGCCTGGATCAGGTCCCCTTCAATCTTCAGAACGCGAAGTTGCTCCATCCCGGCAAAGGCTGGATCGTTCAACAGCGCGTCTTCAAGGGCGTCTGTGTTCACTTCCTCTATCGGCAAAACGCTGGCCAAGTTCGGAGTGATGTCTTCATGCGTATCTTCACCCGTACTGGTCAGAGACACCTGGTTCATGACAAGGTTCTCTTCGACCTCATCCTGAACGGGACCCGTTACGACATCGTCGTCAATCAAGACGATCGTTTGCTGAACGATGTCGACGGAAACCATATTCCCGCCAACCATGACTACGTCATAGAAGCTGCCCAACTGAACAATGTTGTTGGCGTTGAACATGTCGTTATCACCCAGAACATACATACTGTTCGAAGCCGAAACTTCGGTCTGGATGTGATCAATGTCGGTGGCGTCAATCACTTGCTTGACAAAATTGGTGACGTACAGGTCTCCGCTTATCCAACTGATAACGACAAGCGGATCCTGTCCGGGTGGTGCTACGTTATCTTCAATCCAAGACGCCTCGCTGGCTTCGACTACAATCTGGGACGACTGGATAACCTTGGTTTCGCTCTGCGCGCCCGGCTCTCCTTCGTCGATGTCTGAGACAATAGCGACCTGGCTGACCACGGTCAGATCGTAGGACGCCCCGCCCACAGCTATTATTGGTGCGTCGACCCAACCAACCGTGATGGACACTTCGTTGATTGCCAGATTGCCGCCCGCAATCACCGTGTGGCCTTCACCAAATACGTCATCTTCGGACTGATCCCATTCTTTCGGATAGGGGTTCGGCTGCCCGCTCTCTTCGTCGTCCTCGGACTGATGATGCTGTGGCAAAAGCTCCATCCAATCGGGCAGTTCCTCTACCCGTTCGCCGTTGACGATGATACCCACCGCTTCTTCGCCGTGGAATTGATGGACTGTGGCACCATCGACCTGAACGGTCACGGTCGCCTTCATCTGTTCGGCCAACTGTTCCAGTTTTTCGACCGATTGGAAGTCCGCAATGTCAAAAGACGGGGATGAAATCACATGCAGCGACAGCGCAACATCCAGCGCCTCGTAACCCTCTTGCATCAAAACTTCGGCGTCGCGGAAATCACCCTGACCGATTGTGTCGTTGTCGCTCAGGTTAAGGGTCTGGAATGTGTATGTGACGGCTGACCCGATAAGTTCAGGCACCAGTTCTGGAATCACGATAGTCTGCTGAAATTCCGCCGTAAATAGTTGCCCTTCGGGGATAATCTCGTCCGGACCGGATACCGGATCAAGGAAAAGAGCCGGTTCAGGGATTGGACCACCAGAGGCCGGGGGGAACGGACCATCGTTGTCCGGGGCCATGAATTTATAGGGAAGAGGACCGTATTTACCCGGATCAAGTTTCAGGTCGGCCCGCACATTAATGGATGTGGCCTCTGCCAGATCCTCTAATTCAATCTTGCGTCTGAGGGCGGTAAATTCCTCGTACTGTTCGCGCAGTCTGGCCTGCTCAGTCGTAAGCTCAAAGGTTCCAATAAAGTGGGCAATCGTTTCACTGATACTGTCGAGCGACATAACACTGTCCTTTCCCCGTCCCGGCGCAAAATTTCCGGTCTGGGTTAAGTTGGGCCGAGGCCACCGCAGAAGCGGCCTCGGCAGTTAGCTTGACCGGGTCAGAGAACGAACCGTCGCCCTCTGCCCCAAACCCAGAGGCGGGTTATACGTCGGTATCGTCGCTGGTGTAGGTCGAGTTCATCGAGCCACCAACCATTGTCGTGTCGACCGAGTTGCCGAGAACGTTGGCCCCCATAACGATCGTCTGGTTGAAGGCCGATGTATCTACAACAGCAGCCGCCGATGCGTAGGATTCACCGTGGACAATTCCGTCACCAGAATTGTTGGAACCCCAGGACCCGGCGTTGCCGCCATTACCACCCGCGCCCGAGTTGGCACCCGATGCGTCGCCACCGTTAACCGTTGCGCCGGTGATCGCACCATTTGTTGCCGAACCCATCGCGTCGCCGCTGGTTCCGCCGTAGCCGGCACCGGCACCGCCGCCGCCGCCAAAGCCCGAATTCGCCGAGCCGGTCGCGCTGCCTGCGCCTGTCGAAGTGGCGTCATTGTCGGACATCGCGTCGCCGCCATATCCTGCAATCGCACTCGCCAGGCTGTCAGCGCTGCCATCGGTGTCTGCGACCGACCACAGACCAGAGTCGCCGCCCGCACCAGCAGTGTTCACAGCGTCTGCTGAACCTGTGCCGGATCCGTTGGACATTGCGTCCTGCTGGATCGCGCCGCCGCCACCGCCAAAGCCGTCGGCAGTTGCAGTACCGGTACCAGTGCCCGTGGCCGAGCCGCTTGTGCTGTTGCCGCCACCTGCACCACCGTCGCCGCTGGTGTTCTGTGGCATGTTGGCTGTGCCATTCACGTCACCCGGGGTTTGCGTGATATTCGGGCCAGTCGTGGCCTGATCACCAACACCCTGAGCACCGGACATAGCACCCGCAGTACCGCCAAGACCTGCACCACCGGTGCCGTCTCCGCCACCGCCAGTACCGCCGGTACCAGCACCGCCAACACCTTGAGCTCCACTACCGTTGCCACCGGAACCAAATCCGCCGTCTCCTTCACCGCCAGTGCCGGGGTTACCGCCATTGACGTCACCGCTGCCGGTGTCAGCTTCGGCTTCACCCGCGTTCAGGCCAATCAGCCCGTTCTGCTGGTTCAGCGCAGCAAGCGCCGCGTCGACCTGGCCGGATGTTCCGCCAGTGCCAGCGCCGCCGGTGCCCGCACCGCCAGTGCCGGTCGCACCATTGCCGTTGCCGCCGGTGCCCGTCGCTCCAGTGCCAGTTCCACCCGTTCCGCCGGAACCGGTGCCATTGCCGCCATCAGCGTCAGCGTCGCTATCGGCAAGGCTTCCCGCCAGGCCAAGGCCCAGGTTACCAGCCGCCGCGTCGTTGGCTTCGGTGTCGCTGCTACCAGCGTTTACCGCAACGCCATCGGTGTCAGCATCGCCGTCACCACCATTGGCGCCATTGGCGTCCGAGTCATTCCCGGCCAGACCGGCACCCAGTGCCGAGGCACCAGTAGCATTGTTGCCGCCAAGAGACGCGCCATCGTTGTCGGCTTCGGACAGGCCCAGGCCCAAGCCCAGACCGATCGAGCCTGCGTTTCCGCCTTCTCCGGCTGTGCTATCACCATCAGAGTCGGCGCTGCCGGTATTGTCGGCATCGGCGTCACTGTTGGCATTTCCGCCGGAACCCGCGGTGCTGCTTCCGTTCGAGTCAGCATTGGAATGTCCAACACCCAGACCGAAATTGGTTGCACTTCCCGAGGAACCGCCTGCACCGCCAGTGCCGGCACCATCTGCGTCACCGGTGTGACCGCCGAAGGCCAATGCAGTACCACCATCGGTGTCCCCGTCTGCATAACCGCCGTGCGCAGTGCCGCCGCTTCCGGAGTTTCCTCCGTCCGACTGCGAGCCGATGCCTTCGTCAGCATTGGCCGTTCCGCCACGCGCGTTGCCGTCCTGGTCAAAGCTACCGTTATTCTTAACTTCCGCCGCACCCAGGGTGTCGTCGTCGCTCAGGTTTAGGTACTGCTTATTGATGGCGGACATGTCGTTGCCTGCGCCATCCAGACTGATGTTCAGGTTCAGGTCATCGCCGGGATCATAATCCAGGTCGTTTCCAACGGTAATGACTTTGTCGATGCTTGAACCGCCAGAGACATCAACATCTACCAGATCATCGTCGCTGCCCAGCGGCTCGGCTTCGCCAAAGTCGATATGGACAGAGTTCGAGTTGTCGTTGTCGTTATCGCCGTTCTTCTGCTTCTGAGCCTGCGCTTGGCCCTGACCTTGATGTTGGTCCTGATCCTGATCGTTTTCGTTATCTACATCAGTTTCCACATCGGTTTTCTGGGCTTGCGCCTGCAGTTGATCTTGATCCTGATCATTATCAACCTTGGTTTTCTGCTCAGTCTGGTCCGCGCTGATTTCGACGTCGTCGATGTTAATTTCATCTACCGGAGCAATGACTGGACCAACATTAATTTCTTCGACGTCGGCGCCGTGATTACCATTACGGTTTCTAGACATATCAATTTCCACTTATTAAGCGCACAGACCGTCATTCATCTACAAAACGGTTACGGGCGCGGTTGAAACAAGAGTTGCGCACAAAGAGAAACGCGAAACGCGCTTTCGTGCGGTATCGTCAGTGACTTGGTCTCCCACCCTCCTTTCTCGGCTTAGCCGAAAGAGCCCTTGCGCAAAAAATCGCGAAAATGCGCGAATCGCGGGCACATTAGGAACAAGCACCTCTTCAATTGAGGCACTCACATCGTTGCAGGAGCAGCACAGCCTGAATAGCTAACCGTAAGCACTAGATCGCTTAAAATTATGATTTCATTGAATTAAAAAACCGATTCGGCCTGTTTGTCCGAATTGGCACCGCAAAAGGCGGGGCGGAATCCCTTTAGGTGGGAAACCGTGCGATTCCCTCTACTTAAACGAGAAAGGCCAGCTTCCACCTAATCGAAAGTACTATAACCTAAGCCCTTGGAATCACGTTTTATTGAAGAAACTTGCACTATTCACTGTAGTCTTGAGATCATGCACGTTAATATTGTGTTAATTATACGCTTCAAGTTCTGTTTACTGTTTTGCCGCATTTCCGCGGTTTGGGTTATGTAGGGGGGAATAATGAGTATCCCGTTTCAGGATAGTTCTATCCAAGGTAATTTTACCGCCGAAGAATTCTCGATCAACTTTGTTGGCAAGGAACTGTTTTATTCGCGTCAAACCTTGCGCGAGGTTCAAAACGAATTCGGTGTCGCCACACACCGGATTGACAGCATCCAATCACTTCCGGTCTGTCCTTCATCCGGTTCCGGCCGGGTCATCATCGTCGACCAAATGTCACTTGATGATCTGATCGCGCGACCCAAAGCCTATAAGGATTGTGTCGGCTCCGGCAGCGTTGCATTTGCATATCGCAAAGATGAGGCGGCCCGGTTTTTGTTCGAAAATTGGGATCGCAATACATATGGCGAAATTGGATACCTGCCGATGAACGTCTCGCCAGATGTTTGGAGGTCTATCCTACGTCTGTTGTTGCACGAAGAATTTTATATGCCCTGTTTTCTTGCTGACAGCGTTGCAGCCAATGACGGCCAACCTAAGCTTGACCATCCCGCAATTTCGGCGGCAGCAGATCCTCATCCGATCTATTCCAAGCTGACACCGAGAGAGAAACAGGTCCTGCAATTGGTATCAAAAGGCCAGAGCAACAAGATCATTGCTTCCAATCTGGGAATTACCGAGCACACTGTTAAGCTGCATATACACAATGTCGTAGGCAAAATTGGTGTCAGCAACAGGACTGCCGCTGCACAATTCTTCTTTGAGGTCGCGCCCAAAGAGGCGCATGAAATGGCCGTTGACTGACGACTTTGAAACCCGATTTGATCGCCTGATCCTGTTGGTGGGTCGGCTGAATTACATGTGGACCAACACCGAAAGCCTGTTGATCCACTTGATCGCAGGCCTGAGCGAAACCAAGAAAGATGTCGCGGTGATTATCTTTCTGACGCTGAACACCACACGGGCGCGCCTTGATCTTGTGGAACGGCTTGCCAAGATGGAGGGCCGCCCACCGGAAATTCGCGACCCAATCCTTGTTCACACACAGCGATTAGCCAAACTGTCGGGAATTCGAAACAAATACAATCACTGCATTTATTCCTTTGACCCGGACAGCGGCAATCCAAAGACAATCCTGATGAGGATTTCCGACAGAAAAACAGACATCAAACTGGGGCGTGAAGACACAGTCGACGCCTTGGCCATGAAAGAGATTGAAGACATTGTTGATCAACTTTCCGAGTTGAACCGCGATATCTGGCGGCTGATCAGCCAGTTGGGCTTTCCAGTTTGAAGGTTTGAGTGGTGCGGATGGCGGGGATCGAACCCGCAAGCCCTAGGGCGAGGGATTTTAAGTCCCTTGCGTTTACCAGTTTCGCCACATCCGCAGGTCACCGATCCATCAGGCGCGGCGACTATCGGAACTCTTAATGCGAACCAAACTGATTGAAAAGTCGCTAAGTTGACGATCGCAAAAATGGTGCGGCCAAAACCGGACAGGACGCCACTTGCGGCAACCCCGCGCTGAAACGCGCCATAGATCGGAGCCGAAAACCACCCCAGTTTGATCTTTTTGAATTCAATCGTTTATCCTTGCACAGTATCATTATGAAACCGGAGGTTCCCGTGAACAGCTCTATTTCTGATGAGGCTTTGGCCCGGCTACCGTTTTGGGTAACCGCCCCGGGCGAAACGGATGGCTTTCTGATCGTTGTGGGCATTTCGCTTATTGTTGTCTTGCTGGGCTTTGGTGCGCTCTATTTCACGGTGCAGGCTATTCCAGATCGAATGGCGGCCGGTGCTCATAAGGTGCAAATGCAACTTGTCGGCGTGCTTGGCCTGATTTCGCTGTTCACCTTGAACAATGCGTTTTGGATTGCAGCCATCCTGATTGCAGCAGTGCCCCTGCACGAAATCCTTCCACTGGAAACCAAGACGGATTTGCCGGAGCACACTGATGCTTGAGCTTATTTTCTCGGCGCTGATCACGATTGTTCCCGACTATCTATACCGCCGGTACAAGCAGGGCAAACGGTGGGGCCACGAAATCACCCTGTTCAACGTCTGGTATGAACTGCGTTGGGGATTGACCGCATGTGCAATAGTGGCCGTGACGCTGATCACCATCATTTTCTATTTCCACCCTTCAACGCGCAAAGTGACCGCGGTTTTTCGTACTGTGACCATCCTTTCTGACCGCGGGGGCCGCGTTGCCGAGGTCTATGTCACCAACAATGCAAGGGTGAAGGCAGGCGACGCGATTTTCACGCTGGATACCACCCGGCAGGAAGCGGCGGCAGAGACCGCGCAGCGTCGGATTGAAGAGATTGACGCCACATTGGGATTGATCGCGACAGAAGTCGCCACAGCCGAAGCCCGCGTCAAAGCCGCAGAGGTTGAGCTTAGTCAGGCTGAAAACGACCTACAGCGGCGTCTGTCACTGGCGGAACGAAACGACACCGTTGTCAGCGAACAAGAGCTGGAACGCCTGCAAACCGCCGTGTCCGGCGCAACTAGCCAACGCGCAGCCGCTATTTCTGCGCGCGACGGTGCCAAGTTGCGTCAGACAGCAGTTTTACCAGCGCAAAAGGAAAGTGCGCGCGCAGTCCTACAAGAAGCCGAGAATGAAATCGCAAAGTCCACGGTATTCGCCGAAGTGGATGGCACAGTGACCCAGTTTTTGCTGAAACCGGGCGACATCGTGAATCCGATCCTGCGTCCCGCTGGCATTTTGGTTCCCGAGATATCGGGGCAAGGCCGCTTTGTCGCGGCTTTTGGACAGATATCCGCGAGCGTTCTGAAACCCGGTATGCTTGTTGAAATCACCTGCGCATCCAAACCACTGACCATTGTCCCCATGATTGTGGACGGGGTGCAAGATACCATAGCCGCGGGTCAGTTTCGGCCGGGGGACGCGCTGCTTGATTCCCAGGATCGCGCTCGTCCGGGAACGGTCACCGCTTTTCTGGCTCCGGTTTTTCCCAAGCATTTGGAAGGCATCCCCCCCGGAAGCGCCTGCATTGGCGTCGCTTATACAAGTCGCGCGAAGGAAATAGATGCGGGGGAGATCACGGGGCTGTCCGCCTTTTTTGCCAGAATTGTGGACGGGATGGGCATAGCGAATGCCATTGTCCTGCGTGCACAGGCGATACTGTTGCCCGTCAAGACGCTCGTTTTTTCTTGAAGCGCACGCAGCAACCGTTCTGAAACCCGGCGAGAGTGTTCCACCTCCGTTGCCGGGCCGGATGGCAACGCAACCGCCATAGCGATCGGATGCTAAGTGGTGATTAATCGGTCATTCAAACAATTCGGGCCGAGTGCCAGACGTTTTTGACCGTCATGTAATTCTCCAATCCTTCTGTCCCCCCTTCTCGGCCATAGCCGCTGGACTTGACGCCGCCAAAGGGTGTTTCGGGCATGGATGCTTCCAGCGTATTAATGGACAAGTTGCCGACCTCTACCTCATCCACCAGCCGATCAATATAGTCAGCGCGATTGGTAAATGCATAGCCGGCCAACCCATAAGGCACAGCGTTCGCTTGCTCGATAGCTTCGCCCAACGAAGCGACCGGGTTTATCACCGCGACCGGACCAAACGGCTCCTCCCGCATGATCCGGGCGGTGTCGGGTACGTTCATAAGAACAGTGGGTTCAAAGAAATACCCGGTGTTACCAAGTCGGGCACCCCCCGTTACCAAAGTCCCGCCTTTGGCCACCGCATCATCGACCAATTCCGCAAGTGCGGGGATACGCCGGGCATTGGCGGTCGGTCCCATTTCAACCCCATCCTGGCGGCCATCACCCACAACTGTGGCCTTGGCTCGCGTTGCAAATGCAGCGGCGTAGTCTTCAAAAATACTTTCATGCGCGAAGAAGCGCGTCGGCGACGTACAGACCTGCCCCGCGTTACGCATTTTCCGAACGGCACTGGAAACGGCGGCGGTGTGAACATCTGTATCTTCGCAAACAATAACCGGGGCGTGCCCGCCCAATTCCATCAGAACCCGCGTGTCGTTCTGTGCCGCCAAAGTCGTCAGATGTCGTCCGACCGTTGTTGATCCTGTAAAAGCCACCAGACGCACCGGGTCCTGCGGAATAAGGTGCCCTGAAATCTCGGCAGGCGTTCCAAAAACAAGATTCAGCACACCGGCGGGAAGGCCCGCATCCTCGAACGCACGAACGATATGCAAAGCCCCCGCCGGAGTTTCTTCGGCAGCCTTTAGAATGACCGAGCACCCAGAAGCCAACGCGCCTGCGATCTTTCGGGCGGGCTGGCTCATTGGGAAGTTCCACGGCGAAAACGCGGCGACAACTCCAACCGGCTGATGATGAACTGCGAACTTGTGGCCGGGGGCCGCTGGAATGATGCGCCCATAGGACCGCATGGCCTCCCCCGCATCCCATTCGAAGAATTCCGCCCCGCGTATGACTTCCAGCCGAGCCTGAGCCAACGGTTTGCCATGTTCCAGTGTTATCGACTGCGCAATGTCTTCCTGCCGATCCCGGATGAGCGCCGCTGCCCGCAGGATCGTGTCTGCGCGCTCTCGTGGTGACGTGTGGCTCCAAACCCGAAAGCCTTTGACCGCCGCATCCAGTGCATCATCCAGATCGCTGACAGAGGCGCGTGGCAGGCGGGCGATCTCTTCTTCTGTCGCGGGGTTCACGACCGGCATATCGGTTTCGGTGCTACGCCACTTCCCCCCGATAAAGAGCTTCAAATCTGGATACATGACGCAGAGGCCTCCGATTGTTCTGCCCGTTCAGATCAGGCATCCCGGGTGATCGCTTCAAGTGAATTGGGGGAATACTGATATCATTTTGACGAATACCTGAACCGATTGTCCTGCGCTGCCTGATGCAAAGCTGCCTTGAACGCACGACCGGCAGGTGACAGATCGTCATCTGCCCGCAGGGATATTCCAATTGGCCCATGGCCAAAGGGTACGGTCCAGTCCAACTGTGACAAATGCCCGTTCGAGAAATCCTGCGTTACCACCGCAGCAGGCATAAGCCCGATCAGATTGCGCGATTGCAACAGTGCGCGATTGGCCAGGTAAGACACGCTTTCGACTGTAACAGGCGGGACATATTGCTGTTGACCGATAAAGAAATGATCAGCCTGTCGGCGCAAAGTGGTCTCCAACGGCGGCAAAATCCAGCCAAACGGTTTGGTTTGCGCGAAGGAAACATCTGACTTGCCCGCCAATGGGTGCTGAGGGCCGACCACTGCCAGAATATGATCCTGCAACAGCTTTTCCTGACGGATCTTGTCACGGTGCCGATGCGACGGCAGGCGCCCCACCACCATATCAATCTCACCGGACAACAACCCGGGCATCAGCACCTCATTGGTGCCTTCACTGATCTTGACGGCCACGTTTGGCCTGTCGGTCAGCAGGATTTCAATAGCGGCGGGCAACAGGCTTGTGGACGCCGCCAACAGCGTACCCACGACAACGCGTCCAGAATTGCCTTCGTTCAGGTCATCCAATTCCTGAGCGGCATTTGAAACCTGCGTGAAGATCAGCTTGCCATGGCGTATCAAGGTTTCGCCGAACACGGTCGGCACTACCCCGCGATTGGTCCGGTTGAACAGCTTGACCTCAAAATCCAGCTCGAGATCCTGAATCATTTTCGTGGCAGCAGGTTGCGAAATTCCAAGCTCGCGGGCTGCATTTTGAATGTTCCCATGCGCGCCCACCGCCACCAGCAGGCGGAGTTGACGCAGTTTCAATCGCGTCAGCGCACGGTCGACAATGCGTGAATGCCGCCCCGTCATAGCGTGATCCGCTGTGTTATCTGATCCAGCTTGGCAAGAATGCTCATCGCCGCCAGCGCCGACGAACGCGGATTGTCAGGCAAAGCATTGCCGTTGATCTGAAAATGGAAATTGCCGAAGTCACCTTCGGCCCTGATCTCGTGGACGTTTTGCGTGATTGATGGGTCGGCAATCAATTGAACGCGGGTGTGATCAAACCCAAGACCAGCCAGAGCCACCGCCGCAGCGACATTGGCATTTTTCGGATAAGACAAGGCCGCCGCGCGCGCGGTCCCTTCGAAATGGGTAACGGCGCAATCGACGATGTCATCCAGATCCAACTTCTCCTCAGCAGCAGAGCCCTTCCATCCCCCCGGCGGCTTGCGTCCGACATAAGTGACCGTCGACAATTTTCCCGCCCTTGCGGCGGCAAGACAATCCAACGCTCCGATTGCGCCACTTGCCAGATGCAGCTTCGCGTTCCCCTCTTTCGCGGAAAGGCTCAAAGCCTCAGATACTTTCGGGTCGGCAAGCGCACCCAAAGAGACCGTGATCATGTTGACCCCACGGGCCAGTATTTGAGGCCCTAAACATGCCAACGCCTCGTGACCTGCGCAATCAATCACCAGATCAATGCCGGATGGCAGGTCGTTGACCGAGCCGATTTCCAACCCGGCGCCTTGCCTAACCCGATCGGGCCGCATCAGAACCGCGCCAAGGTGATGCTCGCGCGCAGCAAGGCCCGACGATACGTATTGCGCAATGGCGCCATTCCCGATCATTCCGATTTTCATGTGTCGAACGCTAGGACAGATCAGAGCAAAACTGAATTAGAAACCCACAGATATTCGTTTTTCTGATATCCAGTTGCCCGAGTTCGACTTGGAATGCCAATACTCAATACGGTTTTCTAACCCGAACCAGAGTGAAAGGCCCTGCCCCATGAAATACACAAAACAAGACGCCAAAGCTTATGCGCGCGAAAACATGACGGGCATCTGGGCGGCCGCTCTCAACCCGTTCCACGAGGATCTGTCGCTTGACGAGGCCGGGCTGCGGTCGAATATCCGTCATTGGATCGACGACCTTGGGATTCAGGGGCTGTTCATCGCCGGAAAGCAGGGCGAATTCTGGGCCATGACGTTGGAAGAGCGCAAACGGAACATGTCGATCGCGGTCGAAGAATGCGCCGGGAAGGCCGGAACAATCATGTCGATCTCGGATCAGAACATGGAAACCGCGCTTGAACTTGGCCGTCACGCGCAGGACTGCGGCGCCGATTATGTCGTCGTACATGCGCCAATGCTCAGTTTCTGTCAGGACCGGGGCGAGTTGCTGTATCAATACTACAAACGCTTCTGCGATGAGCTTGATATCGGCATTGCCATGTGGAGCCACCCCGACAGCGGTTATCTGATGCAACCCGAAGAATGCGCACGTATTGCCGATCTGCCCAATATCGTTGCGATCAAATACTCGGTTCCGCGCGACATGTATGTCAGGCTGACCCATATGGTCGGAGACAAAATTCATGTCTCGACCTCTGCCGAACATGAATGGTTGGACAACATTCTTGAACTGGACTGGAAGCTGTACCTGTGCTCATCACCACCCTACCAGTTGCAGACCGCCAATGACCAACGGATGAATGAATACACGCAGCTGGCCTTCGCAGGGAAAGCGGATCAGGCACGGCGCGTGTTCGACAGCCTGAACCCCGTACGGGACGCGATCAAGCGGACCAAACCCGCAGATAAGCCAACCGCCTTCGGCAAGTACTGGCAGTACCTGCTGGGCCAAACCGGGGGCCATGTACGCCCGCCGATGCTAGAGCTCAGTCAGGCGGAAAAAGATATTATTCGCAAGGGGTTTGACGAATGCGGACTGAAACTGTGAAACTAGCGGTATAACTTAATCCGATACCTACATGCGGACAATTTCTTTGTGGTTATGAGGAATGTCGCCGAAGTTTTTTGCCAGACGGGAGAAAACAATGTCAAAGCTAAGAGCGTTCAACTTCAAGGCTTGGGTTGACGAACATCGTCATCTTCTGAAGCCACCGGTCGGCAACAAAATGGTATTCGAAGATGCCGACCTTATGGTCACCGTTGTCGGCGGCCCAAACAAACGCACCGATTACCACGACGACCCGGTCGAAGAGTTCTTTTACCAGCTTGAAGGGGACATGCTTCTCAAGCTGTTTGATGGCGAGGAATTCTATGACGTCCCCATCCGTGAAGGCGAGGTGTTTCTTCTTCCGGCGCATGTCCGCCACTCTCCTCAGCGTCCGCAAGAAGGCTCGGTCGGCTTGGTCATCGAACCCAAGCGGCAGGAAGGAGAACTGGACGCAATCGAGTGGTATTGTTTTGAATGTGGGACACGCGTGTACCGGGCTGAAATGCAGCTAAAGTCCATCGTTGACGACCTGCCTCCGGTGTACGAAAAATTCTATGCATCGGAAAAAGACCGCACTTGCCCGAATTGTAATGCCATACATCCGGGAAAAGAACCGCCCGAAGGCTGGGTGCAGTTGTAGAAACAAAAAAGTAACGGGGAAGAACATGAAACACTTTGGAAAAATAATTGCGGCCACTGCTTTGGCGACAGTCTCTGTTGTTGCGGCACAGGCCGAGGAATTCCGTCTGGGCCTGATCACGCCACCGCCCCACATTTGGACCAAGGCCGCCGAAGCGTTTGGGGCCGAGCTGTCCGAAGCCAGCGATGGCGCGCACAGCGTATCCGTTTTCCCGGCGCGACAACTGGGTAACGAGGCTGAGATGCTGCAGCAGTTGCAGACAGGCGCGCTGGACATGGCCTTTATGACAGTGGCCGAAGTGTCAAACCGCGCGCCGGAACTGGGTGCTTTCTACGCCCCATACCTTGCTGACGACATCGGCCATGCCGGTCGTATCCTGAGGTCAGACACCGCAAAGACAATGCTGGAGCCGCTGCCCGGTCAGGTCGGCGTCGTCGGGGTCGGCTACGGTATGGCCGGACTGCGCCAGATCGTAAGCCGGGGCGAAGTTTCGTCAGCGGATGACCTTGCCGGTCTAAAACTGCGGATCACTCCGTTCACTCCGATCCTTGATTTCTACAACGCCGTTGGCGCGGCCCCGACTCCGATGCCCTTGCCTGCGGTTTACGACGCGTTGGCAAATGGTCAGGTCGACGCCATCGACATGGATGCCGAACTTATTTGGGTTCTGAAATACTATGACCATGCAGATACGATTGTTCAGTCCGACCACATGATGTTCCCAATGGTGGGGCTTGTCTCGGCCAAAGTCTGGGCGGGGTTGTCCGAGGAAGACCGGGCACTGATTGGTGAGTTGATGGCCAAGCATGTGGACAGCACCATCGACAGCTATGTCTCGAACGAGGCCAGTTGGCTGGAGCAGATCGAAGGCACTGGAAAGTCCTATGTAAAGGTGGATGCCTCGTTCTTTGGCGATGCCATCGACGAATGGAATACGATCTGGTCAGAAAAGACCTCGTCGCTTGACGCCCTGCGCGCTACTGCGGCAGAAACCAAGTAAAGTTTGGTCGCAGACAGACATGGCGCGAGCCTGTGCTCGCGCCATTTGTCTTGGGGATAGGTCATGTTGTACCGCTTATCGGCATTCTGGGCCCGAGTGGAGCTCTGGTCGGCGGCGCTTTTGGCGCTTGTCGTAACGGTGCTGATCCTGCTGAACGTGGTCACGCGCAGCATGGGAAACGCGCTGTTCTGGGTCGACGAACTTGCGATTTATTCGATGGTTTGGATGACTTTTCTGGGGGCATCCGCCGCTTTGCACCACCGGGATGCCGTATCCATCACCATCGTCACGGATGCCGTGTCGATCCGCGTTAAACATCTTATCGACAAATGCGTTGACGTGATTGTCTTTGCTTTCGCGCTGGCGATGTTGTGGTTCTGCTGGCGATGGTTTCTGCCCTTGGACATTGTCCAAGCCGGATTCGATACAACCGCGTTTCAGGGCCAGACCTTCAACTTCATTTACGCCGAACCCACACTGACGCTGGGCCTGCCGAAATTCCTGTTTTGGCTGGTCATGTGGCTCTTTGCGCTTGGGGCCACATTGCATTCCGCAATGCACCTCTTTGGAACGAGGCCTGTTTCATGAGCCCTATTGTCTTTCTTGCGGCCCTGTTTATCTCGGTGCCCGTGGCAATCGTTCTGAGTGTGACCGCGATCTGGTACATCTGGGAAAGTGGGAACACGATCCTCTATGACAGCTTTGCCCAGAAGATGTTCGGCGGCCTGGAAAACTATGGCCTGTTGGCCATCCCGCTGTTCATGCTGACCGGCGAGCTTATGAACGAAGGAGGCATGACTCGCCGCCTGATTGCTCTGGCCCGCATTTTCGTGGGCGGTTTCCGGGGTGGTCTGGCATATATCAACCTTTTGGCGAACATGTTCATGGCTGCGATTATCGGATCGGCCACAGCCCAGATCGCCGTCATGTCGCGCGCCATGGTCCCCGCCATGGAGGAGGAGGGATATGACAAGGGCTTTGCGACGGCCACCACCGCAGCGGGCGGGTTGTTGGCCCCGGTGATCCCACCGTCGATGATGTTCGTGGTTTTTGGGGTTCTGGCGCAAATTCCGATTGGTGAGATGTTCATCGCCGGAATCCTGCCCGGCCTGATCCTGGCGGCCAGCTTTGCGTTGGTGATCGCGTTGATCGGATGGCGGAGGCAATTTCCCAAAGGCAGTTGGATGAGCGCCAAGGAATCCGCACGCGCCCTAGCTGCCGCAGCACCGGCCCTGTTGATCCCTGTCGCCATCATTGGCGGCATCCTGTTCGGCATTGCCACGCCGACAGAGTCCGCCGCTGTCGCATCATTTGTAGCGTTTGTCGTCGGCTGGCTGATCTATGGTGAGCTTGACCCAAGACATCTTGGCGAAATGTTCCTGAGAACGGCCAAGAACGCCTCGATGATCCTGTTCATGATCGCGGCAGCCAGTGTTTTCGGATGGGTGATCATTTACGAAGAGCTTCCACAAAAGCTGGCCGGTTTGATCACGACCATAACCTCTGATCCGTTCCTATTCCTGCTGATAGTCAACGCGGCGCTTCTGTTGGTGGGCATGATCATCGACGGCATCGCCGCGATTATCCTGATCACTCCGATCTTGCTGCCAATTGCCACGGGCTCATACGACATCAGCCCCTACCAGTTCGGCGTAGTCGTTTGCCTGAACCTTGTTCTTGGCCTGCTGACACCGCCGGTCGGAATTGGCCTATATATCGCTTCTTCAATGAGCGGCGCCACACCCGGTTCGATCCTAAGATCGCTCTGGCCATTTCTAATGGCCATAACGGTTGTCCTTGTCCTGCTGAGCTATGCGCCGATTCTGTCGACCTACCTTATTCGCTAGGTCCACATTTCGCCCTTGCATGACCTGTGGCGATACCGCGTGCCGCAAAGTGTCGGCAGCGGCGCGACGGCCTGAGACAAGCTGATAGCTTGCCCATGCCCTTCGCGCCGCTGCCGTTATCGTTAGAAATGCACCGACAAGCCGCCGAGTGGTTTCTGAACCGGCGGCGCAAATTTTGTCAGGTCAATCCCTTCTACCGCCAGCTTGTATTCTTCAAGCGTCGGCGTGCGTCCCAAAATTGCGGACAGAACAACAACCGGTGTTGAACCCAAAAGCGATTCACCCTTCTTGGTCTCAGAGTCGGCAACAACCCGGCCTTGGAACAAGCGTGTCGAGGTCGCCAGAACCGTATCCCCTTTTGCGGCCTTTTCCTGGTTCCCCATGCAAAGGTTACAACCCGGACGTTCGAGATAGAGAATATTCTCGTATTCCGTTCTTGCCGTGACCTTGGGGGCAGCGTCGTCAAACTCAAATCCGCAGTATTTCTGCAGGATTTCCCAATCCCCTTCCTCTTTCAACTCATCAATGATGTTGTAGGTCGGGGCAGCAACAACCAACGGTGCCTTGAACGCAACCTCACCATGGGCCGCCTCAAGGTTGCGGAGCATCTGCGCGACGATCTTAATGTCGCCCTTGTGGACCATGCACGATCCGACAAAACCCAGATCGACCTTCTTTTCCGCCCCGTAGTAAGAGATCGGCCGGATCGTATCATGAGTATAACGCTTTGATACGTCGATGTTATTGACATCTGGGTCAGCGATCATCGGCTCGACGATTTCGTCCAGATCAACGACAACTTCGGCGAAGTACTTGGCGTTATCGTCCGGCGTCAACGCAGGCTTCTCGCCCGACTTGATCTGGGCGATCCGCGCCTCGGCAATGTCGATCAGTTTCTGAAGCATTCCGTTCTCATGCTCCATTCCCTTGTCGATCATGATCTGAATACGGTGCTTTGCCAGTTCAAGCGATTGGATCAGCGTGTCATCGTTCGAAATGCAGATCGACGCCTTTGCCTTCATCTCGGCCGTCCAGTCCGTGAATGTGAACGCTTGGTCTGCCAAAAGCGTTCCGATATGGACCTCGATGATGCGCCCCTGGAACACGTTGTCACCATGCTGCGCCAGCATCTGTGCCTGCGTTGCATGGACCACGTCGCGGAAATCCATGTGATCGGCCATCTTGCCCTTGAAGGTTACCTTCACCGATTCCGGGATCGGCATCGAGGCTTCACCGGTCGCAAGCGCCAGCGCCACAGTGCCTGAGTCTGCACCAAACGCCACGCCCTTGGACATACGCGTGTGGCTGTCCCCGCCAATGATGATCGCCCAATCGTCGACGGTAATGTCATTCAGGACCTTGTGAATCACATCGGTCATTGCGTGATAAACACCCTTGGGGTCGCGACCGGTCACAAGACCAAACTTGTTCATGAACGCCATCAATTTTGGTGTGTTGGCCTGCGCCTTGGCATCCCAGACAGACGCTGTGTGACACCCGGACTGATACGCACCGTCAACGGACGGCGACAGCACGGTTGCCGCCATTGCCTCTAGCTCCTGTGCCGTCATCGGGCCGGTGGTGTCCTGCGATCCAACGATGTTGACCCGCACGCGCACGTCGGACCCTGCATGCAGCACCTTGTCCGGTGCGACGCCCAGCGCGTTGGCGTTAAAGATCTTCTCAACCGCTGTCAGCCCTTGATCGTCGTTGCTGATTTCCTTCGATGGGGCAAAGACCCGCGGGGCTTCGATCCCCAGGGTTTCTGCGGCAAATGTCTGCAGCTTCTTTCCGAAGACGATAGCGTAAGAGCCGCCTGCCTTCATGAACTCCATCTTCTGCGGTGTGAACGACCCCTCCATATCGACCAGCTCTTCGCCTTCAACACTGAAGAGTTTTTTCTTTTTCGTGTCGATCTTGAGTACGGTGCCAGTCTCGACCGAATATTTCTGCTCAAGAACAGGATTGCCGTCGTTGTTCAGGATCGGTTGACCGTCTTCACCGATTTTCTTGCCCCAGTTCTTGAGGTCGACACCAATACCGCCGGTCACGCCAACGGTTGTCAAGAAGATCGGGGAAATCCCATTTGTGCCCGCCACAACGGGCGCCACGTTTATGAACGGAACATAAGGCGAAGCCTGCTTGCCAGTCCAAAGCGCCACGTTGTTGACGCCAGACATACGCGACGAGCCAACACCCATTGTGCCCTTCTCGGCAACAAGCATCACACGTGCATTCGGATGCTTCAGTTTGAGTGCTTCGATCTCTTTCTGCGCCTCTTCCGAGATCAGGCATTTGCCGTGCAATTCGCGGTCAGCCCGAGAATGCGCCTGATTGCCGGGGCTGAGAAGGTCAGTCGAGATATCGCCTTCGGCTGCAACATAAGTAACAACCTCGATCTCTTCGTCGATGTCAGGCAGAGTCGTGAAAAACTCAGCCTTGGCATAGCTGTCCAACAAGTCCGCAGCGACTGCGTTGCCTGCCTCGTAAGCTGCTTTGATACGGTCCGTATCGGCCTCGTAGAGGAAGACTTGGGTTTTCAGAACGTCAGCCGCTTGGCTTGCAATGCCCTCGTCAGCGCCCAGCGCCAGATCAAGCAGCACCTCAACCGACGGCCCGCCTTTCATATGGCTCAGAAGCTCAAAGGCAAAGGCGGGCGTGATTTCGTCCACGGTCGCTTCACCCAAGATGATCGCCTTCAGAAAACGGGCTTTCTCACCTGCCGCGCTGGTGGTTCCGGGAAGTGTGTTGTAGATAAAGAACTGCAGGCAATCCGCGCGATGCCCGCTGGCCGAATCCTGGATATGGGCGATCACCTCATTGAGAAGCGCACCATCGTCAATCGGTTTAGGGTTAAGGCCCTGTTCTTTCCGGTTTTCGATTTCAGCGAGGTATTCGTCGTATAGGCTCATGATCATTTCCACATCGGGCAAGGGGCTGGAGGGCAGCTAAATTAAGGGAAGACTCGATTTGGCATACAATGGTATACACATCGACGGAATTCAAGGGCCCCGCTTGCGACATTCTGCCCACAACCGCTAGTCCCAGCGCTTCTGGCACGAAATTCCAGCCGCATGAACCGGGCAAGTCTTTTGTATACAGGGGATAGTGGTGCCCCCACACGGCACATAATAAGAGTAGAAGTCCACATCATATAGTATCATAGATACGCAAGCTGATATGTAATTACTTAGTGTTAATACATTTATGCATTGCAGGTAGTCTTAGCTCGTGTCACCGTACCGCAATATGTATTGGGGGACGAATTGGGGGACCAGGAATGTCGGGCAAGCTAAACAAGCTTTCAGCAGTCGGATTGAAATCGCTCCCGTCAGGTAAGCACGAGGATGGTGGTGGACTACGGTTTGTGCGGCGTAAGGATGGCACGGCTGCTTGGGTATTTCGTTTCACGATACACGGCAGGCGTAGGGAAATGGGTCTTGGCCCCTACCCCGATGTTTCCCTCAAGGCTGCGCGAGAAATGGCGACCGAGTACAGGCAGCAGGCCAAGCGTGGTATCGATCCTATAGCCAAGCGCGAAGCAGAGAAGCTGGAAGCCATCCGTAATCTGCACGTTGTTCGGGATGTGGCACAGGATTGCTTTGAGGCCCGCAAGGCAGAACTGAAGGGCGATGGAACTGCGGGACGCTGGTTCTCGCCGTTGGAAATCCACATCTTGCCCAAGCTTGGAAATATGCCCATCGCTGAGGTGGACCAGATCTCTGTACGAGACACGCTGGCGCCGATCTGGCATGAAAAGGCCGAGACGGCTCGCAAAGCTGCGAACCGCCTGAATCTCGTTCTGAAGCATGCAGCCGCTTTGGGCCTGCATGTGGATTTACAGGCGGTGGACAAGGCCCGCGCCCTTCTCGGCAAACAACGGCATGAAGCGAAGAACATTCCGGCATTACCGTGGCAAGAGGTGCCGACTTTCTATGCATCACTAGGTCAGGGTGTCACTGAACTCGCGTTACGGCTATTAATCCTCACCGGGGTGCGCTCTGCCCCGATCCGCCATGCAAGACCGGATCAAATCGATCTAGGCGCGCGCATCTGGACGATACCCGCCGAGCTTGTGAAGAGTCGCAAAGGTACGACGGGAGATTTTCGAGTACCACTGACCGACGAGGCTGTGATGGTCGTAGAGGTTGCTCTGCGTCACGGTGGTGAAGTGTTGTTTCCGGGGCAGCGCGGAAAACCGATCAGCGATATGACGATGAGCAAACTCATGCGTGACCGGGACATGGCAGCCCGCCCGCACGGGTTCAGATCGAGTTTGCGAACGTGGGCCGAGGAAACCGGCCAGCCGTACGAAGTCGCTGAAACAGCACTTGGTCACGTTGTCGGCAATGCGGTGGAGCGGGCGTATCAGCGATCCGACCTGATTGAGAAGCGTCGCGTTTTAATGGCCGCGTGGGCTGATCACGTAACAGGCCGAGGCGAGGCTGATGTTGTGTCGATCAATGGGGTGCGGGGATGAACAGTAAAAACTATACTCCGCAGCTTGGCGCATGGAAAATGAGACACGACGGAGAGCTGCGCGAATTGGCCCGGACGGACATTTCAGCGGCTCTCCTACTTTTAGAGCAACTATCGGATATTGGCGCAAAGGTTGAAGCGCAAACCGCGCTCTACATTGCCGTGTTAAGTTTAAAGGCAGACACCCCAAAAGAGTTGCGGAAACCTCGGGGCAGGCCCAAAGGTTCTTTTACTCCGAACGGGCTTAAAGTCAGTGAGCGCACCGAGCGTAGGCAAAGGGAACGATCGCGAAAGAAGCAAGCTGAGCTAGACGAAGTGTTGGAACGCCTGCGAGATAGGATTTCGAAAGAAGACACCGATGGCCTCTAGCAGAAGCGGACATTTATTCAGCCTTTTATTGACCGTGACTTGAAGCCATGGGCTCACGCATTCTTACCCCGTAACGTCAGATGAAACGGGGTATTGAATGACCGATCGACTTTTAACGGACCGCGAAGTTGCCGAGCGCCTTGGCTTGTCCAAAGCTACAATCTGGCGACATGCCAAGGCCGGATTGCTGCCAAAACCCGTCAAACTTGGATATGCGGCCCGCTGGCCAGAAAGCGATATTCAAACTGCAGTGGAAAGCTTGAAGGCCAAGCGAACTTAAACAGCCCGACATCCGAAACACTTAACCGCGAGCCCAAAGGTCCGCGAACGGAGGAGATATGCCTGATCAGACCTTTCGAATTCTAGAAACAAAATGGCGGCAAAACCTAACGCCGAAACACGAAGTTCAAATACATCAAACCGAAAAGGAGAAATACGATGCAATTTCCTAACAGCGGCACAGGCCGCCCTTACATTCGTCTCGACGCAAGAACGGCAACATTTAAGGCCTCCTGCGTCGACAGTGATGCGGTTGAAGTCGATTTAGTCGGCAAAATCGTAGATCTGGATCTGGCTAACGCAGAACAGGGTTGGCTCAAAGTAGATCAACATGGCGCAGATTTCGTACCGCTAGCGAAACGAGATGATTGGAATGGCACTCCAAGCCCATCTCCCGAATACTCGCCCGCCGTATCGCTGGACCTCAGAAGCGACGCTTGGGATGAACCCGCTGTCCGCGAACTGCGTGGCGGTTCGCGAGCCATTACCTCTTTCATCGCATCGGTCGCAAAAGAGGCCGGCGATATTCCAAACGGTAAGGCTGTTCGAGTTCGAATTGTTGCGGTCAACACCGTTAAAATTGGGCGAGGCACATCGACCGAAATCAGGTTTGAAATTGCGCCAAAGAGCAAATGGCCTGACCTTTCAACATTTGCGTCTGATGTCGGTTCATCGGGATCCGATCCTGAGTCCGGAGATGATGGTACCGAAGATCCTGATGCCTGGGCCTGAGGTCACCGCAGGCAAGTACAAACGCTCGGGTTCTGATTTGTGCCGCAAATCAAACCCGAGCCGCCTGCATCGTCTTGCCACGACCTTCCTGCGAAATAGCAATAAGCGAGCACAAATATGAGTGATACGTTGATCGATTTCACCGACAGCGAACGCGAAGACCTGCGGGTGGCCGCGGGTCGCATGGCATTATTCTGGAAGCGAGAAGGACTTGCTGACGCGGTTCGCCAGATTGGGCCAGACCTCGGGTATGAGGGATTACGCGTCGCGTTAAGCGCGTATTTTGAGTTGCGGCAACAGAGAGTGGACCGGGACCGCCGGAACAAGTTTCTGGATGACGAAATCCCGTTTTAGTCCAATTGATCGAGCAGCGTTTTGGGCGACGGCGTCCAATGGGCTTCTTCGCGACGCGGCAACTGAAGCTTTCGGTGAGCCCAACTTGACCCTGTCGAACCAAGGCGACCTCAGATTCGGCCAACGGGGGTCTAAGTCTGTCGTTCTGCACGGTGAAAAACGCGGATCCTTCTATGATCATGAGGCTCAAGACGGTGGCTACCTTCGCATTCCCGATGCGGATTTTGATCAGCTCGCAGCCCAGGGCGACAGAACATTCAGATTGGGCAACAGCAAAATGGAAAAACCGAACCGCGATAAGGTCCGACAGCTTTGGTCAAAGGCTCTTCCGATCGAAGGTACGCCTGCCCAGAGGTATCTCGAAGCACGCGGCATCTTAAGACACCTTCCAGAAAATGCAGCACGCTTTCATCCGAACGCTGTGTATGGCCGTCCCTGCTGCGTTTTTCCAGTGTTGGATTCAATGGGGGAAATCTGTGGCGTGCAACGTGTTCCGCTTTCAACTGATGGTGTGCGTGTCGGTGATCGAAAATCACTTGGGCCAATTGGAGAAGGTTGGTTCGAGGTCTCAGATGCCGAACCGGCTCATACTCTGGTTGCGGAGGGCGCAGAGGATGCTTTGGCGATCTGGCGAGCGATGAAAGAGGACATCTCCACACCTGACGTCCGGGTGGTCGCAATGCTTGGTCAACGATGGTCTCGAGCAGTGAAAGATTTTCCCGGCGCGATATTCTGCGCGGACGCGGACAGTGTCGTAGCAGCACGCGATGCCGCGGTTTCCTGCGGCGGGCGTATTTTTGATCCGTCGCCACGCAAGGACGCAAACGAAATTCTAATAGAAGATGGCCCAACGCAACTCTGGGATCGTTTAAGGCGCGCTCAACGCGCAGTCGCAGGCAGCGAAACGCCAGAGCGCATGGCGACAGATGGCTTCTGGTTGGGAGAAGTTGAACCCATACTTCAAAACGCTGATGCGATCCGGGGTTGGTTGCCGAAACGTGGAATCGCAACGCTGTTTGGACCGCCGGGTTCCGGAAAAACATGGTTGGCGTTGGACATGGCAGCACATCTTGCTGCAAACCAGCCATGGTATTCTCACCGCACGCAAGGCGGGCCAGTTGTCTATATCGCGTTTGAAGGCGTGGGCGGGGTACGCAACCGCCTTGTGCCTCTTTTGAGAAAGGTCGGACCTGTTCCGATGTATGTCCTAAATGGCGAGCTTGATCTTTGCGATGAGGACGCTGTTTCTATTTTGATAAAACAAATCCACGCGCTTGGTCAGGAAGCCGGTGAGGCGGTACAATCCGTTTTCATAGACACATTGGCTCGTGCAATCGGCGGGCGTGACGAAAACTCGCCAGAGGGCATGGGGGCGGCTCTGAAGGGCGCAAGCGCGATCGAGAACGCAATCGAAGGACTTGTCCTGCTTGTTCATCATACGGGCAAGGATACGTCACGTGGAGCACGCGGGCATTCTTCTCTCAAAGGCGCCGTCGATGCAGAAATCTCAATTACTCGCGACGGCGATATAATCACGGCAGTCGCCGAGAAAGTGCGGGATGGAGAAGATGGGGCGAGGTTCTCTTACCAACTCCAGCAGGTGGCGCTGGGTCTCGACAGCGACGGGGAGCATGTCACGTCATGCTATGTCGAGCCGATGTCCAACTCACCGCATGAAACTGCAGGTGCAGCTGAGCAGCTGCCGGACAAGCAGCAAAAGCTCATCGAGGCTCTTTCTCTCTACATCGATGAGCATGGCATCTGGAATCCCGGAGGCGAGGAATGGCCCGAGCCGCAAATGTATCGGATCGTCCATATGGAGGATCTCATTGCGTACGCTTCGAAGTTGGACATCTCCAAAGCATCGCGCGATCGCGACCAAAAACGTGAAATTACCCGGATGATAGACGCACTGCAGACTGCGGGTCGCGTAGGAACAAACCGAGATTGGATTTGGCTTGTTTCAGCGTGAGCGAGATGCGCGAGAAACACGCGAGATCGCGGTAACTCGCGGGCGCGAGATTTAGCGCGAGATCCTTATAGATAAACTCGCATCTCGCGCGCTGCTTGAACCATCGCAACAGAGGCGAGAGCGCGAGCCCGGGCAAAGCCCCCGGGCTCGCGCTCTCGCTGTCACGCTTTGTGCAAGGCGCGGTGTGAAAGACGGGTTTGAGCAGAGAAACGGACATTCGGGAAAATCTGTCGCTTTGGCTGAGTTGACAAACGCCGCAGGATTAGCTTCTACAAATCGTCATGAAACCAAATCAAACGCCCGGTTCAGATGGAATTCACAGTTTCAAAGGTGGGAAGTCTTAAATTGGACCCGACTAATGCCTTAGGCAAGTTTTCGGACTGGAGTAAGTGCTCCGTTGCTATTGTCGGGAATGCGGCTTCAATCCTCTCGAAAAGGCACGGGCTTCTGATTGACGATGCCGATGTTGTTATCAGGATGAACCGTGGTATTCCGAAGTTACCAGGTTCGCAGGGTACAAGAACTGATATTCTAGCGTTCAGTACGTCTCGTGTTGTTGAAGACATTTATCATAAGTTTGGTGCTCGCCACCTGATCTGGATGTCGCCAAAACTACGAGAGAAAAGCGCTCAGACAAATTGGGGCGATATGAGCTTTTACCCATTGGATAGATGGGAACGCTTGCACCAAAGATTAAACGCAAGACCAAGCGTCGGAGCAATGACTGTGGACTTGATTTCCAGCCTACGTCCAAAGCAAGTGTCGATCTTTGGATTTGATTTCAAAAGAACCCTGACCAACTACTCAGAGAAGCAGCATCTCGGACCTCACGACTTTCAGAGCGAAGAGATCTTTGTACAAGGCACCGCTGCAAAACTGGGTTGGCAATTGCTTTGCGACTGGGAACCTACCAATAATTCTACACAGAGTTGAAAACGGAGATCTAAGGACTTGTCGAATTTTCTGCTAGCCGATCCGGATGCGGTTTTCATCCACATTCCCAAAACAGGCGGTTCAACCATCCGTATCGGCATCTGGGAGCGCAACTATACTGGACCGGAATTTGGTGAGATTCCGTCCGACTGGAATAAGCATTTCAAGTTCGCTTTTGTGCGACATCCACTCGAACGACTTGCATCGGCCTATCGCGATTTTAGGGACATACGACGCTTTGAGGGCGGCTTCGACAAGTTTCTTGATCTCGTCTTGGACGATAGTATCCCCTATGGCAGAGCGCGCAAAAACGTCGAAATCAGTGTGCGTCACCATACAATTCCGCAGACCCACCCATTCAATTGCTTGGATCAGGCCGATTTTGTCGGCCGGTATGAAAACTATGAAGATGACCTAAACGAGATTCTGAAGGCCGTCGGAAAACAAGTTGTGACTTTCCCACGTATGCGACACACCAAGGGGGAAACTTTCCAAGAGTTGTTCAAAGGAAACGACGCTGCATTGAGTAGAATGGTAGAATACTACCAAGGCGATTTTGAAACTCTTGGTTATGACGCTCCAATTATAGCGTAGTGAGCAAGTCTTGAAGAGCGCACTCGCCACGAATGTCGTTGCGGCAATTTGAACTGATTGGACCGTGGTGATAAACTCATTGTTTCAAAGACCAAAGCACAACAAATGTTTTACCGGCAGGGCGACCCTTTAAGCTCCGGGAACGGCTGCTTTGGGCTCAACGTATTCGTCTGAACACCTGTGCTGGATGCCCAAAAAGCGGCTGCAGAAGACAAGAAGAATGTGTACAACCAAAAAAAGAACCTCCTCGCAGAGGTGAAGCTCCATTACTTCAGGCGAAGTCTCTGCGAAATTATCGTCGTTTTACAACATTCGTTTTTTGTTCAACTTCCGCGAGACTAAAGACCCGATGTTCATTTCCATTACTTCTATACGAAGAGTGCATGAATGATCGACCCTGGTTTCCGAGCAGCCATCTGACCGCGTGGGCTAGGTTTTTTGGCGTCCTATACTCTTCGAACGACCGATTTACGAACTAAGTCGGGTTGCACTGTATAGGCTATATCGGGTGCGGTGTCTTGGATGTGAGTGGGAGACCGGAAATGAGCAGCGAAAGGCTTGGCCGAGCAACTCGATGCGATGCATAGCGTACAGCTTGAACTCATCTATGACTTGGCCTGCTCAACAGCCTGCTTGCTTGGTTTGCGCCAAGGGAGTAACGAATCCACAAATCGAGGCGCACATCGGAAATTAACCCTGCGCAATCCGGTCAAACACCTCGGCCGCACGTAAATTTGCCTCTCGCTCGAATGCCTCGATCCTATCTTCCCAACCCTCGGGATAACGATCAATTCGGCTATAAGCTTCGCGCTCAAGATCTTTTTCAGACGAACAGTCCACATCAGGGATGCCAGTAAATGAAAGATCGATCTCCTGAAGCAACTGGGAGATTTTTGAGGTGTTCGACGCAACACTGACTACCTTGTGGCGATGCCGCAACGCTAGGATTAATCCATGATACCGGCCCGTTACCCAAGCTTTCGCTGTCAAAAAGTCACTAGGTTCAAGAGGCTTAGGAAACCGCAAGGGATCCGATCCTTCTAGCAGCTCCTGTTGTACTTCATAGAAGAACCTTCCCATTACATGAAATTGAGCCTGCTTTGCGCGCGCGAAGGAGGCGAGCAATCGCGCCCGATCTTTTAGCACGCAGTCTTGTATGCCTATTACTTCCCTAGAAGGTTTAGCCTGTTCCGTCGAAATCTTGTGTGTCCAAGATAGATCTGGCGCGTAGGTCGCGTCGATACCTTTGGATATCAGCTGTGTAGCCGAAGCTCTGTCGCGAACTGACACCATCGAGTAGTTTCCTAGTAGCTCGATGAAATGGTCCGGGTTCTCCTCCCAAATCGAGTTTACCAGATGAACTGACTTACCCTTCTCAGCGAGAATCTTCCCAATCAACAGAATCTCGAAGGCCCTCGGTCGCCCGTGATGGAGTGTACCCTCTCCGTTTATAACGACCGTATCAAAATCAAGTGATGGATCCTTTTGAATTATTTGAGACAATCCTTCGAGGCTGTTTATCCAACCTGCAACGACGATGCCTCTCTTGGATAGCTCTCTTTCAATCTGTTGAGAAACAACAGCACAGCCCAAGTGTTGCGAATTTCCAGGAATCCAAATCGTATGATTGACAATGATTGCTCGCCGATGTGTACCTTCCGATTGCGTGTATGCTCCATCTGCTCCAAATCGATTATCAAATCGCATCATGTTGTCAGAATAGTCTAGCGGCTTCAAAAACTCTTTGGCAGAAGGGATAGAACGCAGTTCATTCAGTGTCGTGCTGGTCGGCGAAAGAACGGAAGCGTGCTTCGACGAATAGAGCTGCTCTTGGCTCTCGGATATCTCGACGTCAACCAGCAGTCTCAAGGCTGCACCAATATCCTTTGGTTTATTCCATACTGCGAGACGCGCCATTGATGCCGCCATTTGAGTGTCCCCATCCTGAAACGCCCGCTTTGCGATGATGGAGAACAAATCAGATTTTTCAGCTCGGAAGAACTCAAAGTCATCTGGGATTATATTTCGGAACTTCGATTGGGCGCTAAAGCTCTTGTTCTCAAAGGGTGTAAGTGACCCGTCAGCGCATATCATCTGTAAGTCTTCCATACTTTGGAACAACTCCTGCTCAAACTCAAAGTCATGCCGAGCGAACACAGCGTGCGAATATCGACCAGTGAAACCACAGAGAACAATTTGATGAGCACTCATGCCGGACATTTGCCGCCTCAAGTTTATCGCTTGAAGCCAGCTCACGGCAGAAAAGCCAATGGATGGAATTAACCGTTTCGGCCATTTCATTTTAGCTGATCGAATCGAGCTCATATAATTTAAATTGTGAACCGGAAGTAAGGCCGATTTTTCTATATCTGATACCTTCAAAAATCGTTCACCATAGCAGGCAAATATTTGTAAATTGGCGGCACTTTCCGGCGTTGGATAGAGTGCCTCCACCCTTCGAAGGCCAATAACTTCGCCACTTATTGGTCTGGTATGCAAAAAGAAAATCTGTTCGCCGCGATGTTCCCTAAGCCATGAATGGTGGCGGCACGTGTTGAATTGGATTGCGATGTCTCGTTCGTCCATTGCCTTTAGCGTCGCGGTGGCATTTCCGATAGGGCCGTTTGAAAATAGAAAGAAGCGCCGCGGTTGAGCTTCCTCGACAAGAGGGACCGCCCAGGAGGGCAGCTGATCCTTCAACATCGGTTTTCTGAATTGCCACATAACCCTTCGAATCCCTTCTCGGTCAAGCTCTACGCACGAGATCCCGAAGAAGGAACCGTGTGAATGGGCCGCTGCGGTCTTTCACCGTTGAGTGGTCCAGCTTGAGTGCTAGCGTATGCCCAGTCGATGATCCATCCTAAAGCTGTTTTTTTGGTGCAAAGTCGGCCGTCACTGGTCATTCCGCGCCGAATGCTGCACTAAAACTGAAAGTTCAAAAGGGGCTCAGCGCGATAATCTGAGTAATTTAGACAGATGTCCGCTTGGGCACGAATAGCAGGCCCAACGATGCAAAACGCCAACTTCTGGCTCACAGACAAAGCAAGCCTTCTGTGGCCATACGCGCGCCGCTTGGCTGTTAACGCGCAACGGCGGAAGCTACGGTCGGTCAACCCATACGATTAACTGTTTCCGCCCGTCTTCGCTGGGCGTAATCGACACCACGCCAGTACTATCGTTGTAGCCGTTTCCGCAACCAATTAGGAATGGTGTCGCACCTTGCTTCGACTCCGAGTAATTTCCTTTGCAACCGAATTCTATCTCTCCCAATACAAAGATTGGATACGCGGCCTGAGGCCGATCCAGTTGCTCAACGGGAACGTTTGCTGGACCAATCTCAAGGAATAGTTTCCTACCGTAGTGTGAATAGAGCTTTACTTGTAACTTGCGACCGCTACCGCATGCAATAAAACCGTCGTAAATGTTTGCTCCACGAAAGTAAGGGACCTCGCCAGAACAAATCAGCGTTCGTTCTGATACCCTAAACTCTGCCTCTGGCGTTCCTTCGAAGCTCGGCGACAGCACTTTTCCGCTGCCGTCCGAAACAACAACCGGCTGAACAGTGTATTTTTGGTTTCTTCCAAGGCGTACTGCAACAGCTGCCGGGTAGATCAGTGGAGCAACCAGAGTGTTGCCCGCAACCATTCCTGCAGCTCCCGCCGTCTCCTTCTCGCACCCAGGGCAACATAACGCCGCCATCAATGTCAGAGAATTTGATAGCCGCATGATCGTTGTTTTGACCACAGCGTAACTCCATTGGTGCTTGGCCACAGGTAGTTTACTGCTGAGAAATGAATGCTGCGTTGAGCTAAATCAAGGAACAATAATGCGGATGGCGCGCCGATCTAAAGAATAAGTAGATTGTCGCTTTTTGGGATTAGAGTAGCCGTTCGCTGCATTTAAAGTGAACGTCAACTTTTCAAGCAGAACGAACGCCCTTTCTTTCCCAATAGGCATTAGCTCGCTATAATCCTGGCATGTCAAATCGGGACAAACTCAAGCGTAACCGTATGAAACGGTATGAGGATTTAGCTTCGCGTCGGAACTACGTTGAACCAATGCAATACTTGTTTGGACAGTTGAAAGGCGCGGTTGATAAGGGCAATCATGACAAGGCTATCAAGATTGCGATGTTTCTCATTCCATTCGGGCATGCCAAAGCTTTACCGCGAAAAGAAGGTGGCGATGAGGTCAGTAACGACCGGCTTATAGTAAGTGTTCTGACGCTGGACTGATTGCGTCCGAGGCATCCAATATTGCCGATTCAGTAGGATCAAGCGATTTTTCAACCAAAATCCCTGCGGGGGACCATTTGGGGGACTGGCCTCATATTATAAGGTAAAAACCATTGATATTAAATAATTTAAAGAGATTTAGTGGTGCCCCCACACGGACTCGAACCGCGGACCTACTGATTACAAATCAGTTGCTCTACCAGCTGAGCTATAGGGGCACTGGACGTCGATTACTGCCTCTGGTTCTGGACTGCAAGACTCATTTTTTTCTTTTGTCGATGATTTTTGAATCCCAACGTCAGGCGCCCCTGCCGCGCCACATCAGTGCACTGGTTTGACTGTCAGCTACACAGCCTGTAACCCGGCGGACGAGGCAGAAGAAGCAGGGGCAAAAAGCGAATATGCAGGTTGCTATCCACGCAGGAGCCGCATTCACCGGCGAAGGCAGATTGTTAAAAGCTCTAAGAGCCCACAAATCTGTGCTGACCGAGCATGGTGTCGCCGCTTTTGGCCCGCGCCAATACAAACAAGCCTTCAAGCCGACCTTCGCAACATCCGAGCCGCAGTTCCTGACTCCAGAAGAAACCAGTCAGGTTCGCGCCGGCCTGACATCAGACCCGAGCATTCGCCGGGCTGTGTTCCAAAGCAATGCACTGATTGCAGACTCAAAAGCGGCTATTCAGGACGGGCAATTCTACCCACGCGCCGGAAAGCTAATGTCCGTTTTGGATCAGGCGCTCGAAGACATTCGGATCGACTTCTTCTTTACCTTAAGAAACCCAGGCACGTTTATTCCTAAACTACTAATGTCTCTGCCGGACGAAGACAGGGAAAATATCATCCGCAATACAGACCTGAGCTGCCTGAATTGGATCGGAATGGTCGACGACATCCGCGACATGGCTCCGGGCGTAAACATCACCTTGTGGAGCAATGAGGAATCGCCTCTGATTTGGGGTGACATTTTGCGAAAAATGTGCGGCCTGCCAGAGGATGTGACCCTAGAAAAAGAGTACAACTTTCTGCTTTCCCTTCTGGATGAAGCGGGAAAAGAAAAGGCAAATGCGCTTTTGAATGCCGGACCTCACGGGGATCAAGCGAGCTTACGTAATGCTCTGGCGGACATCTTGGAAGATCACGCCCAACCGGAGCTTGTAGAGGAAGAACTCGAACTTCCGGGCTGGAGCACAGACATCGTGGATGCGTTTTCCGAGCTTTATGAACAGGATCTTGAAAGGCTGGAATCAATGCCAGAGGTCCAGTTGTTAAGGCCCTGAGCCCAGAAAAATTGACCCGCCCAAGCGCTGCGACCTGCGATCAATCAGCCTTTCTTGACCCGAGATAGAAAATCCACCGGTCCCGGTTCGGAGGCCCACCCGGATCGCGGTGTCCTAGAAGGCAAAGCCTGAACGACACCGCAAATTCGAAACCGTCAGCTCATACCCAACGCTTCTTTGTACATCTCCAATACCGCCTCTTCTTCTGCGATATCGTCTTTGTCGCGTTTGCGAAGAGCAACCACCTTGCGCATGACCTTGGTGTCGTAGCCGCGTGCCTTGGCTTCGGCCATGACTTCTTTCTGCTGCTCTGCGATATCTTTCTTCTCGGCGTCCAGACGTTCAAACCGTTCGATAAACTGACGCAGCTCTCCGGCGGTAACGCGATAGTTGGCGGCGGCCTGATCTTCGGTCATGTCTTCCATTTATTCTCTCCCAGAGGCTGAAGTCTGCTGCCGCAAGTCGGCACTAAGCCGGATACATGGCCGCAGCACCCGCCGCAAGCGCACAATCGGGCATCGGACTTGTGCGATGCACAGGTATCCGATAAGCGCAGAGAAACTCTTTGGCCTGATGCGGAAAACCATGTTCGAAATCATCACCTGGGGCGGAGCCGCCCTGTCGCTTGCCGGACTGTTGGGACTCGTCTGGTGCATCCTGCACGTGATGAAAGCGCGCAAATCCGGCCTGTCCGACGACGAACTGCGAGCAACAGTTCAGGGAGTATTGCCTTGGAACCTGGCCTCACTCTTTCTGTCCGTGATCGGGCTGATGCTAGTTATTTTGGGTATCTCGTTCAGTTAATCCCACAGCCTAAACCGGCAGATTATCGAACTGAGCCTCCATCGCGTCCTCGCACAAGGCTGCATCCAGACGACGCAGGCGCGAGGGGATATGCACACCCTGCTGACGCATCCGTTCAATTACCCTTGTCACGCTTGGCTGAAGCGCCAGGCGGGTTTCAAGACACGCACCCTGCAACTTTTCTTCAAGCTGCTCGGCTTCGGAATATAAATTAATTGTAGACATCTCCATCCTCCCAAATGGTGCGTTATCTACCCACATATAGGTAACCGTTTTAAGACCTGCTGACCTTAACCCGAGGACACGCGAAAACCCGCCTGTCTGAAATACGGTTTCGGCAGTCACCTGCGGAATGGTTAAATTCTAGGCCGATCTGAATTACCCTGCCTTGACAAGCATCAATTCACGGATTCTTTATCCTATACATTCCGAAATTGATATACGAATAAAGCAGTCTGACGGAGGGCAAAATGACACCAAAGGTGAAAGCGTTTTTTGACACCGATACATTTACCGTGTCCTACCTTGTGCAGGAACCCGAGGGGACGGCCTGCGCAATTATCGACAGTGTCCTGGACTTTGACCATGCATCCGGCCGGACAGACACCAGTTCAGCAGACAAAATAATCGAGCATGTGCAGGCTAACGGTTTGAAAGTCGAATGGATTCTGGAAAGTCATGTCCATGCCGATCATCTGTCAGCGGCCCCCTACCTGCAACAGAAACTGGGCGGTAAAATCGGGATCGGAGATCAGATCGTCACCATTCAGGAGACATTTGGAAAAATCTTCAATGAAGGGACCGAGTTCCAACGCGATGGCAGTCAGTTTGACGCCTTGTTCCGCGAGGGCGACAGCTTTCACGTGGGTCAAATGCGGGGTGATGTTCTGCATACGCCCGGCCACACCCCGGCCTGTTTGACCTATGTCATCGGAGATGCGGCCTTTGTGGGGGACACGTTGTTCATGCCCGATTTCGGGACGGCACGATGCGATTTTCCGGGCGGTTCATCGGAAATGCTGTTTGCGTCGATCCAGAAAATCCTTTCGCTGCCTGATCAGACACGCATCTTCGTCGGGCACGACTACAAGGCACCGGGCCGCGACGAGTATGCGTGGGAAACAACAGTCGGAGAGCAGAAGGCGCTCAATGTTCATATCGGCCAGGGACGCTCGGTCGAGGAGTTCGTCAAAATGCGCGATGCACGGGATGCGACGCTTGGCATGCCTCGTCTGATCCTGCCTTCTCTTCAGGTCAATATGCGCGCGGGGCGGATGCCTCCTGGCGACGAAGAAGGCGATGTTTTCCTAAAGATTCCAGTGAATAAACTGTGAAGCCAACCAATACGTGGAGAAAAAAGAACCATGCAACTGGAATGGATTTGGGGGTTGGCCGGGGGCCTGTTGATCGGTCTGGGTGCCGCCGTTTATCTGCTTGGGAATGGCCGGATCATGGGGGCCAGCGGCATCTTGGGCGGTTTGGTCGACAATAGTGATCGCACCTTGGAACGCCTGGTCTTTGTTGCAGGGCTTGTAGGAATGCCCTTGCTTCTTCGCCCGTTGATGTCACCCACACCGCAGACCCATCTGACCGGCAATATTGCTGTCATCATTTTCGCGGGACTGCTGGTTGGGATCGGCACCCGGATCGCCAATGGATGCACGTCGGGACATGGGGTCTGCGGGATATCGCGTTTCTCGCTGCGCGGAATTGTGGCGACGGTTATCTACATCGCTGCTGGCGCGATCACACTCGCGGTTCTGCGCCACATGTGGGGGGTGATCTGATGCGGTTGCTGATCTCTTTGATCGCCGGATGCCTGTTTGGCGCAGGTCTGCTGATCTCGGGCATGACGGACACCACCAAGGTTCAGGGGTGGCTGGACGTGTTCGGGAACTGGGACCCGACACTGGCCTTCGTGATGGGTGGGGCAATTATCCCAATGCTGTTTGCCTGGCGGATGACCGAACATCGTCGCCCCTTGGTCGGGGGAACCTTTCCGACCATGTCTCCGCCCGAGTTGGACCGGCGACTTGTCGTAGGCTCCGTTTTATTTGGCATGGGGTGGGGCTTGTCCGGGCTGTGTCCGGGGCCTGCCATTGCCTCGGTGACCTATGGCGGCGTTGGCGGGCTAGTGTTTCTGGCCGCAATGATCGCCGGAATGTACGCAGCGCCGACTGTGGGGGCGCAACTGGACAGAACTGCAAACGCAGCCTAATCAATTGGGATGGAGATTCGCCGCATTACACCCCGCTACGCCGTCTCGCCGCAAATCACGGTCGAGGATGTTTCAGCCATAGCCGAAGCCGGATTCGTCAAGGTTATTTGCAACCGGCCAAACACAGAAGTTCCGTCAGACATGCAGTCAGACGCCATTGGCGAGGCCGTCCGTGCCGCGGGTTTGGATTATGAGGTTCTGGAACTGACGCATCAGACCATGACACCCGAAAACGTCGCCCGTCAGCGCGAGTTGGCCGAAAGTTGCAGCGGACCGGTGCTGGCGTATTGCGCATCAGGCACGCGGTGTTCAGTTATCTGGGCCCTTGGCCAATGCGACCGGATGAGTACGGACGATATTCTGGACGCAACAACCAAGGCAGGCTACGCGCTGGAAAACCTTCGCCCCACGCTTGATCAGATTCGCAACGTGGCTGGGTAAGCCCTATGGATCAGGTCACCTGACCTGCGTCATCGTTCAGGCCAGCCAGCTTCGAAATTTCAGCGGCGATCTGATCTGAGTCGCCGAACTGCAACTTGCTGTCGATGGTGTCGATCGCATGTGTGTCTGTGTGAATGGGTTCTACGGACAGCTCTGCCGATGTTTGGATTACCGACGTTCGTGCCTCAAGGAAATCCTGAGTCTCGGCCTGTGACGGCACATCCTGCGGCTCATATTCGTTCAGGCGAATTGCCCGCATTCCACCGGATTGCCCCAAACGCCCAACTGCTGTCCGAGTCCGGTCGATCGTTAGCAATTGTGCACGGTCAAGACGTGCTCCGGTCAAAGGCAATACATCCCCCGCTGCAAGCGCCGAAAAAGAAGCCAGGGGTAAAGCCATTTGGCAAATCACAGTATTCAACTCTGCGCGCAGCACGCCCGATGCCTGTTCGATATGCGGCCCCGAATCCCCACTAGGTTCGGCATCTGCTGGATCCTCCACATCGGGAAGAAGAACCGAAATCCAGCCCTGTCGCAAACCGCCGCCCAGCTCGACCTTTAGATCATATGAAACATACGCATCCTGCGTCATAGCCAATGACAGCGCCCGAAGATCAGGCAGCCGCAACTTGTACTGATAGCCTGTCAGGCTTGCCTGTTCACTGACGGTTTCCACCAACCGTGCCGCGCGGGTGCATGCGTCTTCGATTATGGGCGCAACCATCGCGGCATCCGTATCGGTAAAGGCCCGTGGCGTTGGTGTCGTTGACGTCACCTCACCAATAGTCTGCACTTGAACGATGGCCGAAACGGTTTCCAAATCCATACAGACCGCTGCCGAAAGTCCGTCGTTGTTCAGAAGATGCAGCAACAACCAATTGTCACCGGCAAACCCCGCAAGCCCGTCGGCTGGTCGAGATGCCCGCCTTGCCGCGATGACCGACAACGGCAATTGCACACGATCCGCAGCGGTACGGGCAAGTGCCAACCGCAAAGCGCGAAGAATGGAATTCGTCTGACCGCCGCGCTCATCCTGGCTTGCAGATACTTTTTTTGCCAAAGCTGTGGTGACCGGTTGTGTCATGCCTGGAGCCGTCAATCGTAAATATGCCTATGTTCCGGTCTACTCCGGCAAAGGTTACGAATGCCTTTACGCCCGTCTTATTGGGCTGCTTGTCTATAAGCCAGTGGCACCTGCACGCGGAAGGCTGCTCCGCCCTGCCCCGGCAAATAGCTGATATCGCCCCCAAGACGCTGCATGATCTCGCGGCAGATCGCCAAACCCAAACCGGCCCCGCCTGCCTTGTCACCGCCTACACGCGCGAATTTTTCGAACACCATGGACCGCGCCTCGGCTGGAATACCGCTGCCGTTATCCGCAAAATCTATCACGACTTGGCCGCCTACATCATGCGCTGAAATGGTCAGGACCGGGTCAACCGCATCGCAGTATTTCTGCGCGTTGGAAATCAAGTTGATGAAGACTTGCCCCAAACGATCCAGATCGGTGTGAAGCGGAATGCGTTCGGACGCCTTCGAGCGCCGAACAGTGAGGGTTTTGCTGGTGCCCGCCAACGCGCTCGATACCGCCCGATCCAGAACCGAGCGCAGGGTATCGCCTCCCATATTCAGGCTGACCTGTCCGCTTTCCAAAACGCTCAAGTCCAGCAGGTCATCCAGCAATCGCGTCAGCCGCAGCGCCTCGTCGTGGATGATTGCGGCATAGCGCGTCTGTTCTTCATCAGTTAAACCGTCGGTGTCCCGCATGATCTCGGAAAACGCCCGGATCGAGGTCATCGGTGTACGTAGTTCATGACTGACCTGACTAAGGAAGTTGTCTTTCTGCTGCGATATCTGGGTCAACTTGGTATTCGCTTCGCGCAGTTGCCGGGCTGTGCGGCTAAGTTCGGCAGATTTCACTTCTAGCTGGCTGGAGTATTCCAGCAATTGCGCGGATTCGTCGGCCACGGCCAAAAGGTCCTCGACCGACACCGAAGACCCGCCGACAATCTGGCCGATCATGGCGTGCGCCGTCGCGGCCCCGACCGAGCCGCTCAATTCCCGTTCAAGCCGTTCCAGAAAGGCGGGGGTTGGTTCGGGCAGACTGGATCGTCCGCCTTGTTGTTCAGCTTCGGCCTGAAAGAACTCCTGCGCGGGACCGGCCCCCAGTATGCGCTGGGTCATGATCATTAGGTCCTCGCTTTGCGCAACAGACCCGGTCCATCCGCGCGGGGCGACAGAATGGTCAAAGACATTGACGAACTGCGCCCCCTGCAAGCGCTCCAGCGGGCTAGGAAAACTCAGCAGCGACGCCACGCAGAAAGCGACGGTATTCAAAGACAGCGACCACATGACCGTATGGACCATGGGGTCCATCCCTTCGATCCCGAACAATGCCTGCGGCCGCAGCCAGCCGATCCCAAACGGGCCGTCCTGCAGGACCGAGCTGGACATCAGCGCCCCACCCATTCCGGGCAGAAGCAGCGTGTAGATCCACAAGAGGAACCCCACTGACAACCCGACAAGTGCCCCTGTCCGCGTCGCCCCGCGCCAGAACAATCCGCCGACCAGAGCAGGCAGAATCTGAGAAATACCGGCGAAGGCCACAAGCCCGATTGAGGCAAGCGCAGCGCCGCCACCAGATAACCGGTAATAAAAAAAGCCCAACGCCATGATCGCTGCGATTGAGACACGGCGCGCAACCAACACAACGTGTCGAACATCGCCCGACAAGGACCCGGACCCTTCCTGAGTGCTTAGCCAAATTGGCATCACAAGATGGTTCGAAACCATGGTGGACAAGGCCATAGCCGTAACGATCACCATCGACGTTGCAGATGAGAAGCCCCCAATGAAGGACAACATGGCCAGCCACTCATTGCCCTGTGACAGGGGCACAGTCAGAACAAACAGGTCTGGGTTCGACCCCTCTGGCAACAGGTCCAGACCCACTACGGCGATTGGCACCACAAACAGGCTCATCAAAAGCAGGTATAACGGAAACGCCCAGGCCGCTGTTCTCAGGTGTCCCTCATCCGCGTTTTCAACCACCATCACCTGAAACATGCGCGGCAAGCAGACAAACGCCGCAGCAGACAAGAAGATGAACGTCGTCCAGCGGCCCGCGTCCACATTCCACTGACCGATCTCTGATGCGTCTATGCGGTCCATCATCGGCCCAACGCCGCCTGCAATTCCCCAAACGACGAAGATGCCAACCGCCAGCAAAGCGAACAGTTTAACCACGGATTCCAATGCGATAGCGGTCACAACACCATGGTGACGCTCGTTCGCGTCCAGGTTTCGTGTCCCGAACAGGATGGCGAACACCGCCAGCCCTGCAGCCACCCAAAACACGCTTGACCCCTCGCGGTAAAGGCCAGACGGGTCAGCCTCTGCAAAGATCGAGAACGATAAGGTAATAGACTGCAGTTGCAGCGCGATATACGGCGTTCCGCCCAGAACCGCCAGAATGGTCACACAGATTGCCAGCGTATTCGATTTTCCGTAGCGCGACGAAATCAGGTCCGCGATCGAGGTTACCCTTTGGCTGCGCCCAACCCTGACCAGTTTCCTGAGACCCCACCACCAACTGATCATGACCAGCGTGGGGCCCAGATAGATCGTCACGAACTCCAGCCCCGAACGGGCGGCATTTCCAACTGCGCCGTAGAATGTCCAGGCGGTGCAATAGATCGACAGCGACAGAGTATAAAACAACGGGGATCGCAGCCACGCCCCACGTCCGGCAGCAGCCATTCGGTCAGCGGCAAAGGCCACGCCGAACAAAAGAACCACATAGCCCAGACAGACGAGGATCAGAAGGTTCAGCGTTGCCATCGATCCGTGTCCGGGTCGGTGTCATCCCGCGCCGCCGTGCGACGGGCGGCGAAGCCAAAGATCAGGCTAATCAGTATCAATAGCCCCCAGCAGGTAAAGATATAGAGAATGGCCGACGATAAAGTGACCGCCCCGGTTTCCCCCGGTTCAGGCCATAGCAACGGAATCGCGATCAGTGCAGCCCCGAGAATTGGCAACAGCCGTGCAGCGTCCGTCAACCGACGCCGACGATAACTTTGGCGTTCCAGAAACAGCGAAGGCCGAACACCCTGAGGCTGCCGATCTTCGCTATTGCTCATGATTGCGTGGCCTGCGCGTGCAGATCGCGCACCGCGGTCAGGACCTCGGCATTGGAAAACGGCTTGGTCATAAAGCGGCTGACACCCGCGCTTTCGGCCATTTCGCGATCACGAAGCTGGCCGCGTGCCGTCAACATCAAGACCGGCAGACCCCGAAGGTCATCCAACTCGCGCAGATCGCGCAGGATATCCATGCCGCTTTTGCCCGGCAGCATAACATCCAGAATGACCAGATCAGGATTTGCGCCCTGAATGACCTCGACAGCGTCCGTTCCTTCAGCGTGCGTTTCAACCTGCCAACCCTCACGCGTCAGCAGGAACCGAATGGCCTCGGCGATGTTCGGCTCATCCTCAATTAGAAGAACCTTACGGCTCATATGTTTCATTCCTCCCCGTGACAGGATACCCATCCGCAGTCCTGTCTGTATCAGCTTACGCTGTCTGTCAGGAAAGTGTCAAAAACCTTCGCTCAGAATCGACGGCTCTCGGCGCGACTCGCAGTCGGCATTTGGGCAAACCCTGCAACTTGGCCCGACCCTGGCAACTGGCTGGCCACCCTGCCCGCCTTCTTCGACGGACCGAACCAACATGACCGAGCGATAAACAGGTGCGTCGTCATATCCGGACATCGCTTGTGGCCATGCATAGGCATAGCAATCAAACTCAGCCGCCGACCGGCCAAGCTGTACGATACGTTTGCGAATTGGCACCAAAGGCCGGTTCAAAGCCTGAAACAATGGCCACAGCGGGCACGCCTCGCCAAAGCGCGGCATCGCAAAGCCCGGCACCGACTTGGCAAACAAGATACTTCCCGATGCATCGCACACAACCAGTCCCGTAGGTCGCGAAAGCACCCCGTCTGGCAGTGCCGCCAAACGGCGCAAGACCGTCGCGATGTCCACCGAAAATTGTGCAGCCAGCTTGATCGGGTCCGGTTCTGTGCCAGCCAGCGCAGTTTTCACCGCCTCCAGTGGCATGGCCTTGGCGTCGCTTGCATAGACACCCAAAAGACCGCGAGCGACGGTCTTTGCTGCCGCCGAGTCAATCTCGCTCAGGTCTATCGCAGAGCTGTCTTCGCTGCCCTCCATCTCAGGAAAATGATGTCCGCGCTGTTCAAAGAACGCCTCGGCATCTTCAAGCGGAACGCCGCGACGGTCGTCCGCCGCGTCAGAATCATCCAGATAAGCAACCAAGGATTTCGAACTGTCGGCAAGGCGTTCAGCATCCTGATGCAGGTTTCGATGAAAGCGATCCTGCCACTCGGGTTCGATCTCCTGTGTTTCCGCCAGAATCGCTGCGGTCGAACGAATCGCGGCGGCGGTGGACAGAACCTCATGCATCGAAGCAGCCAGATGTGGATCATGGGTCAAGCGGTCGGATAGGGTTTCAACCGTTCGCTCAAGCGAGACAACGCGCCTGTGCATCTGCGCCAGCACAGCAGCCCACCCCGGGAAACGTCCCGCAAACTCTTCCAGACTGTCGACTTCGGCCTGTTGCCCCACCGCGTCCGCCGCTGCCTCGCGCAGGGCGGATATCAGCGTTGCCTCTAGCCCCTGTGTCAGCAGCGAAGGTTCGACGGCCAAAGCCGCGGCAATATCCACAAGCAGCTTGCCACCAATCCTGCGGCGATTGTGTTCAATCAGGTTCAGATAGGAGGCTGAGATCCCGACCCGACGCGCCAGTTCTGCCTGCCGCAGTCCTGCAATTTGCCGCCTCTCTCGAATACGGCTGCCTGTCAACGTGTCGCGCATGTTCTCGCCCCTCCCCAAGCGGAGCCAACCTTTGTAAACGTTCAGTTTTTCTAAACTCTCAAGGTTTTTCTATCTTTTAGGAGTTCATTTTCAAACCGAGTTTACACCCTTAACAAACGGATTGCACGATCATCAGACCAGTGTTGACGCCTTTCAACACCACATTCTCGGCCGCACCCCTTCTATTTCCAGACAATTCCCTGCACGATACCGAAATGAGTGACGCCGCCTTCGAATATGCTCCTATCGGATTGGTCGAGTTGGAAAACCGTATCATCCGACGCTGCAATCTGCAGTTCGCACGGACCTTCGGAGGGGACGAGGCCGACTATCGCAACATGCCTTTGCTACATCTTTACCCCTCGGTCGCAGATTGGGAGCGTATCGGTGCCCGTAGTCTACAGGTCATGCGCGACACCGGATATTACACGGACGAGCGCGTCATGCGGCGGCGAAATGGGGATTTGTTCTGGTGCCGCGCACGCGGTCGGTCCTTGACCCCCGATGACCCTTTCCGCCACGGCATCTGGAGCTTTTCCGATATCTCGGAGGAACGCCCGTTGGTCGAGCTAACCGCGCGGGAACGCGAAGTGGCGATTTTGTCGTGCAGGGGCCTGTCCGCCAAGGAAATCGGCGTCGAACTGGGCCTGAGCTACCGCACCATCGAAGCTTATCGCGCCCGGCTGCTTGAGAAATTCGGCGCGCGAAAACTACCGGAATTGGTTGCAAAACTTTCCGGAATGCCGCTGTAACCTCTTCCCCCCCTCGAAAACTTGGTTAAAACCCCCATCTGACAGGCCGAGACGCGCTTTTCATGGCAAGGCTCATGGCTTATAACGCTGCGTAATCAGACCAAAGCCCGCAAGACACAGACGGGCCAAAGGGGAACCGTCGAGGACACTCATGACAGACACCAAACACGAAGCGGATGTGGCATTCATCAAGGCATTGGCTGAACTGCTGCGCGAGAACGACCTGACCGAATTGCAGGTCAAACGCGAATATGGCGAGGAAGACAGCCTGAATGTACGCGTCAGCCGCTTGTCCCAAACCGCCGCCGTAGCTCCGGTTCAGGTGGCAGTTCCGGCTGCGGCCCCTGCAGCACCCGCTGCGGCTCCGGCACCGGCTGCTGCGGCCGAAGCACCGGCTGCCGTCGAAGACCCGGCCAGCCATCCCGGTGCAGTGACCTCTCCCATGGTGGGAACCGTCTACATGCAGCCCGAACCCGGCGCGCCTGCGTTCATCTCGGTCGGCGCATCCGTGTCCGAAGGCGACACGCTGCTGATCGTCGAAGCGATGAAAACCATGAACCACATCCACGCGCCCAAATCGGGCACCATCAAGCGCATTCTGGTGGGTGACGGCGACGCTGTGGAATTCGGCACACCCCTGGTCATTGTTGAGTAAGGCAGGCCCATGTTCGACAAGATCCTGATTGCCAACCGAGGCGAGATCGCCCTGCGCGTCATCCGCGCCGCGCGCGAGATGGGGATAAAGACGGTTGCCGTCCATTCCACCGCCGACAGCGACGCAATGCACGTCCGCATGGCAGACGAGTCTGTCTGCATCGGCCCCCCGCCCAGCCCGCAAAGCTATCTGTCCGTGCCAGCCATCATCTCGGCCTGTGAAATCACAGGCGCGCAGGCGATCCACCCCGGCTATGGCTTTCTGTCCGAAAACGCTGAGTTCGTGCAGATCGTCGAAGATCACGACATCACCTTTATCGGCCCCACCGCCGAACATATCCGCGTGATGGGTGACAAGATTACCGCCAAGGACACGATGAAAGCCCTTGGCGTGCCATGCGTACCCGGTTCCGACGGCGGCGTTCCGACTTTGGAAGACGCCAAGCGCATTGGTGAGGAATTCGGCTATCCCGTCATCATCAAAGCAACCGCCGGTGGCGGCGGACGCGGCATGAAGGTTGCGCAGACCGCGGATGAGATGGAAAGCGCGTTCATGACCGCACGCGCCGAAGGCAAAGCCGCCTTTGGCAATGACGAGGTCTATATCGAGAAATACCTGACCACACCGCGCCATATCGAGATTCAGGTCTTTGGCGACGGCAAAGGCAAGGCTGTCCATCTGGGCGAACGTGACTGCTCGCTTCAGCGCCGCCATCAGAAGGTGTTTGAAGAGGCCCCCGGCCCCAGCATCACCCCCGAAGAACGTGCCAAGATTGGTAAAATCTGCGCCGACGCTGTGGCGAAGATCAATTATATCGGCGCGGGCACAATCGAATTTCTGTATGAGAATGGCGAGTTCTATTTCATCGAAATGAACACCCGCCTACAGGTGGAACACCCGGTGACCGAGGGCATTTTCGGCGTCGATTTGGTGCGCGAACAAATCCGTGTGGCAGCAGGCGAGGACATGTCGTTCGGTCAGGACGATCTGGAAATCAACGGCCACGCCATCGAGGTTCGGATCAACGCGGAAAAGCTGCCTAACTTCTCGCCCTGCCCCGGAAAGATCAGCGCCTATCACGCGCCCGGCGGTCTGGGTGTGCGGATGGATTCGGCGTTGTATGACGGGTACTCGATCCCGCCCTATTACGACTCGCTGATTGCCAAGCTGATCGTGCAAGGCCGCGACCGGGCCGAGGCGCTGGCGCGTCTGGACCGAGCCCTGGGTGAATTGATCGTGGATGGAATCGACACCACGGTGCCGCTGTTCCATGCTCTGCTCCAAGAAGCCGACATTCACAGCGGCGACTACAACATTCACTGGCTGGAGCATTGGCTTGCGGAGAACATGGCCGAGTAACACCACCACTTCGAAGGGCTTCGGCCCTTCGAACGTCGGACTGTCTGTATGAGCCTTTCTCCCGAACTCCTACTGCATGGGTATTCCATCGGTATTTTCCCGATGGCAGAGCACCGCGACGACCCGGATTTGTTCTGGGTCGACCCAAAGTTTCGGGGCGTCATCCCTCTGAACGGGTTCCACATATCCCGCAGCCTTGCGCGGCGAATCCGAAACTGCGGTTTCTCAGTTACGATCAATCAGAACTTCTCTGGCGTCGTCGACGGCTGCGCCGATCGCGCAGACACCTGGATCAACGCAGAGCTGAGAAATCTGTATCATCGCCTGCACCAATCCGGCCATGCCCATTCATTAGAAATCTGGGATGGACAGGCACTGGTCGGCGGCGTCTACGGAGTATCCTTGGGTGCTGCGTTCTTCGGAGAAAGCATGTTTTCACGGCGAACGGATGCCTCAAAAATTGCGTTGGCCTATCTGGTTGATCGGCTAAGGCGCACCGGATTTCAGTTATTTGACACGCAATTTCTGACCGCTCATCTGGCGTCATTAGGCGCGATCGAAGTTCCGCGCGCTCAGTACAGACAGGCTTTGGAAGAGGCGATCGAGGCCAGCGCAGACTTCACCGCAGAACTGGATCAGTTGCCGGACGGTGTCATACAGCGGATTACCCAGACATCGTAACGTGAATGATCCAGCGCGTTCAACGCCGGGGATGTGGCGATCATCCATCCATCAAACAATTGATCTGTCTTGCCTTTTTCCCAAATCGTGAGATAAGCAAAGGCGTCCCCGGTCGGATTATCAGCCGGATAACGGCAATCGCCCAAAGCCACATCCAGTCCAAAAATCGCCTCGGTCTGACCGCTTTGCAATTCGACGTCAACGGTGTGGCCGTTCACCTTGTCCAAACCACGCAGCATCGCGCCCGGGCCGGATTGAACCTTTTGCTGGGCTGCTGCGCCGGTGGATGCAAGCAGCGCTGCTATCAGAAACAGGCGCTTCATTCGCCACCATCCCCAGCCACAAATTTGACCAGCAGCGAAATTAGACTGACCGCACCCTGCGTATCCTCAACCTGATCACCAGGTTCGAAAAAGAAGGGCGATCCACCGGGCATCACTTCGACAAAGTTTCCGCCCAGCAATCCTTCGGATGAGATGACGATCGCGCTGTCGTCGGGTACCAATATTCCATCAGAAATCGAAAACGTTGTATCCGCGCGATACGTGTCGGGGTTCAGCGCAACGCCTGTCACGGTCCCGATCTTGACACCAGCAAGACGAACGTCAGTGCCAACGCCAACACCTTCCAGCGATCTGAATGATGCGCCCAATTCATATCCCGGTCCGCTTTGCGACAGGCCAGTCGATTGGCTGGCATAAACGCCAAATGCCACAGCACAGGCCAACACGGCCCCGCCCACCAGGACTTCGGTTACATTATAGCTCGACATTGCTGGCCTCGCTTATTCTGGGGTCCAAGCCTCGTAGTCCGAACGTTCGACCGGATTGGGTCGGCGCAACGAACCTGCAGGAGCATAGGCCAAAGCCGTACCTGTCAAATTTTCCTGATGTGGTTTTTCCCAGGTTTTATGCTGCAACGGCTTGTCTGTCGGCGGCTCGTCCCAAGTCCGATGCAACCATCCATGCCAGTCAGGGTCGATCCGGCTGGCCTCGGCCTCACCATTAAAAATAACCCAGCGCTTGCTGTCGTCGGCATTGCGATAGAAAACATTACCTTCGTTATCTTCGCCAACCTTGGTTCCCTTACGCGCCGTGTAGAGCTGCGTATTCAGAGTGGCCCCATTCCACCAGGTTACGGCTCGCAAAAGATTATTCAGGATTCCCATCGTCTGCCTCCGGTATTTCTGCTCCTGCAGATATGGACCAAAGGCTCGCCAAGGTCCAGTGTCACTAAGACCGCAGCCCCTATTCCGGCAAAACTGCGGTCACTTCGATTTCAATGCGATCTTCAGGCGTGATGAGATTGCATTCGGTAACTGTTGCCGCTGGCGGGTTGGCTCCGAATGCCTCAACCAACAAAGGCCAACACAGTTCAAACTCACTCATGTCCGGCAAGTAATAGTTTACACGGACCACATGCGCGAAATCCGTCCCAGCCTCAGCCAGTGCTTTTCCAATTGCATCAAGAGAGGACCTGCACTGACCAACAATATCTTTGGGAATGTCGTCGCCCTGAGCGCAGGTTCCGGCAACAAAGACAAATCCATTCGACACTACGGCGCGGCAATACCCGACTTTGGCCTCAAATTCCCTGCCTGAAGAAATACGTCTAATTGCCATAGTGCCCTCAAAAGAAAACGGCGCGGAGGAACCGCGCCGAATATGTCAGGAGACTTTGAACTTACCCGGCCGAAGCAGACTCAGCCGCATCGGCATAGATGATCAGCGGTTGCGAGTCCGAAGACACCGCTTCTTCGTTCACAACAACCTCGGTCACGTTTTTCAGACCCGGAAGTTCGAACATCGTGTCCAGCAGGATATCTTCCAGAATTGATCGCAGACCACGCGCACCTGTCTTACGCTCAATCGCTTTCTTGGCGATCGCTTTCAGCGCATCATCGGTGAAGGCCAGCTCTGCGTCTTCAAGTTCGAACAGACGCTGGTATTGCTTGACCAGAGCGTTCTTGGGCTTGGTCAGGATCGTCACCAGCGCATCTTCGTCCAGGTCTTCCAGCGTTGCTAGAACCGGCAGACGGCCAACAAATTCTGGGATCAAGCCAAATTTCAGCAGATCTTCGGGCTCCAGATCCTTGAAGATTTCACCGACGCCACGCTCATCATTGTCGCGAACGTCAGCGCCAAAGCCCATCGCCGAGCCCTTGCCGCGCTGTGCGATGATCTTGTCCAAACCGGCAAACGCACCGCCGCAGATGAACAGGATATTCGTGGTGTCCACCTGCAGGAATTCCTGCTGCGGATGCTTGCGGCCGCCCTGTGGCGGCACGCTGGCCACGGTGCCTTCCATCAGTTTCAGCAGCGCCTGCTGCACGCCCTCGCCCGATACGTCACGGGTGATCGAGGGGTTCTCGGATTTGCGCGTGATCTTGTCGACCTCGTCAATATAGACAATGCCGCGCTGCGCGCGCTCGACATTATACTCCGACGCCTGCAGCAGTTTGAGGATGATATTCTCGACATCCTCACCCACATAACCGGCTTCGGTCAGCGTGGTTGCATCCGCCATGGTGAACGGCACGTCCAGAATCCGCGCTAAGGTCTGCGCCAGCAGCGTCTTGCCGCAACCGGTGGGACCTATCAACAGAATGTTGGACTTGGCCAATTCGATGTCGCCGCCAGCTTTCTGGGCGTGGTTCAGGCGTTTGTAGTGGTTGTGCACCGCCACCGACAGAACCCGCTTGGCCGTCGCCTGGCCGATCACGTAATCGTCCAGAACCTCGCAAATATCCTTGGGCGTCGGTACCCCATCCGTGGATTTCAGACCGCTGGCCTTGGTTTCCTCGCGGATGATGTCCATGCACAGCTCGACGCATTCATCACAGATGAAAACTGTGGGGCCGGCAATCAGCTTGCGCACCTCATGCTGGCTCTTGCCGCAGAAGCTACAGTAGAGCGTGTTCTTGCCGTCACCGCCTGAATTCGTCGCCATGTTCTACCTTTCGGGCTTCGTCCCTGCGACCCGCTTTGGGCCGCTCTTGCCTGCAGCTTAGGCCACCGCCGGGGCCGCTACAATGTCAAAAATGTACCCCGCGCCCTTAACGCGGGGACTATTTTTTAGGCCTCATCGCCATCCATTTTGGCGCGATTTTCGACGATTTCGTCGATATGACCCCAGTCTTTCGCCTCTTCCGGGCTCATGAAGTTGTCGCGATCCAAGGCTTTTTCAACCGCCTTTTTCGTCTGCCCGGTGTGGCGCACGTATATATCATACAGGCGATCCTTGAGTTTTTGCGTCTCGGCCGCGTGAATCATGATATCACTCGCCTGACCCTGATAACCGCCACTGGGCTGGTGAACCATGATCCGGCTGTTTGGTAGTGAAAAGCGCATCCCCTTCTCGCCACCAGCCAGCAAAACAGACCCCATCGAGGCCGCCTGACCGATCACCAAAGTCGAACATTTCGGCTTGATATACTGCATTGTGTCGTAAATCGACAATCCGCTGGTCACAACACCGCCAGGTGAGTTGATGTAGATCGAGATTTCCTTGTTCGGGTTTTCAGCCTCAAGATGCAACAATTGCGCCACGACCAGATGGCTCATCCCGTCGTGGATCGGGCCATTGATGAAAATGATCCGCTCTTTCAGAAGGCGCGAGAAAATGTCATACGCGCGTTCGCCACGGCTGGTCTGCTCAACAACCATCGGGACGAGCGTATTCATATAGGTATCAACGGGATCGAACATTAGGAACCTGCCTGTCTTGCTATGGATCGGGATACTACCCGAAGAAACATTACCCGAGTCTTAGTGTCGGCACCGGGGGGCCGCAAGGGGGGCTGAATACTTATGCCGTGAACGCGGCGTTTCCCCCACCAAGCGCACTTCGCAACTGTCCGGTTCCCAGGCATGACCTGAACCTTGAAAGCCGCGACCCGTCATGCGGGCAGGCTGAGTTTTTCTCATCGCGTCATTTTGATTCTTACATATAGAAATTCGTCGCCAAAATAGATAAAGCGACCGCTCTTGGCGGCGATATGGAACCCGCCAACCACGCACAAGCCCGGCCCAAAAGGAAAACGCATATGGCACTATCAGAGCTTTCACAGGATTCATTTTCTGAAAACCTCGAGCGCGTTGCAGGAAACGCCGCACGCGCATCCAACTTTCTGAAGGCGATCAGCCATGAAGGGCGGCTTTTGATCCTGTGTCATCTGGTGTCGGGTGAAAAATCGGTTACGCAACTAGAGGAACTGCTATCCGCCCGCCAAGCGGCGGTTTCGCAGCAATTGTCGCGCCTGCGCCTTGAAGGGTTGGTAACGCCCCGCCGCGAAGGGAAAGCTATTTTCTACCGTTTGGCAGATGACCGTCCCCGCCGCATGTTGGAAGTTGTCTACGAGATTTTCTGCCGCGAAGAGACTGCCTGACGCAGTCGCACGCCCCGGGCGTTTTGATACATCCATTCAACCGGCGCAAGAATCTCGACCTCTGTTAATCGGCAGTTCGAACGCGGTTCATGGGTTGCTGGGTTTCCTTTTGACCAGCACCTCTGACCCGCTTCGGGGACCGCCTGTTTCGACATGCCGAATTCTCGACTACCCGCCCGTTTCGCGTCGGCTTGAGCGGCTCATCAACCGTCAGCAAAACGCTGGTTTCAACATTGGAAAACTGCTACGCACGTCGACATAAACACCTATGGAGAAAGCAATGATCCGCACAATTCTGCTTGCATTGACCTTGTTTGCACTGACTGCCTGCGAAACGGCAAAAGGCGTTGGACGCGATATTGAAAAAGCGGGCGATGCGATTTCGGATACGGCCAGCGACGTACAGCAAGCCCTTTGACCGCAACCCTTATGTTGCGCAAAGGCGACACGCACCCCCTACATATGGTTGATCGCCTGAGCCTTCCGCGTTATCGTTGCCTTACAGGTGCATAGACGCGGCATTGCATTTCTGACACGACTTCGGGGTTCTTGCACAATAGCAAGAACCCCGATCCCATCATAAAGGGGGATAGAGTGGCAGCCTGTAAAATCCCGGGAACCGGCAAAAGGAAAAGGCGTCAGGTGCGCAGACGCGGTCTTTGCATGTGCCCGAACGGACACCCCTGACGCCTTGCCGGGTCGACACGCCCGAGGGACGCCCCGATCCAGTTGTCACAACCCAGTCAAGAGCCGCGACTGCTGCTTGGCGCCCGCGGACGCCTTACAGCACGCATTGACCTTCTGAGAAGTTGATCAAACGATCCGAGCCTCGGCTCAACTCGATCAATCACCTACCGGTAAGCCTCTGTGAACGCTGGTATATCCTAAGATTTACCACCTTTCACTCAGACCCCTTGGCCTTTGCGTCCCGCCGTGGCCCCTAAGAACCGCTGCGGTAAGGCGACTGTTACATTCAGACCGTAACCCGACAAGAAAATAGCACTGCAGCATGAAAATTAGCCGTGGATAACGTGTTGATATCCGCAGGGAGCGTTTTGTGGACAACTCCAGAAAACGCGCCAAGACATAGGTTTGATCAAGGAAAAGTCCAGACTTTAGGAAGCGCCCGAATTTGCGGCTGTTTCTGCATGTGCAAACATCTGGAAACGTGAAAGTGGAGCGGGACGTTCAACTTTCGGACGCGCGATCCGTCGAATCGACACCTGCGGATTCGCCTCAAATGGGGAGCCACACAAAAGGCACCGGGGCCGGGCGACACTTCTGCAACCGTCTGCGATACTGCGCTGAAGCTCACCAGATCCGATTAACCCAAACCAAGAAACGCCGCATTCCAGCATGGATTGAACCGAACCCTGCCGCTGACGGTGGAATTGCCGCCCGACCCGTCTCCTCCCTGTGGAGACATTGGTTCCATTTTTGAGAAGCGTCCGGCCCGGTCGGAGTTACTTATTACGTACTGCAAACAATCGCAGCCAGTACCCCCTACAGCCCAACCGGGCCGGAAACGCTTCAGTTCACCTGACGCTCCAGAACGGTGCTGTAGGTCGTTCCGTTTCTCAGGCTACGGAAATCCGCAAAGATCTTTCCGTCTTCATACCGGGCGTCGATCAGCGCATTTGCACCAATCACCATGGGTGAGGTTTCGACAATCCCGATCTTGCCGGATCCATCCAGGCTTATTGTCCCGGTGGCCTCGTTCTGGTTCCAGTCCGTGTCACCGTCCCGGCGCCACAGGCTCGGCCCCCAAAAGACGTTGTCTTCCTGCACCTGAACATCCAGCATCCATTCGGCCTTGTTGAACCGCGGCTCAGTCCCGCGCTGCATATGCGTGGGTTGTACGGTCGTATAAGTCCCTACCCATGTGCCGCGCAGATCGGGCGCGGTATCGGCCATCGCAGCCGTTCCAAGGGTGAGTGTCGTGGCCAAAGCGGCTGCTCCGGCAGTCATATATCTGGTCATGGGCTCTCCTCCCAAAGATCTGGCCGTTTCCGGCTTGCTGAACAGATTGGTTGAGAGAGGGCCGGTTGCAACTAACCTAAGGGAAACTTCATAAAGGGTTTAGGTGACGCTTACCTGCCACGCAGCGCAAAGGGCGCTCTTACCAAAGCGCCCTTTCCTAAGCACCTGTTAACAATAGTGATTCAGTTCATCTCAAAGCTACCCGAAATCGTATTGACGAATTTCTGCGTGTCCGGATCGGTAAATGACGAGAACGTGCCGCCCCCAGTGGCGCTGGCCCAACCGCCCGTGCCGCCGGATACCGACCAGTCGCCGGTCAATGCGCCGTCCGAACCGATCCCCGTGGCGGTCCAGCTCATCACTGCCTTGTCGCCGGAGGTTGTGTCAAAGACGCAATTGCCCGCGCCCGACACCTCGGCCCCATTGATCAGCATCGAACCAAAACACGACCCCGTCGCCCCTTCCAACGGGTGACCGGCGGAAACCTCGAAACTGTCATAGTCGGTCTGAGATTTGATCACCGCATGCCCGTCTGAGATGCCGAAGACCTGGTTCGAACTGACACCCGACCCCTTGCCGGCGGCGTCATAACTTTCGGCCATAGCAAATGTGCTGGACAGGCCGATGGCTAGGGCTGTGATTGCGGTCGCTGTTAAGAACTTGTGCATAATAACCTCTCATTTCTGAGGGTTTGGCGTTGCAAGCATATAATCAAAAAGGCCGCCTGAACGCGGTCCCCCTGGGGCGGAGGATAACACATTCCGAACTTTGCGTCTAAACCGGGCCTTAGCCTTCCAGCCTGCGCGCCACCATGAACGAGGCAGGGAAGGCCGCAACAAAGCCCGCAACCGCAGCGATCAACATGGCCGTCCACGAGACATAGCCCAAGACCAAAACCGCAATCACAGCGAACCCGGCAAGGGTGGAGCCAAGAAAAATGTGAAGGATCAGCGTCAGCGGTGACATAGGGGCCTCGTGTGTTCTGAGTGTTTTGCCGGAGACTAGAACTGAAGTTGAGGGTGGTCCTTGATCTGGGTCAGGATGCGCAACCCGATCAGGCCCATGCTAGTACCGTTCCAACCAAGACAAGGCCGATCCCCGCAACCTCGCGGTGCGAAAAATTCTCGCCGAACAGAAAGTAGGATGCGATGGCGATCAGAATAACCTCGCCCCCGAGAATGCCGGTATAGATAATACCCAACCGCTCCTCGCGCAGGGCGGCAAGCTCTAGCGTTGCGGCGGCCAGCAGGGTTGCCACGATTAACAGGCTGAGGCCGATCCCGGGGATTTTCCACCAGAACTTCATCGCGATCATGGCTGCGGAATAGAGTCCTGCTGATCCGAATGCGATGAGAGGGACGAGCGATGTTGACATAGAGGCCTCCTCCTGAGGTTGCCATTAGGTCAATTATTGCAGATTGGAGGTTTTGCGGCTGTGAGATTGGTCACAGTTTCGACTCGCACACTCGGTTCTCCTCGTGTGTTTATTGAGATCCCAATCTTGCAGTGAATGGCTGATCCGTAAAAAATTTACACATTCAAATGTGACGTGGAGAATGGAAACAATGACATCTTTTTACGAAATCGGTAGAACCGGAGTACGAATTCCACGAATTGGTTTTGGATCAACCGGAATCGGCAGCATTCCTCAGATTTACGGTTATGAAGTTGATGAGAACAGGGCGCGAGAAACCTTGCGCACAATATTTGCACGCCCCGACGGGTTTATCGACACCGCTCGCGGCTATGCCATGGGCCGCAGTGAGGAACGCATTGGGAGCGTAATACGCGAACTCGGCGGCCTGCCAGAGGGTCGCGTACTATCTACAAAAATCGACCGTAACATGGAGACAAACGTGTTTGACGCTGCCCAAGCAAGGCGGTCCCTCGAACAAAGCCTGAAGGCGCTTGGCGTAGACAGCGTCGATATCCTTCACTTGCATGATCCAGAATACGCTGAGGACGTGTCGGAGATCACCCGCAGCGGAGGGGCGCTGGACGAATTGTTCAAAATCAAAGAGGAGGGCCTCGCAACGGCCGTCGGTTTGGCCGGCGGGCGGCTGGACGTCTTGGTGCCTATGCTACGCGACTGGGACTTCGACGTGGTAATGACGCACAATCGGCACACGCTTGTAAACGTGAATGCATCGCCCTTAATCGAACTAGCCGCCTCTAAGGGCATCACTGTGTTAAATGCCGCGCCCTACGCGGGAGGAATTCTGGCAAGAGGCAGCGCAGTCCACAGCTTCTACGTTTATCAAACAGCAACAGAAGAAACGCTCGCCCCAGTGCGCGCTGTCGAGGATATCTGTGCACGCCATGACGTTCCCATGGGCGCGCTGGCGCTACAGTTTTCACTGCAAGACGAAAACATTGCCTCTACAGTGTGCGGGGTGACTTGGCCGCAGCACGTGAACCAGACATTTGAATGGGCGGATTGGGACATTCCAGAGACAGCCTGGACCGAACTCGCTGACCTAGGGAAATCGGACGCCGATCCAGAAACCTCATAGAAGCGGTCAATCCGAAGTCGAAAAAATGGACAGCCTTAGCTGTCCATTTTGAGTGCCGAAATAAACGCCTCCTGCGGGATATCGACCTTCCCGAACTGGCGCATTTTCTTCTTACCGGCCTTCTGCTTGTCCAGCAGTTTGCGTTTCCGCGTGGCGTCGCCCCCGTAACACTTCGCGGTCACGTCCTTGCGCAGGGCCGAGAGGGTCTCGCGGGCGATGACCTTGCCTCCGATGGCGGCCTGAATCGGGATTTTGAACATGTGGCGCGGGATCAGATCCTTGAGCTTTTCGCACATCGCCCGGCCCCGCATCTCGGCCCGGTCGCGGTGAACCATGGTCGACAACGCGTCGACAGGTTCGTCATTCACCAGCACCGACATTTTGACCAGATTATCCTCGGTATAGCCGGTCATCTGGTAGTCGAACGAAGCGTATCCTTTTGTTACCGATTTCAGGCGATCATAGAAGTCGAACACAACTTCGTTGAGGGGCAGGTCATACACAACCATCGCGCGTGACCCGGCATAGGTCAGGTCCAACTGAATGCCGCGACGGTCCTGACACAGTTTCAGCACGTCGCCCAGGTATTCGTCGGGAACCAGAATGGTCGCCTTGATGCGCGGTTCCTCGATATGGTCGACCTTGGACGGATCGGGCATGTCGGCGGGGTTGTGCAGCTCGATCATTTCGCCGTCTTTCATGTAGACGTGATAGATCACCGACGGTGCGGTGGTGATGAGCTCGATATCATATTCGCGTTCGATCCGGTCGCGGATGACCTCAAGATGCAGAAGGCCGAGGAAGCCGCAGCGGAAGCCAAAGCCCAGCGCAGCCGAGGTTTCCATTTCGAACGAGAACGACGCGTCGTTCAGCGCCAGCTTGTCGATCGCATCGCGCAGGTCTTCGAATTCCGCCGAGTCCACGGGGAAGAGACCACAAAACACCACTGGCTGCGCTGGTTTGAAGCCGTCCAGCGCGTCCTCAGTCCCGTTGCGGTCATTGGTGATCGTGTCGCCGACGCGGGTGTCGCGGACCTGTTTGATGGACGCGGTGAGAAAGCCGATCTCACCGGGGCCGAGGCTGTCGACCATCTCCATCTCAGGCCGGAAGACGCCAACGCGGTCCACATGGTGCAGTGTGCCGTTCGACATGAACTTGACCCGCATTCCCTTTTTCAGCGTGCCGTCCATGATGCGGACCAGAACGATGACGCCCAGATAGGCGTCGTACCACGAATCCACCAGCATCGCCTTAAGCGGCGCGTCCAGATTGCCCTGCGGCGCGGGTAGTTGCTGCACGATGGCCTCAAGCGTTTCGTGGATGCCCTGCCCCGTCTTGGCCGAAACCTGGATGGCGTCGGTCGCGTCAATGCCGATCACATCCTCGATCTGCTCGGCTACGCGGTCACAATCGGAGGCGGGCAGATCGATCTTGTTCAGCACCGGCACGATCTCATGATCAGCGTCGATGGCCTGATACACATTCGCCAGCGTCTGTGCCTCGACCCCTTGGGTCGAGTCCACAACCAGCAGCGAGCCTTCGACCGCGCGCATGGACCGGCTGACCTCATAGGCAAAGTCCACGTGGCCGGGTGTGTCGATCAGGTTCAGCACGTATTGCTCGCCATTGTCGGCGGTATAGTCGATGCGCACCGTGTTGGCCTTGATGGTGATGCCACGTTCCCGTTCGATATCCATGCTGTCAAGCAGCTGTTCTTTCATGTCGCGATCCTTGACCGTTCCGGTCTCTTGGATGAGCCGGTCAGCAAGGGTGGATTTACCATGGTCGATATGCGCGACGATGGAGAAATTGCGGATATGAGCGAGGTCTGTCATAGCGTCGGGATATGGTTCGAAAATGGGCGCTGGTCAAGGTGGGACAAAGCCGCCTGCGATCCTTATTTCCTTGGAATAACCCGTTGGGTCGCGCGCAGCCACGTGTGGCCCTAATTTGGCCATTCTTTTCGCCATAATAAAAGAAATCACATTTCTGCATCGTGAGATTGATCCCGAATCCACTTTGATTCATACTCACGCGCATACCGAGAGGGGCGCAAGACCCCTCCGGGCAGGCAAAAACGAGGCTCGAGTATGAAACAGTTCCTCTTGATCGCAATATGCGCCGCGTCGCTGATGGCGGTAGCTCCGGTGGCAGATGCGGCTCAGATCAAACAGGCATGTCTGGCGTCCGACCGTTCGGCTGCCACACGAGACCGGTGCAGTTGCATTCAGCGCGTGGCCAATCAGGCCCTTACACGCAGCGACCAGAAAACCGTCGCCAAGTGGTTCACCGACCCACACCAAGCGCAAGAGCTAAAGATGTCTCAGACTGCGCGGGACGATGCCCTGTGGGACAGATATCGGGCCTTTGGCCAAATGGCTCAGGCGATTTGCAGCTAAGCCAGCCCTACGCCTTGACCTGACACGCCCTGCGCCCCAGAAAAGGCGCAGCGAAAGGTGTACTCTATGGTTATGAAAGGGCTTACCCTGCGCGGCCTCGAAGTGTTCGAAGCGCTGGCGCGGACAGGTTCGGTAGCTCAGGCTGCCGAGATTACAGGCCTCAGCCAGCCATCGGTCTCGCAACAATTGCGCAATCTGGAAAATGCCTTGGGCACCGAACTGGTCGACCATGGACGTCGCCCTATGCGGCTGACGCAGGCCGGGCGCAGTTTCCTGACCCGAACCGAGGCCATTCTGGCCGAACTCCAGATGGCCCAGAGCGAACTGACAGTGATGGACCTTGGCCATCTGACCACGTTGTCCATCGGGTTGATCGACGACTTCGACAACGACCTGACGCCGCGGTTGGCAACGTTACTGGCCGACAGTCTGACCCGGTCAAAGTTCAAACTGATCACGCTGCCCAGCCTTGACCTGTTTGCGGACCTCGAGGCCCAGCGCCTGCACATGGCCGTATCCGCACATTCCGGTGAGGTGCTTGAAGGCGTTGTAGAATACCCGTTGGTTCAGGACCCATTTATTCTTGTGACCCCCAAAGGGGCCGCAAACGCGATGCAGGACCTGCCCTTTTTGCGCTATGCGCGGGAACAGTTGATAAGCCGCCAGATTGAAGCGCACATGTCCCGACAGCAGCTTGAATTTGAGGAACGGTTTGAAATCGGATCTCACCTTGCACTGATGGCGATGGTTGCGCGCGGATTGGGCTGGGCGATAACGACCCCGCTGGGGTACATGCGTGCGGCACGTTTCCACGACGGGCTCGAAGCACATCCGGCCCCGTTCGGGGAATACGCGCGCATGATCTCGCTGTTCACCCGCACCGACTGGTCCGATCAGGTACCGCAAGAGGTCGCTGGCATGATGCGCCGCCTCATGCGCACTCAGATCGTCGATCCAACCTTGGAGCAATTGCCATGGCTCAGTGACCGGCTCAAGGTCATGGGTTAACCGCCCAAGTACTCATTCAAGCCATCAACGGCGGCCTCTATCAAGTCCAACGCACCGTCGAAATCGCGCGTGTAATACGGGTCGGGCACGTGATCGGCCCCCAAGTGGGGTGCGAAATCGGTTAGCAGGCGCACGGGGGTGTCGTTTCCTTCAGGGCGCAGCTCCTCAATATCCACGATGTTATTCGCATCCATTCCGATAATCAGGTCGAACCTGCGGAAATCCTCGGCTGCAAACTGACGGGCGCGCAGATTGCTTAAGGCGATCCCACGCGCAAGGGCGGCCTCTTGCATCGGGCCGTAAGGTGGATTGCCAACATGCCAGCCCGCCGTCCCGGCACTGTCGCTGGAGTGGTGCGGCGCACGCGCCCGAAAAACGCCCTCGGCGGCAGGGGAACGGCAGATATTGCCTAGGCAGACAAACAGGATACTGTGGCTCATAGGCCAAGGTGTAGCGCGAAGGACAAAGATGGAAAAGATCGTCATTCTCACTGGGGCCGGGATTTCTGCGGAAAGCGGACTAGGCACGTTTCGCGACGAAGGGGGCTTGTGGTCACAATACCGGATCGAAGACGTGGCAACACCAGAAGGGTTTGCCCGCGATCCTGCACTGGTGCAGGGGTTCTACAATGCCCGACGCGCGCAGGCGGCAAAAGCGGAACCGAACCTAGCCCATCGCGCGCTTGCACGCCTTCAGCGCGATTGGCCGGGCGAAGTCGTGATCGTAACCCAGAACGTCGACGGCTTGCACGAAGCGGGTGGAGCTCAGGATGTAATCCATATGCACGGTATACTCGCCGGCGCGCTCTGTGCTGCGTGCGGCCATCGCTGGACCGCGCCGCCAGAGATGTCCGTGGGTGAACCCTGCCCAGCTTGCGCCACCCTCAACGCACGGCCGGACGTGGTATGGTTCGGTGAAATGCCCTACCACATGGACACGATTTACGACCACCTGGCCGGGGCTTCGGTCTTTGCATCCATTGGTACTTCGGGCCAGGTCTACCCCGCCGCCGCGTTCGTGCACGAAGCCGCCATGTCCGGGGCGCGCACCGTTGAGCTTAACCTTGAGCCGTCGACCGGGGCGTCCAGCTTCGATGATGTGATACTTGGCCCGGCGTCAGAAACCGTGCCTCGCTGGGTGGACGACCTGCTGGGGCCACGATAACCGGCAGGCAAGAGCCCGAATTATCGTTAACATTTTAGGAGTAACCATTCTCAAAGGGGCTCCCATGACCGATCCCAATACCCTACAAGGCGAAATTCTGGACGATCAGGGACCGGATGGCCGAGACGCGCTTGGCGATCAATTGGCAGACCTGTGGTGGACCTTCCTGCTGCGCGGCATTCTGGCCGGGGTGCTTGGTATCGCCGCGTTGTTCTGGCCTACGGGCAGCATCTCGCTCCTGCTCAGACTGGTTGGGCTCTTGCTGGTATTCGACGGCGGCCTGACCTTGCTGGGCTTCGGGCGGCGCGGCCTGATCGGAGGCGTCGGCATCGGCGCCCTACTGATCGGCCTCATTCTGTTGATCTGGCCCGAGGGTGTCGCCCGCCTGACCTTCTTCCTGCTGGGCGCATGGGCGTTGATCGTTGGAGTGGGCTCGGTTATGGCCTGGCGTCAGATGCCCGACCAGAACCCGGACGCAGCCACGGTGCGCAACTCGGGAATTGTGGCGCTGGTTATCGGACTGGTGCTGTTGTTCTGGCCCGGCAGCGGAATGGTCGCGCTAGGTTGGGCAATCGCCTTTTCGGCGCTGGCCTTCTCGGTCGTCATGTTTTTTCTCGCCGTGCGCTTCAAACGGGCCCATGATCGCATCGCAATGCGCGTCGTGAACCGCTGAAACACAACGCAAACAGGCCGGGGAGTTACCCGGCCTGACACATGGATGACGGCCGCATCGCGGCCCGAAGACAGGCGTAGCCTTAGTGGTTGTGTGACCCGTGGTCGCCTTTGCGCTCCAGGTCGACTGGGATGTCGACGACGATCTCACCAGCCTTTTCAAAAACCAGCGTGACCGGCACAGTTGCACCTTGTTCGAACGGTGCCGAAATCCCCATAAACATGACGTGATCGCCACCACGCTTCAGCATGTGAGTTTCTCCGGCCGGGATGACGAACCCCTCTTCGACATGGAGCATCTTGGCCACACCGTTGGCATCAACCTGATGAGTGTGCAGCTCGACCCGTGCCGCAACATCCGATTCGGCTGCGATCAAACGGTCGTCGGTCTCACCAGAGTTCTGGATCATCATGAAAGCAGCACCCGCCTTTGCGGACTTGCCTGACGAACGCGCATAGGCGTCCTCGACGGTGATGCTATCCTGTGCCCAGGCGGCGGTTGTAAGAGTAACGGCGGCAACGGTGGCCAGCAGTTTGTAGGTGAAGGACATAAAGCCTCTCCTGATTTGAGTTCTTGATAAATTGGAAAACAGTATCAAGCCAAACTAGGAGGCGCGCGCGCCGATTGTGAGGCAACCGACGGCGTGATGAGGTCACCCACGCCACGCTTCAACCTCGGCTGGGGTTGTTTCGGCGCGTCGGGAATCGCAGCCTCCGCCATGGAAAGAGCGCCCAACACGGTCAAAGCAAAGTCAGGGCAGAAATGCGGGGCCTGCGTCGGTTGCCCTTCGGCATCGACATAGACAACCACCGGACCGCTTCCGGTGCACAGCACCATTTGACCGACCGCAGCATCGACCCCGCGCGAAACTGCAAAACCCTGCCCCGTCAAAATAACGAGCAGCGAAAGCGCAAAGGGCAGAATTCTGGTCAGAGCGGGTTTCATTCTGCCTAGGGTATAGGCCAGAGACAATTCCGGCTTCAAGCGCATTCAGACGCTTGAAGCCTTGGGATCCTAGGAAAGTGTCAGCGGTCTAATTCCGGGCGTTTGACGGACCCTTTGGTCAGACTCGTATGCAGCCGGTTCACCTGACGTTGCATCCGAAAGCATGTCCCAAAGGTCTTGCCGAAAAATGCGGCCAACACTGAGAAAGAATCGAAAGATTTAAAAGACATGAGGGCAAACTCCGCCAAAAATATGCATAAACATATTCCGCTCAGAATTCGCTGTATGTGATCAAAGTTACGTTTCAGGGGTCAATTGCGCCGAAATCGTGAACATTCTTAATTCAGGCAAAAGCAAAGGCCCTGCACCAGATGGGTACAGGGCCTGAAATTCGCAGTAAAAAAGGTTTAGGCCGAAGCTTGTGCCTTGGCGATTTCCTTTTTCACTTTCAGTGCGTTCGCGGACAGTTCTTCGTCCTTGGCTTTGGCCAGGAACGCGTCCAGACCACCGCGGTGATCAACCGAACGCAGAGCAGCAGCAGAAATGCGCAGCTTGACGCCACGGCCCAGAGTCTCGGACTGCAGGGTAACGTCGTTCAGGTTGGGCAGAAAACGACGACGAGTTCTGTTTTTGGCGTGGCTGACATTGTTGCCAGTCATCGGGCCTTTTCCGGTCAGTTCGCAACGGCGCGACATGGTTTCTTCCTTTGTTTCTGGAGGCCGGGCATACTGCCCTCGGCCAAATCACAAGGGGCGCAACCCGAAGTCGCGCCCGAAAACTGGTTGGATGCGTGTAGTGGGAATCGCCGGAAGGGTCAAGACGGGCCAGCAGAATTCTTTGACTTTACCTGTCACCCCTTCAGGCCAGCGTTGTCAGCATCTGTTCCGCCGCCGCCGCAGGGCTTATCCGGCCGTGTGAAACTTCGGTGCTCAGACGTTCCATCTCGGCCCGCGCCCGCGCAGTCGACAGCCGCGACAGAAGCGCCGAACGCACTTCCTGCTCGAACCAATACTGCGCCTGCACCGCCCGGTTCCTTTCCCAATGACCCGAGTCGCGACGCCATTGGGTCAGGGATTGAATTTCGGACCACGCATCTTCCAACCCATGTTCCTCGACCGCAGAAACCGTCATGGCCTTGGGAAACCCTTCGGGATCCTGCGGGCGCTTGCGCAGCAGACGCAGGGCACCGGCGTAGTCAGCGCAGGTGCGGGTGGCAGTCGCCTTGAGATCGCCATCCGCCTTGTTCACCAGGATCATATCCGCCATTTCCATGATACCGCGCTTGACGCCCTGCAACTCATCACCGCCCGCAGGCGCGAGCAGCAGCAGGAACAGGTCGGACAGTTCGGACACAACGGTTTCCGATTGCCCCACGCCTACGGTTTCGATCAGCACAACGTCAAACCCAGCCGCTTCGCACAATGCGATTGCCTCACGTGTGCGACGGGCCACGCCGCCAAGATGCGACTGGCTGGGCGATGGACGGATGAAGGCGGCGCGCTCACGGCTCAGACGCTCCATCCGGGTCTTGTCGCCCAGAATTGAGCCGCCCGATCGGGCAGAGCTGGGATCAACAGCCAGAACCGCGACGCGAAGCCCTAAACCGATCAGCATCATGCCAAAGCTCTCGATAAAGGTGGATTTGCCCACCCCCGGTGTCCCTGACAATCCGATCCGCAGCGCCTGCCTCTCCGACCCCGCCAACTGAGCCAGCAATACCGTCGCCTGCGCCCGATGATCGGCGCGGCCACTTTCAACCAGCGTAATGGCACGGGCCAAAGCACGCCTGTCTCCGTTCAAAATCCTGTCTGCCAGGCCGTCTATTTCCATTTTGACCCCAATCTTTTGCGGCAGGTCTACTTGCCGCCCCAAAGGGGTGTTTGTCCAGACCATAGGGATCGAGAAATGCACCCACGGCCAGCTATTCGCGCTAGGGTGTTGCGGCCTGTCCTCTGTTGGCGTCTGCGAAAACCGTGATCCCCGTTGATGCACACCTCTGGCCATGTTCCCGCAGGGCGGAACTGGACGTTGGGGGACCATTCGCGGATAAAGCCACCATGACACGCCTGCCTATCGACGACGCTATTCCCGATCTTATCGAAGCTTTGAAAGCTTCGGGCCGCGCTGTGCTTCAGGCCCCTCCGGGTGCGGGTAAGACAACTCGGGTGCCGTTAGCGATACTGGATGCCGGGCTGTGTGACGGTCGGATTGTCATGCTTGAGCCGCGCAGACTGGCGGCGCGCGCAGCCGCTGAACGCATGGCGGAAACTCTTGGTCAACGCGCGGGCGAAACGGTCGGATACCGCTTGCGTGGCGAAACAAAAGTGTCCAAGACCACCCGGATCGAGGTTGTGACCGAAGGGATTCTGACGCGTATGCTGCAATCCGAGCCCGATCTTCCCGGCGTGGGCGCGGTTATCTTTGATGAATTTCACGAAAGATCCCTGAACGCGGACCTTGGACTTGCCTTATGTCTTGAAGTAACGGGGGCGCTCAGGGAAGACCTTATCCTTCTGGCCATGTCTGCGACATTGGATGCCGAACCGGTAGGACGCCTGATGGATGCCCCGCTGGTCACCTCCGAAGGCCGCAGCTTTCCCGTTGAAACGCGTTGGCTTGACTATCCGTTGGGGACACAGGCGCGACGGCTGGACGCATTGGTGGATCTGGTCACTCAGGCCGAACGGGAAACCGATGGTGGAATGCTGGTTTTCTTGCCCGGCGAAGGTGAAATTCGCCGCGCCGAGGCCGCGTTGACCCGTCGCTTGCCCAAGGACTGCATGATCAGGCCGCTTTTTGGGTCTATGCCTTTCGCGGAACAGCGCAAGGCGATCGCTCCGGTTGATAGCGGCCGCAAAGTGGTATTGGCCACATCAATTGCCGAAACATCGCTTACCATCCCCGATATTCGGGTGGTCGTCGATATGGGACAGGCGCGGCGGGCAAGGTTCGATCCGGGCTCGGGCATGTCCCGCCTCGTGACGGAACGCGTCACACGCGCCGAAGCGACACAACGCGCAGGTCGCGCAGGGCGGGTGGCCAAAGGTGTTTGCTATCGCCTTTGGTCCAAAGGGGAAGAAGGCGCACTGGCCGCCTACCCTCCGGCCGAGATCGAAGCCGCCGACCTGACCGGGCTGGCCTTGGAATTGGCCCTTTGGGGTGCTTCGCCCGGTGATCTGGCCTTTCTGACCCCTCCGCCCGACGGAGCGACGGCCGAAGCACGAAACCTGCTGCAAATGCTGGGTGCGCTCGACAGCAAGGGCCGGATTACCGATCACGGACGGGCATTGGCGGCGCTGCCTTTGCATCCGCGCCTTGGGCACATGCTGGTACAGGCTGGACCCGATGCAGCAATTCTGGCGGCGCTGACGGCAGAACGTGACCCACTTAAAGGTGCTCCGGCGGATGTTCTGCTGCGGCTTGAGGCGTTGCGGGACACTCGGGCTTTTCAACGCGATCGGGTCTGGCAGGTGAACACAGGCGCGGTGGACCGGATCAAGGCCGAGGCCAAGCGGCTGCGGGACCGGGGCAGTCGTTCGGACCTAAGCCCCGCATCCATGGCCGCGCTTGCATATCCCGACAGGATCGGACAGCGGCGAAAGGGTGATGTGCCACGCTATGTCCTGTCCGGCGGCAAAGGGGTCGTGCTGGGCGATGAAGATACGCTGGCAGCCGCCCAGTATCTTGTGGTCACCGACACCGATGGAAATCCGCGAGAAGCGCGTGTACGCATGGCCGCCCAAATTACCGAGCGGGAAATCCGCGACCTGTTTGCGGATCAGATCGATTGGGTCGAAACGTGTGATTGGTCGAAACGCGACCGGCGCGTCATCGCCCGGCGGCAAGAACGGTTTGGCGCTATCACTCTGGAGGACCGGATATGGAAAGAGGTCCCGCCCGATACCGTCGCCCACGCCATGCTAGATGGAGTGCGAGACCTCGGGTTGGTCCTAAACGGCGCCGCCGCGCGTCTGGCGGCGCGCGTGGAACTGGTTCGGGCCGAAGGGGTGGACCTGCCGGACTTCTCGACCCAGGGCCTGATGGACACAGTAGAAGACTGGTTGCTGCCCATGCTTGACGGAGTACGCAATGCTGAAGACTGGAAACGGTTCGATCTGCTGCCCGCGCTTCGCTCTCGTCTGGATTGGGGACAGACGCAAGAATTGGATCGCCGCGCGCCCGGCTCTTTTGAAACACCGCTCGGGCGTAAGGTTCCCATCGACTATGGCGGCGCGGTCCCCGAAATCTCGGTACGTTTGCAGGAATTGTTTGGCGTCACGCGTCACCCGATTGTCGGGGGTGAAGCGTTGAAAATCACCCTGCTGTCTCCGGCGCAGCGACCGATACAGATCACGCGCGATCTGCCGGGGTTTTGGGCGGGATCCTATGCCGATGTGCGCAAGGACATGCGCGCGCAATACCCCAAACACCCTTGGCCCGAAGACCCAACGCAGGCCGACCCCACGTTGCGGGCGAAACGGCGCAGCTAGAACGCTGTTCGGCAAATACTCACCTTTCCCGCTAGAAATTGCAGCCCTTCGGCAGCAATCAGCGCCGAGATGACGCAGGGTAAAGATAGGTGCATTGAAGATATTCCATTCCGTTGTTATGTGACACGCGCACATGTTTCACCCACTCAAGTGAGCCTGTTTTGACAAAATGGTTGCGAAATATCTGGGAAGAGGTCGCCAGACCTTTGTTCCTGCGCCCCCGCCGGGTGCAGTTCGGCGCCCTTTGCCTGAGAAAAACGCAAAACGGGCCCGAAGTTTTGTTGATCACCAGCCGCGATACGGGCCGATGGGTCATTCCCAAGGGCTGGCCCATGGACGGTTTGGACGGCGCCGAAACAGCCCGGCAAGAAGCATGGGAAGAAGCCGGCGTAAGGCCAGCGAAGCTTGGCCGCAGCCCTGTCGGGCAGTACACATACGACAAAATTCTTAAAGACGGATCGGCTCAGCCGGTTTTGACGAATGTGTACCGGGTGGACGTTCAGGAACTGGCGGATGACTTCCCCGAAGCAGGTCAGCGCACGCGCGAGTGGGTCTCGCCCCAGACGGCCGCTGACCGCGTTTGGGAGCCTGAACTCAGCGAAATCCTACGTCACTTGTAACAAAATCGCTACAATTTGATGACAGAGCGGTTGCCCGCACAGGCGAAACCGTTTAGCGGCGTGCGTCAAATCCAGAAAACCGATGAAACCTCATGTCGAATTCGAATTCCAAAACCCGCTGGCAGGCACTGGACAGCGACTTGCACCGCATTTCACGCTTTGAATCTGCGAATGCTTACGTCGCACGCCCCATGCTTGCCCCCGGCATTGCGCTGGCATTCATCGCGCTGGCCGGGTTGACCGCTGCAGTTTTGTTTGGTCAGGCCGACGGAGGGCTGATCGTTGTCGCGGCAGCGGCGTTCGGGGCGTACATGGCGATAAATATCGGCGCCAACGACGTTGCCAACAACATGGGCCCTGCCGTGGGTGCCAACGCGCTGACGATGGGCGGCGCGATTGTGATCGCCGCCATCGCCGAAAGCGCAGGGGCTTTGCTGGCAGGTGGGGATGTGGTCTCGACAATATCCAAGGGCATTATCGACCCGGCCTCGGTTCAAAACAGCAACGTGTTCATCTGGGCGATGATGGCAGCGCTGATTTCCTCGGCATTGTGGGTAAATCTGGCAACGTGGGTCGGCGCACCGGTATCCACCACGCACTCCGTCGTGGGCGGCGTGATGGGGGCTGGCATCGCAGCAGCAGGTCTGAGCGCGGTCAGTTGGGGTACGATGAGTGCGATTGCTGCAAGCTGGGTGATCTCACCAGTACTTGGGGGCGTTATTGCTGCCGGGTTTCTGGCGTTGATCAAAGCGAAAATCCAATATCAGGACGACAAGATTGCCGCCGCACGGCGCTGGGTTCCCATTCTGGTCGCGGTAATGGCCGGGGCATTTGCGACGTATCTGGCGGTCAAGGGTCTAAAGCGGATCGTCAAAGTGGACCTTGAAGTCGCCCTGCTGGTCGGCTTGGCTGCTGGTTTGTTGGCCTGGGCCGTTACGGTACCATGGGTTCGCCGCAAGTCCGAAGGGTTGGAAAACCGCACGAAATCTCTCAAGACGCTTTTTGGGCTGCCACTGGTCATCTCCGCCGCATTCCTCAGTTTCGCCCACGGAGCAAACGACGTGGCCAATGCCGTTGGCCCCTTGGCCGCCATTGTCCACGCCGCCGAGTTCGGCGATTTCGCGTCCAAAGTGACGATCCCAAGCTGGGTGATGGTGATTGGTGCCTTTGGCATTTCCTTCGGCTTGTTCCTGTTCGGCCCCAAGCTGATCCGCATGGTCGGTAGCCAGATCACCAAGCTGAACCCCATGCGCGCCTTCTGCGTCGCCTTGTCCGCAGCAATCACGGTGATTGTGGCCAGTTGGCTGGGCCTGCCCGTCAGTTCCACCCATATCGCGGTTGGTGCGGTCTTCGGGGTCGGGTTTTACCGCGAATGGCATTCGGACCGCCGATGGAAAACCTCGAACTATCAGCGACCGCCGGAACGCCGTTTGGCGCGCGAAGAACACAAGCGGCGCAAGCTGGTGCGGCGATCCCATTTCATGACGATCGTGGCAGCATGGGTCATCACCGTACCCGCCGCCGCAACAATGTCAGCGGTTATTTTCTGGATACTGACGGCCTTTCAATAAGGCGTTAGGACGTGATCCCCTCTGGACCCATTGCGGTTTGCGGTTTCTGTTCGATCAGAGTTCGCACCCGCCGACAGATTGGCGTGGGAATACCGCTGGTTTCACCCAGCCGGACGATTTCCCCCTGCAGGCTGTCGATTTCTGTCGTCCGTCCCGCCAGCAGGTCATAGGCCATGGATGTGCGCGCCCAGGGGTCAATGCTGACCATCCGCGCAGCTATTCTTGAAAACACGGGTGTCGGCAAACGTAGAATATGCGGCGTCATCCACGCCGGCAACGGCGTGGTCGAGGCGACAGGAAGACCGGCTGCCTTCAGAACCGCCAGCGCCTCGGTCATCTGGTCCGCCATCAGGCGACGCCAGTTTCGATCGAGAAGTTGCTGTTTCAGGGTCAGCCCGGAAAGCGCGTTCAGCGCGTTGTTAAGATTGATGACCAGTTTGCCCCATTGCACGGCATCGATGTCGTCACTTTCGACCACAGGCATATCACTACTGCTCAGAAGCCGCCCCAAGTCGCCCGGGCCACTTTGAATTACAATCTCGCCGGATGTCGCCCTGTGGAAACTGCCAGCACCAGATGGGACGACGTTGAAAGGCACCATTCCTGCACGGACATCATAGTCCGGTAGGGCGGCGCGCAGAGTTCGGACGTTTTCCATCCCGTTTTGCCACGACAGTACAGGGGCCGTTTTGGGCGCATGTTTCGCGATCTGCGCCGCCATATCTGCCGTCGCGCCGGTTTTGACAGTCACGATCACCAGATCGGCGTTTTCCATCCCTTCTGGCGATTGGGTCAGGGTCAGTTTCACAGCGGGCACGCGGCGATTCAGGTCCGCAAAATCGCTGACCCTAAGCCCCTGTGCACGGATTGGATCAAGAACATAGGCACGCCCCAACAAGGTCACGTCATGCCCAGCCTCCGCCAACAATGCCCCGCAGTAACATCCAATGCTGCCCGCGCCCGCAATCACGATTTTCATGGCATCCTCCATCTAGGCGCAAGGATTGCCGGGATTTAGGACGCGGACAAGACCCCATTACGTTCGGTTAGCGCGCCAACCTCGGGCGGGTACGTGCCAATTCTTCCGAGATCGGAATGAACTCCTGATCGTCGCCGGGCGGCAGGTGAAATGCCCCGTTTGCCCAGTCAGCCGTCTTCCACTCGCGGGTCGCCGCCTCGATCTTTTCTTTCGAAGAGGACACGAAATTCCACCAGATATATCGGTCCTCATTTAATGTCGCGCCCCCCAGAAGCATCAGGCGCGCACCCAACGGGCCTGCCTTGACCGACAGGCGATCACCGGGACGAAAGACCATCATTCGACCCTCCTCAAACGTGTCGCCCGCAATCTCGACAGAGCCTTGGGTGACATAGACGCCGCGATCCTCATGATCATCCGGCAACGGGAAAGAGGCGGCCGGATCCAACTGAACGTCGAGGTAAAAAGTCTCAGACAGCATCGTAACGGGGCTGGTCTCACCATATGCCGACCCGAGGATCAATCTGGCGCTGACGCCATTGTCCTGAATATGGGGCAACGCACCTTGTTTGTGATGTTCAAAATCAGGGGCCATGTCCTCATGCGCTTCGGGCAGCGCGATCCAGGTCTGGATACCGAACAGGTTGTGCCTTTTGCTGCGTGTTTCTTCGCTGGTTCGTTCAGAATGGGTCACGCCGCGACCTGCCACCATCCAATTGACCTCACCGGGGTAGATCATCTGATGCGTGCCAATGCTGTCGCGATGCTCAAATTCACCCTGATACAGATAGGTGACGGTTCCCAAACCGATATGGGGATGTGGGCGCACATCAATACCACCATCCGTGATAAATTCAGCCGGACCCATCTGATCAAAGAAGATGAAGGGCCCCACAAGCTGTCGTTTGACCGACGGCAAAGCGCGGCGCACTTCGAACCCGCCCAGATCACGAGCGCGGGGTATGATCAGCGTTTCAAGGGCTGAGTTCTCGGAAACACATTCGGGGTTGTGTGTGGGATTCCAACTCATTCCTGCACCTCTTGCGTTCAAAGAACTTTCGTTCACTGGTGCAGGATATAGGGCGAAATTTACCGAATAAACTTGCAAAACTGCACATAAATCGTGCGGAACTTTCCCGACATATCCTCATTCGCCAATGGGTCGCGGCCAAAGCCGGGGAAAGAACGCACCGTCTAGCCGATCACCTCCGCGATACCCCGCCGCTTCGAATTGCGCACGTTCCTCTTTGGCCCAATCCCCTCGATACCGAATGAGCCCGTCCGGGGCCGTCATCCGCAGCGTAAAACGCCGCACCGTTTCGGTCGGCGTGACGGAGGAAAGCCCCCCGTGCAGGGTTCGCATATCGAAAAAGATACAATCCCCCAACTCCATATCCCATTGCAGCAGGTCAAAGGCATCGGGATTTGCATTGACGTCTGGCGGAGGGTGATAGGTGAGACCGGCAACCTCGGTCGGTTCATAACTGGGATGCCCATCCGCGAAACGCACCCGCATGAACAGCTTGTCCCACAAATGCGATCCTTTCACGAATGCGATGCCATTCTGCTTGCTCACTGGCTCCAAAGGAAGCCACAGGACACACATCGTTCCCTCGAAATCGAAATAGGACAGGTCCTGATGAAATGGAGGGCGAGACATCGACCCGGCCTCACGTAGAAACCAGTTATCCATGACCAGATTGATCGAGGGCGCGCCCAACAACTGCGCCGCAAGCGGGGCACAGGGCGAGTTGAATACGAAATCCGTAAATTGTGGGATTTTGTTCCACGCCCAAAAATCTTCAAAGTAACCCGGCGCATCCGGGTCTTTCGTGTGGCGGGTAAAATTTTCAGTAGGTGCTGTCAGGTCAGCGTCGATCCCATCGCGCAGTGTCTGCAGCCAAAACGCAGAGAATTTTGAGCGTAAGACGACTGCTCCGTCCCGCTGGAACGCAGCAACTTCTGCGGCTGAAACGTGCTCGGACTGGGTCATGGGCGAGGGCCTTCCGACAGGAGGGGCGAATACAAAGGATCGCACCCGGCGGGCGGGCCGTCAAAGCAATTCACAATTCCCTCTGTTGGCTCGAAATATCGTTCGTTCGTGCTACTCTGTCATGGCGATAGCGCCCGGCTGAACGCGGGCACACGAAATGGCTTTGAAAGCGAGGGGCCCATGAGCCGTGTTTCACTCACTCGACGCTCTTTGATTGCTGCGGGCGGAGCTGTCCTTGCATCCGGTCTGCTGTTGCCCGCCCGCGCCAATGGCCTTGCAGCCACCCCGTCAATGCGGGGAGGAGCCAACAATTATCGGCCTGGTGCGCCGATCGTGCAGCGCATTGGCGGCGGTGGGTTCTGGATGACCGGAACAGTCCGGCGCGCGGGAGACGGTGCCCCCCTGCCCGGTCAACGTATTCAGATCTGGGCTCATACGACCGAAGGGCATGAACGCGACCCCCACAGCCACGGCGCGACCTTGACGGATGAAAAAGGAGAGTTCCGGCTGGAAATGCCTCAGATCGTACCCGCCTTTGGTCAGCCGCATGGCCACCTGGCCTATGATAACGGTGAATTCGAAACCGTGTTCCTGCGTCCGGTCATGGCAAGCGCAAGGGACAAGACCTTGGCCGCTCACTTTGTATTGCAACCCGCCTGAGACGTGACGCGAACCGTTGCAGCCTGGGCCGCGCTAACGGTCGTCTTGCTGGTTCCCATCCTTGCGGCCGCAGCAAGTCCCTATCTAGAATGGCGAAGCCCCGTCTACATTGCGGCTGGGTTTGCCGGGATTATCAGCCTGAGTTTGCTATTGCTTCAACCCTTGCTGGCAGGCCGATGGCTGCCTGGGCTGTCAGCCATGCAAAGCCGTCTATGGCACCGCAGATGCGGCCTTGCTCTGGTGGGTGCCCTTTTTATTCACGTTGCCGGATTGTGGATCACCAGCCCCCCTGACATGTTGGATGCCCTGCTGTTTGTATCACCCACCCCGTTTTCAGCGTGGGGCGTCGCGGCAATGTGGGCTGCTTTCGCCGCAGCCCTTCTGGGTTTGCTGCGGCAGCGCCTTCATCTTCGGTTTCGCGTCTGGAGACTTGGGCACGCGGGGCTGGCTTTCATCACGATCGTCGGCAGCGTTGTTCATGCCATGCTGATCGAAGGCACGATGGAGGTTATGTCCAAAACCGCACTTTGCATTCTGATCTTGGTGGCGAGCGTCCGGACGCTCGCCAAACTTCGAGTGTGGGATATACGCAGGCGCTAGACGCCCAGGCACCAGCGCATGATCGCCTTTTGCGCGTGCAGACGATTTTCCGCCTCATCAAAGATAACCGAGTTCGGACCATCCATGACCTCGGATGTCGCCTCTTCCTCGCGGTGTGCTGGCAGGCAGTGCATGAACAGCGCATCTGGCTTGGCATGCGACATCAAATCTTCATTGACCTGATAAGGTCGCAGCAGGTTGTGACGCCGTTCCTTGGCCGATTGGGAATCGTGCATAGAGACCCATGTATCGGCAACGACAAGGTCCGCGCCTTCGACCGCTTTGAATGGATCGCGTTCGACCACGATTTGCGATCCCTTTTGGCGGGCAAAGCCCATGAACTCTTCCTCCGGGTCGAACTGCGCGGGGCCGGTGAAAGTCAGGTTGAAGCCAAACTGACCAGCCGCGTGCAGGAACGAAGCGCACACGTTGTTGCCATCGCCGGTCCAGACCACTTTTTTACCCGCGATGGGGCCACGGTGTTCTTCGAAAGTCAGGACATCGGCCATGATCTGACAGGGATGGGTGCGGTCGGTCAGGCCGTTGATCACAGGCACGTCCGAGTATTCGGCCATCTCGGTCAGGATCGTTTCGTCGAACGTCCGGATCATGATCAAGTCGACATAGCGCGACAGGACGCGGGCGGTATCGGCGATCGTCTCGCCATGGCCAAGCTGCATGTCCTTACCGGACAGCAGCATGGTTTCACCGCCCATCTGACGCACGCCAACGTCAAAAGAAACCCGTGTTCTGGTGGATGGCTTCTCAAAGATCAGCGCAACCATGCGACCTGCAAGCGGTAGGTCGTCATCATGGGCGGCTTTAGGCCGCCCGAGGCGGGCCTGTTTCATCGCTCCGGCCTGGTCAATCATCTTCCGCAGGTCAGCGGCATCAGTTTTGTGAATATCAAGGAAGTGGTTCATATCTTGTCGCTTTTGGTTGGCGGCGGGTGGGGGCCAGCCCCCACACCCCCGAAGTATTTCGGAACAGAAGAAAAGTCAGGCGGTGGTCAGATTGGCGTGAACCTGTTGCGCGGCTTTCTCGAGGCGGATAACGGCCTGCGCGATGTCGTCCTCGGTCAGGGTCAGCGGCGGCAGCAGGCGGATCACATTATCGGCGGCTGGGACGGTGATGACCTCGTTGCCATAGCCCGCATTCACCACGTCGATATTGGTCGGTTTGCATTTCAGACCCAACATCAGGCCGGTGCCTCGCACTTCTTCGAACACATCGGGGTGGTCTGCGATGAGACCTTCGAGCTTTTGCCGCAAAAGGCCTGCCTTTCGATTGACGCCTTCCAGAAACGCGGGTGTGGCCACCTGGTCGATCACGGCGCAGCCCACCGCACAGCCCAGCGGGTTGCCCCCATAGGTCGAGCCGTGTGTTCCCACAGTCATACCGCTGGCCGCGCTTTCGGTTGCCAGAACTGCGCCAAGGGGAAATCCGCCGCCGATGCCCTTGGCGACCATCATGATGTCCGGGGTGATCCCGGCCCATTCATGCGCGAACAGTTTCCCGGTACGGCCAACACCGCACTGGACCTCGTCAAGGATCAAAAGAAGGCCGTTGTCGTCGCAAATTTGGCGCAGCGCCTTTAGCTCGGCGTCGGGAACCGGGCGAATTCCGCCCTCGCCCTGAACCGGTTCAATCAGGATCGCGGCGGTTTTGTCGGTGATGGCATTTGTAACGCCGTCGAGATCGCCAAAGGTGACATGCACGAAACCGGGAAGCAGCGGGCCGAACCCCTTGGTCATCTTCTCGGATCCTGCGGCAGCAATGCCGGCCGAGGACCGACCGTGGAACGAACCATCAAACGTTATGATCTCGACCCGCTCTGGCTGATCCTTGTCATAGAAGTACTTGCGCGCCATTTTCACGGCCAGTTCGCAGGATTCGGTGCCGGAATTGGTGAAAAACACTGTGTCGGCAAAGGTATGCTCGACCAGTTTGTCGGCCAGCGCCTGCTGCTGCGGGATGTGATAGAGGTTCGAGACATGCCACAGCGCATGCGCCTGTTCGGTCAACGCGTTCACCAACGCCGGATGTGCGTGGCCCAGCGCATTTACCGCTATACCTGCGCCCAGATCCAGAAAACGTCGGCCATCTGCCTCGGTCAGCCAGGCACCTTCGCCTTTCACAAAGGTCAGGGGTGCACGGTTATAGGTCGGCAGAACGGACGGGATCATAGGATCATCCTTTTCGATAAATTGAGCCTCGTGAGTGATACACGAAGGCCATGTTAGTCAACTGATTTGGTGGGAAGTGCGCGGATTCTCAGCGCACACAGGATCAATCGGGCCGATTACGCGGCGATGCGTCGGCGTCGGAGTCGCAGGATATATGCGTGTTTGATCATGGTGGCTCGTATAGCCGTACTCCACTCATCTGAAAACCCCGAATTGCCCGGGACAGTCTGATTTCCTTAACGAGCCGTACAATTGCCGCTTGCCATTTGCCCCGCGCTAGCGCACCGGTGGCTTATGACACCCACGCGCCAGAACCCGCCGCTTGCGGCCCTATTGATCGTTGCGGCAAGCGCCCTTCTTTCCGGAACCACCCTGCTGGCCAAGGCGTTGGGAACAGATGTGCTGGGCCCGGCTCTGCACCCGTTGCAGATCAGCCATGGCCGTTTTCTGTTCGCTTTTCTGGTGATCATTGGCGCAGTGGCCGTTCTTCGCCCCCGCCTTACCCGTCCGCATTGGGGGCTTCATTTGGGAAGAACCAGCTTTGGTTGGCTGGGAATCACTTTGATGTTCGCCTCGGTCGCATTCATCCCGATTGCCGACGCAACCGCGATTTCCTTTCTGAATCCGGTCTTTGCCATGGTTTTGGCCATCCCCTTGCTGAAAGAAGGTGTTGGCCCCTGGCGATGGCTGGCCGCAGCGGTCGCGCTGGCTGGGGCGCTGATCCTATTACGTCCAACGCCTGAAAGCTTCCAGCCTGCGGCGCTTTTGGCTCTGACTGCCGCCGCCGTGATCGGAATGGAGCTGATCTTTATCAAGAAACTCGCTGGCCGCGAAATTCCGATTCAGATCCTTTTGATCAATAATGCAATGGGGCTGACCATCGCCTCGGTCGCGGTGAGTTTTGTGTATCAATGGCCCACGCCCCAGCAATGGGCGGCTTTGGCTGGGATCGGCCTGCTGATGGCCTGCGCGCAGGCGTGCTTTGTAAACGGGATGGCGCGCGCTGATGCGTCTTTTGTGGCACCCATCAGCTATGCCACGTTGGTCTTTGCCGCGCTTTACGATTTTGCCATATTCGGCGTGATCCCGGATGGAATCAGCATGATCGGCTCTGCGATCATCTTGACCGGGGGGCTGATTCTGGTCTGGCGCGAAGCCCGACACCGTCACACAGCAGCTGATTCGAGAACCGCTTGTAACTCGGCACACAGTGATTAAAATAGGGACCGAGACGAATTCCCAAGGCGGCCCGAATCCGGGGCCGCTTTCCGCTTTTGAAAGGCAAATGATGTCCTGGACTGACGAGCGTGTAGAGCTGCTGAAAAAGATGTGGGGCGAGGGCCAGTCGGCCAGCCAGATCGCCAAGGAACTGGGCGGTGTGACCCGCAACGCGGTGATCGGCAAGGTGCACCGTCTGGGCCTGTCGAACCGCGCAACTGGCGCGACCCCAGCCAAGGCCGAGCCCAAGGAAAAACCGGCACCAACACCAAAGGCCGAGGCCAAGCCCAAACCCGCGCCCAAAACTGAACCTGCGCGTCCTGCGCCTGCTCCGGCGACCGAGGCGAAGCCTGCCGTGCCCGCCCGCCGTCAGATCATCCCGGCCGGTCAGCCCCTGCCGCCGCAACCCTCGGCCAATGAGATCAGCCCCGAGGCGCTCGCCAAGGTCAACGAGGTCGAGAAGAAGGCCAAGAAGCTGACGTTGATGGAGCTGACCGAGAAAACTTGCAAATGGCCCGTCGGAGACCCCGCGACCGAGGATTTCTGGTTCTGCGGCCTGCCGGTTGAGGCAGGCAAGCCCTATTGCGAAGCGCATGTGGGCGTGGCGTTCCAACCAATGAGCTCGCGCCGGGATCGGCGGCGGTAATTGAGAACCTAAACCCAAGTCTCCATTGTGGAATGCGAAAGGGGCGCAGGCGTTTCGCCACGCCTCTTACCGGAAGTGTTGCATAGTAAAAAACAATGCAAGGCGTAACTAGCTCTGACAAAGGAAACACCTTCACTGAAAGCTGCGAAGGTGTATTAGGTCGGAGTGTCGGCTGTGCGGACAAAGCGCCGATTCGCTGCTTTTGCGCCAATGGCGGCTTTCGGTTCGCGGCTGATTGACTCATGCACCCCGTTTCAGCACGCTTTCTATACTTTGTTCGGGGTACCAGAATGACCAAAATAATTGTCCGGCTCGCAAGCTGCGAAGGCGATATTGAGGCGGCACGTATGCTGTGCCGAGAATGGTTGAAATGGCACTGGGAAAACTACCCCTCCTATTGGCCTAGGGGTGAAGATCATCCAATGGGCCCAAAAAGCTTCGAGGCCATATTGAAGGAACTACCCGCTCTGCACGAGCGACCATTGGGCGGAATTATCGTTGCATCGGTGGATGGCAAACCGATGGGGTGCGTCATGTACAGTGAAGCCCGTCCCGGCACCGCCGAGTTCAATCGAATGTTTGTAAGTCAGGCAGGGCGCGGCCTCGGACTTGGCCGCAGACTGCTGAACGAAATGTTCGAGCAGTTGGCAGCAGATGGGTACAGTCACGTCTTCTTCTCTTCAGCTACGTTTCTGACACAAGCCCGGGCGATGTATGAGGACGCTGGCTTTGTTCCCATGCCGCAACCAGAAAGCTTCCCGGATAAGTGGCAAGACAAGGTCTACTTCATGGAGCGTTCGCTCGCCTAGCCGCGCAAGGTTTGCGACTTTTCCTGTGTCCATGTCGTGCAAAGCGGGCTTTCGCCCGTCGCGCAGCATCTTTCAAAATGGGTTCGACTTGACATTGAGCCGTAAGTGATCTTGTAATTGCTGGCCCACCTTCAGCCTTTCACTGCGCCGGATGTGACGGCAAATCCGGCATCGGCACCCAGCCGGGTAGTTCATCCGGCGACACAGAGACATGCAGACGCTCGGACCGGTCCCGCCCAACTTTGCGATGCTTGCGCAGCAGGAAAATCTTGCCCCAGCCGCGCCATGTTCCCACCGAGCGCGCCTGGGTGTCGGTCGGGAACCGCTCACGCCAACCTTCGGGCAGGGGCAAACCGTGCATCTCGGCCTTGTCCAGCATCCAGATGAGAGAAATGTTGCTGAGGGGTCTGGCCTCTTCGAACCCGTTCAACTGGCCCCCGACATCGCCGTGGGTACCTCGGAACCAGACCTGCTCGACGTGGCCTTTGAACTCGGGGGTACATTTCCACAATACCGGTTCGAACACTTCGCGCGTCTCGTCCAGCGCCATGGCATGATAGCCGTGGCGGGTGGCGGGGCCAAGCTGGTGGTTGTGGAAGGCGTGGCGTTCCTCGGCCCAGCGCCACAGAAGCGGCAGGCGCAAGCCCAGCGCCTTCACCGTGTCCCACACGCCGACCATCTCAATTGCCACATCCTCGTGACAGAACTGTTTGCGGAAAGCGCCTGCAGCGGCACCATTGGCGTTGCACTCATAATGGCGGTACGCCTGCTTGATATTCCGCTCGGTCGCGTGTTCGGCCTTGAGCAGCCCGATCAGGTCGATCACCCCGGCAAGGCTGCGCACCCCGTAAGCCCCGCGTGAATAGCCGATGAAATAGATACGATCGCCGGGTTTGTAGCGCGAGGCAAGATATCCATAGGCACGTCGTATCTGGCGGTTGATCCCCCGCCCCATCATCACGTCCAGCGAGGACTTCCAGCTCTCCCACTGCACGCCGGATTCATAGAAAACCGAGACCTTGCTGCCCATCTCACAGCACAGGCGCAAAGTCTGGCCTGCATGGGTCTCCCGGCCCGGTTCCAGCGTCGACATTGTGCCGTCGAGGATAATCACATGGCTGATCGGTTCGCGGTGGCGTGACTCGGCCGAGTGCTCGGACCGCAGAGGCCGTCCGAGCCATCCTAGTACCTTTCTACTCAGCCGCGACAGAACCATGCGTCAGCAACTCCCATACTTTGTGAGGTGTAAAAGGCATATCCGCCTGCCGCACCCCGTAATCCCAGAGCGCATCCTGAACCGCATTTGCCACAGCGGCCAGCGCGCCCACGGTGCCGGCCTCACCGCATCCCTTCATCCCCATCGGGTTGGAAGTTGACGGAACCGGCACCGACGTAAACTTAATCATGGGTATCTCGGCGGCGCGCGGCAAGGCATAGTCCATCAACGAAGCCGTGAGCAGTTGCCCCTGCGCATCATGCACAACACGCTCGGTCAGCGCCTGTCCGATCCCCTGGACCACACCGCCATGAACCTGCCCTTCGGCCAGCATCGGGTTGATAAGGTTACCAAAATCATCGACGACTGTATAGCGGTCGACCCATGTTTCTCCGGTGTAAGAATCAATAACGATTTCGGCAACATGCGCGCCATTGGGATAACTGCGCGCATCCAGGTTGGCGCGCGCCTGATGTTGCAACAGATCGGATCGGCCATCGGCGCGGGCCATGTCAGCGGCCTCGGTCAGGGTTGGTGTTAGGTTCGACCCTGATGCGCGGAATGTTTCGTGGTCGAAGCTGATATCGCTTTCCTCGACCCCCATCTTATCCGCCAGATACGGCGTGAACGCGGCAAGCATGACGTCGATTGTCGCCAGCGTTGCCGTACTTTGCACCGTAACGGACCGAGACCCCCCGGTGCCGCCCCCATGTGGCAGTCGATCGCTGTCACCCTGCACTACATTGATCCGGTCTACCGGAATCCCGGTCTGATCCGACAGGAAATGGGCATAAACCGTCTCATGCCCCTGCCCATTCGATTGGGTGCCGACATAGAGGTTCACGGTGCCATCCTCGCAGAACTCAACTTTCGCGTTCTCGGAAGGGTCCCCCAGAATACTTTCGATATAGTAACAAAGACCCTGCCCCCGGATCAGGCCGCGTTCGGCATCGGTCGCCTTGCGCGCGTTGAACCCCGCAGTTTGGCTAGCTGTGCGTGACAGGATCATATTGAAATCACCGACATCGTAAGTCTCGCCGGTCGCAGTTCTGTATGGAAATGCCTCGGGGCGGATGAAATTCTTGCGGCGCAACTCCCAGGGATCGATGCCCAATTCACGCGCGGCGCGGTCCATGACACGTTCAAGGACATAGATCGCCTCGGGTCGTCCGGCCCCGCGATAGGCATCGACCTGCGTGGTGTTGGTGAAGAACCCCTCGACCCGCAGATAGGTGGTCTGGACGTCATAGACCCCCATCAGCACCCGGCTGAACAGGTTGGTCTGGATCGCCTGACCGAAATGGCTGTTATACGCACCCAGATTGACCTTGCTGTGCACACGATAGGCGGTGATCCGGTGGTCGTCGTCAAATGCCAGTTCCGCAAGTGAAGTCAAATCGCGGCCATGATGATCGGCCAGCATCGCCTCGGACCGGTCCGACATCCAGTGGACGGGTTGTCCCAGCTTCATCGCGGCAACGGCGGTGCAGAAATACTCGGGGTAGGGCATTACCTTCATGCCGAACCCGCCCCCAACATCCGGGGTGGTGACGCGGATCGCCTCAGGCTCCAGCCGCAGTTTTTCGGCCAGCTGTGCACGCATCGCCCACACCCCCTGCCCGCCATAGGCAAAATGCAGGCGGCCATCGACCCAGTTGGCCTGACAGCCGCGCGGCTCGATCGAGGTTATGATGACCCGGTTGTCGGCCACATTCAGCGAAACCCTATGCGCTGCAGCCTGAAATGCGGCCTCTGTCGCCGCCTCATCGCCCAGCCCCCAGTCAAAGGCGCGATTGTCGGGAGCGTCTTGGTGTAAAACTTCCCCACCCGCATCTACGTCCAGCTTTGCGGGCAATTCGTCGATCTCGGCCCAGATCATCTCGGCTGCGTCGCGGGCCTGTGACGGGGTATCGGCAATGACAACAGCGATCGGCTCGCCGACAAAGCGCACACGGTCGCTGGCCAGCATCTGACGTTCCGGCGCGGCGGCTTTCGATCCGTCCCGATTGTCCACGATTGCGGCGTTCATCACGGTGTCGATCCCTGCGGTTTTCAGATCGTCCAACGTCATCACCAGACGCACCCCATCCGCCGACCGCGCCTCTTCTAGGTCCAGACTGGATATCACCCCATGCGCCACCTGAGAGCGCACGAAAACAGCATGCAGCGCACCCTCGGGCACCACATCATCCATGTAATGCCCCTGCCCGGTCAGAAACCTCTGATCCTCGGTCCGTTTGACCGGCTGACTCTTACCGAACTTTTCCATGGAACGCTCCTGCCGCTGCTCTACCGCGCGACACTAGCCTGCGAGGGGACGATGTCCATAGGGGGCCTTCCCCTTGGCGCATCCATTCGCTATTGCAGGCGCTGACCCAAGATTGATGACGCAGGACGCACCCCATGGCGATGGAAAAGACATTCAATGCGGCCGAGGCCGAGGCCCGTATCTATAAAACCTGGGAACAGGCCGGAGCCTTCAAGGCAGGCGCGAACAAATCGCGCGACGAAAGCTTTACCATCATGATCCCGCCGCCCAATGTGACGGGCGCGCTGCATGTGGGCCATGCGTTCAACAACACGCTGCAGGACATCCTGATCCGCTGGCACCGGATGCGCGGGTTCGACACGTTGTGGCAGCCCGGTCAGGACCACGCGGGCATCGCCACACAGATGCAGGTCGAAAAGATGCTGGCCGCCACACAGCAGCCCAGCCGGACCGAACTGGGGCGCGAGGCATTTCTTGACAAGGTCTGGGAGTGGAAAGGCGAATATGGCGGCACGATTATCGAACAGTTGAAGCGTCTGGGGTCTTCCTGCGACTGGTCACGGAACGCCTTCACCATGGCGGGCGCACCACGCGATCCGCGCACCGGCCACGAAAACTCAGCCAACTTCCACGACGCGGTGATCAAGGTTTTCGTCGACATGTACGAAAAAGGCCTGATCTATCGCGGCAAGCGGCTGGTCAACTGGGACCCGCATTTCGAGACCGCGATCTCGGATTTGGAAGTCGAGAATATCGAAACGCCCGGCCACATGTGGCACTTCAAATACCCGCTGGCCGGGGGCGAGACCTACACCTATGTCGAAAAAGACGAGGACGGGAATGTCGTTCTGACGGAAGAGCGCGATTACATTTCCATCGCCACGACCCGCCCCGAAACCATGCTGGGCGACGGCGCTGTTGCGGTTCATCCCTCGGATGAGCGTTACGCGCCAATCGTAGGCAAACTCTGCGAAATCCCGGTTGGCCCGAAAGAGCATCGCCGTCAGATCCCGATCATCACCGATGAGTATCCGGACCCCGATTTCGGATCGGGCGCGGTGAAGATCACCGGTGCGCATGACTTCAACGACAACATGGTGGCCAAGCGCGGCGGCATTCCGATGTACCGCCTGATGGACACCAAAGGCGCGATGCGGGCGGATGGTGCACCCTACGCAGAAGAAGCGGACAAGGCGCAGGAATACGCGCGCGGCAAGGACTTCACCGAGAACGAGATCGACGCGATCAACCTGATCCCTGATCACCTGCGCGGGCTGGATCGGTTCGAGGCGCGCGCGAAGGTGGTGGAAGAAATCACAGCCGACGGACTGGCCGTCGTGACTCGCGCAGATGACCCGCGTCTGGGTGTGAAGCTGGGTGAGGATGACGACCCGGCAGCGCTGGTTCCGCTGGTTGAAAGCAAGCCGATCATGCAGCCCTTCGGTGACCGCTCGAAAGTGGTCATCGAGCCGATGTTCACCGACCAGTGGTTCGTCGACGCCGAAAAGGTCGTCGGTCCCGCGTTGGATGCGGTCAAGGACGGCACGGTCAAGATCATCCCCGAGTCGGGCGAGAAGACCTATTACCACTGGTTGGAAAACATCGAGCCGTGGTGCATTTCGCGTCAACTGTGGTGGGGGCATCAGATTCCGGTTTGGTATGGGCTGGACCTGTCCGCCGAAGACTTCGTCGACGACGAGAATGACGGAGACCTGGATCTGGTCGAATTGGGCCGTTTGCTGAACGAAGGCGGCATGCTGCACCGTGGCAATATCATGGAATGCGCTGCGAGCCTTGAAGCTGTTACCGAGAAATTCCTGGACGACAACGCAAACATTCCCAGCCCTCTGAGCCACGCTACCGTTGTCGAAGTCGCCGACAAGCAGGAAGCGATCCATCAGTTCGCGGAAAGCCTTGCTCAGTACGCAGTTGAACAAGACCCGACCAAGTTGGTTTACCCGGTCTGGCGCGACCCCGACGTGCTCGACACGTGGTTCTCCTCCGGCCTCTGGCCCATCGGCACTCTGGGCTGGCCCGAGCAGACCGAGGAGCTGGAGCGCTATTTCCCCACGGACGTTCTGATCACCGGCGCGGATATTCTGTTCTTCTGGGTCGCCCGGATGATGATGATGCAACTGGCCGTGGTGAATGAAATCCCGTTCCATACCGTCTACTTGCACTCGCTCGTCCGCGACGAGAAGGGCAAGAAGATGTCCAAGACCACCGGCAACGTCATCGACCCGCTGGAGATCGTGGACGAATTCGGCGCCGACGCGCTGCGCTTTACCAATGCGTCGATGGCGGCGATTGGCGGCGTACTGAAACTGTCTCGTGAACGCATTACCGGCTATCGCAATTTCGGTACGAAACTGTGGAACGCCGTCCGGTTTGCTGAGATGAACGAGGTCTTTACCGACGCCGTCCCGCAACTGGGTGTGGCTGATCTGAAGCCCAAGGCGGCTGTCAACCGCTGGATCATCGGCGAAACCGCCCGCGTGCGGGAAGAGGTCGACGCGGCGCTGGAAAGCTATCGTTTCAACGACGCGGCCAACGGGCTTTATGCCTTTGTCTGGGGCAAGGTCTGCGACTGGTATGTAGAACTGTCGAAACCCCTGCTGCAAGGCGATGACGCCGAAGCTCAGGCGGAAACCCGCGCCACCATGCGCTGGGTTCTGGATCAATGCATGGTCCTGTTGCACCCGATCATGCCCTTCATAACCGAAGAACTTTGGGGTTTGACCGGCACGCGGCCCAAGATGATCGTCCACGCCGACTGGCCAACTTATGCTGCTGCCGATCTGGTTGATGCCGATGCAGATCGTGAGATGAACTGGGTGATCTCGGTGATCGAAAACACCCGCTCGGCCCGTGCGCAGATGCGGGTTCCGGCTGGTCTATACGTGCCGATGCTGGTGACGGATATCGACGCGCATGGCCAAGCTGCTTGGGACCGCAATGAGGCGCTGATCAAACGTCTGGCGCGGATTGACAGCCTGACCAAAGCGGATGAGCTGCCTAAGGGCACCATCTCAATCGCCGCCCCCGGCGCGTCTTTTGGCCTGCCGCTGGCCGATATCATCGACATCGGCGCGGAAAAGGAACGGTTGGAGAAAGCCAAGGGCAAACTGGCTAAGGAACTGGGCGGGCTGCGATTGCGTCTGAACAACCCCAAATTCGTGGCTTCGGCCCCGGAAGAGGTTGTGGAAGAAGCCAAAGCAAACCTCGCCGCCCGCGAAGAGGAAGAAGCGAAGCTGAATGAGGCATTGGCCCGCCTGTCCGAGATCGCCTGATCCGTCTTCACGTCCCAACACTCTAACCCCGCCTTACTGGCGGGGTTTTCTTTTGCGCAACTGGGGGTTGCCGCCCCACCCTCACGCTTGGTAGCACGGTTCGAGGCAACCCCACCGAGGCCAAAATGACGCGCACAGCCCCACCGATCCAAACTGTCTCGACCGGGCTGGTTGTTGCCATCGTCGGCTTCTTCAGCTCATTTCCCATTGTCCTTCAGGGATTGACCGCGATGGGCGCGTCACCGGCCCAAGCAGCCTCGGGATTAATGATGGCGGCTATCGCCATGGGTCTGGCGGCCATAGGTCTAAGCCTGCGATATCACCAACCCATCAGCGTTGCATGGTCCACACCCGGAGCGGCCCTGCTTGCCGTGTCCGCCACGCCGGCGGCGGGCTTTTCAGAGGCCGTGGGTGCGTTTTTGTGCGCTGGCGCGTTGACAGTTCTGGCCGGGCTGTGGAAACCGCTGGGCCGCCTTGCTGCGGCGATCCCAACCACGCTGGCACAGGCTATGTTAGGCGGTGTTCTGTTGCCGCTTTGCATTCTGCCCTTCAAAGCCGCCGTTGACCTACCGTGGCAGGCCCTTCCCGTGATCCTGACATGGTTTGTCGCCGGGCGTTTCAACCGGCTGCTCGCTGTGCCCGCCGCCGTCATCGCGGCGGCCATCGTGGTCGTTCTAAATGCCAAGGGTGCATCGGTTGCGCCGGCACAGGTGGTGGCCACTCCGGTCTGGACGTGGCCCACATTCTCAGTGGCTTCCATTATGGGCATCAGTCTTCCGTTGTTCATCGTCACGATGGCCACGCAGAACATCCCCGGTATCGCCGTGATGCGCAGCTTTGGTTACCAGCCAGTCTCAAGGCGCCTGTTTTCGGCCGTGGGTGGCGCAAGCGTACTGTCGGCGACATTCGGAGCGCCAGCAACCTGCCTTGCTGCGATCACCGCAGCGATGTGTTCGAACGAAGACAGCCATCCCGATCCAAATCAACGCTATTGGTCCGCTGTGATGGCCGGTGTGTTTTATTGCGTGTTCGGCGTGTTTGCCGTCGCAATTACAGGGTTTGCCGTTCATGCCGATCCGTTGCTGATGGGCACGCTGACCGGCGTTGCCCTGATCGGCGTGATGGCCAATGCAACCTTTGCGGCGCTCGAAGTGCCTGCCGAACGCGAAGCCGCAATCCTGACCTTTGCGATCACGGCCTCGGGCATATCAGTCTTCGGGCTGGGTGCCGCAGTTTGGGGCCTTTTGGCAGGCGGCGTCGCCTATTTGATTGCAAATCGAAGCCGCTAGCCGCGCGGCCCGGCACACTGTAGAATAAAGATATGTTTGGATCGCTGGGAAAGCTCATTGAGCGTCAGATCAAAAAGGCGCAAGCCGAAGGCCAATTGCAGGGGCTTGAAGGCGAAGGCCGCCCCCTGCCCGATCGCTCTGGCGAGGAGCAAAGCGACCCGGCAACTGCCGCCGGATACAGAATAATGGCTCAGGCCGGGGTGCTGCCCGAAGAGTTCAAGATCAAGAAAGACCTGGACGCAGCGCGCCAGGACTACACCACCCTGACCGATCCGCAGGCGCGCAAACAGGCAATGGCCCGCATCGCCGATCTGGAGATGCGGTACAACATGGCACGGGATGCACGGCGCGCCTTTACGCGCTAGTTACTTGAATACAGGCTTGCGGCCCTGCATCTGGGCTGCAATCACCTCCATCTGGTCCGGTTTTCCGATCAGTTCTACCTGCTCGATGGATTCCTCCATAAGAGTTTCCGCGCGGCTATGGCTTTCGGCGAAATCTATGACCCGCTTGGCCGCGCGAATACCTGATGGGCTTTTGGACGCGATGTCCTCGGCAATCGCCGTGGCCTCGGTCAAAGGATCGTCGGAAAGCTTAGTCACAAGCCCCCAATCCGCCGCCTGCTGCGCCCCAACGGGCCGGGCGGTATAGGTCAAAAGGCGGATCACATCGCTGCCAACCAGATGCGGCAGCATATACATCGCGCCCATATCCGGGATAATGCCCCACTTCATTTCAAGCACGGCGAGTTTACTGTCAGGGTGCGCAATACGGATATCGGCCCCCAGCGCGATCTGAAGACCGCCGCCATAGGCCACGCCTTCGATAGCGCAAATCACCGGGACCGGAACGCGGCGCCATGTCAGCGCCAGTTCCTGAAGGTCGTTGGCATCCCCATGGCTGCGGGTCATCAGCCATTCGGACGGGTTGTTATTGGCGTATTTCGCAAGGCTGGCCATATCCAGACCGGCGCAGAAATTTCCGCCCTGCCCCGACAGCACAACCGCACGCGCGTCCGAGGCGGCAACCTCCTGCCCTGCGGACAGAATTGCATTGAACATCGCATCATCCAGCGCGTTCATCTTCTCGCCGCGCGTCAAAGTGACGTGGGCAATGTGATCTTTGTATTCTACTGATACACGCGACATGTGAACTTCCCTATTCCAGTTTCGGCAAAGATGCCTGCAACACCCACAAAGTTCCAGATCAACGTAGGGGCAATCCCTCGACGGCCATGCGCCCAAACCACGGGGAATCCAGCGTCATGACATAGAACTGGTTTCCAACGATCTTCCCGCCGGTTGTAATCCCCAACCGGCCCTGTGGGTCCTGCAGGTTTTGTAGGATGTTTCCCTCTCCGTCGAATTGAATCAGCATTCCGCGATGGATCGGTGCAGGCCGCACCATCGGACCCAGCCGCCAAATCACCTTGCGCAGGAACGGATAAGGCATCAAAACTTCGGTCGGCACGCGCGGGCTGGCGAACGCCATCCAATAGGTGCCGTCACCCTGCGCCTCGATATTGTCCGGATAGCCTGGCAAGTTGTCCATCAGAACTGCGCGCTCGCCCGCCCTTGGGCCGGTCAGCCACAGTTTATGGACCCGCGCACGCCCGGTTTCCGCGATCAGCAGAAAATCTTCGTCCGGAGACAGCGCAACACCGTTCGTGTAGACGAACCCATCGGCCACCTTTTCGGTGCTGCCGTCGGGCGCGTACTTGGCGACATACCCGGTGTCCGATTGCTCCCAGATCGTCATCACGGATGTGGGTTTGGTACCGCCCATTGTTTCGGGGTCGAAACGATCTGAAGAGTTGGAGAAATACACCGTCCCGTCCCGGGCCACATCCAATTGGTTGGCATAGATCAAGGGCTTCCCGTCAACTTCAGAGGTAAGCAACTCTAACGAACCGGGACCATTCCAACGCATCAACCCACGAAAGCTGTCCGCGATATACAGCGCACCGTCCAGGCCCGCCTTGAGGCCCAACGGGCGCCCACCAAGTTCGTCGACCTTGATGGGGGCTTCGCCGTCAATACGGAACAGAGCGCCGGACGCTGTGGTTGTATAAGCGGTTCCATCCGGCAATACGGCGATGTCTTCGGGACCCACCTCATCATCAGGAAATGCGATCAATTCAAGCTGATCCAGCGCGTTGTTTTCGGCAAACTCGCCTGCGAACTCAGGTGCTTGTGGTGGTTCCCACGCGACCGGCTCAACCTCAACCGGCCAAAAAATCAGATAGGCTAGCCCGATCAGGATCAACCCCAACAAAACGCGCATCTGCACCCCTCCCTCAACAATTTTGTGTAGGGTGGGCGGCAATCGCGCACAACACAAGGTTGCTCGCCCTGTGACCTTACGTTTATCTGCCTATATGACTGACCCACGCTACACCCCGCTTGCCCTGTCCCTGCCTGCGACCGTGCCCTTTGTTGGCCCCGAAACACAGGAGCGCCAGCGGGGTGCGCCTTTCATTGCCCGGCTTGGCGCGAACGAAAGTGTCTTCGGCCCCTCGCCGCGCGCGGCCGAGGCAATGGCAAATACTGAAATCTGGATGTACGGCGATCCCGAAAACCATGACCTGCGCCACGCATTGGCTGAACATCATGGCGTTGGGGCAGACAATATCGTCGTAGGGGAAGGGATTGATGGACTTTTGGGCTACCTCGTCCGGCTTTTGATCGGACCCGGCGACGCCGTTGTCACCTCGGACGGTGCCTACCCGACATTCAACTACCACGTGGCAGGGTTCGGTGGTGTGTTGCACACCGTTCCCTATCGCGACGATCACGAAGACCCGGCGGCCCTGTTTGCTCTGGCCGTAGAAACGGATGCCAAGCTGGTCTATCTGGCCAATCCCGACAACCCTATGGGAAGCTGGCATTCCGGCAAGGATATCGTCGCGGCGCTGGACGACTTGCCCGACGGGTGCCTGCTGGTTCTGGATGAGGCTTACGTGGAATGCGCGCCCGAAGGGACCGAAGCCCCTGTCGCAGCCGATGATCCCCGCGTTATCCGGATGCGCACCTTTTCAAAGGCTTATGGAATGGCAGGGGCGCGCGTCGGATATGCGATTGGCGCACCCGAATTGATATCGGCGTTCAACAAGGTACGGAACCATTTCGGCATGAACCGCGCAGCGCAAGCTGGGGCGCTGGCAGCGCTGCAAGACGACGCCTGGTTAAAACGGATTCAGAACAAGATCGCTGAGGCCCGCACCCGGATCGGACAGATCGCAACAAAGAATGGTCTGACCCCCTTGCCGTCGGCCACGAATTTCGTTGCCATTGATTGCCGGCGGGACGGTAACTTTGCTAAGGCGGTTCTCGAGTCGCTTGTCGCGCAGGGTGTTTTCGTTCGAATGCCCTTTGCTGCGCCGCAGAACAGGTGCATTCGGGTAAGCTGCGGCGAGGCGTGCGATCTGGATGCCTTTGCCGCAGCTCTGCCAAAGGCGCTTGAGGCCGCAAACGCGCGCGCATGAACTGCGCCAATACGCTCGGCAGTTCGCGTTACGAAACCAACGCAGCCGCCGCAGCCTCCAACGCGCCTGTGCCGCGCGGGATTCCGAGTGCGGCCAGCCCGGTTTCAACCCCGCCCAAAATGGCCATGACCATCTGCCCATTCACATGCCCCATGTGACCAAGACGGAAACATCCGTCCCAGTCCTCCATCCCAAGGCCGATGCCCAAGGTAAGGCCCAGTTGGGTTTCCGTAAATTCCCGAAGGGCCGTGCCCCGACCGTCGGTCAGCCGCAAGGCGGTTACGGCACGGCTACGGTCTTGGCGATCTGCGACGTTCAAGTGCAAAGCACCGCCCTCGGCCCAGATTTCGCAGGCCGTCCAAATAGCTCCTGCAAGTCGTTCGTGGCGCGCCCAGACCTGTTCGATCCCCTCGGCATGGATGATATCCAAGGCAGCGCGCAGACCATATAGGTGATGGGTCGGAGCTGTCCCGTTGAAATACTGATAAAACAGCTCCGGATTAGCCCGCGGCACCCAATCCCAATATTGCGACACCCGGGGCATAGTGGCGCGCTTGGCCCGCGCCTTGTCATTAAAAAAGACAAACCCCACACCTGCAGGCGTCATCAGCCCCTTTTGACAGGCGGTGACCATGACGTCGACGCCCCAGGCATCCATTTCGAACCGATCACACCCCAGCGAGGCGATACAATCCGCCATCAAAATCGCCGGGTGGTTCAAGTCATCCAGCAACGCGCGAAGTGTTGGAATATCGTTTCGGATCGAACTTGAGGTATCCACATGCACGGCCAGAACCGCTTTGATTTCATGCGCTTTATCAGCGCGCAACGCGTCACTGATACGTTCGAAATCCCAGGCAGATGACGTGCCGAAGTCGATCAATTGCGCCGTTGCACCGATCCCTTCCGCCATCTCTGCCCAGCCGTGGGTGAACCGACCCGAAGCCGGTGCCAAAACACGTTCGCCGGGGGCAATGACGTTCGACAGGGTAGCTTCCCAAGTGCCGTGCCCGTTGGCGATATAAATTGCGACGTTGTGCTCGGTCCGGGCGACGCGACATAGGTCGCGGGTCAGCGCGGGCATCATCTCGATCAACTCGCCATCATAGATATTGGGCGAGGGACGGTGCATCGCTTGCAAAACGGCGTCGGGCATTACCGACGGCCCGGGAATAGCCAAATACTCACGCCCCTGCGCGAGAGAGTTGTGATTTTTCATGGGATCAACCTGTTAGAATTGGCCTCACCCTAACGTGTGGCCCGGCAGCGTCAATCCATCAGCTTGGACGCCTCGCGCGCAAGTGTTTCGATGCCCGCCCAATCTTGATCCAAAACCATCTGCTTTGGCGCAACCCAACTGCCACCGGCGCAGACAACGTTGGACAAAGACAGGTAATTGCGGGCATTCTCAGGCGAGACACCACCGGTTGGACAGAACGTGATCTGCGGAAGCGGAGCACCAATTGCCTTCAATGCAGGCGCACCGCCTGAAGCTTCGGCAGGAAAGAACTTGAGCATATCATATCCCTGCTCCAGCAGTCGCATTGCCTCGCTTGCCGTGGCCGCGCCGGGCAAGAGGGGCAGGCCTTCGGCCTCACACGCAGCGATCAAAGCTTCAGTCGCGCCGGGAGAGACACCAAATTGTGCGCCTGCCTCTTTCGCGGCACGGACGTCATCAGGGGTCACCAGTGTTCCAGCCCCTACGACACCGCCCGGCACTTGAGACATTGCGCGGATTGCGTCCAACGCCGCAGGCGTCCGCAGCGTGACCTCAAGTGCGGGAAGCCCACCAGCGACAAGCGCCTCGGCCAGTGGGCGCGCATCCTTGGCATCGTCGATAACCAGCACAGGAACGATAGGGGCAAGCGCGCAAATTTCGCGGGTGCGTTGGGTTTTGGACATGAATTAAACTCCGAAAATGCTGGCACCAGTGTCGGCCGACCCGACATTCTGGCGGAATGCGCCAAAGAGGTCGCGGCCAACGCCGTGCTGGTTTGCCGAAAGGTCTGCGGTTGCCGGGGCGCGATCAAGTACGCCGGGGGTCATGATCTCCAATTCTCCGCTGACCGCATCTACACGCAGGATGTCGCCATCCCGTAAACAGGCGATGGGACCACCATCCAGCGCCTCGGGCACCACATGAATCGCGGCTGGAACTTTGCCCGATGCTCCAGACATCCGGCCATCAGTTACCAAAGCAACCTTTTGCCCCCTGCCCTGAAGGATCGAAAGCATCGGCGTCAGCGAGTGCAGTTCGGGCATTCCGTTGGCTTTCGGTCCCTGAAAGCGGACAACGACGATGACGTCATCCGTGAACTCACCGGCCTTGAACGCTGCTTTGACCTCTTCCTGGTCATGGAAAACACGTACCGGAGCTTCGACCACCTGATGCTCGGGCGCGACAGCAGATACCTTCATGACAGCGGTGCCCAGATTTCCGGTCAGGCGCGACAAGCCGCCTGTGGGCTGGAACGGATCCTTGGCCGGGCGCACGATCTTTTCGTTCAAGCTGTGTGCAGTGCCTTCTTCCCAGACCAGTTCACCATCTTTCAGCTTTGGCTCTTTGGTATAGTTGTGCAGCCCCTGCCCGGCGACCGTCAGCGTATCGGGATGCAGCAGGCCGTCTTCGAGCAGCGTGCCGATGCAATAGCCAAGGCCCCCCGCGGCATGGAAATGGTTCACATCGGCCAATCCATTCGGATAGACCCGCGCGACCAGCGGAACCACGGCGGAGATGTCCGAGAAATCCTCCCAATCCAGAACGATACCTCCGGCACGTGCCATGGCGATCAGGTGGATCAGCAGGTTCGTGGACCCTCCGGTTGCCATCAACCCGACGACACCATTCACAAAGGCGCGTTCGTCCAGCACCTGACAGACCGGCGTATAGTGATTACCCAGCGCGCTAAGTGACAAGGCACGGCGCGCGCCTTCTTCGGTCAACGCATCGCGCAAAGGTGTATTCGGGTTGATGAAGCTGGAGCCAGGAAGATGCAGGCCCATAAATTCCATCAACATCTGGTTGGTGTTGGCGGTTCCGTAAAAGGTGCAGGTGCCCGGCCCGTGATAGGCGGCCATTTCCGCCTTCATCAACGCGTCACGGCCGACTTCTCCGGTGGCAAACTGCTGACGAACCTTGGCCTTTTCGTCGTTCGGCAGGCCGCTTGTCATGGGTCCTGCAGGCAGGAACACGGCGGGCAAGTGACCAAACGCCTGCGCGCCGATGACCAGACCCGGCACGATCTTGTCGCACACCCCAAGGAACACGGCGCCGTCATACGTGTTGTGGCTAAGCGCCACTCCAGTGGCCAGCGCAATAACATCGCGCGAGAACAGCGACAACTCCATCCCCGCTTCGCCCTGCGTGACGCCATCACACATGGCGGGAACGCCGCCTGCGACCTGCGCCGTGCCACCCGCCGCACGGATCGCGTCACGGATCAGCGCCGGATAGCGTTCGAACGGCTGATGCGCCGAGAGCATGTCGTTATAGGCGGTGACGATGCCCAGATTGCCAGCCGTTCCAGTTGCCATGGATTGCTGATCTTCACCCGCCCCGGCATAGGCATGAGCTTGACCGCTGCAGGATAGGTGCGCACGGGCTGGCCCTTTGGACTTGGCGTGTTCCATCCTCTCAAGATGCGGGCCGCGCAATTCGGCGCTGCGGTCGATGATGCGCCGGGTGACGTCGGTGATGACGGAATGTACCATGATTACCCTCCGATCTGACGCCAACGGCGTCCATCGCGATGCATCAGCATCAATGCTTCTTCCGGCCCTGAACTGCCCTGATCATATTTGGCTGGCCGGTCACCCCGATCTTCCCACCCCTGAATGATGGGATCGACCCAGGCCCAGGCGGCCTCGGCTTCGTCACCGCGCATGAACAGGGTTTGATCACCCCGGATCACATCCATTACCAGCCTCTCATAAGCATCCTGAGCACGCGCATCCGTGCCCAGCGCCTCGGCGAAGCTCATGTCCAGCGACACATCTGACAGGCGGAATCCACCGGGACCGGGGTCTTTGATGGTTGTGCGCAATGTGATGCCTTCGTCGGGCTGCAACCGAATGACCAGAACGTTGCCACGCAAGGGGCCTACGTTGGGAAAAATAGTATGCGGTGGATCGCGGAAGAACACGGCAATTTCGGATTCGCGTGCGCGCAGACGCTTTCCAGTCCGCAGATAGAACGGCACTCCGGCCCAACGCCAGTTACCAAGATGCACCTTTAGGGCGATATAGCTTTCGGTGCGGCTGGCCGGGTTGCCGACATGATCCAGATAACCGTCCTCTCCCTGATCAGCCCGATATTGGCCCCGCGCGATGTCCGAGGGGTCCACGGGTTCTAACGCCTCGATAACCTTGACCTTTTCGTCGCGCACCGCATTAGGAGAGAACTTGGACGGAGGCTCCATCGCGGTCAGGCACAACAACTGAACAAGATGGTTCTGCACCATATCGCGCATTGCGCCAGACTGGTCATAGTAAGCTCCGCGCCCCTCAACACCTACGGTTTCCGCAACGGTGATCTGAACATGATCAACATGGGTCGAATTCCAAAGCGGCTCGAACAGGGAATTGGCAAAACGCAGGGCCATAAGGTTCTGGACGGTTTCCTTGCCCAGATAATGGTCGATGCGATAGATCTGATGTTCTTCGAAACAGGCACGCAACCCTTCATTCAGGGCCTTGGCAGAAGCCAGATCATGACCGAACGGTTTTTCCACCACAATTCGGCTGTCCGGTGTTGCCAGCCCGTTATCATTCAACCGCTGTGCAATGCCGGAAAACAGGCTGGGGCCTACAGACAGATAGAACGCGCGCACCACGTCGGGGCGCAATTTTTCAGCAAGGTCTGCCCACCCTGAGTCACCAAGCGCATCAACTGGGACATAGTCGACCCGGCTAAGGAACCGGTCCAATACATCCTGTTTGAACCCGGGGGCATATTTCTTCATGGATGCGCGAATCTGCTCTCGAAATGCATCACTGTCCATGTCCGACCGGGCTGTTCCGATGATACGGGCCTCTTCGGGCATTTGGTCCACTTCAAACCGGTGATACAGACCCGGCAAAATCTTGCGCTGCGCCAGATCGCCCGTTGCGCCGAACAACACAAGGTCGAACGGATTTACCGGTATTACGCGTGAAACCATCTGCAGGCTCCTTCAGTTGTCACTGGCACATCGTTTTGCCACACCAGTCATGTTATCGCTAACATTCAACGCGGGAGTATAAAAAACCATACTAAGAATCAACACTGGATTTGAAAAAAATTTCAAAATCGACGACTCGGTCACCCTTGGTTTCGCAGCCATTCCATTACTGCCGGGCGAACGGATTGCTCACCCCGGTGACGTGCATCGGCAATGATCTTCCGCAGCGATTGCAAATCGGCGCGCAACAATACGCTTTTAACAGGCCCGATCGAGGCAGGCCGCATCGAAAGCGAACGGATACCCATGGCTGCCAGACACAACGCCTCAACCGGGCGGCCCGCGTCTTCGCCACAAAAACTCAGCGGTGTATTCGATATGTTGCAGCGCTCGACAATACGTTCGATGAAACTGAGGAAGCTTACATTCAACGTATCATACCTGCGGCGCACCAGTTCATTTTCTCGGTCAGCCGCGAAAAAGAACTGCTTCAGATCGTTTCCCCCAATCGAGACAAAATCCACCTCATCATAAAATTTTTGAGGGGCAAAGCCCAAGGACGGGGTCTCAAGCATTGCGCCAACTTCTATTCTTTCGGGCAGGACATGCCCCAGCCGCTTTTCGCGTTCGATGGTCTTGTTGACTTCCCAACGGGCCTCGCGGAACTCATCTGCCTGCGCCACAAACGGGAACATCAGTGTCAGGGGGCGCCCGTTCGCTGCACGCATCAGGGCCTGTAACTGCATCCGCATTACGCCGCGCTTGTCCAGACCAACCCGGATCGCACGCCACCCCAATGCAGGATTGGGTTCTTCTACGTGTTTCATGTAGGGCAGAACCTTGTCCGAGCCGATATCCAGCGTTCGGAACACCACTCGTTTTTCCCCGGCCGCGTCCAGAACGCGCTGATACTGGGTTACAAGTTCCGACCGCTTTGGCATCTGGTTTCTGATCAGGAACTGCAACTCGGTCCGGAACAGGCCCACGCCCTCGGCTCCGGAATTGTCCAGCGAAGGCAGGTCCGCCATAAGACCGGCATTCATCACGAGATTGATGCGCTCACCATCCCGAGTGACCGTCGGAGTATCCCTGATCGAGGCATATCGCTCCTGCGCCTTTGCCTGCATCGCAATCTTGTCACGAAACGCACTGACGACCGTGTCTTCGGGCCGCAATTGAACGGTGCCCTGATCCCCGTCCACAAGAATATGGTCACCGTTCAGCGCCTCGGTCGTGATCCGGCCGACATGCACCACCAAGGGAATAGCCAGCGCGCGGGCAACAATCGTCGCGTGGCTGCCGACTGATCCTTCCTCCAGCACGATCCCCTTCAGAGATCGGCCATATTCCAACAGATCGCCGGGGCCGATGTTACGGGCAATCAGGATCGGATCAGGTGGCAGGTCCGCCCCATTCGTGTTACCCTGCCCGGTAAGAATACGCAGCAAGCGGTTGCTGAGGTCGTCCAGATCGGCGAGCCTCTCGCGCAGATAAGGGTCGGTAACCTGCCCCATTCGCGCACGCGCTTGTGACTGTTCCTTTTCAACCGCAGCTTCGGCACTCAGGCCACGGGCAATGTCCTCTTCCATCCTGCGCATCCAGCCCTTGGAGTTCGCAAACATCCGGTAGGCTTCCAGCACTTGTAACTGCTCGGTGTCGCCGTCCTTGGAAATCTCAAGCATTTTGTCGACGCCCACGCGCAGTTCCTCGACCGCTTCGGCCAGACGCTCACGCTCTCGATGGGGGTCTTCGGCGATGGGGTTGGTAACCACCACGCGCGGCTCGTGCAGCCAGACATGCCCTTCGGCGGAACCTTCCTGCGCCGGACCACCGGTTAGCTGCACAGATTGTTGGTGGCGGGGCGACAGGGCGGCGCCCTCACCCACGAACGCGCCCAGCTCGGTCATTTCGGCCAGAACCATGGCGACCACTTCCAACGCGTAAACCTCATCCGCCGAGTATTCGCGCGCATCGCGGGATTGCACGACCAGAACGCCCAGCTTTTCACCCAGACGCTGAATGGGTACCCCCAGGAAAGACGAAAACCGTTCTTCGCCCGTTTCGGGCATATAGCGGAAACCCTTGGCAGCAGGCGCATCCGGTGTGTTCACGATCTTGCCGTACTTCGCGACGCGCCCCACAAGCCCCTCACCCATGCGCATACGGGTCTTGTGAACCGCCTCGGGCGACAGACCTTCGGTCGCACAGAGTTCAAGCGTATCCTCATCCCGGAACAGGTAAATCGAGCACACCTCGGCCCGGATACTGTCAGCGATCAGATGAGTGATCCGGTCAAGACGTTCCTGACCGGCGGCTTCGCTCGCCATCTCTTCGCGCAGCCGCCCCAGCAGCTTGCGGGATTCTGTTTCAGTGCCGTCCGCCATGGCCCACCCAAATTAGTGCGTCAGGCGAGACCCTTGGCAGAAAATGCTCAGGCCGCCTTGTCCAGTTCAAAGGCATCATGCAGTGCCTGAACCGCAAGTTCCATGTATTTCCTGTCCACAAGGACGGAAATTTTAATCTCAGAGGTTGTGATGACCTTAATGTTGATCCCCTCATCCGAGAGTATCTTGAACATTTTTGCCGCCACGCCGGATTGCGACCGCATCCCGATCCCCACGACCGAGACCTTGCAGACGTCTTCATCCGCGACCAGTTCGGTGTAGTTCAACTCGCCCGCGTCCTTAATCGCCAGCAATGCTTTTTCCGCCCGCGCCACCTGATCGGTCGGGCAGGAAAAGGTCATGTCCGTGCGCCCCTCATCCGAGATGTTCTGCACGATCATGTCCACGTTCACGCCTTCATCGCTGAGCGCGGTAAAGATGATCGAGGCGATGCCGGGGCGGTCGGCCACGGACACGACAGTCATCTTGGCTTCGTCACGGGAATAGGCAACACCGGCCACAACATTGGATTCCATGATATCCTCCTCATCGACGACCAGTGTACCGGCCTCGTCGGATTGTTCTTCGAAACTAGAAAGAACGCGCAGTTTCACCTTATAGCGCATCGCCAGTTCCACCGAACGGGTCTGCAAAACCTTGGCCCCCAGCGAGGCCAGTTCGAGCATTTCCTCGAACGATATTCGATCCAGCTTGCGCGCTTTTTCACAAATGCGCGGGTCGGTGGTATAGACGCCATCCACATCGGTGTAGATATCGCAACGCTCGGCGCCAAATGCTGCGGCAAAGGCCACAGCCGTAGTGTCCGACCCACCACGGCCCAGCGTGGTGATACGCCCTTCGGGGCTGATACCCTGGAACCCGGCGACGACGGCGACTTTCATACCCTCGTCGAATTTCTGGGTCAGGTTCTCGGTCGGGATTTCCTCGATCCGGGCCTGACTGTGGGCGCTGGTCGTCATCAGCGGAACCTGCCAGCCCTGCCAGCTGCGCGCCGGAATATCCATTTCCTGCAACGTCAGAGCCATCAAACCTGCGGTGACGTTTTCGCCCGAAGACACAACCGCGTCATATTCGCGTGCATCAAACAGCGGAGATGTTTCGTTCACCCAGCCAACCAACTCGTTGGTTTTGCCTGACATGGCCGACACGATGACAATCACATCATATCCCTTGGCCACTTCAACGCCGATGCGTTTCGCCGCGCGGCGAATGCGGTCCAGATTGGCGACCGACGTGCCGCCGAATTTCATCACGAGTACGGGCATGGGGGCTAGTGTCTCCGCGCCTTGGAATTCAGGTTTCGTGCGTCTTATGTCAGGGGGGGCCCAAGGGCAAGTGTTCAAAACCGTTTAGGTCCTTGCGCTCGATCGCTTTACATCGGATCACGGGGGTGTCAGCTTGCCAACATCAGATTTACCAAGGGGTTCCCCATGCCACGTTTCGTCTTCGCTTTAGCTGTCCTTGCAACGCCCGCGCTAGCACAGGAAACCACCCTGGCCGGAACCGACGGCAAGAACTCTTTGGGCACCATCCCTTGCGCGACCATTGCAGGCGACGCCCTGCGTAGCTGCAACGCCGAGCTTAGGCGCCGTGACGATGGCGGTGCAACGCTGGCCGTAGGCATGGGCAATGGCGAGGTGCGCAACATCTATTTCACGGATGGCATCCCGGATTCGACCAATTCAACCGCCAAGCTCAGCTATGAAACGCGGGGCGACATCATGGTCATTTTTGTTGAGCCGGGAGAGGTGTACGAACTCCCCAAAGCCGCTTTGAACAATTAGTAATCGTGCGGCTGACCGTCATAGGTCTCAAAACATCCCGAAGTATCCAGAGACAGGGCTGCAAAACGGTCAACCAGACCATCCGCAGCCTCATCCACCGTGATCGCAGCCGCAGCACCGCCCATATCCGTCTGTACCCAGCCCGGATGATATATACCCACAGCAATCCCGTCGCCGCGCAGGTCTGCGGCAAGGTTACGCCCCAGATTGAGCGCGGCCGCTTTCGACGCGCGATAGATATAGCTACCTCCCGGTGCACGCGTATGTGATGCCATTTGCGAGGACAGGATCGCGATTTTGCCTTGCGATGCGCGAAGATTGGGCAGCAAAGACTGAACGGTCAGGAAAACACCGGTCACATTCGCCGCAAATGTCTGCGCCCACATCTCGGCGGGATAACCATCAATGCGTTCCGCCTTGTCCAGATACACTCCGGCATTGCAGATCAAAAGGTCAACAGGCTGATCGCCCAATTGCGCAGCCATATCCGCATGGTGACCGGTGTCGGTCACATCCAGCACCACCTCGGCGCTGCCGTCCCGAGCGGTTCCTGTCACGTCATGGCCCTGCGCCCGATACCGGTCGGCAAGTGTCTTTCCGATGCCCCGGTTGGCTCCGGTAATCACGATATGCATGATCAGTTCGTCTTTCGGCTGGGCATGAAAGGAAGCGGTGCGACCGGCACCCCATCTTCGATCAGGGCTTTGGCCTCTTCCGGCTTCGCCTCGCCATAGATCGACCTCTCTGGTGCGTCGCCCAGATGCATTTTCCGGGCTTCGCTTGCAAAGTCCTTGCCGACATAGTCCGAATTTTCTTCGACCTTGCGCCGCAACTCGCTCAGAGCCTGCTCAACCTCCGGGGTCGGGCTGGTCATGTTCACGGCGTCTTCGGATGGGGCCGCCGTTTCGGTCCGTGCCTCAACACTGCGGGCAGAACGAACGCGCGGGGTCATGATCGCCTTCTCAACCTGCGCATCGCCGCAAACAGCACAGGTCACCATACCGGCGGCTGCCAACTTGTCGTAAGCTGTGGCCGACTGAAACCAACTATCAAAGGAGTGTCCCTTGCTGCACTTCAACGCGTATTGAATCATGATCCATCCAAAGTTCGATTGCAAAATAGATACTGACCCGCAAACCAATAGCAAGGGTCGTTAAACCCGCGTCAGTGTGCAAACAGGGCTACCTTGCGTAACAATTGGGCAAGATCGGGTGAACGAACCCGACTGGCAGCCTTTTGCGGCGATAGCCACGCGCGCTGACGCTCATGGCATTCAGGATAAAACGCCGCCGTGGAACGGACCAAAAGCGGAAACACGTCCACCACACATAACACCGGCCCTTTCCGGCGCCGGTTTTTGTAATACAAGAAATTTCCGATCACGTCGGGCGTGCAGTCGCCGATTGCCCCCGCCTCTTCCCACGCTTCCTGTCGCGCCGTGGCTGACGGCGATAATCCATCAATCAGCCCACCCTTGGGTATGATCCAACGGCCTGACTTGCGCGTTGTCACAAGCAGGACCTCGGGGCCGTTTTCCAGAACGCGATAGCACAAGGCAGCCGACTGCCTTTTGACCGGAACATGTCCGGTGAGTTGTTGATTTTGCTTCCAAAGCCTGTGCTCGATCACGCTTTGCCGCCCGTCGTCTGCCTCCGTCTCCGCAAGCCCCTTTGCGCTTTGACGCTTATTTGGTGGGGCTTGGCAACAATCCTACCACATGAAGTGTTTTATTCCAAGCACTTACGGGAAATTACATACGAGCCGCTAGCTTTCGGAGCAGATCATCATGCGGAATGTCGGCATCCAGCGCCAAACGCCGCAAGCCAAAATGAACACGCGCAATCTGTTGGTAATACCGGGTGTAGACAAAATTTGTCCCTCCCCCCGCAATCGCCCCCAGAACAGGAACAGACTGCGCTGCCAACTTCTGTCCCAAGACAACGGACAATTTCGGCGCAACAGTAGCGATCAACCGCTGCATCGCGGGTCCCGTCAGGGTCAGCCGTACCGAGAAAAAACCAAGATCCGCGCCATCGTCAAAAGACAGCGGACCAGCAGCGGACAATACGCGGACACAGTCGAATTTCACGCCATCCTCCGAAGGATTAAAACCCTCTTGCGCTGCGGCACCCTGAATGGCCCGCAATAACATGGTGGTTGTCGCTGGCAGTTCCATCAATGCGGTTGAAACGCCGCCAATCCCTCCGGCCGCACCCATCGCCGTTGTCAGCGCCGTGTTGACCCAAGGCCGCTGATCCGGCACCGCCCGACGAGAGCTTTCCGCCGCATGCATGGCCATCCAAAGCGCCTGCTCAGTTGCCCCTGTCAAACCTTGCCTGACGGACGCAGGCAATTGTTCCAACAGGGATTCAGCCGATCCCCCGAGGCTGTTCAACAACTTGATACCTGGCCCACCGGCAGACTTGTAGTAGCGGGCCAAGCGGTCAAGTTCGGCTTCTGCATCCAGTTTTTCGACAAGAACCACGTCCTGCATACGTTCCCTCCTGCCCTAAAAACATTGGAATTTAGCTTTGCAAATTCAATAGCTCAGCGCGTCCAACGTGTAACTGGACCGCTCACGCCACGCCAAACGCCCGGTTCCAACTCTGCGCCCAATACACGGTCAGGGTTGGTAGGGGGCGGCATTTCCACCCCATTCAGACGCGAGAATCCAAAGCGCGCGTAATATGGGGCATCTCCGACCAACATAACCCTCTGCCAGCCCTTGTCGCGCCCGGCCTGCAACCCTTCGTGGATCAGAAAACCGCCAAGGCCCTCTCCCTGATGGGTCGGGTGAACTGCGACGGGGCCCAACAGCAATGCGTCGTGACCTCCCACATGCACGGGCCAAAACCGGATCGCGCCCGCCAGAATACCCTGCGCGTCGCGTGCCACCAAGGAAAGTCCCGAAACCGGCGGGACATCATCGCGCAGCCGATAAGACGACAGCGCCTCGCGACCAGGCGCAAAACACAGGTCATAAAGCGCCTCGACCTCCCACCAATCGTCCGGCTCTTCCGGCCTGATCCCGAATTGCTGCACGCCTGCCCTCTTTTCCTTGCTGGAATTTGGCCTAACACTTCGTTACGCCTTGGGCAAATGCTTGGAGACCACATGTTCTATCGCCCCGAAGACGGCCACGGCCTGCCACATAACCCCTTCAATGCCATCATAACCCCGCGGCCCATCGGATGGATTTCTTCACGAGACGTCGACGGGATAAACAACCTTGCACCCTACTCGTTCTTTAACGGGGTTGCCTACACGCCCCCGCAGGTGATGTTCGCAACAACGGGCACAAAACATGATCAGGATGGTGGAAAAGACAGCGTCGCGAATATCGAGGCTACAGGGTTCTTCTGCGTCAATGTGGTTGCTCATGCACACAAAGACGCAATGAACGCCAGCTCAGCCGGGCTCGCGAAACACGTTGACGAATTCGAGCACGCAGGACTTACACCGATAGAGTGCGAAACGATCCCTTGCGCGCGTGTTGCGGACGCGCCTGCGGCGTTGGAATGCAAGCTCACCCAAATCGTGACGCTCCCCGGCGAGGCAAATCGCGTTGTGTTCGGAGAAGTTACCGGAATCCACCTGCGCGACGATTGTCTGAAAGACGGACTGTTCGATGTCACATCCTTCCAACCCCTGGCCCGGCTGGGGTATCGCGACTATTCGGTGGTCACCGACCTTTTCTCGCTGAATCGACCGGATGACTGAACGCGCAACAAGGGGGCTCTGCCCCCGCCGCCCTTGCAGGGCGACTCCCCCGGGATATTTCTAGCCAGATGAAGCGGGGGATCCGTACTTCATCTGGCTAGAAATATCCCGGAGCGCGAGGCAGAGCCTCGCAGAAGACTCAGTGACCGCCCAGAATTCCAGTTCGGACAGAATAGTCCACTGCGATTTCGTAATCCGGGTCATCGTCGCTATCGACCATCAGGTGACCTGCCTTGTTCAGCAGTTTGTGACAGTCGCGGCTGAGATGGCGCAGCATCACGCGCTTGCCGGCTGCCTCGTATTTGGCTGCGATGTTCTCGATGGCCTGCAATGCCGACTGGTCAACGACACGGCTTTCGGCAAAATCTACAATGACCGTTTCCGGGTCATTTGGAACATCGAACAGTTCGACGAACCCATCGGAAGACCCGAAGAAAAGCGGGCCCTGGATTTCATAGACCTTCGCACCTTTTTCGGTTTCGGATTCACGGGTGATAGCATGAATGCGCTTTGCGTTGTTCCAAGCGTAGGCCAGAGCCGAAACAATGACGCCGACGACAACAGCCACGGCTAGGTCTTCCATAACCGTAACAACAGTGACCAGAACGATGACGAATGCGTCCATCAGCGGCACCTTGCGCATGATATTGAACGAGTTCCAAGCGAAGGTACCGATCACAACCATGAACATCACACCTACCAGAGCCGCAAGCGGGATCTGCTCAATCAGGGGTGAGGCGAACAGGATGAAGACCAACAGGAACAAGGCCGCAGCGACCCCGGCGATACGTGTGCGGCCACCAGATTTCACGTTGATCATCGACTGGCCAATCATCGCGCAGCCGCCCATGCCGCCAAAGAACCCGGTGGCGACGTTCGCGACGCCCTGAGCGATACACTCCTGCGATGCACCGCCACGTTTTCCGGTGATTTCACCGACAAGGTTCAGGGTCAGCAGGGATTCGATCAGGCCAATGGCCGCAAGAATGACAGCATAGGGCAGAATGATTTCAAATGTTTCCCAGTTCAGTGGGACCATCGGAATGTGGAAGGGCGGCAGACCTCCCTCAATCGACGCCAAATCCCCGACGCGCGGAACGTCCAGACCAAAACCGATCACCAGAGCGGCCACCACGACAATCCCCGCCAAGGGTGCGGGAACGACGCGGGTAATGCGTGGCATGATCCAGATCACCGCCATGGTCAGCGCCACAAGCCCCAACATGGTATAGAGTTGGAGGCCCGAGAGCCACTCTCCGCCGCCAACGCCATGGCCGGTGTTCTCCATTGTACCAGGCACTTTGAACTGGCCCAACTGCGCCAGAAAGATGACAATTGCCAGACCATTCACAAAGCCCAGCATGACCGGGTGCGGGACCAGTCGGATAAACCGGCCCCAGTGCATAGCCCCGGCAATCATTTGCAGAATGCCCATCAAGACCACCGTCGCGAACAGGTATTCCACCCCATGTTCAGCCACCAGCGCCACCATCACAACGGCCAAAGCACCAGTCGCACCTGAAATCATACCGGGTCGGCCACCGATCAGCGCCGTGATCAGGCCCACCATGAAGGCCGCGTAAAGCCCCACCAGCGGGTGCACGCCGGCGACAAACGCGAATGCCACCGCCTCGGGAACCAAAGCCAACGCGACCGTAAGGCCGGACAACAGCTCAATCCGCAACCGCGAGACCGTTAGACCCTCGTCCGGCACCCAACGCAGGTCGGGTTTTGCAATTCGATAGGCAAAGCTTGCCAGCATAGCTCGGGGCATTGGATGGTCCTGTCGGTCTGATCTGTTCGCGCGAAAGGGGTCTTCTACCCGGCATTGCCCCGCAAAGCCACCGCGTCCAGTGGGAGGCTGGTATGCGCCAGGCGCATATCAGGTATCTCGCAAAGTCGTGAATTGAACAGTTGAACCACCGCAGGCACCTATGCGGCATGCGATGGTTGATCCTTTTCCTACTGGCCCCGATCACTGTGCTTGCACAAGACCTGCAGGGCAATGACACTGCCAGCAATTGGCGTGTGACGCATTTCGAATCCCACGGCGTTTGGAATTCGATCTGCGATGAACGCGAAGAATACGGTGCCTTGAAACAGCGGTGCTACATCCGGCGCGCCGAGGTCTTTTCCTATCGCCCAAATTTCGGGGCGCAGTACATATTCATCACACCGGCCCCCGACGGCGTGGAAATCGAGTTTGGTATTGAACCGGGTACGCTGTTCTCGCCCTCGGGCTTTCGCATTGATCGAGAACAGGGCGTTGCTTGGCGTACGCGCAGGCCGGGCTGCCTGACTGGGCTTGGCTGCACGTTCAAAGGGCCGCGCGCAGATGAAATCGTTCAGGCGATGCTGGAGGGCGATGAATATCGCTTTGTTTTCCGCGACCGGCACGGGCAGGCGCAGGACCTGACTTGGCCGTTGCAAGAATTCGACGCAGCCTGGCAGGATTTTCAACAGCAGGCGCAAGCTCGTAACCTGTTGACGTCACAGCATTAGGCATTCCCTCTTGTCAATCAGAACGACACAGCCCACAAATCCAGATGCAGCCACCTCAACCGGAGAATTCACGTGACCCAAACCAAGATTGCAGTCATTGGCGGATCAGGCATCTACGACATCGACGGGCTGGAGAACGCCGAATGGGTCACCGTTGAAACCCCTTGGGGTGACCCTTCAGATCAAATCCTGACCGGATCGTTGTGTGGCGTGGGCATGGCATTTCTGCCCCGTCACGGGCGGGGTCACGTTCATTCGCCAACCGATGTGCCTTATCGCGCCAATATCGACGCGCTGAAACGTCTGGGCGTGACGGATGTGATCTCGGTATCTGCCTGCGGGTCGTTCCGCGAACAAATGGCGCCGGGCGATTTCGTGATCGTTGATCAGTTCATTGACCGAACCTTTGCACGAGAAAAAAGCTTCTTCAGTTCGGGTTGCGTCGCCCATGTCAGTGTCGCCCACCCGACCTGCCCGCGCCTGTCGGATGCGTGTGAAACAGCAGGCAAAGCCGCTGGTATCAATATCCATCGCGGCGGAACCTATCTGGCCATGGAGGGACCGCAATTCTCGACTCTGGCAGAATCCAAGATGTATCGGGAACAGTGGGGCTGCGACGTGATCGGCATGACCAACATGCCCGAAGCCAAACTCGCGCGCGAAGCCGAGCTTTGTTATGCATCAATCGCGATGGTCACTGACTATGACAGTTGGCACCCCGACCATGGTGAGGTCGACGTGACATCAATTATCGCAACGCTGACAGGCAATGCCGAGAAAGGCCGCGCGTTGGTCAAAGGTCTGCCGAGCCTGCTGGGGGCCCAGCGCGCACCATGTCCGCACGGATGTGACCGGGCACTGGAATACGCCATCCTAACTGCGCCTGACAAACGCGACCCGGCGTTGCTTGCCAAGTTGGATGCTGTTGCCGGGCGCGTGCTCTGACGCTTATTGCGCCAGCGTTTGCTGAACTTCATCCCACAGCCCGTGGGACCACAGGTCGTTATGGCTGCCCTCCGGGATAACGTGAAGCTGCGCGGTGTCGCCTGCCATGTCAGCCAGTGCCTGACCGTGATGCAACGGAACCGTTTCATCTTCGGTTCCGTGAAAGATCAGGGTGGGCACGGTAACGCGGTCGATTAAGTCTCGGGTCGCGAACTGATTTTTCATCAAAAGAGAAACCGGAAGGAACGGATACCGTTCTGCGGCCACGTCGACAGTTGCAGTAAATGGTGCCTCCAACACCAAGAGTTGCGCATTGGGACGCTGTTCCGCCACGGCTGCGGCAACACCCGTGCCAAGGCTTTGGCCATGCAGCACGACATCCGCGCCCTCGCCCGCCAATTTGTCGTACATCTGGATTGCGTCCGCTATCAGCGCAGGCTCGGACGGCTCGCTCTCGCTGCCGGGATAGCCGCGATAGCTGGGGGCGAACAGACCAAAGCCGCTATTGAGAATCTCGCGCATGCGATCCGCACGATCCCCCAGATTTCCGGTCTGGCCATGAAAAAACAGGACCGTCGGCGCGCCTTCTGTTGCCGGAGGCGCGCTCCACGCTGTCAGGACTGCGCCGTCTGCCATCGGGAGTGAGATCACATCCACATCCGCCAGACCGACTGCGCGGGGCTCTGGCAGGTCTCCGTCCGGCTTGAACAGCAGAGATTGCTGGTTGAGGTACATATACCCAACGATGCCAGCGTAGACCGCTGCACCAAGGACGACCGCCAAAATCAGAACGCTCTTGAATACTGCGGACCTTCCCTCGCGCTTGAACACAGTCGCGGTTTCGTTGTGCGTGTCGGTCATTGCTCTCCTCCCGGTTAGGTGCCGGATGATCTGAGTTTGGGGGAGCTGCCGCTCGTTTCAAGGTTCAGGCGCGCGGCTTAATGCAATCTTTAGACTGTTGCCGATACGCCAGACGCCCGGCCAATTCGCAGTCAACCATTGAAACTGCGTAGCTGACCTCCCGATTTGTTTACTGACCGCAGCCCCAGTTGCGCCACAAAGTTGCGACAAGCAGGGGCTGTTGAGGCAAGGACAGACATGAAACGACTAGACGCATTGGACGCCGCTCGCTTTTTTGCATTTTGCGGCATGGTATTGGTGAATTTCCGCATTGCTGCGCAGGTTGCGCCCGGCAATGGTTGGGCATCCACCTTTGTCGATGCGCTGGAAGGACGCGCGGCGGCGCTGTTCGTCATTCTTGCCGGGGTAGGCGTGGGTCTGTCCAGCGTCCCGGTTTCTGCGCTGCTGCGGCGTGCTGCGTTTCTGTTTGTGCTGGGCCTGATCAACATGACCGTGTTCGATGCCGATATACTGCATTTTTACGCGCTGTATTTCGTGGTGGGCGCTGCGTTTCTGCCCTCGACAACACGCGGCCTATGGGCAGGCGCTCTTGTAATCGTCGGTTTGGCATCCGCGGCGAACCTCGTATTCGACTATGATCGCGGGTGGGATTGGGCCACGCTGACATATGCAGACCTTTGGACAATGTCGGGGTTCTTGCGCAACACGCTGTTCAACGGCTGGCACCCCGTTCTTCCTTGGGCCGCGTTCCTTTTGATTGGAATGGCGATCGGTCGGTCAGAGCTAAACACAATCTGCATTCAGCATCGTCTGATCATGTGGGGGGTTTGGTGCGGCAGTACTGGCTGCATTCCCTCAGATTCTGGTGTCTGACCCCGAACTTGCGACCTATCTGGGGACTGAGTCCATTCCGCCGGGGCCGTTCTACATCCTCGCGGGAAGTGGCACATCCTGCATGGCAATCGGGTTACTTTTGAAACTTTGGCCACGGATTGAAAAATCCGGTCTCGCCCCTGCCCTCACCACGCCCGGACGGATGAGCCTGACGCTGTATATGGCGCATATCCTGATCGGGATTGGCATTCTAGAGGCCGCCGGACTTCTGAACGGTTCGCTATCCGCGCTGCAAATCGTAACTTATGCGCTTGGGTTTTGCGCCGTGTCATCGGTTTTAGCGGTGATATGGGCGCGCAAATTCAAACGCGGCCCGCTTGAAGCGCTGATGCGCCGTGTTACCGAGCCTCGCCGGGCTTGACCTTCGCGCTTGGGCAAGGCTTGGTGTCACGACTGTCCCGAAAGGAACCCTCATGTCCCTAGAGCTTTGGCTGGCGTTTGTCGCTGCATCAACAGCACTGTTGCTGATCCCTGGACCGACTGTTCTGCTGGTTCTCAGCTACGCTTTGTCAAAAGGTCGAAGCGTCGCCGTTGCATCGGCCACTGGTGTGGCGCTGGGGGATCTTGTGGCAATGACGGCCTCGTTGCTTGGACTGGGCGCGCTGGTTCTGGCCTCAGCTACACTATTTTCTGTTCTGAAATGGGTTGGCGCGGCGTATCTGGTTTGGCTGGGGATAAAACTGCTGCGCAGCGCCCCGTCTGGCGGGCTGGAAACCGTGGAATCTGGGCGGGATGTCACGGCGCGCAGCGTGTTTGGCCATGCCGCCGCCGTCACCGCCCTGAACCCCAAGTCCATCGCATTCTTTATTGCGTTCGCACCACAATTTCTGCGCCCGTCAGAGCCTTTGGGCCCTCAGTTCGCAATTCTGATCGCCACCTTCGTGGGCTTGGCCTGGCTCAACGCGCTGGCCTATGCGCTGTTGGCTGATCGGTTGCGCGTTATGATCGGACGCGCGGGCGTCATCACCGCAATTACACGGTTCGGCGGATTGACCTTAATCGGTATGGGTGTGGCGACCGCGATATTACGACGCCCGGCCTGACCCGTCAGTCGCTGGCGTTTTCCTTCATGAAGCCGCGAATGAACCGACGGATTTCCCGTGCGGCCGACGTATCCAATTCCTTGCACAACTCGACAAAAGCGTCGCGTTCATCCTTATCCAGGCGCAAGACCAACTGACTGTTTTTCTTGGTAGAACCCTTGCCGTCTTTCTTTCCCACGCGCTTTGTCCCCATCAAAACCTTGATTCTTTAAGCGATGCATTGTATATACATAGAATAGAAGATGTAGTTATCGAGCAACTAACAACAAAATAGGATTATGGCAATGAACCTTCACGCAGCTCAGGCATTTCTGTTGCGGGATCAGCGTAACTGGCGCAAACCTCACCTCTCGTGGCTGCCTGCCGCATTGTATCGTTATTACGGGTTGCCGAACTCGGTTTCGAAAAACCGCAAGTAATGCGGCGGCAATCTTTTCTTGCATGACCGATGCCAATGGGCCAAACAGCCCAGCGTGTTTTCGCGCCAAAGGGGTTGGACATGTCCAGAAACAAGTCGGTCAAGGATTACATACGAACAATCGTTGATTTCCCGCATGAAGGGATCATGTTCCGCGATGTCACGACGCTGTTTGCTGACCCTCGCGGGTTCCGCATGGCCATCGACCAGATGCTGCACCCCTATGCAGGAGAACAGATCGACAAGGTCGTCGGGCTTGAGGCACGCGGCTTTATTCTGGGTGGGGCAATCGCACACCAACTTAGCGTTGGCTTTGTGCCGATCCGAAAAAAGGGCAAGCTGCCGGGGACCACAATCAGCCAAGATTATAAGCTGGAATACGGCGAAGCGATTGTCGAAATCCACGATGATGCCATCCAGCCCGGCGAAAAGATTCTGGTTGTGGACGATCTTCTGGCAACTGGCGGAACCGCCGCAGCCGGTATAAAGCTGATCGAGCGGCTGGGCGGTGAGATCGTTTCGTGCTCGTTCATCATCGACCTTCCCGAATTGGGGGGCCGCAAAGTGCTGGAAGACATGGGTATGGATGTGCACGTTCTATGCGAATTCGAAGGGCTTTAGCGGTCAACCGATCACAGAATCGTGAGTGGAAACTTCAGCTCAGGCTGGCTTAGCGCCGGCCTGCCCTAGATCAACCCGACAAGATAGACATATTCAATGATCCTTTTTCGAGGGTTCACCGTACCCCTGTTGATGCCGCTGAAGGCATGCCAACAAGGGAAAGTCTATCATGTTTCGCAAACTCGCAATCGCTGGCGTAGCAAGCCTGTTCGTCTCATCAACCGCTTTCGCGGATGGTCACTCGAAAGACATCGTTGACACAGCCGTCGGTGCCGGCAGCTTTGAAACTCTTGTCGCTGCGGTTCAGGCGGCTGAACTGGTCGATACCCTGAAGGGCGAAGGCCCCTTCACGGTATTCGCGCCAAATGACGAGGCCTTTGCAGCCCTGCCCGAGGGCACGGTTGAAACCTTGCTCAAGCCCGAAAATAAAGACCAACTGGTTGCCATCCTCACCTACCACGTGGTTCCCGGCAAAGTCATGTCAGGGGACCTGTCCGATGAAATGAAGGCCGCCACAGTCCAAGGCGGAGAGGTTACGATCGACCTGGACAATGGCGTCATGATCAATGACGCATCGGTCGTTCAGGCGGATATCGAAACGTCGAACGGCGTGATCCATGTGATCGACAAGGTCATTCTGCCCGACTCGTAATTACCTTCTAGCGGTCCGGGTGATCCCGGGCCGCTTTAACGTCTTCAACACCGCACCGGGGTTCATGATCCCTTTCGGATCAAGCGCCGCCTTTATGGCGCGCATCGCGTCCAGCTTGACCGGGTCTCCGTATCTTTCCAGATCCCCCACTTTCAGACGCCCTACGCCATGCTCCGCGCTCACGGATCCACCGAACGCGTGCACAAGGTCATGGACCGCGCCTTTGATTTCGGCTCTCACCCCATCAAATTCTGATCGGTCACGTCCCTGCGTAGGGAAGACGTTGTAATGCAGGTTGCCGTCGCCCAGATGCCCAAAGCAGTTGATGCGAAAGCGACCTATCTTTTCGATCACACCCGCGCCTCTGCGAATAAACTCAGGTATCTCAGCGATCGGGACCGAGATATCGTGGCTGGACACCGACCCGATTAACCTGTTGGCCTCAGGTATATGTTCGCGAACAGACCAAAGGTCCATGCGCTGCGCTTCACTCTGTGCGATCACCGCATCCACAACTAAATTTCGCGCATCCGCTGCTTCATAGAGCGTTTCAAGTGCATCTGTTGGTGACTGTCCGGCAGACAACCCGACCTCGATTAATACAGACCACTCAGGATGCGCGGCGAACGGCTGTCGGATGTCGGACAAAACCTCGGACAGGAATTGCAAACCCTGGCGGTGGATCAACTCAAACGCGCTGACGCTGTCGCCCATCTGGTCTCGGGCCAAGGCCAGCAGATCAATCGCCGCTTCGGGTGAGGCCACCTGCACCATCGCAGTTCCAGTGGCTGCCGGACGCGGAAACAGCTTAAGCGATGCTGCCGTGATGATCCCCAGCGTACCCTCGGCCCCGATCAGCAGATTGCGCAGGTCGTACCCGGTGTTGTCTTTCCGCAGGCGGCTTAGGCCATTCCAAATCTCGCCGTTCGGCAAGACGGCCTCCAGACCCAGACAAAGATCACGCGCATTGCCGTAGCGCAGCACATTGACCCCGCCTGCGTTGGTTGCAAGGTTCCCACCAATCCTGCAAGACCCCTGCGCCGCCAGCGACAGTGGAAAAATACGATTCTGACGCTGCGCAGCCAATTGAACATCTGCCAGAATTGCGCCCGCCTCGGAAATCATCAGATTTTCAGCAGGATACACGGCTCGGATGGCGGACATCCGCTCCAGCGAAACAAGCAACGGGGCCGGGCCGTCGGGCATGATCTGGCCACCAACCAGCCCCGTCCCGCCACCATACGGAACTACCGGTACAGTCGCCTCTGACGCCAACCGGACCAAAGTCGAAACCTCCTGGACCGACCGCGGCAGGGCCAACAGCCCGGCCTTACCGTGGAACCGGCGGCGAGGTTCCTCAACATATCGTTGGGATACGGGTCGCAGCACATCGTCACCCAAAGCGGCGCGAATGCGATGGGCAAAGGTATCATCTGCCGGGTGCAGTCTCATGCCCTTTCCATGCCCAAGCCGCGCCTGCGCCACAAGCCCTATTCCAGATCGATCAGGTATTGCGGCTCCAGAACAACAACGGTTGGCCGGTCGGGAAGTGTCTTCAAAGACACCGTAATTTCCGAAACCCCGTCCCGCTGCACAGGGAATTCATCGCGAATATCGACCAGAAACCGATCCAGCGAAAAGCCCGAAAACCAGTGCATCGGAATAATGACCGAGCTTTTCAACCGTTTCAGCACCTGGATCATATCCGGCAATGGCATGGTCGTACCACCATCCACGGCGGCCATTACCACATCCAACCTGCCCAGTGCCGCGAATTGTTCGTCTGACGGAACATGATGCAGATGACCCAGATGCCCGATGCACAGCCCTTCAACCTCGAATACGAAGATCGAATTGCCACGTTCTTCGATACCACTATAGGCCGAGCGGATGTCGGTTGAGACATTGCGCACCAGCATCTCACCCAGATCAAGGTAATGGTCGATACCTTGCCCGAACTCTCCCCAACCGGGCAGAACGTGCGGAATGGCTGGATCAGGATGAGCGGTCCAGTGGGTGCTGTGGGCGTGATTCATGGTGACAATGTCAGGAATCAGATCAGCACCGCCAATGAAGCCGGTGAAATCCGTCACCGCGTTCAATCCGCCCTGCGTCTGAATCAGGAAAGAGGCATGAGCGACATAGCTGATCCGAACCGAAAATTCGGGAACCAGGTCCTGCCACGAAGCCTTATGAACGTATTCAATTCCCGGCGCCGCATCGGCGATGGCAATACAGTGGCTGGGCCGCCGCTCCTGCGCCGCCGCCCCACCCGAGATCACCAACAATGCCGCTGCTACCGTCCAACGCATGACTTGATTGTAGCGCAAGCGTTCGCCAAGTCATGCCCCTTATTCTTCTGTTCAAAAATACTTCGGGGGAGGTGCCGCTTGCCGCGACGGGGGCAGCGCCCCCTACCCCGTTCGATCGGTACACTTCCCCTAACGTCGAGAAACCATCGCCCTTGAATGCGATCGCTAAGACAACGCCCCAAGCGCGAACGCCAAATTCTACCCTGAACGGCCAGTCGCCGCTGGATAGGCGGCAAGGGACGCTTCAACAGTGCCAGTCTCACTTATTCCGGAATTCCAGCTGCGCGTATTCGCTCATCAATCCTATCAGCATGACGGTTGTAGTTCCGGTTTTGCAGAAACAACGATCGGTATCTGCTGACCTAGGCGTCCGGCTCCCTTGCAAAAAGCTCACGCTTCGCCACAGCACACGCCTGCTCTTCACCAGCTTCGTGCAAACAAGTTACGAATTGGACGTATGTCGAGAAAATCGTCGGGTATTGGGCAAGTGCCGCGCGACCATGCGAAAGGTACTCAACGCCAGGTCGGTTGGAGTAGAAAATTGAACAACACATGGCGAGATGAGCTCGGAATGCCAATGGATCGCGCGGGCATAGGCGAAGATCCAACCATAGCGCAGGCCGATCCGCAGCGAGAGTGCCTGCCCAAGGTGACCCCAAGCAGAATCCGGGTAGTCTTTTAAGGATTGCTCCTGTTCCTCGATGTTCTTCAACAGGCTCTCGCGGCTGAAGTTTCTCATGATCCGGCTCTGTGCAGCATTCGCAATCATCAGCGCGCTGACATCGTCTTTCGTCATCCGCGCCACCTCGGTTTCAATAACCTTGTTTCCAACAGATTCAGCTAAATTCAAACTGATCACATTGTTCGTTTTCAGCAAATCCTCGAGAGGGACATCCATATCATCGGCCCAGATATGTGCTTCGGTTTCGCCGTCAATCAAATGCGCCGAAATCTGCAGCCGTGCGCCATCGTACTGTTGCGTGCCTTCGAGAATAAAGTCGGCGCCCAATTGATCGGCAATGTCAGAGATACCCAGATCGGAGTCACGGAACTTGAAGCTGGATCGCCTTGAAATCACTTTCATCTGCGGATACCGCGCCAATGATGTGATGATCCCGCCACTCACCGCATCACTTAAGAAACCCTTGTGTTCCGGACTGCTAAAATCCTCGAAAGGTAGCACAGCGATAACCGGCGGCTTAGCAACCTCCGGTCGCAAGAAATTCACGACACCTGCGACAGCCAGAACCGCAATTACAGCGGCCAGCAGCCACCTCTTCATCATGTGGTAGGGTAATTTGACGTCGGGTTTTGTGATCTTTGGAGGAGTGTCCAGAGCAAGCGCTTGCGAGCGCTCATCCAATTCGATCTGATAAACTTCTACCGGCGCGGAGATATTCTTAACCTCTTGCGGGCCCATAGATGAAAAGGTGAGATCGAGCTTACCGTTCACTTGATCAAAGGCAGTGCGCGTTATGCAAATGCCACCGGGGTCCGCAAGCCCTTCGACCCGGGCGGCAACATTCACGCCGTCGCCATAAATGTCGTCCCCCGCCGCAATGACCTCACCCACGTTGATCCCAATGCGAAACTGAATACGCTTGTCTTCGGCACAACCTTTTTGGGCCGCAGTAATGGCGAATTGCACATCAACTGCAAAGCGTACCGCATCCATGACGCTGACAAATTCAACGAGGCTTCCATCTCCCATCAGCTTAACGATGCGGCCATTGTGCCGTTCGATACGGGGATCTATCTCAATACGCCGGAGGTCTTGGAGTGCCGTCAGGGTGCCGCTTTCATCGCGGCTCATTAGGCTCGAATAGCCCACGACATCAGCCGAGAGGATCGTCGTCAATCTGCGTTCATGTTCGTCGATTTCCAAGGTTCATATCTCCGCTAGGCCAAGCCTAACCCAAACAAGAACCATTCGTCGAGTAGACGGAGATTGGCCAAAAAACCTTGGATATTGCTTCAAACGAACGGCGTCGGCTTGATTGCGCACACACCGCATTGCCGGTGGAAAATACGCGAGGGCGTAAGTGAATTGTAGTCATGCTGTCAAATACGGGATGGCACCAGCCAAAAGTGCATTCGACGCCTTGGCTGTGCCCTACCCAGCGTCCGTCTTGCCGCGCCGATCCGAGCGCAGACAGGCGTACAACACATGCGTCCGCCACCGCCCGTTGATCTGTAAATAGGACTGCGCCACGCCCTCATATTTGAACGCCGACCGCTCCAACAACCCGCGCGAAGGTTTGTTTTCGGGCAAACACGCCGCCTCGATCCGGCTCAGGTCAAGTCGGGTAAACGCATGGTGCACGACCGCGCCAATCGCCTCGCGCATATAGCCATTGCGCGCATAAGCCTGCCCGGTCCAATAGCCCAGCGTCCCCGCCTGTGCCGGTCCGCGGCGGATGTTGTCCAGCGTGATCGCACCCACCAGCACATCATCCTCGCGCCGGAACAGAAACAACGGTATCGCCGTCCCACTCGCGACCGAGCGCTGCGCCCAATAGACTCGGTTGGTGAAGGACTTGCGGCTAAGGTGATCCTTGGCCCAGATCGGTTCCCACGGCGTCAGGAACTCTTTCGAGGCCCGCCGCAGCGCGGCCCAATCGTTGAAATCGGAATGAACCGGCGGGCGCAGACTAAGACGCGCTGTCTCAAGTTTCAGCTTACGTCGGCCCAACAGCATCACGCCGCACGCCTCTCCTGCAATTCTGCCAGCGTTGGCGCGCCGGATACCGGGCCGTACAAGGCCAGCGCGGCCGGAGCACTGATCGCCAGACGTTCAGCAAAATCGCGTACGTCAACGGTGCTTACAGCGTCAATTTTAGCGATTGTTTCTTCAAGCGGCGGCACGTCGCCCCAAATCTGAACCAGCCGCGCCAATCGCTCGGCCCGGTTCGATGGGCTTTCCAACCCCATCAGCATTCCGGCCTTCATCTGTGCGCGGGCACGGGCAACTTCTTCGGGGTTCATGTCATCGGCGGCGCGCTTCATCTCGTCGATGGTGATGGTCGCCAGTTCGCCAACCTGATCAGCCGAAGTTCCGGCATAAATCGTCGTGGTCCCGGTATCAGCATAGGCTCCGGTCTGCGCGAAAATCGTGTAGCACAGGCCCCGAGTCTCTCGGACTTCCTGAAACAGCCGCGAGGACATGCCACCCCCCAGCGCTGTCGAGTAAATCTGGGCCGTATAGATCGCATCATCACGGTAGCCCGGGCTTTCAAAAGCCAGCGCGAAATGGGCTTGTTCCAAATCCTTTTGCTGTCGGGCTTCCCCGCCTGTGAACCGGGCTGCTTCGGCAATCAAACCTTTGCGCGGATGCAGATGGCCGAACATCTCTTCGGCCATTTTCATCAACGCGTCGTGGTCCACCGCACCAGCCGCCGACAAGATCATCTGTTCCGGCCCATAGTGCTCGGACACAAAACCGGACAGATCCTCACGCGAAAACGCAGAGACCCGCTCGGTCGGCCCCAAAATGGTGCGGCCTAAAGGCTGGTCGTGATAGCTCTGCTCTTGCAGCCAGTCGAAAATCACATCGTCGGGCGTGTCATATGCCTGACCGATTTCCTGCAGGATCACGCCGCGCTCAACCTCGATCTCGCGCGGGTCGAAAACCGGGTTCAGAACGATGTCGCCGATCACGTCCATGGCCAGCGCCACGTCATCTTTCAGAACACGCGCGTAATAGGCCGTCACCTCGCGCGAGGTATAGGCGTTGATATATCCGCCCACATCCTCGATCGCTTCGGCGATTTGCAGCGCGGAACGCCGCTCGGTTCCCTTGAACGCCATATGTTCAAGGAAATGCGCGATGCCGTTCTGTTCGATCCGCTCATGCCGCCCACCGGCGGTCACCCAGATGCCGATGGCCGCAGATTGCAGCCCCGGCATATGTTCACTGACGATCCGAAATCCGTTCTTCAGCTGGTCTTGTCTGACAGTCACTCGGCGATATGCCCTTTGATATGATCCTCGAGGGCACCCAGATCATTGGCAATCCGCGTTACCCGTTCCGGACGTTCATACAGATCAGACATGCGGGATGGAAGAGGCGGATGTACCCCGCTCGCCTTCTCGACCGCCGCCGGGAATTTCGCCGGATGTGCGGTGGCCAAAGTGATCATCGGAACCTCTGCCTTGCGATGCTCCTCACCGACCTTGATACCAATGGCCGAGTGCGGGCAGACCAGCTCAGCGCTATGGGTCAGCGTCTGCTTGATGGTCTCAAGCGTTTCATCCTCGGACACACGGCCAGAGTCAAAGCTTTCGCGCAGCGCCTCCATTGCGCCTTGGCTGACGTTAAAGCCGCCAGTCTTCAGTTCATCCATCAATTGCGCCACGGCGCTGCCGTCCTCGCCATAGGCATAGTACAGCGCCCGTTCAAAGTTCGAGCTGACCTGAATATCCATCGACGGGCTGATCGAAGGGATGGTGTCGCCTTTGAAATACCCCTCACCCGAGAGACAGCGATGCAGGATGTCGTTCTGGTTCGTCGCCACCACCAGACGGTCGATGGGCAGGCCCATACGTTTGGCCAGATAGCCCGCAAAGATGTCGCCGAAATTGCCGGTGGGCACGGTAAAGCTGACCTTGCGATGCGGCGCGCCAAGGCTGACGGCGGCCGAGAAGTAATAGACGATCTGCGCCAGTACCCGCGCAAAGTTGATCGAGTTCACCCCAGCCAGTTTCACCCCATCGCGGAAGTCGAAATCGTTGAACATATCCTTCAGCGCCGCCTGACAATCGTCGAAGTCACCATCCACAGCCAGCGCATGAACATTGCTGTCGGCAGGCGTGGTCATTTGACGGCGCTGCACCTCGGACACACGGCCATGCGGGAACAGGATGAACAAGTCCACAGCGTCCAGCCCCCGGAACGCCTCAATCGCGGCTGAGCCGGTATCACCACTGGTCGCGCCCACGATGGTCACGCGGTCATTGCGCCGTTTCAGGGCCACTTGGAACAACTGACCGATCAGTTGCATAGCGAAGTCCTTGAAGGCCAGTGTCGGCCCGTGGAACAATTCCAGCAGAAAGTGGTTTTCGTTCAACTGTTTCAACGGCGCGCGGGCGTCGTGACCGAAGCCTTCATAGGCTCGCGCGATGATGTCTTTGAACTCATCTTCCGAGAACGAGCCGCTGACATAGGGCCACATCACGCGGAACGCGATTTCTTCATAGGGCAGACCGGCCAATGCCGCGATCTCATTATGGCTCATCACCGGAATCTCGGCGGGCAGGTACAGGCCCCCATCGCGGGCCAATCCAGTCAGCATCGCCTCCTCAAAGGTCAGTTCCGGCGCTTGGCCACGGGTCGAGATGTATTTCATTGCGTTTCACTCTTTGCAGGGGCGCGGTTGCGCCACAGGAAATAACCGGTCATCGCGGCCCAGACCAGAGCCAGACCAAACCATGTGATTGCGTATTGCAGATGATCGTTCGGGATGCCCGCCGTATCCACTGGCAAGGGCGTTATGCCGGGATCGGTCTCCGATCGGGCGATCAGCAGAATCGGCTCTGCCCCAAGCGCAGCGGCCAGATTGGGTACGTCGCGCGCGAACCAGATGTTGGCGTCGATATCGGCTTCGGGTGTATAACTGTCGATCTCATCCGGCCAGTGTAGGTTACCGGTCACGGTCATCGGCCCAATCCGACGCTCGGCTTGTTTTGCCGATGTCGGCACAAAACCGCGATCCACCAGAATGGTGCGGTCGTGCGTACTGAACGACTGTATAATCCGATAGCCCGCCCCGACCTGTTTGACCGAAACAAGTATATGGATTTCACCCGGCTCAATATCACCCGAAATCGTGACTGGCAGGTATTTGTCGGTATCTGCTGAAACGGTCTGCGGAAGGTCTGCGGGTTCAGCCGCAATGCGAGCGTCGATCTCTGCCAGAACACCCTCTTTCCAGGCGAGCCGCTGCATCTGCCAGATGCCTAGCGAGATCAGCACGCCCAGACCGGCGACACCAAAGATCAGCAGGAACAAAATGCGGCGCATGGCGGGGTCGTGACCTTATTGCAGAAACCGGCGTCTTGTTAAGGGCGGAGCGGTCCCGATTGCAACCACGCAATTGTATGGGGCGCAATCTTGCGTCCAAGTAAGGAAAAAGCCGCCCCAACGGGCGGCTTTTGCATTTGGTTCACCTGATCAGCGTCACATCAACGGGGCTTGTCCCCAGATGTAGACAGCGAAGAACAGGAACAGCCAGACAACGTCAACGAAGTGCCAGTACCATGCGGCGGCCTCGAAACCCACGTGCTTTTCTGGGGTAAAGTCACCGCGAAGGGCACGGATCAAACAGACCGTCAGGAAGATCGTCCCGATGATGACATGCGCGCCATGGAAACCTGTTGCCATGAAGAAGTTCGAATAGAACTGATCGCCGCCGAATTCCCAGCCTTCATGGGCCAGCAGTTCATAGTATTCAAACGCTTGTAGGAAGGTAAATGCGATACCCAGTACAATGCCGATCGCTAGGCCATTGATCAAAGCCTTGCGGTCATTGTCATGCACCAACGCGTGGTGCGCCCAGGTAATCGCGCAACCCGACAGCAGCAGGACCAGAGTGTTGATCAGCGGCAGGTGGAACGGATCAACCGCGTGGATATCCGGCTGAATGTATTCGGTGCCGGCATAGTCGTACATCGGATACATGCGATGCTTGAAGAACGACCAGAACCAGGCAAAGAAGAACATCACCTCGGACATTACGAACAGGATGAAGCCATAGCGCAGGCCGATACGCACAACCGGCGTGTGATCGCCCGCACGGCTTTCGGCCACCACTTCGGACCACCAGGCGAACATGGTGTAAAGAACGGCCACCAGACCCATCCAGAACATGAACGACGTAACGCCGTGCATCCACAGGACGGCTCCGAAAAGCATCACAAAACCACCGATCGCGCCGATCAGCGGCCAGATCGACGGGGCCAGAATGTGATAATCATGGTTTTTAGCGTGTGCCATCAGCGTCCCTCACCTAAAGGCATTAGTTCGTTGTTGTATCAGCCTGCGCATCTAGGGCGGCATAGCCCTCGGGCAGGTCAATTTCGTAGAATGTATACGACAGAGTGATCGTATGCACATATTTCGCTTCCAGATCCTCGACCATTTCAGGGTCGACGAAAAAGCTTACCGGCATCTGAACCCGCTCGCCGGGTTCAAGCACCTGTTCCTCAAAGCAGAAACAAGCGATTTTCTGGAAATAGCCACCCGCAGAATACGGCGCGACATTGTAAGACGCCTGCCCCGCAATCGGGCGATCGGTCGGATTATATGCCTCATAAAAGGCCAACCCGGTCTCGCCGATGCGCACTTCCATCTCGCGCTCGACCGGTTTGAATTCCCACGCCATATCTTTGGCTTTGGACGCATCAAAGCGGACGGTGACAGTATGGTCGAGAATGTCCTCGGGCGCGGCCTCGGCCACACCGGTCGTGCCGCCAAACCCGGTGACGCGGCAGAACCAGTCATAAAACGGCACCGCAGCCCATGCGAGGCTTCCCATCAGGATCACCACGCCAACGGTCTGCGCAACAGTCTTCTGAGGACCTGACAGCGCCATCAGTTCTGCACCTCTTGCGTGGCCATATTGAAGTCGGTGCCCGAGACTTTGACGATCGTCAGACCGAAGATGATCACGATAAACGCGGCCAACGTCAGGCCAACACCCAAATTGCGGCTGAACCGGCGCTGATGCAGTTCATGGCTTTTTCGCAAGCTCATGACCAGCCTCCTAACCCATAAGGTCTCAGCAATGCCTCAACCAGAATCGCGCCGAAATGCAGGAAAAGGTACAGCAGCGACAACTTGAAGAAGCTCCGCTCAACCTTGAAGTTGTCAGCTTCCGAGTCGTCTTCGGTCCGGCGCGCGATTGCCCATGCGCCCCGCAGGAACAAGGCATTCATCACGACGGCTACGGTCAGATAGATCGGGCCGCCAATGCCCGAAAACGCGGTACCTACGGCCAGCAGCGCCAAAAGCGCAGTATAGATCAAAATGTGCCAGCGGGTTGCACGGCGACCATGCGTTACGGTCAGCATCGGCACACCGGCATCGTCATAGTCCGAGCGCATGAACAAGGCCAGGGCCCAGAAATGCGGCGGCGTCCACATGAAGGTCAGAGCGAACATAAGCCACGGTTCGATCGACATCGAGCCCGTGGCAGCAACCCAGCCGATTACCGGCGGGAACGCCCCTGCTGCGCCACCGATTACGATGTTCTGGGGCGTCAAGCGTTTCAGCCACATCGTATAGACGACAACATAAAAGAAGATCGTGAACGCAAGGAATGCCCCTGCGAACCAATTGGTTGCCAGCCCCAGCATGATGACGGACAGGCCCGACAGCGCCAGCCCCAGCGACAGCGCCTCGCGTTCCTGCACTTTTCCAGCCGGAATCGGGCGGCCCTTGGTGCGTTTCATCACCCGGTCGATATCCGCATCCCACCACATGTTCAGCGCGCCAGACGCGCCGCCACCGATAGCGATGAACAGGATTGCACAGAAACCGACGAACGGATGCACCGATACCGGCGCCGCCACCAGCCCCACCAAAGCCGTGAACACCACCAAAGACATCACACGTGGCTTCAGCAAAGCGAAATAGTCGCCAAAGCTGGCCTCATCCGCGTGCGCCGTGGCGGTCACTTGGCTGGCATTGATGCTTGCGTCGCTCATGTCCGGTCCTTTTGGGGCAAAAGCTGCGCGATCCCCGCGCAGCCTGCTTGTTTCAATCTAGGCCGTTTGCGGCTTAGTTCGAGGCAACCTGATACGAGGCTGGCTGACCCGCGTACTCTTCCAGAGCACCCTGCAGCCATTCCTCATAGGCCTCTTCGCTAACCACTTTGACGGTGATCGGCATATAGGCGTGGTCCTTGCCGCACAGTTCCGAACACTGGCCGAAATAGACGCCTTCTTTGTCGGCCTGGAACCAAAGCTCGGCCAGACGACCGGGAACACCGTCCTGCTTTACCCCGAAGGACGGGATGGTCCATGAATGGATCACGTCTGACGCGGTCACCTGCATCACAACGATCTTGCCAACCGGAACAACGACGGCAGTGTCCGTGGCCAGCAGCCACTCGTCTTCACCATAGCCGGAATCTGCAAGCTTGGCCCGCATCGCATCATCCAGAACGAACGGCGTGACATCTGCGTCAGCCGGGCGCGCACCCTCGTCCAAGGTGGCCGGGTGGCCCAGCAGATAGCTGTCGAAGGCAAAGTCATGGTCAACGTATTCGTAGGTCCAGTACCACTGGTTGCCAACGACCTTGATAACCACGTCACCTTCGGGAATTTCCTGCTGCTTGAACAGAACCGGAAGTGAGAAGGCGCCGATGAAGACCAGAATCAGGATCGGGCCCAAGGTCCAAGCGATCTCAACTGGGGTGTAGTGAGAGAATCGCGCCGGCGTCGGGTTTACGCGGCTATTGTAGCGCACGATGCAGTAGACCAGCAGTCCGGCAACCAACAGGCAGATGGCGGTGATGATCACCAAAATCATTCCGTCCAGCCGGTGAATCCCCTCGGCCAGGCTGGTGGCTGCGGGTTGGAAACCCAAACCGCCATCAACCGGCTTGCCAATAATTTCAAGCTCCTGAGCCATGGCAGGCAGGCTGGAGAGGGCTGTCATGAGCCCCGAAAGCATCAAAGCATTCTTCATTTTCTGTCCTGATCGTTTGATCTTTGCGTCCCTGGCGAAAAGGTGTGAATCGGTCGCACCTCTCCCGTTGTCTTTGGCAGCGTTAAAAACCATATTCCGGGTGGTAGATAAAGCAAAATGCTTGCGTCAAACAGACGCTATTTTTGATCTGGATCAAACTCGAAAGGTCCCACCCATGACGAATGACCCGTTTCGCCCCTTTGAAAGCGCCCTTCCCCACGACGAAGCGCTTGCGGTTTTGCAATCTGCCACCGCCGGGGCCGAGGACGGAGAGTTGTTTGTGGAACGCCGAAAATCAGAAGCTCTGGTCTTTGACGACGGGCGTTTGCGCACTGCGTCTTACGATGCCTCCGAAGGGTTCGGCCTGCGCGCGGTTCAGGGCGAGGTGGCGGGTTATGCACATTCCACCGACGTCTCGATCCCGGCGCTGAAACGTGCTGCAGAGACAACGCGCCTGGCCGTCGGCGATGGTGGCGGCACCTTGGCCAGAGCGCCACGCGCCACCAACACACGCCTTTATACGGACGAGGACCCGATCGAATCCGCCAGTTTCCCGGTCAAGATCGAGACCCTGCGCGAGATTGATGCCTTCGCCCGCGATCTTGATTCCCGTGTCGTTCAGGTCAGCGCAACGATTGCGGCTGCCGTGCAAGAGGTCGAAATTCTGCGCCCAGACGGCGTGATCGTCCGTGATGTACGCCCGATGACTCGCCTGAACATATCGGTGATCGTCGAGCAGAATGGCCGGCGCGAAAGCGGCTCGGCAGGCGGGGGCGGTCGTGTGGGTCTGGACGGGCTGATCGACCCTTCCGACTGGCAGGACAAGGCACAAGAGGCGCTGCGGATCGCACTGGTCAATCTGGACGCCATCCCAGCGCCCGCGGGTGTGATGGAGGTCGCGCTTGGCCCCGGCTGGCCCGGTATTCTGCTGCACGAAGCCATCGGACACGGGTTAGAGGGGGATTTCAACCGCAAGGGCAGCTCGGCCTTTGCAGGGTTGATGGGTCAGCAGATCGCCTCCAAAGGCGTGACCGTGGTGGATGACGGCACTATCCCGGACCGTCGCGGCTCGATCTCGGTCGATGACGAGGGTACGCCAAGCTCGCGCACCGTTCTGATCGAGGACGGTATCCTGACTGGTTACATGCAGGACCGCCAGAATGCGCGCTTGATGGGGGTTGCGCCCACCGGAAATGGCCGCCGACAAAGCTATGCCCATAAACCGATGCCGCGTATGACCAACACCGTCATGCTGGGCGGCGACGCGGACCCCGCATCGCTGGTGGCCGATATCAAGGACGGTATCTGGGCTGTCGGCTTTGGTGGCGGGCAGGTGGATATCACCAACGGCAAATTCGTCTTTTCCTGCACCGAGGCCTACCGGGTCGAAAATGGTAAGATCGGTGCGCCGGTCAAAGGCGCGACCTTGATTGGGGACGGCCCGTCTGCCCTGAAGCGTATCCGCGGGCTGGGCAACGACATGGCGCTAGATCCTGGCATGGGCACATGTGGCAAGGACGGCCAATGGGTGCCAGTCGGCGTCGGGCAGCCGACTGTTCTGATGGACGGCCTGACTGTCGGCGGATCGGCGGCATAAACTAGAATCGCGGCGAATTTTGTGGGGCGCAGGGTTAATACTGCGCCTCGATTCCTGCTTGCGCTGTCCAGTGGCGCTCAGGCCACGCTTGCGACGCGTTTATATTTTCCATTGATTTTCAGATTGTTACGCGAAAACACTAGTTCAACCTACAAAAATACCAGAAAAATTTGAACGGATTCAGAAGCTGTTAACCACTCCAGCCGTAAACCAGTTCTGCAATCAGGCGGAGCAACGGATGACCGAGGAGCAGCTTTCTTCCAATCACCCCACACTCCCACCCACCACGGAAGAGGATCGGTTTTCCTGGCTTCGTCTGTTGCGCTCGCGCAAGGTTGGTCCAGCGACGTTTCGTCGACTGCTGCGGGAACATGGCTCGGCGCAGAATGCGCTGGCCGCGCTGCCTGAAATGGCGCGCGCTGCCGGAATAAAAGGGTATGAAATCTGCCCGCCCGGTGTGATTGAGGCGGAACTCAAGGCCGCAAAAGCCGCCAACGCGCGGCTTTTGTGCCTTGGGGCCGCTGACTTCCCGACCGCTTTGAATGACCTGAATGATGCACCGCCGATGTTGTGGGCAGTCGGTGATGTATCACTGCTGCAAAACCCATCGGTTGCAATGGTCGGCGCACGTAATTGTTCATCGTTGGGTGCGCGCATGGCGCGCGGGCTGGCTACCGATCTGGGCAAGCATGGATATGTGATTGTCTCCGGTCTTGCCCGCGGGATCGACACGGCGGCCCATATCGCGGCGCTGGACGTTGGCACTGTGGCTGTCATGGCCGTAGGGGTCGACGTGATCTATCCGTCAGAAAACACCGATCTGGCCCATAAAATCGCCGAAAACGGATTGCGGGTGTCGGAACAACCCATGGGCGTGACGCCTCAGGCCCGTCATTTCCCGCGCCGCAACCGGATCATCTCAGGCCTTTCACAGGCGGTTGTGGTGGTCGAGGCCGCGGCCAAGTCCGGCAGCCTGATCACTGCGCGCGACGCATTGGATCAGGGGCGCGAAGTTCTGGCCGTGCCCGGCCACCCCTTTGACGCCCGTGCCGCGGGGTGCAACCTGCTGATCCGCGACGGCGCGACTCTGGTACGCTCGGCGGAAGACGTTATCGAAGCGCTGCCCAAACGTGAAATACCTTCACCCGTTCAAGCCGAACAGCCCCCCGAACAGACAATTCTGAAGCTAACGTAGAATCGCTGCGCGCCGCGATCCTGACGCGCCTCGGGCCGTCCCCGATTGCCGAAGATCAACTGATCCGCGATATTGCGGCCACTGCCGGGGAAATCGGCCCGGTGCTGGTAGATCTGGAATTGGACGGGCGCATCCAAAGACAACCCGGCGGACTTCTATCGTTATCGGCCTGATCGAACGAATACGCCATTGTTCTACCCGTATCACTTTGAAATCACCGCCAAATCGCTTTGGCAAAAGGAACGCATTGACAATTCGCTCTTGCCCTCCACATTTTGCACCATCATAGAAGGCGCCAAATTCGTCGAGCGAGGTTTTCCCTTAAATGCCTGTAGTTGTTGTAGAATCCCCTGCCAAGGCCAAAACGATCAACAAATATCTTGGCGATGACTACACGGTTCTGGCGTCTTATGGTCACGTGCGTGACCTGCCGCCCAAGGACGGATCGGTCGATCCTGACCACGAATTCTACATGAAATGGGAGGTTGGCAATGACAGCCGCAAGCATGTCAAAGCGATCGCCGACGCGCTGAAAGAGGACAACGCCCTGATCCTCGCCACTGACCCTGATCGTGAGGGCGAGGCAATCAGTTGGCACCTGCAAGAGGCGCTGACCAAGCGCCGCTCGATCAAAAAGGACACGCCGGTCAGCCGCGTGACCTTCAACGCGATCACCAAGGACGCCGTGACCGAAGCGATGCAGAACCCCCGTCAGGTCGATATGCCTTTGGTCGAGGCTTATCTGGCCCGTCGCGCACTGGATTACTTGGTGGGCTTCAACCTGTCCCCCGTCCTGTGGCGTAAGCTGCCCGGTGCGAAATCGGCGGGGCGTGTGCAATCCGTCTGTTTGCGTCTGATCGTCGAGCGCGAGATGGAGATCGAGGCGTTCAAACCGGTTGAATACTGGTCGGTCAAAGCGCTGTTCGAAACGCCGCGTGGTCAGACCTATGAGGCGCGTCTGGTCACTCTGGCCGGGAATAAACTGGATAAGCACGACCTGAAGAACACCACGCAGGCCGAACTGGCCGTTCAGGCAATCACCAGCCGCGCTCTTACCGTGACCTCGGTCGAGGCGAAGCCTGCGGCGCGCAACCCCAGCGCTCCGTTCATGACCTCGACCCTGCAGCAGGAAGCCAGTCGCAAATTCGGCATGGGCGCGCGCCACGCAATGCAAGTGGCGCAGCGGCTGTATGAGGCGGGCTACATTACCTATATGCGGACCGATGGCATCGACATGGCCCCCGAGGCTGTGGCCGCCACCCGCGATACCATCACCGACCGCTATGGCGCGGAATATGTGCCTGACAGCCCCCGCATTTACAAGAATAAGGCCAAGAACGCGCAGGAAGCGCACGAATGTATCCGCCCTACCGACATGTCGCGCGACGCCAACGATTTGAAGGTGACGGATGAGGATCAGCGAAAGCTGTATGATCTGATCTGGAAGCGCACCATCGCCTGCCAGATGGCCGCTGCCCGGCTGGAGCGGACCACCGTTGAGATCGGCAGCGATGATGGTCAGGTCGGCCTACGCGCAACCGGTCAGGTCGTGATGTTTGACGGGTTCATGCGCGTCTATGAGGAAGGCCGCGACGACGTAGCGGATGACGACGACAAGCGCTTGCCACAGATCACGCAGGGCGATCCGGCGCGGTTTGCAAAGGCCTCGCTCAAGGATCAGTTCGCCAAGGCCGAAGACAAAGCAGCGGTTCTGTCTGAAAACGAGGCGGTTCTGGCCCTGCAACATCACACGCAGCCCCCCCCGCGCTATACTGAGGCCACCCTGGTCAAACGAATGGAAGAACTGGGGATCGGGCGCCCCTCCACCTATGCCAGCATCGTGACCACGATTCAGGACCGTGAATATGTGCGCAAGGACAAGAACCGGCTGATCCCCGAGGAAAAAGGCCGGATCGTCACGATCTTTTTGCTGAATTTTTTCCGGCAGTATGTGGGATACGAATTCACCGCCAATCTGGAAGGTGAGCTGGACGATGTCAGCGCGGGCGAGCGTGACTACAAAGACCTGCTGGGCAAGTTCTGGCGCGATTTTTCAGCCGCTATTGGTGAGACATCGGAACTGCGCATTTCCGAAGTGCTGGACAAGTTGGACGAGGCGCTGGCCCCGCAGCTTTATCCACCTCGTGAAGACGGCTCTGATCCCCGTGTCTGCCCGAAATGCGGTGTAGGTCAGCTGCACCTGAAAACCTCGCGCACAGGCGGGTTTGTGGGCTGCGGCAACTATCCGGAATGCACCTATACCCGCCCCATCGCGGGCGAAGGGGCCGAGGGCGATGAGCGCCTGCTGGGTGAAGATGCAGGCGATGAGATCTGGCTGAAATCCGGTCGGTTTGGTCCTTATGTACAGCGCGGCGAACCCACGCCCGAGAACAAAAAGCCCCCCCGTGCGTCCCTCCCCCGTGGGTGGAGCAAGGATGACATGGATCTGGACAAGGCGCTGACACTGTTGTCTTTGCCTCGCCAGATCGGCGAACACCCCGACGGCGGCATGATCAGCACGAATTTCGGACGGTTTGGGCCATATATCATGCACCAACTGCCGGACGAGGCGAAACCAGTCTATGCCAATCTCAAGGATCCGAATGATGTGTTCGAGATCGGGATGAACCGTGCCGTCGAACTGTTGGCCGAGAAACGCGCAAACCCGGGGCGCGGACGGCGCGCGGCGGCAAAACCGCTCAAGGAACTGGGCGATCACCCCGATGGCGGGGCAATGCAAGTGCTGGACGGGCGCTATGGGCCATATGTGAAATGGGAAAAGGTTAATGCAACCATTCCCAAGGACATCAAGCCCGAGGACGTGACGCAGGAAATGGCCATCGAACTGGTCAACGAGCGCGCCGCCAAGAAAGGCACTAAAAAGAAAGCTGCGCCGAAGAAGAAGGCAACGGCCAAGAAGACGACCAAAAAGGCGGCCTCATAGGTAGAAATACCACCACCCCCTTGGATTCGTTGACTTCCCCGTGACGTGGCGGCACAACCTGCCCATCACCATGTCATTGGGGGAGTTTCTTCATGAAAAAAGTCTATGCCAATGCCACCGATGCGCTTGATGGCGTGTTGTCGGATGGCATGCTGATTGCGGCGGGCGGGTTTGGCCTGTGCGGCATTCCCGAGCTTCTGCTGGAAGCAATTAAAGAGTCCGGCGCTCAGGACCTGACATTTGCGTCAAACAACGCGGGTGTTGATGATTTCGGCATCGGTATCCTACTGCAAACCAAGCAGGTCAAGAAAATGATCAGCTCTTACGTTGGCGAAAACGCCGAGTTCATGCGTCAGTACCTGGCCGGAGAGCTTGAGCTAGAGTTCAACCCGCAGGGCACTCTGGCTGAGCGTATGCGCGCTGGTGGCGCTGGTATCCCCGGTTTCTACACCAAAACCGGCGTGGGCACCGTGATCGCCGAAGGGAAAGAGCACAAAGACTTCAACGGCGAGACTTACATCATGGAGGAAGGCATCTTTGCCGACCTCGCGATCGTCAAGGCGTGGAAGGCCGACGACACTGGCAACCTGATCTTCCGCAAGACTGCGCGTAACTTTAACGTCCCCGCCGCGACTTGCGGCAAGATCTGCGTGGCCGAAGTTGAAGAGATTGTCCCACGTGGTTCCTTGGACCCCGACGCCATCCACCTGCCCGGCATTTATGTGCACCGCATCATTCAGGGTAGCCACGAAAAGCGCATAGAACAGCGCACCACCCGCAAGAAGGAGGACGCATAATGCCTTGGGACCGAAATCAGATGGCCGCCCGCGCAGCGCAAGAGCTGGAAGACGGCATGTATGTAAACCTCGGGATCGGAATTCCGACGCTGGTGGCGAACTATGTCGGCGACAAGGACATCACTCTGCAATCGGAAAATGGCATGCTGGGCATGGGCCCCTTCCCGTTCGAGGGCGAAGAAGACCCCGACCTGATCAACGCAGGCAAGCAGACGATCACCGAACTGTCCCGCACATCTTATTTCGACAGCGCCACATCCTTTGGCATGATCCGGGGTGGCAAAATCGCCGCTGCCGTGCTGGGCGCGATGGAGGTTGACGAAGAGGGCGATCTGGCCAACTGGATGATCCCCGGCGTACTGGTCAAAGGCATGGGCGGCGCGATGGACCTTGTGGCCGGCGTTGGCCGGGTGATCGTGGTGATGGATCACACCAACAAGCACGGCAAGTCCAAGCTGCTGAAGAAATGCACCCTGCCCCTGACCGGCAAAAAGGTGGTGAACCGAATTATCACCAATCTGGGCGTTCTGGATGTCGTGGACGGTGGGCTAAAGATCGTCGAGACCGCCGAGGGCGTTACCGAAGACGAAATTCGAAGCGCCACCGAAGCAACCATCGTCAACTGACAAGCATCAAGGAAAAGGCCCACCAGAACGGCGGGCCTTTTTTAGTTCTGCGTCTGGAACACGCACCCGTCCGAGATCAGCTCAGGCGGCGTGGAACACAAAGCCCGTGCTATCTGAAACGCGGCCAGCACTTTGGGAACGTAATTGCGCGTCTCGGAATAAGGTGGGACCCCACCGTGTTTGCGTACCGCGCCTTCACCGGCGTTGTATCCGGCAAGAACGAGGATGGGATCGTTCCCGAACTCTTCCATCAACCAGTTCAGGTATTTCACACCGCCAGAGATATTCTGGCCCGGGTGGAAGCTGTCTTTCACGCCAAACCGTCTGGCCGTCGCAGGCATCAATTGCATCAGGCCCTGCGCCCCGGCGGAACTGACCGCATCCGAACGGCCCGCGGATTCCACGGAAATCACAGCCAGCACCAAGGCGGGTGAGACATTCGTGCCGACGGTGGAGCGAAGAATCTCAATCCCCTGCTGCTGCGCAATGTTCTGAAGCGTCTGCAATCGGGGCGAGGCGACATTGATCGCAGCCAGCGCGTTTATCGCCTCATCCAGGCGTCCCGCGCCAGATCGCGCCAAGTCGGGCGAAATCTTTTCCCAGAACTCCTTGTAGGAACCGGTGGGCTTTTCGGCCCCTCCCGGCAGGCTAGGGGGCGCAACACGAGTCCGCGCAATAATCTCGGGAACAGCGATCTCGGTTCCAGTACTTGGAGCGAAAGGCGCTGTGGCATGTTCCTCGGGCGAGATTTGAACCGTGATCTTAGGGCGCGTACCCGGCTTTGGCGCTTTGACTCGTTTATATACGCCTCTTGGTTCTACGGATTGCGCAACAACAGGTGCAGGGCTGAAAAACAACGCAGCCACAACACCGACGCAGAATATTGCGTCCCTGAGATTCATTTTGCCCGCCTCATGCATTTATCTTTTGATTGATTTGAACCCCAGAACCGGCCCCAAAACCAGAAAAACCACCGGAATTGGGGCATTTTCGCCTCATTTGGCGCAATTTTGCATCGGGCGAATGGGTCGCCTCAACTAATTTCGCATTTTTTATCTTTATATTTCAGTGGCTTGACAAAAAAATTACCGGAAAGTTAACATTCGGCGAAAAAAAAATGGTTTTGGCCCAATTCCTGCCACGCACGCCAGTCAAACATAATGCCATACCGAGACGGTCAAGAGCGGACTGAGAGACGAAGCTCTGTAAGACGCCGAGGTTTAACAGACTATTTTGATCCTTTAGGAGGGACGTAACATGATCAAGTTCATCAAGAACTTCCGCAAAGACGAAGACGGCGCCGTAACAGTTGACTGGGTCGTTCTGACCGCAGCTATCGTTGGCCTGGCAGCCGTTGCTTACACCCAGGTTGGCGCAGGTACTTCGGACCTGGCCGGCGAAATCGACACGGCTCTGTCGGGTGTATCCGTAAGCGTTCCGGCAATTGGCGGCGCAGCAAGCAACTAATAGCCCGAACAGCATTTTAAGAGGGGTCGCGTTCGTCAGATTGCGACCCTTTTTTTATCTCAAAAAGCTGGATTGAAAAATGAACAGAATCGCAAAATATCTATTTGGTGAAGATGGGGCCATCACCGCCGACTGGGTTCTTTTGACGGCGGGTCTGGTCGGCTTTGGCGCAATTATCTTCGTAAACCTTTCTCCATCCATTCAACACGTGGACAATCAAACCGGCAATGCGCTCAGAGGTGCCGAGGTGCGAGACCCCAGTTTTCAGATACCCGTATCCGAGTAACGCTTGATTGGATCGACCGAAAATCCACGGACGCAAAAAAAATCAAGGATTGTCCCCCTTTTCGACACAATTCACGATTAGCGAGGGATGAGCTGACGCGCATTCGTTGCGACGTCATGAGTAAACAGAATAAGCGAGGGGACGCGAATGCGTGCAGTATTTGGACTAGTCCTGATTATCGGGGTGGCTCTGGCCGGTGGCGCAGTCTATTTGGCACAAGACTACATCTCCAAAACTCAGGCTGAACTTGAAAAAGAGAAGCGCGCCGCGCAGGACGCGCTTGCGAATGTAAAGACAATCACAACAATTGACGTCTTGGTCTCGAACCGCGCGCTGAAATACGGCGAGCGCCTGACCGAGGAAGACATCCGCGTTGTGCAATGGCCTGAAGATGCGATTCCCGAAGGCACCTTTTTGGGATTGGCGGAATTGTTTCCCGAAGACAAAAAAGGCGACCGCTTTGTCCTGAGAGCAATGGAAAAGGACGAAGCCCTGATGGAAGTCAAGGTGACCAAGCCCGGAGAATCGGCTGGCCTGACTTCGCGTATTGAAAAAGGGAAACGCGCTTTTGCAATCAGTGTTGATGTTGCATCGGGTGTATCGGGTTTCCTGCGTCCGGGTGACAATGTCGACGTTTACTGGACGGGATCGGTGAGTGGTGCAATCGCTGGCAACAGCGGTGAAATCACGCGGCTGATTCAAACCAACATTGAACTTATTGCGGTTGATCAAAAGGCGGGCTCCGACCTAACAGGTGCAACCATCGCGCGCACCGTCACGGTCGCGGCGACGCCTGAACAAATTGCTGCCCTGGCACAGGCGCAGAACACAGGTCGACTGTCTCTGGCACTGGTAGGAGTTCAGGACGAAACCGTCGCAAGCGCGGTTGAAGTGGACCAGAGAAAGCTGTTGGGAATCAAAGAAGCCGCCCCTGCTCCGGTGCAAGTCCAGGAAGAAGTTTGCACGGTAAATACCCGGCGCGGAGGAGAGATCGTGAAAACAGTGATTCCCTGCACAAACTGACGCCAAAACAGCGATTTAGACGTACAAGCCGCGCATCTTGCGCGGCTTGTGTTACTTTGGATGTTGCGCATTATCCACATAAGGAAAATTCCAGAAACCATTGATTATTGCAATAAATTCACAAGTCGCGCAGTGTTAACTGGCATAAGGCACTAGACCTACAACGAGGCGTGATCGGAGAGGCAGGTCACATGAAAATACAATCTTGGATTAGCGCGACCCTTTTGGGGTTGGCGCTTGTAATGAGTTCCGTCGGCGATGCCGCCTGGGCTCAAAGTCTGCGCGTGGTTAAGAAGGGTACGGCGGAAACGCTCGATGTCCCAATGAACCGCGCCATTGTCGTAGAGAGTGAGGAACCGTTTGCCGAACTCAGCATCGCCAACGCCGGCATTGCTGATATTTCGTCGCTTTCGGACCGCACGATTTATGTTTTGGGTAAAGCCCCCGGCTTGACCACCCTGACGCTGTTTGACGGGGCGGGCAACTTGCTTGCCAACGTTCGCGTCCGCGTATCTCCGGACGTTTCGGAGTTTAAAGAGCGTCTGCGGCAGATCCTGCCAAGCGAACCGATCGAGGTCCGCACGGCAAATGACGGGATCGTGCTGTCCGGCACTGTTTCCAGCTCGGCCAAACTGGCCCGGGCACTGGAACTGGCAGAGCGCTACGCGCCCGAGCGTGTTTCGAACTTGATGTCGGTTGGCGGCGTTCAGCAGGTCATGCTGAAGGTACGCTTCGCCGAAATGAGCCGTTCAATCGCAAAAAGCCTTACAGCATCGCTGGGCTTTGGCGGTAGCGACGTAACGGGTGGTTTCAACACCTTGAACAACGCTTTGTCGCTACAAAACGCGATCAACAACAACATTCCGGTGTCTCAGACCAACACAGGCGCGATCCTGTTCGGTTTTGGTGCCGGTTCGACGCAAGTTCGCCTGTTGTTGGAAGCACTTGAGGCAAAGGGCCTGGCGCGCAGCCTGGCGGAACCCAACCTGTCTGCCCTGTCCGGGCAGGAAGCTGAGTTCCTCGCGGGTGGCGAAGTACCAATTCCGGTCCCTGCCGATGACGGCAACATCGCGATCGAGTATCGGGCCTTCGGTGTTCAGATTATCTTTACTCCGCGCGTTGTGGACGGTGATCTGATCAACCTTGAGATGGGCACATCTGTTTCAAGTATCGACAATAACTCGGACTTTACGATTGCAGGTAACAATGTTCCTTCGTTCGTTGCACGTCGGACCAAAACAACGGTCGAACTGCGCGACGGTGAAAGCTTTGCAATCGCGGGCCTGATCCAAGACGACTTTGCGGACCTGAACAACCAGGTGCCGTGGCTGGGCGACGTCCCCGTTCTTGGTGCCCTGTTCCGCAGCGCCGAGTATCAGCGTCAGCAAACCGAATTGGTCGTCATCGTAACCGCACACCTGGTGTCGCCGACTCGCGGTGAAGCTCTTGCTCTGCCGACGGATCGGGTCAAACCGCCAAGCGAGTTCGATCTGTTCATCAACGGCCGGACCGCAAGAACCGAACGTCTGGGTTCCGGTGGTGCGTCTGAAGTCGCCAAGCAAGACTTCGGTAGCTCATACGGCTACGTGCTGGAATGATAAGGAGGATAGGACCAATGCAGAAGTGGATCATCACACTGGGTCTTTCGGTCGCTGTCGCCGCATGTACGCGTGAGGCCGGATATGAAGTTGACCAAGGTGCGTTCGGAAATGCGACCCTGAACAATTCGCAAGTCATGACTGGCGAATTGACATATGCCCAAATCCTGGGCCGTAGGTTCGCAGCCGAAGTTCCGACGCAGATCAACTTTGCCTTTGACAGCGCGCAGTTGGATGCCAGCGCACAGCGCATCCTGCTGCGGCAGGCAGACTGGATCAAACAGTTCCCCGAAGCGCGCTTCCGCGTTTACGGTCATACGGATGCTGTTGGATCCCAGTCCTACAACCAAAGCCTCGGCCAGCGTCGTGCAGACGCAGCGGTTGCCTTCCTGACACGTCAGGGCATCTCGCGGTCGCGACTGGAAGCCGTTGTTTCCTTTGGCAAAACTCGACCCTTGATCGACACGCCGAACAGAGACCGCCGCAACCGGCGTACGGTTACAGAGGTTTCAGGCTTTGTTGATCGCGCACCTCAGCTGTTGGATGGCAAGTACGCAGAAGTCATCTATCGCGAGTATGTCGAGAGCGCGACCAACCTGAGCTACATCACTGATGTAGACGCGACAGACATCTCTGAATAATCTTTTGAATTGGGCGACATCGTCGCCCAATTCCCAACAATTGGTTCTTTTGCGCCTAATTCTTGCCTAAGTTCCAAGCCACATTTTCAACAATTGGGTGAACTGCGACCGGATAAGGCCGCAACAGGGCAACAGAAGCCTGACCGGACCATTTGGTTCGCGAAGGTTGCTGCCCTCTCGACGAGGACTGTGTTAATGACCAGCGCAACGACGCAAGATGATAAAACCGCTATTCTGGCCTGCACAATAAGCCGGGATGTCCAGAATTTTGATCTTCTGATCGAAGACATGGAAGCCGCTTTGGGTGAGCGTTGGGGCGACTTGGGGTTTGCCGAGGCTTTGGCCTTTTTTGGACAGCCTGAAGCCGATCACCTTGAGTTCGTTGCCCTAGCTATTGACGGCGAAGACGAAGACAACCTTACCCTGATGGGTGAGATCATCACGCAGGCCAAGGAAAAGAAGATCAAAGTTGTCCTGATTGCCGAGGACGTGACGCCAGCTTCATTGCACCAGTTGCTGCGCAAGGGCGCGGATGAATTTGTCCCCTACCCTTTGCCAGAAGGCGAGTTGCAGGAAGCAATCGAGCGTATGAACAAGCCCGACCCGGTCGTTTTGGCGCAGGAAGCGGCCGTTTCGCTAGCGCAGGGCGAATCAAAAGAAGGCGCTTTGTTTGTGACCCACGGTCTGGCCGGTGGCGTCGGTTCGACGACTCTGGCGGTAAACCTGGCTTGGGAGTTGGCTTCGATTTCGGAAAAAGAGGCCCCGTCTGTCTGCCTGATCGACCTGGACCTGCAATACGGCACTGTTTCGACCTATCTGGATCTGCCGCGCCGGGAAACTGTTTTTGAGATGCTCTCGGACACGGCGTCAATGGACGATGATGTGTTCTCGCAAGCCCTTCAAACTTATGAAGAAAAAATGCAGGTCCTGACGGCACCGTCTGATATGGTCCCGCTGGATCTGATCACATCAGAGGATATTCAGCGCGTCATTGATACGGCTCGCCGGCACTTTGACTATGTGGTTGTGGACATGCCCACAACACTGGTCCAGTGGTCCGAAACCGTTCTGCAAGCTGCACATGTGTATTTCGCATTAATTGAACTGGATATGCGGTCCGCGCAGAACGCTTTGCGCCTGAAACGGGCACTTCAAGCCGAAGAGCTTCCATTCAACAAGCTGCGTTTTGCGATGAACCGTGCGCCTAAATTCACGGATCTGAACGGAAAAAGCAGGATCAAACGCATGGGCGAGAGCCTTGGCATTTCGATCGACCTGCAATTGCCCGATGGCGGAAAGCCGGTGATGCAAAGTGGCGACCATGGTCTGCCGCTGGCCAGTTCTGCCGCCAAGAACCCGCTACGTCGCGAAATTGCGAAGCTTGCGAAATCTCTTCACAGCCTGGGCAGCAGCAGCGCCGAGGCCGCATAACACAATCCCAAAGGGAGAGCCGCCGTGTTTTCAAGATACAAGAAACAGCCCGAAGCGCAGCCGGTTCAACCGGCGGAACAAGCGCAAGCCGCAGCGCCCAAACCCGCTGCTGAACAGGTCCCTTCCGCGAATGCCATCGCGCGTCGCCCTGTGAAAAAGAAGGCAGCAGAGCCTGCAGCCTCTGATCGCGAGCGCAAACGCAAAGAGCGCCTTGGCGAGATCAAGATCGAGTTGCACCGCGAACTTCTTGAAAACCTCAACCTCGCGGCGCTTGAAAACGCAGGCGAATCCGAACTGCGCGCTGAAATTAGCGCAATTGCCAGCGAAGTTCTGGAACTCAAGAACATCGTTCTAAACCGCGAGGACAGATCGCAGCTTAACAAGGAACTGTACGACGAAGTTACAGGACTTGGTCCTTTGGAGGCGTTGCTGCAAGACGATACGGTCAACGATATCCTGGTAAACGGACCTCAGCAGATTTTTGTTGAGCGTGCGGGCAAGCTGGAAATCAGCGACATCACGTTCAAAGATGAAAAGCACCTGATGCGGATTATCGACAAGATCGTGTCCGCTGTGGGTCGTCGCGTAGATGAATCCAACCCATATGTTGACGCCCGTCTTGCCGATGGTTCGCGTTTCAACGCAATGGTTCCTCCGATTGCCGTTGATGGTTCTTTGGTTTCCATTCGTAAGTTCAAAAAGGACAAACTGGGGATTGACGATCTGGTCAATTTCGGAGCGTTCACCGAAGAAATGGCCGCCTATCTGCAGGCAGCGGTTTCAACCCGCCTGAATGTCATCGTTTCTGGCGGTACGGGTTCCGGTAAAACGACAACGCTGAACGCCCTGTCCAGCTTTATCGACGATGCCGAACGTATCCTGACCATCGAGGATACCGCGGAACTTCAGTTGCAACAGACCCATGTGGGCCGGATGGAAAGCCGCCCACCGAACGTGGAAGGCAAAGGCGAAGTCAGCCCGCGCGACTGTCTGAAAAACGCCCTGCGTATGCGCCCCGACCGCATCATCGTGGGCGAGACGCGTGGCGCCGAGGTCATCGACATGCTGCAGGCCATGAACACCGGTCACGACGGCTCGATGACTACGATCCACGCCAACTCGGCCCGCGACGGTATTTCACGTTTGGAAAACATGATCGCAATGGCCGGTATCGAAATGCCCATCAAGGCGGTCCGCAGCCAGATTTCATCTGCTGTGAACCTGATCGTACAGGCCAGCCGCCTACAGGACGGCTCGCGCCGGATGACCTCGATCACCGAGATCACCGGCATGGAAGGCGATGTGATCTCGATGCAGGAAATCTTTAAGTTTCAACGCGTTGGATTGACCCCAGACAACAAGATCATTGGTCATTTCACAGCAACCGGCGTTCGCAGCCACTTTTCGGAACGCTTCCGTTTGTGGGGCTTTGACCTGCCCCCGTCCATTTACGAACCAACGACGATGTAAGGAGAGCCAGATATGCAACTGCCGTTAGAGGCCCTTATCTATGTTGTTATCTTCGTCGCTGTTCTGGCGTTGGTCGAAGGTATCTATCTTGTCGCATTCGGCAAATCCATCAGTCTGAACAGCCGGGTCAACCGGCGCCTCGACATGCTGGACAAAGGTGTCGGGCGCGAACAGGTTCTAGAGCAGCTGCGGAAAGAAATGCAGCAGCACATGAAAACCCAGAGCATCCCGCTCTACTCTCTGCTGGCTGACAAGGCGCAGAAAGCTGCGATTGCATTTTCACCCCATCAGCTGATCGTGATAATGGCATTGTTGTCGGGGTTTGCGTTTGTTGGGCTGAGTATCGGCACAGCAACAGACACTTACCTTCGCATTGCAATCTCGATCGCAATCGGTGTCGGTGGCGTCTATGCATGGGTGAACCACAAGGCGTCGAAACGGATGGCCCTGCTGGAAGAGCAGTTGCCTGACGCCGTGGAATTGATGGTACGTTCGCTGCGCGTTGGTAACCCTTTTGTGTCTACGATCCAGATCGTTGCAAACGAAGTTCAGGATCCTCTGGCCACCGAATTCGGCGTGATTGCAGACGAGTGTGCCTATGGTCGAGACGTCGGCGAAGCCCTGAAGGACCTGGCCGAGCGTCTGGATATGCAGGACTTGCGCTTCTTGTCTGTGGCCGTGGGAATTCAGCAGCAATCAGGTGGTAACCTTGCCGAAATTCTGGCTGGTCTGGCCCAGGTGATCCGGGCGCGCTTTCGGCTGTTCCGCCGCGTTAAGGCAATCACTGCCGAGGCAAAATGGTCCGGCAAGTTCCTATCCGGTTTCCCGGTCTTCTGTCTGATTTTCATTCTGGTGAAAGACCCGGGTTACTATGACGATGTTCTGGACCACGCATGGTTCATTCCCGGCTGTTTCTTCGTTGGGATCATGCTGACGCTGAACCTGATCGTCATGCGCATTCTCACAAACATTAAGGTCTGAGGTAAGTATCATGGAGTTCTTGGCTCAAATTAACGACCTGCTGAAAGATAACCTGGGTGAATTCGGGCCCTTGATCGTCGTCGGCGTGCTGGGGGTCTTTATGATCCTGGTTGCGGTTCCGCTGATGATCAATCAGCCTGAAGATCCTCTTAAAAAACTTCAGCGATCTAACGCGGCTCCGAAGAAGGGCAAAAAGGAAAAGCGGGACAAGTTGCGTAATGCAAGTCGCAACGAACAGCTTGAAAAGTTTGCGACATTTCTTGAACCGCAAAACGAAGAAGAACTGTCGGCCATGCAGCTTAAGCTGCGTCAGGCCGGATATCACTCAAAGGATGCCGTCCGATTCTTTCACTTTGCCCAATTCGCGCTGGGGATCGTCGGTATCCTGATCGGTGTGATGTTGGTGACAGTGCTGGCCGGGGACGAGGAATTCACACCCTCGCAAATGGCAATTCGTGTGATCATTCCGGCAACCGCAGCCTATTTCCTGCCGCGCTACTGGATCACACGCCGCGTAGCCGAGCGGGAAGAGGCGATCGTTGCCGGTTTCCCCGATACGCTGGACCTCATGCTGGTTTGCGTTGAGGCCGGGCAGTCTCTGGACCAGGCCATCGTCCGAGTGGCAACTGAAATGAAAGCTTCCTACCCTGATATTGCACAGGAATTCGAAGTCGTTGCCTACGAGCTTAAGGCAGGTAAGGATAAAGACACCGTCCTGCGCGACTTTGGCACGCGCTGTGGGGTGCAGGATGTCAGCTCTTTTGTTACGGTGATGATCCAATCGGCAACCTTTGGTACGTCAATTGCCGAGGCTTTGCGGGTTTACGCCAGCGAAATGCGTGACAAACGCGTGATGCGCGCTGAAGAGGCCGCTAACAAGTTGCCAACCAAAATGACACTTGCCACAATGATGCTGACGGTGCCGCCGTTGCTGGTCATTCTTGTTGGACCTTCGGCAAAGGGCATCGCAGACTTCGCAGGTGGCAACTAGGGGAGCCTTCAGCCCTATGATTTCAACAAGCAGGTGCGTCCAACTCGGGATTCGCCGCGCACTAGGGGCCGCTATGGTGATGACCATGGTGGCCTCTTGCACGGAAACCAGCGTTTCGGACCAGTTGGATCCACCGGGTATTGATCCGAAGGGGCAAGTTGAAGACCCGTTGGTCGTGGGCAATCGCCTTTTGGTGGCCGGAGAATATGACCTGGCGCTAGATTCATTTGCCCGCGCGGCCTTGGATCAAGGTATGACACCGGAAATCATGGCGGCGATGGGCACCGCAAACCTTGGCCTCAGGCAGCTCAAGCCGGCTGAAACCCTGCTGCGTCGTGCCGTCGCCGATGAACCAGACTGGCCGGTGGCGTGGAATAATCTGGGCGTTATTCTGGTGGAAAAAGGCGAATACCCCGAAGCAGCGCAGGTCTTTCGGCGCGCCTTTGCATTGGACAATGGCGAAAGTGACGCAATTCGCGACAATCTTCGCTTAGCACTCGCAAAAATGGAAAATCCTGTTAATACTACACCCGAAGAACAAGAATACACACTGGAGCAGCAAGGCGACGGGCAATTCAAGCTGCGCAAGCTCCCGTAACTTAGGCAAGAGCAGTAAGGGACGCAAAATGCGCCAACAATTCTTGATTCCGGCAATGGTTCTGTGCGGGCTGACCCTGTCTGCCTGTGAAAAAGAAACCGAAGAGGAAAAGGTCGCGAAGACGTTTCAGGAAGTGAACGTCATCGACGAGACAAACCTGAACGAAGTTCTGCTGACGGCGGCCGACCCGAATGAGGCTGTGACCTATTTCCAAGGTGCGGCTGCCAAAAATCCCGGCCGTATCGACCTGCAGCGCGGTTTGGCAATTTCGCTGGCACGCGCCAAACGCACGACCGAAGCAGCCGCCGCATGGAAAAAAGTGACAACCATGAAAGGTGCGGCCAACGTCGACAAGGTCGAATATGCCGACGCGCTTGTGCGTTCGGGCAACTGGACACAGGCAAAAACGGTTCTGGATTCCATCCCGCCAACGTACGAAAGCTTCAAGCGCTACCGCCTCGAGGCTGTCGTTGCGGATTCCAAACAAGATTGGAAGCGTGCGGATCATTTCTATGAAACTGCTGTCGGGCTGACCACGCGCCCCGGAAGCGTCATGAACAACTGGGGATACTCCAAGCTGTCTCGTGGCGAATTCGAGGAGGCCGAGCGTCTGTTCACAGAAGCCATTCGTCAGGACAACACTTTGTTTACTGCCAAGAACAACCTTGTTCTGGCGCGTGCGGCACAGGGAAACTACAGCATGCCTGTTGTCCCCCTGACGCAGGCGGAACGTGCTATGTTGCTGAATACGATGGGGATTTCTGCGGTCAAGCAGGGTGACGTCACGACGGCCAAGAACCTGTTCCGTGAAGCGATCGCGACGCATCCACAGCATTTCGAAGAAGCTGTCCGCTCGCTCCGGGCGCTCGAGGAAGCCTGATTGATGAGCATTCCCGCACTTGCCGCGGGCTGGTTCTTACCGTTTGTTCTGCCGATCTGCTTTTACGTGGCCTTCACAGACTTGCGTGACATGCTGATCAAGAACCACGCGGTGATCACGCTGGCCTTGGTTTTTGTTGTCGTAGGTCTGTTTGTTCTGCCGCCTTGGTCAACCGAATGGACCACTGGTTGGGTCGGCCCGTTTACCATCACGTTGCCCCCGTATGTTTGGCAATTGCTGCATATCGTGGTTGTCCTGATCCTTGGAATCTTCTTCAACGCGGCGGGCCTTATGGGGGCCGGCGACGCCAAATTTCTGGCGGCGGCTTCTGCATTTATCTGGCCGGGGGATTACATGACAGCGACCATGATCCTAGTATCCACGACACTGGCCGCGTTTGTAACCCACCGGCTTGCCAGAAACACAGCCCTTAGAGCCATTGCTCCTGATTGGGAGAGTTGGAACCGCGCCAAGCAGTTCCCAATGGGCTTTTCGCTGGGCGGCGGATTGGCCATCTATTTGATGTTGGGGACTGTTTACGGGTCGTAAACTATCATCAGACCGCCTTTTCCCTGCCTTGGTGATGACACAAAGCAGGACCAGATTTTCCGCAAGTGGCCCGGCATCGGGCAATTGGCGTGAATACTGGATAAGACGGGCGACGCTCATGAATATGCAGACGACTACGGTAATGGCCCCTCCTGCCCCCAAAGGGTTGGGTGAAATGCAGCTTCCCATCGTCATGATGCGGGACATCCTGCTGAAGACAATTTTCCGCAAAAACGTGGATACTGTGTCCGAGGTTGCCGCGGCAGTGTGTTTGCCCGGTTCGGTAACGCAGGAATTGATCGACATCGCGCGCGAACAAAAGCTTCTTGAGGCAACCGGTACGCTGAACGCGAACAGTGGCAACGAAATGGGATACCAACTGACGGATGCTGGCAAGGCACGTGCCTTGGACGCGCTAAGCCAGTCGGAATATTTTGGCGCAATGCCGGTCCCGCTGGATGTGTACCGCGAACAGGTCAAGCGCCAGTCGATCCGGAACATTCAGGTCACGCGTGATCAACTGATCGGAGCCATGGGGCATCTGGTTCTTCCCGACAGCCTTCTGGATCATCTGGGCCCTGCGGTCAGCGCGGGTCGGTCGATCCTCATGTATGGCCCCCCCGGTAACGGTAAGTCGTCAATCTCGAACGGTATTCGTGATGCTTTGGGGGACAGCGTGTATGTCCCGCGCGCCATTGAATATGCCGGTCAGGTGATCACCGTCTACGACCCGATCGTGCACACCGCGATCGAACAAGAGGCCGACGATCCAAATAGCCTGCGCCGCCGCAAACGGTTCGACACGCGCTATGTTCAATGCGAACGCCCGACTGTTGTCACGGGCGGTGAACTCTCGCTCAGCATGCTGGACCTGGTCTACAACCCCACCGCGCGGACCTATCAGGCCCCGCTGCAGCTTAAATCGACTGGTGGCATCTTTATCGTGGACGATCTTGGGCGTCAGGCTGAACCGCCACAGGCGCTGATCAACCGCTGGATTGTTCCATTGGAAGAAAACAAGGACATCCTCGGCCTGCAATCGGGTGAGAAATTCGAAGTCCCCTTTGACACGCTGGTTATCTTCTCGACCAACTTCCACCCGAATGAAATCTTCGACCAAGCGGCCCTGCGCCGGATTTTCTTCAAGATCAAGATCGACGGTCCAAACCAGGAGAACTTCTTGAAAATCTTTGCCATGGTTGCCCGTAAACGCGGTATGCCGTTGGATGAGGCCGCCTTGGTACATCTGCTAAAAGTCAGATACCCGACCATCAACAATATCTACGCGAACTATCAGCCCATCTTCTTGATCGATCAGATGATCTCAATCTGTGAATTCGAGGGCATCCCCTATCAGATGAGCCCCGACCTGATCGACCGCGCCTGGGCCAACATGTTCGTCAAGGACGAGAAAATCGTCAAATAACGCCGTGCCATTTCGGGGCCGAGCCGAGTAATCTGCGCGTATGACGCAGATTCCCGCCCGGATCACCGACTGGTTCACCGCCAAAGGCTGGTCCATCCATCCGCATCAGCAAGAAATGTTCGACCGGGCCGCTGATCCGGCAACCCTGCTAATTGCGCCCACGGGTGGTGGCAAGACCATGGCTGGCTTCCTGCCGACCCTGTCCGATTTGGCGGCGCGGGATCATGCCGGACTTCACACGATTTATGTCTCGCCCCTCAAGGCGCTGGCCGCTGATATCCGGCGCAACCTGCGCGGCCCGGCGGATGACATCGGGTTGAAAATTCGCATCGAAGACCGGACGGGAGACACCTCGGCCACACAGAAAAAGCGCCAGCGTGTCGACCCGCCGCATATTCTGCTGACCACCCCGGAAAGTCTGGCGCTGCTGACGTCCTATGAAGATGCGCCAAGGATGTTCCAAGGCGTGCAGCGCGTAATCGTTGACGAAATCCACGCGTTGGCCGAAAGCAAGCGCGGGGACCAGTTGATGTTGGCGTTGGCGCGACTGCAAAGCTTCTGCCCAAAATTGCGCCGCGTGGGACTGTCCGCCACCGTTGAAGACCCTGACGCCATCGCGCGATTTCTGGCCCGTCACCCTGACCCCTGCCCTGTTGTTCAGGCTGACCCCGGCCCGGATCCTGACATCCGAATGCTTAAAACGCAGGAAATGCCACCGTGGTCAGGCGGTGGTGCTGCCTATTCCATCCCGGCTGTGCTTGAGCAGATCAAACAGCACAAGACGACGCTGATCTTTCACAACACCCGCGCGCAGGCCGAAATTTTCTTCCACAACCTGTGGCTCGCCAACGAAGACGGCTTGCCAATTGGCATTCACCACGGCAGCCTTGACCGGCAACAGCGTGAACGGGTGGAGGCTGCGATGGTACGCGGCGATCTGCGCGCAATTGTCTGCACGGGCAGCCTTGATCTGGGGATCGACTGGGGGGATGTCGATTTGGTGATCCAGATCGGTGCACCCAAGAACGTCAAACGGCTGGTGCAGCGGATCGGGCGGGCCAATCACCGGTATAACGCACCGTCCAAGGCCCTGCTTGTACCCGCCAACCGCTTTGAAGTGGTCGAATGCATCGCTGCGCTGGAAGCCGCCAAAGCGCACGATCTGGATGGAGAGCCGCAGGGGGCAGGGCCGCGGGACGTGTTGTGCCAGCATATCCTGATCGCTGCGGCTGCTGCCCCATTTGAGGCGGACGCGTTGTTTCAGGAACTGACGACGGCTGGCCCCTACGCTCGACTTGCAAGGACTGAGTTCGATGCCTGTTTGGATTTCTGCGCGACCGGAGGCTATGCCCTGCGCGCGTACGATCGCTGGCAACGCCTGCAACAAAGACCTGATGGCAAATGGCAACTGCGTGACCCGCGTGCCGCGCAGCGTATTCGCATGAATCTCGGGACGATTCAGGACACCGACACGCTGAAAGTACGGCTCAGGCGCAATCGCGGCGGAAAACCACTGGGTGAGGTTGAAGAGGCTTTTGCCGCCTCATTGACCCCCGGTGATACGTTCCTGATCGGTGGACAGATCGTGCGATACGAAGGGTTACGCGACATGACGGTCGAGGTCAGCCGACAAGCAAACCGCAAGCCAAAGATCGCAACATTTTCCGGAACCAAATTTGCCACCTCCACGCAGTTGAGCGACCGCATTCTGCGCTTGTTCGCCCAAGCGGACTGGCCGCAATTGCCTGCGCATACCGCCGACTGGTTGGCCCTGCAGCGCGACATATCCCGATTGCCGCAACGCGACAGGCTGTTGATCGAAAGCTTTCCCAGTGACGGGCGCGAACATCTTTGTGTCTACGGGTTTGCGGGCCGAAACGCACAACAGACGCTTGGGCTACTGCTGACAAAAAGGATGGAGGAAACGGGCCTCGCCCCACTGGGTTTTGTCGCCACTGACTACGCGACGTTGATTTGGGGGCTGGAAGCGGTGACCGACCCCAGCCCCTTGTTCCAAATTGAGGCCTTGCGAGAAGGGCTAGACGTCTGGTTGGCCGGAAACGCCGTGATGAAACGAACCTTTCGAGCGTCAGCAACAATTGCGGGGCTGATCGAACGCAACACAGGCGGCCAGCGCAAAAGCGGGCGGCAGGCGACGTTTTCCTCGGATATCCTCTATGACACGCTTCTGAAATACGATCCTGAGCACCTGTTAATGCAAATCACTCGGGAAGAGGCCATGCGTGGTTTGGTGGATTTTGGACGGATCGAAGCGATGATCGAGCGCATCGGCAACCGGATCGACCTTTTGCGTCTGGAGCGTGTTTCGCCTCTGGCCGCGCCTTTGTTTCTGGAGGTTGGAAAAGTACCCGTCAAAGGAGCCGCCGAAGAACGATTGTTGGAGGAAGAAAGCCTGCGCCTGTTACAAGAGGCAGGGTTGGACCCTGCATAAACCCTCTTGCACAACAGGTTTAAACTCGCAAAGAACACAGCATGAACGACCTGACATTTTCCTTCGCCGGTCAAAGCCTTTGTGCGATGGGATCCGGGGCATTGTGGTGGCCGGATCAAGGCCTGTTATGTGTCTCTGACCTGCATCTTGGTAAATCAGAGCGTTTAGCGCGTCTGGGCGGGCCATCGCTGCCGCCTTATGACAGCCGGGACACACTGTCACGTTTGGCCGCAGATATCGCGCGGACCAATGCCCAAACTGTCATCTGCCTAGGCGACAGCTTTGACGATCTGGAGTCTCTAATTGGTTTGGACCCAGAGGAAAAGATCCGGATTACAACGTTGCAGGCGGGGCGGCGCTGGATTTGGATCGAAGGAAATCACGACCCCGGCCCCGTCGAACTGGGCGGTAGCCATCTGGCCGAGTTTGAGGTTGAGCCTTTGATCTTTCGCCACATCGCGCAGCCCAACGCCAAGGCCGAAGTTTCCGGCCACTACCACCCCAAAGCGCGTCTTCGGGCGCGCGGTAGTTCCATCACCAGACCAGCCTTTCTGACCGACAGTGAGCGGCTGATTTTACCCGCTTACGGAACGTATACGGGTGGGCTTTACAGTACTGCCGAGGTTCTATGCGACCTGATGCAAGATGATGCGATAGCGATTTTGACAGGCACCCACGCGCGGATGATCCCGATGCCACGGTGACGTCCTATTGGATGATACCGTCACATTCCAACTCAGGCTTATATTTCCTGCTTACTGGAACAAGCTCGCCGTTCTTGAGCCGCAGGAAAATCTTGCCGCCCTGCCGTTCAACACCGGACACGGCCGCGTCGACCACCCAATGCGAGCGATGCGTGCAATGGCCATTTACGGGCTCCATTTCGGCAATTGCGTCAGTAAACCGGGACCGAATAGTAAATGTGCCCTCGGACGTTACGACGTCAACCGAGTGATCCCTAACCGCCAGCCGAAACACCTGACCTTGGAAAGAATGTGGCAACCTGTTCAGCAGCCGTGGTTTCTGAGGTTCTGGGGCCTGATCCGGGCTGGTTTCCAAAGGTTTGCTTCGCACCAAAACAAGGCCGGTTGCGAACAAACCGCCATAAGACGCAACCGAAAGAATTCCCGGCGCCTGTTCCCCTTGGGCAGCAAGCAGAAGCCAGGCGAACAACCAGACTGACGGCACGAACAGGGCGAAGACCAAGGCGACTTGGGCAACATCACGCCCTCGGAACTCGACAAATGAAAGGTATTCGAAAAACAGCTTTCTAACGAACCACGTCAACGCCAACGCAAGGGCCATAGCACCACACCAAAACAGGAGGCGCGGCAAGAAAGACAGGGATATGCCCGGAAACGGTTGAAACGCGATCGCCAACAAGGGCAGGAACACCAAACCTGCCACGCCCCGTTGCAAGGTAAATTCGGCCAGAATTGAGCGAAGCGTCGTCTTCATGCTTGTTCGAACAAAACCTACAGTCACATTTCACAACACACCAAGCCACAACAAGATCAGATCGTAACTGGCTGGGAAAAATGAAATATCACCGATCGAAGAACATTCAAACCCCGAGGGAACAAACTTAATTTATCCTAATGAAACATTTAAGCCGATGAGCGTCATGCTCACCGGCCTAAATGTATAGCTTATAAACTACCGAGGCCCGACCGTCAGGCCGTCAGGCCTTCGGGTTCCGACAAACCATTGGCACGGCAGCAGGCCGTCACCGTGTTGGCCAGCAGGCAGGCAATCGTCATTGGGCCGACACCGCCTGGAACCGGAGTGATCGCACCCGCGCGTTCCGCGGCGCTGGCATAATCCACGTCACCCACCAGCTTGTTCTTGCCGTCACGTTCGATCCGGTTGATGCCCACGTCGATGACGGTTGCGCCTTCCTTGATCCAATCGCCCGGCACCATCTCGGGGCGTCCCACGGCGGCCACAACGATATCGGCGCGGCGGACAACGTCCGGAAGGTCCTTGGTGCGCGAATGCGCAATGGTCACGGTGCAGCTATCTCCCAGCAACAGTTGCGCCATCGGTTTGCCCACGATGTTCGAACGGCCAATCACCACAGCGTCCATTCCGGTCAATGAACCATGATGGTCGCGCAGCATCATCAGGCATCCCAGCGGGGTACAAGGCACCATCGACTTCTGGCCTGTGCCCAACAGACCCACATTCGAAATGTGAAACCCATCGACGTCTTTGGCCGGGTCGATCGAGTTGATCACCAAGTCTTCGTTCAGATGTTTGGGAAGCGGCAACTGCACCAGAATGCCATGCACCGCCGGGTCGGTGTTCAGCTTGTCGATCAGCGCCAGCAGGTCGTCTTCCGAGGTTTCGGCGTCCAGCTTATGCTCGTACGAGTTCATGCCGACCTCGACCGTCTGCTTGCCTTTCGAACGGACATAAACCTGGCTGGCGGGATCTTCACCCACAAGAACCACCGCCAGACCGGGCGTGATTCCGTTTTCCTCTTTCAACTTAGTGACCTGATCAGCCACCTGCGCGCGAACCTTTGCTGCGAACACTTTACCGTCAATAACCTGGGCTACCATCCTGTCATCCCTTCCTTGAAAACGGAGCGGGCGCTTGAAACGCCCGGTCAGTCAGAGCCGAGAACACGTTCCTCGCGTGCAATCGACCACTCTATCAGTATGCGCCACATCTGCTCGGCCAGGTCCGGGTCCATGCCCAGATCGTCCGAACTTGCGCGCACGCGCTGCACCACTTCTTCGACGCGGTCCGGAATGCGGGCGGGCAGCCCCTCGGCCGGTTTCAACTGCGAGGCACGGTCGATATATCCCGCGCGTGCCACCAACTTCTCGATCAGTTGACGGTCCAGCTTGTCGATCTGAGCCCGCAATTCCTGCATTGAATTGCAGTCCTGCGGTGGTGTCAGAGTGGGCATGTTCGTCTCCTCATGGCCCGGGGATGTCCCCGGACCACGAGATGTCTCATTTGGGGGCTTAGAACAAGCCCTCGATCTCACCTGCGTCGTTTAGGCAGATGGTTTCCGCAGCCGGTTTGCGGGGCAGACCGGGCATGGTCATGATCTCGCCGCAGACAACCACGATGAAGCCGGCACCTGCGGACAGGCGAACCTCACGCACCGGGACCGAGTGACCGTTGGGCGCGCCGCGCAGGGTCGGATCGGTCGAGAAGGAATATTGCGTTTTCGCCATGCAGACCGGCAAATTGCCATAACCCGCCTCTTCCCAATCGCGAAGCTGGTTGCGGATCTTGTTGTCGGCCAGAACCTCGTCCGCGCGGTAAATGCGCTTGGCGATGGTTTCGATCTTTTCGAACAAAGGCATTTCATCGGGATAGATCGGCGCGAAGTTCGCGGAACCGCCTTCGACGATCTCGACAACTTTTTCAGCCAGCGGGGCAGAGCCTTCCGAACCCAGTTCCCAGTGACGTGACAGGATCGCTTCGACACCGTGTTCACCGCAATAGTCTTTGACGGCCTGCACTTCAGCATCGGTGTCGGTGACAAAGTGGTTGATGGCAACCACAACAGGCACACCGAACGACTTCACATTCTCGATGTGACGACCCAGGTTGGCACAGCCCGCCTGAACCGCGTCGACGTTTTCGGCACCCAGATCGGCCTTGGCCACGCCGCCGTTCATCTTCATCGCACGCACGGTGGCGACCAGCACCACAGCCGACGGAGCGATGCCCGCCTTGCGGCACTTGATGTTCATGAACTTTTCGGCACCCAGATCGGCCCCAAAACCCGCTTCGGTCACGACATAGTCGGCCACTTTCAGCGCGGTCTTGGTTGCGATGACCGAGTTACAGCCGTGTGCAATATTCGCAAACGGACCACCGTGTACAAAGGCCGGGTTGTTTTCCAGCGTTTGCACCAGATTCGGCTGCATCGCGTCCTTCAGCAGAACGGTCATTGCGCCCTCGGCCTTGATATCGCGGCAATAGACCGGAGTCCTGTCGCGGCGATAGGCCACGATGATATCACCCAGTCGCTGTTCCAGATCTTTCAGGTCGTTGGCCAGGCACAGGATCGCCATGACTTCGGACGCAACAGTGATGTCAAAGCCTGCCTCACGCGGAAAGCCGTTCGACACACCGCCCAGCGAAGCAGTGATCTGACGCAGCGCACGGTCGTTCATGTCGACCACACGACGCCATGCAACGCGACGGATGTCGATGTCGCACTCGTTGCCCCAATAGATGTGGTTATCAATCATCGCCGACAGTAGAGAGTGGGCCGAGGTGATGGCGTGGAAATCGCCTGTGAAGTGCAGGTTCATTTCCTCCATCGGAACAACCTGCGCGTAACCGCCACCTGCAGCGCCGCCCTTCATGCCAAAGTTGGGGCCAAGCGAAGCTTCGCGGATACAGATCATCGCGTTCTTGCCAATGCGGTTCAGGCCGTCGCCCAGACCAACGGTTGTGGTGGTCTTGCCTTCACCCGCAGGGGTCGGGTTGATCGCGGTAACAAGGATCAGCTTGCCGTCTTCCCGGTCCTGAACCGAGTTGATGAAGTCTTGGCTGACTTTCGCCTTGTCGTGGCCATAGGGCAGCAGATCGGCGGACTCGATGCCGATCTTGGCGCCGATTTCCTGAATCGGCTTCTTGTTCGCTTCGCGGGCGATTTCGATGTCGGATTTGTAGCTCATTGGGCAGGGTCCCTGATTGAATGCCGTGCAAAACCAACGCAGGGCGTCGGCGCTGATCAACCCATACAGTTGTGAACCCCGGCAATGAATGTGGATTCCGACATAATCAAGCCCCGAAACGGCGTAGCGTCACTTACAGGATGGCGTCACGTAACTTTGATCGTTTCCCATCGGAAAACCTGTGACTTAAGGTGCCCAGGCGCGCTGATCGGGAACGAACAGCTTCATACGATCGCCCAGCTTCAACACACCGGGCCGCTCGACCCATGCGGTCACACCCCGCCTCCCCTTCGCTGCGGGCTTGAACGCCGCACCGTGACCGGGCAGATCGGACTCGACCTCGCGACCAGGAATCACGCAGGGGCGGTTTTCCATATCTACCGTGATCGTGACGCCATCGGGCCCCTGAAGCCGCGAGGATGGCGGTACATGCGTAAAGTCCGGTATTCCACGCAACAGGATGCTGACCCCCAGATAAGAGGGGTACAGCGCGTCCAGCCCCATCTCAGCCGCCGTCGCCTGCATCTCATCTTCGGACAACACGGACAATTGCCGCACATTGCGGATCTCAGTGCCCTGTGGGTAGAGATTCTTCATCCGCACGCAAGAGGAACGGTTCACCCCCTCATGCCGCTCGCCCGCTGCACCTGCAAAACCCAAAGACATCTCAGGGACGGCAGATGCTCGGATCGACTGCCCCGCCTGAACGTGACCCAGCCAAACGATTTCACCCGTGAATTCTGTTTCTCGCAGGACCGGCATGTTCTGCCCCCTATAACCGCCACAATCTTCGGGCAACTAGACGGCAGGTTTGCCGGAAAGAAAAGAAAAACCCGAGCCTTGGCTCGGGTTTTAGCGTTAAGTGGTCGGTTCCGGCTCCATGCCACCATCGGGCGGAGATTTCTTAACCTTGGTTTTCGGGATCGCCGTGACGCTTGGCGCACCGCCCTCATCCGGGCTGCCGCCTTCGTCGTCACCTTCGCTGGGCGATTCACCGTTCATAACGCGCTTGATCTCGTCGCCGGTCAGCGTCTCATATTCCAGCAGACCTTGCGCCAGACGTTCCCACGCCTCGTTCTTGTCGGTGAGGATCTTGTGCGCACGCTCATATCCTTGCTGGATCAGGCGTTTCACCTCTTCTTCGATCAGCTCTTTTGTATGGGCCGAGACCGAGAAACCAGCGGTGTTGCCCTGATAGCCCTCATGCGCTTCAGCATAGTCAATATTGCCAACCTTGTCCGACATGCCCCAGCGCATAACCATGGCGCGCGCAAGCTGGCTGGCTTGCATGATGTCACCGGCGGGGCCGTTCGACACATGGTCTTCACCGTATTTGATGACTTCGGCAGCCTTACCTGCCATGGTCATGGCCAGCTTTTGCTCACATTCGTCCCGGTGATAGTTCAGGCGATCCATTTCAGGCAAAGACACAACCATACCCAGCGCACCGCCGCGCGGAATAATCGTTGCTTTATAGACTGGGTCGCACAGCGGCAGCTCCAGACCAACTACGGCGTGGCCGGCCTCGTGATAGGCGGTCTTTTCCTTTTGATCCTGGGTCAGCACCATCGAGCGGCGCTCGGCCCCCATCATCACCTTGTCCTTGGCGTTCTCAAAGTCTTCCATGGTGACAAAGCGACGGCCTACACGCGCCGCCATCAGCGCGGCCTCGTTCACTAGGTTCGCCAAGTCCGCACCCGAGAAGCCCGGAGTACCGCGCGCGATGATGCGCAGGTCAACGTCAGGGCCCAGAGGCGTCTTGCGCGCATGCACACCCAAGATCTTCTCACGGCCTTTGATGTCGGGGTTGCCGACCGTCACGTTACGGTCAAACCGGCCCGGACGCAGCAGCGCAGGGTCCAGAACGTCCTTACGGTTGGTCGCGGCCAGAATGATCACGCCTTCGTTGGCTTCGAACCCGTCCATCTCAACCAGCAACTGGTTGAGCGTTTGTTCGCGTTCGTCGTTGCCGCCGCCATAGCCGGCACCACGATGGCGACCCACGGCGTCGATCTCGTCAATGAACACGATGCACGGTGCGTTTTTCTTGGCCTGTTCGAACATGTCGCGTACACGAGACGCACCCACACCCACAAACATCTCGACGAAGTCTGAGCCTGAGATGGTGAAGAAGGGCACGCCAGCCTCACCGGCAATCGCGCGGGCCAGCAGCGTCTTACCAGTGCCCGGAGGGCCAACCAGCAGCGCGCCTTTGGGGATTTTACCACCCAGACGGCTGAATTTCTGCGGGTTGCGCAGGAATTCGACGATCTCTTCCAGCTCTTCCTTGGCCTCGTCAATGCCGGCCACGTCGTCAAAGGTCACACGCCCATGCTTTTCGGTCAGCATCTTGGCCTTGGACTTGCCAAAGCCCATCGCGCCACCTTTGCCGCCGCCTTGCATCCGGTTCATGAAATAGACCCAGACACCGATCAGAAGCAGGAATGGCAAAAGCGTGATCAGGAAGGACTGGAACCCGGATTGCTGCTGCTTTTCAGCGCGCACCGGAATATTTTCGTCGATCAACAGCTTGGTGACTTCGGCGTCACCCGGTTTGATCGTCACATAATTTGCGCCGCTTTGCGTGGTATAGCGAATCTGTTCACCATCCAGCGTCACATTCTTGACCTCGCCGCCTTCAACAGCGGTCACGAAATCGGAATAAGTTCTTTCATTGCTCTGAAGCGTTCCGCCTGGTCCGCTGAACAAATTGAACAGTGCAAGGATCAGCAGAAACAGAACGACCCAGAAGGCGATGTTACGAGCGTTGCCCAAGGAAAATCTCCCAAAAGATTTCGGCAGGTGGGGGTCTGCCGGGTTGCTCTATAAAATAGAGATGATTCAAGCAGGTTCAATGCGATAAAAACGAAGAATGAAAGTCGGACCTTTCCGCCGTCAATTCTGCCTGCCAACCGTTCGTAAAACCTGCCAAAGGCGCGGACAAAAGGGTTTCGCCGTCCCATACTGCGGGTGATGATACCAGCACCTCGCGGGGTTTTCCAAGAGCCCTCCACTCTGACACTGAACGTAGCCCTGCGTCGCCCAATGGCGCAATCGTTGCATTGGGCGCAGAAGGGCCGGTCAAAACCCAACGGTCATCCCAGTCTTGTCCAATTTCGCAGCGCATTTCCTTCACGGCGTTTAGCTCTCTGCAAATCCACGTTTTATTGCCCTTTGGGATCAGAATGCAGCCCCCAATCGTGCCCGGTTTTGCAAGCTCAATCGCCTCGATTGCTTGTTCGGTGGCTGTGTGTCGTGGGGGATAGCCGGGTCCGGCAATCCACGCCAAACTGCCCAGCACCAACCGGCGCTGAACCTCAGCAGGCAAAGCCGCGAATCCGGCTTGGTCGCAGCACACAGCCCCCGTATCCGCAACAAGAACCTGCCGTGCCGAGTCTTGCGTATATAGCGCCAAAGCTTCATCCGCCCGCGCCAGATTTTGCGCAACACGTGTCAGAGACTGGGCCGAAATTCCCAAGCCCCCAAGCGATTTCAGCGCGTCCCGCGCCTTGATCCGGTCGAATCTCATGTCGTGATTCGATGGGTCTTCTATCCAGTCCACACCGATTTCCGTCAGATAGTCGCGCAACTGAAGGCCCGTAACGCCCAGCATCGGACGCAGGAAAGTCGCGCCGTTCCGCTTGATTGAATCAGCCATTCCAGACAAGCCCGTCACACCCGCGGCCCGCCCCAGACGCATCAGAATGGTTTCGGCTTGATCATCTGCAGTATGGCCCAGCGCAATCGCGCCCAAGTCGTTTCTGCGGGCCCAGTCCGCCAGCAACCCGTAACGCTCCTGTCGCGCGCGGTCCTGAAGGTTTCCCCGGCCATCCCAGTTGTTCCAGATCAGAGTTTCGTGCGGCACGCCAAGCGATTTTGCCTGCTGTGCCACCCAGTCCGCCTCTGTTGAGGACTCGGGGCGAAGTCCATGGTCAACCGTCGCAACAAACAACGCCACCTGCTTTTGCCCGGCGATATCCTTCAATAGATGCAGCAACGCGACCGAGTCGCCACCGCCCGATACCGCAATGCCCAAACGGGCTGGAAAATCTGCTCCCAGCCGCGCCCTGATCTCAGATAGCAAAATGTCTGAAATTTCGGTCAAGAACAGCCCAGCGAAGCCATTTCCTGCGTCGCAGCCGAGGCCGCAGCCGAACCCGGAAAACGCACGCCAACCTCGCTAAGAGTTATGCAGGCCTGATCAATCTGCTCCAACCGCCCCAGGGCCGCCCCCAGTTCGAACAGGGCTTCGGGCGCAAACGTGCCTTCGGAATCGCCCGTAAAGCTGGCCAGAAACGCGCGCGCAGCCTCGCGGGTGTCACCCAGCCCCTGCAACGCATGTCCACGCTTCAGGTGGGCCTCTGGTGCGAGGGGGCTTCCGGGGTAGGACGTTTCAAACAGCGCAAATTGATCGGCCGCCGCCTGAAAATTACCGTCGGCCAGAGATTGTGCAGCGGCGTCAAAATCAGCGCGTTCACCAATGGCAAGTTCGCCTTGTTCGGCGATCAGCGGTGTCTCTGTTGTCACGGTCGGAGCCGCTGCGGTGATCTCGGTGTCCCCGCCAAGGGTCGATGTTTCGCCCAGCGTACTCAGATCGCCGCCTTCAAGTTCAACCAGACGAAACTCAAGATCACCAATCCGGTTGGTACCGTCGGTGACGACATTCTGGACCCGTTGATTCAATTGCTCGGTCTGCCGCGTCAGGCGTTGCAATTCAGCCTCGATCGCGTCGACGCGTTCCAGAATTGAACTGCCAGACAGGTTTGGCGCGGGGGAGCCCGTTGTGGAAAACTCGCGCTTGAGGCGCTGAATTTCCACGTGCAGCACCGTTAGCTCTTGCCGGATATCGGCCAAAGTCTGCTGATCCTGCGCTTGTGCCACTCCGGCGGTCGCTACCACCGCGGCCAGAACCCATCCTGCAATTCTCATCGTCTTACCCCAAGGTTGAACCGGTCAGCACCGTCACCGCGCGGCGGTTCTTGGAATAGCAATCCTCGGTGCTGCAAATCTCGATCGGGCGTTCCTTGCCGAAGCTCACCGTCGTTAGGCGATTACCCGCAACACCCCGCGAAATCAGATACTCGCGGGCCGCGTTTGCGCGGCGCGCTCCAAGGGCAAGGTTGTATTCACGCGTGCCCTGTTCGTCCGCATGTCCTTCGATGGTTGCGACAAAATCGGGATTTGCCAAAAGCCAGTCCGCCTGCCCTTGCAGGACTGTTTGTGCCTGCGGTGTCAGCGTAGACTGGTCAACCGAGAACAGCACGCGGTCGCCCACGGTTTGCTGGAAATACGCCGGGGATCGCGGATCGCTTGGCGAACCGGGCGCGATGGCCCCGTTCGCGCCGCTGCCAAATCCACCGCCCAGTGCGGAAGGATCGTTGCTGGTACAGGCGGCCATCACACTCAGCGCGCCCAAAGCCAAAACTTTGCTCAATACGTTCATTTCAGGTGCCTCGTCATATTATCTGTTTATTGCCGTCTCTGTATCACAGTGCAGGTTTTTTGTGAACTTTTCCAACCCCCTGCCCTGATCAATTCTGCAATGGCCCCCATGACGGGTCACTTCCGCCATCTGGGGTCCGTACCGGGCGCAGATTCCGTCCCGAAATATCCACCGAGTACAGCGTCGCCCGACCACTTGCGCCCTGCGTTTCGCGGGTAAACATGATGACCCGACCGTTGGGCGACCATGTCGGCCCCTCGTCAAGGAAGGACGAGGTCAGCAGGCGTTCTTCGCTGCCGTCCGTGCGCATCACACCGATATGAAAACGGCCCTTGTTCTGCTTAGTGAAAGCAACCAGATCCCCACGCGGCGACCAGACAGGTGTGCCATAGCGCCCCTGACCAAAGCTGATCCGCGTCGCTTCGCCACCATTGGCGGGCATGATATAAAGCTGCGGCGTACCTGAGCGGTCGCTTTCGAACACGATCTGCGACCCATCGGGCGAATAGCTGGGTGCGGTTTCGATGGCAGGTGTGTTCGTCAGTCGGACACTTTGCCCTGACGCCAGATCCATCTTCCACAGGTCCGTGTTGCCACCCTGAATCAGCGAATACACGATCGAGCGTCCATCGGGCGAGAAACGGGGCGAAAAGCTCATGGTGCCGCCCGGTGTATTCAGCTCGGTCCTGCGAACGCGGTCCACGTCCAGCACATAGATGCGTGGCTGGCCAGTTTCATAGCTGGTATAAAGCAGCCGGTCGCCCGTGGGCGAAAAACGCGGGGCAAGCACGATGGCTGCGCTGTCGGTCAAGTACTGCACATTCGCGCCATCATAGTCCATGATCGCCAGCCGTTTCAGTCGCTGGTCCTTGGGCCCGCTCTCGGACACAAAGGCGACACGGCTATCAAAATAGGCGCCCTCACCAGTCACCCTGCTGTAAACCTGATCCGCCACCTTGTGCGCCATTCGCCGCCAGCCGTCGGTGGTGCCTGCAAACTGTAGGCCATTACCCAGTTCCTGACCCGAAAATACATCCCACACCCGAAACCGAACTGTCAGGCGATTGCCCGACACATTCACAGCGCCGGTTACCAGCGCCTCGGCGTTGATGGCCTTCCAGTCGGCAAACTGAACCGGGGCATCAAAACTGCTGACCCGGCTGATGAACGCATCCGATGAAATCTCACGGAACAGACCGGTTCCCGTCAAATCAGCAGCAACAACCCGCGAGATGTCCTGCGCGAATTGGGCCGCAGCCGCGTTGTCGGGGACAAAACTGGGCACGGCAAAGGGCAAAGGCTCGATGATCCCCTGATCCAGTTCCAGACGCAGCGGTCCGTTCTGGGCATATGCAGGCGCCGTCAGTATCGTCAGGCCCAGCAACAAGCTGGTCAGAAATCTCATCATTTGATCCGCATCCTCTCGGGATTGAATGTAATCTCAATATCCTGCCATTGCGCGTATTTGTCAGCAGGCAGGTCGTATCCTTTTGCCCCACAGCGCAGAATTGCGCGTCTGGCGGCCTCATATGCCTGGCTCGCAGACCCGGCAGACCCGCCGGAACTGTCGATCATGCGTAAACTGCCGCCCACCACCTTACCATCCGGCGTCAGTGAAAACGCCACGACAACAACAGTCTGCAGCGCATCTGTTGACAAAGAGCCAACATTCCAGCACCGCGAAACGGCCAATCGCATCGCGTCCTTCTCGCCACTGGTCAATGGGGGGCCAGAGGGTTCGTTGCCTTGACCCAATGCCTCGGCCAGAGCGTCCTGAATGGCGCTTTCGTCGGCTGCCGGTGGCTCTGGCTCTTCGGTTTCAGCGACTTCGGTCTGTGCTGGCGGTGTTGGCCTTCTTGGACGGACCTGAGGGCGCGGGGACGACCGGGGCGCGTATTCCTTGGCCTCTTCAGCCTCGGTCACGATCTCATCCGTGGCTTCCTCCGGGGCGGTTTGATCTTGCTGCTCTTGCTGGATTTCTGCGCCTTCGTCCAGTGACACAGCCGGTGTTTCGATATCATCCGGAGCTGCTTCGGGCGGCGGTGGGGCAACCGGCTCGGGCGCGACCTTGTCCGCGGGGCGCGGCTGCGCCTCGGGGCCGGGCGGGACCGGCAATGCCGCAATTTCAGTGTCAGGCGGAGGGTCCAGCGCAGGGGGCTGTTCCACTTCAAAAGGCTCAGGCAACGGCTCGACCGCCTCTGGCGCGGCGTCGGGTTCAGGCTCAACCGCCTCCGAAACTTCCGAAGTTGGCTGTTCCTCTTCCACAGGTTCCGGGGGGGCCGTGTTATCTTGCGGTTCTTCAGGCTGCTGTAAGGACGAGGGTGTCGGCACCTCTGGCGCTTCGCGTTGGGCGGTCATCGCCGCGAACTGCTCAGCCGAGATCACGGAAACATCCTGAACGGCCATAGGCAAAGGCTCGGACCGAAATGTGCCGCCGAACAAGGCCCATCCGATCAGAGATACGTGGGCGATCGCCGAGATCTTGGTGCCGGTATCCACCGCGCGGCCTCACTCTCCACCTTCGTCCAGTGTCGGGCCGCCGGTATCCGTCACCAGCCCGACATTGGAAAAACCGCCCGCATTTAGCGCGCCCATGACCTGCATCACTTGCGCGTAAGGGATTGCGCCATCTGCGCGCAAGAACACGCGGTCACTGCTCCGTTCTGCCGCGATCGCGCGCAGTTTGCCAATCAACTCTTCGCGCAAGACATCCGTGGTCTGGATTTGTACCCGCCCGTCAGCCGTCAGCGTCACTGTTAGCGGTTCTTCGTTGTCACCGGGCAAAGCGCTGGCCGCAGTTTTGGGCAGATCAACCGGAACGCCAACAGTCAACAAAGGGGCCGCCACCATGAAGATGATCAGCAACACCAGCATGACGTCGACAAAGGGCGTCACGTTGATCTCGGCCATCGGCTGGGCGCGGCCCCGACGCCGCCCGCGCCGACGCCCGTTCCCCCCCGAGGATTGCTGAACCGCAGCCCCCATGTCAGCTATCCAATTGGCGCGACAGGATGGTCGCGAATTCGTCAGCGAACGCCTCGTACCCGCCGACGATCCGGTCACTATCGGCGCTGAGTTTGTTATAGAAAATAACCGCCGGGATCGCGGCCAACAGACCCAGACCCGTGGCCAGCAACGCCTCGGCAATACCGGGGGCAACAACGGCAAGGTTGGTGTTCTGCTGCTCGGCAATCTCGATAAAGGCGTTCATGATGCCCCAGACGGTGCCGAACAAACCGATAAACGGCGCGGTCGAGCCAACCGTCGCAAGGATCGGCAGCCCCTTTTGCAGCGTTTCAGCTTCTTTCGCGATCGCCACATCCATCGACCGGTCGATACGCGCAGTTGCCCCGGCAATTAGCCCTCCATCGGTGCGATGGGACCTGCGCCATTCGATCATGCCAGCCGCGAAAATCTTTTCCGAGCTTCCGTCCGGCTGCGTGCCAATCTGTTCGAACAGCTCATCCAGCGGATTGCCTGACCAGAAGGATTCATCAAAAACCTGCGCCTCGCGCCGTGCCGCCCGATAGTTGATGATTTTCTGGATAATGATGCCCCATGACCAGATAGATGCCCCGATCAACATCAGCATCACCAGTTTTACGACAAAGGTCGCGCGGGCATACAGCCCCCACATGGAGAAGTCGATCTCCTGCGCCAGCGCCAGCGTTTCAGCTTCCATGAACCTGCTCTTTGTTTTTGCCTGACGGCCGTTCTTTTGGCCTTGTTTTGCCAAACGCTAACGCAGTTGGTTATGAAAAGCCAACAGAACCACCCCTACCCCGCAAATTGTTACAACAATGCGCGAATCTCTGCCGGAAGCCGCACCGGCTTGCCCTGCGCATTCATGCAAACGGCGGTCACCGTGGCGCGAAAAACCTCGGTCTCATCCCGTTTTACGATCTGATCCATGGTCAGGCGCACGCCCGACACAGAAGCAACCGTGGTTTCGACGATCAGGTCGTCTTCAAACTTGGCTGGTGCCAGATAGTCCGCCTCGATCCTGCGGACGACCCAGACAATACCAGCATCGCGCATGGCGTTCTGGTCGTTGCCGAGTTTACGCACATAATCGGATCGCGCACGCTCGATGAACTTCAGGTAGTTTGCGTGATAAACGACACCGCCCATATCGGTGTCTTCGTAGAAAACCTGAACAGGATACACGTGTTTCATTGCGGCTGCTCCATCCTCGCAAACAATCGCAGAGCGTGAGATGGGTCCTGTGCGACGCCCGGCAGGACCGGATCGTAGGCCGCACGGATCAGCCCGGCAATACCCGGCCGCAGAATCGTCGCGCCACCCGCAATCGCCAGCGGCGACGCACTGCGAAAAGCGGCGTCAGACCACAGCAAGATCGTCTGCACCACCTGACTTAGCGCCAAAGTTTCTGCCGGAACCTTGGACAGTTCCTTGTCCATCCGGAGAAACACAAACGCCGCCCTGATCGACCCGTCCTCTTCAAACCTGAAGATACGGTACTGATTGGCATCTGCCGCAACCAGCCGCTCGACCAACGGGGCCAGATCGGGCACCAAACGGTCCAGATCCGGAACCTCGAGCAATTCCTTCCAATCACGGAAGAAGAAGACCATGCAGTTTGCACCCAACTCCGGGTCGGTTTCGGCCATGTTGTGACCGGCAAGCGTGACGACCGCTTCAAACGCACCTTTGACGGTCGCCAGCGTTTCGTCTTCCACGCCGAAAACAATGGGTACGATAGGGCGACCCCAGCGTGCAAACAGGAACTCGCCGCTTTCGCGGGTGAACAACGCTTGGATATCTTCGGGTGTCACGCGCAATCCTCGGTGGTCACAAAAGGGTCGTTCGAACCCTTAAAAGCTATGACGCCCAGCTTCAACCAAACAGATCGCTTTGCCCCTTGGGCGCCGCCATCCCAAGATGAGTCCACGCCTTCCGCGCCAGCATTCGACCACGTGGCGTGCGTTGGATCAAACCCTGTTGCAGCAGATAGGGCTCGATGACTTCCTCAAGCGAGTCGCGGCTTTCCGACAGCGCCGCGGACAGGGTTTCGATGCCAACGGGTCCACCTGCGTAATTCTCGGCAATCAGCGTCAGGTATCGCCGGTCCGCACCATCCAATCCAAGATTATCGACCCCCAGCCGGGTCAAAGCACCGTCCGCCAGGTCGCGCGTAATGTGACCGTCACCTTCGACAATGGCAAAGTCCACAACGCGCCGCAGCAACCGACCTGCAATACGCGGTGTTCCTCGTGACCTTCGGGCGATTTCCCGCGCGCCGTCGTCATCAGCAGGGGCGCCCAGTTTGCGAGCATTTCGGGTGACGATCTCGTGCAATTCATCCACTGTGTAGAACTGCAACCGCGTCGGAATACCAAACCTGTCACGCAGCGGTGTGGTCAGCAGGCCCATCCGTGTTGTCGCACCGACCAGGGTAAAGGGTTGAAGCTCGATCCGAACCGTGCGCGCCGCTGGGCCTTCGCCGATTACCAGATCCAGTTCGAAATCCTCCATCGCGGGGTACAGAACCTCTTCGACTGCCGGGTTCAGGCGGTGAATCTCGTCAATGAACAGCACATCGCGCGATTCCAGATTGGTCAGGATGGCCGCCAAATCACCAGCCTTGGCCAGCACGGGGCCAGAGGTCATGCGGAAATTCACCCCCAACTCGCGTGCCATGATCTGCGCAAGCGTCGTCTTCCCCAACCCCGGAGGGCCATGGAACAGCGTGTGGTCCATCGCCTCGCCCCGCTGCCGGGCCGACTGAATGAACACACGCAGGTTCGCGCGCGCCTCGGCCTGACCGATGAATTCATCCAACCCCTGCGGACGCAGGGCACGGTCGTTATCCTCGGGCAGAGGATCAGGGCGCAGGGTGGGATCGGCGTCTACCATTCACTCAGCCTTTCGGGGCCAGCAGTTTCAGCGCTGCACGGATCAGTTCCGCCTCGCCAGCTTCGGGCTGACTGGCTGCAGCTTCGGCCACAGCGGACGCAGCTTCGGACGGGCCGTACCCTAAGTTTGACAAAGCCGACAACGCACCGGCAGAGGCCGCGGCGTTACCCGATGCAGGTTTAACAACCCGTTTGGGCGCAGGTTCGACCGCCTCAACAATCTCAAGATCAGGGCCGTCCATCGCCTCCGTCACCGTACCGCCCATCGCCATCACACCGGGCGCTTTGTCCTTGAGGTCCAGAACGACGCGCTGCGCCGTCTTCGGGCCGACACCTTTGGCGGATTTGACTGCGCCCCAATCACCCAGCGCAATGGCCCGGCTGACGCCATCAGGCCCCAGCGCCGACAGGATAGCCAACGACACCTTGGCCCCGACCCCCTGAACCGAGCACAGCAGGCGATGCCATTCCTTCTCGACCAGCGACAGAAACCCGTAAAGCTGCATCAGGTCCTCGCGCACGACCATGTCAGTGTAGATCGACACCGCCTCGCCCACTCCGGGCAGCGCCGCCATTGTTCGATCCGAGCAATAGACGATATACCCCACCCCGCGCACGTCGATCAGAACGTGATCCGCCGCGCGGTAGTCCAAGCGCCCTGTCAGTTTGCCGATCATGCCCGAACCTCTTTCATCCGCGCCTGTGGCGCTGCGCCGTAATATGAGTGACAGATCGCAATAGCCAGTGCATCCGCCGCATCCGCGCCTTTGGGTTCGCACCCCGGCAGTTGAAGTTTGACCATATGCAGAACTTGCTCTTTCTCGGCGTGGCCAACGCCCACCACCGTTTTCTTCACCCTGTTGGGCGCATATTCACCCACTGCAAGCCCAGCCTGCGCAAGGGTCAGCAAAGCCACCCCGCGCGCCTGACCCAGCTTAAGCGTGCCCGCACCGTCCTTGTTCACAAAAGTCTGTTCGATTGCCGCCTGTTCGGGCCGGTATTCCGCGATGACCTCGACAATCTGATTGTGCAAAGACAGCAGCCGTTCGCCCAGATCATCGCCATCTGACTTGCACAAACCATTGGCGACGTGGCTCAGGCGGCTGCCACGCGATTCGATGACGCCCCATCCCAGGGTCCTGAGCCCCGGATCAATGCCCAATATCCGCATCTTTTTGCCTCGGCCTGCTCGGGTTTTTATGCTCTTTTCCTTCGATTAGCACGAAGCGTGAACATTTTCCAAGCGAATTGACCGAAAGTCTAAAAACGACACTTATGTTCTGGGGCCGACAAACCTGCCAGTTTGCGACGCCAAAGCGTCTATTTTCGACACAGAAATTACCGGTTAATGGCCTTAAAATTAAGGGTTTTTCATAATTCAATAGCCTTGCAAAAAACGCATAGGACACATGCAATTTCTGCGCTTGCGGAACCCGATCACCCTAACTAAATGCCGATCAGATCGAATGATCGAGACATGAAATTTAACCAGAAGGAAACAGGATATGGCTGCACTGGATACCACCCGCGCCACCACTGGCTCGTTCGGCCTTGCTGGCCGTATCGGCGCATTTTTTGCATCGGCAGTGACCGCCGTTGTCGAATGGAACGATGCCCGCGTTACTCGTAACGTGCTGAATCGTCTGACGAACCGCGAACTCGAAGACATTGGTCTTTGCCGGGGCGACATTGACGTCGTCGCGGAGGGTCGCCGGTAGGGATTAGCACAACCCTGCCACTCACTCGCCCCTTCCTCCTCCCTCGGGGGCAAAAAAAACGCCGCGCATCTTTCAATGCGCGGCGTTTCTCGTCAAAGCGGACAAATGCTCAGTGCAGGTACTTACCCAACTGGGCAGAGAGACGTTCCGAGATGGGATCGATTTGCATCACCCAGGCACCGGCTTTTTCAACCGCTGTGCCTTCAGCCAGGCTATCGACCCGATATTGATAAGCAGACGCGCCCAGGCTGGTCAGCAAGAATGTTTTGAAGGCAAACAAGCCCACAAGACACAGCAGCAGAACCTTTGCAGGTACGGCGGACTGCACGCGCTGCGGCCGCATCACGACAAGACCATCCTTACGCATGGTCGCGCGATAGCCGCGGCTGAGCTTGGCATGTTTTTTGCTCAGGCGATGAATGCGCTGATCAAATTCAAGTTGTTTTCCAGTCATGGCAGCCTCCAAAAACCGCCCCCAGGTTGCATCTTTTCAAGGTAGAAAGAGATTGCGCCAAAAAAGTGGCGAAAATCTAGAAAACTCCTGTAAATGGCCCGAATTTAGCCCTGTTTGCTTAAGATTAGCGTCGTCCACTCACCAAATTCCGAACGATTGGCCAGATTAAATCCGTTTTGGAGATAAACAGTAACAACGTCATCCGCCTGTTCGTTGAGGATTCCCGAAAGGATTGCATAGCCGCCGACGCGCAGATTCGCGGCGATTTCCGGCGACAGGGCGACCAACGGTCCTTTTAGAATATTCGCAAAAATCAAATCGTACGGCGCAAGGGAATTCAGATCGGGATGGTCGAAACCAGCCGCTTCGACACATTGAAACTGTCCGGACATGCCATTTGCCTTCAGGTTGGCCTCGGCGACGTCTACGGCGACCTGATCAATATCACTTGCGATGATTTGCCCGTCCCAAACCCGCGCGGCGGCCATGGCCAAGACTGCCGTACCACATCCGATATCCGCCACTTTGTCTGCCGAAAAACCATTGTCCAGCAGGTAGTCCAAAGCCTTGAGACAGCCCAGAGTGGTTCCGTGATGACCAGTGCCAAACGCCATTGCCGCCTCGATCAACAGCGGGATGCGGCCTTCGGGCAGCTTGTCTGCGTCGTGGCTTCCATAGACAAAGAAACGTCCGGCCTCGACGGGGGCCAATTCGCGGCGCACGTGGGCAACCCAATCGGTTTCCGGTAATTCTGAAACCACGAACGGCTTGGCTTCGAACGCGGCGGCGAGCACGGCCAGTGCGGTTTCATCCGGGGTTTCGGTGAAGTAACCGCCGACTTCCCACAGGCCCGAACCGTCTTCGACCTCAAACACGCCGACGCCGGTGGGTTCTGGCACCAGACGCTCCATGGCTTCGCCCAAACCTTCGGCAGCTTTCTTTCCCGTCAGAGTGGTCAGCGCGGTGAATGTGGGCATCTTAGCCTCCTGTGTCAGTTGCCACAGCGCCTAGGGCGACAGGCCGCCAAGGTCAAGCGCCGGCTTATTCCGCCGGGGCCGGAGCGTATTTCGACAGGATCGTTTCGTTTCCGGGTTCCGGGTGGCGTGGGATCAACAATGACAACGCAAGCGAGATCATGGCCATCGCAGCCGCCAGCCCGAACACGGCACCGGGCGAGACAACCCACAGCAGTCCCAGAAGCGCGGGCAGAAACACCGCCGCGATATGGTTGATCGTAAAGGCCACCGCAGCAGTGGGCGCAATGTCTGCCGGGTCTGCGATTTTTTGGAAATAGGTCTTCAACGCAAGCGCCAGAGCGAACAGAACATGGTCGATCACATAGAGGATCGCGGCCAGCACCACGCCCCACCCAAACCAGTAGATACCGCCATATGCCGCAAAAACGATGGCGAGGCCCGCATACTCAAAAATAAGCGTGCGGCGTTCGCCGAAAACCGACACCGCTTTGCCCAGCATCGGCGCGGCGGCCATGTTGATCATCAGGTTAATCAGATAAAGCCCTGTGAGTTCGTGAACTTCAAACCCGAACTTCTCAACCATCATGAAGCCTGCAAAGACAACAAAAATCTGACGGCGGGCGCCCGCCATGAATTGCAGGGCATAATACAACCAATAACGGCGGCGCAGTATCAACTTCTTGGTTTGCGGTGTGGGCGCATCGAACTGCGGGTAAGCGAACAGACAGAACGCCGCCAACAATGCGGTTACCCCCCCAGTCGCCATGAAAACCATGTTGTAGGACAGCCCGAGCCGATCCCACGTCAGAACGATCAGCCCATAAACAACGGCTGTGGCCGCCGACCCCATTGCCACAAGCCAGCCCAGGATTTGCGGAGCGCGGTCCTTTGGCAGCCATTGCAGTTGTAGCGACTGGTTGACCGTTTCGTAATAATGAAACCCGATTGAGCTGAACAGCGTCACGAACAGCAACCCGCCAAGGCTGGGGAACCACGCTGTCACCGCGGTCGCAACACCCAACATGATCAATGAGATCATTGCCAGAACCTGCTCGCGGACGAAAATGATCACCGCAATCACCCCCACGGCCAGGAAGCCGGGGATTTCACGGACTGTGTGCAGCAGTCCGATATCCGCGCCGTCGAAATCGGCCACTTCGATGACGAAGTTGTTGAGCAGCGCGCTCCACCCGTTGAACGCGATGGGCATGGTCAGTGCCATCATGAACAACAGGGTTATCGGGCGGCGCCAGAACGGAAGTTTCTGCGCCTCGGATAGCGGCATGGGTTTCAGCATAGGATCGCTCTACGCCCATTTTGAGCGTTTGGCGAGGGGGCAGATGCACAACCGACCTGCACGAATGCAGAAGTCAGTAAAAACTCTGGGGGTCGATGTCGACAGTCAGGCGGATATCCCCCTTTAGACGCAACGGCGCGATCCACCGGGCGATAGCATCCTGAATCGGCGCGCCCTTGGGCGCCTTGACCAGCAGGCGAATGCGATGCCGCCCCCTGATGCGCGCAATGGGGGCTGGTGCAGGGCCAAAGACCTGCGCGCCTATTGCGCGCAAAGGCGCATCGTTGCGCGCCATCGCGTTTCCGATGTCAAAGACCGGCCCAACCTCGGGGCCTGACAGCACAATGCCGGCCATGCGCCCATAGGGCGGGACACCTGCGGCCTGACGCCCAGCGGCCTCGGCCTTCCAGAACCCTTCCTCATCGCCCGCCAGAATGGCGCGGATCACCGGGTGTTCGGGCTGAAACGTCTGCAGCAGCGCCTGCCCCGGCTTGTCCGCCCGTCCCGCCCGGCCTGCAACCTGCCGCATAAGCTGGAATGTGCGCTCCGCTGCCCGCAGGTCGGCCCCGTGCAGCGACAGGTCCGCATCAATCACCCCCACCAGCGTCAGCTTGGGGAAATTGTGCCCCTTGGCCACCAGCTGCGTGCCGATGACGATATCGGCATCGCCTTCCGCAATCTCCTCGATCTTCGCTTTCAGCGCGCGGGCCGAGCCGAACAGGTCGGAACTGAGCATGGCGATCTTGGCCTCAGGGAAAGTCGCCTCGGCCTCTTCCGCCAGACGTTCGATCCCGGGGCCGACCGGAGCCAGCTTGCCTTCGACCCCGCAGGACGGGCAGGTATCGGGCATCGGCTTCGTCTCGCCACATTGATGGCACATCAGGCGCTTGAGAAACCGGTGTTCGACCATCCGCGCATCGCAATGGTCACAGGCAATCTGCTCGCCACACGCGCGGCACAGCGTCACTGGCGCATAGCCGCGGCGGTTGATGAACAACAGCGACTGTTCCCCGCGTTCGATCCGCTGTCGCACCGCCTGTCGCAGCGACGGCGAAATCCATGTCCCCGGCTGCATCTGTTCGGCCCGCATGTCGATGGGCTTCATCTCGGGCAGCACCGCCGATCCAAAGCGCGCTGTCAGGTCCACCCGCTCATACTTCCCGGCCTCGGCATTGGCCCAGCTTTCCAGCGAGGGCGTCGCGCTGGCCAGAATCACCTTTGCGCCACAGATCGACGCGCGAAGCACTGCCATATCCCGCGCGCTGTAATGCACGCCATCTTCTTGTTTGTAGGACGTATCGTGTTCCTCATCGACCACCACCAGCCCCAGATCGCGGAACGGCAGAAACAAGGCCGAGCGCGCGCCGACGACCAATTGCGCCTCCCCCTGCCCAACCATCCGCCAAACACGGCGACGCTCGGTCATTGTCGCGCCCGAATGCCATTCCGCCGGGCGCGCTCCAAAACGCGCCTCAACCCGCGTCAGGAATTCGGCTGTCAGAGCGATCTCGGGCAGCAGAACCAGCGCTTGCCGCCCCAAGCGCAACGCCTCAGCCACGGCTTCCAGATAGACCTCGGTCTTGCCTGAGCCGGTCACACCTTTCAGCAGCGTGGTCCCATAATCCCCGGTCCACTGCCCGGCCTGCAACCGCGCCACCGCCGCCGCCTGATCCCCGGTCAGTTGCTTGCCCGGCAGGTCAGGGTCCAAACGCGGATAGGGCAGATCACGCGGGCTGTCCTCCTCGCGCACAGCGCCTTGCTTGACCAGCCCTTTGACGACCGAGGACGTGACCCCCGCCTGCTCGGCCAATTCCTTCAGGGTAAAAGCCAAGCCACCGTATTCCCGCAGCACCTCCAACACGCGGGACCGCGCATCGGTCATGCGGTCGGGCTCTGCACTGCCCAACCGATACACCTTGCGCATCGACGGCGGATCGCCCAGCCCCGGCGCGCGGGTTGCCAGCCGCAACATCGCGGGCATCGGCGTCAGCGTATAATCGGCCACCTTGCCCAGAAACAGCCGCATCTCTTCGCGCATCGGCGCAACCTCAAGCACCCGGATCACCGATCGCGCCTTGGCCAGATCAAATCCGCCCTGCCCCGGTCCCCAGACCACACCCAGAACCTTGCGCGGGCCTAAAGGCACTTCGACAAACGCACCCAGAAAACACCCGCCCTCGGGCGCTTTGTAATCCAGCGTCCGGTCCAAGGGCTGCGTGGTCAGAACCGCCACCAGCTCACCGTGGTCGAAATACTCCTGCGCGCTCACCGCATCTCCTCGGGTCGGGGGTTTCAGCATCGGTGTTATTGGGGTAAAGGCATCCGCGACCAAGGCCAACCCATCAAAGGACTGCCCTCATGAAATTCTTCGTAGACACAGCCGAGATCGACGCCATCGCCGAACTGAACGATCTGGGCATGGTGGACGGTGTGACCACCAACCCCTCGCTGATCCTGAAATCGGGCCGCGATATTCTGGAAGTCACCAAAGAGATCTGTGATCTGGTCGACGGCCCGGTATCCGCCGAAGTTGTCGCCACCGAGGCCGACGACATGATCGCCGAAGGCCGCAAGCTGGCCAAGATTGCCCCCAACATCGCCGTCAAGGTTCCGTTGACCTGGGCCGGCCTGAAAACCTGCAAAACCCTCAGCGACGAAGGCCAGATGGTCAACGTGACCCTCTGCTTTTCGGCCAATCAGGCGCTGCTGGCCGCCAAAGCGGGCGCAACCTTCATTTCGCCCTTCATTGGACGTCTGGACGATATCAACCTTGATGGCATGGACCTGATCGCGGATATCCGCCAGATCTATGACAATTACGGGTTTGAGACCGAAATCCTCGCTGCCTCGATCCGCACGGTGAACCACGTGACCGACAGCGCCCGCATCGGTGCCGACGTGATTACCGCGCCTCCGGGCGTGATCAAGAAGTTGGCGGATCACCCGCTGACCGACAAGGGCCTTGAAACATTCCTTGCTGACTGGGCTAAAACCGGTCAGAAAATCCTCTGATCCTTTGCGCGACCGCGCGGTGCCGACAGGCGCCGCGCCCGGCCCAACTGCCTTGGACCTGATCTTTGATCAGGACCCGGCAGGCGGGAGCTCTCTCCCCAAACACACGAAATCCGGTCACGTTGGCATTTTTCCCAAGGCAAATTCGCCAAGCCGTGTTATAACGCGGCAAAACATAAAAAACGACCGGACAGGACATGAGCAGTAACACCAAACTCAAGGACACTCTCCGCGAGGCGATTCTGGCCGAGCCTTACGCCGTGCTGGATGACAAGGACCTGATGCAGGCCCTCGTCGCCGCCAACGAGGAAGCGCGCGGAGACAACATCATCGACCTGCGCGGCATTGCCATGCAAAGGCTTGAGGCCCGACTGGACAGGCTTGAGGACACGCACAGGTCTGTTATCGCCGCAGCCTATGAAAATCTGGCAGGCACCAATCAGGTTCACCGCGCCATCCTGCGCCTTCTGGAGCCAGTGGATTTCGAGGATTTTCTCAAGGCGCTTGGCACCGAAGTCGCCGAGATATTGCGCGTTGATCGCATCACCTTGATTTTGGAAACCACCGTGGTCCAGCAAGACCCGGCAATCGAAAAGCTAGGGGGCGTTCTCACTGTCGTTGAACCCGGCTTTGTCGACAATTACCTAACCTTCGATCGCAGCGGCCCTGCCCGCGAAGTGGTCCTGCGTGAGATCATTCATCCCACGCACCGCATTTTTGGCGAACAAGCCGACCACCTGCGATCCGAGGCATGTCTAAGGCTGGATTTGGGCGAAGGCCGACTACCCGGCATGATCATCATGAGCGCCAAGGACCCAAACCATTTCTCGCCACAACTGGGCACCGATCTGCTGACATTCTTCGCCGGTGTTTTTGAACGGTCCATGCGCAACTGGCTGTCATGAGCCTGATCTCTCCAGCCTGCCGCGACGCGTTGCAGCACTGGCTGGAGGGTCTCGTGGCGCTCTCAGGGCGTTCAGAAAACACTCAGGCCGCCTATCGCAGCGACGTGACCGAATTCCTGTCCTTCATGACCCTGCACCATAATCAGCCTCAGGGGCTGACGGCACTGGCACGTATCAGTGTGTCGGACATGCGGGCCTGGATGGCGGATCAACGCGGTTCTGGTGTCGGCGCGCGATCTCTGGCACGAAAATTGTCGGCGGTAAAAAGCTTCTACCGTTGGCTGGCCGAGCGGGAAGGCTTCGAACCGACCGCAGTCCTGTCAACCCGCGCGCCCAAATTCACCAAGAAACTCCCGCGCCCAGTCGCCGAAGACGCTGCGCGCGCCCTGATAGAAACGGTTGACCTGCAATCGACCAATGATTGGGTTTCGGCCCGCGACGTCGCCGTGGTGACATTGCTTTATGGCTGCGGGCTGCGGATATCCGAGGCGCTTTCACTAACCGGCGCAGATGCGCCCTTGCCGCAATCCCTGCGGATCGTCGGCAAAGGCAATAAGGAACGCATCGTCCCAGTCCTGCCCGCCGCCCGCGCCGCCGTTGATCGTTACCTGACGCTCTGCCCCCATCCGCGCGCCAAAGACAAGCCGCTGTTTCGTGGCGTGCGCGGCGGGGCACTGAACCCGCGCGCCATTCAGGCGGTCATGGCCAAGGCCCGCCAACAACTGGGCCTGCCCGCGACCGCTACCCCTCATGCGCTGCGCCACAGCTTCGCAACCCACCTGCTGTCAGCGGGCGGCGATCTCCGGGCAATACAGGAATTGCTGGGGCACGCCTCGTTATCGACCACACAGACCTATACGGCAGTTGACACCGCCCGGTTGATGGAAGTCTACGACCGCACGCATCCCCAAGCCTGACACAAATGCAATTTCAACAAATGGGGCGTTTTGCTTTGCATCTTGTCCACGCATCGTACATGACACGCGCATGACACTCAGATTCAAAGCTCTCTCCGTCCATCTGTTCACTGCGACCGGCGCCGTTTTCGCAATGTTGGCCATGTTGGCCGCCGTCGAAGAAAAATGGAGCCTGATGTATCTGTGGCTTGTGGTGTCCTTCATCGTCGATGGCATCGACGGCCCACTGGCACGTCACTACCACGTCAAGAAAAACGCCCCCGAGTTTGACGGCGTGCTGCTGGATTTGATCATCGACTACCTGACTTACGTATTCATCCCGGCCTTTGCCTTGTTCAAATCCGGTCTGATGGACGGCTGGACCGGCTGGTTCGCGATCATTGTCATAACCTTTGCCAGCGCCATGTATTTTGCAGATACGCGGATGAAGACCAAGGACAATTCGTTCTCCGGCTTCCCCGGCTGCTGGAACATGTTCGTCATCGTGATCTTCGCGCTCGAACCCAATTTCTGGGTCATCCTTCTCATGGTTTCGCTGCTGTCACTGGCCATGTTCCTGCCGCTCAAATTCGTACACCCCGTAAGGACCGAGCGCTGGCGCGGCGTGACCCTGCCAATGGCCTTTGCATGGACGTTTTTTGCCGGCTGGGCCGCATGGGTAGACTTCCACCCCGAAAGCTGGGCGCACTGGGGGCTGGTCGTAACAAGTTTATATCTGGTCTCAGCAGGCATTGCGCAGCAGGTGGTCCCGCCGCGCAGAAGTCGAGACTACAAGACTTCCTGAACCTCGAATTCAGTCCCGTTATGGGTGAACACATCGCCCTGCTGAAGCCCGGTCATTGCCAGATAAATCGGGCTTTGGGTCGAAATCCCCATATAAGTCTTGCCATCGACATCAAAACGAGTGGTTGAGACACACACCACGAAACGACGGTTGTTGAATTTGACAACAGCGCCGGGTTGCACCGTATCCGTCACGCTGAAATCGGTATTTTCGATCACATCAATCTTGGCATGATGGGCATGCACCGGCGCGTCAAAAGCCGCGGCCAAGTCCGCATTCTCTCGCGATGCCGCAATATCATCCTTGTCGTGCCCTTCGCGGTCGTCCAACTGCGAATCTTTCAGAAACGCGTCATAATGCGCCTGCGCAGTCGCAAGCTCCTGCGCTTCCAGCGACATCAGGCGGTCGATAATTGCCTTCTTGCGGGCAGCCGAGTCTGATTGAGCAGTCATACCATTCGGTCCTTTGAATCTCTATCTGATACAAGTTGGGCCTCAAGCACCGGGATTGCAACAGAAATCCGTCCCTTAGATCAGCAAACCGGCGGCCCGTTCATGGCGCAGCAAAGCGACCTTGGTCTCAACTCCACCCTCACCTGAGAACCCACCAAGCCCGTTTGCCGCCAGCACACGATGACAGGGGATGATCACCGGAATCGGGTTCGCACCGCAGGCTTGCCCAACCGGTTGAGGTGGTTGCCCCAACTCTTTCGCGATCTCGCCATAAGTTCTGGTCTCACCCAAGGGTATCGCAAACATCAGATCACAGACCTGCCGCTGGAACTCGGATCCCGCAATACGATAGGGCAGATCAAACCGCTCCAACCGCCCTTGATCATAAGCCTTCAGTTGCGCCGCTGCCTCCTTCAGCACTGACGTTGCCTCGCCCGCGCTTCGCCCATTCCAAACCAGACGCGTAATCGCCCCGTCCGCCTCCTCGACCCCGAGGCATCCAAATTGAGTTTCAACAGCAATCATCGGCATAGCGAAATGCTGACAGCGTTTTGACAAAGGGCGCAACCCTAAACAGGTCGCGCCCCTTGCTTCTTCTGTTCAAAAATACTTCGGAGCGCGAGGCAGAGCCTCGCAAAATCCCGAAACTTATCCCAATGCCTCGTTACAGCGTCCGCACACGCCGTCATGCGCATGGCGCCCCACATCCGGCAGGATTTTCCAGCAGCGTTGGCACTTTTCACCCTCGGCTTTTTCAAACACCACCGCGACCCCTTCGATCTCGGGCACACGGAACGCCTCGGCCGGGGCCGGATCACCGGTGACAGTCAGGCCCGAGGTGATGCACAAATCATCCACGTCGAAAGTCGCCAGCAGGTCACGAACCTCGGTGTCTTCGACATACACGATCGGCGCGGCCTCAAGGCTGGAACCGATGACTTTCTCTTGGCGCTGAACCTCCAGCGCGGCAGTCACGGCGCGGCGGACGCGGCGGATTTTGGCCATGCTGGATTCAAGATCAGCATCGCGCCAGTCGGCTGGCGTGTCAGGGAAGTCCACCAGATGAACCGAGCTGTCATCGCCCGGGAACCGCTCCAGCCAGACCTCTTCCATGGTGAAGACCAGAACCGGGGCCAACCATGTAGTCAGACGGTGGAATAGGATGTCCAGAACAGTCCGCGCAGCGCGGCGGCGCAGGCTGTCGCCGTCGCAATAGAGCGCATCCTTGCGCACGTCGAAATAGAACGAGGACAGATCAACCGTGGCGAAGGTGAACACGGCGCTAAACACACCCTGGAAATCGAACGCGGCATAGCCTTTGCGCACCTGTTCATCCAGGTCGGCCAGACGGCTCAGAACCCAACGCTCCAGACGCGGCATGTCTTCGGGCGCGACCCGGTCGGCTTCGGTGAAATCCGCCAGCGATCCCAGCATAAAGCGCATCGTGTTGCGCAGACGGCGATAGCTGTCGGCGGTGCCTTTCAGGATCTCCGGCCCGATCCGCTGGTCGGCGGTATAGTCGGTCTGGGCCACCCACAGACGCAGGATATCGGCACCGTATTGCTTGATGACCTCTTCCGGCACGATGGTATTGCCCAGTGATTTGGACATCTTGTTGCCTTTGGCATCCAGCGTAAAGCCATGGGTCACCACGTTCCGGTAGGGCGCGCGGCCCTTGGTGCCGCAAGCCTGCAGCATGGACGAATGGAACCACCCGCGGTGTTGGTCGGTGCCCTCCATATAGACGTCAGCAATGCCGTCCTCGGTCCCGTCCTCACGGTCGCGCAGAACGAAAGCGTGGGTCGAGCCACTATCGAACCACACGTCCAGCACGTCAAACACCTGATCATAGTCGTCGGGGTTGGCGATGCCGTCCAGCATCTGTTCCTTGAACCCGTCGGTATACCAAATATCCGCGCCATTTTCCTCGAACGCCGCTTTGATGCGCGCGTTCAGATCAGCATTGCGCAGCAGGTAATCCGCGTCGGTGGGCAGAGCGCCTTTCTTGGTAAAACACGTCAGTGGCACACCCCAGGCTCGCTGGCGGGACAGAACCCAATCCGGGCGCGCCTCGATCATCGAGTACAAACGGTTGCGACCAGTCTGCGGCGTCCACTTCACCAGTTCGTCGATGGAGCGCAGGGCGCGTTCACGGATGGTATCCCCCATCTCGCCCATGCCGTCGTCCAGCTTGCGGTCAACAGAGGCAAACCACTGCGGCGTGTTCCGATAGATGATCGGAGCCTTCGAGCGCCACGAATGCGGATAGCTGTGTTTGATCTTGCCCCGCGCCAGCAGCCCTCCGACCTCGACCAGCTTGTCGATGACCGCTTTGTTCGCGTCACCCTCACCGCCCTTGCGGGACAGGATGTATTTGCCACCAAAGAACGGCAGGTCAGCACGGAAAGAGCCGTCGTCCGTAACGTTATAAGTGATGACCTGCTCAAGCATGCCCAGATCGCGATAAAGCTCGAACTCCTCCATCCCATGCGACGGCGCACAGTGGACGAAACCGGTCCCTTCGGTATCGGTCACGAACTCAGCCGCGCGGAAATCGCGGATGTCGTCCCATTCGCCATTGCCGCCCTCGGCCCCGGCCAACGGGTGCGTCAGTTGCACACCTGCCAGCTCATCCGTGGTCACGTCACGGACGCGAGTCCACTGGTCGTCGTTCAGACGCGCACGACCCAGCACGTCAGCGGCCAGATTGTCGGCCAGCAGGAACTTGTCGCCCACAGCGGCCCAGCATTCCTCAGGCGCGCCGGTGACTTCGTAGAGACCGTATGAGATGTCCTTGCCATAGACGACCGCCTTGTTCGACGGCATGGTCCAAGGGGTCGTGGTCCAGATCACGACAAACGCATCATCCAGATCGCCCGCATTCACGACCTTGAACTTCACCCAGATGGTGAAGCTTTCCTTGTCGTGATACTCAACCTCGGCCTCGGCCAAGGCGGTTTTCTCGATGGGCGACCACATCACGGGCTTGGACCCCTGATAGAGCGTGCCGTTCATCAGGAACTTCATGAACTCATCGGCGATCACGGCCTCGGCGTGATAGTCCATAGTGATATAGGGATCGGCCCAGTTGCCGGTGATGCCAAGACGCTTGAACTCGTCCCGCTGGATGTCGATCCAGCCCTCGGCGAACTTGCGGCATTCCTGACGGAAATCGACGACGTTCACTTCGTCCTTGTTCTTGCCCTTCTTACGGTACTGCTCCTCGATCTTCCATTCGATCGGCAGACCGTGGCAGTCCCAGCCCGGCACGTAACGCGCGTCGAAACCCATCATCTGATGGGACCGCACGATCATGTCCTTGATGGTCTTGTTCAGCGCGTGACCGATATGCAGGTGGCCGTTCGCATAGGGGGGGCCATCATGCAGAGTAAAGGGCGTGCGGCCCTGTTTTTCACGCAGGCGGTCGTAAACGCCGATTTTCTCCCACCGTTCCAACCATGCGGGTTCGCGCTTGGGCAATCCGGCGCGCATGGGGAAATCGGTTTTGGGCAGGTTCAGCGTATCTTTGTAATCAGGTGTTTCGGCGCACATTGGGGGCGTCCTTTGGATCATCTGTTCGTCGTATGGATCGAAGCGGTCGGTGCGAAGTCTCAAACACCTTTGCCCGGCGTCTCAGGATATCAGAGCGCCGGGGATATAATTCGAATAATGATGGCCATCCGGTCATACATGGCCGCGCTTATAGGACGCCCGCTTCGGATGGTCCAGAGGTTCCGCCCCCTGCGGCGAATGGCGCGGGTTCCTTTGCCCATCGATACACGAATCCCCCCTAAGGGTGGAACAACGACCCCACCAGATACGCGATCAACGCGGCCGCACCACCAATCAGCAGCGTTTCCATCCCTGACCGCCACCAAGGGGCCAACGACCAGCGGCTTTTCAACGCGCCTATCGCGAAAAACACACCCATCGTCATCCAGACAGACACCGTAAAAGCGTTCTCGACCGACAGTAAAAACGGCAAGAGCGGAATCATCCCTGCAACCAAGAAAGCCATGAACGTGGCCATCGCAGCCTTGAATGGGTTTGGATCAACGGTTCCGAGGCCATATTCGCCCTCGATCATTAGATTGATCCAGTTTTCGTGGTTGTCCGTGATCGCATCGGTCGCCTCGTCCAACACCCGCCCGGACAGGCCTTTCTGCGCAAGAATTTCGCGGACTTCCTGACGTTCTCCATCGGGATAAAGGTCAATATGACGTTCTTCGATGGCCCGAATACGGCGGATGTTGTCCAGTTCGGCCTTGGTACCCGAATAATTGCCTGCTGCCATTGAAAAACCGTCGGCCAGAACATTAGCCAATCCCAGAACAACAATGACAAACGGTGACAAACCCGCCCCAGCCACGCCGGCAATGATCGCAAATGTCGTGACCGAACCGTCAATACCGCCATAGACAACATCACGCAGCACACCGCGGCCCGGAGGGGCATTGATCCTCTCGGAAATTTCCTGCTGGCTGTGTCCGTGCTCGTTCATGGCTGGCTCCGGCGCTTTAATGCGGACCAGCAGACAAGAAATCTTTGCGTTAGGTCAAGTCTTGGTGAACAAACCTGTCAAAGCCCGCTTGATCATCGTGCGCGTCGACGGTTTATGACGGTCCGAGAACGGCAAAGGACGGCAGACATCCATTGCGGCAACACCGACGCGGGCGCTCAGGGCTCCGTTCACAAACCCTTCGCCAAATCGGCGGGACAGTTTGCTAAGGACCGAGCCACCCAAAACCGGCTCTAGCAGATCGTCGCCAACCGCCACGGCGCCAGTGGCCACCAAATGCACGAATACGGCACGCGTCAGCTGCCATCCCCCCAGAAACCCGGAACGTCCGCCATAGATTTCAGCAATGCGCCGGATCATCCTAAGCGACGCTGCCAGCGCCGTCACAACGTCCGCCAAAGCCAGCGGGACCAGAGCCGTCACGGTTGCGACCTGACGCGCCGCGGCTTCGACCTCGCGGCTGGCGGCCGCATCGAGTGGGGCAAGCAATTCATCTTCGGCCAGTTCAAACAAGCCCGAGGCGTCGAATTGCTCGGCCATACGTTCGTTCAATCGGTCACGCCCCCATTTCGTATCGTCGCGGCCTTTGTAGAAATTGATCAGTTTATGGGTAACGTCGCGGGCCTTTTTCAAGTCTTCATCGGCCAGCGCCTCGTCAGCAGCCCGGCGCAGGCCGTCAATACGAGACAACCGCCCAATCGCGGCCAACTCGCGCAGGGCAATAAGCAGCGCGACCAGAGCCAGCGCGCCAAACAGCCCGGTTACGATCCATCCCAGAACAGGCGCGCGTACCACCAGTGAAGTGACAAAATCCCACGCTGCTATGGAAACGACCGCACCAACTGCTGCCGTTGCCAGCCCCCAAAACCACCGGGACAAGACCGAGGGCTTTCTGGCCGCCAACCTGACCGCCGTTTGCATGGCCTGCCCTTGCACTGGCGCGACATCCGGCACCGGCGGCGCAGCGGACACGTCAACCGAGGGCTCTTCGGCATCGAGATCGAAAACAACGGGACCTTTAGCCATCAGCAGCCTCGCTTCGCTTCCAGACGTATTTGATGTCCGGCAGGTGTTCGTCGTTGTCCGCTCCGTCGCTTCGGGTGACTTCGGCAAACCCGTTCCGCTCATAAAATCGGCAGGCCCGGTGGTTTGACTGAAACGCGAACAGGGACAGTTCTGACCGCATGGACTTGGCGTGGTCCAGCAGGCGCTGCCCGATGCCGCGCCCGCGGGCCTTGGGTGCAAGATACAGGGAATGAACTTCGCATTGGTTCAAAGCCAGAAAACCTACGACGCTGTCATCGGTTTCCGCCACAGTCACCCAGTCCTGATCAATCATCCGGCCACAAAAGGCTATTGTCTCAGCGCGCGAGTGCAATTCCGGCATCCAGTCATGCTCAAGGGCGAAACCGTGCAGGATTTCACCGGTCGCTCCGGCGTCTGTACTGCGGGCCGGACGCAGGATCACGGTCATAGGCGGTCTCCTATCAGAAACTGCGCCGCCCGGTCCAACCTGATATGGGGTGGGCCGTCGCCCGGCCGCAATGTCAGTTGGGCAGGCTCAAACGCCATGAAACCATAATCGGCGTCCAGCCATGCGCCTGCCCCGTCGCGGGCCGGCCCCAACAGGCGGGCAGGGTCTTCGGGCAACTCACCAGGATAGAAAGCCGCGTGCTTGCCATCAGGCAGAGTACCGCGCACGCAAGGAAGGTCTGCCCCCTGATGGGACCGGATTTCTTCGGTTGTCGCGCGCAGCGCCGCCAGTGACAAGGCCGCCGTTTGCGCTCCGGCAAAGTTCGCCCGGTCGCGGGCGTCACGCGTTAAGGCCTCCATGATGTTGGTCAGGCGGGGGTGCTGCAGATGATGCAGGTGATCGGCCTTGGTCGCCGCAAAAAGGATACGCTCGACCCGTTTGCCCACAAGCAATTGGCTCAGCCACGCATTGCGGCCCGGTCGGAAGGCCGACAGGATATCCGCCATGGCACGGCGCATATCTTCGACCGCCTGCGGCCCCTTGTGAATTGCGCCCAGCGCATCGACCAACACGACCTGTCGGTCAATTCGGGAAAAATGGTCGCGAAAGAACGGCTTCAAGACCTGAGATTTATAGGCCGCGTACCGGCGCGCCATCTCGTGATGTAGGCTGCGCCGATGGGGTTTTCCCTCGACCGGCACGGGCGCAAAGGTCAGAACCGGAGAGCCCGACAAATCACCGGGCAACAGGAACCGCCCGGGCGTGCAGTCATAGTATCCTGCATCCCGCGCCGCGTTCAGGTAATCTGAAAACGCTTTGGCCAACGACTGCGCGGTGGATTCGTCATGATCCGCTCTGGGCTCTGCGGCCTTGGCCAACGTCAGAAACGCGTCAGCCTCGGCGCGCCCTGCTATGCGGTTCAATGTCTCGGTCGACCAGTCCTCGTAAGACTTGTCCAACAGGGCCAAGTCCAAAAGCCACTCGCCCGGATAATCCACGATATCCAGATGAACCGTCCGCGGCCCTTGCAACCCCGACAGCAAACCAGCGGGACGCACTTTGAACGACAAGCGCAGTTCCGACACGGCGCGGGTGCTGTCCGGCCAATGAGGTCGCGGTCCGGTCAGGGCCGCCAGATGGTTTTCATAGTCGAACCGGGGCACCGTGTCGTCGGGCTGCGGCTGAAGATAGGCGGCGTTAATCCGCCCCTCACGCTGGGCCACAAGACCAGTCATGCGGCCACGGTCCTGCAAATTGGCGACAAGCGAGGTGATAAACACCGTTTTTCCAGATCGCGCCAGTCCTGTAACGCCCAGACGGATGACCGGCTCGAACAGGGCTTCGGACACGCTGTCGCCGACAGTTTCAAACCCGCGCACCAGACTGTCTGACAGGGAAGAGATGACCAAATTGTCGCCCCGCTGTTTTCGTTTCTTTCAAAATAGGCAGCGAGGACCCGACATACCAGCGCTTTCCCACCCTTGCCCGTTGCGTTGCAGGACGTTACCAGCAGCCCATGCCAAGATACGCACTGAAAGTCGAATACCAAGGAGAGCCGTTCGCCGGGTGGCAACGGCAGAAAGAGTTGCCTTCCGTTCAGGGGGCGATCGAACAGGCGTTGTCGCGTATCCAGCCCGGCGCGCATACGATTGCTGCAGCCGGTCGAACGGATGCCGGGGTGCACGCGCTGGGACAGGTTGCCCATTGCGACATGGCTAAGGAATGGGATCCGTTCCGCCTGTCAGAGGCGTTGAATTATCACTTGAAACCGCAGCCTGTAGCGATCGTGAAAGCCGCACATGTCGAGGATGACTGGCACGCCCGGTTTTCCGCGGTGGAGCGGCAGTACCTGTTCCGCATTCTGATGCGCCGCGCGCCCGCAACCCACGACGCGGGGCAGGTCTGGCAGATCAACCACATGCTGGATGTGGACGCCATGCAAGCTGGCGCAGACATGCTGATCGGCCGACATGATTTTACGACGTTTCGATCCTCGATCTGTCAGGCTGCCAGCCCGGTCAAAACTCTGGACGAATTGCGCGTTGAACAGGTTCAGGGTTTTTCCGGCCCCGAAATCCACTTTCACGTCCGCGCCCGGTCTTTCCTGCACAATCAGGTGCGCAGCTTTGTCGGCACGCTGGAACGTGTTGGCGCGGGCGCTTGGACGCCCCAAGATGTGCGTGCCGCGCTGCAAGCGGCTGACCGTGCGGCTTGTGGCCCGGTATGCCCTCCACAAGGGCTCTATCTGGCGCAGGTCGGTTATCCCCAGCCAGTTTTTTGATACGGTCAGATAGCGCGCAGCAACAGCCCGCTGGCAATCACCGCAATCATCAGCCCAGCAACCAGTTCGATGGTCGGGGCCAGCACTTGTGCGAACCGCGTTGCCGAGGCCGAGGCCAGCAAACCACCGCGTAGCCCCAAAGAAGTCCAACCGACCAGAGTTGTGACCATCGCCGTTCCCAGTGCCATTGCAAACGCACCTGCAACCCCCACCATCGCGATGCCCATCTGCCACGTCAGGATCAGCACAAACAACGCGCCAGTGCAGGGGCGCGCCGCGATACCCGCGATTAGAATCAACGCCTCGCGCAGGCTGCCGACATTGGCAACCTCCTCGGCGGTGGGGCCGTGGCGGTGGCCACAATCTGAACAGACTTCGCCTTCATGGTGATGATGGTCGTGATGATGGTGATCGTGATGGGCTGTTTGGGACTTGTGCCGCCTTGCAAAGCTCCGCAAGGCTCGGAAAACCAGCCACAGCCCGATTGCTGCAATGGCGCCATAGCTTATAGGTGCCATGACCTGTTCAGTCGTCCCCACAAGGCTTTCCCGTGACATCTGGAACACCAGAACACCCGCATAGACAAGCACGATCGCGGTTACAGCCTGTCCCAAGCTCGACAAAACGCTGATTGCCGACAAGCGCCAGAACGCAACGCGGCGCCCCAAGCCGTACCCCCCGATCAACACCTTGCCATGCCCCGGACCAATGGCATGGAAAAACCCATAGGCGAAACAAACGGTTAGCAATGTCGCAACCGCCTCGGGCTGCTCGGCTCGGGCGGCCCTTAAAGAGCGAGCGATCTGGTTCTGGAAAGCGCGCTGTTCGCCAGCCGCCCAAGCCGCAAGCTGATCGAAGCCTCCGCTGCCCCAGAACCAAAGCAGCAATCCAATGGCCAGAGCGACCGGTACAATCAGGTATTTGGACATGAAATACGGATCTCGGTCGCAAAGTTTTCGCCGACAAGCGGGATATCGTTTTCCTCAAGGTCATAGTCGGCGTCCAATGTGCGCAAAAACGCCTGCATCTGGGCCAACTGCCCGTCAATATCCGGCTCGATCCGGTCAATCTGGCATGAATGCGGCCCGGAAACGGTAACGGGTCGCGTTACTTCGTATGCGGTGTAATAGGTTTCATCAAAAGCTTTGGCCGTCAGGTTCGCCGCCGGTGCCGCCGCATCCTCGACCGCCCTCAGATGAGTTGTGACGATGCGACCATCCTCAGTCGTGGCAGACGCCTCTGCCGGGCCAGACAGGGCAACTGGCTTCCCATCCGCCCAAACCAAAAGATCGCCGTTGTATCCTTCGACCCATTGCGCATCAAACCCTGCAAGAAAACCTTTTTCTGCTGGGGTCAGTATGCCGTCCGCGTCCTGATCCAGCTTCATGTCTTCAAGGATCAGAAGCGAATAGAATTCATCATAGGCCCATGTGACGCGGACATGTGTCAGGTTTCCGGTTTCATCCACGATGAACTCTAACCCCGTGTCGATAAAGACATGAGGGTGAGTCAGGGCCGGAATCGGGGCACAACAGGCCAAAAGGGTCAAAAACCAACGCATATGCGAAAGATAGGATGACTATCTGCGCCCGGCAATGCGTTTCGTAGCATGAGCGCGGTTTTCGGCCATCAATCAGGGCTGAGGGAACAGAACCAGCGTCTGCAACGCCGCACCGATCGGACCTTCGGTGTCATAAAGCACCGCCTGAGACAGGCCGATTCCAGACGGCTGCCAGTGGCAAATTGAATCGGACGCCAGCCAATCTGATACCGGTTCGCGGTGAATTTGCACGGTCAGGTCCGTGTTCATAAACCCCATTTCGGTCGTGGGCGCATTCCATGATAAGCCGTTGGCGCAATCGGCCAAAGGACACAGCGCCTGAATCGGCGACTGGACCTCATCAGACAACAAGGACGGCGCGCGCATCCAAATCGCCTTGGGCCCGGGTCCAAAACTGACGCCCTTGGGATACAGAATCTCGGTATGGTTGGCAAAGCCGCCAAGGTTGTGACGTGTCTCGCCTATCGGGAAAGGGCCGATTACCGCACCTTCAAGTTGGGGCGGAGGTACAGCTACATTTGGGACAGGCCCGAGATTTCGACGAACCAGATGCATGGTCGTTGCAGTGGCACAAAGCGTATCGTCCAAATCATGCACGGTGACCCGGGTCGTTGCCATCGTCTTGGTATGGCGCGTGGTTTCCGCCGCCACGCGCAACCCCGCCAAGGGCATCGGGCGCAGCATGTCGATGGTCAAGCGGGTCAGCATCTTTTCCGGGCCGACTTCGGTTTCAGCGGCCCGCGCAACAAGACCCGTGACTGGCCCGGCATGACAATGATCTGGCGACCAGGGACCGCGCGCAGCTTCGTTGCCGACAAATGCCCCATCTGAACGAATGTGAAAAAACGACTGCTGGTTCAGATCAGGGTTGCCGCTCATGTTCTTGTCTATACCTTTTCCCCAAAAACAATTCTCCAGCCGGTCCGGGCGGCCTGACATCTGTGTATCGCATACGGCCCACCAGCCAAGCACTGAGTTTGCACAAAGTGCGAAGAAAATTTCTGCTCAAACCCCGAGACCAGTCTTTACGTTCCCGAAGAGAATGAATTAGCTGCCAGTACACCGTCCGGTTGGTGGTCAGAACGTCACCACACCTGGAATAAAAACTACGGAGCGCAAAATGGCCTTGCTGATCGAAACAGGACTTTCCGACTGGATGAGTGATGGCGACATAGTTCGTGAAATTAAGCGCTTGCGCCCCGGTATGGACGTCAGGACGCCAGACACCATCGGCGACCCCGCCGACATAACGATGATTGCCGTCGTCGGCTTGAACGATACACACCCAACGCAACTTCCCAATCTGAAACTGGTTCAGAAATTGGGTGCAGGGGTTGAAACGATCATCAACAATCCAAACCTGCCTGATCGCGTTCGGGTGGCGCGCCTGAAACCGGATGCCCCTGCACAAGGCATTGCCGAGTGGTTCGTGACCTACATCCTGCATCGCCAAAGAAACGTTTCTTTCTACGAAACAGCCCAGCGCAAGGCGGAGTGGCTGCCCAAGGCACCGGGCTATACTCCCGAGAAAACCGTCGGCGTTCTGGGTTTGGGACATATCGGTGCACGCAGCGCCCTGATGCTGCGTGCGATTGGGTTCAACGTCATGGGCTGGAGCCGATCACCCAAACAACTTGACGGGGTGACTTGCGTGCACGGGGACGCAGCCTTGCCCGACCTATTGGGCCAATGCGACCATGTCTGCGCAATCCTGCCGTCGACCCCGCAGACCATCGGATTGTTCGATGCCGAAATGCTGGCGGCCATGAAGCCGGGCAGTCAACTGCTGAATGCTGGACGTGGGGATCTGATAGACGAAACAGCGCTAATCTCGGCTTTGGACAAGGGCACATTGGGGCACGCCGTTCTTGATGTCACGTCCACTGAACCGCTGCCATCGCAAAGCCCTCTCTGGGCTCACCCGAACGTGATGATCACCCCGCATGTTTCAGGTTGGCATCTGGGCGAGGCCCTTGGGGATGTGGCCGAGAATTTTCAGCGTCTGACCGACAGAAAACCCCTGCTGCACGAAGTGGACCGCGCGCGGGGGTATTGATCGTTGGTCAGGGGGTCAGAATCCAGGCGCCACCAGCGTCCTGACATCTGCGAGTTCTGACCTCGCGCACCTGCTCGGTGCCTTCAGGCTGGATCAAGTGTTGGAAATGCACACAATTGTCCCGCACATCGCGCACACGAATGGTTCCTTTTGACCCCGAATCCTGACTGGTCCAATTGCGTTCCGTTCCGACCAGAGGCGCGCCATTTTCCAGCATCGAATCCGCTGTCGCGTTCACCACGTTGAAGTCCGCTGGGCTTAGGCCCATTTCAGCAATGATTCTCGACAAGGGCTTGGCGTGACCGCCTGTTCCAAAACCCACCATAGCTGCAAAAACAAATGCCGTGACCGCCAGAGGTTTCATGAATACCTCGCCTTTCAAAAATGACTTCGTCATTCAGACTATACCGCCTGCAATGGGCGGCCAAGTCCTCTTGCGACCTTCAAATAAATCCGAACAAACCTATCGCGACTCTGCCGCTAGAGGCGAAAGTGCAATCCCAGCATAGTGCCCGAAACACGAGTTAGAGGCACGAAATGGCACAGCCAACATACTATGCGCCAACCGGGGGTCACCCGGGGCAGGATCAGCTTTTGACTGACCGCGCCATGTTCACCGACGCATATGCCGTGATCCCCAAGGGCACGATGCGGGATATCGTAACCAGCAATTTGCCGTTCTGGGAAAACACCCGCCTTTGGGTCCTGTCCCGCCCCCTGAGCGGATTTGCCGAGACGTTCTCTCAGTACATCATGGAGGTTCAGCCGGGCGGCGGCAGCGACCAGCCCGAGACAGACGCAAACGCACAAGGTGTTCTGTTCGTGGTCGAAGGGGCCGTGGCGTTGACCTTGGACGGGGCTGTCCACGTCCTTGAAACCGGAGGATACGCTTATATTCCGGCCGGATCGGACTGGACCCTGCACAACCGTGCCGATGAAACCGCGCGTTTTCACTGGGTTCGCAAAGCCTATGAAGCGGTCCCCGGCCTGCCAGCCCCCGACCCGATCATCACGAACGAGCGCGACGTTGCGCCGATCCCCATGCCCGGAACCGAAGGGCGCTGGGCGACCACCCGGTTCGCGGACCCTCAGGACTTGCGCCATGACATGCACGTCAACATCGTGACGTTCGAACCCGGCGGCGTCATCCCGTTTGCCGAAACACACGTCATGGAACATGGCCTGTATGTATTAGAAGGCAAAGCCGTCTATCGGTTGAATCAGGACTGGGTTGAGGTCGAGGCGGGCGACTATATGTGGCTGCGCGCGTTCTGCCCTCAGGCCTGTTACGCCGGTGGGCCGGGCAGATTTCGCTATCTGCTTTACAAGGACGTAAACCGGCACATGCCGCTGTCGTTAACCAAGCGTTGACGGCAAATCGGCTTTTTCCCGCGCAGGGCTTCACAGAAGCGCTTGAATCTGGTGAAATAACACCTGTTTTTAGCACTGGAGATTGTTCAATGGTACTGCGCGGATCAATGCTGGCACTGGCGGCAACAGTTGGCCTGACTGCTTTTCAGGCAACCCCTGTTGTAGCCAAGGAAGAAACCAAACAGGTTTTCGTCATGAGCCGCACTTGGGCGGTGACGCAGGTGTCGGATGCGCCGGTCGTGTACCGCGCGACGCGGGACAACAACAATCTGAATCCCTTTGGCCCGCCGCCGCGCCTGCGGACGCTTCAGGCCGCAACCGCGATTCAGCAGGCCACGGGATGCAGACCAATTGTTGGCAGTATGTATCAAAACATCTCTGGGCAGTTCTTCTCGCAAGTTAGCTGCAACTGACCCCGGCACCAAACGGGCATTGAGGTCAGCGCAACGCGCTGCCATAGCTTGCGCATGAAACTCGCGATTAACGGATTCGGTCGGATCGGCCGCACGATCCTGCGGCAGCTTCTGGCACAGCCGCAGGACAAAGACGTTGAGCTGGTGCTGATCAACGATATCGCACCGCTTGAGACCTGCGCTTATCTGTTCAAATACGACAGCACGTTTGGCCCCTACACCGGCACGGTCGCGCAAGGTGACGCGGAACTGGTGGTAGACGGGCGCGCAATCCCGGTCACGCATAGTTCGGACTTGTCGCAGGTGGACTTGACCGGCGTTGATGTCCTGATGGACTGCACCGGTGTCGCCAGAACGTCGGATGTGGCCAGCCAGGGTCTGACTGCTGGGGCCAGCAAGGTGCTGATCTCTGGCCCGTCCCCCGCAACCGAAATCACGATTGTTCTAGGCGCGAACGAAGATCAACTGGGTGCCGCGCGGATTGTTTCAAACGCATCCTGCACGACCAACGGGCTTGCGCCCTTGGTCAAGGTTCTGGATCAAATCGGGGGCGTGGCCTCGGCGCATATGACCACCATCCACTGCTATACCAACAGCCAGCCGATGGTCGACGCGCCGCGCGGTGATCTGGCCCGTTCTCGCGCGGGAGCGTTGTCGATGGTGCCGACCACCACAAGTGCCACGCATCTGATTGATGAGGTTCTGCCCCACCTCGCAGGGCGCATTTCCGGGGCCGCTGTTCGGGTTCCGACAGCCAGTGTTTCAGCGGTTGATCTGGTTGTGACACTGGAACGAGGTATGACACCCAAGGCGTTCGATAAGGAATTGCGCGCGGCAGTGTCGTCCTCGCCAGTATTGGGTTGGACGGACGAGCCGTTGGTCTCGTCCGACCTGCGCACGCGCCCCGAGTCTCTGGTTATCGCAGGCCCCGAAACACGCCAGATCGGTGAGTGTCAGGTTCGCGTTTTCGGATGGTATGACAACGAATGGGGCTTTTCAGCCCGGATGCTGGACGTGGCGCGGTTAATGGCCCGAGGGTAAGCGGACCGCAGAACACTGCGATCCGCTTTCTTTTGATTATTCGCCCGGCAGGCTGCCCGACCCATGCCCGGACATTCCGCCCGAGACTTCTTCGGTCGCCTCATCTGCCAGTTCGTGCGGCAGGATCAGGTTCAAAACGATAGCGATCAGTGCTGCAGGCAACAGGCCGCTTTTCATCAGGATGCCCAACGTGTCAGGCAGGTGCTGAACCGCATTAGGCTCGAGCTGTAAGCCAAACCCGATCGACAGCGAGATTGCAAAGATCACCATGTTGCGCCGGTTCCAGTCCACATCTGACAGCATCGAAACACCGGCTGCGACGACCATCCCGAACATCACAATCACACCACCGCCCAGCACTTCGATTGGAACGGTACGGATGATCGCCCCTACCTTGGGAACAAGACCGCACAGGATCAGGAACAGCGCGCCAATCGTAACCACGTTGCGGCTCATCACACCGGTCATGGCGATCAGCCCGACATTCTGGCTGAAGGAGGTATTTGGCAAGCCACCAAACACACCAGCCAAGGCTGACCCGAAACCGTCCGCATAGGTGGCCCCGGCGATTTCCTTGTCAGTGGCTTCGCGCCCTGCCCCACCCTTGGTGACACCGGACACATCGCCCACGGTTTCAATCGCCGACACAAAGGCCATCAGGCAGAAACCGATGATCGCCGCGAACGAGAACTCGAACCCGTATTTGAACGGCACCGGCAGCGCAAAGGATGCCGCGCGATCCCAACTTGTGCCAATTGCTTCGAACGTGACCATTCCAACCATCAGGGCGTACCCATAGCCAGCAACTAGGCCAATCAAAACAGCCGAGACAGAGAGCATCCCGCGCGTGAAAAACTTTAGCGCCAGCGTGACGATGATCACGACCAGAGCCGCCGACCAGTTCAGGGCCGACCCATATTCAGGCGTCCCGATGGCCGGAACACCTCCTGCGGCGTATTGAATGCCGACCTTGACCAATGCCAGACCGATCATTGTGACCACCAGCCCGGTCACCAGAGGCGGCAGCGCAAAGCGGATTTTTCCGATCACAGTCCCCAGCAAAGCATGGAACAAACCGCCGACGATCACCCCGCCGAACAAGGCCGCCAGGCCATCGACGCCTTTACCCGCGACCAGCGGAATCATGATGGGCAGAAAGGCAAAACTAGTGCCCTGCACGATGGGCAAAGCGGCTCCGACCGGCCCGAGCGTTACTGTCTGCAGCAGCGTCGCGACGCCGGCAAACAGCATCGACATCTGGATCAGGTACAGCAACTCAGGAAAGTCCGGTGAGTTGGACCCAAATCCGAACCCGGCCGCCCCTGCCACGATGATCGCGGGCGTGACGTTGGATACGAACATCGCCAAGACGTGCTGGATGCCCAGCGGAACCGCCTTATGCAAAGCCGGAGTATAGTTCGGGTCCCGAAGCTGTTCGGGGGTCCCTATGGAAGTGTCAGCCATGAGTTACTGTCCTCTCTGTCAGGTTCACGGGGGTCTTGCCGCTTATCCTGCGGCTTCAACGGTCACGACACGACTTCGTAGGGTGTGTCGAACCAAAATTCCTCAAGGTTGGTGCCTGTGCCGATCCGATCAACAACCGCGAACAGGCCGGGGCCGTGCAGTGGCGTCAGAACGCCATGCCATGTGCCCCTGCGATAGTTCACCGCCTGCCCCGGAGAGGTAATGAACGCCACCGGCTCGCCCGGCTCGCCGTTCTCGTCCAGGGCAACGATGACCAGAAAAGGCTGATGGGTCATGGGGATAAAGGCTTGGCTGCCATCCGGATGCCGCTCTACCATATCAAGCTGATATGGCAGGGCACGCGGGTTGGCGTTAAACAGGCTGATCCCTGCACGGCCATCCGAAAAATCCATCTCAGCACGGTCATGGAACCGGCCGCATTGACCCTGATTGATGATCTTGTCCGGGTCGCCTGCGACTTCGATCACATCCCCAAAAGGCGCGAACGCGGCGTGCGTCAGAGGGGTTGCCGCGATCCGCTTCATGAGGGCAAAGCGTCCTGCAACCGGAACTCGGCGATACGCTCAACCTGACGACAGGCTTCGGCAAACTCCGTGTCTCGGTCCTGTTCAATCCGGCGTTGGAATGCGTCCAGAATCGAAGCCTTGTTGTTATCACGCACCGCAATGATGAAGGGAAATCCGAATTTCTGCGTATAGCGCGTGTTCAGATCCGTAAAAGCGTCGCGCTCAGCATCCGTTAGCGCGTCCAATCCGGCTGATGCCTGCTCGGACGTACTTTCCTGCGTCAATCGCTTGGCCTGCGCCAGCTTACCTGCGAGGTCCGGGTGCGCCGTCAGGACGCCCAGCCGCTCTGGTTCCGATGCGGATCGGAACATGCGAGTCAGCGCATTGTGCAAGCCGCCAGCCGTGTCGTGGGCCGGACCCAGTTCCAGATCATAGGCACGTTCAGCGATCCAGGCAGAGTGTTCGAATATCCCGCCATAGGCTGTGACAAAGGCGTCCCGGTCCATCTCGGACGGTTTGGGCCGTGAGGCAGGGGGATGCTGTTCCGCCCAATGCGCGGCGATTTGCTGGCGGGTCGCGAACCAGACATCCGAATGCCCCTGCGCGTATTCCAAAAGCCGCTTGAGAGCCACGACCCGGCCCGGACGACCGATCAGGCGGCAATGCAGGCCGATCGACAGCATCTTTGGCGCACCCGCCTCACCTTCTGCATAAAGCGCATCGAAACTGTCCTTGAGATACGCATAGAACTGATCGCCCGAGTTAAACCCCTGCGGCGTGGCAAAACGCATATCATTGCAATCCAGCGTGTAGGGGACGATCAACTGGTCCCGCCCACCAGTGTTCATCCAATAAGGCAGATCGTCAGCGTATGTGTCAGCCACGTAGGAAAAGCCGCCTTCTTCGGCGACCAACCGCACGGTGTTTTCGGAACAGCGCCCGGTGTACCACCCCACCGGGCGTTCACCGACAACCTCGGTATGAAGACGGATCGCCTCGGCAATCTGGGCGCGTTCCTCACCCTCGGGCATGTCCTTATGTTCAACCCACTTGAGGCCGTGGCTCGCGATCTCCCACCCTGCGGATTTCATCGCTGCAACCTGATCCGGGGAACGGGCCAAGGCCGTTGCGACACCGTAGACAGTGATCGGCAAGCCCTTCATCAACCGGTGCAAGCGCCAGAACCCGGCTCGCGATCCGTATTCATAGATCGACTCCATGTTCCAATGGCGCTGTCCCGGCCACTGGGCGGCTCCGACGATCTCGGACAGGAATGCCTCGGACGCAGCGTCCCCGTGCAGCACGCAGTTCTCTCCGCCCTCTTCATAATTCAGCACGATCTGAACCGCCAATTTCGCCCCACCTGGCCATTTGGCGTCTGGTGGGTTGGCTCCGTATCCGATCATGTCGCGGGGGTAACGAGGGGGCTGCATGATGTCTTCCGTCTTGTCTTTGTCACATTACCTACGCTTTACCGCAGAAACGCAGCGATGATTATCAAATCAATCCGAACGCTGTTTCCATTTCTTTCGGCATTCCCAAAGTTTCGGAATTCAAACCAGACTGTGTCAAACAAAACATGTGCGCTTTATGTGATAAGCATCAGCAAACCAATGAGACGATTAGAAATTAGGAGATTCCCGTGGCAGGTTATCTGACAACCCATGTTCTGGACACCGCGCGCGGCTGCCCGGCAGAGGGGCTGAAAATTGAGCTGTTCGAAATCACGGACGGAAATCGCCGTAAGCTGGCCGAGACCAAAACCAACGAGGACGGGCGCACAAACAGCCCGATCCTGCCGCAGGACGACTTTACAACCGGTACGTATGAACTGGTTTTCTTCGCCGGTGACTATTTGCGCGCAACCGGTCAGTCCGCAGAAGAACCGCTGTTTCTAGACGAAGTTCCCATCCGGTTCGGCATGTCCGATGCCGAAGCCCACTACCACGTGCCGCTTTTGCTGTCGCCTTACGGGTACTCAACCTATCGCGGCAGTTGAGGGCTCAAACCTCTGAATTGCGGACAACGTCCCCGATCCGGGCAATCATGAAATCCATAAACAACCGCGCCTTAGGGTCCTGATGCCTGCGGTGCGTATAAAGACACGCCATCTGGACGGAAACCGGTGGCGTGTCTGTGGCGACGGGGACGAGACGCCCCGCCTTCAGGTGGTCCGTCACCTCAAAAACGGGCTTCATCGCGATACCTTGCCCTGACAAGGCCCAGTCCGTCAGAACGTCCCCATCATCACATTCAAACCGACCGGTCACCGCAAAGCGTTTGGCCCCCTCGGGTGTTCCCAGTTGCCACTGAAATTCAGCAGCACCCGGAAACCGCAAGTTCAGGCATTCGTGCTTTTCCGAAATCAGGTCCGATCCGGTTTTGGGCATGCCCCGACGTTTTATGTATTCTGGGGCAGCACACAGGACGCGCTGACAATCCGCGATCTTCCGGATGCGCAAAGTGCTGTCTTCTGGCTGACCTATGAAAAACGCTAAATCCAACCCTTCAGTCGTTAGGTCAACGGATCGGTCCGTCAGGCGCAGCCGAACGTCGATCTCGGGGTATGCTGCAAGAAAATCAGGTACATGTGGGGCAAGCAGCCTGCGCCCTACACCCAGCGGTGCCGCGACGAACAACGACCCGCGCGGTGCTTCGGTCAGATGAACCACCTGCGCCTCAGCCTCGTCAACCGCGTCCAGAACCGCCGCCGCGCCGGGATAAAATGCCCGCCCTTGCTCAGTCGGGCTGAGGTTGCGCGTCGTGCGCTGGAACAGGCGGACACCCAGATGATCCTCAAGCTGGGAAATCCGCGCCGAGGTGACCGCAGGGGAAATGCGCAGGTCGCGCCCTGCGGCGGACATGCTACCCAAATCATAGACCCTGACGAAGGTTCGGATATTGTCGAGATAGGACATCTTATCGTTTTTTTTGATACAGTTTGACAATATACGGGAATACCGAAGAAAACCGCGTTTGCCTAGTGTGGCGGCAACCAATCGGAGAGACCTCTCATGTTCGAATTCGCCGTGTTCTGGGACTGGATGGCATTTGCCGTGCGCTGGCTGCACGTAATCACCGCAATCGCCTGGATCGGATCATCCTTTTATTTCATCGCGCTGGACCTTGGCCTGAACCGCAATATCCCCGGACCTGCAGATGGTGAGGAATGGCAGGTCCATGGCGGTGGTTTCTACCACATTCAAAAATACCTGGTCGCGCCCGAACGGATGCCGGACCACCTGACCTGGTTCAAATGGGAAAGCTACGCGACCTGGCTCAGCGGTGCCGGATTGCTGATGATCGTCTACTGGGTCGGCGGAGAGCTGTATCTGATCGACGCGGAAAAGGCGGATCTCGCCTTATGGCAGGGTATTGCGATTTCGGCAGCTTCCCTGACCGTCGGCTGGCTGATCTACGATTTTCTCTGCAAGTCAGGCCTGGGCGAGCGTCCAACGCTGCTGATGGTGCTTCTGTTCGTCCTGCTTGTGGCGATGGGCTGGGGGTACAATCAGATTTTCACTGGTCGGGCGATGATGCTGCATCTGGGCGCGTTCACAGCGACGATCATGACCGCCAATGTGTTTTTCATCATCATGCCGAACCAGCGCATCGTGGTGGATGACCTGAAGAACGGCCGCACTCCGGACCCGAAATACGGAAAAATCGCAAAGCTGCGCTCGACCCACAACAACTATCTGACGCTGCCTGTCGTATTCCTGATGCTGTCGAACCACTACCCGCTGGCCTTTGCGACGGAATACAATTGGATCATCGCTGCACTGGTCTTCTTGATGGGCGTCACGATCCGCCATTACTTCAATACACGCCACGCACGCGCGGGTGATCCCACATGGACATGGCTGGTCACAGCCTTGCTGTTCATCGCGATCATGTGGCTGTCCACGGCACCAATGTATAAACCGCTAGAAGAGGCAGAGGCGCAGCCCCTTACGCCGTATGAGCAGAAGTTTGCAGCCGCTGAAGGGTTTGAAGAGGCCCATGATGTCGTCTTGGGTCGATGCTCGATGTGTCACGCCCGCGAACCCGTGTGGGAGGGCATCCAATGGGCCCCTAAGGGCGTGCTGCTGGAAACCGAAGGTGACATTGCCCGAAACGCAAAACAGATATACCTGCAATCGGGTGTCAGCCACGCCATGCCCCCGGCCAACGTGACCTATATGGAACCAGAAGATCGCGAAGCTATCATCCGTTGGTTCCGCAACGTGGGATCATAAGCCCGAGACTGGTCGACCACACAAATGCGAATTCGACAGGTCCGGCCAAAAATTCTCTTCCCTGCGCGAAAATTGATGCTCTAACATGGCTTTAACGAACCGTCGCGTTGCACAAGGCGGTGACCTAAAACTCGATTTGGGGCAGTTGGAGCCAAAAGATGCAGGGAAACGGGCGGCACGCCGTTTTTAGGAATTGCCTTTTTGGTGCTCTCTCGCTTGTTTTACCCACATCTGTTGCGGCGCTTGAAACGACCCTGACCGCGCCGGGTGCGCCAAGCAAGTTGGTGGAACGGATCGAAGAAACCTCTTCGGTTGCAACGGCCGAGTCTCGCGGTCTGGACACTCCGCTGGAAATTCTGTCAGCCGCATTGTCAGATTACCGGACCATCGTTCAAATTCTCTATGACGAAGGGTATTTCAGCCCGGTCGTCAGCATCAAGCTGGACGGTCAGGAAGCGGCGGAAATCAGTTCACTCAGCGTCCCGGCGCAAATCAACCGCGCGGTAATAACAGTAAACACGGGCCCCACCTTCAAGTTCGGCGAAGCCGTCGTTGTTCCATTGGCCCCTGAAACCGAGTTGCCCGAAGATTTTGCAACAGGCCAGTTGGCCACGACCGGCGCCATTCAACGCGCGGCCTCTGCCGGTGTGCAGGGTTGGCGCGACGCGGGTCACGCCAAGGCCGGGGTTGAGGACGAACAGGTCATCGCGCGGCATGCGCAGGCTAGGCTAGATGCGCGTGTCGATCTGGCACCGGGGCCACGCCTGACCTTCGGGAAAATGTTCATCAAGGGCGACTCGGACGTGCGCCACAGGTCCATCGAAAAAGTTGCCGGATTCCCGTCGGGCGAGGTTTACTCGCCCGAGCAAATTCAAAAAGTTGGAACACGCCTGCGTCGGACCGGAACGTTCAACGTGGTTTCCATCGAAGAACATGAAACCCCGAACCCAGATGGGACGCTGGATTTCGACGCCTATTTCGAAGATTTGCCGAAACGTCGCCTGACTTTCGGGTTCGAGATCGCCTCGCGCGATGGGATCGACGTGACCGCAACCTGGACGCATCGTAACGTATTCCGGCGTGCCGAAAGGCTGCGTTTCGAAGCTGCGCTGCGCAATATTGGCGGGGCCGAGGACTTGGACGGACGTATCGGCCTTCGTCTGGATCAACCCGACAGGCTGGGCCCGGACGACAACACATTCTGGAGCGCGTTGATCGAACGTCGGAACACCGACAACTACAACGTGACAATCACGTCACTGGCCTATGGTGCACGGCGCACATTCTCAGACCGCCTTTATGCCGAAGCCTCGGCCGGCTTTCAGTGGTCAAATGCCGATGACGCCTTTGGGGATGGTCGCAAGTTCCGTTACTTCATTATACCGACGCGGTCCGAGTGGGACCAACGGGACAGCAAGGTCAGCGCGACGCGCGGGTTCTATCTGGATTCTCAGATCATGCCATTCGTCGGGCTGTCTGGCACGGAAACAGGCATTCGATTCTTCTTTGACGGACGCGGCTACACCAGCCTAAACACCGAAGGACGCATCGTTCTGGCCGGTCGGGTTCAGGTCGGGTCGGTCCTTGGCCCCTCGCTGGATGGTGTGACGCCCGACTTCCTGTTTTTCTCGGGCGGGGCCGGTACCGTACGCGGGCAACCTTTTGAAAGCCTCGGCATCCCGGTTGGAAACGAAGTTGCTGGCGGTAAGTCCTTTCTTGGCCTCTCCGGCGAGGTGCGTGGGAAAATAACCGAGACGATATCGCTGGTCGGATTTTATGACTATGGTGTGGTGGACTCCTCGTCTTTTGTCACCAGCGCCGCGGCTTCTCATTCCGGTGCGGGTTTGGGGGTCAGGTATGACTTGGGCGGATTTGGCCCGCTACGTCTGGATCTAGCGGTGCCTGTTCAGGGCGACACAGGCGACGGCCTGCAGTTTTATATCGGGATCGGACAGGCATTTTGATACGGCGATATTCATATCCTGTGCTGACCGCGACACTTATCCTGACCGCGCCGCCTGTGGTCGCGCAAGAAGATGGCGGCGGCAGCATGCTGGAGAACTTTCTCCAGGACACGCTGTCGGGCGACAATCAGAACGTGACCGTGACCGGCCTTCAGGGTGCACTTAGCGCGCGCGCGACAATCGAGGAAATTACCGTCGCAGACGACGAAGGCGTCTGGTTGACCATCAAGGACGCGCAGCTTGACTGGAACCGTCTGGCGCTGATCCGCGGCCGGTTTTCGGTCAACTCGCTGACCGCGCAAGAGATCGACATTGCCCGTGCACCCGGTGCGACGACGACAGACGAACCAGCGGCAACCGTCGAAACACAGCCCTTCCAACTGCCAGAACTGCCCGTCGCAATTGAAATCGGAGAAATCCGCATTGACGAAGTGTCATTGGGTGAACCTCTGATCGGGGTCGCTGCGGACCTTTCGATCAAAGGAAACCTGTCTCTGGCGGACGGAACGCTTGATACATCGCTGGATGTAACCCGTCTGGACCGCGCAGGGGATGAGATCAAGCTGACGGCAGGATTTGAAAACGCCACGAGCGAGATCAATCTGGACCTGCAAGTGACCGAGGCCGCAGGCGGGTTGATTTCGACCGCCTTGAAAATCCCGGACAGCCCCCCGATTGGCCTGACCGCCAAGGGATCAGGGCCGCTTACCGATTTCACAGCCGATATCGGGTTGAGCAGCGACAACCAACAACGCGTTTCAGGGCAAGTGCGCCTGCGTGCGGCTGATGGTGGCGCGCAACAAGGGATCGCCTTTACAACGGACCTGAGCGGCGATCTGACCCCGTTCCTGACCCCAGAAATTGATCCGTTCTTCGGGACGGACACACGCCTGTTCGTGGACGGCCAAACCAAACCCGAAGGCGCGCTTGAGGTGTCAGATCTTGAACTGACCACACAGGCGCTGAACCTAAAGGGAGAATTGGAACTGGCGGAAGGCGGCTCACTCCAACTGGCTGCCCTTCAGGGCCGCATCACACCGCCCGACGGAGAGGCGGTCGTGTTGCCGGTCGCTGGTGGTGAAACGTCCATTGAAGCTGCGCAAATTTCCGCCCTGTACGACCACAAGAACGGAAACCTCTGGGATCTGAGCCTGACTGCAAACGCATTCAAATCACCGCAGGCCAATCTGCAAAACGCGCGTATCAGCGCGCAGGGCGTGCTGGACCAAGGCGAGGCTCTGGCCGTCAGCGGGGATGTTCAGGCCAGTGTCACTGGTATCGACCTGACCGATCCGGCCCTGAATGCGGCCGTTGGTCAGCGCATCACGTTAGACGGACAATTCGATTATGGCAGCGATCAATCTCTTAACCTGTCCGGGTTCGAGCTGATCGGGTCTGACTACGCACTGGCTTTGGACGCGTTGATTGACGGTCTGACAAGCGGATTGACCGTGGATGGATCAGCGACGCTAGAGGCAACCGATCTGGCGCGGTTTTCGGATATCGCCAAGCTTGACCTTAAGGGGCAGGTGTCGGCGCGGGTCGAAGGGAAAGGGTCACCGCTTGAGGGCAGTTTTGACGGGACACTGTTTGTTGACGGCAGCGATCTGGCCACCGGACGCGACGACATTGATCCGGTGATCACAGGGGAAACTACGATCTCACTGGACGGCAAACGCGGGTCTGACGGCATCACGATCCGGTCTTTTGAACTGAACAGTGAAGCGGCTCAGGCACAGGCAAACGGTGTGGTCACAACGCCAAATGGAAACCTGACCATCGACGGGCAAGCGCAGGTCAACGCACCGGATTTGTCCGTTTTCTCGGGTCTGGCCCAGCGCGATCTTGACGGCTCACTTCGCGCCGAAGTCGACGGCACCGGTACTGTTCAGACGTTGGAGTTTGACGGCACCGCAAGTGTGGTCGGCAGGAACCTGCAAACCGGCATGGCTGACATCGACCCGCTTTTGACCGGCCAAACCACTATTCAGTGGGACGGTGCACGCTCTGCCGATCAGATCGAGATTCGAAACGCGACAGTGAATGGCAAAGCCCTAAGCGCACAGGTACAGGCCACAGTGACCGACCCGACCGGAGAGCCATCCGGCAATGGCGAGGCGCGCATTGATGTGCCAGACCTATCCCTATTCTCGGGGATGGCGGGTCGGGACCTGACCGGTTCTGTGACCGCCAATTTCCAGGGCAGCGGCGATCTGGCGACCCGCGCCTTTGATATTCAGGGCAACCTGGACGCCGACGACATTCAAGTCGGTATCGACTTTGTCGACAAGCTTGTGAATGGCCGCACAACCTTGACCGTGGACGCCCAAAACGGGGATCAGGGTCTGGAGGTTCGAAATTTCCGCCTGCAGGGGTCGGCCATTTCAGCCAATGCATCAGGAAAAGTCGCGCGCGAAGCCGGAGGGTTGAACTATTTTGTCCAACTGGATGACGTCGCGCGGATCACACAAACTCTGTCCGGTCCACTGACGCTGGAGGGGAACGTGGCACCCACATCGTCCGGTCTGGAAGGAACGGCAAACTTGCGCGGTCCGGACAGTTCCTACGCCACATTGGAAGGGTCCGTGGATTCAGACGGCGCGGCGGATCTGGTTTTTGATGCAAAACTAAACCGGATTGAGCGGTTCGCCCCGGAATTCCCCGGTACGATTGCCGCGAATGGTACAGCGAAACGTGACAACGGCGTTTGGACGATCGACACAACGGCTGAAGGCCCCGCAGAAATCAGCAGCCGGGTTTCCGGCACATTTGACGAAGCATCTGGTGAGGCCGACCTGAAAGCCGCAGGCGGGGTCAATATCGGTATCGCCAACCTGTTCATTACCCCCAACAAGATCGACGGTACGGCACGATATGATCTGGCGTTGAAGGGGAAACCTTCTTTGGAAGCGCTGAGTGGAACGGTAACCACCTCGGGCACCTCTTTGGCAATTCCCGGTGCCGGGCAGACCATCACGGGTATCAGCGGGTCAGTGGAACTGGCCCAAAGCCGCGCGACGATTTCCCTCAGCGGCGGGCCGCGCGCCGGTGGTAACTTTGTCGTGACAGGCCCGGTAGACCTGACGCCGCCCTTCAACGCAAATATCACGACAACGCTCAACAGTCTCGTTCTGACCGACCAGCTTTTGTATGAAACAACGCTGAACGGCCAAATCGCGATGACCGGCGCTTTGGCTGGCAACAGTTCAATTGCGGGACAGATCACGTTTGAAGAAACAAATATCAATCTGGCCGCTGCATCCGGGGCGGTTGGGGCCGCGCCTATTCCCGACATTCAACATATTGGCGAAGGCTCGGCCAGCTTGATCACCCGCGAACGCGCAGGGCTGGTTGTTGACGAAGAAGCAACGCCCAGCGATTCCCGCATTTCTCTCGACATTGCGCTTTTGGCACCAAAAGCTGTCTTTGTACGCGGGCGCGGCGTGAACGCGGAACTTGGTGGTCGTTTGTTTATTGGCGGCACAACGTCTTCGGTGGTGCCATCAGGTCAAATCGAACTGATCCGTGGTAACTTGGACATTCTGGGTCGCAGGCTTGCGCTGACCAAAGGCATCGTGACCCTGCAAGGCGACCTGACCCCCTATATCGAGTTCGAGTCGTCCGCCAGCACGTCGGACGGCACGGCAACGATTGAAATCGCGGGACCACTAGATGCGCCGGAAGTAGACGTGTTTTCTGACCCCGAGCGCCCTGCGGAAGAAGCGCTGGCGATGCTTCTGTTCGGCAACCGCTTTTCCGAATTGTCGCCGTTTGTCATCGCGCAAATGGCTGCATCACTTGCCCAACTCAGCGGTGCGGGCGGGGACGCCACCAAGGGGCTACGGGATGCGACCGGTGTAGACTCGGTGGACATCGGAGCGACCGAAGGCGGCGCGGGTCGATTGGGTGCAGGGGCTTACTTGAGTGACAATCTCTACACCGATTTCACCGTGAACACCGAAGGCGATACCGAGGTGAACCTGAATCTTGATGTAACCGACAATTTCACCGTTCGCGGAACAGTTGACGGACGCGGGGAAACAGGCGTCGGGGTGTTTTTCGAACGCGACTACTAAGCCCGCCGTATCCCAATCGCCTGCCCGGCCTGAGGGGCTGCGTCCAACCCCGCGTGATCACGCACCATTCGGGCAAGCCGTTCTGCGGCCCAGTCCGGGTAAGCGACCGAACGCCCGGTCTTATGGCTGACATTCATGAACAACGCCTCTTGCGTTGCACAGACTTCACCGTCGTTTTCTGACAGCATCTGCGCAAAATAATGGCCCCTCTTGTGGTCTGCATCCAGCAGGCGTATCCGATAAAAGAAGGGTTCGTTCTCCTGTACTTCGCGCAGGAAAGTCATATGCGACTGCAAAACGTAGGGCCCCTGCCCCAAAGCCGCCACTTGCACTTCGCCAAGGCCCAAATGCTCGACCATCAGCTTTTCCAGCGCCAAATCGAAGGCCACACCGTAGTAGCCGACATTCATGTGGCCGTTATAGTCGATCCATTCCGGCAGCACCCGGAAACCCCGAATTTCGACCGGCGCATCATAGGGGCCGTCATGCCCGCTTAGGGGTTCAGTCATCTGCGTCCTCCTCAAAAATCGCAACGGCCCGAACAAAGCCCGCCGACGCGCCCTTGATCTTGAAAGGAAAGCACGAGATTTCAAACCCCGTTGGCGGCAGGTCTTCGAGGTTGGCCAGCTTTTCCATGTGGCAATACCCGATCTCCATCGAGGCGCGATGCCCCTCCCAGATGATCGAAGCATCCTGCGTCTCAGCATATTCCTGCGCGGTCAGGGCAAAGGGCGCATCCCAGCTCCAGGCGTCCGTACCGGTCACGCGGACGCCGCGTTCCGTCAGGTACAGCGTCGCCTCACGGCCCATTCCGCAACCTTTCATCAAATAGTCAGGCTGACCATAACGCGTTCCCGCAGACGTATTGACGATCACGATGTCCAGCGGTTGCAGATCGTGACCTATGCGCTTCAGCTCTGCCGCGACGTCGGCGGCGGTCGCAACATAACCGTCATCGAAATGCCGGAAGTCCAACTTCACACCTGGATTCATGCACCATTCGAGCGGCACCTCGTCTATGGTAATCGCGCGTTCGCCGTTGTTCATGGTCGAGTGGTGGTGATATGGCGCATCCAGATGGGTACCATTATGGGTCGCGATCTGAAGACGCTCAATCGCCCAACCTTCACCCCCCGGCAGATCATCTTTTTGCAAGCCCGGAAAAAAGGACATGATCTGTTCTGCGGTCTGGTCGTGAGTCAGGTATTCGATTTCGGGCAACATGATCGGCGGGTCGGATACGATCCCGGTTTCCAGCGGAACGGACAAATCGACAAAACGGCGCGGCATGAAACCCTCCATCACCCCAAGCGGTGATAGGTTTGGCCGCATCTAACCTTCTGTCAAGGAAAGAAAAAGGCGGCCACTGGGACCCCCTTTTCTACCTATTCCGCCGCGATGGCGTCTTCGATTTTCTCAACCCGAATGGCCGAGAACTTGAACTCGGGGATTTTGCCATAGGGATCGATGGCCGAGTTGGTCAGAATATTTGCCGCCGCCTCGACATAGGCAAAGGGGATGAACACCATGTCCTCGGCGATTGCGCGGTCGGCACGCACCATGATCTCGATCGTCCCGCGACGCGTTGTCAGGCGGATGGTCTCGCCCGGTTCGATCTCCATCAGCTTGAGCGTGCGCGGGTTCATCGAACAGTTTGCTTCGGGTTCCACGGCGTCCAGAACCGTAGCGCGTCGCGTCATCGACCCGGTGTGCCAATGTTCCAACTGGCGACCCGTGGTGGCGATCATCGGATATTCCTCATCCGGGGCTTCATCGGGCGGGATGACGCTGGCCGGGGTGAATTTCGCCTTGCCATCCGAACGTGGGAAACCGTCGCCGAACACGATGGACTGGCCCGGATCGGTTTCAGACAGCGACGGGTAGGTGATCGTCTCGGTCTCGAGCCGGTCCCAGGTGATGTTGTCCAGCGAGGCCATCGTCAGTTTCATCTCGGCAAAGACCTGCGACACATCGGTGTAATCCCAGTTCAGCCCGATGCGCTGCGCCAGTTCGACAGTGATCTTCCAATCCTCACGCGCCTCCCCCGGAGGGGTCACGGCGGGGCGCACCCGCTGTACCTGACGGTTGGTATTCGACACCGTGCCGTTCTTTTCATAGAGCGCCGAGGCAGGCAGGATGACGTCAGCATAATTCGCCGTTTCGGTCAGGAAGATATCCTGCACGATCATCAAGTCCAGCTTGGCCAGCGCGTCGCGGGCGTGGTTCACATCAGGGTCGGACATGGCCGGGTTTTCGCCCATGATATACATGCCTTTGATGTTGCCGGCATAGGCTTGATCAATGATCTCGGTGACAGTCAGGCCCTTCTCGTTCGAGAAGTCGTCCGAATTCCACACCTCGTTGAACTTGGCGCGAATGCCATCGTCAGTCACGGTCTGATAATCCGGCAGGAACATCGGGATCAGACCCGCGTCCGAGGCCCCCTGCACATTGTTCTGGCCCCGCAGCGGGTGCAGACCAGCGCCGGGTTTACCGACATTGCCCGTCATCAGCGCAAGGCTGATCAGGCAACGCGAATTGTCGGTGCCGTGGATGTGCTGGCTGACGCCCATCCCCCAGAAGATCAGACCAGCCTTGGCCTGCGCAAAGGTGCGCGCGACACGGCGCAACTGATCCGGTTCGATGCCACAGATCGGCGACATCGCCTCGGGCGTGAAGGCGCGCAGATGCTCTTTCTCGGCCTCCCAGTTCTCGGTCCAGCGGTGGATGTATTGGCTGTCATAGAGCTCTTCCACGACGATCACATTCATGATCGCGTTCAGCATCGAAACATCGGCCCCCGGGCGGAACTGCAGCATCTCATCTGCGAACTTCCGCATCCCAACGCCGCGCGGGTCCATCACGATCAGCTTGCCGCCCCGTTTGGTGAACTGCTTGAAATAGGTCGCGGCGACGGGGTGGTTTTCGATCGGGTTGGCCCCAATGATGATTGCCACATCCGCGTTTTCGATCTCGTTGAAGGTAGCGGTCACCGCGCCCGATCCCACGTTCTCGATCAGAGCGGCCACCGACGACGCGTGGCATAGACGGGTGCAGTGGTCAACATTGTTGTGCTTGAAGCCCTGACGGATGAACTTCTGGAATAGGTAGGCTTCTTCGTTGGTGCATTTGGCCGAGCCAAAACCCGCAACGCTGCGCGGATCTTCGTCGCGCAGAGCCACCAGTTTGGAGGCCGCAAGCTCCATCGCCTCGTCCCAGGTCGCTTCGCGGAAATGGGTCGACAGGTCCGACGGATCGACATTCAGCCCCTTCTCAGGCGCATCCTCACGCCGGATCAGCGGCTTGGTCAGGCGGTGCGGGTGGTGGATATAGTCGAAACCAAACCGGCCTTTGACACACAAACGGCCTTCGTTGGCGGGGCCGTTGATGCCCTCGACATATTTGACCTTACCGTCCTTTACCTTCAGCGAGACCTTGCAGCCCACACCGCAGAACGGGCAGACGCTTTCTGTCTCAGAGTCGTAGTCTTTGCTGTCACCTTTCTGCTGATCGTCAAGCACGGTAGCGGGCATCAGCGCACCAGTCGGGCAAGCCTGCACGCATTCGCCGCAGGCCACACAGGTCGAATCGCCCATCGGGTCGTTCTGGTCGAACACCACCTGCGCCGTATGACCACGACCGGCCATGCCGATCACGTCATTCACCTGCACTTCACGGCAGGCCCGGACGCAGAGGTTGCAGTTGATGCAGGCGTCCAGATTGACGCGCATCGCAATGTGGCTTTCATCCAGCAGAGGGATCTTTTCGGCCTCTTTTGCGGGGAAACGGCTGCCCGAGACATCGTTCAGCTTGGCCATGTCCCAGAAATGGCTGGAGGCGTCGTGCGCTTCTTCGGGCTGGTCCGCGACCAGCAGTTCCATAACCATTGCGCGAGATTTCTCGGCGCGGTCGCTGTCAGTCTTCACGACCATCCCATCCGCTGCAGGACGGATGCACGAAGCGACCAGAGTGCGCTCGCCTTCCACCTCGACCATACAGGCGCGGCAGTTACCGTCGGGTTTGTAGCCCGGCTGCGGCTTGTGGCACAGGTGAGGGATGGTGAACCCCTGCCCCTTGGCGGCTTCCCAGATGGTCCAGCCCTCGGGCACGGTGACATCTTCGCCGTTCAGGTTGAAGGTGACGGTCTTGGTTGGGCTTGCGTCTAGCATGGCTCTGTCTCCCCTCAGATTTCGTCAGCGAAATGTTTCATGACGAGGCGGATCGGGTTCGGAGCAGCCTGCCCCAGACCACAGATCGAGGCATCGCCCATGACCTGGCACAGATCTTCCAGCAGATCGGTGTCCCACTTGTCGGCCTGCATCAACTTGACCGCCTTTTCGCAGCCCGCGCGACATGGCGTGCACTGGCCACAGCTTTCCTCCTCGAAGAAGCGCAGCATGTTCAACGCCGCGTCGCGGGCAGTGTCCCGATCGGACAGGACCACCACGGCGGCGGAGCCGATAAAGGTGCCATGAGGCTGCAATGTGTCAAAGTCCAGCGGAATGTCATCCATCGACGCAGGCAGCAGACCCGAGGATGGGCCACCCGGCTGATACGCCTTAAAGGTCTGGCCTTCTACCATACCCCCGGCAGCTTCGATCACGTCCAGAATGGTCGATCCGGCAGGCAGCAGGTAAACACCCGGCTTCGCCACACGGCCTGAGACCGAATAGCTGCGCAGCCCCCTGCGGCCATTCTTTTCGGTGCTGTTGAGGCATTCCGGCCCCTCGCGGCAAACCTTTGTGACCCAGTGCAAAGTCTCGACATTGTGCACCAAGGTCGGGCGGTTAAAGACCCCAACCTGCGCCACGAACGGAGGACGGTGACGCGGCAAGCCCTTTTTACCCTCGATCGATTCAATCATCGCGGATTCTTCACCGCAGATATACGCGCCAGCGCCCCGGCGCAGGTCGATATAACCGGGCGCGACAATCCCGGCAGTTTCCAGCGCGGCGATCTCGCGGCGCAGAATCTCCAGCACCGCAGGGTATTCGTCGCGCATGTAGATAAAACAGGTCTCGGCCTCAACCGCCCAGGCCGCGATCAGCATGCCCTCAAGGAAGACATGCGGCGTGCGTTCAAGATAATAGCGATCCTTGAACGTGCCCGGTTCGCCTTCGTCCCCGTTCACCGCCAGATAGCGAGGGCCTTCGTTCATGCGAACAAAGCCCCATTTCTTGCCCGACGGGAAGCCCGCACCACCCAGACCACGCAGGCCCGAGGACAGGACGTCCTCCTGCACCTTCTCCCAATCGCCGCCCTCGCGCAGCTCTTTCAGCTTGGCGTAACCGCCTTCTGCCTCATAGGCCGAGAAGGTTTCGTAGTCAGGCAGATGCGCATGGGTGTCACCCGCTGCAATCGCGGCCTGCACCTTTTCGGGGGTCGCGTGATCGATGTGGTTGTGACCGATCTCAAGCACCGGAGCGGTGTCACAGCGGCCCATGCACGGCGCGCGGACAACGCGCACTTCAGCGGGGTCCAGCCCGTCTTCCAAAGCCTTTTGCAACTGCTGGGCACCGGCCATTTCGCAGGACAGAGAATCACAGACGCGGATCGTCAGCGCGGGCGGAGGGGTGTCGCCTTCTTTCACCACGTCGAAATGGGCATAGAAGGTCGCGGTTTCATAGATTTCAGCCTGACCGATGCGCATTTCAACCGCCAACGCGGCTATGTGATCGGCGCTGATATGGCCGTGCGCGTCCTGAATCAAATGCAGGAATTCGATCAGCAGATCGCGGCGGCGCGGGCGGTCGCCCAGCAGGCGCGTGATCTCGGCCTGTGCCTCATCCGTGAACTGACGGCCTTTGGGCGTATGCCGCCCCTTTCCTTTACCTGACTTCCAGACGCCCTTGGGTGCGCCTGATGGCTTGGTGTCTAATGGTGCCATGATGCCCTCCGATTAAGGCCCCGTGTCTCATCAGACTAGCATATCGTCAAATCGCATATTTTAATCGCACGATAACGACAGATTATCACCGCAATGAGGCGACCACCGTCCTCAGCGCCTCGACCGTCGGCAGTTCTGGATCACGGCTGAGGGTTGCCAGACAGATCGGTTTGCTGACCACTGGATCGACCAGAGGCAGCACCTTCGTCCCCTTCAGATCACCCAAAGCCCGCACCAACACGCGGGGAACAACCGTTGCTGCCAGCCCTTCGCGCGCCATGACCATCGAGGCGGTGAAACCACTGGTTTCAGCCACCACATGCGGGTGCAGGCCCTGTTCGGCAAAAATGCGATCCAGAATGCGCCGGTTCTGCATCTGCGGCTCAAGTAGGCTCAGGGGAAACTTGGCCACCTGCGCCCATGGGATCGGGCCGGAATCCTCGGTCATATGCGCTGGGACCAGCAGTACATAGGTTTCTTCGTACAAGGGCTGTACCTGTCGCAGATCGGTGCCGATACTGTCACCATAGGTGATGCCCGCATCCAGACTGCCTTCGTCCAGACGATGCTGAATGGCGGTCGCCGACATGGTTTCGATCCGCGACAGGATGCGCGGATGGGCCTGCTGCAAGCGTTTGACCAGACGTCCAGTAAAGGCAATCGCGGTCGGAATCACGCCCAGGATCAGCGTCCCCGTAATCTCACCCTTGGATGCCTGCACCTGCTGTTCCAGCGCTTTGGTCTCATCCAGAATACGCCGCGCGCGCTGGACAATCATTTCGCCTTCTTCCGTCAGCCCCTGAAACCGATTGGCCCGCCGAACGATCGAAACGCCCAGCCGATCCTCAAGATTGCGGATACGCATCGAGAATGCAGGTTGAGAAATCCCGCATTCCTCGGCGGCTTTGGCAAAGTGTTGATGCCGCGCCAAGGCGCTGAGGAGTTGCAGGTCGCGGATTTCTATCATTTGGGAACATCTCGGGTCACGGGCCAACCTGATATCACAGAACGATTTGCAGGAATAAGCGCAACTTTGAATATCCTTGCTGGTAACTTGACTGATTGTCCAAAACCCAGTTCCAAACGCAGTTTTCAGCCGCAAGTGACTGCGCCCAGACCTATCCGTTCAGATTGTTTTCCAACTGCTGCCTAAGAGAAACTTCATCCTGAAGCCCCCAGAACTCCGACAGCTTCCCGTCCTTGACTTTATAGATACTGATAATCTTGAACTCGACCTCGCTCCCGGTCGCAGGAACGCCCAACCAGTCGTCGGAATGAGTTCCCCTCAGCGTCTTATAGGCAACAACCTTTTCACCCTCAGCAATCAGCGCTTCAACCGAGGCATGTAAATCAGGGAAGGCCCTTAAGAAGCTTGCATATCCTTGCTTCAAGCCTTCGATACCCCCGACAAAGGCCCCACCACCACTTGCCGTGTGGTCGATGAAATCCTCGGCGAACACCTCGCATATGGCATCAAGCGAATGGCCGTTCTGTATGTCGTCTATGTACCTTTGAACTACGGCTTTGTTGGCTTCGACTGTTTCGTTACCCATCGGAATAGAACCAAGTTTGGAAAACTCAGATTCAGATAGCACATTTACCGAAACGATTGCACTTCTTCACGTATTGAACAGGAAATGCATCACGTCACCGTCCTTGACGATGTAGCCCTTGCCCTCTGCTCGCATCTTGCCAGCCTCTTTCGCGCCCTGCTCGCCATTGGCGGCGATGTAATCGTCATAGGCGATGGTCTCGGCACGGATGAAGCCTTTTTCAAAGTCACCATGGATCACGCCAGCGGCCTGCGGGGCGGCGGTGCCGGTGCGGATGGTCCAGGCGCGGGCCTCTTTCGGGCCGACGGTGAAATAGGTTTCCAGGTGCAGCAAGTCGTAACCGGCGCGGATCAGACGATCCAGGCCCGGCTCTTCCAGCCCCATTTCCTCAAGGAACATCTGGGCTTCGTCGTCTTCCAACAGGCTGATTTCTTCTTCGATCTTGGCGCTGATGATGACGTGGGAATTGCCCTGCGCGGCGGCCATTTCAGCAACCTTGGCGGAATATTCGTTGCCCTCGGCCGCTTCTTCCTCAGACACGTTGCAAACATAGAGCACCGGCTTGGTGGTCAGCAGTTGCAGCATCTTCCACGCCTTGGCGTCTTCGTCCGAGACCTCGACCAGACGCGCGGGTTTACCGTTTTCCAGCATCGCCTGCGCCTCGGCTAGCAGGCGATCTTGCTGTGCCGCCTCTTTGTCGTTGCCCTTCAACTTGCGCACCAGGTTGGCGCGGCGCTTTTCGATGCTTTCCAGATCGGCCAGCATCAGCTCGGTCTCGATCGTATCGGCATCGGCCACCGGGTCGACGCGGCCATCCACATGGGTCACATCGCCGTCTTCGAAACAGCGCAGCACATGGGCAATCGCGTCGGTCTCGCGGATATTGGCCAGAAACTGGTTGCCCAGCCCCTCACCTTTCGAGGCGCCTTTGACCAGACCGGCGATGTCCACGAAGGTCATTCGCGTCGGGATGATTTGTTTCGAGGACGCAATCGCCGCCAGCTTGTCCAAACGCTCATCAGGCACGGCCACGTCGCCCACATTCGGCTCGATGGTGCAGAACGGGAAATTCGCCGCCTGCGCCGCGGCAGTCTTGGTCAGCGCGTTGAACAGGGTCGACTTGCCAACATTCGGCAGACCCACGATTCCCATTTTAAAGCCCATCTCGGCCTCCTGAAGCGATACGACGGCGTCTTCTATTCAGGTAAGGGCAAATGCGCAACCCAACCGCTCAACTTGGTTCGAGTCCGGACTGCAATATCACAACCCTGTCAAAGTGCGTGTCTTGATCGCGACTTGATTTTGTTGACCAAACGTAATCATTGTCGGACTTATCGCGAACAGATTGACGAAGATGCATTATGAAATTCCTTCTTATTTTCACTGCTTTCTTACTTTCAGCGGCTACAGCACACGCTCAATCGGTAATCTTCGGAGCAGGCTACGCTGATTTTTCCGATAGCAATGGCGAGGATCAGGCCATCTTTTCGCTGGAATACCAGCACAATCCGTTTCACCAGGCCACCCGGTTCAGTGCGGGCTGGGGGGCAGCACTGACGGTTGATGTCGATGGCGACACGCATATCGGTGCGGGTTTGATCGGCGTCTACTCATTCTCGGACCGCTGGTTCGCCGAACTCAGCGTCCTGCCCGGCTATTACAACGCATCTAATGACAACAACGACTTGGGCGGCAGCTTCCAAATTCGCAGCCTTCTGGGTGTTGGTTACAATTTGGACAGCGGCAACGCTATTTCTCTGGCCGTAACGCACAAGTCCAATGCCAGCACCGAAAGCTTCAACCCCGGTGTGAATGCCCTGTTCCTGCGATATCACTACGGGTTCTAAGCTAATCTGGCCCGGCGGGATTGATTTCCGCGCAAAGTTTCTGCACATCAGGTTCAAACCTGTTTGCAAGGACTGCTGATGACCCGTATCGACGCCAAGTTTGCCGCTCTGAAGGCCGAAAACAAGAAAGCCTTTGTCGCCTATATCATGGCCGGAGACCCTGATTTCGATACTTCGCTCGAAATCGTGAAGGGGCTGCCGGGCGCAGGTGTCGATGTGATCGAACTTGGCCTGCCATTCACTGATCCCATGGCCGATGGCCCGACGATTCAGGCCGCCGGACAGCGTTCCCTGGACGGTGGTATGACCTTGCAAAGAACTCTGGATCTGGCGCGCGCCTTCCGCGAGACGGATGATACGACCCCCATTGTGCTGATGGGGTACTACAACCCGATCTACAGCCGAGGGGTCGACACGTTTTTGGCCGATGCCAAGGTTGCGGGTATTGACGGGCTGATCGTCGTAGACCTTCCCCCTGAAGAAGACGAAGAGCTCTGCCTGCCTGCGCAGGCGGCGGGTTTGAACTTTATCCGTCTTGCAACCCCGACTACCGACGACAAGCGCCTGCCCCGCGTTCTGCAAAATACGTCGGGCTTTGTATACTACGTCTCGATCACGGGGATCACAGGCGCCGCCGAAGCGCAAGCAACGAATGTCGGCCCCGAGGTCGCCCGGATTAAGGCAGCAACGGATCTGCCTGTCATTGTCGGCTTTGGAATCAATACACCCGAAAAATCCCGCGCGATCGCTTCTGTGGCAGACGGCGCGGTGGTTGGGTCCGCGATCGTTAGCCAGATCGCCTCGGGCAAACCGGTTTCCGACGTACTGAGCTTTGTAAAAACGCTGGCCGACGGGGCCCATTCGGCCAGAAAACACTGACAAACCCTAAGATAAGATCAACCGCGGCTGGCCTATACCTCCCGCGGTTTTTTTGCGTTCCTTCGGCGCGGCAACGGACCGCAGACATGCGACGTTGCGGCGCCCCCTAACAATTGGTAAGAAAAAAGAACCAATTCAAAAGGCCAAAGCCAAATGCCAGTCATCACAAACATAGAAGACCTTAAACGGATCTACGAACGGCGCGTCCCGCGGATGTTTTTCGACTACGCCGAAAGCGGAAGCTGGACAGAACAAACGTTCCGCGAAAACAGTTCGGATTTCGAAGAAATCCGCCTGCGCCAACGCGTCGCCGTGGACATGGCCGGGCGCTCGACCGCATCACAAATGATTGGTCAAGACGTTGCGATGCCGGTTGCATTGGCCCCCGTCGGATTGACCGGGATGCAACACGCCGACGGAGAGATGAAGGCTGCCAAAGCCGCCGAAGAATTCGGCGTTCCCTTCACGCTGTCCACCATGTCAATCAACTCGATCGAAGATGTGGCCGAACACACGACAAAACCATTCTGGTTCCAGCTCTATACAATGAAAGATCAGGACTACGTCGGACGCCTGATCCAACGCGCAAAAGACGCGAACTGCTCGGCCCTTGTTATCACTCTGGACCTGCAAATTCTTGGCCAACGGCACAAGGACCTGAAAAACGGCCTGTCTGCCCCGCCAAAACTGACTGCAAAAACCGTCGCCAATCTAATGACCAAATGGGCGTGGGGCATTGAAATGCTGGGCGCGCATCGGCGGGAATTCGGCAATATCGTTGGCCACGCCGAAGGGGTGTCGGATGCTTCCTCACTCGGCGCTTGGACAGCGGAACAGTTTGACCCCAGCCTTGACTGGAAAAAAGTCGAAAAGCTGATGGAGCAATGGGGCGGCAAAGTGATCCTTAAGGGCATACTGGACGCCGAGGATGCAAAGATGGCAGCCAAGTTGGGGGCCGACGCCATCGTCGTGTCAAATCACGGTGGACGCCAGTTGGACGGGGCGCTCAGTTCAATCCGCGTTTTGCCCGAAATCATTGATGCGGTCGGTGGAGATGTCGAGGTTCACCTGGACAGCGGCATTCGCTCGGGCCAAGACGTGCTCAAAGCATTGGCTCTGGGTGCAAAGGGCACCTATATCGGCCGCGCCTTTGTCTATGGACTGGGCGCAATGGGACAAAAAGGCGTCACGACAGCACTGGATGTCATTCACAAAGAGCTTGATACCACGATGGCGCTGTGCGGTGAGCGCCACATTGGCGACTTGGGCCGCCACAACCTTTTGGTCCCCGAGGATTTCGGCGGTCGCTGGCAAGGCTGACCATCGGGTTTAGGGGGGCTCTGCCCCCGCCGCCCTTTAGGCGACTCCCCCGGGATATTTTTAGCCAGATGAAGCAGGAATCCTTCATTCATCTGGCTTTAAATATCCCGGAGCGCGATGCAGAGCCTCGCAATAAACCTGATCCCGCAAAAAGCCCTTTCCAATTGCAGTGAATCAAGCTATGGACGCGGCTTCACGCGGGCATACAGCCTTGGAGGATGCCCGCCCTAACATTGGAGAATATATCATGGCTGGTGAGATTCCTGATCTCGTAGCTCTGGAACGGACGGGGACAGGCAAGGGCGCCGCTCGTCAAGCACGCCGCGACGGCATGGTTCCGGGCATTGTATTTGGTGGCGACAAAGAACCGCTGCCGATCAACATCCCGTTCAACGTTTTGTTCAAGCGCCTGAAAGCGGGCCGGTTCAAGTCGACCCTGTGGAACCTGAAGGTTGAAGGACACGAAGACGTGCGCGTCATCTGCCGCGACGTACAGCGTGACGTTGTCAAAGACCTGCCCACCCATCTGGACCTGATGCGCCTGCGTCGGACCACCAAGATCGCGCTGTTCATCCCCGTTGAGTTCGTCAACGAAGAAGAAGCGCCCGGCATCAAGAAGGGCGGCGTTCTGACCGTTGTCCGTCCTGAAGTCGAACTGATGTGCACCGCTGGTGAAATTCCCGAGAAGATCACTGTTGATCTGACCGGTCTGAACATCAACGACGTTGTCACCATCTCGTCGGTTGACCTGCCTGCAGGCACCAAGCCAACCATCGACCGTGACTTCGTGATCGCCAACATCTCGGCACCGACTGGCCTGTCGGCAAGCGACGACGAAGAAGGTGAAGAGGGCGAAGTGGCACCTGATGAGGTCGAAGTCGTCGGCAAGGAAGAAGCCGAAGAATAAATCCGGACACGACGTTCCAGATTTTCCGGACGGGGCCCTTGGGTCCCGTCTTTTCTTTTGGTCTGAACGGGCTGGAAAACTGCCCCTGATCCATGCCATCTACCAATTGAAGATCGGTGCGCAAAGTAAGGACGTGGGAATGAAGCTGTTTGTCGGCTTGGGTAATCCAGGATCAAAATATGCCCGAAACCGGCATAATATTGGCTTTATGGCTGTCGACAGGATCGCGGATGATCACGGGTTCGGGCCGTGGAAATCAAAGTTCCAGGCCGAAATTGCCGAAGGGCGGCTGGGCGGTGAAAAGGTTCTTGTGATTAAACCACAGACTTTCATGAACCGTTCGGGCCAGTCCGTTGGCGAGGCGATGCGCTTTTACAAGCTCGACTCGACCGACGTGACCGTTTTCCATGATGAGCTGGACCTTGCGCCAGGCAAAGTTCGGGTCAAAGCAGGTGGAGGGCATGCTGGCCATAATGGGCTGCGCTCGATCCACGAACATATCAGCCCGGCTTATGACCGGGTGCGACTGGGGATCGGTCATCCCGGGCGCAAGGAAATGGTCTCACCTTATGTTTTGGGTGACTTCGCCAATGCCGACAGCGACTGGTTGGATGACGTCCTGCGTGGTGTGTCCGACGGTGCTGGACATCTGGCTGACGGAGAGGGCGGCAAGTTCATGAACGCTGTCGCCTTGCGCACAGCCCCACCACGGTCTTCAAAGTCCCCCTCTGAGCCTGCCAAGCCGACTGCAAAGCCGATTTCACAACCAGATTCACAGCCGACACGCGACGACCGATCGGCCATGCAACGGCTGTTGGACAAATTCAAATAGACACACTGACATTGCCGCAACGTACCATTTGCGGATCCCACCCAATCGCGTTCCAATACCACCCGAATATGGGAGGAAATGGATGAGAACCTTTTTGAAATGGGTGCTGCGCATCGTTTTGATGCTAGTGCTGGCCGCGGCTGTTGTTGGCTTCTGGAAACGCGAAGAAATCCAACGCCTTATGGCCGTCAACTCCTTGTTCGCTGAGGACAAGATCGTCCACAATTTCTCTCATATGGACGAAGCCTTTCTAAAGGTGGACTTGCCACGTGGGGACGGCCCAACTTGGGAGCTGCCTTACGGGCCGGGCTTCGATTTGCCCGAAGGCACCGACGGCTGGATCGAGGACCGCACCGTAACATCTTTGCTGGTGATGCAGGATGGGCAGATCCGGTTCGAGGAATATTATTTGGACACTGGGCCGGATGATCGGCGCATTTCGTGGTCGGTCGCTAAAAGCTATCTCTCTTCCCTGTTGGGTATCCTTCTGGCCGAAGGTGCGATCGACTCGCTTGATGACCCGGTCACAAAATACGCACCGGACTTGGAAGGCTCGGCCTATGACGGTGCCACGATACGCAATGTGTTGAACATGGCCAGCGGCGTGACGTTCAACGAGGACTATCTGGATTACGATTCCGACATTAACCGGATGGGCCGGGTGCTTGCGCTGGGTGGCGAGCTGGACGACTTTGCAGCCTCGCTTCAGGACAGCTTCACCACACCCGGGGAAACCTGGCAGTATGTCTCGATTGATACGCATGTCATCGGAATGGTGATCCGTGGCGCCACCGGACGCAGCGTTGCTGAATTGCTGACGGTTCGGATCTTGCAACCGCTTGGGCTGGAGCAGGATGGCTATTACGTGACGGACGGCGCTGGGGTCGCGTTCGTGTTGGGTGGGTTGAATTTCACCACCCGCGACTTTGCCCGATTTGGGCAGGTTGTTTTGCAGAATGGGTCACATAATAGTCAGCAACTTATCCCTGCCGAATGGATCGCCGAAGCGGTCGCGCCCAGCGCACCGACTGAGGCAGGGAAAATCGGATATGGCTATCAATGGTGGATTCCGGTCGGCGCGCATGAGGGAGAGTTTCTGGCGCGTGGTGTTTACGGCCAATATATCTATTTCGACCAAGCCCGCGATGTTCTGATCGTTTCAACCGGGGCAGACCGCAACTTTCGCGATGCGGGCGTGAACGAAGAAAATATCGAAATGTTCCGCAAAATTGCGCAAAGCCTGTAAGATGGCGTCATGCAGAAGCAGGACAGCATAAATGTGCTGGGGGGTGTTCTGGCTCCCTGCTCGCGCGATCCCCTGACCGGTTTTTTCCGGGACGGGGCGTGCAACACCTGCCCCGAGGATCAGGGCAGCCACACTGTTTGCGCAGTCATGACGGCCGAGTTTCTCGCGTATTCGAAATATGTTGGAAACGACCTGAGCACGCCACGCCCCGAGTTCGACTTTGCGGGTCTCAAACCGGGCGATAGCTGGTGCCTGTGCGCCGGGCGGTTCCTCCAAGCCTATGACGAAGGTTGCGCGCCCATGGTGCATCTTGAAGCAACACATCAAAGGGCGTTGGACGTTGTGCCGCTACGCGTCTTACAGGAGAAGGCGGCACTAGACTAACGGGTCAGGCAAGGATCTCCCGCCCCACCTATATGAGCTCCGGTTTCAAAAACGGCGCTGCCAAATGGCGCGCCGTTTCTTAGTCGAACTAAAAGGTTAATCTGCCGTGCGTCCTTCGGTATCCGACATATCGAAATTCAGATACTTGGCCACGGTCTGTACATCCTTGTCGCCGCGTCCGCACATGTTCATGCAGATCAGGTGATCTTTGGGTAGTTCCGGCGCAATCTTCATCACATGGGCAAGCGCGTGGCTGGGTTCAAGCGCCGGAATAATCCCTTCGGTCGCGCAGCACAGTTGGAACGCCTCCAACGCCTCTTTATCGGTGATCGAGACATAGTTGGCGCGGCCAATGTCATTCAACCACGAATGTTCCGGCCCAATACCGGGGTAATCCAATCCGGCCGAAATCGAATAGCCCTCAAGAATCTGCCCGTCATCATCCTGCAGCAGATAGGTGCGGTTGCCATGCAGCACGCCGGGGCGACCGCCGGTCAGCGACGCGCAATGTTCCATTTTTTCATTGACGCCTTTACCACCAGCCTCAACACCAATGATGTTGACGGATTTGTCGTCAAGGAACGGATAGAACAGCCCCATCGCGTTCGACCCACCGCCGATGGCGGCGATGATCGTGTCGGGCAAACGACCCTCAGCCTTGTGCATCTGCTCTTTGGCTTCCTTGCCGATGATCGACTGGAAATCTCGCACCATCGCCGGATACGGGTGCGGCCCGGCCACGGTGCCGATGCAATAGAACGTGTCTCGCACATTGGTCACCCAGTCGCGCAGCGCGTCATTCATCGCGTCCTTCAGGGTGCCGCGGCCCGAGGTCACCGGAATCACCTCGGCGCCCAGCAGGCGCATACGGAACACGTTTGGCGCCTGACGCTGTACGTCATGCGCGCCCATATAGACCACGCATTTCAGGCCGAATTTGGCGCAGACAGTGGCGGTGGCGACGCCGTGCTGCCCTGCCCCGGTTTCGGCGATGATCCGGGTCTTACCCATGCGCCGCGCCAGAATGATCTGACCCAGCACGTTGTTGATCTTATGCGCGCCAGTATGGTTCAGCTCATCACGTTTCAGGTAAATCTTGGCTCCGCCCAGATGCTGCGTCAGACGTTCCGCGAAATACAGCGGCGAGGGTCGACCCACATAGTTGGCCCACAAATCGTCCATCTCGGCCCAGAAGGTCGGATCATCCTTGGCCTTCTCATATTCCTCTTCCAGCGACAGGATCAGAGGCATCAGCGTCTCGCTGACAAATCGCCCTCCGAATATGCCGAAACGTCCCTGTTCGTCGGGGCCGGACATAAAGGAATTGAAAAGATCGTTGGCCATGGCTGTCTCCATCGTCGTACCCGTTGTTCATAGGAGGTAGCTGCGGGATTTGCCATGGCAAAACGTACGTCGCGACACCCAGAGCAACGCTATTGAGCAGCCTTGATGAACGCACTGATCAAAGCAGTGTCCTTGACGCCGGGCGCACTTTCCACGCCAGAGGCCACATCGACCTGACGCGCACCCGTCATGCGGATCGCTTCTGCTACGTTGTCCGGGTTCAGACCACCTGCCAGCATCCACGGCTTGCGCCAATACTTGCGCCCAGCCAAAAGCCGCCAGTCAAATGCCAGCCCATTACCGCCCGGCAAGACCGCGTTCTTGGGCGGCTTGGCGTCAATCAAAAGCTGATCCGCAACGCCGCTGTAATCGTCGATTGCGGCCAAATCTTCAGCATCGGCCACCCCGATCACCTTAATCACAGGCAAACCATAGCGCGCTTTGATTTCACGCACACGGTCAACGCTTTCGGACCCGTGCAACTGCAACATATCAAACGGGGCCGTCCCGGTGATTCTGTCCAGTTCCTCGTCCGAAGCGTTCACCACCAAGGCCACTTTAGCCACACCAACCGGCACGGCCTGCATTAACGCGGCCGCTTGCGCGGGCGAGACATAGCGGGGGGACTTCGGGAAAAAATTGAACCCAAGGTACCGTGCCCCGGCCTCGGCCGCGGCGCGCACGTGATCAGGTGCGGTCAGGCCGCAGATTTTAACGGAAATATCCGGCATCAGATGGCCTCAGCTGGCTTCGTCCAGCAGCGCAAGAACTTCGTCTTTACCTTCGTTCTGCTTTTTCTTGAGCTTTTTGACCTCACGCTCAAGCTTGCGGACTTCGCTTGTCTTGGCAGTTGCATCGCGACGGTGCTTGTGCTCACGCAGCCATTCCCACAGGAAACCAATGACAAGGCCAGCAACCACGCCGCCCAGAACCACAAGGAACAATGGCAGCGACGCACTGAAATTGAAGCCAAGCAAATCGGCAAAGGCCTGTGGCATCAGCGTCAATTCCACGGTTTCGCGGTTGGCAAGAGAAACCGAAATCAGAACGATCCCGAGGATCGCCAGAAAAGCATATCGAAGGTAGCGCATCATGGCCTAGGCTTTACCGTTCAAACGATCCCTTAGCAACTTGCCCGTCTTGAAAAATGGAACACATTTTTCTTCAACCTGAACAGTTTCACCCGTTCTGGGATTGCGGCCCACGCGGGCATCGCGCTGCTTGACCGAAAACGCGCCAAATCCGCGCAGTTCAACACGATCACCACGCGCCATGGCATCCGTAACTTCTTCGAACACGGTATTCACGATACGCTCAACATCACGCTGATAGAGATGCGGATTTTCGTCGGCAATTTTCTGAATCAGTTCTGAACGGATCATGTGCGCTACCCTCCCAGGCGACCGGTTAACCATGTCTACTAATCTGGGCAGTATAGAAAGAAACCCGGATTGGGGGAATGTTGACTCTGGGCGCAAAGCCTTAATTTTGCTTAAATCTCACACGATTTTTTGCTGGTTTACAGGAAATGGGCTCGAATTGAGAGCGTGATGCGCAAACTGATCGCAAATTTTGGAACATATTGATTCGCAACAAAAACGGCCCCGCGCATATGCGCGAGGCCGTGAATTAGGTTTTGGCTGATGACCGGGCTTAGTCGCCGGACTTCAGCGCTGCACCCAGAATGTCGCCCAGCGATGCGCCCGAGTCGGAAGAACCGTACTGTTCCACGGCCTCTTTCTCTTCTGCGATCTCGCGTGCTTTGATCGACAGGCCCAGACGGCGGGTCTTGCTGTCGACGTTGGTGACACGGACGTCGACCTTGTCGCCAGTGTTGAAACGCTCGGGGCGCTGCTCGGCACGGTCACGCGACAGGTCCGAACGGCGGATGAAGGATTTCATGCCTTCATACTCGACCTCGATACCGCCATCTTCGATTGCGGTAACTTCAACGGTGATGACCGAGCCACGCTTCACGCCGCCCACGGCTTCGGCGAACTTGTCACCGCCCAGGGCTTTGATCGACAGAGAGATACGCTCTTTTTCGACGTCAACTTCCGAAACGACGGCCGAAACCATATCGCCTTTGCGGTAGTTCTGGATCGCGTCTTCACCGCGCTCGTCCCAAGACAGGTCGGACAGGTGTACCATGCCGTCGATGTCGCCTTCGAGACCAATGAACAGACCGAATTCGGTGATGTTCTTGACTTCGCCTTCGACCTCGGTGCCCTCGGGGTGTGTTTCTGCAAACACTTCCCACGGGTTACGCATGGTCTGCTTCAGGCCCAGAGACACGCGACGCTTGGCACCGTCGATTTCCAGAACCATGACGTCGACTTCCTGGCTGGTCGAAACGATCTTGCCGGGGTGGACGTTTTTCTTGGTCCAGGACATCTCGGACACGTGCACCAGACCCTCGACACCGGCTTCCAGCTCGACGAACGCGCCGTAGTCGGTGATGTTGGTGACGCGACCCTGATGAACCGAGCCCAGCGGGTATTTCGCAGCAACCAGATCCCACGGATCTTCTTGCAGCTGCTTCATGCCCAGGCTGATGCGGTGGGTCTCTTTGTTGATCTTGATGACCTGAACCTTGATGGTTTCGCCGATCGTCAGGATCTCGGACGGGTGGTTCACACGACGCCATGCCATGTCGGTGACGTGCAGCAGGCCGTCGACGCCGCCCAAGTCAACGAATGCACCGTATTCGGTGATGTTCTTGACAACACCCTCGACGGTCTGACCTTCGGACAGGTTGCCGATAACTTCGGCACGCTGTTCGGCACGCGATTCTTCCAGGATTGCGCGGCGCGAAACAACGATGTTGCCACGACGACGGTCCATTTTCAGAATCTGGAACGGCTGCTTCAGACCCATCAGCGGGCCAGCGTCGCGCACGGGGCGAACATCAACCTGCGAGCCGGGCAGGAACGCAACTGCGCCACCCAGATCGACGGTGAAGCCACCTTTGACGCGACCAAAGATAGCACCTTCGACGCGCTGGTCGTCGGCATATGCTTTTTCCAGACGGTCCCATGCCTCTTCACGGCGGGCCATCTCGCGCGAGATGACAGCTTCGCCACGGGCGTTTTCTGCGGCGCGCAGGTAAACTTCGACCTCGTCACCTACAGCGATTTCAGGGGCTTCGCCGGGATTTGCGAATTCTTTCAGATCAACGCGGCCTTCCATTTTGTAGCCTACGTCGATGATGGCTTGGCCGGCTTCGATAGCCAGAACCTTGCCTTTGACAACAGAACCCTCTTCGGGTGTGTCCATTTCGAAGCTTTCATTAAGGAGGGCTTCGAATTCCTCCATGGATGCGTTAGCCATGTGGCGTTGTTTTCCTTTACAGTACGTTTTTGCTGGCCGAGCGGTTGTCTCCGCCGGTCTTAGTGGATTGGTCAGACGACCTGACATATGCCGCAAAACAAAGAGGGCCGGTTGTTTCCGACCCTGCTCGTCTCATTGTTTTATGGCTCAAATCGCCTTGTCGACGCGCGCTCTATAGCGGGTTCGCCAAGGCGCTGCAAGTTATAACGGGCGATACGCGCTATAACCTGCAATACCTGCCGACAAACGGCCCAGCGGCCGGGCGAATTTCACCGCCCGGCTCACAGGCAATTTCTAGAACAACTGCAAATCCTTTGCGCCGCTCTGGATTTCAGCGAAGTTGGGCATGTTCTGAACGGCCACCGGCGCAGGTTTCGCACCCGGCATCGCAACCGTCGGCTTCGCAGCCACCGCTTTACCAAAGGCGGGCTTTTCCAGCTCTCCTCGAATATCGCGCAACAGGGTCTTGTGATCCGGCATAGATTTGAGAATCTGCGCAAGGTCCACTTTCGCGCCCTTCCACCACTGGAACCAGATCGGCTTTTTCAAAGGTCGCACCCGATCACGAATGCCTGTGCCATAGCCTGTATCGTAGACTTGCTTGCCCAACAGCACCGTCTGGTAAACGCGGTGATCAAACAGCGTCGCGAACTCAACATCGTGCTGCATCGGCAAGCGGTGCTGCCACAGCTCGAGGTTCTCGGCCAACCGGTCGGGTATTTTCATCTCGGTCCGGGCATCGATCCAATATTGATCATCCGTGCGGTTACCCAAGCGATAGTGCAGACAGATGAATTCGAGCACCTCGTCATAAAGCTTGTCCATCTGTCGGTTGTACCGCGCCCGCAAGGACGGTTCGATCGCCTGCGTCGGCAGATGTTCGGCGAACCAGCGCACCGCGTGGTCGATCATATGAATCGCGGTGCTTTCCAACGGCTCGATAAACCCGCCGGACAAACCGACGGCCACGCAGTTCTTGACCCATGCATTGCGCACCCGTCCAACCCGCATTGGGATCACACGCGGCGTCAAACCTTTGCCGCTGTCGCCTAGCCATTCAAGATATTCGTCCGCCGCCTGATCATCCGTGCGATGCGCCGAGGAATACACATAGCCCGTGCCTACACGATTGAACAATGGAACCCGCCACGTCCAACCAGCCCCCAGCGCCGTAGACCGCGTGGCGCTTTCGATCTTTTCGGGGTCAGGATGTTCGACCTGCAAGGCCATGGCCCGGTCATTGGGCAGGTAGTCCGAATAATCCATGAACGGCTCACCCAGAGCCTGATTAATGATCAGCCCCCGGAACCCGGTGCAATCCACAACCATCTCGATATCGTGGCGGCCTTTGCGCTCCAGCATCAGATGGCTGACATTGCCCTGCTCGTCCAGTTCGACCGATTGGACCTCATCCTGAATATGCTCGACCCCGCGCTTGGTGCAGACCTTCGTCAACATCCCCGCGAATTTCACAGCGTCCAGGTGGTATGCAAAGCCGAACCGTTGTTCGAATTCCGGTGCACCCAGTGGCCGCGCGCCTTTGCACATACGAGCCAGATCATCGTGCGGCGAGATTGATTGCGTAAAGTCCCGATCCCCGTTGCCAAAGCGCAGGAAATATTCGGCCGCCTCCAGCCCTTCCAGCATCTGGCCATGAGCAAAAGGGTTCATATAGTCGATGCGGTTGCCCTTGGCGTCGTTGTTCCAGTTACAGAACTTCACACCCAGTTTAAACGACGCGTTTGTCTCGCGGAAAAAGTCCCGCTCGGCAATCCCCGCCTGCCGGAGCGTAACCGGCATGCGCGGCACGGTAGCCTCTCCCACCCCCACCGTCGAAATATTCGGGCTTTCGATCAGGCAGATGCGCGGTCGGTCCTTTGGCGCTGACGTGCGAGAAAACACCATCTCAAGGATCAGCGCGGTCATCCAACCTGCGGTGCCGCCGCCCACAATAGTGATTTTACGCAAACGGTTGTTCATTTAGCTCTCCCCCTCAATATTTCAGGGGACTATACCAGCTTTCCGATACCTCGCTAGGGCCTAGGCCTCCTTGGTTGTCAGCATGTTCAAAGCTGTGACAATCCGTGAAGATTCCCTCATCCCATCACCGCTATGAAACCGGCGAAACTCATCAAAGATGCCCCGGTTTCAACCGTTTTTGCGGGCTGGCAACTATTGGCAATCCCAGCGTTACGAATAGTGCAAATCCCTAGATGGATTAGATTTCCTCGCCCTTCTTAAGCAGCTCATCAATCAGCTCACGCTGAAGATCCTGGCTGTCGCCCCCTCCGAATTCGGCAGCGCCGCCTGAATACAGGGTGCCATACGTCTTGGCGATATTCACGGTTTGGGCCAGCCCCGAAATCAGTTGGTCCTTATCTAGTTTAGACAGGGGGTGAATGAATGCGGCCCACAACGTGCCGTTGGCAATGGCATAGCGCGCGTCCAGAGTGCTGTCGAAATTCGCCTGCATCATGCGTTGAAGGTCCGCAGCCGACAAATCAGCGGCGCTGCTGATGGAAACCATCGCCCGCATCCGATCCGCGTTGATATCCGTGATCACCAAAACCGAAACATCCGACACGGTCATTTGGAAACCCGGCCCTTGGGGTTGCGCGTCCGGATCCAGCGCAAAAATTATCTTCCCAAGACGCTCATAGGTCATGGGTGGCTCGGCTTCTTGCGCAGCCAGACTTCCACCCAGAAAAATCAGAGCTAAGGTCAATCGGATCATGGTATCGCTCCTGCGGATTACCAATTCACCCTACGCAGCCCTGAGGCGACTGACCAAACAAAGCTTGGTGAGGAGCGTTCCCAAAATCGTGAGAGCCACCAAGGTTCTAAAACACCTTGCGTTTGGCGTCTTCAACTATGGCAATCGCCTCGGCCAACGCCGCTTCGATACTCAGATTCGATGTATCCAGCAGCACAGCATCCTCCGCAGGTTTCATCGGGGCCGTGCTGCGCTCGGCATCGCGGGCGTCGCGTTCACGGACATCTTGCAGAACCTGCGCGCGGGTTGTGTCGGACCCATTAGCGCTGAGTTCCAGATACCGCCGCTCTGCCCGAACCTCGGCGCTGGCGGTGACAAACAGCTTAACCTCAGCCTCGGGGCAGATCACCGTCCCGATATCGCGCCCATCCAGAACGGCGCCTCCGGGGCGGGTTGCGAAACTGCGCTGAAAGTCCACAAGTGCCGACCTAACTTCAGGGATCACAGCCACCTTTGACGCGGCCTGAGCGATTTCGGCGGTGCGTAGATCGCCCTGCCCTAACTCTTCAGCAGTTAAAGCCTGAGCGGCTGCGACCGGTTCCATCCCGTCAAGTGTCCGGCGGCCAACCGCACGGTACAGCAGGCCGGTGTCCAGATGCGCGAACCCGAAATGAGCCGAAACCCCTTTCGAAATCGTCCCCTTCCCCGCCGCTGCAGGCCCGTCTATGGCAACCGTGAAGCTCACGTGCGGTCCACCTTGGCACCCAGTGCCGCCATCAGCGGTTCAAAGATCGGGAACGAGGTCGCGATCGGGCCGCCATCATCGACCGAGACCGGCGTTTTTGCGCCCATCCCCATCACCATGAAGGACATGGCGATACGGTGATCCAGAAAGCTCTCGCAGGTGCCGCCGCCGGGGACGTTGCCGATGCCCAGCCCCTCGACCGACCACCATTCCTCGCCCTCATCCACGCTCACGCCATTGGCGCGCAGGCCTCGAGCCATCGCGTCGATCCGGTCGCTTTCCTTGACCCGCAGCTCTTTCACGCCGCCCATCATCGTGGTGCCAGTGGCATTGGCCGCGACCACGGACAGCACCGGATATTCGTCGATCATCGAGGCCGCACGTTCCGGCGGCACATTGATGCCCTTCATATTTGGTGAGTATTTCGCGCGTAGATCGGCAACAGGCTCGCCGCCCTCTTCACGCTCGTTCTCATAGGTCAGGTCTGCGCCCATCTCCCGCAGCGTGGAAAAGAGGCCCGCCCGGGTCGGGTTCAGGCCGATGCCCGGCACCAACACATCCGAGCCCGGCGTGATCAGCGCCGCGCAAACCGGAAAGGCAGCGCTGGACGGATCACGCGGCACGGCAATCACCTGCGGTTTCAACTCAGGACGACCGGTCAGGGTGATCACCCGGCCTTCATCCGTATCTTCAACGGTAATCTCTGCACCGAACCCGGCCAACATCCGTTCGGAATGGTCACGGGTGGCCTCTTTCTCGATCACCACGGTTTTGCCCGGCGCATTCAGACCTGCTAGCAGCACGGCGGATTTCACCTGCGCCGACGGAACGGGAACCTCATAGCGCACCGGAACAGGTTCAGCCGCGCCGACGATGGTCATCGGCAAACGTCCGCCCGAGCGTCCAACGGCCTGCGCCCCGAACAGAGCCAACGGATCCGTCACTCGCGCCATGGGGCGTTTGTTCAGGCTTGCGTCGCCAGTAAACGTCGCGCTAATCGGACAAGTCGCCATCGCACCCATGATCAGTCGCACACCCGTGCCCGAGTTGCCGCAATCGATCACCTGATCAGGTTCAGCAAAACCGCCGACACCCACGCCATGCACCGTCCATTCACCGCCACCGTGATCTGTCACCTCGGCCCCAAAGGCGCGCATGGCCTTGGCAGTATCCAGAACGTCCTCACCTTCCAGCAGACCGGAGATCTTCGTCTCACCCACCGCCATCGCACCCAAAATCAGCGAACGGTGCGAGATCGACTTGTCGCCGGGCACCTCTGCCGTACCGGTCAACGGGCCGCAGGGATGCGAGGTCATCGGGATGGGCGTACCGTGTCCGGACATGGGGGCTCCTGTTTTCGCTATCAGTGCCTTAGCCGCTTAGCGAATTGGGGCCAGATGGTCCAGCGACAATCAGCCCTTGCGGCGGAAGGTCAGGTAATGGGGCACGCGCCCCTCGCGCAGGGCCTTCTGTTCATAGCGGGTGGAAATCCAATCGCCCCACGGCTCACGCCAATCGGCGGGACGCTCGGCCAGCCATTCGAAACCAGCGCGCGGCACTTCTTCCAGCGTTTGGCGAACATAGTCGGGAATGTCCGTTGCCACGCGAAAGATTGAACCCGGCTTCAAGGCGCGGGCAAGTGGCTCCAGATGTTCTTGCGTCACAAAGCGGCGGCGGTGGTGCCGCGTTTTGGGCCATGGGTCAGGATAGAGAAGGAAGGCGCGCGAGATACTGGCCTCAGGCAGCACGTCGAACAGGTCGCGCGCATCGCCGGGATGAACGGCAAGGTTCTCAACCCCCGCCTGCCGGATTTTGCCCAGCAACATCGCGACGCCGTTGATGTAGGGCTCGGCACCTATAATACCGATACCGGGGTTGCAGGCAGCCTGATGCACCAGATGCTCACCGCCACCAAAACCGACCTCAAGCCAAACATCCCGTCCGCCAAACAGCGCCTGCAGATCCAGCGGCGCGCGTTCGGGGTTACTCTCCCAATCGACCGCGCCGGGGGACAACGCATCGAGGTCTTCACTTAGATACGTCTTTTGACTGGGCTTCAGGGTCTTGCCCTTGAAGCGGCCATAAAAGTTTCTGCGGGGGCGTTGGGGTGTCTGGTTGCTCATGGGCGAAGCCCATACTGTGCAGACACCACGGACACAAGAGGGCGGCCCGGTCCACTCAACAGACCTGCCACCCTCAAAAAGCACCAGAATAGAGCGCGCCCGTTAGGGCGCACCTTTGGATAACAATCAGACAGCCGATTTCAGGGCGTCCACCAGATCGGTGCGTTCCCAACTGAAACCGCCATCCGCGTCGGGTTCACGGCCAAAGTGGCCATAAGCCGCCGTGCGCTGGTAGATCGGCTTGTTCATCTGCAGGTGCTGGCGAATGCCGCGCGGCGTCAGGTCCATCACCTGACCGACGGCTTTTTCGATCTCGGCATCCGAAATCTGCCCAGTACCATGCGTATCCGCATAGATCGACAAAGGCTTGGATACGCCAATCGCATAGCTAAGCTGAATCGTGCAGCGTTCCGCCATGCCCGCGGCCACCACGTTCTTGGCCAGATAGCGTGCAGCGTAAGCAGCCGAACGGTCCACCTTGGTTGGGTCTTTGCCCGAGAACGCACCGCCGCCATGAGGCGCGGCACCGCCATAGGTGTCCACGATGATTTTGCGCCCGGTCAGGCCCGCATCGCCATCGGGGCCGCCGATCACAAATTTGCCGGTGGGATTCACATGCCATTCTGTGTCGGCCGACAGCCAGCCATCGGGTAGAGTTTCGGTTATGTAGGGCTCAACAATCGCGCGGATATCGTCCGAGGACAGCGCCTCATCCAGATGCTGTGTCGACAGCACGACCGAGCTGACGCCCACAGGCTTGCCGTCACGGTACACGACGGACAGTTGCGATTTCGCGTCCGGACCCAGCGCGGGCTCGGTGCCGTTTTTGCGAACCTCGGCCAGACGGCGCAGGATCGCGTGGGAGTACTGGATCGGGGCTGGCATCAGCGCAGGGGTTTCAGTCGTGGCATAACCAAACATGATCCCCTGATCGCCCGCGCCCTCGTCCTTGTCGCCCGAGGCATCAACACCCTGCGCGATATGCGCGGACTGCTCGTGTAGCAGGTTCGTCACCTCGACGGTTTCGTGGTGAAACTTGTCCTGCTCATAGCCGATATCCTTGATACAAGCGCGCGCGATCTCGTCGATACGGCCCATGTAATCGTGCAGTTTTTCCTGATCAGACAGACCTACTTCTCCGCCGATGACAACGCGGTCAGTCGTTGCGAAGGTTTCGCACGCGACGCGCGCTTCGGGTTCTTCATTCAGAAAAGCGTCTAGGACGGCATCGGAAATCCGGTCACAAACCTTATCCGGGTGCCCTTCGGATACGGATTCCGAAGTGAAAGTGTAGTTCTGTCGGGACATGAAAGTGCTCCATTAAGATTTCCCCATCACGCCAGGAAGCCGTTGTGACAGGCATTCGATGGGATACGCCCGCAAAATCATCGGGTCAATCCGAAATTACGCGCCCTCTCTCCGAGCGTTGCGCCAAAGCAGCGCAAACGCTCCGACCAGCAGCAAAAAGATGGGTATGTCACCAATCCTTGAATAAAGTGTGACCGCAAAAGGCTTTGGCAGGTTTGCATCGACATACCCGGCCTCACCCAAAGCAAGCGACCGAGTGATGCGGCCCAGCGGGTCAATCATTGCCGACACCCCGGTATTGGCTGACCGCATCATGGGCAATCCCTGCTCAATGGCCCGCATCTGGGCTTGTGCAAGATGTTGATAAGGGCCTGATCGCGTTCCAAACCACGCATCGTTGGTAATCTGCAACAAGAAATCGGCACGTCCCGGAGCGGACAGAACATCCTGGGTAAAGACCGCTTCGTAGCAAATCAAAGGCAGTGCCTTACCCAGCGCACCCGCATCCATCAAGGCAGCGCCCGGCCCAGCGCTGAACCCGCTGCCCGTGGTTGCAGCCATGCCATAGATACCAATTCGCGCCATGAGGTCGCCAAGCGGCACGTACTCTCCGAACGGGGCAAGGTGATGTTTATCGTACAGCCCTTGTTGTTGACCGTCCTCGTTCAGGTAGATCATCGAGTTGTAGATCCGAGGCCCGTCCCCGCGTTGAATACCCAAAAAGACCGGCGTCCCCTGTGCCGCATCCACGACAACATCCAGGTAAGGTTGCGCGCTGCCCAACCAAGCCGGCACCGAGGTTTCCGGCCAGACAATCAAATCGGGTTTTGGTTGCGCGGCCGTGAACTCAATCTGACGCGCAAAAAACAGCGGCGCATAGTCCGGGTCCCATTTCTGGTGTTGCGGCGCGTTGGGCTGAATTAGGCGTACGATATGCCCCGTCTCGGTAACGTCAGGCCGAAAAGCAGCATAACCAACGGCCAAGCACACCACACCCACAGACAAGCACGCAGGCAACGCAAACGAGGATCGTTGCGTCAGAGCGGCTCCCATAGGCAATGTTGCCAACAGCGTCAGAGCGCCTACCCCATATGGACCAACCAGCGCCAAAACCTGAGCGAAGGGCGTGGCGACCCAAATCTGCGCCAACCCAGCCCATGGAAATCCGGTCAGTACGTAACCGCGGGCGCACTCTGCCAAGGATATCGCGATGGTCAGAAACACAGCCTGACCAATTGCGCCTTGCCCCGGGCGGCGCGCCACCCAAAAGGCCAGCGCCCAGAACAGCGCCAGCCCTCCGGCCATGAACACAAGCGCAAAGGGTGCCATCCAGGCATGACGTTCCGCGTCCACAAGGAACGGTTCAATGATCCAACTTAACGCATGAGCGAAATAGCCCGTCGCAAAGGCCCACCCCAGCCAAGCCGCCTGTGCCCGCGTTTTCGTTGCCAAGTACAGGGGCGCCAAAGCAAGTAACGCTGCAATGGATGCAGCCCAAAACCCGAATGGCGCCAGACCAAACGCAGTTACCGCGCCCAATATGAACGCCAACACTAGCCTTAACCAAATAGGCAAGCCCTGGGCAGGGTTCATGCAACGATATCCGGCAACATGACACGCAAGCGTTTGATCCTGCGCGGATCGGCATCCAAGACTTCGAACTCTGGCCCCTCGGGGTGTAAAACAACTTCGCCACGTGCAGGGACACGCCCCGATAGCATAAAGACCAAACCGCCCAGCGTGTCGATCTCTTCTTCGTCGACATCCTCGTGGCTGGTCAACGAGCGCCCGATCTCGGCTTCGAATTCTTCAAGCGGGACACGGGCCTGAACCACATAGCAACCCGGCTTCTCTTCAACCCAGAGCTGGCTTTCGTCGGCGTCATGTTCATCGGCAATCTCACCGACCACCTGTTCAATCAGGTCCTCGATCGTCAGCAATCCGTCAACGCCGCCATACTCGTCTATCACAAGCGCCATGTGCCGGCGTTCCGTCTGCATTTTGGTCAACAAGACCCCAATCGGCATTGACGGCGGCACAAACAACAGGGTCCGCAGCATCGACACCAGATCAAATTCAGAGGACGTTCCGTTGAACCCATGCGTCAGCGCAAAATCCTTGAGGTGCACAAACCCAAGCGGTGTATCAAGCGTCCCCTCGTATACCGGTATCCGCGACAGCCCGCTGTCACGAAAAACCTGCGCCAATTCGTCTTTGGTGATGGTCGAGGATACAGACACGATCTCTGCCGTTGGGATGGCCACATCTTCGACGCGCATACGCCGCAGGTTGATCATGCCCCGTGGCTGGCTCTTGTCGGCCTCGTGTCCGTTGGCCGCAGCAACCTCTTCGACGTTCTGGGTCGAGAACGCGTCCACTATTCGAGAAAAGAAACCCGTTTTCTCTCTTATGTCATTGTCGTCGTCCTTTGGTTGCGCGCCCTGCGCCGCCATAGAACTGCCGTCTGTATCGCCCATTTTCCCATTCCAAATGATCGGCCCGAATGGGCCCGTATTAAACTATATATGGGTTATCAATACCCAGTTTGCCAAGTATCTCGACCTCGACACCCTCCATCAAAGTGGCGTCGGGGTCACGAACGTGATCGTATCCCAGCAAATGCAATGTTCCGTGAACAAGCAGATGTGTCACGTGATCTTCGAAAGGTTTCCCCGCCTCATTGGCTTCGCGTGCGCAGGTATCATAGGAAATTGCGATGTCGCCCAGTGCGATTTCTCCGGTGAAATCCGGGCTTGGACAAGCGGGTTCCTGACCCGCGATCTCAGCCGCCAGATCATCGGCTGGCCAGCTCAGAACATTGGTCGGAGCGGGTTTTTCGCGAAATTCCGCGTTCAACTCGGCTATACGAGTGTCGCCGCAGGCAAGAAGGCTTATCTCACACAATTCGGATTCCACGCCCCGATGGGCCAGCACTGCGGTCACAGCACGCGTGGCCAAGGGCTCTACCCCCTGCCAGCGCATGTCCTCAACCGTTAGTTCAAGATTCATTCTGTCTCTTCCAAAGTCCCCGCAGGGCCTTTGAAACTACCCGGTTTCACGACCCGAGTCAGCCTCATACGCTTCGATAATCGCAGCGACAAGCGGGTGCCGCACCACATCCTTCGAGGTGAAATAGTTGAAGCTGATGTTCGGGATCGTCTTCAGCAAACGCTCGGCATCGGCAAGCCCCGATTGGACCCCGCGCGGCAGATCGACCTGCGATCGGTCGCCCGTAATTACCATCCGGCTGCCTTCGCCCAACCGGGTCAGGAACATTTTCATCTGCATGGTCGTGGCGTTCTGCGCCTCGTCCAGAACAACAAAGGCATTCGCCAGCGTTCGACCGCGCATAAAGGCAAGCGGAGCAATTTCGATTCGTTTTTCTTCGATCAGCTTGGCCAATTGCTTGCCGGGAAGAAAGTCGTTCAGCGCATCATAAAGCGGCTGCATATACGGATCGACCTTGTCCTTCATGTCACCGGGCAAATATCCCAGCTTCTCACCCGCTTCGACCGCAGGACGGCTGAGGATGATGCGGTCCACATGGCCGCCAATGAACATCGACACGCCCACCGCGACGGCCAGATAGGTTTTACCTGTCCCTGCCGGACCGATCCCAAAGGCCAGTTCGTTATTGAACAGGGATTGCACATAAGCCTTTTGCGCATCGGTACGCGGTTCAACCAGCTTTTTGCGGGTCTTGATCTCAACCGTGCCACCTTTGAACATTTCAAGCTGGTCACCGTCGCGGCTTCCGGTGCCTTTTTCAGATCCGCCCATACGAAGTTCGCGATCCACATCTGCTGCTTCGACCTCGCGCCCACCCTCAAGGCGGGTGTACAGGGCCTGAAGGACCTCAATTGCCTGTTTCTGGGCATCTTCCTCGCCCATCACAACCAACTGGTTTCCGCGTCGCACGATCTGAACGGATAATTTATGCTCAATATCAGTCAGATTGCGGTCATATTCGCCGCACAGATCAATCAACAACCGGTTGTCTGGGAATTCAACAAACGCCTCACGCTGGGGCATTTCATTTTGCGGTGGGTTCAGGGCACCGATGGCCAATACGTTCTCCTGTCTTGGCGTTTCACCTTGAGCGTAGACAACAACTCTTGGTGGGTGCAAGTCACAGTTTCAAATTTTCCGTAACTGATGTCGAAACCGCCGATCACAGTCCGGTTTGAAAACCCGCGCAGGCATAAAAAACTGGCAAAAAGCCGGTTGTTCAGAACCGGTAATTCAAGCCAAATCGCAAACCTCGATACCGCGGTGTCGACTTGGTGGAAAATCCATTTTCAAAGACGATGTCCTTGGAACCAAACTGAACGTATTCATATTCGCCTGTAATCGACCAATTGGCGTTCAAATTGTGTTCCGCACCAATGCTGGCGGAAAACCCGTTGCGCGAGTCGCTTTCTACAAAGCTTTGAACCGTAGGCCCAAGAGACAAGCTGTTCGTGGTTTCGACGTCACCGTTCACATAACCCACCGAGAGGAAATACAACACCGTGCCGCTTTTGTTGGTAAGGCCATTTCGGAAGCGAATCGACACAACGTCCGAGACTTCGGATCCACCGTCCACAGTGATGCCCCCGATTTGCGTCGTGACATCATCATCCAGCGAACCGAAGTCATATCCGATTTCAAACCCGTAGACATAGTCGCGGCCTTGCCTGGCCGGTAGAATACCCCGCCATCCTGCCCGTACACCACCATAGGAACCGCTTAGATCCAATTCACCGATCGCAAATGTATCGGTGGGCGTTGTCAAGCCAAAGCGATCCGTTCCACTGGTCGCGTATCCGCCGGTCAAGCCAAGATAAAACGCACTGACGTCGCTGTCGAAACGCTTGGGGCTGACGATGGGAGGATCTGAAACACCTTCTTCAAGGTTGCCAGCCGTTACCGCGCCGGAAAGAAGCACAAATGCAACCAAAGCAGAAAGTGGCAGCTTGAATTTGAGTATATTGATAAGATTCAAAACCTTCACTCGCACTCTCCATGGCCACGCCCTTGATACTGGGCAACGCAAAAAACGACCTCAGGGACGGCTAGAGCCGTATACCCCTAAAAAATATGACTTTTCTCGGAACATAGTTCCAAGTCATAAATCAAGGGTAAATTTTTCCATAAGATTCAACCATGACGCAACGACACGAAAAATGTCGCGTCAAAGCAACCTGCCAGCCAGCGAATTCGAGCCTGAGCTGGTGATCTGCACGTCTCTCAACTCACCCACCTCGACATCGGCATCCGAGACGTGAACCGAATGAAGATACTCAGATTTTCCGACCATCTGCCCGGGCAGACGGCCGGGTTTTTCAAACAGCACGCGGACATTTCGTCCAACCATCGAATCCTGAATTTCGCGCTGGTGCCGCGTGATTATGGCCTGCAAACGCTGTAGGCGGTCATCCGCCACCTCAGGATCAACCTGAGACCGTTCGGCGGCAGGGGTTCCGGGGCGCGTGGAATACTTGAACGAATACGCATATCCGTATCTGACCTGCTCGACCAAATCCAACGTGGCCTGAAAGTCCTCGTCTGTCTCCTCGGGGAAGCCCACGATGAAATCGCCTGACATCATGATATCAGGCCGCGCTGCGCGGATGCGTTCGATCAGGCGCAGATAGCTTTCGGCGGTATGACTGCGGTTCATCCGCTTCAAAATCCGATCCGAGCCTGACTGCACCGGCAGATGCAGGTAGGGCATCAGCTTGTCGCAAGTTCCATGCGCCTCGATCAGGTCATCGGCCATGTCGTTGGGGTGCGAGGTGGTGAACCGGATGCGCTCCAGCCCATCAACCTTGTTCAATTCCCAGATCAGACCCGCCAGCGTCATGTCCCCATTGGGCCCCGCACCGTGATAGGCGTTAACGTTCTGACCCAGCAGAGTGATTTCGCGCACGCCACGTTCAACCAGATCCTGCGCTTCGCGAATGATGCGGTCGGCTGGACGGCTGACTTCGGCCCCGCGGGTATATGGCACCACACAGAAGGCGCAGAACTTGTCGCAACCTTCCTGTACAGTCAGAAACGCCGTCGGGCCGCGCTTGGCCTTGGGGCGGTTTTTCAATTTCTCGAACTTGTCTTCCTCGGGGAAATCCGTGTCTAGCGCCTTGGCACCTTCGCGGGTCTTGGCTTCCATCTCTGGAAGACGGTGATAGCTCTGCGGTCCCACCACCAAATCGACCAGAGGTTGCCGGCGCATGATCTCTTCGCCCTCAGCTTGCGCAACACAGCCTGCGACGCCGATCTTCAGATCAGGCTTTTCCGCCTTCAGTCCCTTGAAACGGCCCAGTTCGGAATAGACCTTTTCAGCCGCCTTTTCACGGATGTGGCAGGTGTTCAGCAGAATCATATCTGCATCGTCAGGCGTCTTTGTTTCGACATAGCCCTGACCGCCCATTGTCTCGGCCATACGCTCGCTGTCGTAGACGTTCATCTGACAACCATAGGTCTTGATGTACAGCTTTTTGGGTTCCGACATGGGTGTAGCCTTTGCGTTCGCGGGATCGACGTCGTCTATACTTTACGAACGCCGCTTGCAATGCCCGCGCGATTACCCGATTTTGGCCAAAAACTCCAGTTGGATGAAATCAGACGGGCGATGCAGTACGACTCCCTCAACTCTTTCCTGCGAACCGGCGCGAAGGCCCTCATGAAAGGCCCAGTCGCACTGATTTTTGCCGAAGACGATGTTGAGGTCGATGGCACAATTCAGCACCACCTGAACCTGGGCTTCAAATCTCTTGTCGTGTTCATGCCGCAGGAGTTTTCTCTGGACCCTGCCCTTGCCGACCGTATCCACCGCGTCACTTTGACATGCGCACCGCGCACAACCGTCTTTGAGGCGATCAACAAGGTCATGAAAGCCGCGCCGGATGTTTGGATGTATTATTGCTATAACACCGAGTACCTGTTTTTTCCGTTTTGTGAGACACGGACGATCGGCGAATTGCTAGCCTTCCATTCGGAAGAGCGCCGTAATTCCATGCTATGCCATGTCGTTGATCTTTACGCGGATGATCTGACGGCTGCGCCGAATGGGGTAGCCCCTGATCGCGCCCTGTTGGACAAGACCGGTTATTATGCCCACACCCGCCACGACACCGACGGCCATCCGCTGGAGCGTCAGTTGGACATGTCCGGTGGCCTGCGGTGGCGGTTCGAAGACCAGATCCCTTATGAACGCCGTCGCATCGACCGGATCGCCATATTCAAAACGCAGCCGGGATTGGAACTCAGACCCGATCACACGTTCAACGAGCCCGAATATAATACCTATTCCTGCCCGTGGCATCACAACCTGACCGCTGCCATCTGCTCGTTTCGCGCGGCAAAGGCGTTGAAAATCAACGCTGGTTCAAACAGCAATATCCAGTGCTTTCGCTGGAGCAACTCGACCCCGTTTCAGTGGTCGTCGCGACAATTGCTGGACTTGGGGTTGATCGAAACCGGTCAGTGGTTTTGATTCGAACGCCTAACGTCTTAGAAGAATCGGGAACCAATCCTCTCGCAGCCGCTGTCCGGGCTGCATGTCATGCCCCGGAAACGGAGGAGATGTGCGACCCGGGCGTTCGACATAGCGCGCATCGTCACCAACAAGGCGCAATGAAAAGGCGCGGCGGCGACTGTCTGAATGATTGCCACGTGCACCGTGCAAGGTTCGGTAATTGAAGGCAACGGCGTCACCCGGCGCCATCTCATACTCGACGACCTTCATGCCCTCTGCGTCGGGGTCAGGGACTTGGATGTACTGCCCCCCATCGGGAAAGAACCCTTCTTCGGAAACCCAGCGAGTCGGCAGAACCTCTTTCTTCCACCGGTGCGATCCGGCGACGCACCTCAGCGTTGCTTGTGACACGGGGTCCAGCGGCGACCAGAAACTGATGGTTTGCTGACCTTCGACAAAATAATACGGCCCGTCTTGATGCCATGGAGTTGCCATCGACGTACCCGGCTCTTTTACCAGAACGTGATCGTGAAACATCTGAACAGTCTGAGACTGCATCAGATCCGCCGCGACTTCGGCCACGGGCGAGTTGTGGACGACTTTCTGGAATTGTTCGATCCGCGACCAGTTGCAGTAATCGTCAAAAAACAGCCCCGTTTCACCCTGCTTTTTGTTATCCGACGCATATGGGCCGGGATCAGCGATGTTGACCTCAATCCCATCGCGCAGGGTGTCGACGTAGTCCGCAAACAAACCTTTGATCAGAATCACACCGTCGCGCTGATAGGCGTCAATCATTTCTTGCGTAACCAAAGGGTGCATCTTTTCTGTCTCCGTTCCGATGGTTCGTCGATCTGCGCATGGATCAAACCCCGGTTCAAATCATATCTTTCGAATTTGGACTTGATTTCCTTTTTGTTTCCCCCGGCTTCAGAGCGTATATCTTTGCGCGATTGGCAGACATGGCAGCTTGCCATCAGCGGCCCGGCAATTCTTGGGGTAAATCTGAAAATCGGGCAAAACACGATGGTCGCGCAAGGATCTGCCTCGTTGGAGATTCAACGCGACACGTCACACAGCCGCTGGACCCGTTTACGGGTAAGGCATTGCGATTACTGATAATTAATGAGAAAAGGTTACTTCTTCCGCAGGCGGATCACGACGTCCACCGATGCTATTTCCACGCCTTCGGGCGCTTCGGGAAGACGTTGAATCACCAGTTCTTCTGATGGTGCATCGCTCAGGCGGCCCTCATCCTCCCAGAAAAAGTGGGGATGGTCATGGGTGTTGGTGTCGAAATAGCTTTTCGACCCGTCCACTGTAATTTCCTGCAAAACGCCCGCATCGCAGAAGGCGCGCAATGTGTTGTAAACGGTTGCCAAAGATACGGCATCACCGTTCTTTTTGGCTGATTCAAAAAGGCTCTCTGCGGTCACATGGCGATGACGGCCATCGCCCACCAACAACTCGGCCAGCGCCACCCGCTGACGCGTCGGACGCAATCCGGCGTGAACCAACCAATTCGTGGCGATGTTCTGGCTTTCAGGTGTCATCAATCCGATACCTTCGTTGTACTTAGGTATATATAAGTGCTGTGGTCAGGTAATTTCAAATGAAATTCATTCGCAAAGAATAGTCTGAACACAACATGATGTGGACCACCGCTCTTGCAGGACCTTGCATACGGGTGCTAGACGAGGCCAGATTAGATAAACGGACCCCTGGCAGGAGAGGCGGCAAGAATGGCCCAATTCCCGAGCAGCTTTGACAAGGACGATCTGCTGAAATGCGCCCGTGGCGAATTATTCGGCCCCGGTAACGCACAGTTGCCTGCCCCACCTATGCTGATGATGGACCGGATCACCGATATCTCGGCCGATGGCGGCGCGCATGGCAAAGGCCACGTTCTGGCCGAATTCGATATCACGCCTGATCTGTGGTTCTTTGACTGCCACTTCCCTGGCAATCCGATCATGCCCGGCTGTCTGGGGCTGGACGGGCTGTGGCAATTGACAGGCTTCAACCTGGGTTGGCGCGGCTGGCAGGGGCGCGGCATGGCCGTCGGCGTGGGCGAGGTCAAGCTGACCGGCATGGTACGTCCTGACCGCAAGATGCTGACTTACAAAATAGACTTCAAAAAAGCGATCCAGACACGGCGCCTGACCATGGGTGTTGCGGATGGAATCGTCGAAGCGGACGGTGAAATGATCTACGACGTCAAAGATATGAAAGTCGTATTATCTGAAGCCTAAGCCTGACAGGGCCGAAATAAGGAGCACGCAAATGCGTCGAGTAGTTGTCACCGGCTTGGGGGTCGTGTCCTCCATCGGGAACAATGCCGAAGAGGTTCTGGCCTCACTCAAAGCTGGTAAGTCCGGCATCGAGGCTAATGACCAGATGGTTGAACACGGCTTTCGCAGCCAGATCGCCGGGTCGCTCAAGATCGACGTGACCGAGCATGTCGACAAGCGCACGCTGCGGTTTATGGGGCCCGGCGCGGCCTATGCGCATATCGCCATGTCGCAGGCCATTGCTGACGCCGGTCTGACCGAAGATCAGGTCGTGAACCCGCGCACAGGTCTTGTCGCAGGCTCGGGCGGTCCGTCGACCAGTGCAATGCTGACGGCGCATCAGACTGTTCTGAAAAACGGCGCAACCAAGCGGATCGGGCCGTTCGCTGTACCCAAATGCATGTGCTCGACCATCTCGGCCAACCTTGCGACGGCGTTCAAGATCAAGGGCATCAACTACTCGATCACATCGGCCTGCTCGACCTCTTTGCACTGCATCGGCAACGCGGCAGAACAGATCATGCTGGGCAAGCAAGACGTCATGTTTGCCGGCGGTGGTGAAGAGCTGGACTGGACCCTGTCCTGCTTGTTCGACGCGATGGGCGCGATGTCGTCGAAATACAATGACACGCCGACCAAAGCCTCGCGCGCGTTCGATCAGGATCGCGACGGATTCGTGATCTCGGGCGGCGGCGGTATCGTCGTGTTGGAAGATCTGGATCACGCTCTGGCCCGCGGCGCAAAAATCTATGCCGAGGTCACAGGTTATGCTGCAACCTCTGACGGTCACGACATGGTTGCCCCGTCCGGCGAAGGCGGCGAACGCGCCATGCGTCTGGCCTTGGGCACCCTCCCCGAGGGTCGGAAGGTCGGCTATATCAACGCACATGGAACCTCGACCCCGGTCGGTGACGTGGGCGAGGTTGAAGCCGTGCGAAGAATCTTTGGCGAAGGCAATGTGCCTCCGATTTCATCGACCAAGTCGATGACCGGCCACGCGCAGGGGGCGGCTGGCGCACTCGAGGCAATTTTCTGCCTGCTGATGTTGCACCATGACTTCATTACGCCGTCGATCAATGTCGACACACTTGCCGAAGGCATCCTGCCCGGTGAAATTGCAACACAAGTGATTGAAAATGCAGGTTTGGACAGTGTGATGACCAACAGCTTCGGCTTTGGCGGCACGAACGGGTCCATGGTTCTGTCCAAGTATAACGGGTGAATATGATGTCGGATCTTCTTAAGGGCAAACGCGGCCTGATCATGGGCGTGGCGAATGACCGCTCGATCGCGTGGGGCATTGCCAAAGCCATGCACGAGGCTGGCGCGGAACTCGCATTCACCTATCAGGGCGAAGCATTCGGCAAGCGGCTGGAGCCATTGGCACAAAGCCTCGGCAGCGATTTCATGGTGGATGCGGACGTCACCGACGACGCCTCGCTGGACCGTGCATTTGGCGAATTGGGCGAACGCTGGCCGACGATTGATTTCGTGGTCCACGCCATTGCCTATTCGGACAAATCCGAATTGACGGGCCGGTTTCTGAACACAACACGGGCGAATTTCAAACACTCGATGGATGTGTCGGCCTATTCGTTCATCGAGGTCGCGCGCCGCGCCTATCCGCTGATGAAAGACAATGGCGGCACGTTGCTGACGCTGACCTATCAGGGCTCGAACCGCGTGGTTCCGAATTACAATGTCATGGGCGTGGCCAAGGCCGCGCTGGAATCGGCCACACGCTATCTGGCCAACGATCTTGGCCCTGAAGGTATCCGCGTGAACGCCATCTCCCCCGGTCCGATGAAGACACTGGCAGGGGCGGCCATTGGCGGCGCGCGCAAGACCTACAAGTTCTGCGACCAGAACGCGCCGATGCGCTCGAACGCGACGCTTGAAGCTGTGGGCGGCACTGCTGTCTACCTGGCATCAGATGCCGGCGCGTGTACTTCCGGCGAAATCATCCGCGTCGATGGCGGATTCCACGTTCTGGGCATGCCCCAACCGGATCACATGTGACCCGATCTTTCCCTGTCGGTGCCAAGATTTGAACATCTTTCCCCGGCAGTGATAGCGGCATGAGCAAAGCTGAACATATTATCGCAAGTAGCCCGCGCGTTTCCCGCTACCGCCGAAAGCAGGGTTTTTTGGGGGTTCGTGGTCGCGCAGCATTGCTGACGCTGACAATGCTGTTGATGCTATTTGTATTCTTCACGCAACCGCATGTTCGCGCCACTTTTGAATCCTGGACCAGCCTGATTACAGGCTGATCCGATCCGGGCCTTGTGTGGGCTTAGTTTATCGAAACAACCTCAATATCGAAAATCAGGTCCTGCCCTGCCAGCGGATGGTTTGCGTCGAGCGTAACGGTCGCCTCGTCCGCCTCAACGACAGTCACTGGCATAACCTGTCCGTCGGGGGCCTGCATCTGCAATTGCGAACCGGGATCCAGCGGGATGTCATCAGGAATTCCTTCGCGCGGAATGCTCTGCCGCATTGCGGGATTGATCGGGCCATAAGCGTCCGCACAAGCGATCTCGACCCGCTTCTTTTCACCCACGGACAACCCGGGCGTAGCGCTATCCAGACCGGGAATAATCTGACCGGAGCCGACAACGAATTCCAACGGGTCACGCCGATCCGAGCTGTCAAAGACTTTGCCGTCCAACAGCGTCCCGGTGTAGTGAATGCGAACCGTGTCGCCTTGCTTGATTTCGGTCATATTGGCCTCCGGCCTGAAAAAGGATTGAGCGGCCAACCCTAGGGTGTGACACGGCATTGTAAACCCTTCGCTCTTTTGCCAACCTGCGCCCAAAGAATGGAGGGGATCAAATGCCAATCAAAACTTGCGTTTTCGACGCGTATGGAACGCTGTTCGACGTCGCGGCGGCCGCACGTCAGGCTGCTGCCGAACCCGGCTTTGAAGCATTGCAGCAGAAATGGCCGGAACTGGCGAATTACTGGCGCTTGAAACAGTTGCAATACACGTGGTTGCGCGCAGTTGCGGATGCCCATGCAGATTTCTGGGATGTCACGCAAGACGGGTTGGATTGGGCGCTTGAGGCAACCGGCCTAGACGGAGACAGCACGTTGCGACAGCGGCTCTTGGACTTGTACTGGCAGTTGCAGGCATATCCCGAAGTCCCCGAGATGTTGCGCGCGCTGAAGGCCGGAGGGTTGCAAACCGCCATCCTGTCCAACGGTTCCCCCCCAATGCTTGACGGCGCCGTAAAATCCGCAGGCATCGGTGACGTTCTGGATGACGTCCTGTCGGTCGAAAGCGTTGGAGTCTTTAAGCCCCACGCAAGCGTTTATGATCTTGTGCAGGGTAGGTTCGGCGGCGAACGCGACGAAGTTCTGTTCGTCAGCTCTAACGGCTGGGACGCAGCCGGTGCGTCCGGTTACGGCTTTACGACCGCATGGGTCAACAGGGCGGGTGAACCGGTGGACCGTTTGCCATGGAAACCCGCACATGTTCTGACCGACCTGACGACGATACCGCAACTGGCTGGGCTTGAATGACTTTCTTCACCACGACAGACGGCAGGAACATTTATTTCAATGACACAGGCTCGGGCCAGCCGGTGTTATGCTTGGCGGGACTGACCCGCTGCAGTCGAGATTTTTCGTTTCTGGCACCGCACCTGACGGGTATGCGGATGATCACCATGGACTACCGCGGGCGCGGCAATTCGGACCGCGACCCGGACTATATGAACTACAATATCTTTCGCGAATCCCATGACGCGATCGAATTGCTGGATCACCTCGGTCTCGAAAAGGCGACGGTGATCGGAACATCCCGGGGCGGTCTGATCGCAATGGCGTTGGCCGCCAGCCACCCCGAGCGCCTGTCGGCTGTGGTTCTAAACGATGTCGGCCCGGTTCTGGAACTGTCGGGTATTGCTAAGATCATGGATTACGTTGGCAAACAGCCCGTGTCCAAAAACTATGATGAAGTCGCAAATGTCCTGCAACAGTTTATGGAGCCGACCTTCCCAGGCGTCCCATTGGAGCGTTGGCGGCAACAGGCTGAAATCCAGTATGAACAGACGGGTGACGGGCTTGCGATGCGTTATGACCCGGCGCTGCGAACCGCATTGCTTGAACAAGCCGCAACGGGGGCCGTTCCGGATATGTGGATGTTCTTCGAGGCGCTTCGTGACACGCCAACCGGCGTCATACGGGGCGAGAATTCTGATATACTTGGCAAAGAAACGCTGACGGAAATGCACAAGCGTCACCCCGGCCTTATCTCGGCAGAGATACCGGATCGGGGGCACGCCCCATTTCTGGACGAACCCCAATCGCTTGACCTCATTCACAAAGTACTGGACGCTGCATGAGCTCGCTTGACCTGATTGAAGCCGCGGCAGGGCGGTTAAAAGGCCACGTTCGGGAAACCCCGATCCTGACCTCTCCGTTTCTGGATGAGATCGCGGGACGCCGTGTATTGGTAAAGCCGGAATGTCTGCAACATACTGGCAGCTTCAAATTTCGGGGGGCATGGTCGGCGATCTCGGCCCTCAGCGAAGCGGATCGCAAGCGCGGTGTAATTGCCTATTCCTCGGGGAACCACGCGCAGGGGGTTGCGCACGCCGCTTCTTTACACGGCACGGCGTCAGTCATTGTCATGCCATCGGATGCGCCGCAGTTGAAGATCAACAATACGCGCGCGTTGGGCGGTGAGGTGGTCCTTTATGATCGCGCAAATGAAAGCCGGGAGGATATCGGAGAAAGGCTTGCCTCGGAACGCGGCCTGACCCTGATCCGGCCCTATGATGAGCCGCAGGTAATCGCAGGGCAAGGCACAACCGGCCTTGAGATCGCCCGTCAAGCCGCGTCCTTGGGGGTTGAGACAGCCGACGTACTTGTGTGCTGTGGCGGTGGCGGGCTGACGTCAGGTATCGCGCTGGCGCTTGAAAGGCATGCCCCGGGTCTGCGCGCCCGACCTTGCGAGCCCGAGGGGTTCGACGATGTGAAACGCTCTCTGGCGACCGGGCACATACAGAACAACGCCGCGTCGTCTGGGAATATCTGCGATGCGATCCTGACACCGCAACCGGGCCAAATCACCTTTCCGATCTTGAAACGGCTTTGCGGTCCGGGGTTTTCCGTCACCGAAGAAGAAGCGCTGCGGGCTATGGCGCTTGCCTTTCTGCGCCTCAAGATTGTTCTGGAACCGGGCGGTGCTGTATCATTGGCCTCGGCCCTTTTCCGCAGCGATGAAATCAAGGGCGACGCGGTGATAGTTGTTGCATCGGGGGGCAATACGGACCCCGAAGTCTTTGGGAAAGCACTGGAATTCCTGACCTGACAGCGCACGCAGGATAAGTCAGGTTGTGAATTCCACGTGTGACGAATGGGGATTAAGTCATGCAGTTCGCCGAGATAGGAGATATTGGCATCCATTACCGGGTCGACGGCGACCCAAATGGCGCACCCGTGGTATTCGCCAATTCTCTGGGTACCGACCTACGCTTGTGGGACGCCATGCTGCCGCATTTGCCACCGGGCCTGCGGATCATCCGGTATGACAAGCGTGGGCACGGTCTGTCGTCCTGCCCTTCTGCGCCTTATTCGATGGGGTCACTGATCCGCGACGCCGAAGCTTTGTTGGACTTTCTTGAGATTCGGGATTGTGTCTTCGTCGGCCTGTCCATCGGCGGGTTGATCGCGCAGGGGCTTGCCGTAAAGCGCATGGATCAGGTTCGCGCCTTGGTCCTGTCGAACACGGCCGCGAAGATCGGAACCCCGTCAATCTGGCAGGACAGGATGAACGCGGTACGTCAGGGCGGGATCGAAGCGCTGGCGGACGCCACGATGGAGCGGTGGTTCTCAAAGCCGTTTCGCGCGTCGCCGGACCACTTGCTGTGGCGAAACATGATGGTGCGCCAGCCGGTAGATGGATATCTGGGTTGCTGCGCCGCCATTTCAGGCACCGATTTTTACACGCCGACCAGCGGCCTGAGATTGCCAACGCTTGGAATTGCCGGCAGCGAAGACGGCTCGACCCCGCCCGATCTGGTGCGCGAAACCATCGACCTGATCCCCGGCTCACGGTTCGAGCTAATGCGGAGGGCGGGCCATCTTCCATGTGTTGAACAACCAGTTGAATACGCGGCCCTGCTTCAGCAGTTCATGGCCGACATAGGACATATTTAGACGTATTTTGAAGGAGCGGTATTTTGGCGGATTTCCTATTGGTCCATGGGTCGTGCCACGGGGCGTGGTGCTGGCGCGACGTAGTCCCAGCGCTAGAGCATCTGGGGCACTCGGCGCACGCGATCGACATGCCCAGCCACGGTTCAGACCCGACACCGATCGCAGATGTGACATTGCGCAGTTGCCGCGATACCGTTCTGTCCGCCAGTTCGCCCCAAACGATAATCGTCGGGCATTCCTGGGGAGGCTATCCGATCAGCGCAGCAGCCGATGCGGACCCGAAAGGTATGAAAGCACTGGTATACCTTTGCGCCTATGTGCCCGAAGAAGGTCAATCAATGATCGAGATGCGCCGTAAATCGCCGCGACAAACGATCGGCGACGCTGTCGAGAAATCCTCGGATGGGTTGTCCTATTCCGTTAAACCGGATCGCGTTCAGGCGCTATTCTACCATGACTGTCCCCCTGCAACGGTGCCCTATGCCCTGGCGCGATTGTGTCCGCAGGCCATTGCGCCTCAGGATACGCCGCTGCCTCTTGGCGACCAATTTACGCAAGTTCCAAAGGCATATATCCGCGCATCCGACGACCGGACAATACCAAACGAATATCAGGAACACATGAGCCAAGCCGCGCCCCAACACATGCGATACGTGATCGACAGCTCGCACTCTCCGTTCTTTTCTTATCCGGACCAGTTGGCTGAAATCCTTGACGAGATCGCCAATTTGTTGCCGTCCGACCCATAAGAATTTCCGAAACCGGTATTTTCCTTGTCAAACGACTGTGGTTAAGGTCCGGTCGACATGTCCTTCTCCCGGTTCCTATGCGCCTGCCTTTCTTTTTTGTCCTGCTGACAGTCATGATCGACGCCATGGGCATCGGGCTGGTGCTGCCCATCATGCCCGACCTGATCGTCGAGGTTCAGGGGGGAACGCTGGCAAGCGCGGCAATTTGGGGCGGTGTCCTCAGCACCTCATTCGCTGCGATGCAGTTTATTTTCGGCCCTATTCTGGGGAACCTGTCAGACGCCTATGGCAGACGCATTGTTTTGTTAGTCTCCCTTTTTGTCATGGCGCTGGACTATGTCGTTATGGCCATCGCCGGCAGCATCTGGCTGTTACTGGCCGGCCGGATTGTCGGGGGCATCACGGCTGCCACCCACTCAACCGCTGCGGCATTTATGGCCGACGTATCGAAGCCGCATGAAAAAGCCGCGAACTTTGGTCTGCTAGGGGCTGCTTTCGGCGTTGGCTTTGTCCTCGGTCCCGTGATTGGTGGATTGCTAAGTGAATACGGAACGCGCGCGCCCTTTTGGGCGGCAGCAATATTGTCTTCGCTATCGTTCATCATCGGAGTGTTTGTCATGCCGGAAACGGTCACTGACAAAACCCGCAGACCCTTCAGCTTGCGCCGCGCCAACCCTGTCAATTCGCTGCACGCAATTGCTGAACTGCCGGGCATTCGACCGTTGCTGTGGGTGTATTTCCTTTATTCGGTTTCGATCTATGTCTATCCGGCGATCTGGGCCTATTTCACGACCGAGCGTTTCGGCTGGTCTGCGCAAATGATCGGCCTGTCGCTGGGTGTCTACGGAATTGGAATGGCCGCAGTACAAGGCGGGCTGATCCGCCCGGCGACCCGATATCTGGGTGAACGTGTCACCATTGTCTACGGTATGGCCTTCGAGATCGTCAGCTTTCTGTTGTTGAGTTTTCTCACAAACGGATTGATTGCGTTGCTCCTAATCCCCATTACGGCGCTTGGGGCGGTTGTTACGCCTGCCCTGCAGGCGCTGATGTCGCGCGCAACACCGGATTCTCAGCAGGGTGAACTTCAGGGCGTTCTTACATCGCTGCACGCCCTGTCCATGGTGATTTCCCCGTTGTTGATGACCAGTATTTTTGCGCAGTTCGTCAAACCCGGAACCGCGCTTTACCTGCCCGGGGCACCGTTCCTACTGGCTATGGTCTTGATGATCGTTGGATTTACCATGTTTTTGCGTTCACGCCCCAACAAGTCTTAACAACGACCCCCAAATGACGGTTTCCGTCTTGCAGAGCGTCCCTGACCGCGCCACCGTGATCCAAACGAAACGAGGGGAATCCATGCAGACGATCAAGGCCGCCGTATGCCACGCGTTCAACGAACCTTTGGTGATCGAAGATGTTCAGCTTGCGCCACCGGCTGCGGGCGAAGTTGAAGTGACCTTGGATGCGGTGGCGATCTGCCATTCCGACATCTCATACGCAAGTGGAGCGTGGGGTGGATTCCTGCCTGCCGTTTACGGGCATGAGGCCGCTGGAATCGTCACCGCAGTCGGCAGCTCCACCGATGGGTTCAAGGTAGGTGACGCTGTTGTCGTCACGCTGATCCGGGCCTGCGGATCCTGCCCGTCCTGCGCAGGAGGTCAGCCAACAATTTGCGAAACGCCATACGACACGGTCAAAGGGCCGCTGAAGACATCGAAGGGCGAGCCGCTGGAACAATCAATGGCCTGTGGCGCGTTTGCGGAAAAGGTGGTGGTCAGTCACCGGCAGATTGTCAAAATCCCTGAAAATATGCCAAAGGACGTGGCCAGCCTGCTATCTTGCGGGGTGATTACTGGGGTCGGTGCCGCAGTGAATGCCGCCGGTCTGCGCGCCGGGCAAGATGTCGTGGTCATCGGCGCGGGCGGGGTTGGCCTGAACGCCATTCAGGGGGCCCGCATCGCCGGGGCCCGGCGCATCGTGGCCGTCGACATGACCGAAGAAAAACTTGCAATCGCGAAAGAGTTCGGCGCGACCCATGGCGTTTTGGCGACATCCAAGACTCCGTGGAAGGACGCCTACAAAGCGTTGGGTGGGCGCGGTGCCGATGCCGTTCTGATTACGGTTGGCGCGATACCGGCATATGATCAGGCCGTCCGGTATCTGGGGCGCGGAGGCAAGGCCGTCATGATCGGAATGCCCCATTCCGGTGACACCGCCAGCTACGAACCCGTCATTCTGGCCGCTTTGGGACAAGGCTTGATAGGATCCAAGATGGGCGACGTGGTCATCCAGCGCGATATTCCTTGGATGATCGACCTGTATGAACAGGGCAGATTGAAACTGGACGAACTGATCTCGGGCCGCTGGTCTCTGGCGCAGATCAACGAAGCAATCGCAGACACCAAAACCGGATCGGCCAAACGCAATGTCATTGTGTTCGACAGGGCCTGACACAACGCGGGGAGAACCGGGATGAAACTGCAGGATCTCGATATCATCATCACCGCACCGCCTGCTCCGGGCTGGGGTGGGCGGTACTGGATCCTCGTTAAGCTCACGACCGACACCGGGATCACCGGTTGGGGGGAATGTTATGCCTCATCGGTTGGCCCCGAAGCGATGCGGCACGTCATCCGCGATGTGTTCGAACGGCACATGATGGGCGAAAACCCCGAGAATATCGAACTGATGTTCCGCCGCGCCTATTCCAGCGGATTTACCCAGCGCCCGGACCTGACCGTGATGGGCGCGTTTTCGGGTCTTGAGATCGCGTGCTGGGATATCCTTGGCAAGGACCGCGACCGCCCTGTCTATGCCTTGCTGGGCGGGCTGATGAACCCGCGCATCCGGGCCTACACGTATCTTTACCCCCTGCCCCAGCATAACCTGACCGATTTCTGGACTGCGCCAGATCAGGCCGCGGACTGCGCGGCCGAAATGGTCCGGCGTGGTTTCACGGCTGTAAAATTCGACCCCGCCGGCCCCTATACAATTCGCGGCGGACACATGCCTGCGATGACCGACATTTCAATGTCGGTTGCATTTTGCAAAGCGATCCGCGACGCCGTCGGAGACAAGGCAGACTTGCTATTTGGCACCCATGGCCAATTCAACACCGCAGGCGCGATCCGCTTGGGGCAGGCGTTGGAACCCTATTCCCCGCTTTGGTTCGAAGAACCCACCCCGCCCGACATGATCGAGGATATGGCCCGCGTTGCCCGTAACGTCCGTATCCCAGTTGCGACTGGGGAACGCATGACAACCAAGGCCGAATTCGGCGCGGTTTTGCGGGCTGGTGCGGCTGAAATCTTGCAGCCCGCACTCGGTCGCGCAGGGGGTATTTGGGAGATGAAGAAAGTTGCGGCAATTGCCGAAGTGTTCAACGCGCAGATGGCCCCGCACCTTTATGCCGGTCCGATTGAATGGGCCGCCAACATCCAACTGGCGGCGTCTATCCCGAACCTGTTGCTGTTGGAAACCATCGAAACGCCATTTCACGATAGCCTGATCAAGGGCACGCTTCGCGTCGAAGACGGGTTTGTAACGGCCCCAACCGCACCCGGTCTGGGGATCGACGTGGACGAAGATCTGGCCCGCGCGCATCCGTTCACTGGCGACGGGCTGCACCTGCAGATGCAGGAGGAACCTTGCGACTATGTCAACGGAAACGCCTTTCAGGGCGGGGCGCCAGCAACCGAGGGGTGACAAGCCCCCGCGATCTGAGGCATATTGGACCAGCCCCCAGTTGCGAACAGGCTGCGCGTGACGCTCAAAGAAGACAACATTCAGAACACCGACGACGCCCTGTCGGACATGAAGGACAGCGCCGCAAATGCTGCGGCGTTCCTGAAGGCTTTGGCGCATGAGGGGCGGCTGATGATCCTATGTCATTTGGGCGAGGGCGAAAAATCGGTAAGTGAGCTTGAACGGCTGCTGGATACGCGGCAGGCGGCCGTCAGCCAGATGCTTGCGAGGTTACGCGGTGAAGGTCTGGTTTCGACCCGCCGCGAAGGGAAAACGATTTACTACTCGCTTCAGGACGGCAACACGGCGCAAGTGATCGGCCTGCTATACGATTTGTTCTGCAAACCCAAAAGCTGATCCACTTAGTTCGATACGTATCCCGCGATGACCTGCAACAGCTTGAACGCGGTCGCCGCGTCATTTTCGACAACGGCCAGAAACTCTTCTTCACCGATTCGCAGACAGGACAACGCTGTTTCGGCGATCATGCTCAGGGCGCGGGGTTCTTTTCGGATCAACCCCAGTTCACCGACCAACGCGCCCGCGCCGACCGTCGCGATAAGCTGATCCGGCCCGCCCGCCTGAGGCAGATACAGGCCCGCCTCTCCTTCCAGCACAACATACGCGCCGTCTGTTGGTTGATCGTCCTTCAGGAATACAACTTCACCCGGCTTCGCATCAAACCAGCGCGCACCAAAGGCCAAAAGGCGCAACTGACGTCGATCCAGACCCGAGAACAACGGCGTTTGCTCTAGCGCCCGCAGTTTACGCGCAAGGTCTGCCGAGGCTGCACTGTCTTCCTCCACGTCCGCCGGTCCCTCATCCGAAACAACCCGACCTTGCCTGATTTCGACAAACATGTCGAATACGTCGGGACTGTCGAACTGATCATTCAGATAGATGACAGTTGTATCAGGCAGCAATGAACGCAAGTTTTTATAAACCGCGACCTGCGTTGCCATGTCATAGCTTGCCAATGCGTTTTCCAGAATAAGAATGTCCGGCTTCTTGATTGTCGCGCGCGTAAAGGCCAGCGGTTCGGCAAATACTGCTGGCAAGTTCTGGCCACCCAAAGCAACCGGGACGTCATAGATCAGCTCGACCACCAAGGGGCGCGCACCGTTTTGATCCAGCACATCGACGATCAATTTGCGCACTTCGTCCGATCTGGCCCCACCGATCTGGCTGACCTTGCCGAACAGCGCATTCTCCATCACCGTCAGACCCGGCGCAAACGCCTCGGCATCCAGAGGGGCAAATACGTCGTGCAGCGTTTCCAGCAACTTGTGTGAGTGGCTGTGCCGCAATTCGAGGATGCGGTTCTTAAGCTCATCCGTAAACGCAGGCCCGATCTGTTCGGCGGATATGACAACGGGAACAGCCAGCAGATTGGCAAGCTGTTCGTCGTCCAGCCCGGACACACCTTCATCGCGGGTTCGCTCCAGCAATTCCACCGCGCTTTCGTAGGTCTGAACCTCAAGACCCAGCTTGCGGAACAAGGGGTGGTCGGTCCCGTCCAGACCAAAGATCTGGCGTAGCATATCGACCACGTCGCGCGTCAGGTTGACCAGCGTTTCATCGAGCCCCAATTCGCGCAGTTGCCCCAAAAAGACGGGCTGACGTGCCAACAGGGCCTGCGTAACGGGCACGCGCGGCGTGGCAAACAAAAGGTTCTCGGCAACTGGCAAAGCGGCATTATAGGCATCGCGGTCAAAAACCAGCGCCTGCTGTTCCAGCCCAGCATCACGCACGGCTTGTTGGACGATCGGGCGCAGCTCGACTAGCTTTTGGGCCAGTTCGCGATGTTCATCAACGCCAAATGCCTGTTCTGATCCGCGTTGGAACAGGGCCGCGCCGGATCCCATCCCGTCAATCAGTTGCAGCCACCAGTCACGCAGCGCGTCCGCGGTCTCGACCCCGGCCAGCGACGGATCCAGCCATTCTGCCTTAAACGGGTCACGACTGTTGCCAGCCCTTTGCGTTTCGGCAAAACCGGGGTCATCCGTCGTGGCCGACAGCGGTTTGAACCGCATGGGCATCATGACATTGTCACCCAGAGTTCCCTGAAACATGACCGGCCGGGACGAGGCGTACCCGATCCGGGTTGCCACAACGCTCTGATGCAGGCCAGACAGATTGTGACCCCCGATTTCGACGCGACCCGCACTGGGAAGGATTTCACGCGTCAGCAACTCAGCAATCGCACGGCGATCTTCTTCACTCGGGGCGGCAATGCCGATGGTTTTACCCCCCGGGAATGTCAGGTTCAGATCATCCAGAACCTGATTTCCATCCATATCCCGCACCGAGACATGATCCAGAACAACATCCGCGTTCAAATGCGGGCGCTCTTTTGGGTCATCCTCGAACAGCTTTTCGTCCAGCATGCCGGGCGGCGCAAAACGATCTATCACGACGTCCCAGCGCAGAGACATATCCTGCGTCTGGTTGTAATACGTCAGCAGCTCTTTCCAGGGTGAGCTGAGATCCTTGTACGCAGCAAGCGCCGCGACAAGGGCACCCAGTGAAACCGACCCTTGCAGCACCAGCAAGCCGCCGACCAGATAGAACATGAACGGCGTGAGCTGAGAGATGAAGTTGTTTATGAACTTCATAAAGAACTTCTTCTGGTAAATCTCGAACCGAATCCCAAACAGACGCCCCAGTTGATCCGAGATCATGGCGCGGCGATACCGCCAGCCGCCATTGGCCCGCAGCGTCGATGCCCCGGCCGCATTCTCGCCAATCTGGGCGGCAAGAACGCGCACTTCCTGAATACGGCGTTTGTTGAGCAGGTTAATCTGGCGCTGAAGTTTGGGGATCAGCCACGCCTGTACCGGGATCAGGGCAACAGCCGCCAACCCGAACCAGACGCTTTGCAGGAACAAGAAGGACAAGATTGTTATCATCTGCCCGGCCTGCAATACCGGCTGACTGATCGCATCGCCCATCAAGCCGCCCATCGGCTCGCTTTCGGCGGTGACCATCGACACCATCTCGCCTTGACTGACCCGCTCGAAATATGGCTGGGGAAAGCGCAGGGCGCGGCTGATCAACTGATACCGGAACCGCCGCAACATGCGTTCGCTAAGCACGCCCTTCATCGTGTTTATGCGCATCTTCATCAAGCCATGCGCAAGCACTGCAGCCAGAAAGGCGAAACACAAGATGATCAGAAAGGTCGTCTGCGGCAGGCTGTAGCCAAGGACGTCAACAACAGGACTTGCCGCACCGATAGCGTCATTGATGATCCGCTTCGGCAATTCCAACGTCAGGTAGAGTAGCGGAAACAGCGTCGAGGTGACGGCCAGAAGGATAAGCTGGTCGCGTTTCGAATACTTCCAAATAAACCGGAAAATAGTACGTTCTATGGAACCTGCCCCTGTTGCGGATCACTGATCCGATCCTGACATATGCGTCGCAAATCCAACTTGGTGATTTTACCGCAATCACATCAGAATACGCAAATAGTTTCCAATTTGATCAGATAATTGCCGACTGTGAACAAGTTCATTTGCGCAACAACAATTAAGCACATACTGTTGTCCGCAGGACGATATCGGGAGGTCTAATTTGCCTGCCAACTTAGGCGCTGTGTTTTTGATGCTCTGCTTGTTGCAGATCAAACACATGTTTGCGGACTATTATCTCCAAACGCCCAAGATGCTGGCGGGGCGTGGCGAGTATTTTCATCTGGGACGCGCTCAGCATGCCGCGGTGCATGTTGTGGGCTCTGTCTTGGTGTTTTTGATCTTTGGTGCGCCGTGGTCCTTCATCCTGATAATCGCCGCCTTGGAATGGATCGTCCATTTCAACATCGACTTTGCGAAAGCAAGCTACTCTGACAAAAAACAGCTGATGCCGACACAGGCCGCGTTCTGGCGCGCCGCCGGGTTGGATCAGTGTCTGCACAACCTGACCTATGTGGCTATGGTTTGGGCCTGGGTAAAATTCGCGGCTTAGAAGACGCGTTCAGCCACATGAATGGCCGCCAACTTTGCACAAGTTGACGACCTTGTATTCTGGGCACAATCTTGACTTGACCGGGCTAGCCCAGAACCGAAAAACTGCTTTCTTCGTTTATGGGTCGCTTGCGCGAGTAAAACCCCACATCAATCGAGCGTTTGATAAACGGCAGTTCAAACTGTAACGGCTGGGCATCGTGATCCGCGCCACCCTCGCAATAGCCGATCAGGGCCGCCATCATCTTACCTGCAATCGGCGCGTTCTTGTATTGGTTCCCGCTGGTGCCGCAGGCCATGTAGAACCCCGGCAGGCTGGACTTGTCGTAGATCGGAATCCAGTCGGTAGACGCGTCATACAGGTCCACAACACCACGTGTCTTCGAAGGTATCCCAAGGCTGGGCACCCGCTGCGCGTAACGCATGGCCTGCGTCGTCCATTGATCCGTAAAGTCGTGGTTATAGTGAACGTCGTCCTCGCACCATTGATGCGGATCGCATTCGGGATCTTCCGAGCCGATCAGGATATGGTTGCCATGCTCGGGCCGGCAATACAGGGCAATGTCACTGTCGGACACGATTGTACCGTCATGTTCAAAATCGAAACCCTCGGGGGACGGGACGTGTACTACCTCCTGCCGTAAGGGGCGGGTTTCAATCGTCATGTCGTCCAGAACCCCGGCCATCTTGTTCACGATCGCGGAGCCCGGCCCTGCAACATTCACGACGACCTTGGCGCGGATCTCTTCGCCCGAGGCCAGTTTGACGCCCGCAACACGTCCGCCGTCTTTTAGTATCTCGACAACTTCGGCCCCGGTGCGCAGCTCGGCCCCGTGTTGCTTTGCCGCGTCCATCAGATTCTGGGCCGACAGCGCCGGGTCGGTAACATAGCCAGCCTGAGGCCAGAACACCCCGCCCTGCATCTTGCGCCCGTTAGGCTGCCCGAACTCAGGATCGTCTTTTCGACGGGCCGGTGCGTAGCTTTCCAGCGAATACACAGGCAGGCGTTCCGTGATTTTTTCAGGCGACCATTCCTCGAACGGGCAATCCAGATCGGCGCTGTTCGCCATGTGCTTTTCCAACATCCCGTTGGCATCGGTTTTCATCACAAGACACCCGGTCTCGCGAAACTGCGCAAGGTTTGCATCCTTGGGCAAGCCTAAATACGCGGCCCAATCCCGCCAATAGTGATACCCTTCCCACGCAAAGGCCGTGCCGTCAAAGGTCGAATAGTGCATCCGAATGATCGCACAGGAACCAGCGGTCGAGCCGTGGCCAACCTGACTGTTTCGATCCAGGGATAGGGTTTTCCAGCCCGCTTTTGCCATCTCGAACGCGATTGCGGAACCGATCACTCCTGTTCCGATTATGATTGCGTCTGGTTGGCTCATGCTGGGTCTCCTTTCCAGTAGCGCATGGAATAGGCGCTGAATTCTTCGATTTCTTCGGGTCGTGGTTCGACCCCTGTAAAGACGTACAGATAATGCGGAACCATCGATATCCGCACAGACATGGGTTCGTTCAGTTGCGCCAGATCGTAGCCGATCTGCATGTAATACAGCACGCGGGCGCGGGTTTCGGCCTCGACCTCGGAATAGCCATAGCGGGCGAACATGGCGTGCAACGCCTTCAGCCGCCGCGCGTCAGACTGATCCAGCGCACGCCTTACCTTGCCCGACTTGCGTGCCCAATCGCGTACTGCGAAGTCCAGCGCAGTATCGAACAAGTCGGTGTTCACCACACAGCGATGCACGTTGCACACCGCAGCCGTAACAGTTGCTGCCGAGGCTTCGGCCTGCGCGATCAGGGCTGCCGTGTTTGTGGCTTGCCATCGTTCGAGCAATGCATCCATCAACTCCTGACGCGACTTGAAATACCAGTAGAAGGACGAGCGGGACACAGCCATCCGTTCGGCCAGATTCAGTACTTTTATCTGATCCACACCATCGGAAATCAGAACGTCCATCGCCACGTTCAGCCAGTCGTCGCGCGTAACCTTGATATTACCGACCAGAGGTTCGGCTTTAGGGTCATCTCGGTGGAGGATCGGTTTATTGCTCATTCAACTCTCCGGCGGTGCGCCGCCCTCTTCCGTACGACGTGCAACGAAATTCCTCACAGCCTCAATCCGGTCACCGTCCTGTTTGGGTGGCTGGAAATTGGCTAGGATGTCCTTCCACACACCCGTAGCCCGGTGATTGGCGTCGACTGACCCGCGCTCAGTCCAGGTGCCAAAATTGGCATAGTCGTGAACGTGCGGCTCATAAAACGCGGTGTTGTAACGCTCCATCGTCTGACTGGTCGCAAAGAAATGGCCGCTGGGTTCAACTTCGCTCAGTGCGGTGTCGAAACCGATCTCAGCCAGACCCGCCTGCGCCCCTGCGCAAAGTTCGGCCACCATGTTCAACACTTCGGCATCACAGACCAGCTTTTCGAAGGAAACGGTCAACCCGCCTTCCAGCCACCCGGCCGAATGAATGATCACCGTTGCCCCGGCCATCAAACACCCCCACAAACCGAACTGGTTTTCGTTCGCTGCCTGAACGTCATTGCTGTTGGAGGCCGACCCCGCAGCAGACCGCCACGGCAGGCCCAGATGCCGCGCCAACTGCCCCGCCGCCAGCGACGCCTGAAAATGCGAGGGCGTCCCGAACGCAGGCGCGCCGGATTTCATATCAACATTGCTTGTGAATGTCCCATAGCAGACTGGCGCACCGGGATTTACCAATTGGGTCAGCGCAATGGCGGACAGGGCTTCGGCATGGGACAATGTAATTGCCCCTGCCACAGTAATTGGTGCCATTGCCCCCATCAGCGTAAAGGGCGTGACAATCGACATCTGTCCGTGGCGGGCAAAATCTATCAGCCCCTGCGCCATTGGAACATCCAACGTCCGGGGGCTGTTGGTGTTGATGATCGTATAGCAGTGCGGGTTTGCGCGGAATGCGTCATCCGACAACCCGCGAGCGGTCGAGAGCATTTCAAAGCAATCCATCACCTGCGGTGTCCCGCGCGAGAAAAAGAACGGAAACTTGTCCGTCAACTCCATCTGCGCCTGCGTGGTGAAATAGTGCCGCAAGTGGGTTGGCACGTCCTGCGGTTCAACCTGGGGCGAGATCATCTGGAACACATCAAAATGATGGGTAAGCTTCAGGAACTCCAGATAGTCCTGCCCTGTTGCCGGACGGCGCCCCCGTTCAAGATCGGTCGCATTGGGGGCACCTGCCCCGGGCTGAAAGACCAGACTGCCCAGTTCCAGCGTAAAATCCCGGCGGCGAGCCCCTGCGCGACAGGCAATGGATTTTGGGGCCGAGGCTACAGCGGCCTCGACAATGTCGCGCCCGATAAAGACCATCTCGGTTTGCTCATCAACCTTGGCACCGGCTGCGGCGAAAATCCTTCTTGCCTCGGGCAGCAGGACCTTGATGCCCAACTCCTGCAACAAGCGCAGGGCGGTTTCATGCATGTCGGCGATCTGCTCTGCCGGGAAAACCTCCATCTGCGGGAACGGGTTCCTGAGTTGGCGGTAGTTCACATCACGCATTGCGGCAGATGGGGCTTCTGCGCCACGCCCACGCCGTCGCCTGCCGCGTTCCGAGGTTTGTGAGATCATCGTCAACCCCGCATCGCCTGGCCTTGCGGATCATAAGGCGACGGTGCAATCACCCTTGCCGGGCGCTCAACACCGACCACATGAACCGACAGATCAGTCCCCGGAGTTGCTTTGTCGCGGTCGACCAGTGCCATCGCCAGCGACTTGCCGGTGTAATGGCCATATCCGCCCGAGGTCACGAACCCGACCCGCTCACCATTGGCCCAGACGGGTTCATACCCGCTTGCGTCCGCATCCAGCGCATCAACCTCCAACGTGACCTGCACCTGCGCGGGGCCGTTGCCGTCGCGTTCGGCCAGTGCAGCATGTTTGCCGACAAACTCCTTGTCCCAGTCGATCCAGCGATCCATCCCCGTCATGCCGGGCGTGTAAAGCTGTGTGAACTCTGCCGACCAGATGCCAAAGCTCTTTTCAAGGCGGGTCGACAGCATGGCGTTAAAGCCGCATTCGCGAATGCCTTCGTCTGCCCCGGCTTCAAGCAGCATCCGGCGCAGCTTGATGTGATCACCATAACGGCAGTTGATCTCATACCCTTTTTCACCGGTGACCGACATGCGCACAACACGGGCGCGGACGAGGCCGATATCGAAATCCCCGCAGCCCATGAATTTTAAGCCCGAGATATCCTGCTCAGCCAATTTCTCGACCACGGCCTGCGATTTTGGGCCGACTACGGCAAACCCACAATATTCCTCGCCCAGATCGCGAACGGCCACACCGTCGATCATGTGGTCTTCAAACCACCGCATATGCCAGGCGCGCAGGTAATAGCTGCCCATGATCCACCATGTCCCATCGCCCCAGTTCAGCACAGTCAGGTCACCCTTGAGCCGCCCGTTCTCGCCCAGCATCGGGGCCAGCTTTGCCCGTCCGGGCGCTGGCAGTTTCGAGGCCATCACTTTATCCAACCAGACCTGCGCGTTGGGGCCGCTGACCTCGAACCGCGAGAAACCACTGATATCCATCAGGCCCACGCCCTGGCGGATCACCTTGCATTCCTCGGCTACGATGTCATGCGCGTTCGATCGCTTCAGGGTTGGTGTTTCCTCGAACCCTTTGGGCGCGAAATAAAGCGGCACTTCAAGATCCCAACTGATGCCCCACTTGCAACCCGCCTCGGTCATCGCGTCATGCGCCGGAGCCATCTTCAACGGACGCCCCGCAGGCAGTTGTTCGTTCGGATAGGTCATCACGAAGCGGCGGGAATAGAACTGTCCGGTCGTTTCGCGGATATACCGCTTGTTCTGCGCGAAATCGCCAAAGCGGGCCACATCCATAGGCCACGCATCAGCCTCGGGTTCACCATGGATCATCCACTCAGCCAGCGTCTTACCGACGCCACCGCCTTGCAAGAAGCCTGCCATCACCGCGCAGGCTGACCAATAGCCGCGCTTGCCCGGCACCGGCCCGACCAGAGGATTCCCGTCCGGCGCAAAGGTAAACGCACCGTTGACCCACGTCTTGATGCCCACATTCTGGATCGACGGATAGCGTTCAAAGCCCAGTGTCAGCTCATTCTCGATCCGGTCTAGCTGCTCCTGAAACAGTTCTTCACCGTAATTCCACGGCGCGCCGTCCATGGCCCAGTGTTCGTGTTCCACCTCATAAATACCAACCAGAACGCCCTTCTGGTCCTGCCGCATATAGGTGAAGCCTTCCAGATCCACGGTCATTGGCATCTCGAAATCCGCCTGGGCAACCTCGGGGACCGTGTCGGTGATCAGATAATGGTGCTTGAGTGGTGAGACCGGCAGTTCGACCCCTGCCATGCGGCCCACCTGCTTGGCCCAGAGGCCGGCTGCGTTGACCACGTGCTCACAGGTGATTGTGCCCTTATCGGTCACGACTTCCCAACCGTCGGCGGTATGCGTCAGGCTTTCAACCTTGGTCTCTTCGTAATATTCAGCACCGCGTTTCTTGGCTGCGGTCGCATAAGCCTGCACGGTGCCGGTCGTGTCGATATACCCTTCGCGATCCGCCCACATCGCGCCCAGCACACCATCAGTGGACATGATCGGGCAACGTCGCTGCGCCTCTTCCGGGGACAGCAACTCGCAATCGTCGATCCCAATGGATTGGAAGATGCGATAGTTCGCTTGCAGCCATTCCCACCGTTCCGGGGTGCCCGCCAAGGTCAGGCCACCTGTCATGTGCAGGCCGATATTCTGGCCGGATTCTTTTTCGATCTCACTCAGCAGGTCAATGGTATAAGCCTGCAATGCCGCCATGTTCGGATCAGCGTTCAAGGCGTGAATACCGCCCGCCGCATGCCACGAGGACCCCGACGCAAGACGCCGCCGTTCCAGCATCACCACATCCGACCAGCCAAACTTGGCCAGATGATACAGAACCGAGGCACCCACGACGCCGCCCCCGATGACCACAACACGATACTGAGATTTCATCCTGCACTCCCCCGCATGACTCGCAGGGGACGCTAGACGCACTGTTCACCTCTGTCTAGACATTTCTGTACAGTTCTGATGGTCAAAATCTTGCAAGACCTGATCGGGACTTTAAAGCTGGGCGCTGGGTCGCGACGCTATCTTGTCAAACCAGGCCAGAGTTGCCGTGTTTTCCTGAGGAATCTTCATTTTGATTACGCGTGCGAAATCAACGAATACAAATGTCGAAATATCCGCCAACGTAAACACTTCGCCCGCGACAAAATCACTTTCGGCAAGCCTGGCTTCCAGAACATCGAAAAACCGCGCGACCCGCACTGTCGCGCGCTGCGCCAACTCGGGGATCTGGGCGTGGTTCACGGGTCCGGGTATCGCCCTATCTTCAAACGCCGGATGGGTATTGCGCAGCGCCTCGGCAATCGGCGCACCGCCTTGTTGCTCGACTATACTGTTCCACATCAGAACCGCACCCTTTTCGTCCGGTGTCCGCCCCATCAAGGGCGGCTCGGGAAAGCGTGCTTCCAGATAAGCCGCGATTCCCAGATTCTCGGCCAACGTAGTCCCTTCGTCGGTTACAAGAACCGGAATGGTCGCGTTCGGATTGACGGCACGAAATTCCTCGCTGAGTTGCTCGCCCTTGGCAATGGAGATGTCGCGGGTCTCAATCGCAAGCCCTTTTTCAGCGATGAACATCCGTGCACGGCGGGGGTTCGGAGCAGTAGAGCAATCATAAAACAGCATCAGAAAAATCCTTATAAGCCAGTTAGCGGCGATAAACGAAGCAGCGGCCTTCGACGGCCCCCGTCGGCAATGGCAATTCTGTCAGGGTTTCGAAATACATCCGGTCGCTCGATACCATCAGCCCCCCTTCCGCCAAAAGCGGCTCGATCAAAGGCGACACAAGACGCGCAAACGCATCGTTCTTTTCCCGGTTGTGACCGCCAAGATCAGCGTGGATCACGCTGGCCGTTGCGCCAAAGCGATCCAGCGCCGCAGGAAGCGTTTCCCGTACATCCCCCAAAATCACCAGATCCTCTGGCGGGGTTGAATCAGGATGCGAGGCAACAGCACGCTCAAAAACATAGACGGGCCGATCTTTGATATACTGGGCCATATGGTGATAGGTGCGACCATTGCCCAACCCCAGTTCGAACACAGGCCCCGTCATGCCTTTTGTCTGTGCAATGGCGTGGTCCAGACAGGCTCGCTGCGAAACCATACGGTCGATGAACAAATCGAGGCGGCTTTGGTCGTCAGGCACTGGGAAATCTCTCCTTGATATCTGTCGGTATGAAAGGTGGGACCGACATCGCATTTGATGGCAAATCCTCAAGGCTTTGTGTAGGCAAATAGGCCTCGGATTCAAATTTTCGCGACATTTCAGCACAAGAACGGGTTTGACTAGTTGGGTCCAACCGCGCGAAACTGCTTCAAAAAACACGGGGAGTTGAACAAGCCGATGAAAACCCACGGCCAGACGGGTGGAAAACCCGCATGACTGCGTTGTTGTCTGTCCGAGACCTCAGCATCGGTTTCGGTGCGGGCGATTCTGTTGTTAAAGACGTCAACTTCGACGTCGAAGCCGGGCAGACACTTGCGCTGGTTGGAGAGTCGGGCTCGGGAAAAACGATCTCGTGCAGGGCGGCGCTACGCATCCTGCCGCGCACTGCACAAATTCGCAGCGGCACCATTACTCTGAATGATTCCAAGGGAATGGAAGACCTGACCCGGATCAGCGAACGCCAGATGAGGGATATCCGAGGCAACCGTGTTTCGATGATCTTTCAGGAGCCGATGCGTTCCCTGTCGCCCCTGCACAAGATCGGAAATCAGGTAAGCGAAGTCCTCTGGCTGCATCGCGGCGCGTCCGAAGCCCAGGCGCGCAAAGAAGTTCTGACACAGTTTGAACGAGTCGGGTTTCCCGATCCCCAGCGCGCGTATGATTCTTATCCGTTTGAACTGTCGGGCGGTATGCGGCAGCGCGCGATGATCGCGATGGCCATGGTTTCCAAGCCAGAGCTGCTGATTGCCGACGAACCCACGACCGCGTTAGACGTGACAACTCAGGCGCAGGTGCTGGGGCTGATCAAAGAGCTTCAGCGTGAAACCGGAATGGCGCTGATCCTCGTAACACACGATCTGGGCGTGGTTGCGAATATGGCAGAGCAGGTCGTTGTCATGCACAAGGGCCGCGTCATGGAATCCGGTGCGGCCGCACCTATCCTGACCGACCCGGCGCATCCATACACACAGCAGTTATTCAACGCGGCCCCGGAAATTCCCGACGAAGATTCGGTAGGCATCCCGATGCCTGACGAGGACCTGATCCTGCAACTGAAGGGCGTATCCAAGACATATACAATGCGTTCAAGCAAAGGGTGGCAAGGGGAACGGCTGATACATGCCTGCCGCGGCGTGGACCTGAACCTTGCTCGCGGCAAGACGTTGGCCATCGTGGGCGAAAGCGGCTCTGGCAAAACCACCGCCGCCCGCATAGCCTTGGGCGCGGAGCCACCCGATCCGGGTGGAGAGGTTCTTTTCCGCACGTCCCCGAACGAGGACCCGATAACCGTTCACCGGATGTCTCGCGCGCAACGCACCGCCTTTCAGCGCAAGGCGCAGATGGTGTTTCAGGACCCCTACAGCTCGCTCAGTCCGCGTATGCGCATTCAGGACGCCATGACCGAACCGCTGGAAATACACAACATCGGCTCGGCTGCGGAACAAAGGGACAAGGCCGCCGAAATGCTACAACGGGTCGGCTTGAACGCCGATATGCTGAAACGCTATCCGCACGCGTTTTCGGGTGGCCAGCGTCAGCGCCTGTCTATCGCACGCGCCATGATGCTGGACCCTCAACTCATCGTCTGCGACGAGCCTACTTCGGCGCTGGACGTGTCGGTTCAGGAACAAATCCTGACACTGTTGGAAAACCTGCAGGAAAGTCTGAACCTGTCGTATTTCTTCATCTCCCACGACCTGGCGGTCGTGGCGCGGATTGCCGACGAAGTCGCGGTGATGCGCCGGGGTCTGGTGGTGGAACAAGCCCCGCCCGAGACCCTGTTCTACAACCCCCGCCACCCCTACACCAAGGCGCTGATTGCCGCTCAGCCGGAACCCGACATCAACCGGCCCATTGACCTGAATTTGGTTGCTTTGGGCGCTGGTTCACCAGACAGTTGGGATGACGCCTTCCGATTTACCGACTCCGTGATACCTTCGCTGGTAGAGATGGAGCCCGGCCATAAGGTACGATGCCATGTTTAAGACCACTCGCCCCCTGTTACTGGCAGCCGCTTTTTCGGCCCTGTGTTCCCTGCCGACACTGGCCGCGACACCCACCCCAGTCGAAGGCCCCTTCTGGCAGTCTGAGGTCAGCGCGGGCAACCTACCCCCAATCGAGGAGCGGCTTCCGGCTGACCCCTTGGTCGTGGACCTTGCCGCGAAGGGGCGCGAATTTGGCACCCCGGGCGGCACCCTGCGCACGATGGTGACGCGTTCCAAGGACATTCGCCAGATGGTCGTTTACGGCTATGCCCGTTTGGTTGGATTTGACCAAAACTACGAGATTGTCCCGGACCTGCTCGCGTCATTTGAAAACGAAGGGAACCGCAAGTTCACGCTGCGCCTGCGAGAAGGTCATAAATGGTCGGACGGCTCGCCTTTCACGTCCGAGGACTTTCGGTACTGGTGGGAGGACGTTGCGAACAACGAACTGCTCAGCCCGTCCGGGCCGCCCGACTTCCTGATTGTCGAGGGCAAGCCGCCAACCGTCAGCTTCCCGGACGAAACCACAGTCGTGTATGAATGGGACGATCCGAACCCCGACTTTCTGCAATCTCTGGCGCAGGCCCGCCCGCCCTTCATTTACCGGCCTTCAGAATTCCTCAAGCAATATCACGAGAAATTCGCTGATGCCGATGAGCTGGCCTTTCAGGTCGAGGATGCCCGCGTCAAAAGCTGGGCCGCGCTGCACAACAAGTTGGATAACCTGTATAAGTTCGACAATCACCAACTGCCCACGTTGCAGCCGTGGCTGAACGCAAGTTCCGGCAAGAAGATCCGGCACAATTTTGTCCGCAACCCTTATTATCACCGCATCGACAGCAAAGGCATGCAATTGCCCTATATCGACGTCGTCGAGATGGAGATCGTCGCTCCCGGACTGGTGGCCGCGAAAACAAACGCTGGCGAAACCGATCTGCAAGGGCGTGGGCTGGCGTTCCGCGACGCCTCGATCCTGAAAAAAGGTGAAACGGGCGGCGACTACAAAACCTTGCTATGGAAAACCGGAGTCGCGTCGCAGATTGCGATTTATCCCAACCTGAATTTTGCCGATGATGCGTGGCGCGAGGTTCTGCGCGACGTGCGCGTGCGCCGTGCCCTGTCGTTGGCCATCGACCGAAAGACGATCAATCAGGCACTCTATTTCAAGCTGGCGCAGCCAGGGGCCATGTCTGTTCTGCCAGCCTCGCCGTTTTATGACGAAGAAAACGCAAAGGCTTGGGCCCAGTACGATATTGAACAAGCCAATGCCCTACTGGATGAGGCTGGCCTGACCGAGCGTGACAAGAACGGTATCCGCCTGTTGCCCGATGGACGCCCGATGGAGCTGATCATTGAAACGGCAGGCGAACGGCAAGAAGTTGAGAACGCGCTGCAGATCGTTACCGACACTTGGCGTGAGATTGGCGTTGACCTTGTGATGCGCCCATTGGACAGGGATATCCTTCGCAACCGGGTATTCGCGGGGAACACGATGGCCTCGGTCTGGTTTGGTTGGGATGATGGAATTCCGCAGCTCCATACCTCACCGGCGTATCTGGCGCCGACCGATCAGGTGTTTCTGGCCTGGCCCAAATGGGGGCAGTACTATCAGACCGGAGGCGAAGCTGGTGAGCCGCCCGACATGCCCGAAGCACAGCGCCTGATGGAGCTGGCCCATGATTGGCAGATCGCCAAGACGGACGATGAGCGGCAGACCGCGTGGAACGAAATGCTGAAGATACACGCGGACCAGTTGTACGCGATCGGTATCCTGAACGGTGCGCCTCAGCCCATCGTTGTCTCGAACCGGCTGCGCAATGTGCCCGAGCAGGCAATGTGGGCATGGGAACCGGGTGCTCATTTTGGTATTCATCGTCCCGACGAGTTTTTCTTCGCCGACTGACAGGAGCAGCTAAATGGTAATGCTGCGCTATGCGGTGTATCGCTTTTTCACGATGCTGCTGACGCTTTTGGTGGTGTCGGTACTGATCTTTGTGATCATCAACCTGCCGCCCGGCGACTATCTCAGCAACCAGATCGCCGAGCTTCAGGCATCGGGCCAGTCTGCAGGCGTAGCCAAGGCCGAGTTTCTGCGTACGGAATACGCATTGGACCGCCCAATGTGGGAGCAGTATCTGATCTGGATAGGTTTCTGGCCCGGTCCCCACGGGTTCGAGGGCCTGATACAAGGCAATTACGGCTGGTCCTTTGAATTTGACCGTCCTGTGGCTGAAATCGTTGGCGACACTTTGTGGCTGACCGTCGTGGTTAACCTTGCCGCCATTCTATTCGTTTACGCGGTCGCCTTGCCGCTTGGCGTCATTGCCGCTGCGCGCTCCCGGACGTGGATTGACTATACCTCGGCGTTTGTTGGGTATCTTGGACTGGCCACGCCGAACTTCCTGCTGGCTCTGATCCTGTTCTATTACGGCCACCGCTACTTCAACTTGCCGATCGGCGGCCTGATGGACCCGTCCTTCGAGGGCCAGCCAATGAGCTGGGACAAGATGAAGTCCATTCTGGTTCACCTGATTGTCCCGACATTCGTGATCGGCACGTCCGGCGCGTCTGCCATGATGCAACGCCTACGTGCCAATATGCTGGATGAATTGGGTAAACCTTACGTGGAAACGGCAATCGCCAAGGGGATGTCTCCGTCGAGGATGCTAACGAAATACCCGCTGCGCGTGGCCTTCAATCCCTTTGTGGCGGATATCGGTAACCTGCTGCCGTCAATGGTATCCGGCTCGGTACTGGTGTCGGTCGTTCTGGGTTTGCAGACCATCGGCCCGACCTTGCTGACCGCGCTGAAAACGCAGGACCAGTTCCTATCTGCCTTTATCCTGATGTTCGTGGCCCTGCTAACCCTGATCGGAACCATGATCTCTGACATTCTGCTGGTCATGCTGGACCCGCGCATTCGCTATGAGGGGCGCGAGGCATGACCAAACGTTCCGACGGCCGCTTTGTTGACGACGCTCCGTTCGATCCGGATGCCGCCCTCCAACAACTTGAGCGCGCGGATTTGGACGCGCCCAACTGGGTTTTGGTCTGGCGAAAATTCAGAACGCACAAGCTGGGTCTGATCTCTGGCATCTTCCTGTTGCTGTGCTATCTGATGCTGCCGTTTGCGGGGTTCATCGCCCCCTATGGCCCGAATGAGCGCAACGACGAACACCTTTACGCCCCACCGCAAAGCATCAACTTTTTCCACGAGGGAAAGTTCGTCGGACCTTTTGTTTATCCAATCGTCGCCGAGGCTGACCTTGAGACATTCCAGTGGAAGTTCATTCCAGATGAGGAAGACCCGCGACCAATCCGGTTCTTTTGCGAAGGAACCGAATACAAGCTGGCGGGGCTGATCCGAACGGATACGCACCTGTTCTGTCCGCCCGAGGGCGCAACCCTGTTTCTGTGGGGCTCTGACCGTTTGGGCCGCGATGTGTTCAGCCGAATTTTATACGGCGCGCAACTGTCGCTTACGGTGGGCCTGATTGGTATCTCTGTTTCCTTCTTCCTTGGCATCTTATTCGGGTCCATGGCCGGGTACTTTGGCGGAAAGATCGACTGGGTTATCAACCGTGTGATCGAAATTCTACGCTCTCTCCCAGAACTTCCGCTGTGGTTGGCGCTGTCGGCTGCGGTGCCATCAAATTGGAGTCCGGTTGCGGTCTTCTTCATCATCTCGATCATTCTCGGGATACTCGATTGGCCCGGTCTGGCGCGATCCGTGCGCGCCAAATTCCTGTCCTTGCGGGAAGAGGAATATGTCCGCGCCGCCGAGATGATGGGCGCAAGCTCGGGCCGGGTGATCCGCAAGCACCTGTTACCAAACTTTATGTCTCACCTGATCGCTTCGGCCACTCTGTCGATCCCAGCCATGATACTTGGGGAAACGGCGCTCAGCTTCCTTGGCCTTGGCCTGAGGGCCCCTGCCGTCAGTTGGGGTGTGATGTTGAACGATGCCCAGAACCTCGCTTCGATCGAGATCTACCCATGGACGGCGATCCCGATGCTTCCGATCATTGTTGTGGTTTTGGCCTTCAACTTCCTTGGCGACGGGCTGCGGGACAGTCTGGACCCTTATCAGCAATGACCCTGATCTCTGCCCTTCCCGCATCAGATGGTTATTTGACAACGGGATCGGGTTCCCGGCCCAGTCTTTATGCAGTCTCCGAACTGGCAACCGCCAGTTTCGTCGCTGTGGGTCAGGAACTGGCCCGCTTGATTGCTGCGCTGAACCTTGCCCCCAGCGCGCCAGAGGTTTCGGTTGATCATCGGCTGGCCTCGCTCTGGTATGGGTTTTCCTTCAAGCCAGACGGATGGGACATGCCAAGCCTTTGGGACGCCATCGCCGGGGATTATCAGGCCGCGGATGGGTGGATTAGACTGCATACCAATCTACCCCGTCACCGGGCGGCGGCCTTGAAAGTATTGGGTGCCAAACCGGAGCGTGAGGCCGTATCGGAGGCAGTGAAAACCTGGGCGATTTCTGACCTCGAAACCGCGATCGTCGCAGAGGGTGGCGTTGCCGCCGCCATGCGCAGCCGTTCGGACTGGTTGGATCATCCGCAGGGGCGCGCCGCGTCCCGCGATCCATTGATCGGGTGGACCAATCCCCGCCAGATTACCTTGCGCGACAGGCCGCAAGCGACGGCAGATCGCCCGCTGTCGGGCCTCCGTGTTCTCGATCTGACCCGCGTGCTGGCCGGGCCAGTATCCACACGCACCCTGGCCGGATTCGGGGCCGAGGTACTTCGCGTTGATCCTCCGGGCTGGGACGAGCCCGGCGTGATCCCAGATATCTCTTTGGGTAAGCGCTGTACCTATCTGGATTTTAAATCACCCGCAGGCATTGAGCAATTGCAGTCTCTTCTGGCGCAAGCGGATGTGTTTGTACACGGTTACCGACCCGGCGCTTTGGACGCGCTTGGCCTGACACAGGCAAAGCGGGACGAACTTGCCCCAAACCGCGTCGAAGTCACCCTGAACGCATATGGTTGGCAGGGACCGTGGGCCAGTCGGCGTGGCTTTGACAGCCTCGTACAGATGAGCAGCGGAATCGCAGACGCAGGGCGCGTCTGGGCAAAATCCGACAAGCCGACGCCGCTGCCTGTGCAGGCACTGGATCACGCAACCGGCTATCTGATGGCAGCTGCCATTCTTTCCGCGCTGGCCGAGGCCGCATCGGGTGGGTCTGTCATGCAGGCCCGGCTGTCGCTGGCTCGCACAGCCGAGTTACTGGCAAGCCTCGCCAAATCCGAAACTTCAGAAGACATAACGCAGGCCATGCCCGCCGATTTTTCTGACACGCCCGAGAACTCGGGCTGGGGCAAAGGCCACCGCCTGAAACCTGCCCTCAGTGTGGGAAAGGCAAACATGGACTGGCCCCTGCCTGCGTCGAAACTAGGCTCGTCCCAACCCAACTGGCTGACATCTAAGTCGTAGCGCGCCCGCCGCGCGGCACGCGCGGCCCGGCCCAACGCTTTGGGCAGTGCCTCGTCAGAGGCTCAATCCAAAGGGGCGGGAGCCGCCCCTAGCGATCATCACCACCACCCGGGCCGATATCGTCGAGGTAATCCTCGTCAATCGCAGCCTGCACCGCACCAGTTACGGCCTCACGCTGTTTTGGTGTCAGGTCCTCGGCTCCTTTTTCGTCGGCCAGACGAACCGTAACCTCGCGGTGGGCAAAGCGAATGCCTTCACGGGCGAACAGCTCGCGGATGTCCTGATAGACCTTCTTACGCACAAGCCACTGATCACCCGGCTTGGTCATGAACTTGACCCGAATGATCATCGCGGAATCCTGCATTTCGATCACGCCCTGCGACTTGAGCGGTTGGATGAAATTGTCACCAATCACCGGGTCACTCAGCAATTCCTGACCCAGTTTCTTGATGAGCTTGCGCACCTTTTCAACGTCCGTGTCATACGTCACCCGCAGCGGCAGTTTCATGATCACCCAGTCGCGGGAATAGTTAGTCAAAACTTTGATCTCGCCAAAGGGAATGGTGTTCAGCGCGCCCAGATGATGACGCAGTTGGAACGACCGGACCGAGATCTTCTCAACCGTTCCTTTCACATCACCAATGTCGATGTATTCTCCCTTACGGAACGCATCATCCATCAGGAAGAACGCGCCCGAGAAGATATCCCGCACCAGCGTTTGCGAACCAAAGCCCACAGCCAGACCCACGACGCCCGCACCTGCAAACAGGGGACTGACATTGATGCCCAGTTCCATCAGGGCAATCAGTGCGATGGTCACGACAACTACGGCAAGGATCGCGCCACGGAACAGCGGCAGCAACGTGGCCAATCGGCTTTGCCCGCCTTCGCCCCCTTCATCGCCCAACTCGGCCTCACCCCCACCGTCATCTATCTCTTCGGCAATTTTGCTGTCGATCCAGACGCGGAAGAAATGGAACAGGATATACCCGATGAACAGGATGACCATCACGTCGAGGGCACGCTCGATGGGCAGGTCCTCGCTCCAGCTTGCATCCGGGTTCCAGATCACCACCAGTGCATACAGACCAACGACAAAGGCCAGAATACCAGCGACGCGCCGAGCCAGGTCCTCATACGTCACGATCGAGTGCTTGCGCCGCTCCGCCAGCGGTGTGTCAATGATTTCGGGTTCCTCATCCCTTTCGGCCTCGGCATTCATTTCTTCAATCTTGCGATTGCGGTCGAAATACCGTTCCAGAAGGTAGTTCATCGCGCCATACGCAATGACGACCGACATGAAGATGGCGTAGCTGCTTGCGACAATGGGAATCGAATTGTCGTTCTCCAGCACCAGATCGACCGCCAGTTTGAACCAGCTAAACACCATGTAAACGATCAGAACCGGGGCCCAGGCGAACGAGATAAGCCGCAAAATCCATGACACTTGATCCGGTGCCCTGCCCCCGCGGATGGCATTGGATATGGAGCGCGCGTTGAACAGGATCATCAGCACATTGCCTAGCGCGCCAACCATCGTCAGGCCGCCATAGACCATGGCATAGACGTTGTAATTCAGGCCGAAATCCGCAACCCATGTCGAAAACAGCACCACGGTGATGTCATAGGTCGCCAATGCGGATGCCCAGATATACAGCCGCTTGGCATCCCGATCCGAAAACGGCGGCAGTCGGTACTGGCTTAGATACGGCGACAGCACCATACGCCAAAGGTCCGACACCGTTCGAGACAGGAAGAATGCTGTGAATATCGCCGTGACCGTGAACTGAATCGAGATATCTTCGGCCTCACCGAAGAACAAATACCCGACGATCAGCGCCATCAACATTGCAAAGACCGTGGCTCCGATCCCCATCAAGAAGCGGAACACCAAAAACGGCATCTTTTCGCGATACCCCTGCGGGTTTTCCTTGGACCGCGCAACAACGATCTTCTTGGCAATACGTTTGCCGTAAATCTCGGTGGACAGCCAACGCCCCAGCAGCAGGAAAAGGACATTCCAGAACAGAACCTCGACATATGTTTGAATGCGTCCGTCCGGGCTGGTCTGCCGCAAAATGTACTGAACTTCGAATATCGAATATGGCAACGCCTCGAGCCGCGAGACCATCGACTCGCGGAACTTCGAAAGCCGCTCCTGCGCCTTCATAAGTTGCGAACCTTCGGCCATCGGGTCATGCGGCTCGGATTCGGCCGAGGTGTCCTGTTGCGCACCCGTTGAAACGATCTGACCTGCGCTGTCGATCACGATGACACTGGCGCCACTTTCAGTGGCTGACCGAATTGCGGCGGCCAGATCGCCTTCGTCAGTCGTGTCTTCGGTGGTGCTTGTGGCGGCGCCGTATCCGGGAATAAGCGAGGTCTGCGCTGCAGCCCCATTTACCAAAACCACTGGCATCATCCAGACCAACAGGGCGAGAACGGCAAAAAATCTAAGTTTCATCAGGTGTTCGATCCAGTTCGGCATTTGCACAAAACACTACAGAAGCGTGACGCGGTGTTCAAATATTCAGCCTCGCGCTTCTCGTGATCGTGTCTATTCGTGTCTCGGGTGCACCGACGCCAATTGAAGTGTTTTCAACCCAGAAAAAACTGCATATGACCCGTTAGACGGACTGCAAACTGATGCCTGCGCTCTGCGTTTGATGTAGGACAGGGAATATCTGGCAAATCACAACTAAGATGTAGCTAAATCGCAATGCTTACCGGTTTCGTGTCATCTCAACCGAGTTTTTGCAAGCGCAGGGAAAACATATACGATACAGGTGCAAACGCGCGGAGCTGCACCGGAACACTAAGACAGGCGAAAGCATGAGCCTAGGAAGACAAAAAGATACAATCGGCCGTGCGCCCCGCATCCTGTTTTACAGCCATGATACGTTTGGACTGGGCCATTTGCGCAGGTCTCGTGCATTGGCCTCGGCGATTACGCAGGCTGACTCGAGCGCATCTGCGTTGATCCTGACAGGATCACCTGTCGCGGGCCGATTCACATTTCCGCGCCGCGTGGACCACGTCCGCCTGCCCGGGGTGACGAAACGGGCTGATGGGTCCTATGCCTCGCAAACGATGGGCATGGGCATTGAAGAGGTGACGGAACTGCGGGCAGGCTTGATACAAACTGCGGTCCAGCAGTTCGAACCCGACGTCCTGATTGTCGACAAGGAACCCACCGGATTCCGCGGTGAGCTGCTGCCAACGCTTGAAACGCTGTACCAAACCAAGGACACACGCTTGGTCTTGGGGTTGCGCGATGTTCTGGATGAACCCGAAGTTCTTGCAGCCGAGTGGGACCGGAAAGAAGCCGTTACCGCGACCGAAAAATACTATGACGAAATCTGGGTATATGGCTTGCGGTCGATCTATGATCCCACCAGTGGCTTGCCCCTTAGCCCGGCTACGCAATCCCGCATCCATTGGACCGGCTACCTGCGGCGTGATCTGGGGCCAATAGGTGAACCGCCCGAGCAACCCTACATCCTGATCACTCCGGGCGGCGGTGGCGACGGCAAGGCGATGGTCAATCTGGTTTTGTCCGCCTACGAACAGGACCCGGACCTTTCCCCACGGGCCGTGCTGGTCTATGGCCCTTTCCTGTCCGGTGAGTTGCGCGAGGATTTTGAAACACGCGTCGCCGCCCTGAATGGCCGCGTGACAGCCGTGGGCTTTGAATCCCAGATCGAAACACTATTTGCGGGTGCCGCTGGTGTGGTTTGTATGGGGGGCTACAACACCTTCTGCGAGGTGCTGTCTTTCGACAAACGCGCGGTCATTGTTCCGCGCACAACGCCAAGATTGGAACAGTGGATCCGGGCCTCGCGCGCGGAAGGTCTGGGACTGGTTCGGATGCTGGACGAAAACCGGGACGGGCTGACAACCGACGCGATGGTACAGGCGATCCGCGCGCTACCCCATCAGCCGCTGCCTTCTCAGGCCATTCAAGACGGGCTGCTGGATGGGTTGGATTATGTCACCAGCCGTGTTGACGCCCTGCTGGGTGGTGAACGGGAACGGGCCACCGGATGACGTCCACCCCTCCGAAACTGGCGGTGCTGGTCAAAGGGTGGCCGCGCCTGTCCGAGACATTCATCGCGCAAGAACTGGTTGCCTTGCAGGACGCAGGCCATCGCTTTGATATCTGGTCCCTGCGGCATCCGACTGATGTGAAACGCCACCCGCTGCATGATCGGTTCGAGGGTCGGGTGCACTACCTGCCCGAATACCTTTACCAAGAGCCTGATCGCGTCTGGGCTGCCAGGCACCTGGCCCAAGGCTTACCCGGCTATGCTCAGGCCTATCGGGTCTGGCGTGCTGACCTGCGTCGTGACCCGACGCATAACCGCATTCGACGCTTTGGGCAGGCGTGCGTTCTGGCCGCCGAACTGCCGCAGGCGACGCGGGCGTTGTATGCCCATTTCATGCATACGCCATCATCCGTCGCCCGCTATGCAGCCATCATGCGCGGCCTGCCCTGGAGCTTTTCCGCCCACGCCAAGGACATTTGGACTTCGCCCGATTGGGAAAAATCCGAAAAACTGCGGGCCAGCATGCATGGCGCTGCGTTTGGCGCGACCTGTACCGCAGTCGGGGCGGAACACCTACGCAGTCTGGCCGACGATCCAAGGCGGGTTGATCTGATCTATCACGGGTTGGACCTGACGCGGTTCCCGCCCCCACCAGATCGAACGCCCCGCGCCCCGAATGACCCGTTTCATATGCTGTCCGTTGGGCGGCTGGTCGAAAAGAAGGGGTTCGACCGTCTGATCGACGCACTTGCCATGCTACCGGGCGAGCTGAACTGGCACTGGACGCATATTGGTGGCGGCACCTTGGGAAAGGCCCTGCAGGAACGCGCGCTGGCCGCCGGGGTCGCGCATCGGATCACGTGGAAAGGTGCCTGCGACCAGCCGGAAGTCATCGCTGCCATGCGCGAAGCCAACTTGTTTGTGCTGCCCAGCCGCATCGCGTCAGATGGGGACCGGGACGGCTTGCCCAACGTGCTGATGGAGGCCGCGTCCCAGCGCCTGCCGATCCTGTCCACACCCATCTCCGCGATCCCGGAGTTCATCGAAACCGGTCGGCATGGCATTTTGTCCGACGATGATCCTGCGGCCCTGGCTTCCGCCATGATCCAGATGGCCACCGATCCCGGCGAAACCGCAGCAATGGCAGACGCTGCCTATGACCGGCTCATCGCCGATTTTCGGATGGATCCAGGCATCGCGCGTCTTTCCCAGCGGCTCAACGCCCTTGGCGCGGGTCCGGACTAATGGCGCGCGTCGCCTTTTACACGCCAATGAAATCACCGGACAGCCCGGTTCCTTCGGGTGACCGTGAAATGGCGCGCAACCTGATGCAGGCCATTGGCGCGCAAGGTGACACGGTTGATCTGGTGTCGCGCCTGCGCATCTACGACAAGAACGGCGACACCGACGTCCAAGAGGCATTGCGCAAGCAAGCCGAGACAGAGTCGCAGAGACTGATTACAGAATTGCCTACGGAAACGGCGCTTTGGGTGACCTATCACAACTATTACAAAGCGCCGGACCTACTGGGCCCTCGCGTGTGCAAAGCCCGCAACATCCCTTATGTGCAATTGGAAAGCACGCGCGCCACAAGCAGATTGAAAGGCCCATGGGCCGGGTTCGCGCAAGCTGCACACGATGCATGCGACGCTGCCCAGGTGATCTATTACCACACCGCCAACGACCTGATTACGCTGGAACGGGAAAGGTTTGGAAACCAACGTTTGGTGGAACTGCCCCCGTTCCTACCACTTTCAGAACTGCCGGCCCTATCAACATGCACAGGACCGATGCTGACGGTTGGAATGATGCGGCACGGTGACAAGCTGGCTTCATACGAGATTTTGGCGCAATCGCTGGATCATTTACAGGGCGATTGGTCCTTGAAAATAGCGGGGGATGGTCCGGCCCGCGCAGAGGTCGAAGCGTTGATGTCCCCCTTCGGTTCAAAGGTGCAGTTTCTGGGTCAACTGGATCGGGACGCGTTGCAGGCCCATTACCACACCGCGTCCCTGCTGGTTTGGCCCGGCGTGAATGAGGCCTATGGAATTATCTATCTAGAAGCACAAGCCAACGGTGTTCCGGTTGTGGCTCAGGACAGGCCGGGCGTTCGTGATGTTTTGGCTCCGGGTGACTATCCGTCGGTGGAATCCGGTCCTTCTGCGTTGGCTACGCGCCTTCAAGACCTGCTGAATGACAAGCCGCTGCGCCAATCAATCGGACGTATGTCACGCGAACGGATTGCGTCGCGACACCTCATGCCTGCGGCCACTGACAGGTTCTGGCAGGCCACACGGCCATTGATCGAGGGACGCCAATGACCCGCCTTGCACTGCTGCGCCACGGACATACGGAGTGGAACCGCGCCGGTCGCATACAGGGGCGCAGCGACATCCAACTCGACGAAGAAGCGCGCCAGGACTTGTCGACCTACAGCCTGCCGCAACCGTGGGACACGGCGGACATTTGGTCCAGCCCGCTTGCGCGGGCCCGCGAAACAGCCCAGTTGGTATCAGGACAGGACCCCATGATGTCCGCTGCACTGACCGAAATGAACTGGGGCGACTGGGAAGGTCTGCGCGGTGTCGACCTGATCGCTGATACAGGCAGCGGCTATCGTCATATCGAGGATTGGGGATGGGATTTTCGACCTCCGAACGGGGAAAGCCCTGCGGATGTGAAGATGCGATTGCGCCCGTGGCTGGACTCAATGCGCGCAGATACCGTAGCGGTCTGCCATATCGGTATAATGCGGGTCATTATGGCCCTGGCTTGGGGTTGGGATTTTAGCGGGGTTCCCCCCTTCAAAATCAAGCGCAACCGCCTGTATATCATTGATATGGATACAATGCGCCCCGACCCCGAGCCCGTCCGCCTGATCCGGGCAGAGGTTCCCGAATGAAAGTGATGATCGTCGTCACCCATCTGCTGGGGACAGGGCACCTGAGCCGCGCTCTCACGTTGGGGCGGGCCTTTGCGCATGACGGCCATCAAGTCCTGCTGGTTTCCGGCGGGATGCCCGCGCCGCAACTGGACAGCGCCGGAATGACGGTGTTCGGGTTACCACCTTTGCGATCGGACGGCACGGATTTCACACGACTGCTGACCCAAACAGGCGACGTTGCCGATGACGCCTATGTGCAGGCACGTAAACGGGCGCTGGTAGAGGCGGTGCGATCCTTTGCGCCGGATATTCTAATCACCGAGCTTTATCCCTTTGGGCGCAGGTCGTTGACGGGTGAATTCAGCGCAGCACTTGAAGCGGCACAGGAACTGCCTGCCAAACCCGTCATCCTGGGATCTGTGCGGGATATTCTTGCTCCGCCGTCCAAGCCTGCAAAGGCTGAACGCACCGAACAGATCGTGCTGGGAATCTATGACGGCATTTTGGTCCATTCCGATCGGAAAGCCGTATCGTTGGATCTAAGCTGGCCTGTCTCGGAACAGCTTGAGAAACGGCTTTTCTACACAGGCTTCGTTGCGCCCAATGCACCTGATCCGCACCCCGACGCCATGGGTCGGGGCGAAGTGCTTGTCAGCGCCGGAGGGGGATCGGTGGGGCAACCGATCTTTCGCGCGGCCATCGAAGCCGCCAGAAAGATGTCCAGCAGGCGCTGGCGCCTGCTGGTCGGTGGACAGGACGCAAGCGAACGTATTGATCACCTGTCCCAATACGTTGGCGACGCTCCGGTAACACTTGAAAGAGTACGACCAGATTTCCGTCAAATGCTGCCCCACGCGGCCGCATCGGTTAGCATGTGCGGATATAACACCGCGCTCGACATCCTTCAGACCGGAACAGCCGCAGTATTCGTGCCATTCGATGATGGCAAAGAGGTTGAGCAAACCTTACGCGGGCGAAGTCTTTCAAACCTGCCCGCAATTGACGTTCTGCCAAGTCAGGACCTGAACGGCGACACGTTGGCGACGGCGGTAGGCCGGGTTATTGATGCCCCAACCAGACCAGCCGCAGAATTTGGGTTTAACGGTGCAGCAAAGTCTGTGGACATCGCCAAGACCCTTTGGGAGCGGCGCACATGATCGTCGATTGGCGTCCTTTGATGGTTGAACTTGAGATCTGGCACAACAAGGGCCTGTCGCTGCCTCTTTGGTGGCGCGACGACGATGCAACAACCACGACACAACAGCTTGATCGTCTGACGGCCCTGTCAGATAGGCTTGGTTTGCCAGTGCATCTGGCGGTAATCCCACATGACGCGGGCGACGCGCTGACGGACCATGTCACTGACAACCCCTGCCTGATCCCGGTCGTTCATGGATGGGCCCATCAAAACCACGCACCGCAGGGCGAGAAGAAATCAGAATTCCGCCTGCACCGACCTATGTCAGAGATACTGAAGGATGCACAAAACGGGCTAGACCGATTGAAAGTATCGTTCGGCGAAAGGTTGTGCCCGATGTTCGTACCGCCATGGAACCGAATTGCCCCAGACGTGGTAAAAGAACTGCCCGATCTGGGTTACCAGTTTTTGTCTACTGCCACACCGCGAAACGCCGCTTACCCGGTGTCAGGAATTCAGCAGGTCAATACGCATCTTGATCCGATTGACTGGCGCAGAACACGGGGATTGATCGCCCCGGACGTCCTGATCAACCAAGCCGTGGACCTGCTGCGGGATCGCCGTGAGGGGCGTACCGACAACGCTGAACCCTTTGGTGTTCTGACCCATCACCTTGTTCATGACGAAGACATCTGGACATTCACACGAGACCTGTTGCACCGGCTTCTGGATGGGCCTGCCGTTATCTGGACCGCGCTGCAAAACGACACAAAACGGAGACCCGAATGAGCCGACTGGATTCCATGCTGCGCCGCCTGACGGCCCAAAGAGATGGGCTGGACTGGGCAGCCGAACAGATATCCGACATCATCGGGGACGTTCTGGATATGGGTCTGGGAAACGGTCGAACCTATGATCACCTCAGAGAAATCTTGCCGGACCGCCGCATCTGGGTGATGGACCGGGTTCTGCAATGCCATCCATCCAGCACTCCGCCGCCCGAGGATTTTCTGCAGGGCGAAGCGGAACCCATGCTCGAAAAGCTGGCCGCTGGTGGGCAAAAAATGGCGATGGCACACTATGATTTTGGGCGCGGCATCAAGGACGAGGATATGGCCGAAGCGGCTCGTCTCAGCCCCCTTATAGCGCGCGTAATGCGTCCGGGCGGGCTATTGATCTCGGGTCAGCCCTTGGTGGGGTTCGACCAGATTAGCGGCCCGGACACCATCGCCCCGGACCGGTACCTGTTCTACAGAGCCTGATCAGGCCACACGGCGTCCACGCGACCAGACACCATTTAGCGCAGGCGCGCCCTCGCGCATTCGGAACCGAATGACGTCCGCGCGGGCCCCGACGCGCAATTCGCCGCGATCATTCAATCCGACGACCTGTGCAGGCGTCTGCGTCACGGTCCGCAATCCACGTGCCATGTCCCCCCACATCTCGCCCAATCGCGCCGCCGACAGCAAAAGAGCGGCAGGCACATAGTCTGACGACAGAATGTCGAGATGCCCAAGCTCGGCCAGTTCATGCGCCGCGACATTGCCGGAATGGGACCCGCCCCGGATGACATTCGGAGCGCCCATCATCACCTTGATTCCGTGATCGTGGCAGGCACGGGCGGCCTCAACCGTTGTGGGGAATTCGGCCAACGTAATTCCATGCCCTGCGGATGTGCGCACTTGCGCAGCCGTGGTATCATCGTGGCTCGCCAACATCGCGCCAAAGCGCCGGGCGGCCTTGACCGTTTCGACTTCGTGCCTGTCGCCAAAGCGTTCGCGCAACGCCTTGAGCTGGGCGACATGCTGAAGAAAGTCGTCATCATTCATGCCATGCTTGCCCTTCATATAAGCCTCAAGCTGGGTCATGTCCCGAAACTGCCGCTGGCCGGGGGTATGATCCATCAGCGAAACAAGGCCCACACGGTCGCCAGCGTCAAACTCGTCAAGCTCCTCGACCAGTGTCTCGGAACAGACCTCTGCCCGAAGGTGCAGGAAATGGCTGATCTTCAGCGCGTCCTGCTCGCGCAGTTGCCAAAGCTCGCGGGACAGGTCGCGCGCATATTTCTTATAGCGCTGGCCGCTGGGGATCGAGCCGATGCGCATGGCGTCAAACACGGTGGTGATCCCTGTGCTGGCCAGTTCAGCATCATGCGCGAGGATGGCCGCTGCGTGGGGCCAGTCGACCTTGGGGCGCGGCTGAATGTGACGTTCCAGATTGTCGGTGTGCAATTCGACCAGTCCGGGGCAGACATAATCCCCTTCGCAGTCAATCGCACCTGCAGGAATCGCAGCACCCGACGCGACCTCGATAATTGTCTCACCCGCAATCCGAACGCTGCCAGTTAGCGTCTCGTTGGGAAGAACGAGTGTGGCATTGGCAAGGATCATTTCTTCTGTCATCTGAACTTCACACGGTTTGAGCTATTGGGAAGGCCACGCATAGGAGGCCAATGTGACATTCACGCGATACGCAATCTATTTTGCGCCCCCGGCCGAGGCCGGTTGGACAAAATTTGCGACCCAATGGCTGGGTTGGGACATGGAGACCGGACAGGCCGTGGCCCATCCGGACATCGCCGGGGTTGACGTTTCCTCGGTGACTGAGGTTCCGCGAAAATACGGGCTGCATGCGACGATGAAGCCTCCATTCCGACTGGCGGTCGGGCAGTCGTTTGACGGTCTGCACGCGGCCTGTGCTGAATTTGCGACCACACGCGCGCCTGTGGTTCTGGACGGGCTTGAGATCGCACGTCTTGGCCGGTTTCTGGCTCTTCGCCCTGTCGGAGACACCACCGACCTGAATGCTCTGGCCGCTGGCTGTGTTCGGGAACTGGACGCATTTCGCGCACCAGCGCCCCAATCCGAACTTGACCGCCGGCGCGGCGCAGGTCTGATCCCGGAACAAGAGGCCAATCTCGTGCAATGGGGCTATCCCTACGTGATGGAGGCATTCCGCTTTCACATCACACTCAGCGGGCGTCTGGACAAACCTACGCTGTCCAAGGTGCAGAATACGCTGGAAGACCGGCTTACGCCTTTGCTGCCAAACCCGTTTCAGATCAAGGATCTGGCCCTTGTGGGCGAGGCTGAGGATGGGTGCTTTCACATGATCCATCGTTACGTCCTTTCCGGCTGAAGCCGGTTCAGAATAGTATCAATCGTGTGATCCAACGGGCCGGAATTATCGACCTCAAAGACCTGCACAAGGCCTTCGGGCAAATTGGTTTCCGCACGCGCCAAACGTCGTTCTTGTTCGGCTGCGCTTTCACGCCCACGGCTTGCTAGTCGTTGGGCAAGAACCTCGGGGTCGGCGGTCAGCGAGATTACGATCAGATCGCCGAACACCTCCTGCGCCCGAAGCAAGACAGCGCGCGACAGGTTCACAAGTACCGCATCAACGGTTTGTCTGAAGGTCTCGATCGAACGCGGGACGCCATAATTCAGCCCATGTGCCGACCAGTGCAAAATAAACGCATCGTCGGCCACCATGTGTTGAAAGGCATCTTCAGCGACCCGGTCAAAATCTTCGCCCTCTTCGCCCTTTGGCCGGGTAATCACGCGCCGCACTCTTAGAATTCCAGGCGTACGCGCAACCAGTGCCTCCATCACGCTGTCCTTGCCCACCCCGGACGGGCCGACAATCGCTATGACCGGGGCGCGGGTCATGCGGCCTTTCCCGGTGTGAACCCTGACACGTCGATTTCCCGATCACACACACGACTCCGAGCTTCGACATCGTGGAAAATACCGACGATGGCAGCGCCGCGCTTTTTGGCCTCTTCGATCAGGGACAATACTGTCTCACGGTTCTGCGCGTCCAGCGAGGCGGTCGGCTCGTCCAGCAACATCGCGGGATAGGTATGCGCAAAGCCGCGCGCAATGTTCACGCGCTGCTGTTCACCGCCTGAAAACGTCGTTGGACTAAGCTGCCAGAGCCGTTCGGGTATGTTCAACCGGGCCAGCAATGCGGCCGCCCGATCCAGCGCCGCTTGCTTTTCGGTTCCGATTGCAAGCAACGGTTCCGCCACTACCTCAAGCGTTGGGACGCGCGGAACAACCCTGAGGAACTGGCTGACATATCCTAGCGTTTCGCGCCGAAGCGCCAAGATCTGGCGCGGCTCGGCCCGCGCCACATCCAGCCCGCCGACCAGAACCTGCCCGGATGCAGCCAAATAGTTACCGTAGATCACCCGCATCAGGGTCGACTTGCCCGCGCCGGAAGCCCCCGTCAGCGCGACGCATTCTCCGGGCGAGACACTAAGCGTCGCGCCCTCCATCACCGGAATGACTGCGCTGCCCTGATTGTGCAGGGTAAAACTTTTGTTCACACCGATCAGTTCAATCATTGCCCTATCCCTTCAAACCTGCAGCACGCTTGAAACAAGCAACTGCGTGTAGGCATGTTGCGGATCGTCCAGAACCTGATCGGTCAATCCTGCCTCGACCACGTGGCCGTCCTTCATCACCATCAGCCGGTCCGCCAGCAACCGCACCACGGCCAGATCATGAGTGACGATGATGGCGCTCAGCCCCATCTCGCGGACCAGACCACGCAACAAGTCCAGCAGCCGGGCCTGCACCGACACGTCCAGCCCACCCGTCGGTTCGTCCATGAACACCAGCCGGGGACCGGTCACCAGATTGCGCGCGATTTGCAACCGCTGTTGCATCCCGCCTGAAAATGCCGTCGGGCGGTCATCCACCCGGCTTCCGTCAATCTCGACACGGCCCAGCCAATCAATCGCCCGGTCGCGGATCTGCCCATAGTGACGGTCGCCGACGGCCATCAGGCGCTCGCCAATATTGCCGCCAGCGCTGACGGACATGCGCAGCCCGTCGCGTGCATGCTGATGAACAAAGGCCCAGTCCGTCCGGCCCAGCATCCGTCGTTCAGGTTCCGACATGGTCACCGTATCCACAGGCCCGTCCGCGCGTGTGTCAAAAACAACCTGTCCTGCGTCAGGCTCCAGATGACCGGCCAGACAATTCAGCAACGTCGATTTGCCCGAACCGCTTTCACCGACGATCCCCATGACCTCGCCCGGGTAAAGATCGAAGCTGACGCCCGAACATCCGATCCGGGTTCCGTATCGTTTCTCGACGTCTTTGACTTGTAGCAGAGGGGTCATGCTGCAACCTCCTTGGTCATGCGACCTGTGTGGCCCGCTTCACGTCGGGAGCGGCAGTAATCGGTGTCAGAGCAGACAAACATTCGGCTGCCCGCATCATCGGTGATAACCTCGTCCAGATAACTGTCTTCGGCCCCGCACAGATCGCAGGGGTGGTCGGCTTTCGTGGCCTCAAAGGGGTAATCCTCGAAATCCAAAGACACGACCTTGGTGTGTGGCGGTACGGCATAAATACGCTGTTCGCGCCCGGCCCCGAACAGTTGGATCGCGTCCATCTCAAGCTTGGGGTTGTCGAATTTCGGGATCGGAGATGGATCCATCACATACCGCCCCGACACCTTCACCGGATAGGCGTATGAGGTTGAAATCGCCCCATGCTGGCTGATGTCCTCGTACAGTTTCACATGCATCAGCCCATATTCTTCAAGGCTGTGCATCTTGCGGGTCTCGGTCTCGCGCGGCTCCAAAAAACGCAGTGGTTCGGGGATCGGCACCTGATAGACAAGGATCTGATCCTCGCGCAGCTTGGCCTCGGGGATGCGGTGGCGAGTTTGGATGACACTCGCCTTTTCGGTTTCCTCGGTGGTTTCGACGCCTGCCGTGTTCTCAAAGAACTTGCGGATCGAAACGGCATTCGTGGTGTCATCCGCGCCTTGGTCGATCACCTTGAACGTGTCATCCGGGGTCAGAGTCGCGGCCGACACCTGCACCCCACCCGTACCCCAGCCATAGGGCATCGGCATTTCACGACTGGCAAAAGGCACCTGATAGCCGGGCACCGCCAGACCTTTGAGGATGGCGCGGCGGATCATACGCTTGGTCTGTTCGTCCAGATAGGCAAAATTGTATTCGCTCATTCCGCTGCCTCCTTCGGCGTGATGCGATCTTCGGCTTCGCGACGCAGCTTTCGAACCAGTTCCAACTCGGACTGGAAATCCACGTAATGCGGCAGCTTGATATGTTCGAGGAACCCTGTGGCCTGAATGTTGTCGGCGTGGCTCAGGACAAACTCCTCATCCTGCGCCGGGGCGCCGAGGTTGTCTTCGCCCAACTCTTCCCAGCGCAGGGCGCGGTCGACCAAAGCCATCGCGATGGACTTGCGCTCGGACTGACCAAAGACCAGGCCATAGCCCCGGGTGAACTGGGGCGGTTCAGTTTTTGATCCTTTGAACTGGTTGACCGTTTCGCATTCGGTCAGTTCAACCTCACCAATGTCGATGGCGAATCCCAGTTCCGGGATGTCCATCTCAACCGTGACCTTGCCGATGCGCAATTCCCCGACAAACGCATGGTTGCGGGCGTATCCGCGCTGGGTCGAGTATGCCATGCCCAAAACGAAGCCTTCATCACCACGCGTCAGGGATTGAAGCCGCAGCGGACGGTTGGACGGAAATTCCATCGGTTGCCGGGTCAGATCGTCAGGGGTTTCATCGTTTTCGGGCTCATCCTGAATGATCCCCTCACCTTGCAGAAATTCCGTAATATGCGGCGTCAGTTCATCGCGCGGAGCGCCCTTCGGCGCGTCGGGAACTTCCCCCTCGACCGCCAGTTTGAAATCCAGCAAACGGTGTGTGTAATCGAAGGTCGGCCCAAGAACCTGTCCGCCCGGCGCATCCTTGAAGGTGGCCGAGACTCGTCTGTCGCACGCCATCGCACCCGTGGCCACCGGAATTGAATACCCAAACCGAGGCAGAGTTGTTCGGTACGCGCGGATCAGGAATATCGCCTCGATCAGATCGCCCCGCGCCTGCTTGATCGCCAAGGCCGCCAGATCGGGGTCGAACAGAGACCCCTCGGCCATGACCCGGTTCACGGCCAAGGAAAGCTGCTCGCGAATTTGAGCGATGCTCAACTCGGCCACATCCGTTGACCCCCGGCGTTCCTCGGCCAGCCAGGAATGAGCATTTTCGATGGCCTTTTCACCACCTTTGACTGCAACATACATCGCCTAACCCTCCGACCGAATTGTCGTGCTGCGCGGCAAGGCAGCAACCTTGCTACCGCAGGTGAAAAAGAAATCGCAGCCCAGAGGAAACAAAGACGAATTGGCCTGCAAAGCCGGGATATCCGGCAGGGACAAACGCGCTACATCCCTGATCCCCGGGCCACTGAGTGTTGCGCCTGCGTTGACCAATTCGGCGCATTCAACGATCAGGGTCGCGGACCGGTCCGGATATTCGGCCGCTCCAGTCCGATAGATCGTCAGCGACCCAAGATCCTGCCACGTCCCCACGGCAAAATCCGCCTCGTCTGCGCCCGTGACTGGAGCGCCCGTGTGAAAGGTCAGCCACTGGCGCACTGCGGGTGTATCGGCTGACCCGGCCAGGTGAACGTTGGTCTCAGGATCGCAAAGCGTCAGCAACAGCGTACCTGCGGCGACAGACAGCGGCTTGGGCGGCAGCCCACCGGTCAGTGATCGTATCTCGCCCGGTCGGGCCATCGCAGTCATCGCGGCCCGAAACGCGTGTGCGGCCTGAATCGGCGCGTCACTGAAACCGCCTGAGAACTGGGATTGCGTCGCCATCAATCCTCTCCCCGAACCAGAGTAAAGAACTCTACCTTTGTGGCGGCAGCCTTTGCCGCGCGGCTGGTTTTTGCGGCTTGCATCATTTCGGCCAGAGGCTCGATCACCTGTGATCGGACTTTTTCTGCAATGTCGGTCTGCATCAGCGCATCAATCAGCGCTGCCACCTCAGCCTTTGATTTTGAACGGCCCTGCACATATCCATGACCGACTGTCCCGTCATCCAAAGCCAGCGAACAGCGCGTGACGGTCATTTCCCCAAGGTTAAACGCCGCGCCGGTTCCGCCAGTGCGCCCCCGCACCATGACCCCGCCCACTTCGGGTCGACGAAGCCACTCAAAATCAGGACGCAGGTCGAACTCGCCCCATTTCGCAATCAGCGCCTCGGACGGCACACGGGCCAGAAGGCCCATCCATTCCTTGCGCGCGATATCTTCTGTTTTCATCTGAACCACCATCAAACCCTCTTGGCCGGGTTGTCTATGCGTAATATACAACTAGACAAATAATACACCCAGCCGGGGCGACTCGCAATCCGGGGAACTGTGAAGATTTGGTGACATGAGAAAAACTCCGGTCTGGAAAAGCATCGCATTAAGCCTGACATCGGACATCGCCGAAGGGCGGTACAAAACCGGTGACCAACTTCCGACCGAGGCGCAGTTGGCCTCGCAGCATGGCGTCAACAGGCATACCGTTCGGCGCGCATTGTCGGACCTGTCCGATCAGGGATTGGTGCATTCCAGACGCGGCGCAGGCGTGTTCGTGACCGCGCGTCCAACGGATTACCCAATCGGAAAACGCGTGCGGTATCACCAGAGCATTTCGGCCAGCGGCAAGATCCCCGGAAAGAAGATACTGACACTCACCACCCGAACAGCAGACAACTCCGAAGCCGAGGCGTTGCAGCTTGAGCCGGGCGCGACAGTTCATGTCTACGATGGTCTGTCATTGGCTGATGGTCAGCCCATTGGTCTGTTTCAAAGTGTATTTCCAGCCGACCGCCTGCCCAATATCCTTGTGGCCCTGTCCGAGACGCAATCGGTGACAAAAGCCCTCCAAGTGTGCGGCGTGCAGGATTACACCCGCGTCTCAACCCGCCTGACGGCGCGGGCTGCGACGGCCACGCAAGCCCTGCACCTCCGCCTGACCGAGGGCGCACCGGTTCTGTATTCCACAGGCATTAACGCCGACACAAACGGCGTGCCCGTGGAATATGGCCGGACGGTTTTCGCGGGCGACCGCGTGACGCTGACATTGAACGAAGACTGAGTTGAAATCTGTACCTGCCTTCAATGACCGCAGCGGCCAAGATCAGCAGTATCAGCAGGCGGGAACGCTTTCATATTTATCTAAAAACGCCTCGGCCCCCAGCGCGCGAAAATCCGGCAGCGCTGCGCGAAGACGCGCATTGTCCCAGTCCCACCAAGCAAGGTTCATCATCCGCTCGGCCACGGCCTCGGGGTACCGGCGTCGGATCGGTTGTGCCGTAACGCCGCCGACGATGGTATAGGGCGCGACGTCTTTGGTAACGATCGCACCCGATGCGACGACTGCGCCGTGGCCAATGGTAACTTCGGGCTTGATGATTGCCGCGTGTCCAATCCAGGTATCATGCCCGATCGTCGTGACCCGGCTTGCGCGACGGGCAAACCATTGGGCGTCGTCCTCGGCATCATCCCAATAATCAGCCGACCGATAGAGAAAATGGTGCAGCGATGCTTTCTCCATCGGGTGATCCGTTGCCCCAATCCGGGTAAAGCTGGCTATATTGGCAAATTTCCCGATCTCGGCATTGGCAATGTCACAAGTTCGATCACAATACGAGTAATCCCCGACCACGGAATTCGCAACCCGCGTCCCTGCTCCGATCTCAACATACGCGCCAATTTCACTGTTCGAGATCGTGCAACCAGGGTGAATGAAAGGTTGATCCGAACGAAGACGCGCCATCTTTTGATCCCTCTGCCTGTGCCAGTTCAGCCTGCTTTGACGGGCTTTGCCTTCTTACGTTTGGGCGAAGTTTCCCCCTGGATCAGACGCCTGCGCAACCAACCTGAGAACCAATCCATCAGCATAACCATCAGGATGATCAGGACGATGTAATAAGCGACCTCTTCCCAGTCCTTTTGCGTGATAATCGCTTGGGTCAGCAGCAACCCGATCCCGCCACCTGTGATGGCACCGATCACGGTCGCGCTGCGGGTGTTGGATTCAAGGAAGTACAACAACTGACTGAGCAAAACGGGCGTCACCTGCGGGATCACGCCAAACCTATACCGTTGCGGCGCGTTGGCACCTGTGGATTGGACACCTTCGATCTGCTTCTGATCGACGTTTTCCAGCGCTTCCGAGAAGATTTTGCCGAAGGTTCCTGTATCAGTCACTAGAATGGCCAGCGCACCTGTCAGCGGTCCGGGACCAAAAGCGCGCGCCAGCACGACGGTCCAGATCAAGGCATCTACGCCACGAACAAAGTCGAACACGCGGCGGGTCAGAAACCGAACCGACCTCAGCGGGTTGAAGTTGCGCGTTGCAAGGAAGGCCAGCGGCAGCGCGACCATGCCTGCACCCAGCGTACCAAGGAAGGCCATCAGAATCGTCTCGAATATGGCCCATGCCACGTCCTGATGCCGCCACATCTTGTTGGTCCAGAAATCTTTCAGGATCGCCCCCGCCTCACCATTCGCGGCCAGCCCAACCAGTTGCGGGAAGGATTTACCGTAATAGGGGCTGTCGAGAGTAAAGAAGAACAGCTCCCATCCGGTGAAGTAGCGGAAGACTTCGGACCGGTTCCGCGTCACCGTCAGCCGCCCCGCATCCGTCGTGATCGCCATCCTGTTTTTCGAGATGTTGATCCAGTCCGGCACATCGCCAGCAGGCAGTTCGGCCTGTACACCTGCTGCACGAGTGGGTGTGGCACGGACAGTGCCGTATCCGGGGATATCGTATTCGACGGTCTCGGGGCCGAACCGCACGACGTGACCGTCCTCCAGATCAATCACCGTGGTTTCGCCCAGCGTGACCCAATCTGGCGCTTCGCCCACGGGATAGGCACCCTTACGCTCGCCTTCGATAGCGGCTGAGATTTCTCCGGTGCGGTTATCGCGCTCGATATGGGTTTTGTAGCTATAGCTGTCGGCCACCAACGTCTTGCCGTTTTCCCAATTCGCACGCTCGGCCAGACCGGGCACGTCGAAAGCGAAGAACACATAGATCAGATAAGCCAGCACCAGCGACGGCAGACCGAAATTCACAAGACGTTTGCGGCTGAACAGGTGGTCAGCTTCGGCCTTCAGCTCATCAATGGTCAGATTTGTGGCGAAGGTGCTCATACCCGCGCTCCTTTCTCGGATCCGTGAGTCAGGCGATCACGCAGATGACCCGAGATTTGGTCGACGACAACGATGGTGACAAACAGCAACAGGAAGATCGCGGCAGCCTCATCATAGCGCCCCTGCCCCCATGACATCGAATTGCGCAGCTGGTACCCCAGACCACCCGCGCCGACGAAGCCCAGAATGGCCGAGGCGCGGATGTTGATCTCGAACCGCAGCAAGGCATAGCTGACATAGTTTGGCCCCACCTGAGGGATCACACCCAGATACATCCGCTGTGACCAGTTGGCCCCGACCGAATGCAGCCCCTCGACCGGCTTCAACGATGCGTTCTCGTTCACCTCGGAAAACAGCTTACCCAGCGCTCCTGCCGTATGGATTGCAATGGCGATCATCGCTGGCACCGGACCGCCGCCCAGAATAAAGATCAGGACCAGCGCGATCACAATCTCAGGAATTGCGCGGCAAATATCGGCAATACGCCGGAACAGCGGGATCAGCGCAGGCCAGAGCGCCATACCCCGCGTGGACATTAGCGCCAGAAAAGTTCCCGCGATGGTGCCAATCAACGTGGACGCAGCAGCAATGTTGATCGTCTCAACCAGCGCCGGGAAGAATTTGACCAAGTTGGCGGGCAGCGCGTCGATCTTGTCCCAGGCCTCGGACAGAACTTCGGCGGGGTAGTCAAAGATGCGGTGCCAGCCGTCCACAAAGCTGCCTGCGTTGCGGTCATCGGCGGTGCGAAACCCTGCAGCCATCAACGCCACGAATACGATCAGAAGGATACCACCATAGACCCGCTTGCGTCGCGTCATCTCGGAATAGTCGGCCCGGATCTGGTCGACGGTTGGGGACCCTGCGGTCAGGTCTGTCATGGAATGCTCCTGAGTGGGAAACGGGGCCCGGTTTCGACACCGGACCCCGGTCTTTGGGGTATGCAGGCTTAGTTGGACTTCAGCTTGCGTGCTTCGATGATGATCTCATACGCCTCGTGGGTGATCGGCTCGAACGCCTTTGCTTCACCCGCGGCAACGCCATAGAAACACTCGCGGTCTTTCTCGGCCAGACCCGCCATCAGTGCAGTCATTTTCTCTTTCACATCCGCAGGCAGGGCGGTGCGCAGCACAACCGGGCCTTCGGGGATCGGCTTGGATTTCCAAATCTGGACCATGTCGTTCATGTCAACCAGACCGGCATCAACAGCACGGCGCAGCGCGCCCGACTTATAGCCGTCTTCCCAATCGCCCAGCCCGTCAGCCCAGGTCACGCCGCCATCAACATCGCCGTTGTTTACGGCAACGATGGTCTGCTCATGGCCGCCGGTGAATTTCACCTCACCAAAATAGTCGCCCGAGTCCATGGTCGCGCCAGTGGCGGCAGGGATTTCGATGGACGGGATCAGGTAGCCCGAGGTCGAGTTCGGATCGCCAAAGCCGAAGGTCTTGCCCTTCATGTCGTCCAACGAGGTGATGCCGCTGTCCTTGCGGGCAAATCCGATCGAGTAGTAGCCATAGCCGCCGTCGGTGTTGACCTTGACCAGAACCGGCTCAACCGCTTCGGGGTCGGATAGATAGGTTTTCGCATAGCCCGAGGCACCCAGCCACGCCATGTCGATGGTGCCGCCCAGCAGACCCTGGATTACGCCGTCATAATCGGCAGGCGCAAACAGCTTGGTTTCTACACCCAGCGCTTCTTCGGTGTATTCGCGCAGGCATTCGTTGTTGTTCAAACGGTCCTGAGCGTTTTCACCGCCCAGAATGCCGATGCGGAATTCGTTTATATCCGCAGCCATGGCTGGGGCGGCGATCGCAGTTGTCGCAACAAGGGCAGCAATCAGTTTTTTCATCTGTATCTCTCCGGTTTGATATGCCGGCCTTTCATCGGCCGGTCGATGAAAGGGGGGATCGGCTCAGACGGTTGCTTCCGCTTCCATCAGGGCCTTTTGAGTCGCATCCAGCGTCTCGATCTCGGTCGATGTCGCCTCTTCCGAGAAGCTGGCATCGGCTCCGTAAATCTCACGCGCGACACCGGTTGTCAGTTGTTCGGGCAGGCCGTCGAAAACGATACGCCCGTCGCGCATTCCGACGACGCGGTCGCAATAGCGGCGTGCGGTGTCCAGCGTGTGCAGGTTGGCGATGACTGTCCGGCCGTCCTCTTCATGGATGCGGCGCAACGCCTGCATGACGACCTGAGCGTTCATCGGGTCAAGTGAGGCGATCGGTTCATCTGCCAGAATGATGCTTGGATCCTGCATCAAGGCGCGCGCAATGGCGACACGTTGTTGCTGACCGCCCGACAACGCCTCGGCCCGTTTGGGTGCGTGTTCGGCAATGCCCAGACGATCCAGAATGTCGATAGCGCGGTGGACATCGTCCATCGGAAACAGATTGAACATGGTGGCCAGCGTGGAATGACGGTTCAGCGTGCCATGCAGAACGTTTGACACCACGTCCATGCGCGGCACCAGATTGAACTGCTGAAAAATCATCGCGCAATCGGCTTGCCACGCGCGCTTTTCGCGACCTTTCAGTTTGGTTACATCGCGGCCTTCAAAAATGATCTCTCCGTCGCTGGCGTCTGTCAGGCGGTTGATCATGCGCAAGAGGGTCGACTTACCTGCGCCCGAGCGTCCAATGATGCCGATCATGCACGGCTTGTCGACGTCCAGCGAAGCAGCATCCACAGCCGTATTTTCGCCAAAGCGTTTCGTCAGTTTTTCTATTCGCAGCACGAGCCACCCCCAAATGTGTTGGCGGCTAGCTAAAGGCGGTGTTCAACGGCTGTGTGTCGATTGGGTGAAAGTTTTGTAACGCAGCGCTCGCTGTTGTTGGCCCTACCCTTCCCCGCATATCGCGGGTATATGCGGGCCGACTCTTTATCCTGACACGAGGCCAAACATGTCCTTTGACCGCAGCATCAAAATCGCTCCGTCGATTCTGTCCGCCGACTTTGCCAATTTCGGCGCCGAGATTCAGGCGATCGAAGCACAGGGCGCAGATTGGGTCCATGTTGACGTGATGGATGGCCATTTCGTGCCAAACCTGACCTTTGGCCCCCCCGCCGTCAAAGCGTTTCGTCCTCATGTAAAAACGGTGATGGACGTGCACCTGATGATCACGCCTGTAGATCCGTATATTGACGCCTATGCAGATGCCGGTGCAGACATCCTGACAGCCCATGTCGAAGCTGGCCCGCACACGCACCGCACGTTGCAGGCCATTCGTGCCGCTGGCATGAAAGCTGGCGTTGCCCTCAATCCCGGCACCCCGGCCGAAGCGGTCGAGCATCTGCTGGACCTGACTGATCTTGTTTGCGTCATGACAGTGAACCCCGGCTTCGGCGGCCAGAAATTCATCGACCTGACCGAAAAGGTGCGCCGCCTGCGTCAGATGATCGGTGACCGCCCTATCCATATTGAGATTGACGGCGGTGTGGACCCGAACACAGCCCCTCTGGTCGCGGCTGCGGGCGCGGACGTGCTGGTTGCGGGATCTGCTGTCTTCAAAGGCGGCTCGGTTTCACAACCGGACGTTTATGGGGACAACATCCGGGCTGTTCGTGCAGCGGCAAAAGCTGCGATTTGATTTGCATACCATGGCCCAGCGGAATCGCTGGGCCATTGCGCCAAACGCACAGCGGATATGACCGGGCGGGGCTAGCTGGCAAATACACGGGTGCGTAGATTGTACTGGTTCAATCAAAACGCAACGAAACGCTCTTATGCCCAAATCCACCGTTTACCGCCCGCATGACCTTAGCCCTGCCGCATTGTGGCAACTGCTGAGTCGTCGCCTCCGTTCCAACCTGCGCAGACTGTCTGAAACCAGATCGGCAACCCGCAGAATCCGCGCCTATTGGCTGATGAGTGATGCCGAACTGCGCGCGCGCAGTCTTAAACGCGAAGATATCGTTCGGTTGGTATTGGCTGGCGTAATCTAAGCCGATCAGAGGGTTTTGGCCTGCATAGCCAAGTTTATGCACCCACGACACAATCCAAGTAAAAAGGCCGCCCTGTTTGGAGCGGCCTTCTTTAGTTTTATCGATGCGCCGGGCT
>NZ_WPZC01000019.1:0-1281 GCF_013031165.1 Ruegeria sp. HKCCD7251 | reverse complement strand
TAATGAGCACAATCATCGACATCCACGCCCGTGAAATTCTTGACAGTCGGGGCAACCCGACGGTTGAGGTGGACGTGATTTTGGAAGACGGCACGATGGGCCGGGCGGCGGTGCCGTCGGGGGCCTCGACCGGCGCCTATGAGGCGGTGGAAAAGCGCGACGGGGACAAGGCGCGCTATATGGGCAAGGGCGTGCTGGAAGCTGTCGCTGCAGTGAACGGTGAGATCGCCGAAGAACTGGTTGGCTTTGACGCGACCGAACAGGTCGCCATCGACCAGGCGATGATCGAACTGGACGGAACCGAGAACAAGGGCCGTCTGGGCGCGAACGCCATTCTGGGTGTCTCGCTGGCCACGGCCAAGGCCGCAGCCGATTTCACCACGCAGCCTCTGTATCGCTATGTCGGCGGCACATCGGCGCGCGTTCTGCCCGTGCCGATGATGAACATCATCAATGGTGGTGAGCACGCGGACAACCCGATCGACATTCAGGAATTCATGATCATGCCGACCTCGGCCGCGAATATTCGCGAAGCGGTGCGCATGGGGTCCGAGGTGTTCCACACGCTGAAACGCGAACTGTCGGCGGCAGGTCTGGCCACTGGCGTCGGCGATGAGGGGGGCTTTGCACCCAACATCGCATCCACACGCGAAGCGCTGGATTTCATCCTGCAATCCATTGAAAAGGCAGGTTACAAGCCGGGCGAGGAAATCCACCTTGCCCTGGATTGCGCCGCCACCGAGTACTACAGGGACGGCAAATACGTTCTGTCGGGCGAGAATATTTCGCTGACCTCCGAGGAAAACGCCGAGTATCTGGCGGCGCTGGTCAAAGACTATCCGATCATCTCAATCGAAGACGGCATGTCCGAGGATGACTGGGACGGGTGGAAGGCCCTGACCGACGCTATCGGCGACAAGGTCCAGCTTGTGGGCGACGACCTGTTTGTGACCAATCCCGCGCGTCTGGCCGAAGGGATCGAGCGCGGCTGCGCGAACTCGATGCTGGTCAAGGTGAACCAGATCGGATCGCTGACCGAAACCCTGCGCGCCGTCGATATGGCCCACCGTGCCCGTTATACCAACGTGATGTCGCACCGCTCGGGCGAGACCGAGGACGCCACCATCGCCGATCTGGCCGTGGCGACCAATTGCGGCCAGATCAAGACCGGCTCGTTGGCGCGGTCGGACCGGTTGGCCAAGTACAACCAACTGATCCGCATCGAGGAATCGCTGGGCGAGGTCGCCGAATACGCTGGGGCTTCGATCCTGAAGCGGTGAA
>NZ_WPZC01000018.1:0-1556 GCF_013031165.1 Ruegeria sp. HKCCD7251 | reverse complement strand
ATTGCATCCGCATCGGGAATAGCGCGCAACATGGCACCTGAAGCCTTGAAGCCTGACAGAGGCAAATAAACTTCTGTCCATTCGTTAAAAGTTGCGAACGCGGCCTGATAGTATTGCCACGGAAGCACCGTGCCCCGGGTTCTTAGGTGAACAAAGTATCGCTCGCTGTTACCTCGGACCAAAAGTCTGACGCCCGACACACCCCCATCTGGCCGATCAGGCAACTTGCGTCGCAACTGGATGAAGCCGCCGTTGTTTTCTGTACTGACGGTTCCGGTCAACCGCGCGAATGCAACATCACCGTCGGAAATAAACTGCACCTGCCCTGAAGAAACTCCTCCCATTACGGTGTCGGCGACGTAGTGCCAACGCGTCTCCGGAGACTTGGAGAAGTCTTCCGTTAATTTTCCATCAGCCTGAACCATTGTGCATCCGATGATGGCAAGACCTGAAACAAGCCCAATGAAGTTGGCACGCATATTGTTCCTTCTCAGTTCAGTATCGCAATGGAAAGGTTCAGCGCCGTGGCAAATGCGACCCACGCGAAGTACGGCAGGAAGGCCAGTGCGGAAGCCCGATCTGAATTCCTGACCTGAGCGATGAACATGACGATTACGGCCAACAACGCGACAATGACCACAAGGGCAAACCACGGCAGTTGCAGTACGAAAAAGGCTGGGGACCACAAAAAGTTCAGACCCATCTGCGCCCACCACAGCTTCATTGCGGTCGAGCTTCGGTCTGTTTCGAACTGGCGCCAACCCGCCATAGCGATCAAGACATAAAGCACCGTCCAAACCGGCCCAAAAATCCAATTTGGTGGATTGAAAGCCGGTTTAGAAAGCTGCGCGTACCATTCGCCAGGTGCAGTCAGTGTCCCGATTAGGATGCCGCCGCCCACCACAAGCGCAAGGAATGCTATGCGGATCAACCAATTCGACATTGTAGGATAGCTTTCAGCAGTCCTTGGTCGTCAAGTTGACAAGTGCTTCGGAAGAAAAGGTCGCAGTACTGGTCTTATCCGCATCAGTATATGACACCGTGGCGCCTTCGATCTCCGACCCGGTTACGGTGATTTCGCGTTGCCCGATAGTGTCATCTACATCGATGGTAAAGGCGAGTTTGTCCCCGGCTGCGAAGGAGGCGATCTCAAGCACAATTGAATCTTGCCCGTCCACGACCGCTGGAATTTGCCGCAGAGCATCTGCACCCTCAACGAATTCGAGAGGTTGGAATACCTCTACACCCGCGCCTTTTTCGGCAACGTCGAAAATCAGACGTCCGGCAGATTGCGACAAGTCAATTTTGAGGGTCGAAGCTTCTACTTCACAAGCTCCAACATTTGTCAAAACAAAACGGTCTTTGGGTGCGCCTTCTATGAAGCGAATTTGAACTCCGGCTTGAAGCGAGGTGGCTGCAAGTGATCCAAGGATCGCCGCAAGAATACTCTTCGGGAGCATATTTATCTCCTTCCTAATTGGTTTTTGATAGATACGCTTAGGCGGATTTCTTGGATCAGACTTATGCCGTTTGATTATCGCGGTTTAGCCGACAGG
>NZ_WPZC01000017.1:0-1854 GCF_013031165.1 Ruegeria sp. HKCCD7251 | reverse complement strand
GACCGCATTTAGGCATCAACTCCGGGTGTTGGTTCTAGACCTGTATGTTGCTTGGCTGGAAGACCCGGAACTATCTATCGGCGTCTCCATGTCCTCGAACTACTGGGACACGTCTTCCCGCTATAACGCGATCCATATTTCCAAGAAGATCATCCCGATCATTCACACTCTAATCGAAGCAGGATTATTGGATGTTGCCAAAGGCAGCTACTCGGGTCCTCTGGCTCGGGGGAACAGAACGACGAGGATACGGGCCTCTGAGGTGATGCAGGGTTGGTTCGCCGAAGTGGCATTCCGACGCGATGACGTTGGTCGGGTCGAAGGCGAAGAAATCATCATTCTCAGAGGGGATATTGCTGAGTCACTGGTCGAGTACGAGGATACCGACGAGATCATAAGAATGCGGGCTGAGCTCGAGCGCTATAACCAAGTCATTGCTGATGCTTTCATTGACCTCCCTGTTTTGGACGAACCGAAGGTCGATGATGTCAGCACCGATCATCATCATAAATTCACCCGCCGGATATTCAGCCGCTCTGACTTCAACCTGAATGGGCGCTTTCATGGTGGCTGGTGGCAGCAGATCAACAGTGACTGGAGGTCGAAGATCTTCATCAATGATACGCCAGTCGTCGAAGTGGACTTCCGCAGTCTCCATGTCTCGCTCCTCAGCCTAGAGGCCGGAAAGGAACTTGCTGGTGACCCCTATGATCTGCCTGACAGACTTATCGCTGGTGCGCCGCCACCGCTTCAGCGCAAGTTTATCAAACGACTGATACTGACTGCTATCAACGCCGGGTCCAAAGACGCGGCCTTCAGAGCGTTCCGAGATGGGTTCCAGACTGGTCATGCTGGGAAGTCACTGACGAACGAGCAACTGGAGGCCCTGCTGACGGGCTTTCTGGAAAAGACGCCACACATCAAAGACTATCTGTTCGCGGATCAAGGTATCCGGTTGATGAATCTCGATAGTCTGATAGCGGAACGCGTCCATCGTCACTTCTGCCACCAAGCCGTACCAGTCCTGTCCGTGCATGACAGTTACATCATCGACTATACCCGAGTTGGAGAGTTGAAGCGGGTGATGGCGGAGGCTTCGGAGGAAGTGGCCGGTGCACCGTTGCCAACGTCGAACCAGTTCTATGGGCTGGACGAACAAGCCGACCCCAATGCGGACCATGTGAAGGACTATGTGATTTGGCGACAGACGGCCCGGTCAGATGGGTATCTTCAACGGTTGGCGGAACATGAGCGGAGAACGGGGAGAGAGGTGGTGCCGTTCTAGTCAGCGACAGCGTTTTGGAAGGTTCTCAAAGCTTCGACGAGAATTAAGGTGGCCGTTGCGAGGTTCTCATATTGGTCGTCCAAGCCCCATGCCCACTTCTTACCATGAAATAAATTGTTTCGAAAACAATAAGCTATCAGCAGTAACGCGTACAGTTTGTCAGTGACGCAAGTTGTGTTTTCGAGCAATGCATCACGGATGTCTGTTTGAATTTCGGTGTCCCAGCCAACCATGGATCCAAACAAATTGTTGGTTTGATGGCCATTCCTATACCTATCCACAAAGTAATCAAATGCGGGCTGAAATTCTCGGATTTGCTCGTGAGACGGAGCGGCGCGCTCTGCGAAATCGCGGATGCTGGTCCGGTTTGCATCTTGATTTAAAGCCTGATGCTCGAATATTCCCCATACGACGGAAAAATACATGGCCGCCGCTTTGGTGCCTCCATTCAGTTGGAGGAAACCCGGATAACTTTGTTCAATTCCCACGTCGATTGAATTTATGAATTCCTGCGGGGATGTTGGAACCCTCGTGCTCAAAGCGCTCGCTCCTCTGTATTCGATGGGTAT
>NZ_WPZC01000016.1:0-2570 GCF_013031165.1 Ruegeria sp. HKCCD7251 | reverse complement strand
AGGTTGTCAAAAATGCGCGTATTCAGCTCAGTTGTTTTTGCGATCATTTGCACTCTTGTGGCCACTGTATCAGTTCCAAGAAGTAGCATTGCCCAAACCTGGGACATCGCATCCCAGCACTCGGTCAGCGGTGTAACGGTGTATGATACAGATGAGCTGTTAACATTTGCCGGTCAGCTAGCCTTTGATCGGTCCGGGCGCATCACGGCCTCGGAAATCGCGTCAACGATCACTCAAATCTACCGGGAAGACGGGTATTTCCTGGCAGAGGCCTGGCCCGGTCCCGATGGGCAGAGCATAATTGTTGATGAAGGGCGCATTCAAACCATCGAAATTGAAGGCGTAGATACTCGCACGTTCCAAACACTAGAGAAGATTTTTCAGCCCCTCAGTACCGCATATCCAATAACTCTCAAACGATTTGAGCGGGCGGTTATGCTAGCCGAGGACATACCCGATTTGGACGTGTCGACCGAACTTGATTACCCGGATCAGGCTGGTGCTCGGCTGAGAGTATTGGGAGAACCTCTGCGCAAACAAGCCGGTAGTGCGACACTAGACAACCCTCCGCGTGAGCTTGGGGAAGCGCTCAGTTTCTATGTCGTACAAGAGTTTTATTCGACACTGACCGTCGGGGATTTGCTGCGATTTGAGGGTTCAGGCAATTACAATTGGGACAAAGAGGATGAACACTCTTTATGGGGCGCTCTTACCTATCGCACGCCGCTGAACAGCAATGGTCTGTATGGTGAGATCTTTTATGGGAACATAAACGCAAAACGTGACCTCTCGGGGGATTTTGCAAGAACCGATATAGACGGCGAGAACTTCACCGTCGCGATGGGTTACCCGGTGATCCGCGATGTAGCTCGTTACGGATACCTTCTGCTGGATTATCGCCTTTCAGAATCGGATTCTGTTAGTGGAGGCGTTCCACTGTCCAGCGACGCCAGCGTCGTTGGCCTTACGTATCTTTACGGGCAAAACTATTCAGAAGGACAGGCGCTGGAAGCAGGATTAACCTTATCTTTTGGCGACAATGACACTGACACGACAGACGCCAATTTCGACGACGGGGACTCTTCGTTCTGGCACTTGCGGGGCGGCATCGGATACGAAAGCCCGCTAACGGGCGTGTCTCCCAACACAGCTTGGCGAACCGAGATCTGGGGGCAGTACACAACAGACCGGCTGCCCTCAGTCGAAGAGTACTTCCTTGGTGATCGTTATGCTTTGCGCGGATATCGTTTTGACGAAGTGGATGGTGATTCCGGGATTTCCGCGATTTTCGAAGTGTCTCATTCCTACTTCCCCAGTTCCCAGAGCATCCATCGCTTAACACCCTTTGCCTTTTTCGACGTGGGTTACATCTCGAACAATGACCCTGCGAGTTTCGAAGTTGATAATGCTACACTGGCGTCGACAGGTCTGGGTTTGGACATTGAGTTCAAGCAAAATCTATTCCTGTCCGGATATGTCGGTGTCCCTTTGAGAGACGGCCCTTTGACCGACTCTGGCGATCCTGGCGCGTATCTTGCTCTGACAACAAGTTGGTGAGGATGTTATGAAACTGAACCGAATTGCTGTACTTACCGCAACTTATCTAATTGCAGAACTGACCGCTACTCAGGTCTTTGCCCGCGGAAATCACTACGGGTGGTGCCGAGGCGTAGGGAACCCACACCAGTCGAGCCAAGGGTGCGGGCAGGCTGGTGGGCAAGGGGCAGGTAATCAAGTTACTGGCCCAACTCAGCCGGTGGCAAATCAGTTGCCGCCTAAGGGAACGCAGCAAACGCCCACGTCCGTTACTGTTCCAGTCCTTGCGCCGGGCGCGGTCCCGAACGCAATTCCCGGTCAGGTTCCCATTGCGACACCGATAGCGGTTCCTGGTCAGGTTCCCACGCCGGTAGTAGCGCCGATCCTAACTCCGCCTCTGGCACCAAACGCGACTCCAAACCGGGTTCCGACAGCTGTTCCAAATCAGGTTCCGCCATTGGCTACTGGTCCCACCGCGGTGCCGCCGCAAGTTCCGACTGCAACTCCCAATCAAGTTCCGATAGCTATCCCTGGCCAGGTTCCGCCTCAACCTACCGGCCCAACAGCGGTGCCGCCACTTGCGCCCACTGCAACACCAAACCAAATACCAGTCGCGGTTCCTGGTCTGGTCCCACCTCAGCCCACCGGTCAAACTGCTGTGCCACCGCTGGTCCCGACTGCAACACCAAACCAGATTCCGGTCGCAGTGCCCGGCCTTGTTCCACAACCTAGCGGTACGACAGCGACGCCACCGCTTGTCCCAACCGCAACGCCCAATCAGGTTCCCACGGCGGTTCCTGGTCAGGTTCCACAGTTGACCCCAAAACCTACGGCAACTCATGTGGCCGTCCCCGGACATCCAAAACCACAAGGCATCGTGACAATCATGCGCCCAAAGCCGAGGCCAACAACTGGGACCATCCAGCAACCCGGCACAACACAAGTGACCCACCACTTAACCCACCAAAGCAATTCAAAGAAACACGACCACGTCGCAGCAACACCTGGACGGCATGACCCGCACGACCTACCGA
>NZ_WPZC01000015.1:0-3765 GCF_013031165.1 Ruegeria sp. HKCCD7251 | reverse complement strand
GGGGGCATTTCTCGGAGGGTTTAGCCCCAAGCGCCTACAGTCGTTCCATGTTCTGATGAGCTGGCTGGGGTGGTAGGAATCCTTGCCCTCCGATGATTGTTATCGGCTTTTTAGCGAAGCTCGAGAAACTGGGGCGGTTGCGGGGGCGGAATGGAGCGTCAGCGGAATGAGCACGGGGCATTTTGACCGCTAGAGAGGCTGTTATCGTGTGCTGACTGGGTGCTGACGATATCGCTAAAACCGCCCAGTGGCGCTGAGACGACCGCTGACGAGTCGTTCCGGGGGCTGAAGACTGGTCGCTGGTGCTGGCGGTTGGGGGTTTGGCTGGCTGGGGCTAGGGCCCGCTCATAGCAGTGAAGTTTCCAAGCGAGGTGCTGCAAAACTTTACTGAAACAAACCACGAAGATTTTGTGCCGTTTTGTCGCTCGGATCACGTTCCGCAACCTGAGAAAGACAAAGACGTCCCATTGGGGCATCGCCATTCTCAAAATGCGCCATCGCTTCATTGAATTTTTCGAGCGTCCGTATGCGTGCCGCAGTCAATTCTTCGGGCAATGCATCTAAGACTTCAAAAACCGTTGCCGTTTCCGATCGCCCTTTGATCTTCAAACCAGGAATCCGGCGAAGCTGCATGTCTCCAGCCAACTCTGACGCGACACGGTCAGAGATCAGCATGGGTGTTTCCAGGGTTCGCGTCGCACTCTCCAAACGGGCGCAAAAGTTAACAGGATCACCGACGACATCGCATTTTAAGCGTTCGCTGTTTCCTACGGTCCCCATAATGAGTGTACCAGAGTGAACAGCCGACCCCATCTCAAACAGTGGTTCGTTCTTGCCGTTTTGGCCGCGTTCAATGAGCTTTTTGTGAGCATTGATGCTCGCTAGCACGGCATCGTCGGCGTTGCTTGAAAAAAGGGCCAGCACACCATCTCCTTCGAGGCCGCTAATAAACCCGCCTGTAGCGCGAAACTCCTGTTCAAGGATGTTCACGAACTCATTCAAGAGATCGAAAGCGGGCTTCGGGCCCAGACTTGATGCAATCGTAGAATAGGAGCGCATGTCTGCGAAAACTACTTGCATTGAGCTTTCGACAGACAATCCTTCGCGCACGTCCATCAGTCGATCTTTACCCAGAACATTCAGAAACTCCTGTGGCACAAATCGCAAACTCGCTTCATGCGTGTCGCGCAACTCCTCGTCTTTCAGTTTGAGTGCAACTGAGCTGGCCCAGGAGCGGATGGCCTCGCTTACAGTCAGGGTCAGATCATTTTCTGCCCAGGGTTTGCCAATGTACCGATACAGACGCGCCTGATTGACCGCAGCACCAACTGCGTCCGCTGTGGCTTGTCCGGTGAGAAGTATATTGAGAGTACTTGGCGAACGCTCGTGAACCTTAGCCAGAAACTCTTCTCCTCGCATACCAGGCATAAGCTGATCCGAGACAACAACGGGTACAGCAACGCCGTCTGTCATCAAATCTTCCAATACTTCGAGGCCCTCTTCTCCTGACTCGGCGATTTCAATGGTCACTTGAGGCAACGAGTTTCGCAGTTGCTCTTGCAGGCTGGTCAGAACGATCCGTTCATCGTCGACGCATAGCAATGTAGGGCGGCCCTTCAAGTGCTCGCCCAAGCGTACTAATTCATCCATCCGTCAATTCTTCCTGCTCTTGTTTTTGCACCCTTGGAATCCGCACTGTAAACTCTGTTTGGCCGGGTGTGCTGTTCACCGTCATCGTGCCGCCATGGCGACGTACAATATCAATGCTGATGGACAAACCAAGGCCCGTACCTTCGCCGATCTCTTTGGTCGTATAGAATGGTTCGTATATTCTATCGATCCGATCAGGCGAGATTCCAAACCCGGTATCTTCAACACTTACGATGAGCTCTTCGGAATTCATCCGGGCTTCCAAAGTCAATGTGCCGTCATAATCCATGGCCTGCAGCGCGTTGTGGATAAGGTTTGTCCATACTTGGTTTAGGGCGTCATGATCTGCCGAAATAACGGTGTCTACATCGTATCTTGTAACAACACGAACGCCGCGTTTGATTAGATTTTGATAAAGCGTAAGAACGGTATTTAGGTTCTCTGCGACAGACCCATTAGTGAACTCGCCCTTGGTGCCGGGATGCGCGTAATTCTTGAGCGCAAAGACGATTTTGGATGACCGTTCAGCGGCCATTTTGATTGTGTTGCAGTTCCGATTAAGGCTCGCAAAAGACCGCAGCTGGGCAAAGACCAAGGGCCAACGATTGCTGCGCAAGACACTTGCTTGATCAAGGTCGATATCGCGTAGACCAATCTCAACCAACTCAGAACTTTTCTGGGTTGCATCCTGAAATCCAAGATCAGCCAATTTGACCGCCAAGCTCTTTCGTACTTGCCTTTCTTCTCTGGTCGTCAGCTCGCCTTCACTTGTTTCGATGACCCTCATCAAGCTCGTAACGCCTGCGAGTTCCTGCTTGTTACTTGCATCATTCAGTTCGGGCCAACCCGTTAGGATGTTTTTGATAGCTCGGCTCAGATTGTCATTCGATGCCCGAATTGCTCCTAGTGGTGTGTTGAGCTCATGCGCGACGCCTGCAACCAACTCGCCCACCGCAGCCATTTTTTCGCTTTGAACCAAAGCCTCCCGCGATTGCGCCAAAGCCGTGTTTCGTCTTTCCAGAGCTTGCCCCATTTGCCTCCTTAGACGCATGAAAAAGCTAACAAGCACGAATATGGCAAGCGATACTGCAAGAAAGTTCATTGTGAACAAGTATAAAGGGATCTTTATAAGTTCAGCGTCCTGGAAAAGGTGCAGAGGCGGCGGGTTGTTGACCTCAATAATCAGAGACACAAAAACCAATAAAACGAAAAAACCCAACCATAAACGGGACATAATGCGTCCGCCAAAAGATTGAGCTGCTGTGAGACAGAGCATTGACCAAAGCATTGTGCCACCAGAAGCCACCAAACCTCCCAACGACCATTGAAATACAAACGGCAACAGGATGCTGATGAAAATCTGAAAGGCCCGTGCGAATTTGAAGTTCTTGGTGCGCCGCAATGCGCCAAAGTTGATCGCTGTCAAAACCACATACCCGAAAGGAACGAGGCTTTGCAGATACAGACCCATTCCCGACGCCACCGCTCCCCAAAGAAGGCCACCTCCAGACATGACGAGACCCGTAGCGATCAAAAAACGGTGTTGAAGCCTTTCTTCGCGAGAGCTGTCTGGCCGGTCAGCGATAGCTCCCCAATCAGCAAAACTTATCGCTGTCATAACGCTTCCCTTCAACATCCTTTGGCAATGGACGCTGCATGATAGATCATATTGTGGCGAGCGTGGGAAGGCGTTCAGACTACCGCCCTGCAACAAGCAATTACGCGACAGCAGTAAGTGCTCAATAAGCGGAAACTTTGCAGTCTTCGGCGATAGGATTGCGAGCATCCTGATGTTAGCTGTATTTAGAGCTCAGCAATTGCTGCTAGTGACAGCAATGCGGGTTGCTGGCTGAGCACTTTGTATCCTACTCCAGCTCTTCTTTCGGCGGGTGCGCCAATCGCTCTACGCTGGTCGATCGACTGGAAAGTCCGCAGTACGTTCATTCAGCCAGCCTTCAACCAACGTCCACTTCAACAAAAAGAAAACAAAGTGAGCGCCCCCGACAACCCGCTAAGGGCCGCCGAGGGTTAGGTGTCAGGGTGGTCTTCGGTTGACGGCATAGTCCGCCAACCACTGCCAATAAGCTTCAGTGTCACGGAACCCTTGAGCCCTAG
>NZ_WPZC01000014.1:2500-6104 GCF_013031165.1 Ruegeria sp. HKCCD7251 | reverse complement strand
TGGTTGCGGGAGCAGGATTTGAACCTGCGACCTTCAGGTTATGAGCCTGACGAGCTACCGGGCTGCTCCATCCCGCGACACTTTGGTTTGGTCTACCGCCTATTGGGCTATTTGAGACCGGGTAGTGTTCTGCTGATCGTTTAGAGAGGTTTGTTGGGCTTTTACTAGGTTTGGCGGTGACCTACTCTCCCGGGGCTTAAGCCCAAGTACCATTGGCGCGGCAGTGCTTAACTTCCGGGTTCGGGATGGGACCGGGTGTTTCACTTGCGCTATGACCACCAAACCGAGGAAAAGCCCATGTCGACTTTCTTGCTGTGCAAGAAAGCGACAGGTGGCAGGCAGCGTCTTTTGCTTGCAAAAGGCGCGTTGCCACTCGGTTGTGTTTTCAATCAACACCGTCGCTCTTTTTGCTTTTGCAAAAAAGCGACGAAGTTATCCATGTTCAAGGTGTGTATGCTTTGGTCTTGTCTTTCCATTACTGGATCAAATCAAGCCTATCGGGCGATTAGTACCGGTCAACTGAACGCATTACTGCACTTACATCTCCGGCCTATTGACGTGGTGGTCTTCCACGGCCCTCAGGGAGACCTTGTTTTGAGGGGGGCTTCCCGCTTAGATGCCTTCAGCGGTTATCCTGTCCGATCATAGCTACCCAGCACTGCCGTTGGCACGACAACTGGTCCACCAGTGGATCGTTCACCCCGGTCCTCTCGTACTAGGGGCAACTCCTCTCAAGTCTCCTACACCCACGGCAGATAGGGACCGAACTGTCTCACGACGTTCTAAACCCAGCTCACGTACCTCTTTAAACGGCGAACAGCCGTACCCTTGGGACCTGCTCCAGCCCCAGGATGAGATGAGCCGACATCGAGGTGCCAAACACTGCCGTCGATATGGACTCTTGGGCAGTATCAGCCTGTTATCCCCGGCGTACCTTTTATCCGTTGAGCGATGGCCCTTCCACTCGGGACCACCGGATCACTATGGCCGTCTTTCGACTCTGCTCGACTTGTCAGTCTCGCAGTCAGGCTGGCTTCTGCCATTGCACTCAACGAGCGATTTCCGACCGCTCTGAGCCAACCTTCGCGCGCCTCCGTTACGCTTTAGGAGGCGACCGCCCCAGTCAAACTACCCGCCACGCAGGGTCCCGGATCCGGATAACGGACCGCGGTTAGACATCAAGAGTGCGAAGGGTGGTATCTCAAGGGAGGCTCCACAAGAACTTGCGTTCCTGCTTCAAAGCCTACCACCTATCCTGCACATCACAATCCTGATGCCAGTGCGAAGCTGTAGTAAAGGTGCACGGGGTCTTTCCGTCTAACCGCGGGAAGCCTGCATCTTGACAGGCAATTCAATTTCGCTGAGTCGATGTTGGAGACAGCGGGGAAGTCGTTACGCCATTCGTGCAGGTCGGAACTTACCCGACAAGGAATTTCGCTACCTTAGGACCGTTATAGTTACGGCCGCCGTTTACCTGGGCTTCAATTCAAGGCTCTCACCTCTCCTTTTAACCTTCAGGCACCGGGCAGGCGTCAGACCCTATACGTCGTCTTGCGACTTCGCAGAGCCCTGTGTTTTTAATAAACAGTCGCCACCCCCTGGTTTGTGCCCCCAGCCCCTAGTTGCCTAGGAACCGGGCCTCCTTCTCGCGAACTTACGGAGGTATTTTGCCGAGTTCCTTCAACATCGTTCTCTCAAGCGCCTTGGTATGCTCTACCAGTCCACCTGTGTCGGTTTAGGGTACGGTCTGATGGAGGGCTATTTCCAGGAACTGCTCAGCAGCCCAACCAATCCGATAAGGCTGAACTACATCCGCAATCCGTCACATCCTCCTGGCCTAGGAATATTAACCTAGTTCCCATCGCCTACGCCTTTCGGCCTCGGCTTAGGGGCCGGCTTACCCTGCTCAGATTAGCTTTAAGCAGGAACCCTTGGACTTTCGGCGAGAGTGTCTCTCACACTCTTTGTCGCTACTCATGTCATCATTCTCACTAGTGATCTCTCCACCGGATCCCTCACAGGCCGGCTTCATCGAAAGATCCTCGCCTCCAATATCCCCGAAGGGATCAAGGAGGCATGGATCTATGTCACACTACGCTCTGCTACCGATGCTTACGCATCCCTAGACTTCGGCTCATGGCTTGAGCCCCGTTACATCTTCGCCGCAGGACAACTTATTTAGACCAGTGAGCTGTTACGCTATCTTTAAAGGATGGCTGCTTCTAAGCCAACCTCCTGGTTGTTTTGGTCGTCCCACCTGCTTTCCCACTTAGCCATGAATTGGGGGCCTTAGTCGTAGGTCAGGGTTGTTTCCCTCTCCACTACGGACGTTAGCATCCGCAGTGTGTCTGCCATCTAGTACTCCCGGGTATTCGGAGTTTGGTTAGGATCAGTAAGCCTGTGGGGCCCCATTACCCATCCAGTGCTCTACCCCCCGGGGTATTCGGATGACGCTCTACCTAAATAGATTTCGCAGAGAACCAGCTATCTCCGAGTTTGATTGGCCTTTCACCCCTAGGCACAGCTCATCCCGATCCTTTTCAACGGATGTGGGTTCGGTCCTCCAGTAAGTGTTACCTTACCTTCAACCTGGCCATGCCTAGATCACTCGGTTTCGGGTCTGATCCCACGAACTCATGCGCCCTATTAAGACTCGCTTTCGCTACGCCTACACCTAACGGCTTAAGCTTGCTCGTGAGACCAAGTCGATGACCCATTATACAAAAGGTACGCCGTCAGCTCGCAAGGAGCCTCCGACTGATTGTAGGCGTTCGGTTTCAGGTACTGTTTCACTCCCCTCGTCGGGGTGCTTTTCACCTTTCCCTCACGGTACTGGTTCGCTATCGGTCAGCAAGGAGTACTTAGCCTTCGAAGGTGGTCCTCCGATCTTCAGACAGAATTTCACGTGTTCCGCCCTACTTAATACGTCCATCAAAGCTTCCTATACGGGGCTGTCACCCGCTATGGCCACGCTTCCCAACGTGTTCTAGTCACTCATCTGGCTCGGCTGGTCCCCGTTCGCTCGCCGCTACTAGGGGAGTATCAATTGATTTCCTTTCCTCCGGGTACTTAGATGTTTCAGTTCCCCGGGTTTGCTCTTAAAACCCTATGTATTCAGGTCTTAAGTACCTGTTTAAACCCCATATTGAGTATCAAAGATAACAATATGAAGCTTTCAGGTGGGTTGCCCCATTCAGAAATCCATGGATCAAAGCTTATTCTCAGCTCCCCATGGCTTATCGCAGAGTATCACGTCTTTCATCGCCTCTTGCTGCCAAGGCATTCACCAAACGCCCTTCTCGCGCTTGATTTGATCCAGAAAGAGAAAGACACGACCTTATTTGTCCTACCGCCTATTCGGCTACTTGAGGACATGAACTCTTCCGGCCTTCGGCCTTCACAGTTCGGGGGTCGGATCAATCGCGATCATCCAGCTGGTAACTAAAGATGATCTTTCTTCTGAACCAAAAGCATACTTTCCCGCCTTCCATCCTGGAACCCGCGCTGCCGATGTCGGTCGGCCCCACGCAGAGGATAGAAGACAATGCATAACCGTTAAGTTATGCGGGTTAGTGTACTTGACTTGGACAACTCTGTTCGTTTC
>NZ_WPZC01000013.1:0-17233 GCF_013031165.1 Ruegeria sp. HKCCD7251 | reverse complement strand
GAGTGCAAATGATCGCAAAAACAACTGAGCTGAATACGCGCATTTTTGACAACCTCATGGGAACTGAGTATGTTGCCGCCCTATCTTATTATGAGGTTCGAATAATTGAACTTGTTGCAACGTAAGTTATTTCAAGAGTGGTGCTTTCTAGAAACAGAGCAAACAGCCTATGAATGCGCCCACTCTGTCGCTGTAAGTAATGCAACTCCCATGCATCGAATATTGCCTGTGGCCCCCTGATGTCGAAGCTCACCTTCTTGCGGGCGTATCTACAGGCGGGTTGGGTGCGGTCATTCCGCAAGTTGCGCATCGAAACAGCCAAAAGCTACGTTCTGAGCAGTGGGCCACAGCTTAGTCGCGCGGAACGCCTTTGGCGCGTCCGGCGGCATCGACCACGCGTTCGTCACCCGCTCTTATGCACTGTGCCGGGAATTGGCCCCCGAGTTCCTTTCTGGGGGATGTCATCCAATAGGCCCGTTGCCAGGGCGTCATTTCACAGGGCAGCGCCTTGAGGACTTTTTCCATCAGCGGCAAAGGGGTCCCGTCCTCGGCGAATTGAAACGAGGGGAAAGCGTCAGTCCCGTCATGGGGCACGGACATTATTTTTCCCGTTCTCTTCCAGATATCTCCGATCCTTGTGATCTGCCAGGATCCGTTCTTCCATTGCGCATGAACCGATGCGTCATCCAGCAAAGGGTACTTCTGCGCGAACTCGTTTCTTTGAAGGTCAGTGGTGGCGCTGCAATGCGCGCCAATATGCGAAGGGTACATCTATCAACTCATAAAACTCATTAAACATTCTCGGATCATAATGCCCGAAAGTGATTCCCGGCAAAATGAAACTGATCACTCAGCAGACTCAATTTCTTAGCGTGGCGCGAAAACACAGTTTGATGGGGCGTCCAACGCAGCGGTCTGACAATAGGCTAAGACATTGGCGCGTTGGAATTTGATCCTAGCTGCCGTGTTCTTTCAGAAAGGGTCCGATTTCCTGAAAGAACTCATCAAACCCCGCATGACCCCGGATCATGCAATGGTTCGAACCGGGAAGCTCGACGAACTCGGCTGTGGGAATTTCACGCGCTGTTTCCCGGCCTTCGCTGATCGGGGCAGCCAAATCGCCTTTTGCGTGCAGGACTAGCGTTGGAACACGAATGCCTTGCGCATCGGCGCGCGCATCTACATGGGCGTTCATTTCCATGATGCGAAGCGCCGTTTCCGGGCTGGCGGAAATGCGTTGCATTTCATCAAAGCTGGCACCTTCTTCTGGCGTAGCATCAGGCATGTAGCATGACGTAAAGAAGTGGCGGTAAACCGGATTGGGTGACCCCCAGCCGGTCGATACCATGGCGCGTGACGCTTCGTAGAATTGCTCAGCCTCTGCGTCACCGCGAGACATGCGCCCTCGGACGTAGCCCCCGAGGAGGACAAGGAACTTGACGCGCTCGGGGTATTTTGCGGCAAACCGGACGGAAAACGCCGATCCCTGACTGATCCCCAACAGCCCGAAACGCTCCAGCCCGGCGGCGTCGGCAACGGCGACAATGTCATCAATCATCCGGTCCTCGGATATGTCGTCAACGTCCCAATCGGACAGGCCATTGCCCCGCTGATCGAAACGAACCAGTTGGCACAGTTTCGACATCTCGGACAGGAAATCCCCCCAGACCGGGCTGGTCCATTCGTATTCGATGTGGTTGAGCCAGTTCGGAGCCTTCAGCACAGGCGTTCCCTGCCCGGTGCTTGCCCATGCAAGGTTGACCCCATCCTGTGACCGGCAGAACTTGACGCGCTGCTGCAGCGAAATGTCGGGCGCTTTTCGTTGCCGGGGCGCTTGTGGCGACCAGTGCCAGACACGGATCGGACGGCTGATATTCTTGACACGTTGGCCGCCCATGTCCCGAAACGGGGCATCGACCCTGTCTTGGACGGCCTGATGCACGATATCAGAAACGCAGACACCGCCCGGTTCCGCAAGACCTTCCAGTCGCGCCGCCACGTTCACCCCGTCGCCGAATATGTCCCCGTCATCGAAAATGACGTCGCCCAGATTGATACCGACTCGAAACCGGATTCTCTGATCGTCCTCCAGTTCGGTTTCGTTCTGGTTCATGGCCTTCTGGATATTGACGGCACATTTGACCGCGTCCTGCACGGACTCAAACGTGGCAAGCATGCCGTCACCGGTGGTTTTCACGATACTGCCGCGGCTGCGTGCGATTTCGGGGTCGATCAATTCCCGGCGGTATTTTTTCTGACGGGACAGGACGCCCAGTTCGTCAAATTCCATTAGCCGAGAGTAACCCACCATATCGGCGGCAAGGATGGCCGAAAGCCGCTGTTCCATATCCGTCTCCTCCAGAACGCCAGCGAGAAGGTGCAGTTCAATGCGACCAGTATACCCGAAATCCGCCCGCGCGGGGTTTTGATTGAGGTAGAGAGCTATCCGTACTGGATAATGACAGCTTCAAAATCCCCGGGGCTGGTGACAATGGTGTGGTGACCTTTGCCATGGGTATCTTCCATATGCCACACGTCCCCAGGGCCGATATCGCGTATGTCGCCATCGCTTGCGGTAACCCGAACAGACCCGGACAGGCAGACAAGCTTCTGCGCGACAGGCGTTGGATGGACGGGTTCGTCCCACCCGGATTGCAACCGTAGAAACATAAATTGAGTGGCAGGCTCGGGGTCAGATACTTCGATGGCCTTGGCAGGCGGGGCAAAGCTGCGTTCACGCAGCGGGACGTCGATGTCGGTCCAATGGCTTTCCCCGTCAGCGTCGGCATACAGCTTGAAATACTTCATGGCTTTGCTCCTTCCTGTACTGGGCTAGCGTGCCGGGTCGTTCTGTCCCTAAAGCTGTGATCCGATGGGCAGAACCGCAAAGAAGCCGGCCAGAATATGATCCCATACGGACCCGGTCGGTTCCGCATCATATTCCGCTATGGTGCCGTCCTCGTTCTGGGTGGTCCATTTCAACTGGCCGGCCCTTTCGAGTGTGACGCTGTAGGTATAGGCTGGCAAAGCGTCATCAAGCGCGGTCATGGTCTGCGTGGTCAGCGCGGGCGAGTCGATCAGAATACCCATTTCGGTGTTGATGTTGACCGATCGCGGATCCCAATTGAAAGACCCCACGAACAAGTAACGGTCATCTACCGTAAACGCTTTGGAATGTAGGCCCGAACGCGATTGCGCCCAGTTTATGCCCCGCCGTTGAACCTGATAGGCGTCTGGGCGCAGCTCGTAAAGCTCAACCCCGCCGCGCAACAGGGCGCGGCGTTTCTTGGCATAGTGGGCATAGACCGGGGCGACATCGTTGGAGGCTAGCGAATTGGTGACGACTTTAACCTCGACGCCGCGGTTTTCCATCTCGGTCATCCATCTGACGCCATTGGTGCGCGGCACGAAATAGGCCGAGATGATGTTCACTTCCCTTTCAGCATCTTCAAAATAAGGCAGCAGTTGCGAGGCAAGAATGGGGTCCGTGCTGTCTGCACCGGCCGCTTTGGACGGCGGGTCGGCGTAAAGCTGTGCGGGAACCCAATCCAGCCTCAGCGCCCCATCCGCAAAGTTTTCTTTCGCTGATCTGCGCAAGGCTGATCCATAGGGCGTCGGCTTTGCCTCCTCCACAAGTTCGGTCAGGCGGATACGGGCGTCGCTTAACGAAATGGTTTCGGGGTCTTCGATGACAACGCGCGCTGGGACCGCAAAGTCGCTGTTCCAGTAGGCATCAAAGCTGTCCGAGACCTGACGCACGACAGGGCCTGCCGCAAGCACATCAAGGTCTGCATAGTTCATTTCTTCGCGGGCCAGAAAATATTCGGCGCCAATGTTGCGACCACCTACGATGGAAAACACATTGTCGGCGGTCATCGACTTGTTGTGCATGCGGCGATTGATGCGTTTGAAGTCGGTCAGTCCGGCGACCAGCAGACTTTGATCCCGCCAGAATGGGTTGAACAGGCGAATCTCGATATTCTCGTGCTTGTCCAACGCGGCCGTCATCGCGTCGTAGCTGGACGTGTCCATATCATCCAGCAGCAGGCGGACTCGCACGCCCCTGTCGGCGGCCTGCAGCAGGCTGGCAGCAAACAGGTGCCCCGTCGTGTCATTGTGCAGCAGGTAATACTGCGCGTCGATCGTCTGTTCTGCTGCGGCGGCAAGCAAAAGGCGCGATACAAGTGCCTCTTCTCCGTCACTGATGAGCTTGACGCCGGACCGACCGTCCCTTGGGTCGCCCAGTCGTTGCGCCGTTTGTGACAAGCTGCTGTTCGGGCGAGCCGAAACCGAAGTTGTTACGGTCTTTTCATATGTCCGTTGTGTTTGGGCACAGGCGGCCAGAACCACGGCGCACAAAAACAGACCCCCAAATAACCGCGGCTTCATGCAAGTCCTCCAACCATCCTGTTGATAGTGACACCGTGTAGGGGAGGTGTTGCAAGTCTGTTCCGGGTTTTGCCCGGCGTTTCCGGGGCCGTTGTCACCTGGGCGCAATGCCTTGGTTCAGGACAGGTCTTTGAACATATAGGTTGTCGGCTCCAACCGGTTTTCGAACGGGTTCCGGCAATAATCCGGTATTTCCCCGGCGATCTGAAAGCCAAGAGATTGATACAGGATAAGCGACGGGTCCGTGCTGCGCGTATCCAGAACCAGCATCGTTCGACCCAGTCGTCGCGCCCGTTCTTCTAGGGCGGCCATCAATGCGCGACCCAGCCCTTTGCGTCGGGCTTTAGGGGGAACCAACAGCTTGGCCACATCTGCCCTGTGCGGCTGGTTAGGCATGGTCGCGGGTATCAGTTGCACGGTCCCTACAACCCGGCCTGCGTCCCGTGCGGCAAATACGTCCAAGGCACCTGATTGCGCGCTGGGCCACACGTGCGTTCGCCAATAATCCCGTGCCTCATCCGGTGAAAAGGGTAGGACGAATCCAACGCTGGCGCCGTCCTGCACGCAGGCATGTAGGATGTCGGACAGATCGTCCAACGCTTCGTCGAGTTCCCTTTCCACAAGCCGTGAGATCATATTAGCACCAACAAATATCGTGCACCCCGGGTCGCGGGCGTTTCAAATCGGGTGGGGCCGGACAGGTGATACCGCAGGCAGTCCCCCCCGGTGAGCGTGTGTGAAACGCCATCCACGCTCAGGGTCAGGGCACCATCAAGAAGGATCAGGTGATGCTCCTGCCCAAGTTTGGGCGGCGTGTCATAAGTGATCACTGTGTCGGGTGGCAGGTGCCCCTCCAGCACTTCTCCACTCAGCCCGGCGGCCGGAGGCGAGACAGACCGGCGCGTGAACCCGGTTTCCGGATCACGCCATTCCGGTTGACGTTCAAATGGCACACGAGGCTCAAAACTGTCTTCGACCATCATCAGCAGGCGCGACATCGGCAACCCGTAAGCGGCGCAAATCCGGCCAAGCGTTTCTGCAGAAGGGCTGACATCACCCTTTTCCATGCGGGACAGCGTTGCCCGGCTGACCCCGCTTTGATCTGCCAATTGGTCCAGCGATAAACCCCGCGCGCGGCGCAGCTCATTCAGCCTTTTGGCAAGGCGATGCGATATGTCATGCATCATAATCAAAAGTGAGAAAAATTTTCATATATGAGAAGTACGCTGAAAACATAGCAATATCAACAAAAAAGGGCGCAGAATTCTCTGCGCCCTTGTTCGTGACTTTGTTGGACTGATTACTTCCAACCAACTTCGTTGAAGATTTTCTGCGCCTCGGGGATGTTCTTGGCGACTTCGGACAGGTTCACCTTGTCTGCTTTGAACTCGCCCAGCGATGCGACGTTGTCGGCCAGCGCCACACCTTCCACGGCGGGGAATTCATCATTGCCGTTCGAGAAATAAACCTGCGCTTGCTCACCGGCGAGATATTCCAGGAACTTTACCGCGTTCTCTTTGTTCGGCGCGTGGGCGGCAACGCCTGCACCCGACAGGTTCATATGCGCGCCCTCGGCGTCCTGAGCTGGGAACTGCACGCCGATCATGTCGATATCTGCGCTCAGGCCCTTCACATCTTTGCGCAGCGCGCGGGCGAAGTAGTACGAGTTGGAAACGGCGATCTCACATTCACCCGAGACAATCCCGCGTAGTTGGTCAGTATCACCGCCCTGCGGGTCTCGTGCCATGTTTGAAACAACGCCTTCGGCCCATGTTTTTGCGGCCTCGGCACCGTGATTGGTGATGATCGATGCCAACAGGGTCTGGTTGTAGGTGTTGCTGGACGACCGGATGCAGACCAGACCTTTGTATTCCGGCTTGGCCAGATCGAGATAGCTGGCGGGCGGATTCGCGACATCGGCCTTGTCAAAGAAGATGATCCGCGCGCGCTGTGAGAAGCCGTACCACTGGTTGTCTTCGTCCTGCAGATTGGCCGGGATGCGTTCTTCCAAAACCGCGCTGTCGATCGGTTGCAGGATGCCGGCGTTCTTTGCGCGGGCCAGGCGCGAGGTGTCCACGGTCAGCAGGATATCGGCGGGTGAGTTCGCGCCTTCGGCCTCCATGCGGGCGATCAGCTCGTCGGCCTTGCCTTCGATACGGTTGATGGTGATGCCGGTGGCGTCTTCGAAATCGGAATACAGGCGCTCGTCAGTGTCGTAATGGCGCGAGGAATAGAGGTTCAGTTCCCCCTCGGCGGCGGCGGAGGTTGAAATCAGGGCCGTCAGAGCGGCGGCAACGCATGTAGAGGATTTCAGCATCATATGTCCCAACAGTGAAATTTCGTGCCGGGCTATAACCCGACTGATTTGGTCAATTAAACGATTCTCAGGGGGATGCAAGGTAATCTGACAAATTTACTTGGGAAAATGATCGCTGATACGGGTATTTACCGTGCCTGGGTTTTTCGTTTTTCTTGGTGGCGGGCCCGGAAACGGCTAAATTGCCGGGAAGCTTCCGGGTGATGACTGCGGATTGTTTGTATTGAGCGCCATGCGAAGGGGCACATTTGATGACGGAAACGCTGGCTGAAAAGCTGGAGAAATCAAACCTTGGTCACTGGATGGCCCGGTTCGAGGGATTTATGGTTTTCATTGGCGTCGTCGGCCCGTTTGCAACGCTGCCGCAGCTCATGAAGCTGTATTTCACGCATTCCCAGCACGCAAGCGGTCAGTCCCTGTTGTCATGGTCCCTATACGCAGTGCTTTCGATGCTGTGGTTTTTCTACGGTCTGGTTGTGGGAAAATTACCGATCTATGTGGGCAACGGAATTTCAATGGTTCTCAACATTCTGATGGTCATCGGTATCTTGATCCATGCAGGGATCACGTTCTGACCTGCCAACAAAAAAACCGCGCTCGGAGGCGCGGTTCTTTCTATTCGAATTAAGCGGTTCTTAGCCCTGGCGAGCTTTGAACTTGCGCTGCGTCTTGTTTATCACGTAGACGCGGCCTTTGCGACGCACAATCCGACAATCACGGTGCCGGTTCTTGAGCGAGCGGAGCGAGTTCTTGACCTTCATGGGTCTGTCTCCAATCTGCGGCGCCTTCATCAAAGACGTGGCCAGCGCCTGGGTTAATCGGGTGCCCCGGATAACCGGAACAGTGAAATCATGGTGGGCGGTACAAGGATCGAACTTGTGACCCCTTCGATGTCAACGAAGTGCTCTACCGCTGAGCTAACCGCCCACTTACCTTTGCGTGCCCTGCCCCATACCGAAATGAGGCGCGGAACCCCGCGCCGGTAGCGGGGTCTATAAAAGGAGTCGCAAAGGGGTTCAAGGGGTTTGGAAGAACTATTTTCCGGTCTATGTTGGGCGCGAACAAGGAGTCGTTATGCAGAACACAGCCTATGTATTGGATTTGCCCGCCAAGCGCACGTCTTGTGTTGTGTTTTCCTCTCCTCATAGCGGTCGGAATTACCCGCAATCGTTGCTGCAGCGGACGGTTCTGAGCCGGGATGTGATTCGATCCTCGGAAGATGCCTTTGTGGATCAGTTGTTTTCGCCCGCTGCCGAATGTGGCGCGCCGCTGATTTCGGCGACTAAACCCCGCGCCTATCTGGACCTCAACCGCAGTGCCGAAGAGCTGGACCCGGCTTTGATCGAAGGCGCGCGCCGTCAGGGTCACAATCCTCGGGTTACATCGGGGTTGGGTGTGATTCCACGCGTCGTTGCGAATGGGCGCGCGATTTATCGTGGCAAGCTGACGATGGACGAAGCGCGTCTGCGTATCGATACCTGTTGGCGACCCTATCATGCACGCCTGAAGTCTTTGCTGAAGGAATCGCTGGATTCTTTTGGACAGGCGATTTTGATCGACTGTCATTCAATGCCGCATGAGGCGGTCGCAATGGCAGGGACCAACAGCACCCGCCGACCACAGATTGTTTTGGGGGATCGGTTTGGGGCGTCTGCCTCGCCCGAGATCGTGGATCGGATCGAAGCGGCGTTTGTCTCGGCCGGGCTGACGGTCGCCCGGAATGCGCCGTTCGCGGGGGCCTATGTTACGCAAACGTATGGGCGGCCCGGACGCAATCAGCACGCAATTCAGATTGAGATCGACCGGTCGCTTTATATGGACGAAACGCGGATTACGCCAAACGCCAATTTCGCTCCGTTTCGGGAAACGCTGCGGCAGGTCATCATGGAAATCTCACAGATTGGCGACGAGTCTGTGCGGCTGGCCGCGGAGTAACCTCATCGTAAGGCGCGACCCTTGACGATGGCGTCGGTTCCGAAGCGACGCCGGATTTCGTCTGTGGCGCGTTCGGCTTGCGATCGCTGGGATGCGCCCGGATCCAACAAGTCGCCCGAGATATCAGCCTGATTTTCAGAGCAGAGATCGGAAATGCCACATCCCAACAAGCGATACGGACCTTGATCGCCCACCTGATCGAACAGCCCGCGCGCGGTGCGGTAAATACGATCCGCGATCTGCGTTGCATCCCGAAGCGAAACGCGCCGGGTTAGTACTTTGTGGTCGGCTTTTTTCAGCTTAAGGGTCACGACGCGCCCCGCCAGCCCTTTGGCTTTGGCCCGGTCAGCCACTTTTTCCGCCATGCGCCACAGGTGGCCATCCAGAATGTCCAAATTGGCCGTATCTTCAAAAAACGTTGTTTCGTTGCTGATGGACTTCATCGGTTCATGCGCGGAAACACGGCGTTTGTCCTGCCCGCGCGCCAGATGCCAAAGCCGATAACCCATTGACCCAAAGCGCGCGGTCAGCGCCTCTTGGTCCCAGCGCAACAAATCCGAGAATGCGCGGATACCGGCGCGATCCAGCGACTCTTGCGCGGCGGGGCCGATGCCCCAGATCAGGCGGACGGGCTTGTCGTACAGAAAGGATGCCGTTTCCGCCTGCCCGATCACCGAAAACCCGCGTGGTTTGTCCAGATCCGAGGCAACTTTTGCCAGGAACTTGTTATGCGACAGCCCGATCGAACCTGTGACGCCCAGTTCATCCTTCATACGCTTTACAAGGCCTGCCAACATTACTGCAGGCGGCGCACCGTGCAGGCGTTCCGTGCCGGACAGGTCCATGAACGCCTCGTCCAAGGACAAGGGTTCGATCACGGGGGTGAGCTCATCCATCATGGCGCGTATCTTGCGCGAAACCTCGGCGTAAACTGACATGCGGGGCTTTATCACGATGGCCTCCGGGCAGAGTTGCAGCGCCTTGAACATCGGCATCGCAGACCGCACCCCGCGGATGCGAGCAACATAGCAGGCGGTTGACACAACACCGCGTTTGCCCCCGCCGATGATCACTGGCTTATCCGCAAGTTCCGGGTTGTCCCGTTTTTCGACCGAGGCATAGAAAGCATCACAATCCATATGCGCAATTGACAGGTCGAACAGCTCTGGATGCGATTTGATCCGGGGGCTGCCACAGGCACCGCATCGGTGAGCATCCGAGGATATGGACAGGCAATCTCGGCAAAAGCCGGGCATCGGGCACTTCCTCTAAACGTCAGTGCAAATCGGAGGGTCACTTATACCACTCTGCCTCGTCGGGCAAAGCGCGGACAGGTGCAAATCGTGAAAATTTTTTTCGAAAGAAGACCCCCCGCAAGTGGGCGGGGGGAGGTAACGGACCTCAGGAAGATACGGTCCGCGGGGAGTATCACAAGCCTAGAATCGCGCAAAAACCCGCGTTTCGATAGGACCTAGATCACATAACGAATTCTCGTATTTTTCATGTGTGTTTTGGGGCACAGGGACGATTTGGCGCGGAGCGCGGGAAAAGTGACGTAAGGTCAAGTTGTTGTCGGCCGTTTTTGTGCGATTTTCCGGGCGGTTCACTCGGTCCGTGGCCGTGGCTCCAAAGAAATTAACATGCCAATTTTTTAGTCAGCCGCGGTTGGGCTTGGCTGCTTGAAGCTATGAAAGCTCGTTCAGAATCGCGTCAGCAGCGGCTTTGGGATCGTCTGCGCGATAGATCGGGCGGCCAACCACGACGTGATCTGCCCCGTTAGCGATGGCGTTTGCGGGGGTGGCCACACGCTTTTGGTCGCCAAGCTCGGCCCCGGCGGGGCGAACGCCGGGGGTTACGATCAGCCGTCCTTCGGATTGGGGCAGGGCGCGGATCAAAGCGGCCTCTTGCGGGCTTGCGATGACACCGTCCGCCCCGGCCTCAAGCGCGCGCGCGGCACGTTCAACCACCAGGTCCTGCACGTCACCGTCTTTCAGCAGGCTCGCATCCAGATCATCGCGGTTCAGCGAAGTAAGGATTGTGACGGCAAGGATCTTCAGGTCCTTGCCTGCAGCGCCTTCTTTTGCGGCGCGCACTACATGGGGATCTCCATGCACCGTCAGAAAGTCCAGATCGAACTGCGCCAGACCCCGAACGGCATTTTCGACGGTATTGCCGATATCGAACAGTTTCATGTCCAGAAAGATGCGTTTGCCATGATCTTGCTTCAGCTCATTGGCCAGCGCCAGCCCGCCGCCGGTCAGCATACCCAGGCCGATTTTGTAGAAAGACACCGAGTCACCAAGGCGTTCGGCCATGGCCAGACCTTGCAGCGCATTCGGGACATCGAGGGCAACGATCAGGCGGTCATCGGACATGGGGCGCTCCTTTTTGGCAAACGTCGGCGTCCTACCGGGTTTGGTGGCTTCTGTCCATGCAGGATAGAGGAGTGACTCAGATCACGGCACGGGGTGCTTAATGTGATATCATGCCCCTGAATTGCAGGAGCGGATTTGAGAATGAAACGGAATATACGACAACTAATCATGTTGGGTTCAGCCCTGGCATTGGCAGCGTGTCAGGATATGCCGCTGGAGGAAGAGGCGGCTGACATGGTGATCAAGACCCCGACCAACGACAATCTGCGTTTGGTTGGGGGTTATCGTTCGACCGACGACGATTGCCAGTTGACCGGGGAAACGGCCTTTACCATCGACTTCCTGGATGACGCGGCTGATCTTGTGTCTTGCCCGACGGGCAGCGACGCAGCCCAATCGTTGGTTGAAATGTACAACGCGCGGGAAGTGGCTGAAACCGGAGGGTACACGGTTTACACAATACCGCGCAGATAGGGGTTGAATCTGTGTTCAGCCTCTTGAACGGGGGCAGATATTTCCCAGATTGAATGTGAGGCTCTGACCGACGCATGCCGCCAAGCGGGTGCATCAAAACAGGGCGCTTGGAAAAGGAGATTAATATGGACTTGAACAAGTTCACCGAGCGGGCACGGGGTTTCGTGCAAGCGGCGCAGACCATTGCGATGAGGGAAGAGCATCAGCGCCTGACGCCCGAACATTTGCTGAAAGCATTAATGGATGACGATCAGGGACTGGCCAGCAACCTGATCACACGCGCCGGGGGCGCGCCCAGCCGTGTTGCAAATGCGCTGGACGCATCTATGGCACGCATTCCTAAGGTCAAAGGCGATACCGGGCAGGTCTATCTGGATGGCCAGACCGCCAAGGTTCTGGCCGAGGCCGAGAAAATCGCCACCAAGGCAGGCGATAGTTTTGTTCCTGTTGAACGCATTCTGATGGCTTTGTGCATGGTGAAATCCAAGGCCAAGGATGCCTTGGAAGATGGCGCTGTGACGGCGCAGAAACTGAACGAAGCGATCAACGATATCCGTAAGGGCCGTACTGCCGACACCGCGTCTGCAGAGGACGGCTATGACGCGTTGAAGAAATACGCGCGTGATCTGACCGAGGCTGCGGCTGAGGGCAAGATTGATCCGATCATCGGACGCGATGAGGAAATCCGCCGCTCGATGCAGGTTCTGTCGCGCCGGACCAAGAATAACCCCGTTCTGATCGGTGAACCCGGCGTGGGTAAAACCGCGATTGCCGAGGGTATGGCCCTGCGTATCGTCAACGGCGATGTGCCGGAATCGCTGAAGGACAAGAAGCTGCTGGCGCTGGATATGGGCGCGCTGATTGCTGGTGCGAAGTACCGTGGTGAGTTCGAAGAACGCCTCAAAGCCGTTCTGACCGAAGTCACCGAAGCCGCCGGTGAGATCATCCTGTTTATCGACGAGATGCATACGCTGGTCGGCGCCGGGAAATCCGACGGCGCGATGGATGCGGCCAACCTGATCAAACCCGCTTTGGCGCGGGGTGAGCTGCATTGTATCGGCGCGACCACGCTGGATGAATACCGCAAATACGTTGAAAAAGACGCGGCCCTTGCACGCCGGTTCCAGCCCGTCATGGTGCAGGAGCCCACGGTCGAGGACACGATCAGCATCCTGCGCGGCATCAAGGAGAAGTACGAGTTGCACCACGGTGTGCGCATCTCGGACTCGGCGTTGGTCTCGGCGGCGACGCTGTCGCATCGCTATATCACCGACCGTTTCCTGCCCGACAAAGCCATCGACCTTGTCGATGAGGCGGCGTCGCGCTTACGGATGGAGGTGGACTCCAAACCCGAGGAGCTGGACCAACTCGACCGTCAGATTCTGCAAATGCAGATCGAGGAAGAGGCGTTGAAGCTCGAAGACGACGCGGCCTCCAAAGACCGTCTGGAAACCTTGCAAAAGGATCTGGCCGATCTGCAGGAGAAATCCGCCGAGATGACCGCCCAGTGGCAGGCCGAGCGCGACAAGCTCGCGGGTGCGCGCGATCTAAAAGAACAACTCGACAAGGCGCGCGCTGATCTGGAAATCGCCAAGCGCGAAGGCAATCTGGCCAAGGCCGGGGAACTCTCCTATGGCGTCATCCCTGAGCTTGAGAAAACGCTGACCGAGGCCGAAAACGCCGAAAGCAACGCCATGATGGCCGAAGAAACGGTGCGTCCGGAACAGATTGCTTCGGTGGTCGAGCGCTGGACGGGTATTCCGACTTCGAAAATGCTGGAAGGCGAGCGCGAGAAATTGCTGCGGATGGAAGACGATCTGCATTCTCGCGTGATCGGTCAGGATGCCGCCGTCACCGCCGTCGCAAACGCCGTGCGCCGTGCGCGGGCTGGCCTGAATGATGAGAACCGCCCGCTGGGCTCGTTCCTGTTCCTCGGCCCGACCGGTGTAGGTAAGACCGAGCTGACAAAGGCCGTAGCGAACTTCCTGTTCGACGACGACAACGCGATGGTGCGCATCGACATGTCCGAGTTCATGGAGAAACACGCGGTTGCCCGTCTGATCGGTGCCCCTCCGGGCTATGTTGGCTATGACGAAGGCGGTGTGCTGACCGAAGCCGTGCGGCGCAGGCCCTATCAGGTCGTGCTGTTTGACGAGGTCGAAAAGGCGCACCCGGATGTGTTCAACGTGTTGTTGCAGGTTCTGGACGATGGTGTTCTGACCGATGGTCAGGGCCGCACTGTGGACTTCAAGCAGACGCTGATCATCCTGACGTCGAACCTTGGGTCTCAGGCGCTGAGCCAACTGCCCGAAGGTGCCGACAGTGCGCAGGCACGGCGCGATGTGATGGATGCAGTCCGGGCACATTTCCGGCCCGAATTCCTGAACCGTCTGGACGAGACCATCATCTTTGACCGGCTCAAGCGGGCCGATATGGATGGTATCGTCGATATCCAGATGGCACGTCTGCAAAAACGTCTGGCTGCTCGCAAGATCGAGCTGGCGCTGGACGACGGGGCCAAGGAATGGCTGGCGAACGAAGGCTATGATCCGGTCTTCGGCGCACGTCCGTTGAAACGCGTGATTCAGCGTGCGCTGCAGAACCCGCTGGCCGAGGCTTTGTTAGCCGGTGAGATCAAGGATGGTGAGACCGTTCCAGTGACCGCCGGATCGGATGGGCTGATCATCGGGGATCGGCTGGGAACGTCTGAACGACCCAGACCAGATGACGCTGTGGTTCACTGATTTAAAGAACAAGAAAGACCCTCCTGATCGGAGGGTCTTTTTTTCTGCCCGGATCAAATTGCAGAAGTTCGCTTTTCATATGGGGTGGGCCACGCGGGAATAGGTTGGTTTCATCCCGACTTCGTCAGATCATCGCGAATATCCGTGCAGTCCCGCCAGTCCCCCCTTTATGTTTCGGCGCACAGTCGTGCGATCAGATCCGATACCGGAATTTCGTCGACGGAAGCCCCGTCAGCCGAAAAATCCAACGGCGCATCAATATGGGTACCCGTATGTTCGTTCACCGTCAGCTGTTGCAGGTTAAAACCGTATTAAGAAAACTTGAACACAGGCTCTGCGGCGTAGCCGGGTTCGTCCAGATAGGTGGGAAAATCGGGGCTGATGGTATGGGTCATGTCTTTTATCTTGCCGTCACCCGCTGCCATCGCCATAGGTGCTGACGCGCTGGCGTCTGCTGCAGCCACCCCAGACGCAACTGCCGCTTTGAAGATCGACCTGCAGAGCCTTTTGGTGAGAACGTGTCCCCACGGCGATCAAATGCATCTGTTTGTAGGAATGCACAGCCCCAACAAAAAACCCGCCAGAGAAGGCGGGTTTTTCCAGAGTCGGTTGGGGCTGGTACAGCCCCGTGTGTTGGATCAGGTGCCGTCAGGCGCCGGTCGGCAATGCGTTCAGGTCCTGTGCGTTGTTTTCATCCAGGTTCGTGTCTTCACCGATTTCCTCGCAGGTCACGGGGAAGGTTTCATTCGAGTCGCACCCGGAGATGGGGTAGGTTTCTTTCTCAGCGCAAGCAGCGATAAACAGAACCAGCGACAAGCCCGCAACCAGTTTCGTTTTCATAATTCGTCCTTTCCGATCAAATTTGCCGTTTCATTCAAAGCGCGACCTCAGCGACCGATGTCCATTGGTCGTAAACTCCGTCCCTTCGCGCCTAGAAAAACGTAAGCGCAGGAACTGTGCGCTGTATGGCGTCAATATCAAGCATGACGCTAGGTCCCCTATATAAACAAAACGAAAAAACATAGCGGAATGGCCTGAATGCGTCACTTGGCCCGAAATTTGCATGTTGTCGGGTGTGATCCGCTTTTTGGATAAGGGCCAAGCACTCGGTCGACCGCCGTTTTCGTTACAGTCACTTCTCCCAATCGTGACGCATGTTGCCTTGGTCCTGTGTTAAGACCGACCTACCTGTTCCTTAACACTGGCCAATGACGGAGAAATACATGGCGCATCGCTGGACCAACACATTGACGCGGGCAGATGTCACCCCGCGGGCGGCCTTCTTGAATCGTCGCCAGGTGATGGCGGGGCTGGCCGGAGTTGGTTTGGCCGGGATGTCGCATAAAGCCAGCGCGCAGGAAGCGCTGGAGCCGAACACTTGGGAAGAAATCACCTCGTACAACAATTATTATGAGTTCGGGACGCGAAAGGATGATCCGGCCAAATATGCCCATTCCCTGGTGACGGAGCCCTGGAGCATCAAAATCGACGGTCTGGTCGACAGACCGGGTGAGTACGACTTCAAGGATGTAATGTCCGAGATGACCGTGGAAGAACGCATCTATCGGTTTCGCTGTGTCGAGGCATGGTCAATGGTCATTCCATGGAATGGATTCGAACTGTCGGATTTGTTGAACATGGCCGGTGTGCAAGAGGGTGCCAAATTCGTGGCGTTCGAAACGGCATACCGCCCGGATGAAATGCCCGGTGTCCAATACCCGGTTCTCGACTGGCCCTATCGTGAGGGGCTGCGGCTGGATGAGGCGATGCATCCGCTTACGATCATGGCAACCGGTATTTATGATCGCCCAATCCCGAACCAGAACGGGGCTCCTTTGCGTCTGGTGGTGCCGTGGAAATACGGGTTCAAGTCCATCAAGTCGATCGTGCGCATTACTCTTTCGGATGTTGAGCCGCCGACCAGTTGGAACATGGCCAATCCGCGCGAATACGGGTTCTATAGCAATGTGAACCCGAACGTAGATCACCCGCGCTGGTCTCAGGCGTCAGAGCGCACTATTGGCGGCGGGCTGTTTTCGAAACGTATTCCGACGCTGATGTTCAACGGCTATGAGGCCGAAGTGGCAAGTCTTTACGACGGCATGGATCTGTCGGAATACTACTAAGCGCATGCAGACCGTGAACCAGATACTCCGCCGGGTGCCTGTATGGGCCGTCTACGTGCTGGGCCTGATCCCGGCACCGTGGCTGTTCTATCAGGGTCTGACCGGAGGGTTGGGTATCGATCCAATCGAGGCGCTGGAGCATCGGTACGGAGAGTTGGCGTTGCAGCTTTTAATCGCAGTGCTTGCTGTTTCTCCGCTAAGGCGTTTTGCAGGTCTCAATCTGCTTAAGTTTCGACGTGCATTGGGTGTGCTGACATTTACCTATGTCAGCCTGCACCTGCTGGTGTGGCTTGTTCTGGATGTGCAGTTGCCAAGTCAGATTTGGGCGGACATCCTCAAACGTCCCTACATTACGGTTGGCATGGCCGGGTTCCTGCTTTTGTTGCCCTTGGCCCTGTCTTCCAATGATCTGTCGGTACGCCGTTTAGGTTCACGTTGGCGCGCCCTGCAGCGTCTGGTCTATCCGGCTGCGATTTTGGGTGGGTTGCATTACGTGATGCTGGCAAAAGGGTTCCAGATCGAACCGCTGATCTATCTAAGTGTGATTCTAGCCCTTCTGGCCCTGCGTTTGCCACTGTCGAACCCGTTCAGCCGATTCCGACAAGCCGATTCCACCTGATCGCTGACTGAGTCTGTGGGTAAGCTTGTGCAAAACCTGAGTCGCACATGAAAACGGTGGCCTGAGGTGTTCGTTTTGGCAGGCGATTATAACTCAATGATATGAAAATAAACAATAAATTCCATATTCTGAGTTTTTTCGAATTTTTCTGAATTTTCCACTTGCGGCTTTGTGGGGTAAACCTTAGAACCCCCTTCACCGGCGCTGCTGAGGCGGTGCTGACGGATCGGAGAGACGGTCGGACGGGCTGGAGA
>NZ_WPZC01000012.1:0-80132 GCF_013031165.1 Ruegeria sp. HKCCD7251 | reverse complement strand
CAGGCTTCAAGGCTTCAGGTGCCATGTTGCGCGCTATTCCCGATGCGGATGCAATCACCACAGTTGGAATTGTAGCCTACGGGCGCGATCACGAGGCCCGTGTAGATGTCAGCGAGATTGGTTTCTATTGAAGGTTTCCTAAGAGAGGGCTGATACCTTCAAATAGGTTAGTTTGACATGGTTCGAGATCGAAGTGTGCCAAAAAAAAACTGCAAAACTTGATTTTGGATGTCCGCTTAGGGCTGACTGCGGTCCTTTGGAGTAATATTGCGGATGTCCGCAAAGTCCGTGGAGCCGTCATTCATGCCTAGCGCAGCGAATGTTCACTTCGAGCTCTGAGCAGACATCGCATTGATACGCCTGCGTTCGTTACAAACTGCAGTTCGAAAATGGTCGAACTTCTTCAATTCTTTACCAGAAGCGCCGCCTCAGCAAGCCTCGTAATCTGGCCTTCATATTCTGCTTGCGACCAGCCACAGTCGCGTACCAAATGTTCCCAGTTTTCAACCGACAAAAGCGTCCACAGCAGATCGGTTGCCATGTCCTCGTTTAGATCCGCTCTCAGCATCTTGTCTGCTGCCAAAGCCCCTACTGCCGCGACACACCCATGCCTGACGGCTTGCATCCGGCCGTCCCAAGCCGCCGCGGCCTCGGCATCATTGTCGCACATACTGCGTAGAGCGACGGACAAGCCGTGGATTTCGGGAATGTAGCTGCCCCATGCTGAAATGAAGGACGCCAGCCGGGCTCGGCCAGAAGTGGCTGCCCTGCTGTCGGCTAGTCGCGCATCCACGTCCTTGATGGAATCAATATGCCGAGTCGTGGCAATTAGCAGCTCTGCCCGCGTCGGAAAATGTAGGTAGAGCGCTTGACGGCTTATGCCGACCGCCTTTGCGATATCGGTCATACGAACCTTTTTATCCCCGGATTCCAACAGGTTCCAAGTGCAATCGAGGATGCGGGCACGGGTATCGGATGAATCTCTTGACATAATGTCAAGTTAGATATTATTGACACCATGTCAACTTTACATAGTGTCAAGTTATTGACCGGCAACACCCTCGAAAGGAGAACAACAATGAAAGTTATCGTATTTGGCGCCACAGGGACCGTAGGACGACTCGCCGTCGAAGACCTGCTAAAGGCAGGCCACACCGCCACTGCCTTTGCGCGTTCGCCGCAAAACCTGAACATAAGTGACCCGAACCTGCGCCTTGTCGCTGGCGATGCTATGAAGCTCTCTGACGTAGCAGACGCCGTTGCGGGGCACGAGGCTGTCGTCGTTACCCTTGGCGCCGGGATGTCGCGCAAAAGCAAAATTCGCTCGCAAGGCACCATGAACGTCATCAAGGCAATGCAGACCCACGGGGTCCGCCGTCTTATTGCACAATCCACTTTAGGTGCCCGCGATAGCTGGCCAACGCTGAATTTTTGGTGGAAGCATGTGATGTTCGGTGCCCTACTCGCGCCCGTTTTCCGCGATCATGAGTTGCAGGAGCAACTGGTCGAGGCCAGCGGTTTGGACTGGACCATCGTCCGCCCCGGGGCCTTCACCGACAAGACGACCGCACGCCCTGTGATCGAGGATGTGCCGACTACGGCCCGTGGTCTTGATCTGAAGATTGCCCGCGGAGAGTTGGCCCGTTTCCTGACGCGTCAGCTTTCCGACCGCCAATACATTGGCCGGGCCGTTGGCTTGTCGAGCTGAGGAGCAAGGACCATGGAATGGATATTGATGATCGCCGGTCTTGCCGTCGCGCTGGTTGCGGGCGTGTTTCTTGGCTTCTCCGACTTCATAATGCGGGGGTTGGCACAAGCCCCTGCATCCCAAGGGGCCGCGGGCATGGTTGGGCTAAACCGAACAGTCTATCGGTCAGTCTTTATGGTACTGCTCCTGGGGTTGGTGCCAGTGTCGGGTGCCCTTAGCCTCCTAGCGGTCTGGCAACTTCAAGGCGCGGCAAAGGTGCTGACTTTAGTTGGGGCCGCTGTCTACCTGGTTGGTGTATTTGCCGTAACCGGTGTGGGTAACGTTCCAATGAATAAGCGCCTTGACGCGATGGATGGCCAGACGCGCGAAGTCGCCGATTATTGGCCGCGCTATGCACAGCGATGGACGCTGCTGAACCACGCAAGAACCTTCTCTTCGGGACTAGCGGCTATTTGCTGGCTGGTAGCAGCATTGACAAATTGAGGCAGAGTAGGTGGGCGCTAATTGCTACCGAGGAGCCATCTGCCAGAACGTCAGCTTTGTCCGCAAAGCGGATACTCATGCCGAGTGCAGCGAATGACCGCTTCGAGCCCAATGCGGACGTTCAAATGCAGCAAAAACCAGTTACTGTTGAGCGCAAAACATTGAATGTGACTTCAACTGGAAACACAAATAACGCCATATTGTTAAGATCATCACGTTATCCAGTTAGCCTGAAAATTAGACGCTCCTTCCAAAGGCAGCTTTTAACCAAGCCTGAATGACTTGAAAAATCTGATCTATGCGTAAAACTTAAAGAATGAGTGAGTATTTTGACGAAATGTTCAATGGCGATGGATCACTCAGAGGTCCATACGAAGAGATCGGCCGCTGGTTCAACGCGGAAGACGTATCACGACTGAGGGCGAAACAGCGCGAAGCCGAAAAAGTTTTTAGGCTGACGGGCATCACTTTTAACGTATATGGCAAAGCCGAGGCCGAAGAACGTCTAATACCTTTTGATATCGTGCCACGAGTTATTTCAGCTCGGGAATGGCAGCGGTTGGAACGCGGTATCGAACAGCGGGTGCGGGCAATCAACGCATTTCTACATGACATTTACCACCGTCAGGAAATTGTCCGGGCCGGGCGTGTACCTGCTGAAATGATTGCCGGAAACGAGGCCTTCCTGCCGCAGATGCTTGGGGTCTCACCACCCGGTCAGGTCTATACGCACATTGTCGGCGTCGATCTGGTGCGAACCGGCCCAGACGAGTTTTTCGTCCTGGAAGACAATGCTCGTACGCCATCCGGGGTCAGCTATATGCTGGAGAACCGGGAGACGATGCTAAAGATGTTCCCCGAGCTTTTTAGCGCGACGAATGTTCGGAATGTTTCCGACTACCCCCGCAATCTGAGGCGGTCTCTTGCGGCCTGTGCGCCAGCTTGCGCAGACGGAGAACCCACTGTCGCGGTGTTAACCCCCGGCATCTATAACTCAGCCTACTATGAACATGCGTTTCTTGCTGATCAAATGGCCGTGGAATTGGTCGAAGGCCACGACCTTCGCGTTGTCGACGGGCGCGTCTGCATGCGCACCACCAGAGGCTATAAACCCATCGACGTGCTTTATCGCAGGGTTGATGACGACTTCTTGGATCCATTGAATTTCAACCCTGACAGTGCATTGGGTGTGCCAGGCATTCTGGACGTTTATCGCGCAGGCGGCGTCACGATCGCGAACGCACCCGGAACGGGTATTGCCGATGACAAGGCGATCTATTCCTACATGCCCGAGATCGTCGAATTTTACACGGGCGAAAAGCCTCTGCTTCAGAATGTTCCAACCTGGCGATGCAGCGACCCTGTCTCGCTGTCTTACGTCATGGACAACCTGTCCGAGCTTGTTGTGAAAGAAGTGCATGGGTCTGGCGGTTACGGTATGTTGATTGGCCCGACCGCCAGCAAAAAAGAGATTTCTGCTTTCCGGGACAAGCTCAAAGCGCGGCCAGCGAACTATATCGCTCAGCCGACACTGTCTCTTTCAACGGTTCCAATCTTCGCACGTTCAGGGCTGGCCCCCAGACATGTCGACCTTAGGCCGTTTGTTTTGGTGTCTCCCGACGGGATCAAAATCACACCCGGTGGATTGACCCGCGTAGCGCTGAAAAAAGGCTCGCTGGTCGTAAACTCGAGCCAGGGCGGCGGGACCAAAGACACCTGGGTTCTGGAGGACTGACCATGCTGGGAAAAACTGCTGGCGGGTTGTTCTGGATGTCCCGATACCTGGAGCGCGCGGAAAACACGGCCAGGCTGCTGGAGACAGGTCAAAGGATGGCGTTGACCCGGACTAAGAACTCCGCCGAGGAATGGGGGTCAGTTCTGAAAACGGCCGGAGTTCTGGATGGATACCACGCCAAGTACGATGATATTACCAAGGACAACGCTGTTGATTGGGTGCTGCGGGACGCGGACAATCCATCCTCGATCAAGTCGGTTATCAAGCAGGCACGAGACAACGCGCGCCTTGTTCGGACAGCACTGACCCACGATGTGTGGAGTGCTGTAAACGCGACTTGGATGCAGATTGACGAGGTCATGAAGCGCCGCGTGAATGAGCGGGATTTGCCTGCGACGCTGGAACTCATTCGTCAACAGGCGGCTCTGGTTCGCGGTGCCACCTTGGGGACCATGCTGCGCAATGACATTTTCGACTTCACCCGTATTGGCACATTTGTCGAGAGGGCAGACAATACCGGGCGCATTCTGGACGTGAAATACTATGTTCTTCTGCCCACAGCCTTCTCGGTCGGCTCGTCACTGGACAACATCCAATGGGAAAGCATCTTGCGTTCCGTCGGCGCTGGTGGAGGGTATCGAATGACCCATGGTGAGAAAACCCGGCCGTCTGACATTGCGCAGTTTCTGATCTTGGATCAGCGGATGCCTCGCAGTCTTCACTTTTGCTGCAGAAAGATTCAAGAGAACCTGTCATACCTGAAGAAAGACTACGGCTTTGCCGGGCCTTCGTGCGAGGCGTCTAATGCTCTCTACGAAAAATACCTGGATCAGAAGATCTCAGATATCTTTGAAATCGGACTTCACGAATACATTCAGGACTTTCTAGCCGACCTCGGCAACTTAAGCCGTCAGATCGAGATTGATTACCGGTTCTACGAGTAGACAATGAAACTGCACATTCGACACGAGACACGATACGATTTCGACGCACCAGTTCCCTTCGGGTTGCAACAGCTCAGGAAGACACCAAAGTCCTTTCGCAATCAAAGCATCGAAAGTTGGAACACAGAAATCACCGGCGGGCGAAAAGAACTGACGTTTGAAGACTACCACCGTAACACCGTGGAATTGATCAGTTTCGACGCAAACACCCAAAGTATTTCGTTGATCTCTGAAGGCGTTGTTGAGGTGGAAGACATCCACGGCGTCTTGGGGCGTCACGAAGGGTCGACACCCTTGTGGCTGTTCAATAGGGGTACCCCGCAGACAACACCGGGGAAAGGGGTTGCCGAACTGATTGGCGCGTTACCTAAAGGCGAACCGCTGGAACAGATGCATGCCCTGTCCGAAAACATTCGAACTCAAGTCGCGTATGAAATTGGAAGTTCGCACCCGAGCTGGAGCGCAGAAGATGCCCTCAAAGCTGGGCGTGGCGTGTGTCAGGACCACACTCATATCTTCATTACATGCGCGCGACAGATCGGAGTGCCAGCACGCTATGTATCGGGTTACTTGATGATGAGCGAAACGGAACTGCAGGACGCGACCCATGCCTGGGCCGAAGTGCATTTGGACGGGCTTGGCTGGGTCGGGTTTGACGTTTCAAACGGGATCTCGCCTGACGATCGATACGTCCGCGTCGCAACCGGGCTGGACTATGCCCAAGCCGCACCGGTAATAGGGAATAGAATTGGGACAGCGGGCGAGCAATTGACAGTGCAGTTGCAGGTCGCACAGCAGTAACGGAGAAATTGATGACCTATGCTGTGGGCATGCGGCTGAATCGCGGGCTGGTGTTCATGTCCGATACGCGCACGAATGCAGGCGTGGACAATGTTTCGACCTTCAACAAGATGTTCAATTGGACGGTAGAAGGGGACCGTTCGATCACAATCCTAACGGCTGGAAACCTTGCGACTACTCAGGCCACAATAAGCCTTTTGGAAGAACGAACAAAAGCGCCGGCAGATCGTTCACCATCGATTTTAGAGGCACCGACAATGTTTCAAGTTGCGCAACTGGTCGCGGCTACTCTGAACGACGTCATCGAGGAGCATGCCCGGTCCGGTCAGCAAGCTGACAGCGCTTTTCACGCGACGCTCATTGTTGGAGGCCAGATCAACGGCGGCCCGTCTCGCCTGTTTTTGATCTACCCTGAAGGCAATTTTATCGAGGCCGGCGACGACACCCCGTTCTTTCAGATCGGTGAAACAAAATATGGCCGTCCTATTCTGGTGCGAGCCTACGATCCGGAAATGAGTTTTCCAGAAACCGTGAAACTCTTGCTTGTCAGTTTTGACTCCACGATTAAGGCCAATCTGTCTGTCGGTGCTCCGCTCGACCTGCTTCTCTACGATGAAGACAGCCTTGACGGCGGTGCGCGGTCAAGATTCGAGTCCGACGACCAGTACTTTCGCATTGTTTCCGACGGATGGGGAGATGCGTTGAAGTCGGCCTTGGCCAAACTTCCTGAATACAAATCGGGGCGAAAGTCAAACGATTGAGCGTCCGCTTTGTCCGCAGAGCGGTCATTCAGACGGAACGCAGCGAACGACCGCTCTGAGCCCAAAGCGGACACCAGGACCTCTGCTATTTCGAGGTTTGGCTGCGAAGATTACGGCCATTCGTACTGCCTACCTGAAAGTAGGTTAGGAGAACACTTAAGGACACCCGAAGATTGCCAGTTTCTCTGCTCGCCCTCGCATTTCGTAATTGCCGAGGGGCTTCCAGTCCTCTTCGCGGTTTACGTCGAAACCCGATTCCTTGAGGACTATTTCTGATACAACGAGCCGGCAGCCAAATTCCTTTGTTGCCTGTTCTAGCCGCGCCGCCACGTTCACTGTGTCGCCAAGAACCGTAAACTCCAGCCTAGATTCGTCTCCAACTGCTCCAGAGAAAACTTCGCCCGCATGTATGCCAATCCCCACCTTTACTTTCTTTAAGTTCATTCTGCCTCGTTCCGCATTCCAACGATCAATGGATTCGAGTATGGCGATACTGCATTTTAGCGCATTTTGGGCATCGTCAGCGGACGCGTCCGGGGCTCCAAAGACAGCCATTACAGAGTCACCAATGAACTTGTCGATAATCCCGTTGTGCCCATGTACTTGAGCTGTCACGATTTTTCTGTACGTGGACAAAAACTCTCCTAGCGATCCGGGCGCCAGGCCTTCGGACATTGCTGTGAAGCCCCGCACATCGACAAATAGTACCGCCGCGGATTGCAATTTCCCTTTAAGCAATTCAGCTTGTTCTGCGGTCGACAACTGTTCGGCCAATTGAGCTGGCAGGAACTGCGCCAGCTTATTCCGTCGGGTCGTTTCTTCAACCGCTCTGTTCAGAAGAGCTCTTGTGCGGACCGCTAGGAAGAACAGAATTCCACCAGTAAGAGCTACCATGAGCAACCGCACAATGTTTAGCGGTGCGTCGAAAAATCCCACTGTGCCCAACCAGTTGTCTGTCTGGGGAGTCATGGGATCCGAGGCCAGGAAGTACAGGCTTATGAGCGCCAAGACGACAAATATGAGAGCAAAGACTTGAAGCGTGGGATTGTTTCTTAGCGCAACGAGCGCCAATATGGTAAATGCCAAAAGTACCGGTGGCACGATGATAATCTGGCTCCAGGGTAGATCTATAATCTTCACCGTTGCCACCAGCAGGCTCCACCAAAACACAATATCCATAGTGGTAAACAACCACGTCATCCAGGTATGGAACGAGTTTGAACGAACGACGTATAATGTAACACAGCCGACGGCAAAGTAACCGGCTGAAACAAATACAAAATATGGTGCCAAGTTCAATGCTGGATTGTCTTGTTCGAGCGTTGGAACGACGACAATGAAAAAGAAGAACGAAATTGATAAGCCGACCGCACATCTGACATATCCAATTGACCGCTCAGCGCCGAGTTCCGCTTCTAAAAGTAGATTTTCCGCATGGGTGTTCATACCCGCCACAATATCATGCCAAAGTGGAAGACCGTATAACTTCTCAGTCATTCTTGTTGATCATGCAATCTGCGACCGAACTATCGAGTTACCAAGATGTGACGTCGTTCCCGAATACGGGGAAGACAGTCTTGCAATTGCGGTCGAAGGCTCAGTCAGGAAAGCGGGCGCGCGCATTCGAGTCACGGTTCAGCTGATTGACGCATCGACTGGCAACCACGTGTGGGCGGAAAAATATGACCGTCAGTTGGAAGACATCTTCGATGTTCAGGACGAGATCACGGAAAAAATTGTTGGCAGGCTGGAGCCCGAGGTCGGAAATGCGATCCGGCGCAAGTTAGAAGATACGCCGCGCCGAAACCCCCATGCCTGGGACTGCTATCATCTTGGGCTTGCGCACTTTTACAAGTTTACTGCCGTAAGCAACCGTGAAGCTCAGAGGTTGTTTCTCCAAAGCCGCGAACTGGACCCCAGTTTTCCCGAGGCACATGCCTGGTGGGCCTATGCCACGATTCTCGGGATGGTGTATTGGGACACGGAACCGGATTCTGCCCTTATGGACGAAGCGCTGGCTGCCGCACGCACCGCCGTTTCAATGGATAACCAGAATGCGCTGCTCTACATGCTGATGGGCAGAGTCCAACTGGCCCGCCGGGAATACCGCAGCGCGCTGGCTGAGAATGAAACTGCAATCAAATTGAACCCGACGCTGGCTCCAGCATATTGCGGATTGGGAGACTCACTTTCTTATGAGGGACGATACGAAGAGGCGATTGCCAATTTCGAAAAAGCCGTGGAGATGAGCCCTAACCATCCACAGCTTTGGGCCTTTCTGAGCTATGGCGCGCTGACTCTGCTTTTCGATCACCAGTTCGAGAAAGCTCTGGACTGGGCAGAGCGGGCTCGCGATGTGCCAAATTGCCAATACTGGGCCACCGCGCATGCAGTCGTGGCGCTTGCCAATCTCGGGCGGGACAAAGATCTGGCCAAGATGGTACATAACCTAATGGTGGAAGAGCCGAAGTTCTCGCGGTCATTCGCAAAAAATAAGCTGTTCTATCTGAAGCGGGAGGATCAAATGGAACTTTACCTTGCAGGGCTTGCAAAGGCAGGTATCCCCGCCTGATTTTTCCTGTGATCGGCCCTTGCTTTGCCGCTTGTCTTGAATGCTTGCGTCAGGTCAAGCCGAATGACCGCAAAGGATTCGGAGCGGGACTTAAACTCCCGCAGAAATTGCTTGTCCGGTGACGTGTTGAAGATCGCTCTGCGGTGGCCTTTATCCAGCCTGTGAATACACCAATGTTTCCTCAGGCAATCGTGATCAGCCACCCGCCCCAGGCAATCAAAACCAAACCCAATCCTCGGCTCAGAAACCGCCCGAATGGCAACGTCTTTTCCGCCAACACTACGATTGTAAGTACGGCAACCCACGGCAGGTTCATGACGCCCAACACAAACAACAGCACCATCAGCATCCAGCAGCAGCCAAGACAGTAGGCCCCGTGGTGAAGCCCCATCTTCGCGGCACCCAGGGTTCCCTCGTGCCAATGAGCCGTCAGAAAACTCATGGGCGAGCGGCAATGCTCTAGGCAAGCGTTCTTGAGTGGCGTCCATTGAAACAAACCGGCAAGTATCAACATCACGCCGCCCACAGTCGGCGCAACCCTCCCCATCATGGATGAAAGCGCGCCACCCGTGTGCAGCCACCAATTCAATACCGTCGCCGCCAGCGAGAATACCAGCCAAACCAACAGATACCCCGCCACGAAGCTGCCCGTTGGCACGAAGGGTCGCCCTGCCTCCTCCCGCTTCGCGCGGACCCGCTCGTAGATCATTACGGCGGGTGTAACTGAAGGCAGCATCATCGCGAACATCATTACCGCCCACATGACAAGCATGAAGACAAAATCCGCGACGGACCACTGCATCATCATCGGCATGGCCATGTCGCCAACCATCGTCATCGAGGACGAACCAAGCCCGAGGTAAATTATATAGGCCCACGTCAGCGCCGTGAGCGCGGCTAGCGCTGCCAGCACCAGCGCCCGATCTCGTCGTGCAACTCCTACAGCATTCATTATGACGGCCTGACGATCCGGCCCGGCCTCAGCCGGCCCAAGCGACTTGTCCGACCACACCCGACCGGCCCGTCCAGGTCACGGGCATATCCGCGTCGTTCCAGGTGGTTCCTTCACTGGGGGCCAGATCACCTTCATGCCCTTCATGCCCGAAGGCCAGGCTGAACGCGGCGTTCTGCAGTTTCATCTTGTTGCCGAGGTCATTGACCAGGCGACGGGATTTCATCTCGCCCACATCGGCCACGCTTGCAGTTACTTCGCCATCGGCCTCGGTCACGCTGATCTCGGCGCGTTTGGTCGGAAGCCAGGTCGACAACAGGCTTGCCGGCACCTCCATGCCGCCGCCGGACGCACCCTGCAAGATAGTCTCCAATGCCGCCGCCTGCGCATCGCTGGCGTTTTCGTCAATGTACACTCGCCCGGTGCCGTTGGCGTCGAATAGTGTCGGCCCGGGGAAATGCAATGAGACAATCGCGTTTTGGCCAGAAAGGTCCACGCCTTCATGAGAGCCCTCGCGAATGCGTATCAACAGGGACGTCGCGCAATACCCTTGGTCCAAGAGCATAAGGTCAGCTTGTCCGAACCAGCATGGGCAAAGCATGTTGCAATTGCAGGTTTCGACGAGCTCCCCTGAAACATTCCAAGACATGATTTCTCCTCCCATCCCACATTTTCCACGGATTCATTTTAGCAGAAAGGCTGCTTTTCACCAATCAACCAGAAGGTTAACCATGTCTCCTCAGGGCACAGAGCTGCCTATCCCTACAGCTTACATGATTAGCTGGTTGGCAGCCCAAGCCGGTCCTTCGCAACAAAGCCGCCATTCGTCACCAAGCGAGCCATACCGAAATATCATTGGGTTCGAAGCCTAATTTATTTGATCACGTGGGCTTTATCAGTGTTTCCAGATATTCTCGAGTGTCGGCGTCCCATGAGCTGGGGTCCTCTCCATGGGCGACCACCGCGTGCAATTCCATGAGCTTCCAGACTTCGTCCTTGGTCGCTGCAACCACTTTGCCTGGGCAGGCCTCCATGCCCTCGCAATCCTTGCAGGCATATGAATAAACAGTGTTCATCGCTTTCTCCTCCGTTCGCTCGAAAAGTTGGTTAGAACTCAGGAAACGTCGGCAGCCCGTCGTCGAGTTTTATCCATGGCTGCTGATGTGACACGAAGACGTGGGCCTTGGGTTGCGCAATCGATGGGTCGTCCAACGTTACAGCAGAAAACCAAGCGTCAGCACTCCAGTCTTGGCCCTCAACTTCATTTAGTGCAGCATAGGTCAGCGTCGTTCCGCAGTCCCGACAAAACCCGCGGCGAATACCCGGAGTTTTCTCAATGTGTTGGATTTCGCCTTTGATAACGGCGAAGTCTTCCGCTGCTACTTTAGCCCAAGTTACAAAGGCGCCGCCAAGGGCCATTTGGCATGAACGACAATGGCAATGTCCCGACCAGACAGGTGGTGTCGCGATCTGGTATCGAACAGCACCACAGTAACATCCACCTTGAAGTTTTTTCATCGTATCAAGCTCTCATAACGTGCGGCTAGGTTTACATCGATAGTGAGGCATCTGCTCTAATATCTCATGATTTTAGAACAGGTTTCACTGTGAATAATGTCAAGAATGCCGATATCATGCGACTCAAATAGTCTAACAAAGCTTTAGAAAAACTACAGTATGGATTGGTTGCACCTTCCCCCGATGAACGCTTTGCGCGCTTTCTCAGCAGTTGCGGAAGCAGGGAGTTACACCGTGGCGGCTGAACGCTTGAACGTTACCCAAGCGGCTGTCAGCCAGCAGGTGAAATCGTTGGAAAGACATTTGGGTGTAGCTCTCGTTGCCAGACGTGGGCGCAGCATCGAATTGACAGAGCCAGGCATGATTCTTGCGCGTGAACTGGGTATCGGCTTTGAAATTATCGGAAGGGGTGTCGAACGACTGACAGAACACACAGCGCAGCGCCCAGTTCAATTGACCATGTCACCCGCATTCGCGGTGGAGTGGCTATTGCCGAGAATGGCAGAGTTTCAACGTGAACATCCAGAGATCACTTTGATGCTGAACCCAACTTCGGAACTGGTTCAGATAAGACCAGGTGGTATCGATGTCGCCATTCGGTATCACGACAGACGCATGCCGAGAAAAGAAGAGGATACTGTCCTTGTTTCCGACATGGTCGTGATCGGGGCACCTTCACTGGTGGGAGGCCAAGATCTGCGTGACCCGGCCTCTTTAACGAAGCTGCCCTGGTTGCAGGAACTGGGCACCAACGAGGCGGCTGACTGGTTCACCTATCACGGGGTTATTCCTGCCGAACCATTGACCATAAATCACATGCCGGGGAACCTGATCATGACTGCGGTTCGCCGGGGTGACGGTATCACGTATACCGCCAGAGCTTTTTTCGAGGACGATCTATCATCTGGTCGGATGATTGAATTGTTCTCTGAGCCTCTCTTCGGCGTCTATTACATCCAGACGCAGGCAGAATTTCAGCGCCCCGAGGCTAAGGTTTTCGTCAATTGGCTAAAATCTCAGTCGCAAGTCGTATCGGCGAACACGTCCGAAAACTGATCCAGTTGCAGTTGGAAACTTTCGAACCAAGCTAGGCTCGAGGTTGTCGCGCACCTCATTTGTTCGAAGTGGAAATCAAGTGATCAACTACATACTCCGCGTCCTCGCCCACGCCATAAAACAGGCCAGACCCTTGTGTGTGCATCCAATGCAGCCCGCAGAAGTACAGGCCTGCTATATCCGTAATACCTCGCTCATATTGCGGATAGCCAGTCTCATCGAAGACCGGCAAGTCGATCCATCCAAAATCGCGGTGAAACCCAGTTGCGTATATGACGGTCGAAACATTCGCCGCATCCAAGTCGAAGAACGGTGGTTCAGGTTTGGGCTGCCAGTTGATCGGGTCAACAATTTCCTTGGGATCATCGAGTCCATTCTCTGCAACAAACGTGTCGATGCTCTCCATTTCCGCGAGACACACATCGTCCACTGCCTTGAGTGTTTCTTCAAGTCCGCCCGCCAAAATCAGACACCCGTCTTGAACACCCTCAACCTTGCTGTGTAGTTTGACCCCGTCGAGCGCCATCTGGCGCAGATCAATTATACGACCACCCTCTCGCCCAGAGAGATGTGGATGGGCTTTGAACCGGATAGCTGTCCCTTTGGGATGGTCCTTTACCGCCATGTTCATGTACCCAGTCGCCAAGTCCCATTCAAAAATGTCGCGACCCCTATAGCGACGTGGGATGCGGCCAGCACTGCCCACTGCGAGATGTACGTCGCGCCTGGATAAGTGCAGGTCCTCAGCGACCTGACACCCTGACTGACCACTTCCAATAATGAATACCGCACCATCCGGTAGGCTCGCTGAGTTGCGATAGTCACACGTATGTATGCCAGTAACCCTTTCGGGCAGATCGTAATGCCAACTTGGTATATTCGGGTGTTGATGCGTGCCTACGGTGACGATCAAGTTCTGCGCTCTGATTTCGCCATCTGATGTGGTTAGTTTGAACCTACCCGGTCCTGCACTTGCCTCGATTCTAGCCACCTCGACGCCCCCTCGATAGGGCGGACCAAAACTGCTCGCATAGTCTTCGATGTACTTGACGATCTCATCGCGGAGCATGAAACCATCGGGATCATCCCCATCGTAATGGAAACCTGGCAGTCTGCAGAGTTTGTTAGGAGAGACCAGGCAGAACGAGTCCCAACGGTTACGCCATGTATCGCCAATCTGCCCGCGGTCCAAAACAACGTGATCATGACCAGCCTGCTTTAAGTGCCAGCTAACGGAAAGACCAGCTTGACCTCCGCCCACAACCACAGTGTCAATCAGGGTGTACATAGCAGCAAACCTTTCTATGAAACTCTATCGGCGACAGCTAGTTGCTTCAACGTATCAATGTCCGCTCAGGGCTCGAAGCGGTCATTCGCTGCGTCGGGCATGAACGACTGCAATGCAGACTTGACCACCATTGAGATACATCAATGCGCCCTGACGTTTGGTGACGCAAGATCACTGACGAGAATGCTTAATTCGTGCATGTTGGGAGGGTGTCACGAGAAATCTTGGAATGGCTGTTGCCTTGTCAATCAGTATTGGGGCGACCGTTGCGCAGGCCGAAACACCGCTTTGGGAGCATGTCCCCGAAACAATTTCACCGGAATGGGGACAGTTCTTCTCAGAAAAAGGTCAGTACCGCGATCGCCCGCTTCCTGCACTGGACGACCTCGAAGGATGGAAAGCCGCACAGGCCGCAAATGATGCGCCAAAGGAGGCCCATGCAGACGCGTTTGCCAAGATGTTCAATGTAACTTACGAAGAGACTGAGATCGCAGGTATTCCCGTGATCAGAGTCTTTCCGCAGACGCTTACGTCAGAGGATAAGATCGGCGTGTATACGCACGGCGGTGGCTACGTTATGAACTCTGCAAAGGCTTTGTTGCCGGGACCGATGTCAGTTGCGGCAAAAACCGGTCTCCAAGTCATTTCGATCGACTATACACTTGCCCCACATGCGAAGTGGACACAGATCACCGACGAAGTGGTTGCGGTGTTTATGGGATTGGCTGAGGAAGGATTCTCTGGTCAGGACGTTCTGTTTTTCGGGGACTCTGCGGGCGGCGGCTTAGTCGCAGGCTCGACTCTGAAAATGCGCGATCTGGGCATGGATATGCCTGCCGCTCTGGTATTGTGGTCGCCCTTCGCTGACGTGTCGGAGATCGGCGACACCTACGTCACGCTTGCAAATGCAGAACCATACTACACCTACGACGCGATTATTGGGCCGTCCGCTTTGGCTTATGCTGATCCGGAGGATCACGGGCATCCGTACGTTTCTCCGGTCTATGGAGACTTCTCCAAGGGATTTCCGCCAACACTGATCCAAGGCGGCACCAAAGAACTTCTGCTGAGCGGATTCGTTCGTCTTTATCAGGCGATTGATCAGGCAGGCCAAACCGTAAAACTCGACATCTATAAGGGAATGCCTCACGTCTTTATGGAAACGCACCCAGAGTCAGCGGAAGCGAAGATTGCGATCGGGAAAGTGAACGATTGGGCTGCAGAGCATATGTTGCTAAACGAGTAAACTCTCTCTGCTGGAGCATTGTGGCTTAGCTCGCTGAAGAGCCCTCTCTGTTAAATGTCAGCTTTGGGCTCGAAGCAGCCATTCGCTGCAACTTGCTTGAACGTCCGAGTTACGGACAGAACCGACGTTGGTGTTTCGGTTTGTTTCAAGTTTTAGTGTTAGTAAGTTTGCTTAGTCTAGGGTGCACTCACAACTTCCACTGAGGCGTCACCAATAAGATCCCTAAGTTCAGCTGTTGATCGTCTGCCGGATCGCCTACTTGCCCGTATTGCTTCACCGGAAATACGAACGATTTCTGCACGAATGGGTGTTGGACAATCCGAACTTCAAGAACTTCGATGATAGCCTGTCCCATGAGCAACAACTTATATTGCTTAAAATGGGTGCCACCCTCAATCACTACCATCCCGGGCAGTTTACGGCATTTCTGGGCATCGAAGATTCTGACGAAGACGTCGGCTAAACGGACAAAGGCGGCTGTTAAGGCGCAGAGCAGCGAATGGCGGTAAAGAGCCCGAAGCAGCCCGTTCAAAGTGTCGCGAGAAGCGCACTACGGACAAAGGGCCAAACAAGTAAATCAACACTCAGCAGAAAGCTTCCACAATCGTAGGGACTAGCACCTGATGGTCGGCGCGCGAGAAGCCGCTGACTTTGCGTCTATCGCGCAAATTGTGGTTTTCACCGCATTAGTTTGACTGCTTGTTCGGGGCCAAGCCAAGATGGTTGGTCGCAGGTCGTCGTCATGGATGCCCAGCCGCGATCCTGCGCTGAGGCCAAAATGCTGGTCATGACTTCAACAACATGGGTCGCCATCTCAAGGCTGCACCGGTGTGGACGGTTATCCTGAATAGCCTGAGCCATTTCCGCGAGGCCTGCGCAACGATAGTTGGCACGGTGCACCCCGGATCCATCCGAACCATTTGCTACAGATAATGGATGATTGTTGTCTGGTACCTGTGTGATTTCGCCCTGCGCCTTTGATATCAACACCTCGCCACCAAAAAAATTTGGGTCCGGAATGAACAAAGAGCCGCTGGTGCCGTATAACTCCATATTGTCGTGGCGATGCGCCCAGACGTCCCAACTTGCCCCAAATGTGATCAAAGCGCCGTTTTCGAACTCCAGGAGCGCGTGAACGTTTGTTGGGATCTCGACCGGAACCATTTCACCCAATCGTGGTCCATTGCCGATCTCGCGTTCAGCAAAGCTTGCCGAAGCCATGGCCGTCACGGCTTTAACCGGGCCAATCAACTGCACAAGATTGGAGATGTAGTAAGGGCCGAGGTCGAGGATTGGGCCGCCGCCTGGTTGAAAAAAGAAGTCTGGGTTCGGGTGCCAGGACTCCATTCCATGCGACATGACATGGCATGTGCCGCCGATGATCTCGCCCACCTCGCCGCTGTCGATTGCCGCACGGGCCGCCTGATGGGCACCGCCCAGGAAAGTGTCCGGCGCTGATCCGATCCGCAGATTTCGTTCTTGCGCCATTTTCCGCAGTGTTTCAGCTTCCTCAAGGGTCAACACAAACGGTTTTTCCGAATAGGCGTGCTTGCCATTTTCGAGGATCGAAGTTGTGACACTGAAATGCGCGGCTGGGATCGTGAGATTGAGGATGATGTCGATATCGTCGGCTGCCAGCAGACCTTCGACCGTATCCGCGCGGACGCCGAACTCTTGAGCCCGGTCCTGCGCGGTTTCCATGTTCAGGTCCGCGACTGCCCGGATTTCAATATAGTTGAACAAAGGCGCAAGATTCAGATAGGCGGTCGAGATATTGCCGCACCCGATTATTCCGACACCATATACCTGCATCGCGTTCTTCCTCAGAATGATTGAACAGTTGCGAGTGACCGTTGAGCCATCCGCTTGTGATCATTGGGATTATCGTGCTCGATCACGTAACGTCGCACGAGAGCTGCATCCATCGCCCGCTTGATCGCAGGCCAGTCCATCGTGCCATACCCGACATCTGCCCAGCCGTCTTCGTCCGCGTTTTCTCCTACTGGAGCAATGTCCTTCACGTGCACTGCGACCAGTCGTCCGGAGTATTTTTCAATCCATTGGACCGGGTCCTCGCCGCTGAATTTTACCCAAGCGAGATCAAGTTCGATCTGGATATCCTCGGAGGCCGCGGCAATCAGATCTAGAGGTGTCTGACCGTCGACGGGCACCATTTCGAAGTCGTGGTTGTGCCAGGCAAAGCCAAGACCTGCGTTCAAGACAGGTTTGCTAGCAGAAACAAGACGCTCGCCAAATTCCTTCCATCCCTGCGCCGAGGACGGACGATTTTCGGGTGCCACAAACGGGATGACAATTGTTTGAATGCCGATTTTTTTTGCAACGTCGATCACCCGATCAGGGTCGGTTTCGACCAAATCCAACGCAAAATGTGCCGTCGGCATGGTTAGGCCATAGGCGTCGAGCAGGGATTTTGTCTTTTCAACATCATCAAAGTATGGACCGAAACCTTCGACCTCATTGATCCCCAGATCCGCGAGCATGGCAAAGGTTTCCTCCACGTCCCAGTTGCGCGAAGAATAAAGCTGATAGGAGATGGCAGGCATAACTCAATCCTTTGATTGTCTGACTGTTTCAATGATGGCAGACGCTTTTGGCTCACAGCCGCAGTTCGGATTTGGTGTCGAAGAGCGAGGCCTTTGATAGATCGAGCCCGAGCTGCAGTTTTTCGCCCACCGCGATCTTGGCCTGCCCATCCATACGGACGCGGAACGGGCTACCGGCAATTTCGCAGTCGACGAGTGTATCTGATCCTGTAGGCTCGATAAGGCTGACCGAAACATCTGTCTGGAAAGGGGCTTTGCCGACCAGTTCGCCGGTGATGACGTGTTCGGGACGGACCCCCAAAGTCGCAGGACCTGTCGCCGGGCCAGCGGAGAATTCGTACCCCGATAGTGGGATCGAAAGGTCGCCCGTTTCAAAAGCGCCGTTTTTGATGTGGCCTTCCAGAAAGTTCATTGACGGTGATCCAATGAAGTCAGCCACGTATTTGTTTACAGGGCGACTATAGATTTCTTCCGGCGATGCCAGTTGCATGATCTGACCGCCGCGCATAATCGCAATACGATCCGCAAGCGTCATGGCTTCGATTTGGTCGTGGGTTACGTAGATCATCGTATTTCCGAGGTTCTGGTGCAAACGCTTGATCTCGACACGCAGGTCCGCGCGCAGTTTGGCATCCAGATTCGACAGCGGCTCATCGAACAAAAAAACGTCGACGTCCCGCACCAATGCGCGTCCTATGGCAACTCTTTGACGCTGGCCTCCCGACAGAGCGGCCGGTTTGCGTTTAAGCAAGGATTCGATTTGCAGGATCTCTGCGGCACGTTTGATGCGGGCTGCTATTTCGGCTTTAGGCAGTTTGGCGTTTTTCAGACCAAATGACAGGTTTCCCTCGACAGTCATTTGAGGATAGAGCGCGTAGGATTGAAAAACCATGCCGATACCGCGCTCGGAAGGCTCCGCCCACGTCACGTTCTCGTCGTTGATAAACAGCTGACCTGCGGTTACGTCAAGCAGGCCGGCGATACAGTTTAACAGCGTGGATTTTCCGCAACCGGACGAGCCGAGAAGTACTAGAAACTCGCCTTTGCCGATTTCCAGATTGAGGTTTTGCAGCACTTTGACCGAGCCGAACGCCAGATCAAGATTTTTGATTTCAACTGAGTTGCTCATGAGGGTTTACCCTTTGACAGCGCCGGCCGCGATACCGCGGACGAAGAGTTTGCCGGAGACAAAATAGATGGTCAGCGGAACAAGACCTGTAATTATGGTCGCTGCCATATTGACGTTGTATTCCTTCACGCCTTGCGTGGAATTGACGATGTTATTGAGTTGTACCGTCATCGGGTAAGTATCCGGGCCGGTGTAGACTACGCCAAACAGGAAGTCATTCCAGATGCCTGTGACCTGCAGGATCACGGCGACGGTGAAAATGGGCACGGACATCGGCAGCATGATGCGGAAGTAGATGCGCCAGAACCCAGCGCCATCGACGCGAGCGGCTTTGAACAACTCTTCCGGCAACGAGGTAAAGTAGTTGCGGAACAGCAGGGTCAGAATGGGCATGCCAAAGATCGTGTGGACAATGACCAACCCGGTGAGTGATCCATAAAGACCGACTTCTCGCAACATGATGACGATCGGATAGAGCATCACCTGATAGGGAATGAAGGCGCCAAATATCAGGATGGTGAAGAATGCGTTTGCACCTTTGAAACGCCAGTTCGCCAAGGCATACCCGTTCACCGATGCAACGACGATCGAAATTAGGACTGAAGGGATTGTTATTCTGACTGAATTCCAGAAGCCGACCTTCAAGCCTTCACAGTTCAAGCCCGTACAGGCTTCGGACCAAGCCTTGACCCAGGGCTCGAATGTGACTTCGAGCGGCGGGGCAAAAATGTTCCCGACGCGTATTTCCGGCATTCCCTTCAGTGACGTGACGACCATGATGTAGAGGGGCAGCGCGTAGTAGACTGCAGCGACGAGCAAGGTGCCATAGAGTAAGATGTTTCTCCGCGAAAGCATCTTGGTGGGTTTGGGCCCCTGCGGCCCCTCGAGCGTCGTAGACATGACATCAACCATGTTTCTTCCCTCCTCCGAACTCGAGGATGGCCCAAGGGATGACGACAAGGGCCACTGTGAGCAGCATCATGGTCGAGGCGGCGAAGCCCTGACCAAGGTTGCTTGCGCCAAACATCATGTCGTAGACGTATTTGGCGGGAACTTCGGTGGCGATACCGGGGCCGCCGCTGGTTTGCGCGACGATCAAGTCATATAGCTTGACGATGCCGGTTACTGTCAGAACCAATGTCGTTATAAACACCGGGCGCATCATGGGAATGACGATGAACAGATAAGTTTTCCATGCGGGAATGCCGTCCACGCGTGCGGCTTTCCAGACATCCTGATCTATCCCGCGCAATCCGGCGAGCATGAGGACCATAACCAGCCCGCTGCCTTGCCAGAGCCCGGCAATCAGGACACCGAATATGGCGATTTCCGGGTTGTAAAGCGGGTCGAATTCGAAGCTTTGCCACCCCATTCCCCTGACGATGGCTTCGATGCCGAATTCAGGGTTCAGTATCCATTGCCAAACCAACCCTGTGACGACAAAACTCAGGGCATAGGGGTAAAGGATGACGGTGCGGATGGTGTTTTCAAAACGTATTTTCTGATCGATCAGCGCCGCGAGGATGAACCCGATCACGAACACCAGAGCGAGCATACAAAAGCCATAAATTGCAAGATTCTCGATCGCAACCAGCCACTTTTTCGTACCCCAGAGGCGGTCGTATTGATCAAGGCCAACCCACTTCAGCCGCGGCAGCAATCCCGAACTGGTGAAGCTGTAAACCACTGTCCAGGCTGTCCCACCAACGAACACAAACAGAGCAGTAACGATCATGGGGATCGAGGCTATTTTTGCGTTCAGGTTGCGGAACAGTTGGTTTGGGCGTTGCGAAGCCATCTGCTCCCCCTCCCTTCAACTGTTGGTGTCGGATTGCGGGCAAGTGAGCCCGCAATCCACTGTCAGTATTTATTCAGCCCGACCGATGATCTTGACGAATTCTTTCTGCGCATCTTCGGGTGTCATCGACGCATCCGCAAAGAACTCTGTGAACAACGTTTTCAGCTGATCGTTGGTGTCTGGCGTGATCAACTGGTTAACGTCGGGCAGCAGCGCGCCCGCCTTGAGCAAATCGAGGCCTTTCGCCATGCAGTCATTGGCTGCGTCTAGGTTTACGTCACCGCGCACAGGGAGCGACCCCTTCTTGAGGTTGAAGGCCACTTGCGTTTCGGGATCGAGCATCAGTTTGGCTAGCTCGGTTTGCGCGGCGATCTGGGCTTCATCCGAGAGAACAGGGAAATAGAACGCATCTCCGCCTGTTGAAAGACGCGGATTCATGCCCAGCCCAGGAAGGCAACTGTAATCTTCGCCAGCGGTAACGTTTGCGACTGCCATTTCACCCTGCGCCCAGTCCCCCATGATCTGGCCACCGGCTTCGCCTTTGATGACCAGCGCGGTCGCGTCGTTCCAATTCTGAACCGTTGAGTTGGCGGCCATTGAACGCGCATCGGCAGCAGCTTTGAAGACGCTGGCGACTTCGGCACCACCAGCAACATCCGTATTCTTGTCACCGTATACGCTGTTATAAACTTCACTTGGCAAGAGGCTTGCGATCAGAACACTGAACGCACCAGCCTGCTGCCAGCCCTGCTGACCCATGGCCATGGGGATCTTGCCCGCGGCTTCGAGCGCGGAGGCCGAGCTTACGAATTCAGTCCAATTTGTCGGGATGGGAACACCTGCATCTTCGTATGCCTTGTGGCTGACCCAGAGCCACTGCCAGGAGTGAATGTTGACAGGCGCGCAGTAGATGCGGCCATCAACAGTGCAGGAAGCCAGTAGAGAAGGTGGGTTTACCAGATCGGTCCAGCCTTCTGCTTCGGCAATGTCGGTGATGTCACGGAGCAGGCCCGCTTCGATCAGCTCTTCAGCCTGCCTGCCATGATTGAACTGAAACGCGCCCATCGGATCTCCGCCAACAATACGGCTTATCATGACCGGCCTTGCGTTGTCGCCGCCCGCGATGGCTGCATCGACCCAGGTGTTGCCTGTTGCGTTGAACGCGTTCGCGATTTCCTTGACCGCCTCGGCCTCACCGCCCGACGTCCACCAGTGCATCACTTCCAATTCAGTTGCCGACGCGCTTGTCGCCACAACAAGCGCTGTTGCCGAGAGCAGATATTTTATCCGTTTCATGCCATCCTCCCTTACTATAACGTTATAGTAAAAATCTATATCGTTACAGAAATGCCTTGCAAGCAATTTTTTTGACTCGCTATAAATCCATCTGAGTACTGCCGAAGCCGGTCGCGATGGAAGTACACATCTTGCGCAAGTTGCCAACTATTGGTGAACGGAGAGGGTCGATGAAGAAAACGGTGGCCGAAGTCAGTCAATTAAGTACTGAAGAGTTGGTCTCTCAAGTTCTGCCGGGAGAGCGACCGACGCAGAAAACCATTTCGCGCATCAGTGGCTTAGCGGTGGCCACAGTTTCGCGCGCGTTGGGCGATGCACCGGACATAGGACAAGAGACAAAACAGCTTGTTCGCCACGTTGCGGATGCCATCGGCTACGTTCCGAACCGCGCTGGAGTGCGTCTAAGAACCGGACGTACAAATGTTATTTCACTTGTTGTTCCCGCCGAGGGCGACGTCATCAACAACACATCAAGATTGACCAGTTCGATTGCGCAGGAACTGCGTGGCACAAGGTTTCATCTCAACGTGCTGCCTTGGTTCCCCGACGAAGATTCGCTGCGGCCCATCGAGTATATCGTCAAGACACGCTCTGCTGATGCCGTCATCTTCAACATGACCGAACCCGAAGACCGGCGCGTCGAATACCTGCTTAAGCACAACTTCCCTTTTGCAACGCATGGACGGACAAAATGGTGCGAGCGGCACGCCTACTACGACTATGACAACAGCGCTTTCATGCGTGTGGCGATCAATCGTTTGGCTGCAAGAGGTCGGGAAAATATCCATGCGATCCTGCCACCGCTAAATCAGAACTATTCGCAAGATATGAAGCGCGGGCTGGAAGAAGCTTGCAGCAGGTTGGGCTTGAGCTACCGCATCGCTCAAAACGTTGACAGCGATCAGTCCTCGGACCAGCTCCGGCACTGGATAAAACACAGGCTACAGAACTCGCCGGAAGTTGATGCAATCGTCAGTTCGTCGTCTAAAACAGCGATTGCGGCAATCGTTGCGATTGAACAGATGGGGCGCAAGCTCGGCGAGGATATCGACGTGTATTCAAAAGAAGTAATCCCCGTCCTGAAAATGTTCCGTGAGAATATTGTTGTCGAGTTCGAGGATGTCAGTGGCGCTGGCCGGTTTCTGGCCAAAGCCGTTTTGCAGTTGTTACTGGAACCCGAGAAAAAGCCCATGCAGCACCTCGAAATTCCCGTTGACCGAATGCGACATTGAGTGAAACCCTCTGTTGCCGCGACGCAGAGCTCCAGAGAAGCACCGCAGTCGCCAAGCGACTGCTTTGTCCGCAAAGTAGACCTTCAAGCAAGTTGCAGCGAACGACCGGTTTGAGCCCAAAATTCTCAAAGGCTGCACTACGGACCAATGTCTGTTTCCCGGTATGAGGTAGGCAGAGGCCATTCTGTGGCCTCTGTCTCGTTGGTTCACTTGTTGAAGAATTCGGCGGCGGCGTCGGTCGACGCTTTCACGGCATCTGGCTTGTAGTAGAAGTCCACGTGGCCGAATTCGTCGAACGCCAGTTCCTCATGCTCGTTCGTCAGCTTTTCGATAAACTGGGTGGAGCAAGGCGCAGTGAATGCCGTGCTGGAGTAGATCGTCAGCGTAGGCTGCGTGATCTTGTCAGCATATCCGTTACGCTTTTGCTCTACGCGAACCGATCAAATGGATTGTGTTCCACCTCTGCTTCAGGAACCTGAATATTGCTACGGTTGGTTGGGCTCCCGCCCAATGCGCTGACGTGTAAACGAAGTTCTCTCAACAGCGCCGCGCTGAGGTCCTGTTGGACCTGTACTCGAGCCCTCAGGATACACGCCGATTCCAACAAGGCACGGTCGCTGTGAACCAACCAGGGTAATTCCTCTGCAAAGGCACGCCAGACAGCCTTTTCCGTCTCGTTAAGATAATCCGGCGGCCCCCCGAGCTCGCCTAGACCTTCCGGTTCGTTTCGTCCTCTGTACCGCTGGGGGTCTTTCTTTGCGGCGCCTGTCAGGATCGCCTTGCCAAGTGGTGTCTTTGGTCTGGGCATTCTGTACCTCGAATTTCTGAATTGCGGATATGTGTAAACAGAGGGTGGGTCGGTATGCGGTGCGAAAGCGACGATGATTGACCCACCCCCCTTGGGTTGGGATGCTCTGGCCTGCTCCTTAGTCGACCCTCATTCTTCCTCCGTATGTCTCTTTGCTTCTCACAGAGTGGTTAGTATTAGTGTTCCAAATCAGAACCGACCGATCGGAGAGAAACCGGTCTAACGGGTTCTGAAATGGAACCATCAGAGGTCTTTGGGTTCTCAAACGGAACCACAGATGAAGGTGACGAGTCCGTCTCAGAACCGCGTTTTGTTTTTTGGGGCTGCCAGAACCTCCAGTTATTGGTGGCTGCTTTCTTGCCGGACCGGGTCTGCATGGCCTTGGTAGTCAAACGCCACTCATGGGCGCGACGGTGATACCAGTTGCCTTCCTGCTCCAGCACAAGGAATCCCTTGTCCTGAAGTTCTGCGAAAGCCCGCTGAACGGTGGCCTTGCCCAATCCCAGTATCTCTGCCGCTTCATTCATCGACAGAAACACCTTGCCGTTGTTACCGCCGTTGAAGCGGGTGTGAAGCTCCAGCCAGAGTTTCACTGCAGGTCCAGACAACGCCCGCCACGCTGGGGACTTGATCATGGCGTAGGGCAGATAGACGAACTGCCCCTCATCCGACCGTTTGCCCTTGGGAGACCGGCGGCTACTCATCGCGACACCTCCGCTGGAAATGTTCGGGCAAATCATCCAATTCAGGCAAGTCACAGCCGATATGCGCCCGGACGAGCCGGGTCAGTCCGGATTTGGACACACAATACCCGAGCGTATCCCAGGCCGCTCCCCCGGTCGGAAATTGGGGTCTCTGCCTTTGAAACAACCATTGGATGCGATCCCGGCAGACAGAAACGCGGTGGATACCATGGCGAAAGAGTTCGCTGCTGTAGTTCTCGGCGGTTTCCCGATGATCGGTTCGGGTAAGAGGACCAGCGTCTGGCCCCCTGTCGTGACTGGTACTGATTGACTTGGATAAGGACATATCATCCATGCTTGACCCGTCCTTTCCGAATGATCACCCGTTCAACCGAGTGGCTCAGGGGTGACCAGTAGTACCGGCGCTCGTTATGTCTTGTCGGTGCGGGGCATCCTGTGGCATCAACTGAACTTGCTAGGGTGGCAGTTGATGTCACTGGAAAAACCCCATCTCCGCGCTTGGAGCTGGGGTTTTCCATTATGCAGCCTCGTTGTTGGGATCGGTGCGCCGAGTCGCCAGCCAGGTGTTCAGATCGGCGCCGTGATAGGCGATCCGCCGACCGATGCGGATGAAGGCCGGACCGCACATGCGGTGGCGCCATTGAGCCAGCTTCTCGCGGTTTCCCAGCAACTGCATTTCAGGGTCTTCTGGGAAATAGACCCGGTCGTCGTTGAAAACGTTTGCCATCGTTGAAATCCTTTTGGATCAGTTGCGATGGTTCCCAATTATGGGCAGCTTTGTCGAAGTGTCACCAGACTTTTTCCAGCGCTTAGGCGTCTTCCAGAAGTTAGAAAGCGCTTAAGTGCTTTTTCTGAAAACCGCTTCGTACCTGGATTTGAAAGGTTCCTCTGAACGCAGCGCCGTTCCATAATCCGCATGCGTTTTATGCGACTTTGGAAAGCCCTTTTGTTTTGCAGCTGACTTTTCCAAAGCTTGCTCGACAATGCGCTCTTCACTGATCAAGCCAACCGCGTCTGACAGCTGTTCGATTTGCTGCATCAGAATCTCAAGGTTTGCCAATCTTCGAGCGCTAGATGCCCTTCCACCGCTCGAACCAGCCTTCTTTTTGGTATTGAGCGACCGTAGCGCAATTTTCTCCGCACCGTCAAAAAGCTCTACTAGCTCACGTGAAGCATAGCCCGCATCAAACTTAAAACGTGCGACAGATTCAGCGACTAAAACACGAGCCGCAACACTGGCCAACGATGTGGGATGAAAATGCTTGGAACAATACTCCAGCACAGCCACGTCTTTCCAATTCTCGCCGAACCTTTTCTCCAGGAAGCTATGACCTGAAGTTCCCAGCCAAGACAATACGTCCTCGGCTAGATCGTAGGATTCAGTAAAGACACCAGCACCAACCAAGCTTTCGAAAACTAATTGATACGGAGGTTCACCTCTGCCAAAAACGGATAGCTCTGTCTCCGGACTAAGAGCGTTTGGATTGAAGGTTTCGCCTGCCTGACTTTCATCGGGAGTGCCAAGAATTGTATTAATTTTCTTGCCAACTGGGTAATTCTCACTTGCTGCATATGCTTCTTCTGACGAAACACAGAACTCTCTGAAGCTTTCTTCTTGTGCGAGTCCGGTTTGATAGAAAACCTGCAAAACCCAGATAGGGTCACCACTCGTAACAGCGCGTCGAAGCATCGTTTCTGACGGGTGCTCGAGAAATCTTTCTGGTGGTCGTTTGAAATTGCCATCAGGAAGTTCCTCGACGACAACACGCTTAACCACGGTATCGCGATTTGCTTGTGTCCAGAATTCCCTATCTTTCATGCATTGCACCAATTACTTCGAAGTAATCCATCCAGCCCATTGAATTGCAAGCTCTCGCCGCCTTTCCAATAAATCCGACCGTGCATAGGCCCGCTCCACATCCGACCCAACCTGATGGGCCAAGGCTGCCTCTGCCAGTTCGCGCGGCGCGTTTGCGGCCTCCGCCGCCCAATCCCGAAACGAACTGCGGAAGCCATGCACGGTGACGCCATCCTGCCGCATCCGGCGCAGCAGCATCAACATGGACATGTTTGACAAGGGCTGGTGCCGCTTTTGGCCCTCGAACACATAGTCAGAGGCCAGCGCGCGCAACGGCTCCAGAATGGTCAGCATTTCGTCGGTGAGAGGGACGCGGTGGACCTGCCCGCCCTTCATGCGCTCCGCTGGTATGGTCCAAAGGCGCGCATCGATTTCGACCTCGGGCCATTTCATCTCCAGCACCTCTGAAGTCCGGCAGGCGGTCAAAATGGTGAACTGCAGCGCCTTGGAGGCCATGGCTGAGCGGGTCTGCAACTCGGCATAGAACGCGGGCACCTCTTGCCATGGCATCGCATCATGGTGCTGGACCTTGGCTTTGACGGTGGGCAGCACCTTACCTTCGCGGATCGCAGTCACCGGGTTCTCGCCCGAGCGTAAGCCCTTGGACTTTGCCACGTCGAGCACTGTCTTGATCCGTTGAGACAGTCGCTTCGCCGTTTCGTGTTTCTCGGTCCAGATGGGGGACAGGCACATCAACACTTCGGGCTGATCAATGCTGTCGACTGGCATGCGCCCGATCTTTGGGAACGCATAGTCGCGCAAGGTGTTTAGCCACTGCTGACCGTGTTTGGCGTTCTTCCACGTCGGCAACCGGTCGATGTGAACCTGACGGCTGAGTTCTTCGAAGGTCGGGATTTCTCGTTGGGCGTTGAAGCGCGGGTTCAGTCCGGACTTAGCCATGCGTCGATATTCGAGTGCTCTTTCGCGTGCTTGGTTCAACGTTACAACGTCCGCGCCGCCTAAACCGAAGTCCGTTCTTAGCGGAGCGCCCTTGCGATTCTTGTGTCCTTTGACCGTTACGCGTACGATCCAACGCCGAGCACCCGAAGGGTCAACAACAAGATACAGGCCAGAACCGTCGCCATGCCGACCCGGACCGAGATTCTCTACCAGCTTCTTTGTCAGCTTCCCGCTGAGCGCAGCCATGAAAATACCACAAAATATACCACTCAACGAAAGTATATGGGTATGATCGGATAAAATCCAACGAAACCCACCAACGTGGCAAAATTCATAAAACACAGAGGTTTAAAAAACCCAGTGCGCCTCATCGACATTTAGGAAAACTACCAAGTGGCGGACCGAGGAGGATTCGAACCCCCGACCCCTTGATTCGTAGTCAAGTACTCTATCCAGCTGAGCTATCGGTCCGCGTTGGTGAGGCGCTATGTAGACCCGGTATTCGGGACGTGCAAGTCGATTCTGCAAAAATAATTCAAAAAGTACCACCGCCCCGTGGAAGCCTTATTTCGAACCTTGTTCCGTCAGGGCCGGTTTCGGCAAGAACCAGATCGCCGCCGTGCCCACGCACCAGTTCCTGCGAGATCGCAAGCCCAAGACCAGAGCCACCTTTACGCACCCCTCCCTGAAACGGGGTAAACAGGTTTTCGCGCGCCTTCGGCGGCAAACCGGGGCCTGTGTCCTTCACCTCAAGGTACCAATTGGCCTCATCCTCATAGCCGGAAATCGTGATATTCCCGGGTTTCGCCGACGCGACCAGCGCCTGACGCGCGTTGCGAACCAGATTCATGATGACGCGGAACATCTGTTCGGGATCAGCGCGCGCCACAAGATCCTCTGGCACCTCGTTAAGGATTTGCACACAGCCCCCAGTAACGGACAGCAATTCGCTGGAGACAACGTCATCTGCCACGTCATGCAACGGCACCATCGTCAGCGTAGGTGCCGGCTCTTCGGCGCGACCAAAGGCCAATGTGCTTTCGCACAGGGAAACCGCGCGAGTGATCGAATTCACCAGTTTAGGCGCCATACGCCGCACCAACGGGTCATCGCTTGCTTCGATCCGGTCTGTAAAAAGCTGCGCCGACGTGAGGATGTTGCGAAGATCGTGGCTGACCTTGGCCACCGCTCCGCCCAGTTGCGCAAGACGCTCGCGTTGCTTCAGGGCTTGGGTCAGCTCTTTCTGCAACTGTTCCAGCGCTTCTTCTGCCTCGCGCAGTTCGGTCACTTTCGAGTTGGGCGAGATGATTCCCCGCGCATCCTCGGGCGCGCCAGCATAGCGCTGCATGTAACCTACGACGCTTTTGATTGGCTTCACCAGAACCACGCGCACAGCCAGAAACAGAAAAAACGCCGTGATAATCGAAATTACGAAAGACAGCCCCAGAATACGCAGCCCGTAATCTGTCATCGCCATGCGCAGCGGTTCGCTGTCTGTTGTGACTTCGATCAGCAAGCCCGCGTCTTTCACTGGCTCACCTATCACGCGGATCACCTCGTTCTCAGGGGTAAACAGCCGGGCCACAGCGTCACGGATCAAAATCCATGGGGTCGCGTCGCGCAGATCGTAGGTGTTGGTGATCCGATCAGGGATAGGAGAAGACAGCATCAACTGCCGCACCTCATCGCGGCGCAGCACCACGTTATAGACACCCGCATTGGCCAGCAGCTCAGCCTCAAGATCATCAGCCAGCATGTCGTCGGCCAACAGCGCCAGGGATGCGATCTGGGCGCGTTCAAGACGGTTTAGCAGGAAATCCTCGCGGAAACGCGCGATCGAGGGGACAAAGATCAAAATCTCGGCCAACATGACGAAGACCGTGGTCAGGATCAGAAATCGGCCTGACAGAGAATTCAATCTGCTCTCCCTTCCCGGTCAGGGCAGCCAGCGCTGGACGAACCTGACCACTTGTTTAACCGTCTGATTCTCAAACAGCCTTGGCGAGAAATAGGCACCCGCCACCCGTTTGTTAAGTTCTCCGATCGTCGGATAGGGCGAAACCATCGCGGCGATCTGTCCCATCTTGAGGTTATTGGCCAATGCCAGAGACCACAAGTTGATCAACTCTCCCGCCTGATGCCCAACGATTGTCGCACCGACCGGGCGGCCTTTTACGACCATGACCTTAATGAAACCTTTAGTTTTGCGTTCGGAAATGGCGCGGTCGTTATGGTGATAGTCAAAGCGCGCGATTTCCACCTTGTCGCCATGCTGCGCGCGGGCCTGAGCCTCGGTCAGGCCGACCTGAGCCAGTTCAGGATCGGTATAGGTGGCCCAGGGGATATGCGCCGTTTGCGCCTTGGAGGGCAGGCCAAAGAGGGCCGAGCGGATGATGATGCCCGCGTGATAGCCCGCCACATGGGTAAACTGCAGCCCACCCGCCACATCACCAATGGCGTAGACCTTTTTGTTGGTTGTGCGCAGCGCGTCATCCACCTTGATACCGGTGCGCGTGGGTTCGATCCCAGCCGCCTCAAGGTTCAGCCGGTCGGTATTGGCCTTGCGCCCTGCGGCCAGCAACAGGTGCGAGCCCGCGTAGATCTGGCCGGTTTCGGTTACAACTTCGACCTTCCCGTCCGCGCCGCGAATCTGGGCGACCATGGCCTGTTCGTGGATCTCGACGCCCTCAGCACGCAATGTGTCCAGCACGATCGCCGCCGCCTCGGGGTCGTCCTTGCCCAGCGCCTGCATCCCTTCGATCACAGTGACCTTGCAGCCCAGACGAATATGGGCCTGCGCCATCTCCATCCCGATGGGGCCGCCGCCGATGATCAGCAGATGCTCGGGCTTGTCGCGCAGGTCAAAGATCGTCTCGTTAGTATAATACGGCACCTGATCCAAGCCAGGGATCGGCGGCACCAACGGCGACGAGCCGGTGGCGATCACCACCCGCCGCGCGGTGATCAGGTGGTCGCCCGCCTGTACCTGCGTGGGCGAGATGAACTGACCATATTCGCGGATCACTTTGACGCCAAAGCCTTCGAACCGCTCCTGACTGTCCATCGGCTCAATCTGCGCGATCACGTCATGCACGTGGTCCTTGGCGGCGGCATAGTCCACCTGCGGCACCACATCCGCCACGCCCAGCGCCGAGGCATGAGCCTGCCCAAAAGCCGCCTTGCCACTGGCGATCAGCGCTTTGGACGGCACGCAGCCAAAGTTCAGGCAGTCGCCGCCCATCTTGTGACCTTCCAGCAAGATGACGTCCGCACCCATCTGGCTGGCACCGGCGGCCACAGACAAGCCACCCGACCCGGCGCCGATCACCAGGATATCTGTCTTCAGCTCTTGCATGGGGTCAGGCGTCCTTTTTACCACGTATCGCTTTGATAACTATCGGCAAAGCCGCTAGTACACACAAGCCGATGATCGGGCCAATCACGAAAGGCTCCCACAGCAGCGACACATCCGGCGTCTCGCCCCGGTCAAACACGCCGCCCAGACCGACACCAATCCAAGTATAGACGATGCCCCCGGGGATGATGCCCAGCGCAGTGGTGATCAGGAAGTTGCGGAATTTGACGCCCACCAGCGCGGGCACCAGATTGGCCACGAAAAACGGTACCACCGGCACAAGGCGCAGCAGGAACAAGACCGAGACTTCATTCTCGCGCAGCCCATCCTTCAGCTTTTTAACAGTACCTTCCGATGATTCCAGACGTGCGGTCAGGGTTTCCCCAAGCCCACAGCGTGCTGCCAGAAAGATTGCGCAGGCGCCGATGGTCGCGGCAAAGACGTTGAAGACCGTGCCTGCAAGCAGGCCGAACAAGAACCCTCCTGTCATCGAAGCCACCGCCGCTCCGGGCAACGAAAATGCAACGATCACGATATAGATCGCGACAAACGCACCGGCCATGGCCCAAAAATGGCTGTCACGCCATTCCAGCAACGCCTCGCGGTTGTCACGCAACGTTTCAAAGGTCAGGTAATCGCCCAGTGTGAAAAACCCAACCGTGGCCACAGCAAGAATCACCAGCAAAGGAATATGCCGCGTAAGCCCAGCGCGGGGGGCCTGCGTTGTGTCGCTCATGAGGCTGTCCGATTTTGTACGTTTCATCTTGCCCCCAACATGCGACGTCTGGCAGTTCGACAACAGGGACCTCACGCTGCGTTGATGTTAACCGTAGGGAATGTGAGGGTTTGAGGCAGTAAAACCCCCAAATTGAAACCTTTCGGGTTGCGCGGCTACAGAATTGTTGCAAAAGGCGTGAAAACCCCCACCTAGGGGTTTGACTTACCCCCCGCTACCCAGTAGAGGACGGGCTTCGAACACTAGGGCCAGGCGAATCCGCGCCGCACCCGACCGCTATAGATTGGAGACGGAGCGATGAAACGCACCTATCAGCCTTCGAACCTGGTTCGCAAACGCCGCCACGGTTTCCGCGCGCGCATGGCCACCAAGGCCGGCCGCAAGATCCTGAATGCACGTCGCGCACGCGGCCGCAAATCGCTGAGCGCATAAACCGCTCACCGATCAGGTTATGAACATGACGCCGCCGGAGGCCCCTGAGGATGGTAACAACCAACCGAGGGTGAAGCCCCCGGCGGCGTCCGTTTGCGCGCCTGAAACTCTCATCATCCTCAAAAAACGGTCCGATTTCCTGAAAGCCGCCCGCGCGCGCAGGCAGGGGACACCGTCGATGATGGTTCAGGCCCGAAAGCGCGCCGATGACGAAGCGGACGGTATTCGCGTCGGCTTTACCTGCTCCAAGAAAGTTGGCAATGCCGTGGCACGCAATCGCGCCAAGCGAAGACTGCGCGAGGCGGCACGTGCGGTCCTGCCGGACAATGGGGAAAGCGGTTGGGACTATGTCCTTATAGGTCGCGCCGAGGTCACCGCAGGACGCCCCTATGACGCGCTTCTGGGCGATTTGCGATACGCGCTGCGCAAAATTCACAGCGCGAAGACGTGACGCTGCTTTCCCATATCCTCGCCCTGCCCATCCGGATCTATCGTTTGGTCTTCAGCCCTTGGGTCGGTTTTAACTGCCGGTATCAACCAACCTGTTCGGCCTATGCCCTTGAAGCGTTGGAAAAGCACGGGCCGGTCAAGGGAACTTGGCTGACCATCCGGCGCATCGGGCGCTGCCACCCTTGGGGCGGGGATGGTTATGATCCCGTACCGGGCCGTTCGGACTGTGAACGCTCTTCCCACGACCCGCAGTAACACTTGACCCGTTCCGATCCGCGCTGAACAGTTGCCCTATTCAGCCGGAGGCCCAAATGACATCCCAGGCGCGTCACACTCTGCCCACGCATGACGTCGTGAACCAACCTCCTTTGCGCGGTGATAGCGACCTTTGGGTGGCTGATCCTGTTCTCCAAAATCTTCTCCACAACTTCGGTGGGCGTGCCGACCCGGTATTGACCTATGGTGACATACTGGGCCGCGCCGAAACGCGCGAGTTGGGGCGCGAGGCCAATCGGCACCCGCCAGAACTAATGCTGTTCGATCAAGGCGGCCGTCGCATCGACGAAGTCAGGTTCCATCCCGCGTATCACCAGATGATGCAGATCAGCCAAGCCGCTGGCTACGCAGCGTTGGCCTGGGACGGACAGCCCGGTGGCCACACCACCCATGCGGCAATGGTATATATGGCCAGTCAGGTCGAGCCCGGACATTGCTGCCCTCTGACAATGACCTATGCCGCAATTCCTGCGATCGAAGCTGACGCACACTTGGCTTCGATCTGGCGCCCAAAACTGTCCGCCTTCGACTACGACGGGACGATCAACCCCATTTCCGACAAAAGCAGCGCCACGCTGGGCATGGCAATGACCGAGAAACAGGGCGGCTCGGATGTGCGGGCCAACACAACAACCGCTACAAGGGACGGCGATCACTGGCGATTGCGCGGGCATAAGTGGTTCTGCTCGGCCCCAACGTCGGACGGATTCCTGACCTTGGCGCAGGCTTCGGGCGGCTTGACCTGTTTCCTTGTTCCCCGCTGGTTAGAAGGCCAGCGCAATGCGATTCATCTGATGCGCCTGAAAGACAAGCTGGGGAACAAGGCGAACGCTTCTTCCGAAATCGAATACCACGACGCGCTCGCTTATCAGCTTGGTGACGAAGGGTCCGGAATACGCACGATTCTGGAAATGGTGCATCACACCCGGCTGGACACCGCCATCGCCCCGGCCGGATTGATGCGCGCCGCGTTGACCGAAGCCCACCACTGGGTCTTGCATCGTAGTGCTTTTCAGCGTCGGCTGATCGACCAACCGTTGATGCGCGCCGTCCTTGCCGATCTGGTGCTGGACTGGGAGGGCGCATTGACGCTGGGATTGCGTGTCGCCCAAGCGTTTGATGGCACCTCTGCCGAGGATCGCGCCTTTGCCCGCATCGGCGTCGCACTGGCCAAGTTCCTGAACAACAAACGCTGTCCCGTCGTCGCTGTTGAAGCTATGGAGATTCTGGGCGGTATGGGATACGTCGAAGACACCCCCCTGCCGATGATCTACCGCGAAGCCCCCCTGAACGGGATCTGGGAAGGGTCGGGGAACGTGATCTGCCTCGACATACTCCGAACTTTGACGCAAGAGCCGCTGGCCGCCGAGGTTCTGCAAGCGGAACTGAACGCCGCAACGGGTGCGGATCGGGAATACGACGCCGCGCTAAAGGCACATCGCGACCGCTGGCCGGGCATCCCCCCCGAAACCGAGGCGCGCTGGTTCGCCGAACGCACAGCGCTTTTGCTGACCGCGTCCCAGTTGCTGAGACACGCGCCCGGTCCCGTGGCCGATGGTTTTGTCGCCACCAGAATCGCCGAACACAGCGGTCGGATCGCGGGATCAGTCGCAGGTCTGGACACAAACGCGCTGCTGGGGCGCTTGGGATGACCCGGCCACTTGCCGGGTTCCGTCAACTATTGTAGGGGCTGCGCATGTTTGACGAAGCTGACGATATCCACCCGCTCTTTGCCGGTGCGCCCTCGACCACCGAGTTCAAGAAGCTGCGCAAGCGCATCGTGCGCCAGACCCGCGAGGCGATCGAGCAGTACGGGATGATAAGTCCGTCAGCCCACGGCAAGGATGGCAAACCCTCTCGTTGGCTGGTCTGCCTGTCGGGCGGCAAGGACAGCTATACGCTTCTGGCGGTGCTGTATGAGTTGAAGTGGCGTGGCCTGCTGCCGGTTGATCTGCTAGCGTGCAATCTGGATCAAGGTCAGCCGGGCTTTCCCGCCACTGTTCTTCCTGAATTTCTGGAACGGATGGGTGTTCCCCACCGGATCGAATATCAGGACACATACTCTGTCGTGATGGACAAAGTTCCGCAGGGCCGGACGTATTGCGCACTATGTTCACGCCTGCGCCGGGGCAACCTGTATCGTATCGCCCGCGAAGAGGGGTGCACGGCCATTGTTCTGGGTCATCACCGCGACGATATCCTTGAGACGTTCTTTATGAACCTGTTCCACGGCGGACGTTTGGCGACGATGCCGCCTAAACTGGTGAATGAGGAAGGCGATCTGTTTGTCTTCCGCCCTCTGGCCCATGTGGCCGAGGCAGATTGCGAGAAATTCGCCAATGCAATGAGCTATCCCATCATCCCCTGTGACCTGTGCGGCAGTCAGGACGGGCTGCAACGTCAGCAGGTAAAACAAATTCTGGATCAATGGGAAAAGAACAGCCCCGGACGCAGACAGGTGATGTTCCGCGCGCTGACCAATGCAAGGCCCTCGCACCTGCTGGACCCAAAGCTGTTCGATTTCGAAGGTCTGAGCCTGAACACTGACAAAAAGGACGAAATTGAGGACAAAATTCCTCAGTTGCGTTAACGACTGACTCAGATAGGTTTTCTACGGTTACCCTGAGCGTGCGATGCCCAAGGGAAAGGCCGGAAACCTGATGTGGAAACATTTCTCTGTTAACAGAGCTCTCGATTTTCTAGCCACCGTGTTCAGCGGACCATCCGTTCTGGCATTCGCGCCGGCGATTTGCCTTGCTGCGTTTTGGATAGGCGGAGAGCGTACGCTTGTTCTCGTGGCCCTCATTCTGCCTGTGTTGATCGGTGCAATCATAGCGCTTGTCCGCAAGGTCCAACCCGATTCCACTGATTTGAACGCAGCCAGCGGCCTGATGGCCATTGATATGTTCGCCGCAGAGATGGAAGGCTTTTTTGAGGCCAGCCGAAACATGCAAGAGGACTCTGCCTGCATGATCGTTGCGCTGGACGGGTTTTCCGACATTTCAGACCAGCATGGTCAGGCGGCGGCAAGTCATCTGGCGGAACATTTCTGTGAGCGTGTCCTGTCGTCGATTCGCACGCATGACATCACGACAAGACTGGATCAGAACTCGGTCGCAATCGGCTTGCGCCCGTACAGTCATCTGGATCTTGAAGCGTGCATTCAAATGTCTGGCCGCATTCAGGCCGCCATAGAGGAACCGATCAGCGTAAACGGTGCCAGCATTTATGTTTCCTGTTCCATCGGCTTCTGCCTTTTGTCCAGCGTGAAGGAAGACGGGTTCGACTACTGGATCGACGCAACGAACGCAGCCTTGAGCGAGGCGCAGCGAAACGGACCATCAACGATCCGTGCCTATTCCAGCGAAACCCGCCGCAGGTCGCGCACCCGTGCAAACCTGCGCAAAGAATTCGAGGCTGCGCTGGACAGCGGTGAAATCCGCCCATGGTTTCAACCTCAGATATCCACAGACACCGGCAAGGTAACTGGATTCGAGGCCCTTGCCCGGTGGGAGCATCCCCAAAAGGGCGTCATCGGCCCGCAGGTGTTTTTGCCCTTTGCCGAGCAAGCCGAATTGATGGAGCGATTTGGGCAGGCTATGCGCCACCACGCCTTCGCGGCGATGCAGAAATGGGATCACGCCGGGATCAGTGTGCCCCGGATCGGCATCAATTTCTCGTCCGACGAACTGCGCGACCCTGCCCTGATGGATCGGCTGAAATGGGAACTGGATCAGCATGACCTTACCCCTGACAGGCTCGCGGTAGAGATTCTTGAGACCGTGTTTTCCCGGCACCCCGATGACGTGATTACCCGAAATGTAATCGGTCTATCCAGCTTGGGTTGCTGCATTGATCTGGATGATTTCGGCACCGGCCATGCGTCGATCGCGTCTATCAAACGCTTTGACGTATCCCGGATCAAAATCGACCGCTCATTCGTGGCCAAAGCCGACAAGGATGCCAGCCAGCAGCAAATGGTCAGCGCGATTCTGACGATGGCGGAAAGGTTGAACGTGGAAACTCTGGCAGAAGGTGTGGAAACCCCCGGGGAACATGCATTGATGGCACAATTGGGCTGCAATCACGTTCAGGGGTTCGGTATAGGTAAGCCGATGCCGTTTGAAAAAACTCTGGATTGGATGACTGCGCACCGGAACAAGGTTGGGGGTGTACCCAGGATCGGGCGTCAGGCGGGATCATAAACGCGAAATTACGCCACAAAAGCCTTATACGCGACTATAGCAGGGGCGATTCCGCTTGACCTTTGGGGCTGCACTCTGTTGAACCCACCGGGTGTGTTTCACTGCTTAAGGTGGCTGTCCCAGATGGACGATCAGAATAAGAATCTCATCCTCGCAACCGCGCTCAGTTTCCTCGTGATCCTCGTTTGGTTCGTGCTCTTCCCGCCGCCCGAGCAGGCCACGTCACCGGAACAGGCCGAAATCAGCGCGACCGAGGCCAATGAGGTTCAAACCCCCAGCACCACAGGAACCGGCACTGTAGGCGAAGCAACCACTGCGGCCGAAGAAACACTGCCCGATGCACAGGCCCCGCGGGTTCAGATCGACACGCCCCGTTTGGAGGGCAGCCTGTCCCTGTCGGGTGGGCGCATCGACGAGCTGTATCTGAAGGACTACAAGGTCTCGATCGAAGAAGGCGCGCCGATTGTCGAGCTTCTGTCACCGGTCGGATCTGAGTCCGCCTATTACGCCCTTTATGGCTGGGCACCGGGTGCCGGTGTCGCCGGCACGGATGTGCCCGGTCCGAACACAGAGTGGTCCCTGGAACAAGGTGAAACTCTTGGCGTAGACTCTCCTGTCACGCTGAAGTGGGACAATGGAAACGGCCTGACCTTCCGCCGCACAATTGCGGTGGACGAGAACTATATGTTCGAGGTCACCCAGTCCGTTGAAAACAACACCCAAGCCGAAGTCGGCATGGCCCCTTACGGTATTCTGGCCCGTCACGGTATCGGCGAGGATGGTGATCTGCCCGGTCTCAAAAACTTCTTCATCCTGCATGAAGGCGTGATGGTCATGGCCGACGGAGTTCTGGACGAGATCGACTATGGCGATGTCCGTGATTTCGACATTGACCCCAACGAACGCGCGCAGGCCGAAGTGTTTCAGGTCAAAGAAGGCGGCTGGGTTGGCTTCACCGATCACTATTGGATGACCACCCTGATCCCCGAGGAAGGCTCGGCCTTCAAGGCCGCCGCGAAATACGACGCGCGTCGCAAAATCTATCAGACCGAGACGGTTCTGCCGACACTCACAGTGGCCCCCGGCGCAACCGAACAGGTAACCACGCAGCTTTTTGCTGGTGCAAAGGAATGGGAAACCATTCGGGAATATCAGGCTGACGGCGTTCAGAAGTTCATCGACAGCATCGACTGGGGCTGGTTCTACTTCCTGACCAAGCCGATCTTCTGGCTGCTGCACAACATCAACGCGCTGATCGGCAACATGGGTTGGTCCATTATCGGCCTGACCCTGATCATCAAGGCAATCCTGTTCCCGCTGGCGTTCAAATCTTACGTCTCGATGGCGAAGATGAAGGAACTGCAGCCGCAGATGGAGGCCCTGAAAGAAGCCGCTGGCGACGACCGCCAGAAAATGCAGCAAGGCATGATGGAGCTCTACAAGAAGGAAAAGGTGAACCCTGCCGCGGGTTGTCTGCCGATCCTGATGCAGATCCCGATCTTCTTCTCGCTGTATAAGGTAATCTTCGTCACGATCGAATTGCGTCAAGCCCCGTGGTTTGGCCCCTTCCAGGACCTGAGCGCACCTGACCCAACCTCGATCATGAACCTGTTTGGCCTGCTGCCTTGGGGTGGCCCGCAGCCAGACACGCTGATGGCGCTGATCTTCATCGGTATCCTGCCGCTGTTGCTGGGTATCTCGATGTGGCTGCAGCAAAAGTTGAATCCAGCGCCAACCGATCCGACGCAAGCAATGATCTTTGCCTGGATGCCATGGGTGTTCATGTTCATGCTGGGCAGCTTTGCCAGCGGGCTGGTGGTCTACTGGATCGCGAACAACACGATCACCTTCACCCAGCAATACCTGATCATGAGAAGCCAGGGTTATAAGCCCGACGTGTTCGGCAATATCAAATCCAGCTTCAAGCGCGCACCAAAGACGGATGACAAATGAGCGCCGAAGTAACCAGCCTCTGGCGGCATCCGATCAAAAGCCACGGTCATGAAGCTGTGGAAACCGTAACACTGAGCCCCGGGCAGACCATGCCCGGGGATCGTATTTGGGCAATCGCCCATGAGGCGTCCAAAGCGGACGGTTCGGAATGGGCGCCCTGCGCGAATTTCAGTCGTGGTGCCAAGGCCCCTCAATTGATGGCAATCACGGCGAAACTGTCAGGTGATACGGTGGCACTCAGCCACCCACAGCGCCCAGACCTGAGTTTCCAGCCGGACGCAGAACAAGATGCGTTCCTTGATTGGGTAAAACCATTGATGCCCGCTGACCGCGCCGCGTCTGCACGTATTGTTCGCGTACCCGGGCGGGGAATGACCGACAGTGACTTCCCATCCGTCAGCCTGTGCAACATGGCCTCGCACAGAGCGGTCGAGCAGAAACTGGGCAAAGACCTGTCGATCAGGCGCTGGCGCGGCAATATCTGGTTCAACGGCCTGCCCCTGTGGGAAGAGTTCGAATGGTTGGGTCGCGAGGTTCAGATCGGACAGGCCGTGTTCCACGTGCGTGAGCGGATCACACGCTGTCTGGCCACAACCGCAAACCCGGATACCGGTGAACGCGACGCGGACACTTTAGGCGCGTTGAACCGTTGGAACCACCAGGATTTCGGCGTTTACGCCGAGGTGATCCGAGGTGGAGAGGTAAAAACCGGCGACACGGTGCAAGTGCTATGACAACGCTTCCCTTCCCCCTTGCCGAGACACCCGACGAATTCGCGCTGGAGCGCGGGCGCAAGCTGTTTGCCGGGTCCTCGGAATTCGTCAAAGGCGTTGTGGCGATGAATGGCCTGCCTGCCCCGGATCGGCTGGAGGTCTGCTTTGCTGGCCGTTCCAATGTCGGCAAGTCCAGCCTGATCAACGCGCTGACCGGGACCAAGGGTCTGGCCCGCGCCTCGAACACGCCGGGCCGGACACAAGAGATCAACTTTTTCACCCAAGGCCCCGAGCTGTATCTGGTTGATTTGCCCGGCTATGGCTATGCCAACGCGCCGCTCAAGGTGGTGGAAAAGTGGCAGCGGCTTCTGAAACAGTACCTAAGCGGCCGTCAGACCCTGCGCCGAGCTTTTGTTCTTATTGATTCCCGCCATGGGGTAAAACCCGTCGACGCCGAGATCATGAAGTTGCTGGACACCAGCGCCGTGACGTTTCAATGCGTGCTGACCAAAGCTGACAAGGTCAAAGCCAAGGATCGGGAAAAGGTCTTGGATCAAGTGCGCAGTGCATTGTCCAAACATCCCGCCGCCTTCCCGGAAATCGTGTTGACCTCATCCGAAAAGGGCGACGGGATCGAAACGCTGCGCGCGATTATTGCCGGGCTGGAGTAGCGACGCAGAATCGCGCAGCGCTTCATCGGTAGTTGGTACAGGTATTGCAGCCCGCTTCCCATTTATCCCACGTACCACCTAAACCCGGCGCGAAGAAATTCACGCCGGAACTCTTCCCTTTTGCCGTGAGGTTGGACGCCAGACTTCTCGCACCCACCTCTTGGGGCTTGCTGGCAACGCTGCGGTGAACGCCGCGTTTTGCCGGGCGTCGGATTTGCAGGCCGGTCAACCTATGGCACCCACAACAGCGATCTTGGCTTACGCGTCCAAAACGCCTAACACGAGGGGAAGAGGACAAGACATGAAGACAAGAGATATGAACCGGGACTGGATCGCTACTGCTGCAACTCTGAACAGCGCTTTGCCATATTTGCAGCGCTATGACGGCGCGGTCGTCGTTATCAAACTTGGCGGTCATGCCATGGGCAGCGATGAGGCCATGGAAAGCTTTGCCCGCGACGTCGTGCTGATGCGTCAGGTCGGTGTGAACCCTGTGATCGTCCATGGCGGTGGACCGATGATCAACGCAATGCTGAAACAGTTGGATATCCAGTCCGAGTTTGTGGGCGGCAAACGCGTGACGGACAAGGCCACCGTAGAAGTGGTCGAAATGGTTCTGTCAGGGCTGGTCAACAAACGCATCGTTCAGGCCATCAACGGTCAGGGCGGCACAGCCGTTGGTCTGTCGGGCAAGGACGCCAATCTGATTGTCTGTGACCAAGCCGATCCCGCGTTGGGATTTGTCGGCGCTCCGGCGCAGATGAACCCTAAAATACTCCACGATTTGTTCGCACATGATGTGATTCCCGTAATTGCCCCCTTGGGCGCGGGTCGCGAAGGTGAAACTTTTAACATCAATGGTGACACGGCAGCGGGGGCGATTGCCTCGGCCCTGAAGGCGGATCGCCTTTTGCTGTTGACCGATGTGTCCGGCGTCAAGAACGCAGCCGGCGAGGTGGTGACAGAACTCAAGGCCGGCCAAATCCGCGAGATGACGATGGATGGCACGATTGCGGGCGGCATGATCCCCAAGACTGAAACCGCGCTGGACGCGCTGCACAGCGGTGTCCGGGCGGTGGTTATTCTGGATGGGCGCGCGCCCAATGCCGTGCTGCTTGAACTGTTTACCGAGCACGGCGCGGGGTCGCTGATCCGGCCCGACTAATCCCAATGCGGAGGTCCCATGACCGGGCAGTCCACCCCCCTCACTTACGCTCCGGCCATTAGTTATGGCTGGGTCGGGCGTGTTGCGCATCAAGCTGGCCTGATTGTCATGGGCGCGACCCATCCTCGTAAAAGCGGTGCAAAGGGACTGGACGGGGGCACACTGGTTCTATTGGGCGCGGGTTCGGCCTTTTGGACGGTGCTGAAAACCTCGCCCGAGTGGCAAGGCCCTGATCCAGCGGATCGCTGGTCTGCGCGCGTCATTGGCCAAATGGCGCAGGAATTGGGCGGGCAAGCCCATTTTCCCTTTGGCGGACCGCCTTACGCCCCGTTCATAGACTGGGCGCTGAAGTCACAACGCACCTTCAGCAGCCCGGTTGGGGCGTTGGTTCATGACACGGTTGGCATGATGATTTCGTACCGTGGCGCGCTGCATTTCCCGCAGGAGTTCAACATCCCCGAAGTCACAACCGCTTCGCCCTGCGTCGAATGCCCGGCACCCTGCACGACGACCTGTCCGGTCGGTGCGCTGAATAGTCAGGATTTCTATGATGTTGCCGCGTGCCATGCCCATCTATCAACCGAAGAAGGCCTGACCTGCATGACGGGCGGTTGTCTCGCGCGCCTGTCCTGCCCGATCAGCGTCGGGGCCGACCGGGACCCCGAGCAATCCGCCCATCACATGAGGGCGTTTCACCCCGCATGACCTTGACCCTGATCCTGACACGACACGCGAAGTCCAGTTGGGGCAACCCGATGCTTGACGATCACGCCCGTCCTTTGAACAAGCGCGGAAGTAAATCCGCCCCTGCTATCGCCACATGGCTGCGCGACAATGGGTGGCTTCCCGACGAAGTGCTCAGCTCAACCTCGGCCCGCACGCGTGAGACATGGGATCGGATGGGTTTGCAGGCAGACAAGGTTTGCTTTCATCGGCGTCTTTATCATGCTGCACCCGAAGACATGTTGACCCAACTTGCTGGTGCAACAGAACCCACGGTCCTGATGCTGGGTCACAATCCGGGCATTGGCGATTTTGCCCAGCGGATCGTTGGCAAAGCACCAAACCACCCCCGGTTTCAGGATTATCCCACCTGTGCCACGGCTGTGATTCAATTCAACATCTCAGACTGGGCCAATATCAAATGGCAGAGCGGGGTTGTTCTGGATTTCACCACACCGCGCGAGCTGTTGGAATAGAGAAAGGCGAGGCCAAAGCCCCGCCCTTTCCCTGATTTCAACCGGATCAGTGCCCCAGGATTTGGCTGAGGAAAAGCTTGGTCCGTTCACTTTGAGGGTTGTTGAAGAACTCTTCCGGTTCATTCTGTTCCACGATCTGGCCAGCATCCATAAAGATCACACGGTTGGCGACCTGACGGGCAAAGCCCATCTCGTGCGTGACGCACAGCATGGTCATGCCTTCCTCGGCCAGTTCGATCATGGTGTCGAGCACCTCTTTGATCATCTCGGGGTCCAGCGCCGATGTCGGTTCATCGAACAACATAATCCGAGGCATCATGCAGAGCGAGCGGGCAATCGCCACACGCTGCTGCTGACCACCCGAAAGCTGGCCGGGATATTTCAGCGCCTGATCGGGGATTTTCACCTTTTCCAGGAAATGCATCGCGCGCTCTTCGGCCTCTTTCTTGGGCGTCTTGCGCACCCAGATCGGGGCCAGCGTGCAGTTCTCCAGGATGGTCAGATGCGGGAACAGGTTGAAGTGCTGGAACACCATGCCAACCTCGGACCGGATTTTGTCGATGTTCTTCAGGTCATTCGACAGTTCGGTCCCGTCTACGACGATCGTGCCCTGCTGGTGTTCTTCCAGCGCGTTCAGGCAGCGGATTAGGGTGGACTTACCCGAGCCCGACGGCCCCGCGATCACGATCCGCTCGCCCTGATTGACGGTCAGATTGATGTCGCGCAGCACGTGGAAGGACCCGTACCACTTGTTCATGCCGTTGATTTCGATGGCGACCTCGTCGCTCACCTGCATCTTCGAGCGGTCGATTTCGCGTTCTACTGCAAGTTCAGACATGTGTTGAACTCCTTAGTGATGATCCGTGGCAAGGCGACGCTCGAGCCACTGGGAATATTGAGAGATGCCGTAACAGACGACGAAGAACAGAAGCGCGGCAAAGCCCAGAAGCTCCCAATAGACGCCGTTCCATTCGGTTGACGCCAGGATGGGGCCCCGGATCATGCCCACCAGATCGAACATCGAGATGACCGAAACCAGTGTGGTGTCCTTGAACAGGCCAACGGCCACGTTCACGATACCGGGGATCGAGATCTTCAGAGCCTGTGGCAGGATGATCAGCCGCATCGCCTGCGGGTAATCCAAGCCAAGACTGTCTGCTGCCTCGTACTGTCCGCGCGGAAGCGCTGCCAGACCGCCGCGGATCACCTCGGCGATATAGGCGGCCGAGAACATGGTGATCATGATCACAACGCGCAGGAACAGGTCGACCGTGCTGTCAGGCGGGAAGAAATAGGCCAGCATCACCGAAGCCACGAACAGCAGCGTGATCAGTGGCACGCCGCGGATGAATTCGATGAAGATGACACAGACCCACTTGATCAGCGGCATATCGGACTGACGGCCCAGAGCCAATGCAATGCCCAAAGGCAGGGACAGCGACACACAGGTCACGCCCAGCATCAGGTTCAGCATAAAGCCACCCAGATCACGGCTGGGAACAGCCGAAAGCAGCGCGCCCTCGTTGGCATCGTCGGGAATCAGCGCCCCGCCGATATTCCACACGACCAGCGCCACAACGATGCCCCCAAAGAACCCGGCTGCAAAACTGTTCTTGCCGAATTTCTGAAACACCACGGCGGCTGCGACACAGCCCAGCAGTGCCACGATGGGGACCATGATGGTTCCGCCCCAGATCAGCCAGAACGCAACGAACGGGTACACCGCTGTAAACAGCAGCAACTTGCGCGGCAGGTCGAAGAACAGCACGGGTGCCACCGCGACCAACATCAGCAAGAAGGCCAGGTTCGGGCGCCAATAGGCATCGTCAGGGTATTTGAACCCATAGATCAACTGGTGCCAGCGCTCGGTCAGAACCGCGAAACAGGCTCCGGTCTTGCCGTCCAGAATCTCACGGCATTGCGCCAATGAATCCGCGTTCCATACACCATTCAAAATCCACGGAAGCGTGTTCTTGAGCAGCACATAGATCAACAGGATCGACAAAACCGTCAGGATGGTATTCGCCACGCCCGAGAAGAGATTCTCGCGCAGCCACTTGATGATACCGGTCTGGTTTGCTGGCGGAGGCGATGGCGGGATTGTGCCATCAGCGACAAAGGCGATCGGGTTTGTTGTTTGATCAGCCATAACTCAGCGCTCCTTCAACTTGACGGATGCGTTGTAGATGTTCATCGCCATCGAAATCAGCAGCGAGGCCGTCAGATAGAACAGCATCAGCAGCAGGACGCATTCGATTGCTCGACCGGTCTGGTTCAGCGTGATGCCGCCCAGCGTGGCCGTGATATCCGCATAGCCCACAGCAATCGCCAGTGACGAGTTCTTGGTGATGTTCAGATATTGCGAGATCAACGGCGGGATGATGACCCGCAGCGCCTGCGGCAAGATCACAAGGTTCATGATCCGTCCAGGACGCAGGCCCAGCGCAGCCGCAGCTTCGGTCTGACCCTTCGAAATCGCCTGAATACCAGCACGTACGTTTTCTGCGATGAAGGCACCCGTATAGATGGACAGAGCAAACCACAGCGCGATCAGCGGACCGCCAACCTTGATACCCCCGCTGAAGTTAAAGCCCTTGAGCGCGGGAACTTCCCATGTCAGGCCCATCAAAACCATCAGCAGCGCAAACGGCACCAGCCATACGGCCAGTTTCACAAGACCGGTTTTTGGACGCTCACCCGTCTGTTCCTGCTTCAGCGTGGCGCGCTTTTCGATTTCACGAGTTGCAAACCATGAGCCCACCAGTACTGCAATGACCAACAGCCAATTCAGGAACGTCGCGCCAAACAGACCATTCGCAAACTCGGGGCGCGGAATGTAAACGCCTCGGTTGGTAAATGCGAACAGATCAAACAACATGCTGGATGTCGGGTTATCCCCGCGAAATTCCCGCGGACCCGGCAAAACCGCCGTCATGATCGTGAAGATGATGATGATCCAGATCAGAACCGGAATATTCCGGAAAATCTCGACGTAAACCGCCATCAGCTTGGACACCAGCCAGTTATTGGACAGGCGCAAAACCCCGGCGATCACACCAAACACAGTTGCGGTGATACAGGCCAGAAACGCGACCAAAAGCGTGTTGAGAATACCGACAACAGCCGCACGTCCGTGCGAGGACTGGCTGTCATATTCGATCAAACGCTGGTTGATGTCGTACCCGGACGGATCGCCCAGGAAGGAATACGAGATGTTGAGGCCTGCGGCCCTGAGGTTCTGGATCAGGTTGTTGCCCAGATACCAGATACTTAGCGCAATAACGATCGCCGCGATCACCTGGAACGTCAATGATCTGTAGCGGGTATCGTTTATGAGCATCGACAACCGAAAATCTGCTTTCGGCGGGTCAGTCATAGTCGACATATTTTGGGATCCCCGTGCTTTTCGGGTGCTTCCTTCCCGGCGAGGTTTTCCCCGCTCCTGAGCAGCCCGTAGCATTCTGTTATGGAAAAAGGGCGCAGGTTAACCCGCGCCCTTTTCTGTGGATTTTAGCGGAACGGCGGCGAGTACAGCAGACCGCCGTCGGTCCATTGTGCGTTCAAGCCACGTGCCAGACCGATCGGAGTTTCCTCACCGATGTTCTTGGCAAAGACTTCGCCATAGTTACCACCGGATTTGATCGCCTTCATAGCCCAGTCAGCGTCCAGACCCAGCATCTCGCCCAGCGTACCTTCGGTACCCAGCAGGCGATTGACTTCAGGGTTGTCGGTGCCAGCGGCCATCTCGTCGATATTTGCCGAGGTCACGCCCAGCTCTTCAGCCGAGACCAGTGCGTTCAGAGTCCAACGGACAACGTCGCCCCACTCGTGATCGCCGTGACGGACCAGCGGGCCCAGCGGCTCTTTCGAGATGATTTCGGGCAGCAGGACGTGGTCACCGGGGTTTTCGAACGTGGCGCGGGTTGCGGCCAGGCCCGATGCGTCGGTGGTGTAAACGTCACACGCACCAGCCAGGTACTGCTGCTGCGCTTCAGCGTTGGTTTCGATCGGAACCGGCTCGTAGCTGATGTTGTTCGAGCGGAAGAAGTCCGCCAGGTTCAGCTCGGTGGTGGTGCCGGTCTGGATGCAGACGGTCGCGCCGTCCAGTTCTTTGGCCGAGCTTACGCCCAATGCCTTGGGAACCATGAAGCCTTGACCATCGTAGTAGTTCACGCCTACGAATTCGAACTTCAGGTCGACGTCGCGGCTGAAGGTCCAGGTGGTGTTACGGGCCAGCATGTCGATCTCGCCTGAAGCCAGCGCGGTAAAGCGTGTCTTACCGGTGGTCGGAACGAATTCAACGGCGCTTGCGTCGCCCAGAACGGCTGCAGCAACTGCGCGGCACAGCGAGACGTCAAAGCCCTGCCATTCGCCATTCGCGTCGGGTGCGGCAAAGCCAACCAGACCGGTGGTCACACCGCAGTTCAGCTTACCGCGCGCTTTGACATCATCGACAGTCCCCGCTGCCGCTGCGCCTGCAGCAAGGCCGGCAACGGTTGCCACGCCCAAGATTACGGATTTTTTCATTTTTACCTCTTCCTGATTTTCCGCCCCGACTCTGGGACGGTTCTGTCCGGCACCTTTGGTACCAGAAAGGTTTCCCCAAAGGTGTCTCCCCTTTAGTGGGCTTGAGTTTGGGCGCATTCATAAACAAACGTCAAGGGTCGGATCAGCGAAAACGATGGTTCATCTTACAGATGTTCGGCACAGCGGCGGATTTTCAGGCGTAAGAGCTCAAACCGAGAGGTCGAAGAACCTTTTGGCGTGTAGAAATGCAGCCCTTTTGACCTCGGAGGCGGCGTGGGCCTCGTCGTCATGACCCCATTGTTCGATTTGCCACAACTCGTCCAACCTTGAGATTTGCCAGATGTCCTCGGCAGAGCGCCAGTCCGCAGCGGCTGCAAACCCCAGCACCAGCGACCCGGACAGGCTGACCAAGTCGTGGAAAGCGGCAAGCTGGAAGTTATTGAAATCATGGACACGTTGGCGCAATTCGTGCAAAGCCGATGCGTCCTGGGGCTGATGCAAAACACCGGCGACCGGCAGCAAACGCGCCGCGAGCGCCTCGGCCGCCCAATCCAATGCCGGGTCCCACTGTTCGGCCTGCCGTTGCTGCAACTCCTGCGGGTGCGTGGCGCGATAGCATAACAGGTCCGAATCGCCGTAATCGGCCAGCATGTCCGCAACCTCGGCGTGCTGTTGCTGGACCTTGTCGATGGCTGCGTTCGCCGAACGGGTAAACGGCATCGTGGTCGGGTCTACTTCTTTTTCCTGCGCGTCCCACTCGGCAGCGATTTCCTGCGCCATGGCTTGAGTGGGCACGATCAACCCTACCTTGGCCGGCGTTTTGACGCGCCGACCATCCAATTCCACCGTAAACCCACCTTCTGCGTCAACAACCGCGCTTTCGGTCCAGAATCGTTTCGGTTTCCAGTCGCTCATGATTTCAGGTCCAGATTTGATCCAGCGCGCCCGGCAACTGGTCGAAGGTTTCGATTATGGTCGTGGCGGCATCAAGTGCAGGGCGCGTATGATATCCCCATGTCACGCCAATGGCAGGGACACCGGCAGCAGCGGCCATATCCATGTCAAACCGGGTATCGCCGATCATGACCGTATTCACCGCCTCAACGCCCGTTTCGGCCCGGGCCGTGTCAATCATCGACGGATGCGGTTTCGAAGGGTGGTGATCGGCGACCTGCCGCGTAACAAAATAACCTTGCAACTCGTGCCCTTCGATCAGCGCATCCAAGCCGCGCTGAGATTTCCCGGTTGCAACGCCCAGCAAGACCTCGGGGATGGCGTGCAGCGCTTCGATTGCCTCTCGCGCACCAGGATAAAGCGGCGACCCTGCCATGTCCTGTTCCAGCCGATGCGCATGATAGGCTTGCTTATACCCTTCGACCAACCGCGCCTGATCAGCATCAGACTGAAGCGGCGCAAGCTGTGCGATGGCTTTGGGCAGCGACAGGCCAACGATGGACAAAATCGCCTTGCGATCAGGCACCGGCAGGGACAGCGCGTCAAAACTGGCGGTCATCGCGCCGACGATACTGCCCTGACTGTCGACAAGGGTGCCGTCCACGTCGAACAGCGCCAAACGCAAGGGTGCGCTCATTGCAGCTCCTCGAACGGGTCGTCGGCGGCCAGATCCTCGGTCCAGCCGAAGGTATCCCAGCTGTGTTTCATGTGGTCCGGCAAGGGGGCTTTCACGGTGATCGTCTTGCGTGTCACCGGGTGCTGGAACGACGCTTGCCGCGCATGCAGGTGCAGCTTTTTGCTGATGATCCCGCCCAGTTGTGCGCCCCAACCGTCACCGAGGTTTTCTTGACCCGAACCGCCATATTTACCGTCACCGATAATCGGATGACCGATCGCGGCCATATGTGCCCGCAACTGATGCGTTCGACCGGTAATCGGCTCCATGGCCACCCACGCGGCGCGCCCTGCCACCCGGTAAAGAGTGGCATAGAGCGTATGCGCGCGTTTCGCACCCGGTGTATCGTTGACCTCATTCAGGTGAACGGCGACCATCTTTTCGCCTTCGCCCTGCTTGCCATGGCCTGACGCCTTGACCAGACCGGTCTTGATCTCGCCCAAATATGGCGTCGGCACCCCGGCCACCAACGCCCAATAAATCTTACGCGTATCGCGGTGGCGGAAGGCTGCGGTCAGGCCCTTGGCGGCTTCGCGTGTGCGTGCCATCAGTAGAACGCCGGAGGTGTCCTTATCCAACCGATGAACCAAACGCGGATTTTCGTCATAGCCAAACCTCAGTGCTTCGGACAGGCTGTCCACATGGCGGGTTTGGCCGCTGCCGCCCTGCACAGGCAAGCCATGGGGTTTGTTCAACGCCAGCACGTGATCGTCGCGGTAAATCACGCAGGATTGGATCATCTTGGCGTCCGCGTCGGAAACCCGGCGTTTGACTTCGGCCGGTTTGTGATCAACGTCGGGCAGAGGCGGGACACGCACAACTTGTCCAGCCTCAAGCCGGGTCGAGGCTTTGACCCGGCCACCTTCCACACGCAATTCACCCTTGCGGCACATCTTCTCGATACGGCCCTGACTGACATGTGGGAACAGACGGCGCAGCCAGCGATCCAACCGCTGGTCTCCGTCACCTTCTGCCACGGTGATCATCTGTACGCCGCTCATGCCAATATCCCCTGCGCCGCGCGGTGATCCCGCGCGAAATGCGTATCATTCAGTGCCATAGAAAACATGCGCGTCTGTGGCGTGCCCAACCGCAAGAGTCAAGCGGGCGTTAGCCGTTGCGTTGCGCGCGAAGCTTGGCGAAATATTCCAGTCGCTTTTTCAACTCGCGCTCGAAGCCGCGTTCGACAGGTTGATAGAGATCAGGCCGCTGCATGCCGTCCGGAAAATAATTCTGACCGGAAAACCCGTCTTCGGCATCGTGGTCATAAGCATAGCCCGCGCCATAGCCCTGATCCTTCATCAGGGATGTTGGGGCATTCAAAATGTGCTTGGGCGGGGGCTCGCTGCCGGATTGTTTGGCCAGCCGCATGGCGGCCTTGTACCCTACATAAGCGCCGTTCGATTTGGGCGCCAAGGCCAGATAGACCAGCGCCTGTGCCAAGGCCAATTCCCCCTCCGGGCTGCCAAGACGTTCATAGGTTTCCCATGATTGCAGGCATATCGCCTGAGCCTGCGGGTCAGCCAACCCGATATCTTCAACCGCCATCCGGGTGATACGGCGCGCCAGATATCGAGGATCCTCGCCCCCCGTCAGCATCCGCGCAAACCAGTACAAAGCCGCGTCGGGGTCGGACCCCCGCACGGATTTGTGCAGCGCCGAGATCAGGTTGTAGTGCTCATCACCGGACTTGTCGTATTTTGCGGCCCGACGCATCAGCCTTGTGGACAAGGCACCCGGGTCCAGCGGCGCATCAACCTGCCATGCCGCAACCTGTTCGATCAGATTCAACAAAGCCCGACCATCGCCATCCGCCATTTCCTGAAGCGCTTCACGGGCAGTACCCGTCAGAGGCAATGCCCGGTCCAATTCTTTTTCGGCACGTTGGGTCAGATGCTCCAGATCAGACAGGCTCAGACGCTCAAGCACCAGAACCTGCGATCGGCTCAGAAGGGCCGCGTTCAGTTCGAAAGAGGGATTTTCGGTCGTGGCCCCGACCAACAGGATCGTTCCGTCCTCCATATGCGGAAGAAACCCATCCTGCTGCGCCTTGTTGAACCGATGAATCTCATCCACGAACAAAAGCGTGCCCTGCCCGTTCTGACGCCGTATCTTCGCGGCCTCGAACACTTTTTTCAGATCCGGAACGCCGGTAAATATTGCGCTGATCTGAACAAAATGCAGGTCCGTTTCCTGCGCAAGCAACCGCGCGATTGTGGTTTTTCCAACACCCGGCGGCCCCCAGAATATCAGGCTCGACAAACTACCTGACGCCAGCATGACGCCCAACGGCGCGTCCGGGCCCAGAACCTGCTGCTGCCCAATCACCTCGGACAGTGCTTGCGGCCGCAGGCGATCCGCAAGTGGCCGGTGGGGGCTTGTTGTGGGCTGCTGAGTGGCCCCGGTATCGAACAGATCGCTCATTGCGTCACAACCGGAACCGCAAAGACACGGTGCGTCCACCGCGCAGGATGTCGAGCTGCAGCCTGCGGCCCGGATCAGTTAGCGCGTCGACCAGATCGTTGGGATGCTGAATGTCCTGACCGTTGACGCTGTTGACCACATCGCCCGCACGCAGACCGGACCGCCCGCCATAAGGGCCGGCATCAACCACGACGACCCCGGTCTGTGACAACAGCAAACCCATCCGTGAAATCACTGCCGGATTGATGCGCGACACCTCTAAACCGGGCATGACCGTTTGATCATCCAGCGTAGTTTCGTCGGCTGATGGTGTTTCCGGGGCTTTGATCAGCGCGATCTCAATCTCTTCGCTGCTGTCGCCGCGCAACAGGGTAAGAACCGATGTTCCGCCAACACCCGCGACAGACATCCGAAACTTCATCTCGGCGGGTGAGTTCACCTCATCCCCGTCAACATGGGTCACGACGTCACCAACACGCAATCCAGCCTCGGCCAAAGGACTCAGTCCGTGCAGGTCCGAGATCACGACGCCCTGCGGGATGACAAGCCCCAGAGACTCGGCGATATCGGCGCTCATATGCTGCCCGGCCATCCCTGCCCATGGGCTTACAAAGCTGTCATTGCCGGACTGCGCTTGCCGCAGAAACTCGGCCACCAGATTAGCAGGGATGGCAAAGCCGATGCCGTTCGACCCGCCGGATCGCGTCAGGATAGACGTATTGATCCCGATAAGGTTCCCGTTCACGTCGATCAATGCGCCGCCCGAGTTGCCGGGATTGATCGCAGCATCCGTCTGAATGAAGTAGCCCCGCGCATTGCCCGTCGCAGTACCCGTGCGCGCCAGCCCTGAAATAATCCCCGACGAAACGGTCTGCCCTACCCCAAACGGGTTTCCGATGGCCAAAGCCAGCTCTCCGACCTCGACCTGATCGGAATCGCGCATCTGAAGGTATGGCAGGTCCGTCGCATCCTCCAGCCGCAGAATGGCGATGTCACTTTCCTTGTCACCTAATACAACCTGCGCCGAGTATTCGCGGCGGTCTGTTGTCACGACACGAATCTCGGTTGCCGTTCCAACGACATGGTAATTCGACACCACGTAGCCATCGTCTGACAGGATCACACCGGACCCCAATGAGTTCTGGACCCGTTGACGAGGTTCTGAGAATCCGCGACCGAAAAAGTCCTGAAAAAACGGGTCAGAAAACAGGGTGTTCGCACGCCCCTGACGGATGATCTTGGCATAGATATTCACGACAGCCGGCGACGCCTGCTTCACGACCGGCGCAAATCCCAATGAGATTTCGGCCTGTGACTTGGGAACACGGGTTTCTGCCGCAGCAAAAGACGCGCACACTATGAAAAGTGCGAAAAGGGACGGGCGGAGCATTGTTTCCTCGACCTACAAATCTCAGATGGATATGCGGCTCCGTGCGCCGTAATGCAAGCGCCGACGCACGAAGATGGCGGCTTCGGTGCCTGGGCTGAACGTTAGAAAAGGACGCCTCGGCGTTCACTGGTGGCGCGTCATTCTATCGGTGACCAATTTGGGCCGGGATCATAGGTCTCGATATCTGCGCTCAGGTTCAGCGTTTCCGGCCCCAAGTCAGCCTCGTATACGATCCCGTTTTCGCCCACTAGGAACGAGTGAATGCCCGTCTCGCCATAATCCGCCGGAACCGCGAGCATCGCGTGACCGGCCACGAACCTGTCGCCGACCATATAAGAATAAGCGCCACCGGGGGCACTTGGCCCCTGCCCCTGCAAGATCGTGTAATAGTAGCCAAGAAACGGCTCGGCGTCGTAATCCGCTTCGCCGTCGCTCCATCCGGATGCCGCGGCCCTTGCAAGGGCTGCACCGACAAAACTGTCCTCATCCGGCCAGAATAGCCCGTTGCGCGCGCCCGGATCGGCAATGATGTTGCGTGCAAATTCCATGACACCGTCGCCGTCGTGATCGACCAGCCGGAACGCCGCCTGCAGATCAACATAGGCTTCGAGCAGGTCGATCACTTCCAGCTCGTTCAGGCCAATCTCACGCGCGGCGACTTCTTCAGCGCCCGCTTCGATGTCGAATTGCCAAGCCTCTGCGCTGCGCAGGATCGGGATAGGGAAAGGCCAGCTATCCTCGCCCAAGAGGATCACAACCCCGTCGTTTTCAGGCTGAAAGCGATAGCCCTCGGCGTACATGGCCAGCACCTCACGCCGCCTTTGCTTGTCCTCAGCAGGATCGCCAGAGCCAATCAGATCTTCGGCTTCAGGCCCAAAAATGTCCAGAAGGGCATTGTGATCATCCGACCTGAGAGCATCCACAAACGCGTCCAGCGCCGACTGAGGCGTGTCAAATCGCGCGCCCTCGGACATTGCCAGACCAGCAGATGCGAGAAGAAAGAATACAGAAACAACCGCTTTGCGCATATTACCTTCTCCGTGCTCCCTTGGCCGCGTGTCCACGTTTCGACGCGCTTTTGGCCCTGTTACCAGAGGATTTCTTTTTCATGGCCGCGCCCTTGGCAGCAGATGGCTTCCGCTGAGTCGTCGCCGGTTTCTTGGCCTGAGGTTTCTTGACGCTTTGTGGCTTCTGCTTGACCGGTTTCTTGGCAGCGTCCGGCCTTTGCTTAGTGCGGTCAATGGCCTGCTGCTTGGCGGCGGCCCTGTCCCCGTCCACGTTGCCACGGTTCACCTTCGGCAGTTGCTTGTCGCCGCCACGGTTGGCCAAAGCACTTCCGGCGACAGCTCCGGCACCAGCGCCGGCAGCAACGGCAGCGGCGCGATCACGACTGATATCCGCCGCACCGGATTCCCGGCTTAGCTTGGCTCGCAGTTCATCCGTCCGCCCGTCCGGTCGGTTGACAGGTAAATCGCCGCGCCCGCCTTCAGGCCTTTTGTGATCCGATATCTTGTCGCGCGCCTGTTCTTTCCGCTCGGGGTCCGGAGTCCAACCGATATCCGTCCGGTCGCCCCGGCCAATCTCATTACCGATATTGATATTACCATCCACATCAATGTCGATGTCGGGGTTTCTGACGATGGGTTGACCGTTCCATCCACCACAATTCCGGCAGCCCCAGTAGTCATTCCAATCGTCATCGTCGTCAAAGATTTCGTCAATCAGGGCAACGGCCCCAAATGTCAGCAGCGCGGTTCCGATCACGTCCCCGGTCGAGGGACCGGTGTAGACGGTCTGCGGATCATATTGCGGGACATAAACCGTTTCCGTGTTCGTCGGCGTGATCACTACCGTTTCGTCTTCGGTCACCTCGACGGTTTGTTCCGGCCCCGAGACCAGCGCGCCACTGTCAATCGCCTGATCCCGCATGACCTGTACGGCGTCCATCACATCATCGGACTGAGCCAGCATTGCCGTCCCCATAGTCTCGGTCCAGTCGATATGCGTAGCCATCTGCCCTACAACTTCGGGGAAGGCCGTTGCCAGTACGCTGACGGAAGGATCCCATCCCATGGCGTCGATCTCTGACTCCAGCTCTGTTGGATCGCGATCGGCGTTGTCCAGCAGGAACCGCTCGGCCTTAACGATCTCCAACGGTTGGGTGGCCGCCACGAAAATCTGGATGAGTAACGTGTCGGGATACAGCGCAACCGGCGCGACCAGCGTTTGCAGTTCGGCGTCGGTCAACAGGGTATCGTCGGGTTGCGCGTCCTGAGATGCCTCCTGCGCAAACACGGAAACCGGTGCGCAAAACCCGAGTAATAGGACAAGATATCTAAACATATTGCGATCCTTCAATTGAACCAAGGATCGCCCAAGTTAATGATTCTGGCAACAAAACCGCTTTTCGGCCGCCAAAACGAAAAAACCCCCACGCCTGTAGCGCAGGGGTTTCGTTCAGAAAGACGGGCTTTCTTATTCTTCGTCTGCGGCTTCTTCAGCAGCAACGCGGGCTTTGTCAGCCGCACCTTTGGCGTCGACGTCACGATCAACGAATTCGATGATCGCCATCGGTGCCATGTCGCCATACCGGAAGCCAGCTTTCAGGATGCGGACATAACCGCCCTGACGCTCGGCATAGCGGGGGCCCAGAACTTCGAACAGCTTTGCGACGTCTTTGTCTTCTTTCAGCTGTGCTGCGGCCTGACGACGGGCGTGCAGATCACCGCGTTTGCCCAGAGTGACCAGCTTTTCGATGATCGGGCGCAGTTCTTTCGCCTTGGGCAGAGTTGTTTTGATTTGCTCATGCTCGATGAGCGAGCCAGCCATGTTCGCAAACAGAGCCTTACGGTGCTCATGAGTACGATTAAGGCGGCGGTAACCACGTGCGTGACGCATTTTTCAATTCCTATCTTGCGTTTTGCTTTGTCTGGCCGGCGATGCGTGTCACCGGCTCTCCTTGGGGCGAAAGTGCCCATTTTGTCCCCGGCAGCCCGGGCATTGGGGAAGACGCGCTTAAAACGCGTCTTCGAATTTCTTCGCCAGATCTTCGATGTTATCGGGCGGCCAGTCCTCGACATCCATGCCGAGGTGCAGACCCATGCCGGACAGCACTTCTTTGATCTCGTTCAGCGACTTGCGGCCGAAGTTCGGGGTGCGCAGCATCTCTGCTTCGGTCTTTTGAATCAGGTCGCCGATATAGACGATGTTGTCGTTCTTCAGGCAGTTTGCCGAACGGACCGACAGTTCCAGCTCGTCTACTTTCTTCAGCAGCAGCGGGTTGAACTCCAGACCATCGTCCTCGTCCTGGCGGCCAGCCGATTCCGGCTCGTCGAAGTTGACGAAGATCGACAGTTGATCCTGCAGGATACGAGCGGCAAAGGCCAACGCATCTTCCGGCGTGATCGAACCGTCGGTTTCGATCTTCAGGGTCAGCTTGTCATAGTCCAGAACCTGACCTTCACGGGTCGGCTGAACGTCGTAGGCGACCTTCTTGACCGGCGAATAGATCGCGTCGATTGGGATCAGACCGATAGGCGCGTCTTCCGGCTTGTTCTTCTCAGCCGAGACATAGCCCTTACCGGTGTTGACGGTCAGTTCCATGAACAGGTCGGCGCCATCGTCCAGGTGGCAGATGACGTGATCGCGGTTCAGAACCTCGATGCCGGCGCTTTCGCTGATGTCGCCAGCGGTGACAACGGCTGGGCCTTTAGCATTGATCGACAGGCGCTTGGGGCCTTCGACTTCCATGCGCAGGGCAACCTGCTTGAGGTTCAGGATGATGTCGGTGACGTCTTCGCGGACACCTGCGACCGATGAGAACTCATGCAGAACGTTGTCGATCTGAACGCTGGTGATGGCCGCACCTTGCAGGCTGCTCATCAGAACGCGGCGCAGCGCGTTGCCCAGAGTCAAACCAAAGCCACGCTCCAGCGGTTCAGCGACCAGAGTCGCCTGACGCGCGGGGTCGTTGCCCGGTTTGCCTTCCAGTTGGGTCGGCTTGATCAATTCTGCCCAATTCTTGTGGATCATGTAATCCCTCCATTCCTGTCCGCGCCCCATGACCAACAAGGTGCAGACGCCCGAGGTTCAAAATGACGTGCTGGGGCCGTGCAAAAACACTGGCCCCAGCTCAATTCAAAATCGCTTAGACGCGGCGACGCTTCGGCGGGCGGCAGCCGTTGTGAGCAATCGGAGTCACGTCGCGGATCGACGTGATGTTGAAGCCCACGGCAGCCAGCGCACGCAGAGCCGATTCACGACCCGAACCGGGGCCCTGAACTTCGACTTCCAGCGTCTTGACGCCATGTTCCTGCGCCTTCTTGCCTGCATCTTCTGCAGCCATCTGAGCGGCGTAAGGTGTCGATTTCCGCGAGCCTTTGAAGCCCATGGTACCGGCAGACGACCACGAAATGGCGTTGCCCTGTACGTCCGAGATCAGAATCTTGGTGTTGTTGAAGGTCGAGTTCACATGGGCAACGCCCGATGCGATGTTCTTACGCTCTTTGCGCTTAACGCGAGTCTTGTCACGTGCCATCAGTCAGACCCTCCCTTATTTCTTCTTACCAGCAATGGCCTTTGCGGGGCCTTTGCGAGTACGAGCATTGGTGTGGGTACGCTGACCCCGAACCGGCAGGTTGCGGCGGTGACGCAGACCGCGATAGCAGCCCAGGTCCATCAGGCGCTTGACGTTCATCTGAACTTCGCGGCGCAGATCGCCTTCGACGGTGAAGTTTTCGTCGATGAATTCGCGAATTTTCAGAACTTCGGCATCGGACAGTTCATTGACGCGACGGGTCGCTTCAATGCCCACAGCGTCGCAGATCGCTTTGGCCGAGGTGTTGCCGATTCCGGTGATATATGTGAGGGCGATAGGTACCCGCTTTGCAGTCGGGATGTTTACGCCGGCAATACGTGCCACGTGTCACTTTCCTTTTCGTTGCGGTTCCGTAGCTCCAGAACCTTTTTTCACAACGCCTAACCGTGGCAGTGTCGCCAGAGGGCTCAGCATTTTATGATATGATCATGTGAACGGATTGCCCGCACACAATTCGATTCTCTTCCGAGATAGCGTCCAATAGTGTTGCGCGACCCGCGCGTCAAGCGCAGATCGCATATTGATCCCGAATTCATTCCGCAGGCTCGATTTCGGGGAAGGTCCAGGTCCCGTCAATCACTTCTGGCGCTGGTTGGTACAGGCGCACAGCATAGTTCCAGCCCTCCATGATCGGCAAGCAGTTCACACGGCCGTCTTCGCATTCACCGAAGTGCACGGTCAACGATCCATCCGGGTTGCGGTCGCCCGTCACCGAGTTGATCACATAGACACCTAGATCGTTCTCTTCAAAGAATCCGGCCGAGTTATACAGACTGACGGACCAGAATGCGCCAACCGGAACCTTGGCCGGAACGTCCAGCTTATACGCCCCCAACGCCAGACCCGGATCGACGTTCAGATAAAAGGCCTGTGCCTCTGGCAAGCCACCCCAGCCAAACCCTGTTCCCAGCAGGTGCCGCACAGGGTCAACCTCGTCTTTCGCGCCGAATGTGCCAGTGCTGTCGGGAGAAAACCGCGCCAGTTCCAGCACCGCGCTCAACACCTTGTCAAAAGCATCTTTATCGTAATGCGCTTCGTCAAAAGGTCGCGCGGAATTGGCCTGAAGCGTTACCCCGTCCTGCAACGCGATCACTTTGGCAACATCCTCGGGATCCTCCGAGTTGACAAGATACCGAAACAGGAGTGCCACATAAGGCGTATCGAACTGATCAACAGTCAGCTCATAAGTACCGCCGCCCAGAAACACATCATTGACGTAGTGATCCTGATTGACCACCTGAACCGACACGTACCGATCACCGGATTCCGGCACAGTCAACACCGCCCCGTCCGAGATATCCACCACCGCCATACTATACAGCGTATCGCGGTTCATGCGGATAGTCGGCTGCATATCCAAGGGCGTCGGCTCGCGCACATGAAACAAAGCATTCACAGCGCCCGAATTTTCAAGATATTTGCGAAACTCGATATCTGTTGCAGCGCGGACAAAATTGTCGACGTTGACCGGCGTTGTATCCGCCAACGCGCCAAGGGCCAAACTGGTCAAACCCGATGCGACCGAGAGCATTCTGAGCAATTTCATCAAATCCATCTCCCAAAAAAAATGCGCGCGTTGGCAAAGGTGATACCTCGGCAAACACACGCATTCAATTAATTAGAGATGTTACCTTAGGACACCTGCGATCGCGCCCTGAACCTCATCAATTTCGCCCAAACCATCGACCCAGGACAGGTTGCCCTTGGCATGGTAATAGCCGATCAGCATCGAGGTCTTCTTGTAGTATTCCATCAGACGGGTCTTGAGGCTTTCCTCATTGTCGTCCGCGCGGCGTTTAAAGTCATTTTGCTTGCCGCAGTTGGTGCATTTCCCATCTGCCGGGATCGGTTTGGTGATGTCGTTATAGACCTCACCGCAACCAGCACAGGTCGACCGGGCCGTGATCCGCGCGACCAGAGCGTCATCGTTGACCTCCATCGCGATGACAGCATCCAGAGACTCACCCGTGCTGTCCAGCAACTCACCCAGCGCGTCAGCCTGGGCCAACGTGCGCGGGAAACCGTCAAAGATGAAACCACCTTTGGCACCCTGCTCCAGTTTTTCGCGGATCAGACCAATCACGATCTCATCCGTGACCAACTCACCCTTGGCCATCACTTCGGCCACGCGGTTGCCCATCTCGGTGCCGCTGTCCTTGGCCTCGCGCAGCATGTCGCCGGTGCTCAGCTGGACCATGCCGCGTGTTTCCACCAAGTGGCGCGCCTGCGTCCCTTTACCTGCCCCCGGGGGGCCCAACAAAATAATGTTCATCGACGAGCGGGTCCCTTCCTGCCGCGTTTCTTACCTTTACCGCGCAACTGGGACTTTTCAATAAGCCCTTCGTACTGGTGCGCCAGCAGGTGGCTCTGGACCTGTTGGATCGTGTCCATGGTCACAGAGACGATAATCAGAACCGAGGTGCCGCCGAAATAGAACGGGATGGCGAACTGGTTCCGCAGAATTTCAGGCAGCAAACACACCGCCGCCAGATACGCCGAACCCAGAACCAGAACGCGGTTGACCACATATTCCAAATATTCAGCGGTTTTCTTGCCCGGACGGATACCCGGAACAAAGCCATTCTGCTTTTTCAGGTTATCCGCCACATCGTCCGGTTTGAACGAAACGTTGAACGTATAGAAATAGGCAAAGAACACGATCATCGAAGCGAAGAACAACAGGTACAAAGGTTGTCCGGGGCCAAAGTTGGCCAGCAGCCATGACATGATCGGCCCGTTGGTTGCACCTGACGAAAAGGTCGAGATGGTCACCGGCAGAAGCAACAACGAGCTGGCAAAGATCGCCGGGATCACGCCTGCCGGGTTTACCTTGACCGGAAGGTGGCTGGAGCCGCCTTCATAGATCTTCATACCGGCCTGACGGCGCGGGTATTGAATGTGGATCTTACGCAAGGCGCGCTCCATGAATACCACAAAGGTAATCACGGCAATCACCATCACGATCACACCGATGATCACTGCAGGGCTGATCGCGCCCGAGCGGCCCGAGGCAAAGAACTGCGCCAGAGCAGCCGGAACTTCGGCAATGATGCCCACGAAGATGATCAGAGAGATACCGTTGCCGATGCCGCGTGCGGTGATCTGTTCACCCAGCCACATCAGGAACATCGTACCACCGACCAGCGTGATCATGGTCGACAGACGGAAGAACAGGCCCGGATCGGTTGCCAGATCGCCCGATTCCAGTGAAACGGCCAGACCATAAGCCTGTACGGTGGCCAGTGCCACGGTGCCGAAACGGGTATATTGGTTGATCTTCTTGCGCCCCTGCTCGCCCTCTTTCTTGAGCTGTTCGAGCGCGGGAACCATAGATGTCAGCAGCTGCACGATGATCGAGGCTGAAATGTAGGGCATAATGCCAAGGGCAAAGATACCCATCCGCCCAAGCGCCCCGCCGGTGAACATCGAAACCATGCCGCCGATGCCCTGCCCCGCTTGCTCCATGAACTCGCGCAATGCTTGGCCGTCGATGCCCGGAACCGGAATGAAGGTGCCCAGACGATAGACGATCAGCAATGCAAGCGTGAACAAGATGCGGTTGCGCAGATCGGTGGCTTTACCAAGGGCAGACCAGCTTGTGTTGGCTGCCATTTGTTCTGCTGCTGATACCATAAATCGGTCTCTCTTATGAAAACACCGCCCGGAACCGTTTTCCGGCTCGGGCGGCGTCTTGGAAAACTCTGAGGTCTATGTAAGCGGGTCTTGGCCCGCTCACAAGCGCTTACTCTACCGCAGCGGCTTTTGTGACCTTAAGTGAGCCGCCCGCTTTCTCAACTGCTTCAACAGCAGACTTCGAAGCACCGGTGACTTCCAGGTTCACTTTGGCGCTGATTTCACCTTTGGCCAGAACGCGGACGCCGTCCAGCTTTCGACGAACCAGACCGGATTCAACCAGTACATCTTCGGTGATCGCAGCTTTAGCGTCCAGTTTGCCGGCATCGACGAATTTCTGGATCAGGCCCAGGTTGATAACGGCGAATTCCTTACGGTTCGGCTTGTTGAAGCCACGCTTGGGCAGGCGTTGGTACAGCGGCATCTGGCCACCTTCGAAGCCATTGATGGCCACACCCGAACGGGATTTCTGGCCTTTGATACCACGGCCACCCATTTTACCCTTGCCAGAACCGGGACCACGGCCAACGCGGGTCCGTTTCGGTGCAGCGCCGGGATTATCGCGCAATTCGTGCAGTTTCATATCGCTTCTCCTAAGCCGGATGTGACCCCCGAAGCGTGATGGGCCAAACACGGCGTTTCTTGGTTTTGATTCTCGTGGACGCAATGCCACCGGGGCGGGTTACAGCGTCGCGTTGCAGGATGCAAGTTTTGTTGTCCCCAATGTTCAAGATTTCGGGAAAAACAAACAAGCTCGCCCCCTAAAACCCAAAAGAGACGCCAATTGGCGCCTCTGGGTCAGGTCAACGGTCTGATCAGTTTATCAGCAGTAGACATGCTTTTGAGCGATATCGCGGATATCGCACCGACGCACACCGATATCGTTTAACTCACGGTCCGACAGGCTTTGCAGCTCTGAATAGGTGCGGTTGTACTCGGCACGCAGGGTATAAGCCTCTTTGATGCGAGCGACGAGCGTTGCGATGCGGGCGTTCAGGCCAAAGCCTTCGCGGGTGTATGTTGCAGTATTTGCCATAGTTCATTTCCTTTCTAAGCCCGAAGCGAATTCCCCGGGATACTGATTGCGTTCCTGTTTGGGACACGGCTCAGATAAGGAGGGCGGGTATCGCTAACAACGGATGTTTCGGTCTATCCGCTATGCGTTGGGGGAATGGCGAAACAGGAGTATGTACACCGCGCTTAACGCGATGAATGTCCACTTGGCGGAAGGAAGCGGCCGTTAGTTGCACCGCTGCACAGGACATTGGAGGGAGTACTTTAGAGTTGAATAGTAACGTTTCTCTATCGACTGTTTCGCCTGGCACATTTTCGTAGCTCGAAAAATTGACGGGCTTTGGCCAATATTGCGAGCGAATGCGCGTGAAAATTTGCAAACCCATCGCTGGAGAATTGAGTGTTCGAAGACAAACCGAATGACACGAGCCTTCGGCTGTAACAAGATGATGGTGGAGGTGTAAGGTATGGCGGATGTTTTCGACCGCATTGCAGATTGGCTGCAAAAGCTGGCCTTTTTTGATGCTGATCTTGGTGGACTAGTCGAGCAGTTAAGTAACAGGCTGATCGATGGTGGCGTGCCGGTCACGCGTGTTTCCTTGGGCCGTCTGATGATGCACCCTGTAATTGGATTACTCGATGCAACGTGGGATGCATCGAACCATCGAATTGAATGGACCGTTCTTCCACGCAGTTCTGTAACGGCTGATCTCTTCGACAAAGCACCCTTCGGAGAGAATTCGAAATTGGCCAATGAGATTGCGAAACAGCACTTTAATGAGGAAGTTTGGGACTTGGCGGACGGACTTACCAACGGCACAATCAAGTTTCCTTTCATGCGAGCAAATCTGACTGACCAAGCGACCCGTGACAAATTTCCGCTATTCCGAAAACTCGCTGAAGCAGGTGTCACCGACTATGTCGTATGCAGTGCACCATTCGGCAATCGTACCGTTGTCTTTGACGGAAAGATGGAGTGGGCTTTGGGCGCGTCAGTGTCTTTTGCTACAAAGCGTCGTTCTGGCTTCACAGATCGTGAGGTAGATGGTCTGTCGCGGCTATCTTTACCTTTGCTTGGTGCAGCGCGTGTACTGTCAGAGCAGTTCTTGGCAGCTGAGTTGATGGAGGTCTATCTAGGCAAGTTGTCCGGGCGATCCGTACTGAACGGTCAAATAGCCCGGGGAGATGTCAGCATAATTGACTGTGCTCTATTGTTCAGCGATATGCGCGGCTCTACGGCTTTGAGCCAGCGCTTGTCTTCGGAAAAATATGTCGCGACGGTTAACCAATTCTTCGATTGTGTCGGTGGGGCGGTACACGATCACGGCGGAGAGGTTCTTAAATTCGTTGGCGATGGGTTGCTTGCGATCTTTCCTTTTGATGGTCAACGAAGACTACCCGAAGACATGTGCGAAGCAGCCCTGTCCGCGGCACGTGAAGCGTTCCAAAGGAATGAAGAACTTGATCCATCAGACCGTGCTGAATTTGGGGTTGGATTGCACACTGGGGCGGCTGTCTACGGGAATGTTGGCACTGAAAAGCGTTTGGATTTTACGGTAACTGGCCCATCAGTCGCGATAGCCAGCAGGTTAGAGGGCCTGACGCGAAAATTGGAGGCGCGGCTTTTAGCAACGGGTGATTTTGTGAACTTGGTATCTGAAGAGCCGAAAAAATTGGGGCGGCATTCTTTGCGGGGTTTTGAGGAAGACTTAGAAGTCTTTTCTTACGAAATTTTCACATAACGCTGAATTGCGTTAGGCGAATGGCAATCATTCGTTTAGGCGCGGGTACTGGAATGAAACCGGTCAGCTTTGACCTCAAAGCGGGCAAACATGATCGTAAGCATGAAAAAAGCCCCCGCAAACAGCGGGGGCCTTTCAATTCTAAAAGAGGCTGCGCTTAGCCGCGCTCTTCGATGATCTCAACCAGATGCGGGATCTTGTTGACCATGCCGCGAACCGAAGGCGTATCCTCCAGCTCACGGGTGCGGTGCATCTTGTTCAGGCCCAGACCGATCAGGGTTGCGCGCTGTTCGGCGGGGCGGCGGATCGGGGAGCCGATCTGCTTGACGACAATGGTTTTTGCCATGGTACGCTACTCCTTACGCTTCGGCTTCAGCCGGTGCTTCGTCCCGCTTGGGCAGGATGTCGGCAACTTTTTTACCACGACGTGCGGCAACCGAACGCGGGCTCTGCTCTTTCTGCAGGCCGTTGATGGTGGCGCGGATCATGTTGTACGGGTTCTGCGAGCCCAGCGACTTGGACACAACGTCCTTCACGCCCAGCATTTCGAACACAGCACGCATCGGACCACCGGCGATGATACCAGTACCTTCAGGTGCGGTGCGCATAACCACTTTACCAGCGCCGTGACGGCCCTCGATGTCGTGGTGCAGAGTACGACCTTCGCGCAGCTGCACGCGGATCATCTGACGCTTGGCTTGTTCAGTCGCCTTGCGGATGGCCTCAGGTACTTCTTTCGCTTTACCTTTGCCAAAGCCCACACGGCCTTTCTGATCGCCGACAACCACCAGAGCGGCGAAGCCAAAGCGCTTACCACCTTTTACGGTTTTCGACACGCGGTTGATTGCGACCAGACGATCTGCAAATTCCGGTGCTTCTTCACGGTCGCGGCCACGGCCCCGACGGTTTTCACGTTCTGCCATTTGGCATCCCTTTTCTCATATGGCGTTTGTGACGCCGTTTTCTTCAATCGAAGTGAGCGTGAACGCCCCCCGATCATCGAGGCGAGATAACCCGCCTTCAGGTGCCGAAGCCGGGCTGAAGCCCGGCCTACAGCGATGTCGTAGGCAGGCCGGGCCTCAGCCCGGCGCACCATCAGATCTTCAAACCACCTTCACGCGCGGCGTCGGCAACTGCCTTCACCTTGCCGTGGAACAGGAAGCCACCACGATCGAAATAAGCCTCTTCGACGCCTGCCTTCTTGGCACGCTCGGCGATGGCCGCGCCCACTTTGGTGGCCGCTTCGACGTTGTTCTTGCCAACAACACCCAGATCTTTTTCCAGGGTCGAGGCTGCGGCCAGGGTCACGCCACGAACGTCGTCGATCAGCTGAACGCTGATGTTCTTGTTCGAACGGTGAACCGACAGGCGTACGCGGCCCGCGTTGACTTTGCGAAGTTTGTTCCGAACGCGCAGGCGGCGCTTCAGAAACAGGGTTCTTTTGCTGTTTGCCATTGTCTGCGTCCTTACTTCTTCTTGCCTTCCTTGCGGAAGATGAACTCGCCCTTGTAGCGGATGCCCTTGCCTTTGTACGGCTCGGGACGGCGCCATTCGCGAATTTTGGCCGCGACTTCGCCCACCTGCTGCTGGTCGATACCTTCCACAACGATTTCGGTCTGCTTCGGCGCGGTGATGGTCACACCTTCCGGAGCAGTGAAATCAACATCGTGGCTATAGCCCAGGTTCAGCTTCAGGGTGTTGCCCTGCATCTGAGCCCGGTAACCAACACCCTGGATCTCCAGCTCTTTTTTGAAGCCTTCGGTCACACCGGTTACCAGGTTGGCAACCATGGTGCGGCTCATGCCCCACTGCTGGCGGGCACGCTTGGACATGCCACGGGGGTCGATTTTGACCACGTTGTCTTCAACCGACAGCGTCACGTCGTCGGTGGCGGTGAAGCTACGGGTGCCTTTCGGACCTTTGACTTCGATGGTCTGACCCGACACAGAGGCAGTAACGCCGCTGGGCAGCTCGACCGGTTTTTTACCAATACGAGACATTGCAGACCTCCTTAGAAGACGGTGCAGAGCACTTCGCCGCCAACATTGTTGGAGCGAGCGTTTGCGTCCGACATCACACCTTTCGGAGTGCTGACAATCGACACGCCCAGACCCTGACGGACCTGCGGGATGTCATTGACGCCCATGTAGACGCGACGGCCAGGTTTCGAAACCCGCTTCAGTTCGCGAATGACAGGGGTGCCTTCGTAGTATTTCAGGCTGATTTCGATGGCCGGATGACCGTTTTCACCGGTCGTGTTTTCGTAGCCACGGATGTAACCTTCGTCCACCAGCACGTCCAGAACCCAACCGCGCAGTTTGGATGCGGGTGTGGAAACGGTGGACTTGCCGCGCATTTGCGCGTTGCGGATACGGGTGAGCATATCGCCGATAGGATCATTCATATCTATGTCTCCCTTACCAGCTCGATTTCACCATGCCGGGGATCTGACCAGCAGAACCCAGCTCGCGCAGCGCGATACGGCTGACCTTCAGCTTACGGTAGTAAGCGTGGGGACGACCGGTCAGCTGACAACGGTTGTGAAGACGGGTAGCCGAGCTGTTGCGCGGCAGTTTCGCCAGTTTCAGACGCGCCTTGAAACGCTCTTCCATCGGCTTGCTCTCGTCATTCGCGATTTCTTTCAGCTCGGCACGCTTTGCGGCATATTTGGCCACCAGGCGTTCGCGCTTCTTCTCGCGTTCGATCATTGCTTTCTTAGCCATGTCTCAATCCTCCCGGCGCTTACGCGTTGAACGGCATGTTGAACGCTTTCAACAATGCCTTTGCTTCAGCGTCGGTTTTCGCTGTGGTGGCAATTACGATATCCAGGCCCCAGACCTCGTCGACCTTGTCGAAATCGATTTCCGGGAACACGATGTGCTCTTTCATGCCCATGGCAAAGTTGCCCTGACCATCGAAAGACGGCTTAACACCGCGGAAGTCACGAATACGCGGCATCGCGATTGTGATCAGACGATCCAGGAATTCGTACATCCGGTCACCGCGCAGGGTCACTTTCGCGCCCAGCGGCATGTCTTCACGGACGCGGAAACCCGCGATCGACTTCTTCGCCTTGGTTGCAACAGCCTGTTGGCCAGCAATTGCAGTCAGATCTTCGACAGCAGCTTTCGCTTTCTTCGAGTCCTTGACCGCCTCAGCACCACAACCGATGTTCAGAACGATTTTGTCCAGCTTGGGCAGCTGCATGTCGTTCTTGTAGCCGAACTCTTCTTTCAGAGCGGCACGGATGGTCTCAACGTACTGAGCTTTCAGACGCGGGGTGTAGGTTGCGGAATCAAGCATCGATCACGTCCCCTGTGGTCTTGGCGAAGCGGACCTTCTTGTCACCTTCCATGCGGAAGCCAACGCGGGTTGCTTTGCCGTTCTTGTCCAGCAGCGCCAGATTCGACAGTTGGATCGGGTTTGCCTGGGGCAGACGACCACCTTGCGAAGTTTGCGACTGACGGGTGTGACGGATGGCAATGTTGATGCCTTCGACAACAGCTTTACCGGCTTTGGGATCAACCGAGGAAATGGTTCCCTCTTTGCCCTTGTCCTTGCCGGCCAGCACGACGACCTTGTCGCCTTTGCGGAGTTTAGCAGCCATGATTACAGCACCTCCGGAGCCAGCGAGATGATTTTCATGAAGTTCTTGCCGCGCAGTTCACGAACAACGGGGCCAAAGATACGTGTACCGACTGGCTCGTTGTTGTTGTTCAGGATGACGGCGGCGTTGCGATCGAAACGGATCGCGGTGCCGTCTTCGCGACGGACTTCCTTGGCGGTGCGTACGACGACGGCCTTACGGACGTCCCCTTTCTTTACGCGGCCGCGCGGGATGGCTTCCTTCACCGAGACGACAATGATGTCGCCGACGGAGGCGTATTTACGCTTGGAACCACCCAGGACCTTGATGCACTGAACTCGGCGTGCGCCGGAGTTATCAGCGACATCCAGATTGGTCTGCATCTGGATCATGTGGTTTCTCCCGACCTGTGGGGGCTGGTCTAGTTAGATCCCCCAGGGTTTCGACAAATGGGAAAATCCCGGAAACTTACGCTTCCAGAACTTCCCAACGTTTCGTCTTCGATTTCGGCGCGCATTCGATGATGCGGACTGTGTCGCCGACCTTGAAGGCGTTCTTTTCATCGTGAGCCCGGTATTTCTTGGACTTACGGATGGTTTTCTTCAGAACCGGATGCGTAAAGCGGCGCTCGACGGATACGGTTACGGTCTGTTCGTTGGCGTCGCTGGTCACGGTGCCTTGCAGGATACGCTTGGGCATCTGATTACTCCTCGGATGCCGCTGCAGCGGCCTTTTCGTTCAGAATGGTTTTGACACGGGCAGCATTGCGGCGAGCCGCTTTGATACCAGCAGTGTTTTCCAGCTGACCGGTTGCCTGTTGAAAGCGCAGGTTAAAGCTTTCTTTCTTCAGGTTGGCCAGTTCCTCGCGGAGCTGGTCCGGGGTCTTGTCACGCAGTTCTTGGGCGTTCATCGCCTTTTTCCTTTGCTCAAAACACCAGAAGGCCCCCTGACAGGGTCACCTTGGACCTGGTGGATGAATGATAGACATACGAATCGCCCGACAACGCCGGGAGATCGCAGGATGCCGCCGTATAAGGGTTTGGGGGGTGCGTGGCAAGAGGAAGTTTGGCGGAGCTGCGTTAAGTTATCACGATCTAAATTGATCAGCCCGCGCACGCCTTAAAGGCCGCCCACGAGACATAGAGTGCCACAGTCAATATCATCACCCATAAACCAACTTCAAATCTTGGCAAAAGATGCAGATGCGACCGCCACAAGGCTGCCAAAAGGCTCTCTTTGAATTTCCATCCAGAGCGGCGCAAAGTGATCAAGTAAAGAACGAGAAACCCACCCCAGAAAAACGGCGAACCAGCACTCACGGCCTCGCCGATGCAGGAGTCACTCCCACTTGTAGTTAAAGCTGACACTGATCCGCTCTTCCTCGGCCATGTTCATCGGCACCTCGTGGCGCAACCAGCTTTCCCACAGCAACACGTCCCCGACTTGCGGCTTCATGTAAATGAACGGCTGCAAATCCCGCCGACCACCTTTGATCCGCGTCGGCGCAGCCATCATGCGACCCGAACGCGGGTCTTCCAGTTTCAGCGCGCTCGCCCCTTCGGGCATCGCCACATAGGTTGTGCCCGAGATGACGCTGTGCGGGTGCAAATGGCTGGAGTGCATGCCGCCCTCAGGAAGGATGTTGATCCACAGGTCTTCCAGCTTTAGCTCACCCTCGCCCAGATCAAACTCTAGATCCTTGGCAAAGGACGCCACGTGCTGATCCAATGCGGCGACCAGATCGGCAAAGATCGGGAACCGCCATGGTAGGTCGGTAAGCGAGGCGTAACTTGTATAGCCGGGATAGCCGTTTTCCTCGCACCATTCCTGCCCGGCCTCATCATCCTCGGCGATGACAATGCACGAGCTTTCCAACTCCTCCGCGTCGATCTTGGGATCGAACTCGGACAAGGTTGCGCGATAGAGACGGGTAACGAAGAGTGATTCAATCTGTGCCATGTCCCGGCTATAGCCCAGCCGGGACGCAAGCGCGAGACCAGCCGCCCCAGAAAAGCGGCTGGTCGGGTGCCTTAAAAAAAGTAGCGCAACCAGATATAGACGTTGGCGATCATCAGGGTCAGGATCATGATCGGAAAGGCCATGATCGCGAATTTGACAAAACCGATCGGCTGTTTGGCTTTCTCGGCAAAGGCCGCAACGGTCAGGTTCGCGCTGGCGCCCAACAGGGTCCCGTTGCCACCCAAACAGGCACCCAGAGCCAGCGACCACCACAGCGGCTCGATCGCATCCGGGCCGCCGAATGTGTCAGCGGTGGATTCAATCAGCGGGATCATCGTGGCAACAAAAGGGATGTTGTCCAGAATTGCCGACAGAATGCCCGACGCCCAGAAGATGAAGAACGCGGTCCACATCATGTCACCTTCGGTCAGTTCCAGCACCTTCTGGCCGAAGAACTCCAGCAGCCCAACATGCTCGACACCTGCGACAATCACGAACAAGCCGCCGAAGAAGAAAATCGTGATCCATTCGACCTCACCAAAAATATGGTGCACGGACTCGGATTGCTCTTCACCGCTTTGGTGACCGTAGGCCAACAACATCAACAACCCAGCCCCAGCCAGCGCGGAAGTCCCCGGTTGGATGCCGTAACCATGGCCAAGCGTAAAGCCCAGAAGAACCAGCGCCAGAACAGACAGGGATTTGATCATCAGGCGAACGTCCGTGATCGCCTCGTCTTCGTTGAACCGCATGATCTTTTCGCTGGCCGACTTGGGAATGGCGGCCAGAGTACGCCGGTTCATCAGGTAAATGATCCCGGTCAGCACAACCAGACAGATGGCTGATATCGGCGCCAGGTTCACCACGAATTCATTGAAACTGAGCCCGGCGGCCGAGCCGATGATGATGTTGGGCGGGTCACCGATCAGGGTCGCCGTCCCTCCAACATTCGACGCCAGAATTTCGGCGAAGAAAAACGGAAATACAGGCGTATCCAGCGCGTCCGTGATCAGCAAGGTTATCGGGGCAATCAGCAGAACGGTCGTCACGTTGTCCAGCAGAGCAGAGAAGACCGCGGTAATCAGGGTCAGCATGATCAGGATACCCGTAGGGTTGGCCTTGACCACCTTGGCCGCCTTGATTGCGACGTACTGAAACAAGCCGCACTTACTGGTGATCCCCACAATCACCATCATGCCGATCAACAGGGCCAGGGTGTTGGCGTCCACCCCTGCCACGGCCTGTTCCTGATTAAGGATGCCAAAAAGCACCATCAATGACGCCCCCAGCATGGCCAAAATTGCGCGATTAACTTTTTCGGTAATCAGGACAGCATAGACAGCAATCAGAATACCGGTGGCGATCCAAAGGGGATCAATTCCCAACAGTTGAGGGACAGAGAACGCGTGTTCTCCGTGCGAAACGGAATGGTTGGTCAAGGGTCTGATCCGGTATTTAGGGGTTAACTTAGCGCGTGTTCAATCAGCGAATTGGGGCTGACTGTGCCCACAAAATGATTGGTATCGGGCTCAACAAGGAAGACGTGGCGCTTGAATTTGTGGATCAGGAAAATGCCTTCCATGACCGGAGTGTCTGGCGCGGTCACTGGAATATTTGCGGGTTCAGACATGTGATCCCCGACCCGTTCTTCGTTCAGACGCTTAATCTGCTCTCCGAAGTCCTCTTTGGTCAGGTCCATGAAGCTGAGATTTGCGATCGGCACACGCGCCGTTTCAGAGCTGACGCCAATCCGTGCGGCTTGAGGCAAGATCATCTTGATGAGCGTTGGAGCGGTAAACACGCCCTGAAAGCTTCCGTCGTCGGAAACCACAGGCAGGAACCGGGCCCGGCTGTCGCGAATGATCTCGAACGCCTTTGCGACGGTATCATCGGGATGGATTGTCTTCTGAATTTCTGGGGGGACCATAACGTCCCTGCAAGTAAGGCCCATTCGTGCTCTCGGTCTTTCAACGGGGTGGCAAAGCCAGGATATCATACGCGCTCAAACCAAGTTGAGGGATTGAATTGCCCAAGCTTTGATCGGGAATAAGTGTGGGGGCTTCTTTTCACCAGATCAGGGAATTTTCCACCCCTGAGCTGCATGATTTTTGCAATGCCGGTATTGAATTTCGGAAACAACCCACTGGTCGCTCATCGCAAACCGCCAAAACGAAAAAGGCCCCCGCCGAGTGTTCGGCAGGGGCCATGTTCTTTGGGTTTCCCCAGACTGTTTACCAGTCTTCGCGAACCACGACGCGGGTCTTGATCGGCAGCTTCATCGCGGCCAGGCGCAGGGCCTCGCGGGCGATGTCGTCATTGACGCCATCGATCTCGAACATCACGCGGCCAGGCTTGACTTTGCAGGCCCAGCGGTCGACCGAACCTTTACCTTTACCCATACGAACTTCGATCGGCTTGGCCGTGACCGGAGTGTCGGGGAAGATGCGGATCCAAACACGACCCTGACGCTTCATGTGACGCGTCATGGCACGACGTGCAGCTTCGATCTGGCGTGCGGTTACACGCTCAGGCTCAAGAGCTTTCAGGCCGTAGGTGCCAAAGTTCAGATCAGAGCCGCCTTTGGCGAGACCCTTGATCCGGCCTTTGTGCATCTTGCGGAATTTAGTACGCTTTGGTTGAAGCATATCTTTCCCTCCTTAGCGACGACCGCCACCAGCACCACGAGGTGCAGGGCCGTCCTGGAGTTCCTGTGCTTTACGGTCACGTGCCTGCGGATCGTGCTCCATGATCTCACCTTTGAAGATCCAGACCTTGATCCCGATGATCCCGTAGGGGGTCATCGCTTCGGCATGTGCGTAATCGATGTCGGCACGCAGGGTGTGCAGAGGCACGCGGCCTTCGCGGTACCACTCGGTCCGTGCGATTTCGGCGCCGCCCAGACGACCAGCGACGTTCACCCGGATACCCAGGGCGCCCATGCGCATGGCGTTCTGAACCGAGCGCTTCATGGCGCGACGGAACGAAACACGACGTTCCAGCTGCTGAGCGATGGACTCGGCAACCAGCTGCGCGTCAAGCTCGGGCTTGCGCACTTCGACGATGTTCAGGTGCAGTTCGCTGTCGGTCATACGAGCAAGCTTTTTGCGCAGAACTTCGATGTCCGCACCTTTCTTGCCGATGATGACACCGGGACGTGCGGTGTGGATCGTAACGCGGCACTTCTTGTGCGGACGTTCGATGATCACACGGGCAACACCGGCCTGCTTGCACTCTTTGTTAATGAACTCACGGATTTTGAGGTCTTCCAGCAGAAGATCACCGTAGTCCTTGGTGTCGGCGTACCAGCGGCTATCCCAGGTGCGGTTGACCTGTAGGCGCATGCCGATCGGATTTACTTTATGACCCATTAGGCTTGCTCCTCAACTTGACGCACCTTGATGGTGATCTCCGAGAACGGCTTCATGATCTTGCCGAAACGACCACGGGCACGCGGACGACCGCGCTTCATGACCAGGTTCTTGCCTACCCATGCTTCGGCGACGATCAGCTCGTCAACGTCCAGGTTGTGGTTGTTTTCAGCATTCGCGATTGCGGACTGCAGGCACTTCTTGACGTCCTGCGCGACACGCTTGTTGCTGAAAGTCAGGTCGGTCAGAGCCTTCTCAACTTTCTTGCCGCGGATCATTTGCGCAACCAGGTTCAGTTTCTGCGGGCTGGTGCGAAGCATACGGGTTTTCGCCATTGCTTCGTTTTCAGCCACGCGGCGGGGGTTCTTTTCCTTGCCCATGACTTACTTCCGCTTCGCTTTTTTGTCTGCGGCGTGGCCATAATAGGTACGGGTCGGCGAGTATTCACCGAACTTCTGACCGATCATGTCTTCCGAGACGTTGACGGGAATGTGCTTCTGGCCGTTGTACACACCAAAGGTCAGACCCACGAACTGGGGCAGAATGGTGGAACGACGCGACCAGATTTTGATGACTTCGTTGCGGCCCGACTCGCGCGCTGCTTCGGCTTTTTTCAGCACGTAAGCATCGACGAAAGGACCCTTCCAAACAGAGCGAGACATAGATTAACGTCCCTTCTTCTTGGCGTGCCGCGAGCGGATGATCAGCTTCTGGGACGCTTTGTTCTTGTTGCGGGTACGTTTACCCTTGGTGTCCTTACCCCACGGAGTAACCGGCGTACGGCCACCCGAGGTACGACCTTCACCACCACCGTGCGGGTGATCGATCGGGTTCATTGCAACACCACGAACCGACGGACGAACGCCCTTGTGGCGCATACGACCGGCTTTACCGAGGTTTTGGTTGCTGTTGTCGGGGTTGGACACGGCACCAACGGTGGCCATGCATTCCTGACGGACAAGACGCAGTTCACCCGAGCTCAGACGGATCTGAGCGTAGCCGCCATCGCGGCCAACGAATTGCGCGTAAGTACCGGCCGCACGTGCGATCTGACCGCCTTTGCCAGGCTTCATCTCGATGTTGTGGACGATGGTACCAATGGGCATGCCCGAGAACGGCATTGCGTTGCCCGGCTTGATGTCGGCTTTTGCCGACGAGATGACCTTGTCACCAACAGCCAGACGCTGCGGAGCCAGGATATATGCCTGCTCGCCGTCTTCGTATTTTACCAGTGCGATGAATGCGGTCCGGTTCGGGTCATATTCGATCCGCTCGACGGTTGCCGCGACATCAACTTTGTTCCGTTTGAAGTCAACGATCCGGTAGAGACGCTTTGCGCCACCGCCGCGGCGGCGTGAAGTGATCCGTCCGGTGTTGTTCCGGCCGCCCGATTTGGTCAAACCCTCAGTGAGAGACTTGACCGGACGTCCTTTCCAAAGCTCCGAACGGTCGATCAGCACCAGCCCGCGCTGGCCCGGCGTCGTCGGCTTGTACGACTTGAGTGCCATGCTTTCTGTCTTCCGTTTAGCAAGTGCAGGGGATTTCCCCGCTATGTGATAGGCCCCCGTAGGTGCCAAGGGTATAGGGCCCCGAAGGTCCCCGGTTACAAATATCAGAGGCCCCGGAACGAATCCGAGGCCGCAAGATTGGGAGCGTTTAACAGGGTTGGGGGTGGGTGTCTATAGCATAAGGCAGATTTCTAATCTGGTCGCCTAAAACATGCTCAGGCAACTTTTCGCGTCAGTGGAAACAAGTCTCTTATATCGTATTAATAACAGCGATGTCATTTCCAAACTATCGGAGACCTGGCCGCCAATGTAGTTGGCCAAGTGCTTCATGATTGATCGGCAACGCCAATTGCGGGAGGTCATTGTCGTATCTACGCCATCAACGACAGCCGCTTGGGTGCTTACGCTTCACATCCAATGTTCATTATATTCAGTTTTCTTGATCTGTATCAACGAAATCAGCAGACATAAAGCCTTCAATTCTAGACCGGAGTCATTTCTGCGGAGGAGATCATGTCTTGTAAGTCTATTTCTGTAGCTTTAGCCCTTATATGCGGACTTGCGTCAGCGTCATGCACCGGATTGAGTTACGCCATGGAAACCTATGGCGAAGTCAAGCCAGTGAATTTTGACGCCTATGGGCGAACCTGGCGGGTTTTTGACAAACCGGAAAGCGGTTTGATTATGCTGACACCAAGCATAGGCGACGCCGCAATTGCCGGCGCAGCCGAGGGTGCAACATTGGGCTTGGCTGGCAGCATGGATGCAACTCAGTTGGTCTTTCAGTCTGCTGCCAAAGATTATCTCGCGTCTACCGGTCGGAATTGCCAGATTCTGGCAGCTCGCTTAGTGGTGGACCCTCAGTGGGAGTTTTCCTATGCGTGCTGAGTTAGAGTTGGCAATGTTTTCACCAAAAACAGAACGCAATGCGTCTCTCAGTATTCGGAATATCGGCATAATACTTTGTTCTTCTGCGGTAATCTCAGCCTGCGCTGAACAACCTAGCTCGATCGTACCAGTCGCGATGGGCGATGTTTACGCGAATGTACCTTGCAACAAGGCGAGAGAGCTCTATCAAAAAGAAACTGCAAAAGTCCCTGGGTTGATTGCTGGGCAAAAACAGGCCGTTACAGGTGACGCAGTAGGAGTATTTTTGATTGGTGTTCCGGTTTCCAGCCTCTCAGGTGATGATCTGGAAGGTGAAATTGCCGTTACTAAAGGCAAAATTGCTGCCCTTGCAGCGCGGCTCGATGTTTGCGGAACACCGCCACCCGCAATCGTCTGGGACTGATTTGAACGCGAGTGTTTAGAGCCTATTACATGGCTCCATTCGCTCAAAGTTTTGTGCCCCGCTCAAAACCTGTACAATCAGCTTGGATACCCGTTCACCAAACCGAGTCTTCTCTGGAAACCAGATGAAGGGAGAAATTGTATTACTAAGTTGTAGCCCTGTTCCAGATTAAAATAAGTTCCTGCACAACACCACTAGAGCTGCCAAATCTAATACTCACCCCAAAGAACGCCTGCGGCAAAGCGGCTCGGCTTCCACCGCGATCCGCTGTTTAAGTTTGATATGCCCCAGCACCTCGCGAAAGGCGCGGTGTTTGGGTTTGCCTTCCAGATAATCCGCCAGTTTGAGCAGGTTGATCTGGTGTTTCGAAATCAACGCCTCGATCCGCTGCACCGCGTCGTCCAACTCATAGTGATCCACGTACTAACAGGCCACTTGCGTGGGTGTCAGCAGGCAGTAGTCTTGAGGGCGTTTTTCAGTATAGCGTGCGATGTCGAAGGGCGGCGCGCCGAGAGCATGAAACTTGGGGATGTGCACGCGCATATCGGCCTCGGCGTGCTCCAAGACCGTCCCCGAGGTCTGGTGGAACCCGAGCGGACCAAGTTTGCCGACCACGTGCTTGCGCATCGCCGGAGAGACCATGTCCACATCCGCCCGGTCGTATTTCAGATCATCGAAGACCGACAGAAGCCCTAGCTTCTCAACTGTGATCTGGAAATAGGGCCCGGCGCTGAACGCCCGCATCTGCTCCAGCACCTGCGCCCGCACAGTTTCAGGGTCTGAAACGAAATCGGCCCCGGCGGGTTGAACCGCCGAGGCCGTGAATAGTCGCACTAAGCATCCGATCAGAGACCGGTGCTCACGTCGATGGTGTTCCCCTCTTCGAGGGTCACATATGCTTTTTTGACGTCTTTCCGACGACCCAGCTGGCCGCGGAACCGCTTGACCTTGCCCTTGGTCACGGTGGTGTTCACCGCTTTGACCTTCACACCAAACAGCGCCTCAACGGCCTCTTTGATCTGGGGCTTGTTGCTGTCGATCGCCACTTCAAAGACAACCGCGCCGTTTTCGGACGCCATGGTCGACTTCTCAGTAATGATCGGCTTGCGGATCACGTCGTAGTGTTCTGCCTTCGCGCTCATTTCAGACGAGCCTCCAGTGCTTCGACAGCCGCTTTGGTGAGCACCAGAGTGTCACGCTTGAGGATGTCATAGACGTTTGCGCCCATCGACGGCAGGATATCCAGACCTTCGATGTTCTTGGACGCTTTCAGGAACCCTTCGTTCACGGTCGCGCCGTCGATGACCAGAGCGCGTTTCCAGCCCAGGTTTGCAACCTGTTTGGCCAGAGCGGCAGTCTTGCCTTCGGCTTCGGCGTTCTCGATCACAACCAGCTCACCTGCTTTGGCTTTGGCCGACAGAGCGTGGCGCAGGCCAAGCTTGCGGAACTTCTTCGGCAGGTCGTGGCCATGCGAACGCGGGGTCGGGCCCTTGTAGATACCACCCTTGCGGAAGATCGGCGCGTTACGGTCACCATGGCGTGCGCCACCGGTGCCCTTCTGGCGATAGATCTTCTTGGTCGAGTAGCTGGTTTCCGAGCGGGTCTTCACCTTGTGGGTGCCAGCCTGCGCGTTGTTGCGCTGCCAACGGACCACACGGTGCAGGATGTCCGCGCGCGGCTCGAGGCCGAACAGGTCAGCATCCAGCTCGATGTTGCCGGCTTTGCCGCCGTCCAGTTTGATTACATCAAGTTTCATGCTTCACCACCTTCCGCGGGAGCTTCTTCCGCAGGTGCTTCAGTTGCGGCACCTTTTACGGCTGCCGGGAAAGGCAGGCCTTCGGGTGCTTTCTTCTTGACGGCGTCCTTGACGGTGACCCAGCCCGATTTCGGTCCGGGAACGGCGCCTTTGATGAAGACCAGGTTCCGGTCGGCGTCGGTTTTGACGACTTCCAGGTTCTGGGTGGTTACACGGGCAGCACCCATGTGACCGGCCATCTTCTTGCCTTTGAAAACCTTGCCCGGATCCTGACACTGACCGGTCGAACCGTGCGAACGGTGGCTGATCGAAACACCGTGCGAGGCGCGCAGACCACCGAAGTTGTGGCGCTTCATCGCACCGGCAAAGCCTTTACCGATCGAGGTGCCCGAAACGTCAACTTTCTGACCTTCCAGGAAGTGTTCTGCCGAAATCTCGGCGCCCACTTCGATCAGGCCGTCTTCGGAGACGCGGAACTCGGCCAGCTTACGCTTGGGCTCAACCTTGGCAGCGGCATAGTGACCGCGCATGGCTTTCGAGGTGCGTTTTGCCTTGGCAGCACCGGCGCCCAGCTGAACGGCGGTGTAGCCGTCTTTGTCAGCGGTACGCTGTGCAACGACCTGCAGGTTGTCCAGGTGAAGAACGGTCACAGGGATCTGCTTGCCGTCTTCCATGAACAGGCGGGTCATGCCAACTTTTTTTGCGATAATACCAGAGCGCATAATCTATACCCTCCGATCTTACGACTGCAGCTTGATCTCGACGTCCACACCAGCAGCGAGGTCGAGCTTCATCAGCGCGTCAACGGTCTGGGGGGTCGGATCAACGATGTCGAGCAGACGCTTGTGCGTACGGATCTCGAACTGGTCGCGGGATTTCTTGTCAACGTGAGGGCCACGGAGAACCGTGAACTTCTCAATCTTGTTCGGCAGCGGGATCGGGCCGCGCACGTTCGCGCCGGTCCGCTTGGCAGTGTTGACGATCTCTTGCGTGCTGGCATCCAGAACGCGATAGTCAAATGCCTTCAGCCGAATACGGATGTTTTGGCTTTGCATATTAACAGCCTTTTTTAGGCGTTGAGGTTGAGAGGAGGACAGACGCGCATCGCCAACCCTCTTCGAACCCAAAAGGCGGGAATCACCCCGCCTTGACGTTCTTATTGAGAACTCGCGCGTATTAGTGGGGTTGGTGCGGTTTGGCAAGAGGCAAACGCCATAAAGACAACCCTCTTATTGATCGTCAGACATGCGGTTGCTTAACCATGGATCTTCAACCTTCATGCCTTGATAAACTGCGTGCAGGAAAAGATGAGCAATCACAGGGTCATTCGAAAACGGCGAGAACTGCAGGTTGCCTTCTTTGACTTCCTCTACGGCTTCATAGACGACCTCGTCGCCCTTTACCGTCAAGAGCACTTTGAGTTCGGCCAATGTCTCTGGGTCAACCGCCGTGGGATCGTCTGACAAGATTACAAAATCTGCTACTTTCCCCATTTCGATCGAGCCTTTTTCGTTCTCCTCGAAATGCTGCCAGGCGGGCCAGATTGTCATGGCTTTCAAGGCGGTCATGACATCAACCCTTTGATGCGGGCCCAAAATGTCGCCGGACCGAGTGCGCCGGGTGACGGTTGCGGCCAGGACCCGCATACTGTCCGGAAAGGCCACCGGGGCATCATGATGCGTGCCAAACATCATGTCACGCTCGCGCAGCCACCCGGTCGGCGAGATGTTGTCCGCATTCACCGGCCCAACCGTGTGGTCCCGGTGCCAGTCGCCCCAATAGAATGTGTGCATCGGGAACAGGGATGGGAAAACACCCAACCGTTTAAAGCTTGCGACCTGATCCTCCCTTAGAAACTGCCCGTGAATAAGAACTGGGCGGTTACCGGGGTCGCCATACTTGATCTGCGCTTCTTCTAAGGCCGCAATAAGCATGTCAGATGCGCCTTCGCCATTGGAATGAACGAGAATTTGGAAACCGTTCTCAAAACACCAGTTCACCGCGTCTTGGAGTTGCTCCATCGTGATGGCGGCGTATCCCGCATACCCGGGAACATAGTTCCCTACCGGATCGTAATAAGGTCGATCCCTCAATGCTGTGAACCCCTGAGGCGAGCCGTCAATCGTAAGCTTGCAGCCCCCGACCCGGACACGGTTTTCATAGTTCCTAGACGTGTTCGCGCCGATAAAATCCCGCGCCTCAAGAACATCCGGAAACGCGACTACGTCAATGGGAAGCCCGTCTTCGGCGGCAACCTTCCTCAGAACCTCGACAATTTCGCCAGATGAGCGACCTTCTTGTCCGGTCGTATACCCAAATTTGGCCCAAAGCTGTGTGCCCGCTTTGGCAAATTCTGCCAGACCATCTTCACCCAGATTTCCCAACATGGGTACAAGGACCGAAAAGAATGCGTACTCTTCCAGCACACCGTTCGGCTCACCAGTCTCGTCACGTTGAATTACACCGCCCGGAGGAGCCTCGGAAGCGGCAGTGATGCCAGCCAGTTCCAAGGCTTTTGAATTCGCGACACCCAAGTGCCCGGATTGATGAACGATTATGACAGGAAATTCCTCAGAAACCTGGTCCAGCTCTTGCCGTGTTGGGTGGCGAAGCTCCTTTAGCTGGGCATTGTCGTAGCCGAAGCCAATGATCATTTTAACCTGTTCGACAGCCTGCGCATTCTCGTCGGCCCAACTTGAAAGCGTGGATTGCAGACTTGCGATATCAACCACCTCTCCATCCGGCGGCGCGAGAAGGTTCGCAGACAAAGCCTGCAAGCCCCCCATGACGACATGCCCATGGCTGTCGACGAAACCCGGAAGCATCGCCCGCCCTTCCAAGTCGAAGGTTTCGGTTGCGCTCCCTTGATGGGCCGACACATCAGAAAGCGCTCCCACCGCAAGAATGCGCCCATCTTTGACTGCGACAGCTTCGGCTGACGGAGCCGCGTCGTTCATCGTAACGATTGGTCCCCCGAGATAAATCCTATCCGCGGTTTCTTGCGAGGATGCCGAGGTAGATAAGCAAGCAACAGCCGCGACAAGACAAACTGAACGAGCCGAGAAAAGCATCTTATGACCTCTTTTTAATTGCAATTTGTTAATAAGAATGAAGCTAGCACCTCAGGTAGCTTAGGCAAAAAAGAAAAAGGCCGCCCTGTTTGGAGCGGCCTTCTTTAGTTTTATCGATGCGCCGGGCT
>NZ_WPZC01000011.1:0-135332 GCF_013031165.1 Ruegeria sp. HKCCD7251 | reverse complement strand
AAACACGACCACGTCGCAGCAACACCTGGACGGCATGACCCGCACGACCTACCGAAGTTCCGCAACGCGGCGGCCAAGGAAGACTGGGAATGCGTAGCCAGCGGATTTGGACAGCGCCGGTATGATGCCGGGCGCGGTGTTTTGCTGAACAACGGGGCGTTGCGGCACCTCGGAAACGTGGACGCAATGGCACGCGATGTTCCAGCACGGCATCCAAAACATGCCGGCTGCATTATTTCGGTCAAACGAAAGCAGCGGTGAAGTCCGCTTGGTAAATTACGTGGTGCGCGCATAATGCTGCGCGCACCTACACAATCTCAGAAATCCAGGTTTTCGACGCTCAACGCGTTTTGTTGGATGAATTCGCGGCGAGGCTCGACCACGTCACCCATCAGTTTGGTGAACAGGTCGTCTGCTTCGACCATGTCATCGACCCGCACCTGCAAAAGGGTACGGGCATCCGGGTCCAGCGTGGTTTCCCACAACTGATCGGGGTTCATCTCGCCCAGTCCTTTGTAGCGTTGCAGGGACAGACCCTTTTCGCCCTCTTCCAGAATTGCGCGCAGCAGGTCCAGCGGGCCGTGGATGGCTTGCATCCGATAACGGCGAACCAGAGTGGCCGGGGTGTTGTAAACCTCTTGCAGGCTTTGGGTGAAACTACCCGTCTTGCGCGCCTCGCCCGAGCGCAGCATGGGGCCGTCCAGCGTGCGCACTTCTTCGACGCCCCGCAGGATGCGGGCCAGACGGATGCCATGATCCTGTGTAATCCGGCCTTGCCAACCGCGTTCGTATTCCAGCGCGATCAGGTCCAGACGGGCGGCCACCTTGTCGGCCACACCTTGCAGGTCGGCATCCACCGCACCCGGAACAAATGCTCCGGCGACCGCGGCCTGTTCCAGGATGTGACGCGGGTAATGCGTTGGGAAGGCGTCCAGCACACGTTTCAACTGGCGCGCTTCGTCTACGACGCGGGTCAGGTCCTGCCCGATGATCTCCTCACCCGAGCCCAGTTTCAGCACCGCGCCCTCAACGCCTTGATTGATTAGGTAGTCGTCCAGAGCCGCCTGATCCTTCAGGTAAACTTCTGATTTACCACGCGAAACCTTATAAAGCGGCGGTTGCGCGATATAGAGGTATCCACCTTCGATCAGCTCCGGCATCTGACGGTAGAAGAAGGTCAGCAGCAGGGTCCGAATATGCGCGCCATCCACATCCGCGTCGGTCATGATGACGATCTTGTGGTAGCGCAGCTTTTCGATGTTGAACTCATCGCGGCCAATGCCAGTGCCCAGCGCCATCACCAGATTGCCGATTTCCTGCGACGAGAGCATCCGGTCAAACCGCGCACGTTCGACGTTCAGAATTTTCCCACGCAGGGGCAGAACGGCCTGAGTCAACCGGTCCCGACCCGTCTGGGCGGAACCACCCGCCGAGTCACCCTCCACCAGGAAAACTTCGGTCTTGGACGGGTCTTTCTCGGAACAGTCCTTCAGCTTCCCAGCCAGATAGTTCACATCCATCGCCGTTTTGCGGCGGGTCAGTTCGCGCGCCTTGCGGGCCGCCTCGCGCGCCAGAGCAGCCTCGATGATCTTACCGACAATGCCCTTGGCCTCATTCGGATTCTCCTCGAACCACTCGGCCAGTTTTTCGTTCATCAAGCCTTCGACCGCCGGGCGCACCTCGGACGACACCAGCTTGTCCTTGGTCTGGGAGGAGAATTTCGGATCGGGTACCTTGACCGACAACACACAGGTCAAACCTTCGCGCGCGTCATCACCGGTGAAGCTGACCTTTTCCTTCTTCGCGATCCCGCTGGACTGCGCATAGTTGTTGATCGTCCGGGTCAGAGCGCCTCGGAAACCGGCCACGTGCGTGCCGCCGTCGCGCTGCGGGATGTTGTTGGTAAAGGGCAGAACGGTCTCATGATAACTGTCATTCCACCACATCGCGATTTCGACCCCAATGTCGTCACGCTCACCCTTGATATAAATCGGCTCGGGCATCGCGGGGGTCTTCGACCGGTCGAGGTACTTGACGAATTCCTTGACGCCACCCTCATAGAACAGCTCGGTCTCCAACCGTTCGGCGGGGCGCTCGTCGATCAGGATGATCCGCACGCCCGAGTTCAAAAAGGCCAGCTCACGCAGGCGCTTTTCTAGCGTTTCAAACGAATATTCGAGGTTCGAGAACGTACTGGTCGAGGCCAAAAACCGCACCTCGGTTCCGGTGCGATCCCCACATTCGCCCACGACCTTCAGATGTTCCGCTGTTTCGCCACCTTCAAAGCGCGCCACGTGTTCCTTGCCGTTGCGCCAGATGCGCAGCTCCAGCCAATCGGACAACGCATTCACAACCGAGACACCCACACCGTGCAGGCCGCCTGACACCTTGTACGAGTTGCTGTCAAACTTCCCGCCCGCATGCAGTTGGGTCATGATGACTTCAGCGGCGGATACACCTTCTTCGGGGTGAATATCCACGGGAATCCCACGGCCGTTATCGCTGACCGAAACACTGGAATCGGCATGGATTTTGACCGTCACATGGTCGGCGTGCCCGGCCAGCGCCTCATCAATTCCGTTGTCCACAACCTCGTACACCATGTGGTGCAGGCCCGACCCATCGTCAGTGTCACCAATATACATACCGGGACGTTTGCGAACAGCCTCTAAGCCTTTGAGAACCTTAATAGAATCAGCGCCATATTCCTGTGGTGCCTGTGCGTCTTCGGACATTCGGTTAGTACCTATATTATTTTGGTAACTTATACGTTTTCTGGTGGGGAATGTCACGCGATCCCACCAGATTTTGTGTCGGTCAGTGTCTTTTTCAGCAGATCACAGCCGATCTAGATCGGCCGCAATATCCGACGCCAATTCCATCGCATTCACATCGTCACGCTCGGCTGACAACCGCAGACCCAAAAGATCCGATTGATACCGTGCGGCCAACCGATCCGGGTCATGATGTGCGCCAATTTCTCCGGCCGCCTGCGCGCGTCGGAAAAGGGTGGCGAAACACTCTTTCATCTCCTCCAGATGAGCGCCTGCCTTGTCCGCCAAACCGTGCTCTTTGGCCTGTAGTTCAGCGAATGTCTTGGCCAGCATACAAGCACGCGCTGGCATTTCCTTGGCGCTTATCACGATCTGCGGCTGCGTTTTTAACGCCTGTAATGGCCCAACCTCATCCGCCATGGTCGTCAATCGCGACACGCCATCCTGCGCGTACCGCTCCAACGCCAGAGCATACAGCGCATCCTTGGATCCGAAGGCCGCATAGAAACTGCCAGGTTTCAGATTCAGTTCGCGTTCAAGATCCTTGAGCGACGTTCCAGCCCACCCCTGACGCCAAAAAATATCCCTGGCCTGCGCGATCAGCGCATCGCGGTCGTATGAAGGTTTGCGAGGCATCGGGTTCACCAATTCTTGAGCATTTACTCAAATATATACTTGAGTGATCGCTCAATAAAGCCTAAATACGACTCACAGCGCCAGAAACAGGAGTTTTGACATGGCAAACTTCCCCTCTCATGACCTTGAAACCGCCCCTGAAGGGTCCAAACCGCTGCTGGAAAAGTCTCAGGCCGCGTTTGGCCGACTGCCCGGCCTACATAAAGTGATGGCTGAAAGCCCGCAGCATCTGGAAGGCTATCAGATTCTGCACCATTTGTTCCTGCAAACCGACTTTGACAATGACGAGAAGACCGTTGTCTGGCAGACAATCAACGTGGAAAACGAATGCCACTATTGTGTGCCTGCCCATACCGGCATCGCCAAGATGATGAAGGTCTCGGACGAAATCACCGAGGCCCTGCGCAATGAAACTCCGCTCCCGTCGGCCAAGCTTGAGGCCCTGCGGACCTTCACGTTGCAAATGATGGAAACCCGTGGCAACCCGTCCGATGCACAGCTTCAGGCGTTCTTTGACGCCGGTTATTCACACCGAGCCGTTCTGGATGTGGTGCTGGGCCTGGCACAGAAAACCATGTCGAACTACGTCAACCACATGGCCCAAACACCCGTTGATGAGGTGATGCGCGGCTTCTTGTGGGAGCGTAAAGTCAGCGAGCCGGCCTAAGCCGTCACGACTGAGCCCTCATCGCTTTCGGTAACAACAAGCGTTTGGGCCCGGTCCCCCAACTCCGCAAACAGCTCAGGCCCGGTACCCGTCATCCAGGCCTGAGCCCCCAGCGCGCAAATCTCATCATACAGCGCGGCCCGCCGCTCGGCATCCAGATGTGCCGCAACCTCATCCAGCAATACGATCGGCGGCGCACCCACTGTCTCAGCCAGCGCACGTGCGTTCGACAGGATCAACGACACCAACAGCGCCTTCTGCTCTCCGGTTGAACAATCCCTGGCGGGAACACCCTTGGCCGCAAAAACCCCATACACGTCAGACCGATGCGGCCCCACCAATGTCCGCCCTGCAGCCAAATCGCGGAACCGGCTTTTGGCCAGCGCCTCGCGCAGATCGTCTGCCGTTTCGGGCATCGCACCTTCGGTTTGCACTAGCTCCAGATCAGCCGATGGGAAGGCAGTTTCCGCCCGCTCCTGCGCCGCGCGCAAACAATCCAACGCCGACAGTCGCGCTGCGTGGATACGGTATCCGGTCTCGGCCATCTGCCCCTCAAGCGCTACATACCAATGGGCATCACGCACTTGCTCTTTCAGCAGGCGGTTCCTTTCGCGCATGGATTTCTCATAAGTCAGGGACGCCTCAGCGTGGGTCGGATCAAAGCTCAAGGCGATGCGATCCAGAAACCGCCGCCGCCCCTCGGCCCCTTCGATCCACAACCGGTCCATTGAAGGGATTAACCAGACCACCCGCGCCAGCTTGCCCAAATCAATCTGACTGGCCGTTTTGTCATCAATCCGAACCTGCCGTGCTGCGCCACCCTCAGACCACGTCTCGATCTCATAGCTTTGCCCCTGCGCCTGCAACACACCAGACAGCTTCCAGCCCAGCGCCTCGGGCCGCCGCGTCATCTCAGCCGCACTCGCCCGCCGCATCCCACGTCCGGGCGAGAACAACGACACCGCCTCCAGAATATTAGTCTTACCGGCCCCGTTTGGTCCATGCAGCGCTACCGGCCGCCCATCCAAAGCCAGCCGCGCCAGCTTATGCGACCGAAAATGCGAGACCGTCAGTTCGGTCAGGGCCAATCCCATGACCCCACCCTTCTTCTGTTCAAAAATACTTCCGCCGGAGGCATCGCGCGCCAGCGCGATCAGACGCGCATCGGCATGACGACGTAAACCGCGCTCTGATCATTGCCTTCGCGCATCAAGGTCGGATCACCGGCCGAGTTAAACAGAAACACAGCATTCTCGCGATCCACCTGAGAAGCAATCTCGAGCAGGTATTTCGCATTGAATCCAATCTCAAGCCGCTCGTCGCCATAAGCCACAGCCAGCTCTTCCTCGGCGGCACCGCTGTCAGGGGCATTGACCGACAGAACCAGCTTATCGGCATCCAGCTGCAACTTCACCGCTCGCGAGCGTTCGGACGATACGGTCGCCACACGATCCACGGCTTGCGCGAATTCGGCGGCATCCACTTCCAACTGGCGCGTATTGCCCTGCGGGATCACACGAGTGTAGTCGGGGAAGGTGCCGTCGATCACTTTCGAAGTCAGTGTGATATCAGGCGTCGCAAAGCGCACCTTGGTTTCACTGACAGACACAGCGATATCCATCTCATCATCGTCCAGCAGCTTGCGCAGCTCACCCACGGTCTTGCGCGGTACGATCACGCCCGGCATATCAGCCGCCCCATCAGGCAGATCCGCATCAATCCGCGCCAGACGGTGCCCGTCTGTGGCCACACAGCGCAGCACCTTACCGCCCTCGGATCCATCGGCCACATGCATATAAACGCCATTCAGGTAATAGCGCGTCTCTTCGGTCGAGATCGCAAATTTCGACTTGTCAAACAAACGCCGCAACAGCGCCGCCGAGGCCGTAAAGTTCGACTGATACTCCGAGGACGCCATCACCGGGAAATCCTCTTTCGGCAGGGTCGCCAGCGAAAAGTTCGAGCGCCCGGCCTCAACCGTTAGACGACCCGAAGCACTGTCGGCAGTCAGCGTCACCAAAGCCCCATCCGGCAGCTTCCGCACGATTTCGTGCAAAGTCGTCGCCGCTACGGTGGTCGCACCGGCTTTTTCGACCTGTGCGGGCGCCTTATCAACCACTTCGATATCCAGATCGGTGGCACGGAACATGGCCACATCGCCTTCGGCTTCGATCAGCACGTTGGCAAGTATTGGAATGGTGTTGCGACGTTCCACAACGGATTGGGCCTGCGAGACGGCCTTAAGAAGGGTGCCGCGTTCGATGCTGATCTTCATACCCTCAATTCCTTTGACTTGCGTGCCGATTTGGGCGGGACTGGCACGTTAGCGGTTCCACCCTGAGGCACAAGGATTTTTTAAGGATTTCTGAGTCGGATTGACCAAAGCGTCAAGAGGGGCGTGACCAAGCGGGCACAGTTCCCACCCAACCGTGGGTTAAAGCCCACAAAAAACACCCCGGGCCAAAGGGTCCGGGGCGGTTTTAAATAACTGAGGCTGGAAATCAGGCTTCCAGTGACCGGCGCAGCATCTCGACGTCTTCGGCGATCTGGCCGTCGGTCGTTTTCAGCTCTTCAATACGTTTGACACCGTGCATGACCGTTGTGTGATCACGCCCGCCGAAACGACGCCCGATCTCGGGCAAGGACCGGCTGGTGAGTTGCTTGCACAGATACATCGCCACCTGACGCGGACGCGCATAAGACCGCAGGCGCTTGGGGCCGATGATGTCGGAAAGGCGGATGTTGTAGTATTCTGAAACCTTGCGCTGAATCTCTTCGACGGTAATCTTGCGCTCGGATGCGCGCAGCACGTCGGCCAGACAGTCCTGCGTCAGTTCCATGTCTATCTCGCGCCCCACCAGCGAGGCAAAGGCGAACAGACGGGTCAGCGCGCCTTCCAGCACACGAACATTGGTCGAGATGCGATGGGCCAGAAACTCCAGCACGCCGTCTGCAATTGTCAGGTCAGGATAGGTGCTGCTGTACTGTTGCACCTTGTTCTGAAGAATACCCAGACGCAGTTCATAGTCAGTCGGGTGCAAATCCACGACAAGACCACATTGCAGGCGCGATTTCACACGGTCTTCCAGATCCTTGATCTCACCCGGTGCGCGGTCGGCCGAGATGATGATCTGTTTGTTCTGATCCACCAGCGCATTGAACGTGTGAAAGAATTCTTCCTGCGTGGAGTCCTTACCTGCGATGAATTGCACGTCGTCTACCATCAGCACATCGACCGAACGGAACAGGTGTTTGAAATCCATCATGCGGCGTTCGCGCAGAGCCTGCACAAACCGATACATGAACTGTTCCGCTGACAGGTAAAGCACGTTCAGATCGGGCCGTTTGGTTTTCAGTTCCCATGCAATAGCGTGCATCAGGTGCGTTTTACCCAGACCAACTCCACCGTACAGAACCAGCGGATTGAAGGTCACGGGGCCACCTTCGGAAACACGGCGCGCAGCGGCATGGGCCAGTTCGTTGGGCTTACCAACCACAAAAGTGTGAAATGTGAAACGGGCATCCAGAGGCGCGGCCTGCAAGGATTCCAACGCATCATTTGCTACTTCGGTCAAATGGGGCACAGCGGCCTCTGGCGCTGGTGCTTGCGCCGACTCTGCCTCGACAGACGGGCGCGTCGGTGAATTTGCCGCGACCCTGAACGCAAGGCGTTGAACGGGCTCACCTGACGTATTCAACTCATACAAGATGAGATCTGCAAAATTTTGGCTGACGTAATTGCCCATAAAATTCGTAGGCACCGAAAATACAGCTACCCCATCCTGAACCTCTTGGAACTCCAGAGGTTCGATCCAGGTGGTGTAGTTATTTTTTCCAATAGCCTTGAGCAGTTTGTTACGCAGTAGTCCCCATTTTTCTTGTGTCATTAAGCGCCTCACGCATCCCATTCTTTATTGGCCTGTCGGCCTTATTACTAAGTCCCGGTCGCCCGGTACGCGCACTCACACGCAAAAGGGTACACATCCGCCAAACTGAAATAGCCTGACGCCTTGTTTTTGAATGTCGACACTACCTGGCACAAAGGCATTCCAAATAACGGAACCGCCCCGGAAACCGGGTTGCGTGTCTCAATCTTCTTTTTTTTAGACAGGGCTAGGAAGCCTGAATGCATCAGGTCCCAAAGCAGATCAGCAAACCAGCAGTCCCGGTTGCCAACATTCGTCCCCGGTCGCCCTGATGCCCGTCAGTTTGATCCCTGGAACAGCCTGTCCCCCCAAGCGAGTGAATCGCTGAATCAGTGGTAACAAGATGGCGAGGTCCCCGGCAACGAAACTCTGATATTGACTCGCCTCTGAGCGCGAAAGAATCTCTTGGCTTGGTGAAGCGCGGTATTCTGGCAACAGCAAAAAGGGCGCCGCGATGCGCGACGCCCTTCAAAATAGTTCAGCCTTTCTTACGTGACCTGGGGTCAGCGAAAGACTCAGCCCAGCGCCTTCACGCGCGAGGACAGGCGCGACATTTTACGCGCTGCGGTGTTCTTGTGGAAAACGCCTTTGGTGACGCCGCGCATCAGCTCGGGCTGGGCCGCGCGCAGAGCGGCGGTTGCTGCGTCCTTGTCGCCGGATGCGATCGCTTCTTCGACCTTGCGCAGGTAGGTGCGGATGCGCGAACGACGTGCTTTGTTGATTGCGAAACGCTTCTCGTTCTGACGAGCGCGTTTTTTTGCCTGGGGCGAGTTAGCCATGTGTCTCTGACCTTTGTACGGTACGGTTCTATGAATTGCGCGCCACGGGTAATCCGCACCGGATCAGAAATCACGAGTGTGAGTCGGGCCAAAGCGGGCCGCACGCGCATGTATAGCGGCGCTTACTATCCAAGTTGGAAGGGTTTGCCAAGCAGATTCTTATTGCTGCAAGGCAGGTTTGAAAAAGGCGGGCATGTACCCGCCTGATCCGGTCTGAAAGGTCGTTTACTTATCGCGGAACTGGGCCGCGCGCTTTTCAAGAAAGGCAGCCATGCCTTCTTTTTGATCTTCGCTTGCAAACATCGAATGGAACACCCGACGTTCAAACAACATCCCCTCGTTCAGCGGCAATTCATAGCTGCGATTCACAGCCTCTTTCGCGGCTATTGCGCTCAACTGAGATTTTTCGGCTATCTTCTGGGCTGCGGCCGTCGCCTCATCCAACAGTTTCTTTGCAGGGACAACCCGGCTGACCAAGCCCGCCCGTTCTGCTTCTTCGGCATCCATGAAACGCCCGGTCAGATTCATGTCCATTGATTTGGACTTGCCGACAAACCGGGTCAGACGCTGCGTGCCACCCAGACCCGCGATGACTCCGAGATTGATTTCCGGTTGACCGAACTTGGCCGAATCTGCGGCGATTATGAAATCGCACATCATCGCCAATTCGCATCCACCGCCCAGCGCGTAACCTGCGACTGCGGCGATGATCGGTTTGCGTATGGCCGTTATCCGGTCATTCACATCACCGAACAGGTTTCTGGTGTAGACATCGACAAAACCCATCTCGGACATCTCTTTGATGTCCGCGCCGGCGGCAAAAGCCTTTTCCGAGCCGGTGATGATGATGCAGCGCACCTTGTCGTTTTGATCCGCCTCTTCCAGCGCTGTGCACAATTCCTGCGTCAACTGCGAGTTCAGTGCATTCAGAGCATCTGGTCTATCAAGCTTGATAAGGGCGACGTGGTCTTCGATTTCGACGATGATCGTCTCAAAAGCCATGAGGTGTAAGCTTCCGGTTGTTCCGTTCAGTAACGATTCATTATCACGCAAAAACCTTGGATCAAGTTATCTTTGGCATTGCGTGCAATAGAAGGATGAGCGACCGGACTGGGTGATTCTTTTTATGGCAGCATCGCATCCTTCGGTGCGGCAGGGGCCACCCTCGCGGCCATAGACATCAAAGCTGTGCTGAAAATATCCAAGTTCTCCATCGGCTTGGCGGAAATCACGCAGCGATGAACCACCCGCATCAATCGCGTCCCGAAGCACCTGACGAATGATGGGAACCATGGCACCGACACGCTGCGCAGAAATTTGACCAGCTTTTCGACGTGGGGACACTCTGGCGCGATAAAGCGCCTCACAAACGTAGATATTTCCCAATCCGGCAACGATTCCCTGATCCAGCAGCGCGGATTTGACAGGAGTGTTCCGGCCTTTGAATGCGTCGATCAGGTGTTGTTCATGAAAGTCATTGCCCAACGGCTCGGGTCCAAGAACAGACAGCAACTTGTGTTCTTCAGCGGTGGCCGTGGGCAGCAAGTCCATCGCACCGAATCTGCGCGGGTCGTTGAAGGTAATCCGCGCGCCATTTGCCATGTGAAATACCACGTGGTCGTGCTTTTCCGGCATCGGATGATCATGCACGAACTGCCCCAGCGGATCGCCCGACACCATCATCCGGCCGGACATGCCCAGATGAATCAGCAAGGTCTCACCGCTGCTAAGATCCGCCAGGATGTATTTCGAACGTCTTCGCAGCCCATCCACCCGCTGCCCGGTCAACCGTTCGGCCATCCGTTCGGGAAAAGGCCAACGCAGATCGGGGCGGTTCACATCGGCGCGTTCGATAACGACACCCTCCATCGCCGGGGCCAAACCGCGTTTTACTGTCTCGACCTCGGGCAATTCGGGCATTACTTGGCTCCTATTCCAAAGGGCCGCATTGTGCCCGATACCAATGGCCCTATAACAGAGGCGAAATTCGACAAACGGCAAGGCAAATGTCCGACACCAACGACAAGACCACACATTTCGGATTCGAAACCGTGCGCGAGGCTGAAAAGGCCGGGCGCGTGCAGGGCGTGTTTAACTCGGTCGCCTCGAAATATGACGTGATGAACGATGTCATGTCGATGGGAATCCACCGGGTCTGGAAAGACGCGATGATGGATTGGCTGGCCCCGCGCCCCGGTCAGCGCCTTCTGGACGTGGCAGGCGGGACCGGAGACATTTCCTTCCGCTTCCTCAAACGTGCGGGCCACGGCCACGCCACCGTTCTGGACCTGACCGAGCCGATGCTGGTCGAAGGCCGACAGCGCGCCGAAGCCGATCAGATGGCCGACAGCCTGAATTGGGTGGTTGGCGACGCCATGTCCCTGCCGTTCGAAGACAACACGTTCGACGTCTACACGATTTCGTTCGGCATCCGTAACGTGACCCGCCCGCAAGAGGCGCTGAACGAAGCCTACCGCGTGCTGAAACCCGGTGGCCGCCTGATGGTTCTGGAATTCAGCCAGCTGCCCAATGACGGGCTGCAAAAACTGTATGATCTCTACAGTTTCAACGTCATCCCGCGCATGGGCAAGCTGATCGCCAACGATTACGACAGCTATCAGTACCTGGTGGAATCCATCCGCAACTTCCCCGATCAGGAAACCTTTCTGGGCATGGTCCGCGCCGCAGGGTTCGAGAACGCGAAATACCGCAACCTGAGCATGGGTATCGCCGCGCTACACTCCGGCTGGAAAATCTGATGCGCGGTCCCCACAACATTATCCGCCTGATCCGCACAGGCGCTACATTCGAACGCACCGGCGCGATGAACGTGGTGCTTGACGCATTCGAGGCGCCAAAAGCTTTGCGCCTCCTTGCGCATACATTGGGCAAACCATTCCAGTGGCTCGGGTATAAGGGCGATCCGTCGATGCCCCCGGCCACCCGCGCGCTCACGGCGCTGGGTCCGGCATACATCAAATTTGGCCAGGTTCTCTCGACCCGCCCCGATGTCGTCGGCAACGAATTGGCCGCACAACTGCGCGTCCTGCAGGACAAACTGCCCCCCTTTCCCAAAGCCGAGGCCATGGCCGAAGTCGAAAAGGAATTGGGACAACCCGTTTCGAATATATTCGACGAATTCAGCGAACCCATCGCTGCCGCATCCATCGCCCAGGTCCACAAGGCAAAGCTGACCAGCACAGGCGAAGATGTCGCCGTCAAAGTCCTACGCCCCGGGATCGAGCGTGCCTTCCGCAAGGACGTCGACGCCTTCTATTTCGCGGCACGCATCGTGCAACTGTTTGCCCCCGGCGCGCGTCGCCTGAGACCGATGGAAGTGATCGAACACTTCGACGGCGTCGTGCGAGGTGAACTTGATCTACGTCTCGAAAGCGCCGCCGCTTCGGAATACGCAGCCAACACCAAGGACGATGCCGGGTTTTGGCTGCCGCCTGTGGTCTGGTCCCTGTCCGCGCGGCGGGTGATGACCCTCAGCTGGGCAGACGGCATCCCCTTGGGCGACAATGACGCGCTGGATGCGGCCAATCATAACCGCCGCGATCTGGGCGAGCGCGTATTGCGTCTGTTCCTGCTGCACGCTCTGCGCGACGGTTTTTTTCACGCCGATATGCATCAGGGCAACCTCAAGGTCGCCGCCAATGGTGATATCATTGCCTATGACTACGGCATCATGGGCCATATCGACGAATACACTCGTCGGGTCTATGCCGAGATCCTCTTCGGCTTCATCCGTCGCGACTACAAACGCGTGGCCGAGGTCCATTTCGAAGCGGGCTACGTCCCTGCCGACAGGGATGTCGACGAATTCGCACGCGCCCTGCGCGCGGTAGGAGAGCCCATCTTTGGCATGGACGCCACCCATATTTCGATGGGCCGCCTGCTGAATTACCTGTTCGAAGTCACCGAACGGTTCGGCATGGAAACCCGCACCGAATTGATCCTGTTGCAGCGCACAATGGTGGTGGTCGAAGGTGTCGCGCGCTCGCTGGACCCACAAGTCAACATCTGGGAAGTCGCCCGCCCCGTGGTCGAGGACTACATCAAGCAATCCATCGGCCCGCGCGCGGCCCTGCGCGATTTCGGAAAAACGGCCATGGTTCTGGCCCGCTTTGGCCCTCGCCTGCCCGCCCTGGTGGAAAACGCGCTGATCGCACAAACCCAGAAGGACGAACCACGAAACACCCGCTTTTGGTCAATGGCGCTCCCGGCGACCATCGGTGCAGCCGCAGGCGCAGTTCTCGTTTTGATCGTTGCGGCGCTCAGCTAAAACCGATCTGCCCCTTCATCTGGCCCAAAATATCCTCGGGGGGAATCGCGCCCAAAGGCGCGATGGGGGGCAGACAGCCCCCCCAACAACGTCTCAAATCAGAGCAGTTCAAAGGCAATGGCGATTCCCTGACCACCGCCGATGCACATCGTCACCAGACCTTTGGACCCACCGATCCGCTCCAGTTCGTACAGCGCTTTCAGCGTGATGATCGCACCGGTCGCCCCGACAGGGTGACCCAATGCAATCGCGCCGCCGTTCGGGTTAACCTTGGCAGTATCCAGCCCCAGTTCGTTGTTGACGGCAATTGCCTGGGACGCAAAGGCTTCGTTGCTTTCGATCACGTCGAAATCCTCGACCGTCAAGCCAGTGCGCGCCAGCAGGTTCTGCACCGCAGGCACCGGACCGATGCCCATCACTTCGGGCCGCACACCCGCGTGGCCATAGCCCAGAATACGCGCTTTCGGCTTCAGACCGGCTTTCTCAGCCGCCTCCGCCGTCGCCAGAACCATCGCGGCTGCACCGTCATTGATACCCGAGGCATTGCCTGCCGTCACACGGCCGTCCTTCTTGAACGCCGGACGCAACCCGGCCAGCGCCTCGATCGAGGTCGCCTTGGGATGCTCATCGACCATGAAGTCCACCATATCGCGCTTGACCTTGACCTGAACCGGTGTGATCTGGCTTTGGAAATACCCAGCCTCAATCGCAGCAGCGGCGCGGGTCTGGCTGGTCAGGGCAAACGCATCCATCTGTTCGCGTGTAACCTGATGCTCGTCCGCGACGTTCTCGGCTGTCACACCCATGTGGCCAGTACCAAACGGGCAGTTCAGCGCACCCAGCATCATGTCCAGCGATGTAACGTCGCCCATTTTCGCGCCCCAACGTGCCTGCGGAACGATGTAGGGGCTGCGCGACATGCTCTCGGCACCACCAGCAACCGCGAATTCGGCATCGCCCAGCATCAGCGACTGCACCGCCGACACAATCGCCTGAGCACCCGAACCACACAGACGGTTCACGTTCATCGCCGGAGTTTCAACCGGGATACCTGCCTGTTTCGCCGCCGCACGAGACAGATACATATCGCGCGGTTCAGTGTTGATCACATGGCCGAAAACCACGTTACCGATTTGGCCGCCCTCAACGCCCGACTTCTCCATCGCGGCTTCGGTCACAACAGTTGCCAGATCAATTGGCGCGGTCGAGGACAATGCTCCGCCGAACGTCCCAACAGCGGTACGGGCCCCATCCAGAATGACGATATCTTTCATGTGTCTTCTCCTCTTGGAATTGGCGCCACTATGCATCTGCAGCACAAGGCTGTCCCATAGGACGTACCGTCACAAGCAGAATTGACAAGCCATCCTGAAAAGCGCATCAGATTCCGCCATGACGGAAAAATCAGACGATATCCTGACACGACTGCCCAAACGCCTGAAAGAAGCGCGCCGCGCCAAGGGCCTGTCCCTCGAAGCGGTCGCCAATCTCAGCGGTGTGTCCCGGTCCATGGTCAGTCAGATCGAACGGGGCGAGAGCAGCCCAACAATATCGACCCTGTGGAATTTGACCCGGGCCCTTCAGGTAGATTTTGCAGGTTTATTGGAGGAATCCGACAACGCCGATCAAATCGAAGTTCTGCGCAGCGCAGAGGTGCCCAGCATCGACAATATGGGCCAGAACTGCCGTATTCGCATCCTCTCTCCGCCCGAAGAAGCAGGCGGCCACGAGGTCTATGATATCTACTTTGAGCAAGATGGCGGGCTGACCAGCCAGCCCCACGCGCGGGGCGCGCGCGAACAACTGACAGTGCTGGAAGGCGCGGTTCGCATCACATCCGGGTCCGCCACCCGCGATCTGAAACAGGGTGACACGGCGCGATATGCCGCGGATGTTGCCCATTCGATCACCGCCGAAAGTACCGCCAGAGTTTTTCTGATCGTCAAAAACGCCTGAACTGGCAAAAATCCGCCTTCACGGAAATTTTTCCGTCATTATGCCAATCCCCTATTTGGGAATTTCATCCGCTATGTTAGATACGCGACTCAAAGCAAGGAGATCGCCATGGCTGACACGTTCCTGTCCCATATCACGGACACCCTCGCGCAGATCGAAGCGGAAGGTCTGTATAAACGCGAGCGCATGATCACTTCGCCTCAGGGCGGAGAGATCACGGTAGGTGGCAAGCAGGTCATCAACCTGTGTGCCAACAATTATCTGGGGCTGGCCGATCACCCGGCATTGATCGACGCGGCCAAAGGCGCGATGGAGCCCAAAGGGTTCGGCATGGCCTCGGTCCGGTTTATCTGTGGCACGCAGGATATTCACCGCGAATTGGAGCAGAAGCTGGCACAGTTCCTGAACAAGGATGATGCGATCCTGTTTGCCGCTTGTTTCGACGCAAATGGCGGGTTGTTTGAACCCCTTCTGGGCCCGGAGGACGCGATTATCTCGGACAGTCTGAACCATGCCTCAATCATCGACGGGGTGCGCCTGTGTAAGGCGAAACGCTATCGGTACATGAACAACGACATGAACGATCTTGAGGCCTGGCTGAAACAGGCGCGCGCGGATGGGGCGCGGCATATCATGATTGCCACGGACGGTGTTTTCTCGATGGATGGTTATCTGGCCAACCTGCCGAAAATCCGCGAGCTGGCCAACAAGTACGACGCCATCGTCATGGTCGACGATTGCCACGCGACCGGGTTCATGGGGCCAAACGGGGCGGGTACGCCGGATCATTTCGGCGTCGACGTGGATATTCTGACAGGAACCTTGGGCAAGGCACTTGGGGGGGCAATCGGCGGTTATATCGCCGGGCCGCAGCCGGTGATCGACCTCCTGCGGCAGCGGGCGCGGCCCTATCTGTTCTCAAATTCGCTGCCTCCATCCATTGTGGCCGCTGGGCTAGAGGCAATTCGCCTTGTCAACGACGGTGCAGACCTGCGCGCCCGGCTGTTCGAAAACGCGAACTATTGGCGGGCCGGTCTGGAAAAACTGGGGTTTGACCTCCTGCCCGGTGAACACCCGATCATCCCGGTGATGCTGGGCGAAGCGACGCTGGCACAGGATATGGCCGCGCGACTATTTGATGAGGGCGTCTATGTCTCGGGCTTTTTCTTCCCGGTCGTCCCACGCGGACAGGCCCGGATCAGAACCCAGATGAACGCCGCGCTGACCCGTGACGAGTTGGACCGCGCGCTGGCCGCCTTTGGCAAGGTTGGCAGCGAACTGGGAGTGATATGATGCACCCCAACACCATGAAAGCGCTTGAGAAATCCAAACCTGAAGAAGGTCTTTGGATGGTGCAAGCCCCGGTCCCCGAGATCGGCCCGGACGAGGTTCTGATCCGCGTCAACAAGACGGGCATCTGTGGTACAGACATTCACATCTGGAACTGGGACGAATGGGCCGCAGCAACCGTTCCAGTGCCCATGATCACCGGCCACGAATTCGCCGGCGAGATCGTCGAGATCGGGCGCAATGTGGCTGGGCTTGAGGTTGGTCAAAGATGCTCGGGCGAGGGCCATCTGATCACCAATGACAGCCGACAAAGCCGCGCCGGAAAGTTCCATCTGGACCCCGGCACGCGCGGTATCGGTGTGAATGAGCAGGGGGCCTTTGCGCAGTATCTTAAGCTGCCTGCCTTCAACGTGGTCCCTCTGCCTGACGACGTGCCAGACGAAATCGGGGCCATTCTCGACCCGCTGGGAAACGCTGTTCACACCGCGCTCAGCTTTGATTTGTTGGGCGAGGATGTTCTGATCACCGGCGCAGGGCCAATCGGGATCATGGCGGCCGCTGTCGCCCGCCATGCCGGTGCGCGACACGTAGTGATCACCGACATCAACCCCGACCGCCTGAAACTGGCGGAACATGTGGTTCCCACCGTGCGAACAGTCGATGTTTCCCACGAGGACCTACAGGACGTCATTTCAGACCTTGGCATGACGCAGGGGTTTGATGTGGGCCTGGAAATGTCAGGCTCGCAAGCCGCGCTGGATCAGATGGTCGAGGCACTGGTGATGGGCGGCAAAATCGCTCTGCTGGGGATACCGCCCGGCAAGTCGCCTGTGGACTGGTCACGCATCGTGTTCAAGGCCATCACCATCAAGGGTGTCTATGGCCGCGAGATGTTCGAGACATGGTACAAGATGATCGCCATGCTGCAGAACGGATTGGACGTCAGCCGGGTCATCACGCATCGGTTCAAGGTCGACGACTTTGCCCAAGGGTTTGCCGCCATGAAATCCGGGCAATCCGGCAAGGTGGTGCTGGACTGGACCTGACGCTCTGGCACCGCACGAAATTTGACCCTAAACATAGGGCGAACCCGGAGGTTGGAGGAGCACATGAGCGACAATGACAGGTATCTGGAACGCGGGATCGAGGACTCTCTGGTCACCGATTTCGCGGAAACCCACCGCAAGAGTTACGGGGATTTCCTGCAGCTCAAGACCCTGCTGAACCTGCAAAAGACCTTTCAGGATCCAGCCCAGCCCGATGAGATGCTATTCATCATCATCCATCAGGTCAGTGAATTGTGGCTGAAACTGATGCATCACCAACTGGTCGAGGTACGAAGGTTTCTGCAGCAGGACGAATTTGGCCCCGCGATGAAGAACCTTGACCGGGTAAAAGCCATCCAGCGACAGTTGATCGCGTCGTGGGAAACGCTTCTGACTATGACCCCGGCCGATTACATGACTTTTCGGCAGGCCTTGGGCAGCTCGTCCGGCTTCCAAAGCTATGGTTACCGTCAGATCGAGTTTATTCTGGGCAACAAGGACGCCGCGACCCTTAAAGTGCACGCTCATGACCCCGAAGTGATGGAAATGCTATCCGCCGCCCTGACCAAACCGTCGCTCTATGACGAAGTCCTTCACATGATGGCACGGCAAGGGTTCGATGTGCCGGACGACTTGCTGAACCGCGACTATGCGCAGCCATACTCCGGTGACTCGCGCATCGTGAAGCTGTGGGTGCAGGTCTTCCGCGACACGAACACATATTGGGATCTCTATGCGCTGGCCGAAAAGCTGATGGATGTGGAATCCCTGTTTCAACGCTGGCGTTTTGACCATGTCACCGCAGTTGAGCGCGTAATCGGCAACCAACCCGGCACTGGTGGCTCCAGCGGTGTGTCCTTTCTACGCAAGGCCTTGGATTTGCGGTTTTTCCATGATCTCTACGATGTACGTACCGAACTGATGTACGCCGAGCAGGAGTAAGTGATGCTGTACCGGGGTTTCACACAGGAAGAACTGGATCAGGAATATTCACCCCGTTCGATGATCGGTGGCGACCTGACACCCTATGTCGACAGTTGGGCTGCACTCAGCGCGCAGCATCGGGCGCAGATGGAATGCCACGAGAACCTCGCTTACGGCGACAGCCCGTCGCAGGTTCTGGATTTCTTTCCGGCAAAAGGCACTGGCGCACCGCTGCACGTGTTTATCCACGGCGGCTATTGGCAAGCGATCAGCCAGCGCGAATCCGCGATGATGGCCCCGGCCCTGATCGAGGCTGAGCAGTCCTTTGCGACCCTGAACTATACGCTGGCCCCGAACGCGCGGATCGGCGACATGATCGAGGAATGCCGCGCTGCCATACTCTGGCTGGCCGCGAACGCCGCCCGCTTGGGATACGACCCTTCCCGCGTGACACTGTCCGGCCACAGCGCCGGGGCGCATCTGGCCAGCATGGTCATGGCAACGTCCGCCGACGCTCTGGCGCGCGCAGGACTGCGCGTGCGCGACGTGATCTTGATCAGCGGGGTTTATGATCTGGAGCCGATCAGCCTGACACCCGTCAACGACCCGCTGCAACTAACCCCGGTCGAGGTCCACGACCTGTCGCCCATCCGGCGCCTTCCGGCCCCTGGCCCGCGCTATCGCGTGACCGTAGGTGAGCGCGACACCCCCGAATTCATCCGCCAAAGTCGACACTACGCAGAACTTTTGCGAAAGGCCGGGCACTCGGTGAGTTTTGACCTGCAAAATGGGGTGCATCATTTCGACATCGTCATGCATCCGGGGACGTTTTTGGCGGCGATAAAATAGCCAAAGGCATTTTCTGCGACGCCAGGAACGTCTGGTTCGAGCCCTAAACGGTCTTCCTATCGCTTGCCAAGTCGCCAACTTTTTAGACGAGCAGAAGTTTTTTCGCCTACCATTTTTAGTTTTGGTGCATCGACAACTATGTTTGCATGCCTAAAGATTGCCTTTAACAAAAAGTTGATAAACTAAAGTAAAGGAGCAGGCATTTTCATGACAACTTGCAGCTTCATCCTGTCGACCGGCCGGACATCAACAGAAAATATTGCGGCGATTGCTGGAAGAGCACATCCAGATGCTAAGGTTGAACATGAGGGTCTTGGTTCAGAATATTTTTCAAGGAGAGTTTATCGGCGCCCCGGAAAGTTCGCTCAGGTCCTCGGTTCCCACGTTCCTTTGCAGCGTAAGCTTATTGAAATCGAAGATATGATCACACAAGGAACGCGTTATCTCGATGTCGGCTGGCCGTGCTATGCTTGGTTACCATATTTTTCTAAGAGGTTTTCAAGCCGGTTAAGATTTGCGCATTTGGTAAGGAATCCGTTCCATGTTGCCGCATCACTCACAACGCATGGCTTGTTCAACCCCGAAATCCGTGCCGGAAGGCGTTGGGAAAGAATCGCCATGATTCATGTGGACGACCCACGAGTTAAGTATTCGAAGTTCGCTGCGGTGGCAGAGGGGTTTACACCGTTTGAACGCAACTTGTTCCACTGGTTGGAATTGAACGAGTTTATGATTGAGCAGCACGAACGGGAAGGCTTTGTCGGTGTTTTTCGATTTGAAGAGTTGTACGAGGGCCAGCACCCAACCGTGACTGTCCTTCTGGACCAACTCGTTTCGAAAGCACAGTATGACCTAAATGCCAGAGCAGTGGATTCGGTCCATCGTAAGTTACCCGCCCAGATACGGGAACCGAACTCTCAGCTCGTTGAAGCGGTAATCGAGGTTGGTACGCGACTAGGATATTCGGAAGAGTATTTGCGCAATTCGGCGAGTGTTGAGGAATTGAACGAAAGGTACTCGAGGAAAAGGCTTTAGTTCCTCATTCGAGAGGCACATTTGACATCCCATAAATGCCCGTTTGCCCCGCATAGTAGTCATTGAAATTTAACAAATGCCAAAAAAAAGCGGCCCAATGGGACCGCTTTTATTTTTCTCATAGCACTCGGATCAATCCAGCGTCCGCGTGACCTCTTCGCGCTCGAAGATTTCGATCACGTCGCCGGCGCGGATATCGTCGTAGTTTTCGAACGCCATACCGCATTCCTGACCCGACTGAACCTCGGCCACTTCGTCCTTGAAGCGCTTCAGCGTTTTCAGCGTGCCTTCGTGGATCACCACGTTGTCGCGCAGCAGGCGCACGCCTGCCGAACGACGCGCCACACCTTCGGTGACCAGACAGCCGGCAACCTTGCCGACACCGGTGACCTTGAAGACTTCGCGGATCTCGGCGTAGCCGATGAACTTCTCGCGGATCTCGGCGCTCAGCAGGCCCGATGCGGCGGCTTTCACGTCGTCCACCAGGTCATAGATCACCGAGTAATAGCGAATCTCGACACCCTTCTGGTTCGCGGTGTTCCGCGCTGATGCGTTGGCACGGACGTTGAAGCCCATGACAGGGGCACCCGAGGCTTCGGCCAGGCCGATATCCGTTTCGGTGATCGCACCCACGCCCGAGTGCAGAACGCGCACGCGGACTTCGTCGTTGCCGATTTTCTCCATCGCCTGAACGATGGCCTCGGCAGAACCCTGCACGTCAGCTTTGACGAGGATCGGCAACTCGGCCACGTTCTCGTCTTCTTTCGCCTTCTGCATCAGTTGCTCAAGGGTGGTCGCAGCACCAGCGGCGGCGCGTTTGTCCTTGGCGGCTTGCTCACGGTATTCCGCGATCTCACGCGCTTGCGCTTCGGTCTCGGTCACGTTCAGAACGTCACCAGCTTCGGGCGTACCATTCAGGCCCAGAACCTCGACCGGAACCGAGGGGCCGGCCTCTTTCACGCGGTCGCCCTTGTCGTTGATCAGCGCACGGACCTTACCGTATTGCTCACCCACAACGAAGATATCACCCTGACGCAGCGTGCCGTTCTGAACCAGAACGGTGGCGACGGGGCCACGGCCCACGTCCAACTGCGCCTCGATCACGGCACCCTGGGCGGCGCGATCGGGGTTGGCTTTCAATTCCAGAATCTCGGCCTGCAGCGCGATGGCTTCCAGCAGTTCGTCCAGGCCCTGACCGGTGACGGCCGAGACCTCAACATCCTGAACCTCACCCGACATCTTCTCGACGATCACCTCATGCTGCAGCAGGTCGGTGCGCACTTTGTCGGGGTTGGCTTCGGGCTTGTCGATCTTGTTGATCGCCACGATCATCGGCACTTCGGCGGCCTTGGCGTGGTTGATCGCCTCGATGGTCTGCGGCATCACCGCGTCGTCGGCAGCGACCACCAGAACCACGATATCCGTGACCTGAGCCCCGCGCGAACGCATCGAGGTAAAGGCCGCGTGGCCCGGCGTATCCAGGAAGGTTAGCGTGGTGCCGCCATCGGTTTTCACTTGATAGGCGCCGATGTGCTGGGTGATGCCCCCGGCCTCACCCGCCACAACGCGTGCGTCACGGATCGCGTCCAACAGCGAGGTTTTGCCGTGGTCAACGTGACCCATGATGGTGATGACCGGCGGACGCGGCTGCAGTTCGTCATCGCTGTCTTCGACCTCTTTGATGACGTCTTCAACATCCGAATCAGAGACACGGGTGACCTTATGGCCAAATTCTTCGATGATCAGCTCGGCAGTATCGGCGTCGATGGTCTGGTTCTGCGTGACCATCATGCCCATCTGCATCAGCGATTTGACTACATCCGCCACACGCTCGGCCATACGGTTGGCCAATTCCGAAACCATGATCGCCTCGGGCAACTGTACGTCGCGGATCACCTTTTCCCGCTCGACCGGGGCACCCATGGCTTTCTGACGCGCGCGCTCCTGCTTGCGCTTCATCGACGCCATCGAGCGTTGACGGTTGCCTTCGCCGCCGGTGGCCTGACCCAGTGTCAGCTTGCCCGAGCGGCGGTTATCGTCACGGCCCTTGCCACGACCGCGCTGTTCGCGTTCGCGGTCTTGCTTGCGCGGAGCGGCAGCAGGCGCAGGCTTGCTGGCCGGGCTGCGCGCGGCTTTGGGTTCTTCGGGCGCGGGGGCGGCAGCAGCGCGCTTTGCGGCTTCTTCCGCCTCTTTGCGCTTGCGCTCTTCTTCCTCGGCCTTGGCGCGGGCACGTTCTTCGGCCTCGCGCTGTTCGCGTTCCTTGGCCTCCTGTTCGGCACGGCGGCGGGCGCGTTCTTCTTCACGCGCCTTTTCCTGCGCTTCGCGAGCGGCGGCTTCTTCAGCCTCACGCGCCTTGGCAGCTTGCAGCGCCTTCATCCGGCGTGCCATTTCCGCGTCGGAAATCCCGGCAGGACGGCGCGACGGATCACCCGAGGGCGTTGCACCGCCACCCGGCTTTCCGGCACCCGGCTTGGGGACCACCACGCGTTTGCGTTTGGTTTCCACCACGACATTCTTGGTGCGTCCGTGGCTGAAACTCTGTTTCACATTTCCGGGGCGTGCCCCGCCACGAAGACCCAATGTCTTTTTGCCGTCACTATCGCTCATAAAGCTTCTTACCCTTCCGAGCGGCCCTTGCCGCCGTCATCCGTTTCGCGCAAGCCACGCAGGCGCTGCGCTTCCTCTACAACACGTTTGGCGAGTCCGCCAGAGGCCAGCGCCGCATGAATCACGGTTTGGCGCCCAAATGCCGCCCCTAATTCATCCGCTGTCAGCCAACCGATGTATTTTCCGAAGTGCGGCGTGCTGAGTTTCGACTTGCCGCGCCCCGATCCATCAGAGGCCTGAATCAGTACCTGAGCCTCTTCCCGGTCCAGCCACGTCTTGACCTTTTCATATCCCGCGACTGCGTCGCCGGACTTACGCGCCAGGCTGATCAGTTCGATTACCCGCCGCGCGACTTGTTTTTCAACCTCGTCAGCCAGGTCCGTCTGCGCCGTTGCCTGCGCCTTGAACCCGCGCGAGAACAGCTTTTTGCCGACGGCCTTATCCAGCGCGGCGCGATCCGCCGCTACATAGACCCCACGCCCCGGCAATTTTGCCGCAACATCGGGAAAGACCTGACCATCCGGCCCCATCACAAAGCGGATCAACCCGTATTTTGGCTGAACCTCGCCCGTGGCGATGCACTTGCGCTCGGGGCCTTCCGACCGATCCTTATGGACGCCACCGCGACCCATTCACGCCACCCCGAGGCCCTGAGATCAGGCCTCGGCCTCCTCGTCAGCTTCGCCTTCGACCTCTTCTTCGGCCTGCTCCAGCTCGGCCGGATCGACCCAGCCCAGCATGATGCGGGCGGTCATGACCAAATCCTGCGCTTCTTCCAGCGTAATGCCAAAAGGTTCCAGAACACCGTCATCCTTGATGCGCTCGCCGTCGACCGTGGTCCAGCCACCGGCCAGTTCCCAGTCGGCGCAGGTGGCGAAGTCTTCCAACGTCTTCACGTCATCCTTGGCCAGCGCTTCTACCATCTGGGGTGTGAGGCCTTCGAATTCAATAAGGCTGTCCTCGGCACCCAGCGCACGGGCAGCATCCAACGCCGCCTTGGCCTGTGCTTCCAGGAATTCACGAGCCCGGGTCTGCAGTTCCTGCGCGGTGCCTTCGTCAACACCATCGATGACCAGCAGCTCGTCCAGCTCGACATAGGCAACTTCTTCGAGGTTTGTGAACCCTTCAGAGACCAGCAACTGCGCGAAGAATTCGTCCAGATCCAGGCTGTCCATGAACAACTGGGTGCGGGCTTCGAATTCTTTCTGACGACGCGCCGATTCTTCGGCCTCGGTCATGATGTCGATGTCCAGGCCGGTCAGCTGGCTGGCCAGACGCACGTTCTGACCGCGACGACCGATAGCCAGAGACAGCTGTTCCTCGGGCACAACCACTTCGATCTTGCCGGCTTCTTCGTCCAGAACCACCTTGGAAACCTCGGCGGGCTGCAGCGCGTTCACCAGGAAGGTCGGCTGATCTTCATTCCACGGGATGATGTCGATTTTCTCACCCTGCAGTTCGTTCACAACGGCCTGCACGCGGCTGCCGCGCATACCAACGCAGGCACCGACGGGGTCGATCGAACCGTCATACGAAATCACGGCAATCTTGGCGCGCGAGCCGGGGTCGCGGGCCACAGCTTTGACTTCGATGATGCCGTCATAGATTTCCGGCACTTCCATCTTGAACAGCTCAGCCATGAATTCCGGCGCGGTGCGCGACAGGAAGATCTGGTGGCCACGGACCTCGCGGCGAACCTCTTTGATGTAGGCGCGCACGCGGTCGTTGGGACGATAGCTTTCACGGCCGATCTTGTCATTGCGGCGCAGAACGGCCTCGGCCCCACCCAGATCGACGATGACATTGCCGAATTCCTCGCGCTTGACCGCACCGTTGATGATGGTGCCTGCGCGATCCTTGAATTCTTCGTACTGACGGTCACGCTCGGCTTCGCGGACCTTTTGCAGGATCACCTGCTTGGCAGATTGCGCCGCGATCCGGCCCATTTCAACCGGCGGGACTTCTTCGACGAAAACGTCACCGACCTCAGGGTTTTCCATGTATTGCTTGGCTTGCTCGACAGTGAACTCGGCCTGATAGTTTTCCAGCTCTTCATCCTCGACCACGGTGCGGACGCGGGTAAAGGTCGCCTTGCCGGTCTTGCGGTCGATCGACACGCGGATGTCCATCTCAGCGCCGTAGCGGCTCTTGGCGGCACGGGCGAGCGATTCTTCCATCGCTTCGACAACCAGACCGGGGTCGATCATCTTTTCCCGGGCCACGGCCTCGGCGGTCTGCAGCAGCTCCAGCTGGTTGGCTGAGGTGATTGCCATCAGTTCGTCTCCTCTTCGGACCCTTCGGTCTCAATCTCGTCGAAAGCGTTTTCGTTCAGGGCACCGGCGTCTTTGCGCTGGCGCAGCATTTCCTTGATCAGATCATCGGTCAGGACCAGCTTGGCATCGCTCAGCCAGTCGAATTGCAGACCAATAGTGATCGTTTCGTCCCCCTCGGGGATGTTGATCAGAACCTCATCCCCTTCGATCCCGGCCAATTCGCCCTTAAACCGGCGGCGGCCGTCGATCAGTTCAGCGGTCTCGATCTTGGCCTCATACCCTTCGAAGGTCTCAAAATCCTTCAGACGGGTCAGAGGGCGGTCGATGCCGGGGCTGGACACCTCAAGCGTATAAGCGTCAAGGATCGGGTCCTCGACGTCCAGCGTGGCGCTGACCGCGTTGGAAATCTCGGCGCAATCATCCACTTCGATGCCGCCATCGGGCTTGTCCGCCATGATCTGCAGCGTGGTCAACTTACCGCTCATCAAACGGATGCGGACCAACTCATACCCCAGATCCTCGATCACGGGGGTTATGATCTCGGCCAGTCGCCGGTCGATGGCTGCTTTGGCTATCAGGTCGTTTGTCATTCGGGTCTCTACCCTTCAATCGGGCACAAAAAAACGGGCGCGCGGCCCGTCGTACTTTCCGGTGGAGCTTTGAACCAGAAGTCCAACGCGCCGCTGTTGGAACTGCATATACGCAGGGTTTCCCGAGTCTGCAACCCCCCGGCGGGAATTAAGCCAGCCACCACCGCTCGGCGATGCGGCCATCGTCCAGCGCACGCGCCTGTCCGACCTGACCCGGCATTCCGACACGAGCGGCCACGGCCAGCGCCATATCCGTCTCGCTTGGGAAAAAGCGCAGACCGCGTTGCCCCCTTAAATCGTCCTGCGCGGGCAGAGCGGCGACATCCACATAGCCATCCCGCAAAGCCTCAGCCCGAACACGCGCATCAGGGATCACGATAACTTCCAGCGCATCGACCCAGCCCGCCTGACCGCTTTTATAGTGACCGGCGACTTTGCGCCCCAAGAAATGCCGCCCGTCTTCGGCACGCTCGACCCGGTAACATCCGGTGCCGTTGGCCGCGCGCAATGGCGTTACGTCTTGCCCATTGCGCGTTATGACAAATCGACTGTCTGCCAGCAGAAACGGCAGGCCCGGATTAGCTTCCGCCAGTTCCAGCCGCAGGGATAAGGGCGAGGTGGCCTCAACACGCCCGACCTGTTCCAGCACGGCAAGAACGTCGGCAACGTCCAACGGGGCCTCATCATGGAACAGAACACCAGGGCGCAGATCGAAACGCCAAACCCGCGCGTTCGCATCGGTTTGCCAGCCTGTCGCCAATTCCGCGCGCAACGTGCCATCCGGCGCGATCTCGGTCAGCGTGTCGAACACAGCGCCACGCGCCACCTGTTCAAGGCTTTCGTCCCGGGGCACGGCCAATCGCAGCGTTCCGCCGGACTTGGGCGTGTTGGCCAATGACGCGCCGGTTGCTGCCAGCAGAGCCGCTGCTGCACCCGAAGCAAACAAGGCACGACGGTCCATACGGGTCATGCGATGCCCTCCGCCACGCGGTCCATGATACGCACCAACTCGGCGCTGATGCCCGGCTCGGACAGGGCATGGCCTGCCTGTCGCACCATCTTGAGCTCGGCATTGGGCCAGCGTTCCGCCAAGGACCACGCGGCCTGCGGCGGGCAGATCATGTCATACCGCCCCTGAACGATATGGCCGGGGATATGGGCGATCCGGTCCATCTGATCCAGAATCTGCCCGTCCTTCTCAAGAAAGGCGCTGTGCGTGAAATAGTGATTCTCAAGCCGTGCAAAGGCGCGCGCGTATTCGCCGGGGCTTTCACCCGTCGACCCGTGCGAATGGATCGAGGCCAGCGCGTTCTCCCACGCCGACCACGCCCGCGCATACAGGATTTCCGTCGCCCGATCGCCCGAGAACAAGCGTTTGTGATAGGCGCCTATCGTGTCCGACAACTCATCCTCGGTCAGCAGAGCAGTGAATTTCGCCCATTGCTCGGGCCAGAACTTGCCCGCGCCGCCGCCATAGAACCAATCCAGCTCGGCCTGCGTGGCCAGAAACACGCCGCGCAGCACCAGCCGGTTCACCCGGTCCGGATGCGCCTGCGCATAAACCAGCGCCAAAGTCGCGCCCCAACTGCCGCCAAACACCGTCCAATCGTCGATATCCAGCAGAGTCCGCAGGCATTCGATGTCATCCACCAGATCCCACGTCGTATTATCCACCACCGAGGCATGAGGCCGCGACCGGCCACACCCGCGCTGATCAAACAGAATCACCCGAAACACACGCGGATCAAAATACCGCCGCATCGCCGGGCTACATCCGCCACCGGGGCCACCATGCAACACGACAACCGGCAGCCCCTCGGGATTGCCGCATTGCTCCATATAAATACGGTGCCCATCGCCCACATCGACCATTCGCTGATCGAACGGGTCGATCGGCGGGTACAGATATTGAACTGCGCGCTTTTGGTCCGGGTACTTATCCATTAGGGCCCTATATAGTCTTTAAACGTAAAAGAGCACACGGAGACAGGAATGCAAGCGCATCCGAACACGGTGGACCCGTCCGAGATCGCAAAATTCGAGGCGATGGCGGCTGAATGGTGGGATCCCCATGGGAAATTCAAACCGCTGCACATGCTGAATCCGTGCCGTCTGGATTATATCACACAACAGATTGCGGGTGAATTTGACCGTGACCTGACGACCGCGAAACCATTCGAAGGCCTGCGCCTGCTGGATATCGGCTGCGGCGGCGGGCTTTTAAGCGAGCCGATGGCGCGTTTGGGCGCGACGGTCGTGGGCGCCGACGCCGCCGAGGGCAACCTACCCGTCGCCCGTATCCATGCCGAGCAATCGGGACTTGAGATCGACTATCGCCACACCACAGCCGAGGACATGGCCGCTGCGGGCGAACAATTCGACGTCGTGTTGAACATGGAAGTGGTCGAGCACGTAGCCGATCCATTGGGCTTCCTGACCGCCTCGCAACAACTGCTGAAACCGGGTGGGTTGCTGATCTGCTCGACCATCAACCGCAACCCGAAATCCTATGCGATGGCCATTTTCGGGGCCGAGGTCGTCATGCGCTGGCTGCCGCGCGGCACGCATGAATGGAACAAGTTCATCACCCCTGATGAGCTGTTCGACCTGCTGCGCCAATCCGGGCTGGACCCGGTCGACCGCAAGGGCTTCGTCTTCAACCCGATTCTGTGGAGCTGGTCGATCTCGGACCGGGATTTAAGCGTGAATTATGTGACGGCGAGTGTGAAGGCGGGCTGAGCTTACTCCCCCTCCAACTGCAACCGCAAATCCCTCAACACGGGCAGCGTGCCGCGGACACGCTCCAACCCCAGCTCTCCAACCACACGGTTAATCAGCGGGGCGATAGAGGAAATCGCCTGATCGCGGGCGCGGCGGCCGGCAGGGCTGATCGCGACCATTTTGCGGCGGGCGTCGTCCCAATCGGGGCGGATGTGGATGTATCCGGCCCATTCCAGCTTGGCCAATGTGTTGGTCATCGCCCCGCGCGTGACGTGGAAAGTGCTGGCCAGTTGTGCGGGCGTGCGTTCATCCCCCACGAAAACCAGATGATTCAGCACCGAGAAATGTGAGATTTCCATGCCCTTGGGCAGCACCCGGCTAAGCCGGTTGCGCAATAGCTGGTCGGCGGTCAGGATCTCGCTGAACAGCGTGACCGCAAGGGCATTGGTGTCGTCCGTCATTGGGTCCGGCTCTGGGTCAGGGGCCGTCAAAAGCCCGCAGGTGCGTCAATGAAGGCACGCGGCGGCGCGCCTCTGACACAGAACTATCATCCAAATCAAAAATGTGAATGCCCGGATCGGTACCTGCGTCGATGATGACCTCTCCCCACGGGGCGACGACCATGCTGTGACCGTAGGTATAGCGCGTTCTGCCACGGGTTTTGGGATGCTCTCCGGTTTGGGCCGGTGCCAGCACCCAAGCGCCGTTTTCAATCGCCCGGGCACGCAACAGCGATTCCCAATGTGCAGCCCCCGTAACTGGGGAAAACGCCGCAGGAACAGTCAAGATGCGCGCACCAGCCTGAGCCAGCGCCGCATAGAGGTGGGGAAAGCGGATATCGTAGCAAACGGTCAGGCCAACTTTGCCGAAGTCTGTGTCGGCAATCACGGCCCGGTCGCCGGGGCGGTAGTTTCGAGATTCCCGATAAGTCTCGGTCTCTGTGACCTGCACGTCAAACATGTGGATCTTGTCATACCGCGCAACGATCTGCCCCTGCGGGTCGATCATGATGGAACGGTTGGCAAAACGCCCGTCCGCGTCTTGAGTTTTGACCGCCAGCGAGCCGATCAACAGCCATACGCCCAGCGCCTGCGCGTGATCGCGCAGCCCGGCCAGCGTCAGGTCATCTTCTTCGTGCTGCAATACTTCACGCTGCCGCGTTGTCGAGGTCGAGACGCAGTTCGTTACCTCGGGGGTGAGGATGAACTGCGCGCCCTGTTCGGCCGCCTCGGTCATCAGGGCGCGCACCATCTTCAGATTTTCGGACGGATCATCCGACGAGGTGACCTGCAGCAGCGCAGTCAGCATCACGCGGCCAGAAGCCGGTCCAGCTTGCCCTGACGCTCCAGCTCATAAAGATCGTCGCAGCCACCCACGTGCTGCGTGCCGATGAAAATCTGTGGCACGGTGCGTTTACCACCAGCGCGCTTGATCATCTCGGGCTTGCGTTTGGGGTGTATCAAAACATCGACTTCTTTGAACTCAACGCCTTTCTGTTTCAGCAGTCGTTTGGCCGCGTGGCAAAAGCCGCATAGCGGAGAGGTATAGATTTCAACAGGTTTCATAATCCGTCCCTTGGGGTTTCACGTAATCTTCGACGAATTAGGCATCCTTGGCAACGCGCGCTAGGGTCAACACGAAAATATGATTTGCGCCAGATGCAAGGCAGACACTTGCACAAGCGGACAGCGTCGCGCCGGACGTCATCACGTCGTCGACCAGCAGGACATCCCGCCCCTGCATCCGGTGCCGCCGCTTGGGATGCGCAACAATCACGTCTTCCAATGTCCGCGCGCGTTCCGCTGCAGTTTTTCCATCCAGAATCGGAGTTCGGACGGGCCGAACCAAAAGGTCGGGACACACCTGAAATCCGGTTTCCCGCCCCACGTGGTGCGCCAACAAAGCGGATTGGTTGTATCGCCGTTTTAACAATCTGGTCCAATGCAGCGGCACCGGAGCGAGCAGCATGTTGTCACGAAACAAGTCACGCCCTGCCTGCACCATCCATCGCGCCGCCGGGCGCGCCAGTTCCGAGCGGTCACCATGTTTCAGCGCCAATATCAGCGCCCGCGCCCTGCCTTTGTATAAAAGAGCGGAACGCCCATCCCGCCACGGCCGGGAAACCTTCATGCAGTCATCGCATTCAATCCGGTGCCCGTCCGGATCACCGGGCAAGGGGACGCCGCAGCTTTCGCAGACGGTGCCCCCGATAAATGGCGTGTCGCTCCAGCAGGGTCCGCACAGGGCAAAGTCCGATTCTGTCAGCGCGCCGCATCCCAGACAGCGCGGCGGATAGATCAATTGGACGGCGGTTTGAATCCGCGGCCAGATGCGATAATTGCGCCTTATGAAGCTGCCTGACTCCAATGCACCCTCTTTGTTTGACCGCTTTGCCCTGACAAAGCATCGCGCCCGCGCGCAAGACGACGCATTGTTTTTGCACCGCGCCGCGATTGACGAGGTGCAGGATCGCCTCTCCATGGTTAACAAAAGCTTTACCGCCCCGGCGATCGTGACGCCCTTTGCGCATGTTTGGCAGGGTGTGTTGCCCAAAGCGCATATTGTTGCCGATGAAGATGTTTTGCGGCTGACGCCCGGCGCGCACGATCTGGTGGTACACGCAATGGCGTTGCACTGGGCTAACGATCCGGTCGGGCAACTGATTCAGTGCCATCGCGCGCTTAAACCCGACGGGCTGTTGCTGGTTGCGTGTCTGGGTGGGGAAACCTTGCACGAGCTGCGCACATCCCTGGGGAAGGCCGAGATCGAGGTCACCGGCGGCCTCAGCCCGCGCATTGCCCCGATGGGTGAGTTGCGCGATCTGGGCGGATTGCTGCAACGGGCGGGTTTCGCTCTGCCTGTCGCCGATACCGCGCGCCTGACTGCGGAATACCGCGACATAGTCCACCTGATGCACGATCTGCGCGCGATGGGAGAGACCAACAGCCTGTCCGAGAGGTTAAAGCACCCCACCCGAAAGCAGATCTTTGGACGGGCGCAAGACATCTATGCCGAAAATTTCGCAACCCCGCAGGGTCGTCTGGCGACAACTTTCGAATTGATCTGTTTGACCGGTTGGTCGCCCGATGAAAGCCAGCAAAAACCCCTGCGCCCCGGATCGGCACAAGCGCGCCTTGCCGACGCACTGGGAACAAAAGAAGGCAAACTGTCCGATTGACGGCGGGCTAATTCCGTTTATCTCAGCCCGAAACACGACGATTTCAGGAAGCATCCCATGTTTGACGCCACCCGCCCCGCTCATGCCCCCGACGACCACCCGAAGGTCAAAATGGGCCGCGTCGGTATTCTTTTGGCCAATCTGGGCACCCCGGACGATTACAGCTATTGGCCAATGCGTCGCTATTTGAACGAGTTCCTGTCGGATCAGCGCGTCATCGACTATCCGAAATGGAAATGGCAGCCGATCCTGCAAGGTATCATCCTGACCAAGCGGCCTTTTAGCTCGGGTGAGGCGTACAAGTCGATCTGGAACCACGACAAGGGTGAAAGCCCGCTGATGACGATCACCAAGGATCAGACGGCCAAGCTGCGCGAGGCGATGCAGGCACGTTATGGCGATCAGGTGATGGTGGATTTCTGCATGCGCTACGGCAACCCTTCGACCAAGTCCAAGGTGCATGAGATGGCGGCGGCAGGCTGTGACCGCATCCTGTTCTTCCCGCTCTATCCGCAATATGCAGGCGCGACGACCGCCACGGCAAACGATCAGTTCTTTCGCGCGCTGATGGAAGAAGCGTGGCAGCCTGCGTCACGCACCGTTCCCGCCTATTTCGACGAACCCGCCTATATCGACGCCTTGGCCGGTTCAGTCCAGAACGCCTATGCCGCGATGGAAACCAAACCAGATATTCTGGTCTGTTCCTACCACGGGATGCCGGAACGCTATCTGCAGCAGGGCGATCCGTATCACTGCCAATGCGCGAAAACGACCCGGCTTTTGAAAGAGCGTCTGGGATGGCAGGATGACCAGCTTGTCTCGACATTCCAATCCCGGTTCGGGCCGGAAGAATGGCTGAAACCCTATACAGTCGATCATGTTGCTGAGTTGGCGCGGCAGGGTAAGAAGAATATTGCCGTCATCGCTCCGGCGTTTTCCGCCGATTGCATCGAAACGCTGGAGGAGATCAACGAAGAGATCAAAGAAAGCTTTGAAGAGGCCGGCGGCGAGACCTTTACCTATATACCCTGCCTGAACGATGACGATTCGCACATCGCTGCGCTTGGCAAAGTGATCGAAGACAATCTGAAAGGCTGGTTGGACTAATTCGCCCCGGCCCTTGGGCATAAAAAAAGGCGGTGGAAAACTCCACCGCCTTTTCTTTGTATTGCGCTCGTCGAATTAGCTTGCTGCAACAGCTGCGGCAACCACAACCAGCAGGACCAGCGGCAGGATGATGCCCTGCGACGAACCCTGAGTTTCTTCGACAACAACAGGTGCTTCAACAACCGGCTCTTCCAGGTTGCCAGCATAAGCGGTCGATGCAGCAGCGGTCAGTGCAGCGGCGAGAACGAGTTTCTTCATATTAACCTCCAGAATACGCACGGTTTCATATATTGAAACCGCACACCCAAGACTTACCTCGTGTTTTTTTCTAATCAGCTATCCGACTGGAATGCAAATGGAACTTGCTCCAAAAGCGGGTTCGTGCGCGGAAATGTCGTCAAATAAGCAACACTTGCGTACCTACGTTCGCCATTGAAAACAACTCGGCAATATCCTCGTTAAACAGACCGATGCATCCGTTGGATGATCTACGCCCGATTTTACGTGTGTCATGTGTGCCGTGAATCCGATAGTACTTCCAGCTTAGATACAAAGCGTGCGTTCCCAACGGGTTATCCGGCCCCGGAGGGATATAGTCCGGCCATTCCGGATTTCTTTTCTTCATGGATGGCGTTGGCGACCAGCTTGGTCCTTCAACCTTGCGGATGACACTTGTGCGGCCACGGCGCGTTAATTCCTCGGTCAGTGGCACCGAAGACGGGTAGAGTTTGTAGACCGATTGATCATCTGACCAATAATGCAGCGCGCGTGATACCGTATCGACCAGAATGGCCCCGTTCCGCGTGTTCGAGAAATAAGGCTGCCAATCCAGCGCACGGAAGCCCGAAACGTTTCTACGGACCTGCGGTTCAGGTTCCGGCGCAGGGCGGAGCGGATCACCGGGGATGTACTGCGCGATCGCGGGCGAGGCTAAAACAGCCGAAGCGCCGGTTAAAAATCCACGGCGGGTCGTCGAGGGAATGAGCTTCTTGACCATATCAGGCGGTCCTTTGCTAAACCAAAGTTGAAAATCTAACGCATTTTATTGCCAGAATACCTCATTCGCAAATCAAACCGGCAGAATCACGCGAGAATCAGCTTTTGCAGGTTTGCCCAAGTCAGTCGGGCGCGCTATGCCGTAAGGCATCACAATCATCAGGTCGGCCATGACGCGTATTATTTCATTACTTTTCGTTTGCTTCGTTGCGCTGGCAGCGTGCACCCCCAGCAGCACCCCAACCTATGGGTCGGATGGTCGCCCGCTGCCGACGGTTTACAAGATTCGCGGAAACCCGGAAAAGTTGCAGTTCCGGATGCTTGATTCGGTGAACGCGCTGCGTCAGGCGTCGGGGCTGCAATCTGTGCAGTTGAACTCGCAGCTCAACGCTGCTGCGGCGACTCATTCCAAGGACATGGCGCGCCAGAACCGGCCATGGCACTTCGGATCAGACGGTTCATCGCCAATCGACCGCGCCGCACGCGTGGGGTATTTCGGTACTTTCCTGGGCGAAGCGATCTCGGAGACCTACGAGACCGAGACCGAGACACTGGCCGCATGGATGCAGGAGCCGGGTCCGCGGTCCGTGATCATGGACCCGAAAGCCACACAGATGGGCTTTGCCTGGCATCAGGAAAATGGCGGCAAAATCTGGTGGACTCTGGAAATGGGAACCGGCGGCTAAGACGCCAATCCATCCAAAAAAGAAAGCCCCCGAAAATCGGGGGCTTTTTTATTGTTTGTCAGTGGCTTATGCCGCTTGCATCGACTGCGCCTCGGTCAAGATCGCATAAAGCTTGACCGGATCGGGATTGGCCCGAAGCTTGGCGCAAACCGCAGTGTCCCGCAGCGTTCTAGACACCAGAGCAAGGGCCTTCAGGTGATCGACACCGGCCACTTCCGGCGCAAAAAGCGCAAACGCGATATCGACGGGCTGCCGGTCAACCGAGCCAAAATCAATCGGCTTTTCCAGCATGACAAACGCCCCGGAGACCTCTTCGACTTCGTTCAGACGAGCATGCGGCAAGGCCACGCCATGCCCAACACCCGTCGGCCCAAGGCTTTCACGTTCCAGCAAACTGTCCACAACTGTTTGCGCTTCAAGTCCCAGAATCCCGGCCGCAATATCGCCGATTTCCTGAAACAACCGCTTCTTACTGGAAGCGGCGGACAAAACACGTACTGCTTCGGGCTTTAGTATGCTCGAAAGCTCCATGATCACGCTCCACGGCAATGCCCCCGCTAATGCAGGGGCTAGCCTTGCTATTCTTGCCTGTTACGGATCGATCCAGCCGATATTCCCGTCGTCCCGACGGTACACGACGTTCAATCCGTCCTTGTTTTCATTCCGGAACACCAGCACCGGGGCACCAGCCAGTTCCATCTGCATTACGGCTTCACCAACACTCAGCGATGGGATCTTGGTCTCCATCTCAGCCACGATCATCGGCTGCAGAGATTCGGGTTCGTCAGCCGACTCCGATTCGTCAGAGGCGAGGATATAAGAGGATGCTCCAAAGAGTTCAACCGGCTCGGCCCGATCCTTGTGGTGGTCCTTCAAACGGCGCTTGTAACGGCGCAATTGTGTTTCCATCTTGTCGCAGCAAGCCTCAAAAGCTGCGTAGATTTCAGTTGCGTGGGCTTTGGCCTGAGCCGTCAGGCCGGTGGAAAGATGCACGGTAGTTTCGCACACATATTCATGCGCAGAACGGGAAAAGACGACATTGGCATCGGTCGGACGCTGGGCATATTTACCCACCACCTCGCCAAGTTCGGTCTGCACATGGGTCTGAAGTGCTTCACCGATGTCGATCTGTTTTCCGCTAATTTGGTAACGCATGTGATCTCCTTCACAATTCACACCCATTCTGACGCCGCAAATCGCGACGCGCTTGTTGATTATCGGGTGGGGGGTATCGACAATTTCCGCAGTAACCGAACCGCGCACCCTTCAGGGAAGGGGCATCGTGATCCAGAATTGAACCGTAGAAATGCCATACCCCAATTGAGGCAAGAGACGGCGGAAGAGTCAATCAAAACAGATGTGTATATACGCGATTTCCGCCATGCAGTCGGCACAGACCTGCGCAAACCTATGAAATTCGGAAATTTTCGCCCAAATAGACGCGGCGCACGTTTTCATTTTCGACCACCTCGTCCGGCGTGCCGGACATAAGGACCTGGCCGTCATGCAGAATATAGGCGCGATCCACGATCTCGAGGGTTTCGCGGACATTGTGGTCGGTAATCAAAACGCCGATTCCACGTTTCTTCAGATCCGCGACCAGATGACGGATATCCCCCACACTGATCGGGTCAACGCCCGCAAAGGGTTCATCCAGCAGCAGGTATTTGGGGTCTGCTGCAAGGCAGCGCGCGATTTCGACGCGACGACGTTCACCACCTGACAGGGCCAGCGCGGGCGCACGGCGCAGATGTTCGATCGAAAAGTCCGACAGCAGCTCTTCCAGCCGTTCCTTGCGGCGATGCGCGTGACTGACAGTGATATCCAGCACCGAGGCGATGTTGTCCTCAACACTCATCCCGCGGAAAATCGACATTTCCTGCGGCAGATAGCCGATCCCAAGACGCGCGCGACGGTACATCGGCAAAGTCGTGACCACCTGCCCGTCAATCGTGACGGTCCCCGCTTCGGGGAACACCAAACCGGCCACAGAATAGAATGTCGTCGTCTTGCCTGATCCGTTCGGCCCCAACAGAGCGACCACTTCGGACCGGTCCAACGTCATGGAAACGTCCCGGATCACCGTTTTCTTACGATAAGACTTGCGCAGTTTTTCAATTCTGAGGCCCGAGTTGCCCTCGGCAACAGTCAGGCTCGGACCGGCCATCAATTGGCCCCCTGCTGCAGAATGGTTTTGACGTTGCCCGTCATCGTCGCTGTACCGGTCGTAAGGTTCGCGTTCATCTGGTCGCCACTGATCGTACTTGGCCCCTGCGTCAGCAGAACATTGCCCTTCATGACGATCACGCCCGAGTCGATGGTGTATTCCGCCCAGTCACCTTCCGCAGCGTCCGGCGGGCTGACCAGAACGACATCCTCGGTCGCCTCCATGCGTTCAATCGCGGACCGATCTTCGTTGTAGATGACCAGAACACGTTCGGCTGTCAAGCGCATTTCGCCCTGGATTACGATCACATTGCCCTGAAACTCGGCCGATCCGTTTTCCTGATTCACGTTGAGCGTTTCTGACGTCACCTCAACCGGCAGGCTGGGGTCTGCCTTGACGGCCCCGAACGCGACCTGTGTTTCTTGCGCAGTCGCTGAAACAGCACCGGCTACAAGGGCACAACACGCAATGGCTAAACGAAAATCGAACACAGGTTATCTTTCTGCTTTTTCCGGCTCATACACCAACTTGACGCCATCTGTAAAAATAATATGGACCGGCCCGTCCTTTTTTTCAGTCCCAAATGTCATCCGGCCCGCGGAAAAGTTGCCAATTATGCCCGTTCCGTCGACCTGACCCGGTGTATCACCACGGATTTCGTCCAACGCCGTATTCAAAAGGTCCGTCGTAACCTTGATACCGTCTGTTGTAATTATAACCACATCGCCAACAAAGGTCGCGGTGTTCTTGTCCGGGCGGATCATCCCGGAATTTGAGTCCAGCGTGATCACACCCCCATCCGAAAGACCAAGCCGCCCCTTGAAATCAGACGCTGTCGGAACCGAGTTTTTGGTCCCCTGCGTCGCCTTTGTCGCTTCGATCTGAACCTCTTCGCCCTTGCGGGTGGTGCCGCGATAATTCGGCAAGGTCACGATCTGATCTGCCAGCCGTTCCTCGATATCTCTTTGCGTAAAGGGCACCGTTACGTTGGTTTCGATACTGCGCGACAAAAGGAAAACGGTGGACAGCAGCACGATAGCCGCCAGTGGCAGCAACACCTTGAGGAATTGCACCATGCGCGAATGACTGTCCACAGATCCGCCCTCTTATCCCAGCCCGACGCGCAGGCAGTCGTGAATGTGCAGGAGCCCCTCGGCTGAGCCGTCGGAGTCAGGCGAAACCACGAACAAAGAAGTGATCTTGTGGTCATTCATGATCGCAACAGCTTCTTCCGCCAGTGAATCGGGGCTGATTGTGGTCGGGCTTTCCGTCATGACTTCGGCGGTGGTCTTGTCCAGAAGCCCGTCCATGTGACGCCTCAGGTCACCATCCGTGATGATACCGGTCAGTTGACCTTGCGCATCTGTAACGCCAGCGACGCCGAACCCTTTCTGGCTGATCACGATCAACGCCTCGCTCATCGCGGTGTCAGCCGCCACCAGAGGCAGCGCGTCGCCTGAGTGCATCAAATCGCGCACGGTGGACAACTGGGCGCCCAATTTGCCACCAGGATGAAACGCGCGGAAATCCTCGGGTTTGAAATCGCGATGCTTCATCAGCGCAATCGCCAGCGCATCACCCATCGCCAGCGTCAGCGTGGTCGAGATCGAAGGCACCATGCCGAACCCGCAGGCCTCGCCCATCGACGGGATCAGCAGATGCACATCCGCCTGTGTCATCAAGGTACTTTCGGGTTTGCTGGACAGACCTATCAGCGGGATACCAAAACGGCGTGTAAAGGCCAGCAGGTTCGCAAGTTCGGGCGCTTCACCCGAGTTCGAGATGGCCAGAACCACGTCGCCTTTGGACACCATACCCAGATCGCCATGGCTGGCCTCGGCAGGGTGAACGAAATAGGCGGGCGTGCCGGTGCTGGCCAGCGTTGCCGCGATCTTATGGCCAATATGACCCGATTTTCCGATGCCGCTGATGATGATGCGGCCTTTGGCCTGCAATATCATTTGCACAGCATCGGCAAATTGATCGTCCAGGCCTTCGGCCAGAACATCCAACGCGCGGGCTTCGTCAGTGACGACTTGCCGCGCGGTTTTCAGGAAAGCTTCGGTATCGGTCATGAGTGCGCAAATATATCCGTTTCGGGCCAACCGGCGAGGTCGAGTTTCGCACGCATCGGCAGAAAGTCAAAACAGGCCTGGGCCATCTCGGTCCGGCCTTCGCGGGCCAAACGCCCGTCCAGCGCCTCGCGTAGGCGGTGCAGGTACAGGACATCCGAGGCCGCATATTCCAACTGCGCCTCGGCCAGGGTTTCCGCGCCCCAGTCGCTCATCTGTTGTTGTTTTGAGATATCAACACCGATGAGTTCCTGACACAGGTTCTTCAGCCCGTGGCGGTCGGTATAGGTCCGCACCAATCGGCTGGCGATCTTGGTGCAATAGACAGGTGCGGCCAGCGCGCCAAAGGTATGAAACAGCGCGGCAATGTCGAAGCGGCCAAAGTGGAACAGTTTCAGCACGTCGGTGTTTTCCAGCATGGCGCACAGGTTTGGCGCTGCGGTCTGGCCTTTTTCGACCTGCACAATATGGCTGTCACCATCCCCCCCGGACATCTGGATGACACACAGACGGTCACGATGCGGGTTCAATCCCATGGTTTCACAGTCAATGGCCACAACAGGGCCCATATCCAACCCGTCTGGCAGGTCGTTTTTATAAAGATGGTTTGCCACGGGGGTCTTCCTTTATGCCGTATCGCCCCCGAGATAGGAGGTTTGGCCCGTAAACTCAACGCCATCCATGGAATGCGACCAATATGCGCATGTTTCTTGCCCCTTGCGCGTTTGACTGGAAAATGGCGTTCTTTACCGGGCAACATCACCGTCAGAGCAATTGGGCGCAAAAGAAAGGCATTGCAGATGCTCAGCATCCTGCGAAACCGGGTTTACCGCCATTTACTGGCCGCGCAGATCGTGGCGCTGACCGGAACCGGATTGGCAACCGTTGCTTTGGGTCTTTTGGCGTTTGAGCTTGCCGGTGAAGCCGCCGGTTTGGTGCTTGGCACGGCCCTGACCATCAAAATGGTCGCTTATGTGGTGGTTGCGCCGATTGCCGCCGCTTTCGCCGAAAAGCTGGACCGGCGGCGAATGCTGGTCGCCCTGGACGTGGTGCGCGCTGCCGTTGCGATGTGCCTGCCCTTTGTAACGGAAATCTGGCAGGTCTACTTGCTGATCTTCGTCCTTCAATCTGCCTCTGCCGGATTCACACCGACCTTTCAGGCGACGATTCCGGACGTTCTCACGGATGAGCAGGATTATACCAAAGCTCTGTCGCTTTCGCGTTTGGCTTACGATCTTGAAAGCGTGGTAAGCCCGATCCTGGCCGCGCTTTTGCTGACAATCGTAAGTTTCGACAGCCTGTTCTGGGGAACGGGTCTTGGGTTTGTCGCATCGGCACTTCTGGTAACTTCGGTTGTCCTGCCCTCGCCCGAACCGACAAGACCCCGTGGCGTCTATGACCGCACGACGCGCGGTATCCGTTTATATCTGGAGACGCCCCGCCTGCGCGGGTTACTGGCGCTGAGCTGGGCAGCTGCCGCGCTAAGCGCGATGGTCATCGTGAACACGGTCGTGATCGTCCGGGCCGATTTGGGTTTATCGGAAAGCGCGGTAGCCATTTCACTTGCCGGATTCGGGGGCGGTTCGATGCTGGCCGCATTTGTCCTGCCGACGCTGCTGAACAGGTTCTGGGATCGCAGGGTCATGCTGACGGGAGCCTTCTTTGGTACCTTTTCCATGGCGATGGGGGCAGTGTTGTCCATTGGGGGCCAAATCACGCTGCCGACACTGATCCTGACTTGGGTCTGCGTCGGGTTCGGATATTCGGCGACCCTTACGCCATCTGGCCGGTTGTTGACACGGTCTGCCGCGCCCGAGGACCGCCCGCCCGTATTTGCCGCGCAGTTCACCCTATCCCATGCCTGCTGGTTGGTGCTTTATCCGTTGGCGGGCTGGCTGATGACGGTCAAAGGAGTAACACATGCCTTGGGCTGGATGGCGTTCGCTGCGGTCTTGGGACTGGCACTGGCGGTTCTGTTGTGGCCCACCAAAGACAGGAAAGCCGTTTCCAAAGAACACCTTCACAAGCCTTGAGCAACAGCGCAACTCTGCACTACACCTTTGAGCCATGGATCAACTGGACCGCCGCATCATCGCCGCCCTTCAACACAACGCTCGCGATTCAACCACTCGGATCGCGGCGAAGCTTGGCGTGGCAAGAACCACGGTGCATGAGCGCATCAATCGCATGGAGGAACGCGGCGTGATCGCCGGGTACTCCGTGGTGCTAAATACCCCCGAAGATGCCCCACGCGTTCAGGTTGTCGTTTTGCTTGAAGTGCAGCAGAAAGAAACCACGCGCATTATCAAGCGACTGGAGGCCTACCCCGAGGTCAAACTTTGCCTGTCCATCAATGGCGAGTTCGATCTGCTGCTGTCGGCCGAGGCCCCCCGGATCGAGGATTTGGATATTCTGGTCGATGACCTCGCCAAGATTCCGGGCGTCCTTCGGACCAATACCAGCGTTGTATTCGGGCGCAGGATCGACCGAATCTGAACAGCCGATAACTGTCTGTAAACCCTCGCACGGCTAGCTTGGCCCGGACTGATCAGAATCCCGGACCGGCAGAATGCCCATTCGAACGATCCTTGGACTGGCTTTTGCGTTGTACATCGCGCAAGCGGCGATAGCTTTAGCTTCCCCCCAGACGGCAGCGCTCTGTGATCGGGCGGCGCTGCGCGCAGCGCTGTCACACGATGTCCCTATTGACGTCCTGCGCGCCATAACTCGGGTCGAAACCGGACGCACACTGGACGGTCAATTCGCCCCGTGGCCATCATGCGCGATTCCGGGACAGTCGAGTTGAACATCGCCGCCACGCAGTCTCTTTCTACGGCACATGCGCTGGGTCGGATCGAAAACATTCTGGTGCAACCCGAGGCCAAGGCTCGGGTTGTGGTTGACCAACGTTCGGGCACGATTGTCATGGGGCAAGAGGTAAGGATTTCCCGGGTTGCAGTCTCTCAAGGCAACCTAACCCTTACTGTAGAAGAGGCCCCGATCGCCGTTCAGCCCAACCCATTCGCACGCGGCGAAACCGTGGTGGTCCCCCGAACCATCGCCGGCATCGAAGAAGACGAAGGCACCGGCCTAGCAGAGATACCCGAAGCCACGACGCTGTCCGAGGTTGTGGCAGGGCTGAACGCACTTGGGGTGTCGCCGCGCGACATGATAGACATCTTGAAAACGATCAAGGCCGCGGGTGCCCTGCATGCGGAATTCGTCGTCCGTTGAGTTTACCAGACACGGCCAAGGTCACGGCGCCCCAACGACCCCTATTTCGATTTCCAAGTATCCAGCCATTTCCTGAAGCTGCTGCTCTTTTCTTCGATTGCGTCGCCAGCGGCATAAAACCCATCTTCCACGTTCTCAAGCATCGGGTCGATACGGCGTTGCCGAAACCTGCGCCACCGCACCCAAATTGCCCAGAGGATCGAAAAGAACACTGTCAGGAAAATGATATTGAACCACGGGATCAATCGCACATCCGGGCTGTCTACCGGGCGCACCGACACCACATTGGGAAAGATCGACATAAGCTGATTGCGCCAGCCATAGTGGCGCAACACCACCCATTGCGGATCTGCTGCTGTTGAAACCAGATTGGTCAGCTCTGCCTGCAGATTAGAGCTGTCGAGCTTGAAATAGGGCGGCCATCCCCACCCGGTATCCTCGTTGCGGTAAACGCGCGGGGTTCCGTTAGGGCGGAACGTTTCAACGAACCGCACATCACGATTGACAGTTTGCGCGCCTTCCTGACCAGTATCCTGCTGCGCCCAGAAAATCGAATTCTCGCCAAAATCGACCCGGCGCACCTCGGTCTTGACGACCCGGACAACGTCCTGTTGCGGCAAAGTATACTCCAGTACTGCCGCAACAGACCCCCAAAAGAGTATGATAAACGCCCATTTAACATAGACCATCTGTCCGGCCCTCACATGAAATTTGTAATATATAACAACAGGGCGATTGCCCCAAGCGGGACGACATAGACACCCAGCAGCAGTTTCTTGCGGAAAGACCTGTCATATTGCCTCATGCCCCGCTTCAAAAAGGCTTCACGATCACCGGTAATTCCCTTCTTTTCCCAATGCGCAATCAATTTGCCGCGTCGAACCCAACGGGAATAAAGCGACAGAACAAAATAGATCACCGTCAGAATGATCAGCAAAGGGATCAAAAATCGCAGAGCGACGAACATTCAACCTCTTCCTACTGCGCCCCAGGGGCCAACGCGCGCGATGATATCATCACTTACCCGGTCCTCGCCGCTCATATCCGGTTCGTGACCGAACAGAGCCGCGCGCGCACCGGCTTTGTCCACCTGATACTCGCGCGCGAGGAAGTCGGCAACAAAGGCTTTCTTGGTTTCGGGCCAGGTTTTGTAGGTGCTGTAGAACAGTTCCTTGTGGCAGATGAACAATTGACGCGGGTCCAGCGGGGCCAGTTCGGCCAGCAGCATGTTCACAAGATCGCGGTTGGGCGTGTCCGCAGCGCGCAGCGTGTAGAAATAGGCCGGGTGATCCGAGGTGATGCGCGGCCAGGGCCCGCCATCTGTCGCCCAGCGCAACAATTCGGCAAGCCCATGATACGCCTCAGGCAAGCGATCCGAGTGGTTGCGCGCCAAACGCCGCATATCGCCGCGGTCCAGCCCAGTCAGATCGACACCGGCATCTGCCGCCGCAGCGATCGTCAGGAAATCCATCTTCTGTTGCAAAATAGCGGCCGAGTTCAGCCCACGAGCCTCGATGATCGTTTCGACCAACGCGTTATTTTCCAGAAACTGCGCGATCCCGTTGCGCTGCAATTGGTGAAGCAAATACTCCATCGGCAACCCGTCCGGCTTGTCGCCCATATAAACCGCCGCCGGATGATCCACATCCGCAAACAGATACAGCCCGCCGAAATGCGCCGTCCAGAAATTGCGCCGATCAAAGGCTGTATGGCGCAAGCGCACCGGGTTGCGGGTCACATCACCGGTGTCCCGTGCGGTTTCGATCATCTGAGCGATCAGGACATCGTCAAACCATGCGTCCTCCTCGGTCTTGAAACGTTCGACCATACCGGCCAACTGTTCAGCCTTGCGCAGGGTGCCGCCGACCGTATCTGCCTCAACCTCGATCCTGCGCAGGCTCAGCAGATCAGCAGGCGTGGTGAGTTCAAAGACAGAGTTCACCAACTCTCCGGCCACGGCATCCGTGGCGGTCAGGGCAAAAAGCTGCGCCTCGTTCATCTCGATGAATTCACGCAGGATACCGCGCGAGGTCGAGAATTTGACGTTCAGCAAAGGCGCGCGTTTCTGCTCGGTCGTCAGCAGGATGAACTGCCGGTTCACCCCGTTTGGATTGAGGTAGAGCGGGTCTTCAAACTCTTGTCCGATCTCAGGCGAGTAGCCCGAAATATCAACATGGAAATCCGTCAGGGCCGTAGTCTTGCCCGCCAGATGCTGCAACGCGCGGTTATACCGCTCGACCAAAGCCGGGCTAGAGATGTGGACGAGGTTGCCGAACATCAGGCCTTTTTCGATGAGGCGGATCATGAGATTTGCCTTTTCGATACCCACCGCCAAACAACAAGCAGAGATGTTAAGATTGCGCCCAACATGCACCCCAGCATTAAGAAGCTAAAGAAAACTTCGCGCGGTGAATCGGTAGCGCCACAAGTGCGAATGAAATCGAAATTCTCAGGCAGTAGCCCTTGCCAACCACAAATTGTGACTGTCATGAATACAGCCAAAAGGGCTGCAAATAAGGCTGCTGAGATGATCAATCTCAAGTTAGTCACCTCGCCATTCTGTTAAGACGAACAACAACCACAACCGCCAACACCAACAGCGGCAACGCAAAAGCTCGCGCGGTGATTTGCAGGTTGAACCCGATATAAGACACCAAACTGCCTTCAAAAAGGATCAGCGTTTCCTCCCATGTGGTGCCCTCGAACCCGCCGCCTGTGTTCACGCCGAACTGAGTCAGAAACAAAACCGCCACGGCTCCCAGAAACCCGAAGACGCCCCAGCGCAGAGGCAGGATCAGGCCAAGAACAAGGGAAAGACCAGAGATTGCAAGCGTTAAAGTCATGTCATTGCTTCCTTTTTCCGACGATGCGTTGTTGCATACGCACCTCCGGACAAAATCATCGCGAGCACGAACCAGAACAACGCCCGGACAAGGAAATGTGAAGGCAGGTCAATCAACGGTTTCCGCTCTCTTGAAGACGGGTGAATCCTGCCCATCATCCCTTCCCATCCAGATAGCGTCGCTTGGCCTCTTCCATCCGGCTCATCTCACGCACTGCGTTCTCGATAGCGACCTCGTCGCTCTTGTCGGCATAGCGGAATTCGCTGTCGGCGTAGCGGTTGATTTCCTGAATCACCATCTCGACCGTGATCGGCTGGCGCAGGTCTTCGATCATGGCTTTCTTGGTGTCATAGTCGCGGAACAGGAACAGGTCGGGGTTCTCCATCCACTCGTCGGGCAGTTCGAAATCCATCGCACGGACCTTGACCGCGTCGGTGATGTTCTTGATCGCGCGACCGGTGAACCGCTCATCCGCCTGCTGGATCGCCTTGAGGTAGGTGCCCAGCTTGGCGATCGTGTCCATCTGACCGATCTGACCCGAAACCTGATCATAGACCTGCAGAAGCGCATCCTCATGCGGGCGGGCGTGGCTTTCGAAACTGGCGGCGACGGCCTTTTTGATTTCCTGCGCAGCATAGGCGTCGTGCTCGCCCAGCGGGATGTCGTGGTTGCGGCCCATCAGCAAATGCAGGATGTCGATGTAATCCTCGCGCGTCTGCGGTCCGTCCACCAGGAACCGAGCTCCCGCCCGCTGGCGCAGGGCGTCGTCTACGTTTTCTGGATAGTTCGAAAACATGCCAAAGGTGCAGTTGCCGCGCACAACGGTGTTGGCCCCCGCAAAGCTCTCCATCAGCACGGCGGTAATCTCCAACTGCCCGGCCGAGGACTGCCGGTCGCCGCGTTTGCCCGCCAGTTGGTCGATATCGTCGATTGTGCCAAAGCCGATAACCGAGGGGTCGATGATCGTGTTGATAAAGGCCTTGGCGTTCTGGCCGGATTTACCCTGATAGCTGTCGATATTATCGGTGCTCAGGTTCTGATAGCGGAACGGATAGCCTGCGTTCTGGCAATACTCGTTAATCAGCCCGGCCATCATCTGAATAAGGGTGGTCTTGCCGGTGCCTGGTTTACCGTCGCCCATGAAGGTAAAGATGAACCCGCCAAGTTCTGCAAACGGGTTCAGGCGTCGGTCGAAATCATAGGCCATCAGCATCTTGGCCAGCTTCATCGCCTGATATTTGGCGATATGGTTGCCGACCACCTCATTCGGTTTCTTGAACGTCATGGTCAGGGTGGTGGATTTCGCCTTGGACGCCGGGTCAAACCCCCGGATGGTCAGGTCATCCGCCTCGATATGCCACGCGGCGTTCTGGAAGGGGGCCAGACGGCCAGCCGATTGCGCGCGCAGAGCGACCTTGTCCATCAATTGCTCGGCATAGGCGCTGGTGGCGGCGATCAGATGGGCGTCGTCGGGGGCATGTTTGGCAAGGGTTTGGTCCAGCTCCCACAGCGCGCCGTGCAGGGCAAGCTGGCCATTGTCGGTCAGAACTTCTTCGATCTCGCCCAAATCAACCGTGGTTTCACCCAGATGCGAAGACATCAGATAAGCCAAGGCATTGCCGAAGGTATGCGAGGTGATCAACGCTTCAGCCGTCAACAATTCGGAAAACTCGGTCTTGCGGGCAGCGGGCAGGTCGCCCGCCAAATTGGCCCGTTTCAGATCAGCCAACGGAGTCTGCTCAGCATAAGTCTCTGCCACGGCCACAGCGATGGCGATGGCGCGCCGAATGGCCTGCTGCGTGGTGGCCTGAGGGGGCGAGACCAACGTGTCGCCCTCATCCGAGGCTTCGATCCGTTCAACCAGATGCACTCCGTCCGCGCGCGCGGTGCGCCGTGTCACCAGCCCCGGCGTGGTCGACCGGAAACGCCGCCCCGTCGACACACCCGAGGACCGCTCGACCGCCACATCAACTGGTTTCGCAATCCGCGGCGCGTGTTCGAACCCGTTCAGCATGACGGTCGCTGCGGGATAATGTTTGCGAATATCGTCTTCGCGCAATTCCATCTGATCTGACGTCAAACTCATCTTATTCCTCGCAATGCCGGGCTGAGGCCCGGCCTACTCAAACTCCGTCGGGCGGGCTTCGCCCCGCCACCCGCTTCAATACCTCAACACTTGCCCGCTCTTGCTGACGACAAACTTGCGCACATCAGCGAACCCCGGCGGGTTGCGCTCGGCCAGCACCTGAAACGGGCGCTGAGGCAGGATGATCGAGCGCTGCGTGCGCGTGGCCCCGGTTTCGGCCCCCTGCCCACCGAACGGGTCCAGCGCAAACACCTCACGCTCAACGGTCGAGAACCATCCGGTGCGTTCTTCGATCACCTCTTCGCTTTCCAGCTCTTCCGTGGTCCAGGCCAAAGCCCAATCCTGCCCCTGCGGAGCCTGCGCGTCCTCCAGCACCTGCCGCAACGGACCGGATTGCTCGGTATAGGCCGAGGAATACATCGGCCCCACGTGGATGCGGCGCAGATGTTTGGGGTGCAGGTCGTCGAAATCCTGATCGAAGCCTTTGGCGATTGTCACCAATTTCAGGCCACCCAAGGACTGCGCCATCAGATGCGCCTGCACCTCGGGCCAGCGGCGTTGGTCTTTGGGCAGGGCCGTCTTGCCGCTATCCTCCAACTGCATCAGGTAGATGACCGGCAGATTGATCTGACTGTCATAGACCGCCCAATGGATCATGAACCTGCGCCGCTCACCCTCATTCCCGATCCAGTGGCATTCGGGATCATTGCGGGCCCAGAACAGCTGACCTTTCAGCAATTCCTCATAATAGAGCCTTTGGGACAGAGCGAATTGCAGCTTGTTCGGGATTTCCTGATCGCCAATAATGGTGCGGACCATGTCGGTTTTCAGGTCGTCTTCCGAGGGCATATTCGCCAGATGCACCTGCGCCTGCTGCGCGTCATTGGCCATGGTCAGCAGTTCCGCCGCCACCGGAAAGCCGCTGTCGCGCTTGTCCATCGCGAGGCTGCCAAAGAACCGCCCCGTATCGCGCCCGACCAGCAGGTATTTCATGCTGAGCGCGCGGAAGGTGTAGAGCAACCCCGAGAGGTAGCGTGACACGATCCGCACCTCTTGCTTGCTGATCGCGCCCTCCGCCTCCATCGTCGCGGCCACGCGCAGGAGGTGGACAGTGATCACCTCGAATTTGCGGAAATAGCGGCGCGAGGCGAAGGTGTCGGTCAGGCCAACATGGTCTTGGGTGGGGTTAGTCATCGGAGATACCTGAGCGCCAGTCTGTAACTGCGGTAATCAACTTTTTTGAAACAAACCAAACAATCAACAACAGTCCGATTGGAACGCTTGCAGTTCCTAACAACCAAGTAAGGTAACCCCATAGGAGCGAAACGTCGTTTCCAATTTCAGTGTTAGTATACAGCCACAATATGAACATTGTCGCAAACGGCCAGACTACCAGTGTACAGCCGATCCAAAGGAGTTTGTTCTCGCTTTTCTTTGACAGTTCAGCCCCCATACAAATTCTTATCATGCTTCTCGACAATCGAGGCGAACCGACGGGCAAAGCGTTCATCCGCCTTGGCCTTTTTCTCCAGCACATCGCGGGCAAAGACCATGTGGCCTTCGTGCGCCTCAAGCATGTCGGCCATTTTCTGGTTGGTCGCGGTGCCGATTGCGGCCATGGCGGTCTGGGCCTCCTGGTCGGTCTGCACACCGATTTCGTTGATGCGGTGGGCCACGTCCTGCTGCTGCGCGGTTTTCAGCGATTTAGTCAGGGCGTCGTACAGCACCACCCGTTGTTGCGTGTCTGTCTGCAGCTTGTTGATCAGCACCATCTGCGTCGCCGCCTGGTTCTGGAGTGAATCGACCCAGGTCTTACCTTTTTCGATATAGCGCTCCAGCGTCTGGGACTTGGCCAGCTTGACCTGCTCGTCCTGAACCTTGGCGTTGTATTGCTTGTTCAGCTCGGCCAGTTCGGTCTCCAGCTGGGTACGCGCAGCGGCGTCCTGTTCGACACTGATCTTGTTTTCCAGCGTGATAATCGTCGGGTCCATATCCTGAATTTCAGCGCGCAAGGCTTCCAGTTCGGCCACGGTCGCTTCGCGGTCGTCCAGCGTGCCGGTTAGGTTGTCCTCGACCTTAACGCGCTGTTCTTCCAGCACGGATAGCTGCCCTTCCAGCAGATTTACGATCACATCGGATTTGGCGATCAAATCCTGCAACTTGTCGTCGATATTGGCGGTGCGCATCCGCTCCTGCCGCATCGACTCGGACTTGGCCTTGGCGAAAATGCCGACAAAAGACTCCCACCCTGTCTTCGAGCGCATTTCGTCGAAATCCTTGGAGAACGCGTTGGTGACGTCGTCCAGCCCCATAATCAGTTCGGCGATATTGGCGTTCATCACCTCGGTATGGGCATGGACATCCTCAAGCGTGGCGTTTTCAATGTCGATATCGGCCTCGGCTGTGCCGATCTTGGCGCGTGCGGCGTCAATCCGCGACGTTAGCCCTTCAATCTGCGACTGGCTTTCACGCACTTTCGCCTGCGTCTCTTCTATTAAAGCGTCAAATTGATGGTTCGACATCTGCACTATCCCCTTTTTTGTCCAATTACCCAATAAGATAGGGAATGTTATGGCCATTTACATCCCCTTGCGTCCAAAATTCCCCGGAACTTTGGCAAACTCCACCTGAAAAAGATAGGCACCACACGGGCAGCAAATGCCGGAGTTTTTGATCAAATTTGGATTGATCTGCGACGGACAGTGGACATAGACATTCTGCGTACCACCTGTTTGGGTGCGACGACCGAAATTCCTGCCGGAGGCTGACCTATGCTGGACGCAACGACCGACCTGAAATCCATCCTCAAGAACCCTGATCTGCTGGCAACCCAAGCCTATATTGGCGGGCAGTGGGTGGATGGCGACAATGGCAACTTTGCCGTCACCAACCCCGCGCGCGGTGATGTGGTGGCCGAAGTTGCAGACCTTAGCCGTGCACAGGTGGCAGGGGCGATCGCACAGGCCGAGGCCGCGCAAAAGGAATGGGCCAAGCTGACCGGGAAAGAGCGCGCAGCGATCCTGCGCTGCTGGTATGACCTGATGATGGAAAACGCCGAGGATCTGGGCCGTATTCTGACAGCCGAGCAAGGCAAACCGCTGGCCGAAGCCGTAGGAGAGATTGGCTATGGCGCATCGTTCATCGAGTTTTTCGGGGAAGAGGCGAAACGGATTTACGGCGAAACCATTCCCGGCCATCAGCGCGATAAGCGGATCACAGTGCTGAAACAGCCAATTGGTGTGGCGGCCTCGATCACGCCGTGGAACTTCCCCAATGCGATGATCACCCGCAAGGCTGCGCCGGCACTTGCGGCGGGCTGCGCCTTTGTCGCCCGTCCGTCCGAGGAAACGCCCCTGTCTGCGCTGGCTCTGGCGGTTCTGGCCGATCAGGCGGGCATCCCGGCAGGTGTGTTCAACGTTTTGCCGTCCCTCAATGCCAGCGAGATTGGCAAGGAATTTTGCGAAAACCCCGGCGTGCGCAAGCTGACATTTACCGGTTCGACCCAGGTGGGGCGCATCCTGCTGCGGCAGGCCGCAGATCAGGTCATGAAATGTTCGATGGAACTGGGCGGCAATGCGCCCTTCATCGTGTTTGACGACGCCGATCTGGATGCAGCCGTCGAAGGCGCGATGATGTGCAAATTCCGCAATAACGGTCAGACCTGTGTCTGCGCCAACCGAATCTATGTACAAGCCGGTGTCTATGATGCCTTTGCCGAAAAGCTGAAAGCCGCGACCGAAGCCCTGTCGGTAGGGGACGGCCTGTCCGATGGTGTCACCACCGGGCCGCTGATCAATGACAAAGCCGTAGCCAAGGTGCAGGACCATATCGCGGACGCCACCGCAAAGGGTGCGCAGGTCGTGACAGGCGGCCTGCCGCATGATCTGGGTGGCACTTTCTTTCAACCCACCATCGTCACCGGCGTGACGCAGGACATGAAGGTCGCGCAGGAAGAAACCTTTGGCCCGCTGGCCCCGTTGTTCAAGTTCGAGGACGAAGATGACGTGATCGCCATGGCCAATGACACGATCTTTGGTCTGGCCTCGTATTTCTATGCCAAGGACCTGAGCCGCGTCTACAAAGTGGCCGAGGCACTGGAATATGGCATCGTCGGCGTGAACACCGGCATCATCTCGACCGAGCTGGGTCCGTTCGGCGGCGTCAAGCAATCCGGTCTGGGCCGCGAAGGCAGCCATCACGGTATGGAGGACTACCTTGAGATGAAATACATCTGCATGTCGGTCTGATCTTTGTCGGCCACCGTTTCGGCGGTGGCCGCGTTTGTCACAAAACTGAAGCCAAACTGTCACAACACCGCAACGATCCCGGTTCATCCCCCTGTCATCCAACAGTGAGAGGAAATCAACCGATGTCGTTGCGCGCTGTCTGCCTGACATCTGCCCTTGCCCTGACCGCCGGTCAGGCCATGGCAGAAATGAATTTCAACCGAATTGCGTCCTTCCCCGTGGTGAAAAACATGGCCGACGGCGCGGACACGACCCGCGAGACCTCGCCCGAGATCATCGCGGCCACCGCAGATGGCATGACGCTGGTCTATACCGACAGCCCTTTGGGCTTGATCGGCATGGTCGACATCACCGACCCGGCGAACCCAGCGCCTTTGGGTGCGATGGACGTGGGTGGAGAACCGACGTCCGTGGGCATCGTCGGCGCGACCGCCTTTGTCGGCGTGAACACCTCGGAAAGCTATGTTGCGCCATCGGGCAAGCTGATCTCGGTCGATATTGCGGGCAAGGCCGAAACTGGTGCTTGCGATCTGGGCGGTCAACCCGACAGCGTTGCCATTTCGCCGGATGGCAGCTTTGTCGCCGTGGCGATTGAGAACGAGCGGGACGAAGACCTGAACGATGGCATCATCCCGCAGCTTCCTGCGGGTGAACTGGCACTGGTGCCGCTGAAAGATGGAGCGCTAGATTGTTCGGGCATGGAAATGGCCTCTCTGACCGGACTGGCCGAGGTTGCGCCCACCGATCCCGAACCCGAATTCGTTGACATCAACAACCTTGGCGAGACCGTCGTCACTCTGCAGGAAAACAACCACATCGCGGTTGTTGCCAAAGATGGCACCGTGCTCAACCATTTCTCGGCCGGAAGCGTGGATTTGGAAGGCATCGACGCCACCGATGAGCGCGGCGCACTGATCTTCACCGAAAGCCAGCCGGGTCGCCTGCGCGAACCCGACGCGGTGAAATGGATCGACGACGACCACTTCGCCACCGCCAATGAAGGCGACTATGAGGGCGGCTCGCGTGGTTGGACAATCTTCCACAAGGACGGCACCGTTGTGTATGAGAACGGCACCGAGTTTGAAAAGGCCATCATCCAGATCGGGCACTACCCCGACAAACGCTCGGACAGCAAAGGCGTTGAGCCGGAAAGCGTAACCGCAGCCACCTTTGGCGGTACGCCGATGATCTTTGTCGGGGCGGAGCGCGCCTCGGTCGTGGGTGTCTATGACGCCACTGACCCCGCGAACCCGATTCTGAAACAACTGTTGCCATCAGGCGTTGGACCGGAAGGCTATGTGGCGATCCCTGAGCGGAACCTGCTGATCTCGGCTAACGAAAAAGATCTGATCGAAGATGGCGGCCCACGTGCGCATGTGTCGGTCTTCGCATATCAAGAGGCCCCCGCCGCCTACCCGCATCTGACATCGGAAGGCGCGGATGAGTTGATCGGATGGGGTGCTCTGTCCGGTCTGGTAGCGGACGAAGACGGCATGATCTATGCCGTCAATGACAGCTTTTATGGCTTCCAGCCGTCCATCTTCAAGATCGACCCCAGCCAGCAACCCGCCCGCATCGTGGACGTGATCCGCATCCACCGTCAGGATGGCAACCCAGCGCAGAAGCTGGACCTTGAGGGCATCACGCTGGACGGCAAGGGTGGCTTCTACGTCGCATCCGAAGGTCGCACTGACCGTGTGATCCCGCACGCGATCTATCACGTCAGCGCAGATGGTCTGATCAAGGACCGCAAGGGTGAGATCGGCCTGCCTGCCGAACTAATGGCGGCCGAGAAACGTTTCGGCTTCGAAGGCATTACCCGCGTCGGCGACACCCTATGGATGGCCGTTCAGCGTGAATGGAAAGACGATCCGGAAAACCATGTGAAACTGGTAGCCTACAACCTTGAGACCAAAGAATGGGGTGCCGTGCACTATCCCAAGGCAGACCCGGAAACCGGTTGGGTCGGCCTGTCGGAAATCGTGGCCTTCGGCGACCACGTCTATGTGATCGAGCGCGACAATCAGCACGACCATCGCGCGGTGACCAAAAAGGTCTATCGCATCCCGCTGGCCGAGATGACCCCGGCCCCGCTGGGCGACCCCCTGCCCGTCGTCAGCAAAGAAGAGATCCGCGACCTGCTGCCTGACCTGACCTCGACCGGAGGTTATGTTCTGGACAAAATCGAAGGCCTGGCGATCCTGCCCTCGGGCGAGGCGTTTGTGATGACCGACAATGACGGCGTCGATGATGCCTCAGGCGAAACGATGTTCTGGTCGATCGGGTCGGTGACGGCTGGGAACTAGGTCAAAACCTAAAAGAGTGACCCTGCGCAGCCGTTGCGCAGGGTCTCTTTGCTGAAGAGACTGGCAGTCAGACAGGCCGCTCTGGACACTATTCCTTCGATTTCTGCCGCCGGACCCAAAGAACACGGGCCAGCGGGAAAAAGCTTAGAAAAAGCAACAAGAACAGCTTTAGCGCCGACATTGGATCCGTCAAAATAAGAACTAATGAGCTTGGCGTGCCTTTGACTGGTTCTTGTTTGGGGCGGAAGACATGGTCGAAAGCCCAGCCTGATTTCGTGTTCTCGGACAACTCCGACCACCCGACAACGCGGATCGCATCATTGTCTCCATAGGTAATCAATAGGTCGGTTTCTCCGTTACGCCCGGGCGTTTCGAACCGCCGGACCGCACCTTCGGGTACATCAATGAACTTTATCCTGTTTCCGTTAGCGCTGTGATCGACAACGATATCTGCACCGTCGCCCAATTCAAAAGTATAGGTATCAACCGAGTCGTACCCAATCAGAACGTCATTTCCCCCTGCACCCCGAAACGAGTCCGCCAGACGTGTTCCACCAAGCGTGTTGTCGGCAGAGTTTCCGTTTCGAACAAGTCCGATATTCATTGTCGGACAACTGGCAATCATATGGGAATAGTCGCTGCTCAGGGCCGGAGGAAGAACGTCCGCCGTGGTTGCGATCGGCCAAAGAACAATCACTGTCGAGATGAAACAACGAAACATAAAAATCGCGGAATAGCCTGTGTTTCCACCTTGGCACCACGGATGAAGGGAAACAAGGGCGCAAGCGACACGTATCTTTGGTCGCAGCGGATTATGCCAAGTTGAAACCCCATCCAAAAACAACGCCCCGCGTCTGGAGGAACGCGGGGCGTATGGTGCGATAATCGAGAGAGGCGCGATTATCGCTGTTTGGTCGGATCGCCTTAGTTCACGGCTTTGGCGTCAACCACATCCCTTTCGATGGCCTGACCGGACGAAATCTGAATCCGGCGTGGTTTCAGCGCCTCGGGCACCTCGCGTTTCAGGTCGATGTTCAGCATACCGTTTTCATGGCTTGCGCCAGTGACGCGCACGTGATCGGCCAGGGCAAAGCGGCGCTCGAACGCGCGGGTGGCGATGCCGCGATGCAGGTAGGAACGGTCCTTATCTTCGGCGGCTTTCTTGCCGGCCACGATCAGGGCGTTTTCCTTCACTTCGACCGACAGATCGGCCTCGGCAAAACCGGCGACAGCGACGGAGATCCGGTACGCGTCGGCGTCGGTTTTTTCAATGTTGTAAGGTGGGTAGCTGGGCTGGGCCACGTCATTTGTCAGAACGCGATCCATCATGTCGGCGATCTGGTCGAAACCAATGGTGGCGCGGTGCAGCGGTGCAAAGTCAAAACTACGCATGTGTCATATCCTCAAGTCTGAGCGATTTATGATGTGCCCTCCAGTTCGGACGGGCGATGAGATATCTGGCCCCGTTTTTGGCGACCCGATACAGTTCACATGGGTAGAGATTTGACCGAGTTCAACCCCCGCCGGGGCTGATGAATTTAGCGCCTGAACTGGACTTTCCCGAACCCACCTGCAAACGGCGTATCGCAGCCTTGGGCTGAGGGGTGTCACGGCGCAGCACCGACTTCAATTCCGCCACGATTCCAGACAGTTCCATGCCAAACCCGACTTTTTGGCGACCATCTGTCCCGACTGCGGATACGACAGAGAGGATCTGCCAGCGCGGGCCGTTTCGCGCCAACAGTGCCGATCCCGACGACCCGAAGGTGATGTCACAGTTGAACGTGATCAACCCTTGTCGACGCTGGAGGATACGGCAAGAGCGTTCCCGCGTGATCGCCTCGGACCGACCACGCCCGTAAGAGGCGATGCTCACCTCGTTTCCTGCAACCCGGCCACTGTGCAATGCAAAAGGATCCGCAACCGAGTATGGGATCGGCTGCTCTAGCTTCATCAGCGCGACGTCGACCCGAACCGCCTCGGCCGAGAGGTTCGGATGTCGGGCGTAATCGGGATGCACAGCAATCTGGACAACCTTGCGCTCCGCCAGCGCCTTCCCATCACTCAGCCCCGCGCGAAAAGTAACCTCACCAGGTTCATAAGGAGACCCGCTAGCCCGGTTCAAAGCGCAATGCGCCGCCGTCAACACAAGGTCCTGCGCGATCAAGGTGCCTGTGCAAAACCCGTCTTGACCAATATCCAACCGACCGACAGCTTCCCAACCATAAAGATCGTCACGATCATTCAGTGTGCGCTTCGCACTTTGGGCAGACGCGGCGAATGTCACAGAAAAAAGGCAAAGAACAGAAAATAATAAGCGGATCATGGTTTGATGAAACGGGCGCCCACGTTGTTGCCTGATCCGTTCGAATTTGTAGAGGCGATAAACCCGCGCCCTGCCGACAATTCAGCCTGCAACACGGTCAGCGATTCTTCTACCGCTGTTCCAACGGCCACGCGCTGCCCGTTGAATTCGGCCTTGGCCGCAACAACAGACACGATCCGGGGCCGATCCCCGTCAAAGGAAAAGACAGGGGCGCCAGACGATCCGAACTCGACATCGCAGGACATGACCAACACATCAGATTTGCGGGTCATGACCGAGCACACTTCTTGCAACGAAGGCGCCTCGGCCCGGTCTTTGGCATAAGACACCACGCCAACCTCTTCGCCTTTTGCCGGGCGGTTTCCTGTTTCAAAGGGAATGACGGTCGTGTTGCGGATTGGCTGCCAAAGCTCGATCAGCGCGATATCACTGCCGATACGTGCAGCAGACGCTTCTTCGCCATACTGGTAGTCAGGGTGAATCACGGCCCTGCGTGCGGCGCGGTATGCAGACGCGCGCCCCAGCCGCCAAGCCGCCAGAAACTCGACCTGGGCCAGTTCCACACGTTGACCTGTGACCTTGTCGAATAGGCAGTGGGCCGCAGTTAAAACCAAGGTCGGGGATATCAGCGTGCCCGTGCAAAACCCAGCGCCACCAATATCGAGGCGACCCACAGCCATCCAAGCGCGCCCCGCATCGGTGGTGTCCAGACTTTTCAGTCTGGAATCCTGTGCGTTGGCGGTCATAGGCAAACATGCCAGCACTAGAGCCTTGATCCAGTTTCGCAAGCGGTTCTCCGGCGTTGCTATCTACGCATCTTCCTACGCACCGGGTGAGGCGAAAATAGGGCGCTGACATGACAGGCGGTTCCTGACCGAAACCGATGCGTTGCCGCATCAACACCTATCTAAGGATCGGGACCTCATGGTCTGACTTCCGATCCTGTTGCATGGCCCGGGGCACGGGACCTCCGGTTGCCCAGTCCAGCAATTCCACCGTGTGCAGGATCGGAACGTCGGTGCCCGAACCGATCTGCATCATGCAACCAATGTTGCCAGCGGCGATAACATCAGGGTTCTTCGCCTCAAGAGTCCTGACCTTGCGCTGTTTAAGTTTTCCAGAAATCTCAGGTTGCATCAAGTTATAGGTGCCTGCGCTGCCACAGCACAAATGGCTGTCCGCCGGCTCGACCACGGTGAAACCCGCGCGTTTCAACAAGTCTTTGGGGTGCGTCTTGATCTTTTGGCCGTGTTGCAGGGAACATGCTGCATGATAGGCGACGGTCATGTCCTTGCCGGTGCCGTCCGGCAGGTCAAGCTGAACCAACAGCTCGCTGATATCCATTGCGATAGAGGACACCCGCGCCGCGTCTTCGGCCAACGCATCGTTTCGGAACATATGCCCGTAATCCTTGACGGTCGTACCGCAGCCAGACGTGTTGATGACAATCGCATCCAGCCCGTCTTTGTCCATTTCGGCTGTCCAAGCGCGGATATTCGCGGCAGCGGCCTTATGGCTGTCGTCTGATTTGCCCATGTGATGGGTCAGGGCACCACAGCACCCGGCCCCATCAGCCACGACAACTTCGCAGCCCATACGGGTCAACAAACGAATGGTGGCATCGTTGATATCCGTATTCAGAGCCTTTTGCGCGCAACCCGTCATCAATGCGATGCGCTTTCTGCGTGCACCTTTCGGCGCAAAGCTTTGGGGATCATCGTTACGACTCACCGGTGGGATATGTTTCGGTGCCATGTCCAGCATTGCGCGCAGCCGCGCGTCGGGCATCAGGAATTTGAACGGCCTGCCGAGTTTTGCACCGATCAACGCCCAGCGGAACCGCATCGGATAGGGCAGGATTTGCGCCAGAACCCAGCGCAATGCACGATCTGACAAGGGCCGTTTGTAATTCTGTTCGATATACTCGCGGGCATGATCCACCAGATGCATGTAGTGCACGCCCGACGGACAGGTCGTCATGCACGCCAGACAGGACAAGCAGCGGTCAATGTGCTTGACGGTTTTTTCATCCGGAACACGCTCGTTCTCCAGCATGTCCTTGATCAGGTAGATGCGTCCCCGCGGGCTGTCCAACTCATCCCCAAGAACCTGATAAGTGGGACAGGTCGCAGTGCAAAACCCGCAGTGCACGCAATTGCGCAGGATTTCATTCGAGCGTTTGATGCCCGGGTCCCGCAGTTGCTCTTCGGAAAACGTCGTCTGCATTTTCTACCCCATCAGTCCCGGGTTGAACAAACCACGCGGATCAAATTTCTGCCGAAGTCCTTGTGTTAGAGCCGCCACACCAGCTGTTTCGGGTTGGAAACGACCCAATGCTGTGATGGTTTCTGTATCCGCTCGGACAATCGTCGCATGACCATCAAAAGCGCCTAGACGTGCGCGCAGATCAACGCCCTTGGGAACAAGCGCCCAGATCAATCCGCCGCCCCAATCAAACAGAGTCTGGCTTGCGTCCAGACGCGCGGACACCTCTGGCGCGTCCGTCGGTTTGACCGAGATACGCCATACATCGCCCTCCTTGTCATGGAACGCAGCGGCATCCCGAATGTCGCGCCACAAGTCAGGCAAGCCCTCGACCTCTTCTGGCGCGCCAAAACCGGCCAGTGTGGATTTCAACTGCTCCACCCTGTAAGCCACCGAATCCGCAAACCCTTCCAGCCGCAGCAACGCGCGGCCTGATTGCGGGTCATAGGCCGCACCGCTTACCTCGAACGGGGATTTCAATGCAGCAGAGAGCACCTGAATTGCCGTTCCTGCATCCGCGACCGGGATTTGCAGCGTTGCGATCGCCTCGGGCTTGGGCAGCACTTTCAGCGAAACCTCGGTCAACACGCCCAGCGTTCCCCAGGCACCGCTCATCAACTTGACCAGGTCATACCCGGTCACGTTTTTCATCACCCGCCCGCCATTCTTTACGATCTGACCCCGACCGTCGACGTAACGGACGCCCAGCAGGAAGTCGCGGCACGCCCCCGCCTGAATCCGGCGGGGCCCCGAGATATTGGCGGCCACGACGCCACCAATCGTCGGTGTGCCATTGGTACCCAACAGGCTGCGATGATCCATCGGTTCGAACGCCAATTGTTGACCTTCGGCGTCCAGCGCGGCCTCGATCTCAGTCACGGGGGTTCCGGCTTGCGCCACGATCGTCAGCGCGCCTGGCTCATACAAGGTAGTCCCGCTCAAACCGCTAGTTTCAACAAGGTCATCCGGCCCGCGTATCCCTCGGGTTCCACCACCGGCAATTCGCACGGGCCCTTGCAGTCCGGCCACTATCTCGGCCAGTTCGGCCTCTGTTTCAGGTCTCATGACACTTCTTCTGTTTTAATATACTTCGGGGGAATCGCGGCCTGCCGCGATGGGGGCAGCGCCCCTACTCAGCAGCAATCCTGCGAACTTCGGACACATCCAGCGGGAACACTTTGGCCGGGTTCAAAAGCCAGTTTGGATCGAACACATCCTTTACCGCCATCTGCGCCTCAAGGTCCGCAGGCGCGTATTGATGCGACATCAAATCCCGCTTTTCGATCCCCACGCCATGTTCGCCGGTCAGACATCCCCCCACATCCACACACAGCTTGAGGATATCCGCCCCGAACGCCTCGCATTTCTCAAGGTCGCCGGGCTTGTTGGCGTCGAACAGGATCAGTGGATGCATATTCCCGTCACCCGCGTGGAACACGTTGCCTACCGGCAATCCGTAATCCGTGCTCAGCTCTCCGATCCGGCGCAACACCTGTGGAAGAGCAGACACAGGGATCGTCCCGTCAAGACACATGTAATCGTTCATCTGCCCCATCGCACCAAAGGCCGATTTGCGCCCAAGCCAGATTTTGGCGCTTTCCTCGGCCGATTGGCTTTCGCGCAGCTCAACGGGGTTGTGGCGCTTCGCGATCTCGACGATCTTCGACAGTTGATAGTCGATTTCGGCCTCGGACCCTTCAACCTCGACGATCAGCAGGGCGTGGCAATCGGGATAACCGGCATGGGCAAAGTTCTCGCACGCCTTGATACAGAGCGTATCCATGAACTCGATCGCCACGGGCAGGATTCCCGATTTGATGATGTCAGACACACATTGCCCGGCGACTTCGTTATCATCGAACCCCATCAGCACAGGCCGCGCGCCCTCGGGCTTGCGCAGGATGCGCAGGGTAGCCTCGGTCACGACGCCCAATTGCCCCTCGGACCCGCAGACCACACCCAGCAGGTCCAACCCGCCCGCATCAAGATACGCGCCGCCAATCTCGACCACGCTGCCATCCATCATGACCATCGTGACGCCCAGCAGATTGTTCGTGGTCACGCCGTATTTCAGACAATGCGCCCCACCTGAATTCATCGCGATATTCCCCGCAATCGCGCAGGCCAGTTGCGACGAAGGGTCGGGCGCATAAAAGAAGTCATCTTCTTCCACGGCCCCGGTCACGCTCAGGTTTGTACGCCCCGTCTGGACCCGGATAAATCGGTTGTCATAGTCGACCTCCAACACCTCATTCATGCGTGCGACACCCAGAATGACACTGTCCGCCGTGGGCAATGCGCCACCGGCCAGAGATGTCCCCGAGCCGCGCGGAACAACCGGAACGCCTTCTTCGTTGCAGATGCGCAGCACGTCCGAGACCTCGGCTGTCGTGGATGGCAGAACAGCCAGCATCGGAGGGCAACGATAGGCCGTCAGCGCATCGCACTCATAAGCGCGCGTCTCAGTCGGATCGTGGATCACGGCGTCTTCGGGCAGAACCTGTAACAGGCGTCGCAGGACCACATCCTTGCGGCGCAGAATGTCTGGGTTTGGCTTTGGCATTTCCATGGCGGGCCCTCCGTTTGGTAAAATAATATTACCAATTTTCCGATCTGGCAAGTTGCGACGTCACGACTTAGTGTCGCGCCCATGTCCTGGATTGATCAAACATTGCCCTTCGCGCCGCTGGACTTTGTCGGCATCGCCCTGCTGATCGGCGCATGGCTGTGGATCGGCTGGCGTATCGAGAATCCGTCGCCCGGCAAACCCTCGGTCGGGATGATCATGGATGACTATCGCCGCGACTGGATGAAGGAAATGGTCACCCGTCAGCCGCGCATGTTCGACGCGCAGGTGGTCGGCACAATGCGGCAGGGCAGCACGTTCTTTGCCTCGACCACGATGATCGCCATCGGGGGTGGATTGGCCCTGTTGGGCAATACGGAACGGCTGGCCGGGCTGGCGCAGGATCTGGCGCTGGGAACGGCCCCCGCGATGGTGTGGGAGGTCAAGATTCTGATCATCCTGCTGTTTTTGGCCAACGCCTTTCTGAAATACGTCTGGGCACACCGATTGTTTGGCTATTGCGCCGTGCTGATGGCCGCTGTCCCCAATGAACCCGAAGACCCTGCCGCTTATCCCCGTGCCGCCCAAGCGGCCGAGATTTGCGTCACCGCCGCGCGCAGCTTCAATCGGGGCCTGCGGGCGACCTATTTCGCGCTGGCGGCTGTGGCGTGGATACTGGGACCTCTGGCGCTGATTGCAGGTACGGTGACGACACTTGCCATGCTGTATCGGCGTGAGTTCGCATCGCATTCGCGCACGGTTCTGCTCAACACTGGATCGTGATCGCCGGGTCGCACCAAACCGATTAGGTTCACATCATGAGATATCTTGTTCTGACCGCCCTTCTGGCCACTCCCGCCTTTGCCGACGATCCCGTGATTGAAAACGTCACCGCGCAACAGAGCGGTGGGACATGGCGATTCGACGTGACTGTCCTTCACCCCGAAACGGGTTGGGACGATTATGCCGATGGCTGGCGGGTGCTGGATATGCAGGGGCAAGAGCTGGGAATGCGCGTGCTGCACCACCCGCATGAGAATGAACAGCCATTTACCCGATCCCTTAGCGGTGTGACGATTCCCGAAGAGGCTACGCAAGTTCAGGTACAGGCCCGCACAAATACGGATGGCTGGGCCAAAGATACCTATGTGGTCGATCTGGACTGAGGTCAGAAGACGCCCATTTGCAACCCGGCGGCCATGGCCAGTCCAAGCTCTCGACAGGTTTCAAGCTGGTCGGAAGGGATGGTTTTCGCGGCCAATATCGCCTCGGGCGTTTGTGCATGGGTGAAGATGATCAAAGGCGGCTGCACCTCTTTCAGCCGCCAGCCAGTTGCGATGCGGGCGATCTGGCGGGCCGCGTTTTCGCCATCGGACCCGGCGCAGATCATCTGGGCATAGGGGCGGCCCTCGATCCGGCCCAGCACCGGGTAATAGCTGCGATCAAAAAATTCCTTCATCAGACCCGAAATCGCAGCAAGATTCTCGGGCGCGCAGAAGACATAGCCCTCGGCTTGCAGCAGATCATCGGGTCCAGCCTGATCAGCGGTTTTCAGGATAACATCTGCTTCACCCTGCGCGGCCCGGGCCGCAGCTTCGGCCATCTGCCGGGCTCCGCCGGTGCGCGAGTGGTAAACGATCAATAGCTGCGCCATGGTCAGACCCGGTGATAGGGACCGCCAGACAGAATGGTTGCGGCCCGATAGAGTTGCTCGGCCAGCATCACACGGACCAGCATATGGGGCCAGACCATCGACCCGAATGAGAGGGAAAAATCCGCCTGCGAACGCAAATTAGGGTCTATTCCGTCCGCTCCGCCGATGATCAGCGCCAGATCCTGCCGCCCGGCGTCACGCCAACTGCCTAGTTTTTTCGCAAAATCAGGTGAGGACATCACCCGCCCGCGTTCGTCTAGCGTACAGATCACAGCCCCTTTGGGCAGCGCCTTGCGCAGCAAAATCGCCTCGGCCCCCATGCCCGCGTTTTTCTTTTCTTCAACCTCGATCACCCGCGCGGGGCCAAGGCCCAAGGCGCGCCCGGTCCGATCAAAGCGTGTCAGGTAATCGTCAAGCAGGGTTTTCTCGGGTCCGGCGCGCAATCGCCCGACCGCAACTATGCTGATCCGCATATCTCTCTCGCCTCCGGCCCTTCAATACAGGCCGGGATGGCGCCTCAGTTGGCTGAGGCGCTGCCGCCCGCAGGCAGCCACATCTTTTCCAGCTGATAGAATTCACGCACTTCGGGGCGGAAGATATGGACGATCACATCGCCCGTATCAATCAACACCCAGTCGCCGGCATCCTTACCTTCGACCTTCGAGGTGAAACCGAATTCTTGCTTGATGCGATCCGTCAGCTTTTCCGCCATGGCCGCCACCTGACGGGTCGACCGACCCGAGGCAATCACCATGTGATCCGCAACAGAAGACTTACCTTGCAGGTTGATCTGCACGACGTCTTCGGCCTTGTCATCGGAAAGTGAGGAAAGGATACGCTCAAGCAGCTTGTCGCTGATTGACTGAGAGTGGGCCATCACGCTGGCCCCGTCATCGGCGGGCAAACCCGCCTGGGTATGTAGAGACAGGACATAGTCCTCCTTTGCTGCGCGCCATGCAATCCCGGCGCCGGGGTACTAATAAGGTAACAAGGGGATTGCAACATTTCAATGAAGCGCCACGCAACGCAGGCTCAATCCTCTGCGATCTGTTGCGAGCCTGCGTCGGGCAGCAGCCGCACCTCGCGCTGCGGGAAGGGTATCGATATGCCCTCGGCGTGGAATGCATCCCACAGCGCCAGATAGACATTGCCGCGGATATTGGTCAGCCCCTTGGTCGGGTCACTAATCCAAAAGCGCAGGACATAGTCTACGCTGCTGTCGCCGAACCCAGTGATATGGCAGACCGGCTCATGAGACCCGCCGCTCAATACTCGCGACACGGTTTTAACGGAATTGACGGCTGTCGAGCGGACCTTGTGCGGGTCGTCGGAATAGCTGGTGCCAAACTCTAGATCCAGCCGCACGAATTTGTCGGAATGCGACCAGTTCACCACCTGATTGGTGATCAGGTCCTCGTTCGGGATCAGGTACTCCCGCCCGTCGCGCGTTACGACCGAGACATAGCGTGCGCCCAGCGCGTTGATCCAACCGAACGTGTCCCCCAGCGAGATTACATCGCCCGGCTTGATCGACCGATCCATCAGGATGATGATCCCTGAAATCAGGTTCGACACCACCTTTTGCAGCCCAAACCCGATCCCCACACCAATCGCACCGGACAACAGCGCGATACCGGTTAGGTCAAAGCCCAGCGTGCGGATCGCGACCAGAAAAACCCCGCCATAGATCAAAACCTGAATGCCTTTGGCCAGCAGCACCTGCATCGACGGGGTGATATCGTCATTGCTCATCAAGCCGCGCTCGGCTGCACGGGTTCCCACGCGCGCCAGCGTCAACAGAATGCCGATCAGCAGAACAGCCTTGAGAATCCCAAGGGCCGAGATGTGCAGGTCACCTATGGAAATCGCCACTCCATCCATAAACCCGGCCACGTCGTCGGTCAGGTTCAGGGCAACAAGCGTTGCATAGACCCACATTGCCCATTTGAAGATGCGTCGCAGCGTTCGGTTCCGCACCAACCGTGCCACCAGTGCAATCGCCAGCCACGCAGCGGCCAAGGTTGCGATCACGCCGATTATGTAGCTGCGCGAAGGCCATGTGATCTGCTGCATGACCAGATACAGCGCCCATGACAGCACCACGAAATACACCAGTGTCAGGCGCTGCATCAGTTGTACAAGAACCCGCAAACGCCACTTAGGCCACCCGGTGCGCGAGCGCGCCCAGGTATCCCAACGGCCCTGGGTCAGCAGCTTTAGAACAAATGCCGCTCCCCACAGACAAAGGATGATAATAATCTGGTACTGCCGCCAGCCCGGTGTGACGATCAGTTCGGCGAAATTTTCAAACTGAGAGGAGAAGGCCGCGACCATATCGTCATAAAGCTTTGACACCGAACTTGGGATCAGGTCTTGGTTCATGCAGCGCCTCCTAACGACCAGATTGAAGACCAAAGCCCTACGATGCAAGTCCGCGGCGGTTTTGAACCTTGATTGCCGGGATCGCGCGATATATCTGGTGCGCATGAGACTCAATGTGGCGCAACTTCAGAATCTGGAAGATCGCGCGCGTCTGCGCGAACGGTTCTATGGGGCTGCCCGCACGGTTCTGGCGCGCCTACGCGCAGCCTAAGCCACCTCGCCAGCTATTTCTCATTACATACGGGAGAGGACCGATGTCCCCCAAAACGCTCTATGACAAGATCTGGGATGCCCATGTCGCCCACGAAGCCGATGATGGCACCTGCCTGCTGTATATCGACCGCCATCTGGTTCACGAAGTGACCAGCCCGCAGGCCTTCGAAGGCCTGCGCATGGCGGGCCGCAAGGTGCGTGCGCCGGAAAAAACCATCGCCGTGCCGGATCACAACGTGCCCACCACACCAGACCGGGTGAACGGGATCGAAAACCCGGAATCGCGCATTCAGGTTGAAGCACTGGACAAGAACGCCAAGGATTTCGGCATTCACTATTACCCGGTGCATGACGTCCGTCAGGGCATCGTCCACATCGTTGGCCCCGAGCAGGGCTGGACCCTGCCCGGCATGACCGTCGTCTGCGGCGACAGCCACACCGCCACCCATGGCGCGTTTGGCGCGCTGGCCCACGGTATCGGCACGTCCGAGGTTGAGCACGTTCTGGCCACTCAGACCCTGATCCAGAAGAAATCCAAGAATATGAAGGTGGAAATCACCGGCAAATTGCAGCCGGGCGTAACCGCCAAAGATATCACTCTGGCCGTGATCGGTGAAACCGGCACCGCCGGCGGCACCGGCTACGTCATCGAATATTGCGGCGAAGCGATCCGTGATCTGTCGATGGAAGGCCGCATGACCGTCTGCAACATGGCCATCGAAGGCGGTGCCCGCGCGGGCCTGATCGCCCCCGATGAGACCACGTTCGAATATGTCAAAGGTCGCCCGCATGCCCCGAAAGGTGCCCAGTGGGAAGCCGCGATGGAGTGGTGGAAAACGCTTTATACCGATGAAGGCGCACATTTCGACAAGGTCGTGACCCTTCGCGGTGAAGACATCGCGCCTGTCGTCACATGGGGTACCAGCCCCGAAGACGTGCTGCCAATCACCGCAACCGTGCCGAACCCCGAAGATTTCGAAGGCGGCAAGGTCGACGCGGCGCGCCGTTCGATCGAATATATGGGTCTGGAAGCCGGTCAGAAACTCAGCGACGTGGAAATCGACACCGTCTTTATCGGGTCGTGCACCAATGGTCGGATCGAAGACCTGCGCGCCGCTGCTGAAATACTGAAGGGCAAAAAGATCAAGGACGGGATGCGCGCCATGGTCGTGCCCGGCTCGGGCCTTGTACGACTGCAGGCCGAAGAAGAAGGTCTGGCGGATATCTTCAAAGAGGCCGGTTTCGAATGGCGTCTGGCGGGATGTTCCATGTGTCTGGCGATGAACCCCGACCAGTTGCAACCGGGCGAGCGCTGCGCCGCAACCTCGAACCGCAACTTTGAGGGCCGTCAGGGGCGGGGTGGACGCACCCATCTTCTTAGCCCGGCGATGGCTGCCGCGGCGGCAATCACAGGACGGCTGACAGACGTCCGCGAAATGATGTAAGCTACCCTCATATCTGAATATTTGAGGGAGAGACTGAAATGAGTGATTGGGTCAAATGGCTCTTGTTGGGGCTACTTTCGATTGCGTTTGGCATCTTTGTGCTGGGCGCGCCGGTGGTGGCTTCGATAGCTGTGACAGTGGTAACTGGCGTGTTGCTGCTGATATCGGGCGCGTTGCAGGTTGTCGGCGGATTTTCTGTCGAAGGGACCGGCAACAAGATTCTGTCATTCATCATGGGTGCCGTGATGCTGTTCCTCGGCTGGAATTTCATGTCCCAGCCGCTTGCAGGAACGCTCACCCTGGCGGTGGTCATGTTGATCCTGTTCATGGCAGGCGGCATCGCGCGGGTTATCCTGTCGTTCCAAATGCGCGGAACACAGTATTTCTGGCCGACAATGATCTCGGGCATCTTGTCGATCGTGCTCGCGGGTATCATCTGGACCTATGTAGGAAGTGAACCAGCAGTGCTGATGAGCATTCTGGGTATCTTCCTGGGGATCGAGATGCTGTTCAACGGGTTCGGTTTGGTCTTCATGGCGTTCTTCGTCAAGAACGCACCCAACGACGCAACAACGGAAGCGAAACAAGCTTAAACGCGGGGCAAGGGGTCGGCCCTCTCCCGCAGGAGTGTGAACATGGAAAAGTTTGACAAAGTCCACGGGGTGGCCGCCCCAATGCCACTGATCAATATCGACACCGATATGATCATCCCCAAAGTGCACCTGAAAACCATCAAACGGTCCGGCCTTGGCGTCGTGCTCTTTGACGAGATGCGCTATCACGAGCACGGCGGCGAGAACGAAGACTTCGTTCTGAACAAACCCGCTTATCGCAATACCGAGATTCTGGTGGCCGGTGACAATTTCGGCTGCGGCTCGTCGCGCGAACACGCACCTTGGGCGATCAAGGATTTCGGCATCAAGGTTGTAATTTCGACCAGCTTTGCCGACATCTTCTTTAACAACTGCTTCAAGAACGGCATCCTGCCCATCGTGGTCGAGGAAGAGCATCATGCGATCCTGATGGATGACGCGCATAAAGGCGAAAACGCCCGCATGACCGTGCATCTTGAAGATCAGAAGATCACAACATCGGATGGCGTCGAAATCGCGTTCGACATCGACCCGCACCGCAAGCACTGCCTGCTGAACGGTCTGGACGATATCGGCCTGTCGATGGAGAAAGAACATCACATCGACAAATTCGAGGATCACGCGAGTCAGGCCCGCCCCTGGGTATGATTCTGTGGATGATTCTGTGAACACTCAACCTAAAGGGGTCGCCTCGGCGGCCTCTTTCGCATTCTAGGGGTTGAATTCGCGGCAACCACAACATGTAGGGGCAATGCTAAATTACACGTCGGATTTGCGTCAGCAATGATGCAAACCCGCACCAGTTTCGCCATCATTTTGCCCAAAATCACGTGTTTTCTGCACCTTGGCTTGAGTGGAGTGCCTGAGGCAGCCAGTGTTGGCGCTAAAGAGGCATCCGTCAAAAAACAAACGGCGGGCACAAGTTGGAATGAAGTCGGCACAGAACCGACCGGTCCAGTTTGAAAGGGTTCGGATAGTGATTGCGCGCACAACAGGGGCGGCAATACGGGGAATATTGGTTGCGTTGATCGTGCTGACCCCCGCGTTGTATCTGCCCGCATCGTCAACGAATGGGACCGAGATCGTCGTGTTTCTCGCCATTCTTGCGTTTTTCCTGACCTTTGCGGAATACAACTCGGCCTTCCCCAGCTTTATTGAGTTCCGGGACGCGCCCCCGGTGAACCGGCTGCGATTTGTTGGTCTGGTCACAATGATCATGTTTTTGACACTGATCTGTAAGAACGCCTATGCACCGAGCCATCTGACAACTGTCTTTTATTCGGTCGGTCTGAGCGTGGCCAATATCGTCGACTTTCCGTATTCGCCAGTTCGCCTGATCGTGCTGATGCTGCCTGTAGATGCCAGCTCGCCCCTGATCGAACTGGTTCGCATATCTGCCAGTGTCGCTTATCTCACGGCATTGGTTACGATTGGCAGCTTTGCCTACGCCGTGAAATTGCGTGGCTGGCCTACGGGCAACGGTGCGTTCAATGTCTGGACCAACCTGCCCTTGTTCGATCCGACCAAAGGCGGCGATGTGGTCACGCGCCTTCAGCGCGATGGGCGGCTCAACATCTCGATCGGGGTGCTGCTGCCGTTCCTGATCCCCGCGATGATAAAGATGCTGACGAATTATGCGGATCCCATTTCACTCAGCAATCCGCAGACCCTGATTTGGACCATGAGCGCATGGGCTTTCCTGCCCGCCAGCATGATCATGCGCGGCATGGCGACCCTTCGTATCGCGAACCTGATCGTTGAAAAACGTCGCGCCTATTCCACGGCCGAGTCCACTCAGACCGCATGATCCGAATACTATTCCTGCTAGTACTGCCCCTTATGGCGCAGGCTGAGACTGTGCGCGTGGCAACTTTTAACACCGAACTCAGCCGCGATGGGCCGGGCCTGTTGCTCAGGGATATTCGGCGCGGCGACGCACAGGTTCAGGCTGTGGTGCAGGTGTTGACAGCGGTCAACCCCGATATTGTCGCGTTGCAGGGTGTCGACTGGGACTTTGGCGGCGAAACGCTTGCCGCATTGACTGAACAGTTGCGAGAGGCCGGTTTGGACTACCCCCATCAGTTTGCCGCGCGGCCAAATTCGGGTTTGGAGACAGGCCTGGATATGGACGGCGACGGTCGCACCCATGGTCCGGGCGACGCGCAGGGTTGGGGCAAATACACCGGGCACGGCGGCATGGCAGTCCTGTCGCGTTATCCCATCAACCAATACGAGGTTCAGGATTTTTCGCCTTTGCTCTGGCGGGACCTGCCGGATGCGCAATTGCCTGTATTGGACGGGCAACTTTATCCGTCAGAAGACGCGCAAATGGTACAGCGGTTGCCTTCGGTCGCACAGTGGGTGGTTCCGGTTGATACACCTTTTGGGCCGGTCGACCTGATGACCTTTCATGCGGCACCCCCCGTTTTTGACGGACCGGAAGATCGGAACGGGCTCCGCAATCACGATGAGATACAGGTGTGGTCGCACGTTCTGGAAGGTCGGCTAGGCAGCGCCCCTAAAGGCCCTTACGTGATCGCCGGGGATGCCAATCAGGACCCGACCCGCAGAGAGGGGCGTAAACAGGCGATTAAGGCGCTTTTGTCCCATCCCCTGCTACAAGACCCCCAGCCGCGTGACGCGACAGGCGACTTGGCGACGGTCACTTGGAAAGCAACGGGTGATATGCGGGTGGATTGCGTGTTGCCCTCGGCCCATTGGACGGTTCGGGACAGCGGTGTTTATTGGCCTGATACAGGGACCGAAGGGCGAACGGCGGCGCAAACAGCAAGCCGCCATCGGCTGGTTTGGGTCGATCTGGAATTGGAGTGAAACTGACAAAACAGGGCAACCGGTTGGCTGCCCTGTCCTTTGTCGAGGATCGTCTTCAAACCCTGAAGAACTCGTTACCCAAAATATGCAGTATCAGGTCCGCGGTGCCGAGGATGACCCTCCGCCCGCAGGATCACGGCCTCCGCTGGTGGACGAACTTCCGGTCGGATCGCTACCGCCGCCAGGTGTTGAACTTCCACCTGGATCACGGCCGCCGTCGGAAGTTGAGCTATCGCTCGGGTCACGCCCCCCGCCCGAGGTTGAGCTATCGCCCGGGTCACGCCCCCCGCCTGAGGTTGAGCTATCTTCAGGCTCACGCTCTTCACCGGTTGGCGAGCAGGGAACCGACGCCGTTCCAGCAACCGCCGAGTCATCGCACCCTCCGGGGGGCGGTGGCGGCGGTGGCAGGCAGGGCTGGTCCGGGTTCGCACCACTGGGGCTGGCCCCGCCGGTACAACCGACAACGTCTCCGTATTTATTGAAAATAGGCTCGGGTTGGATCGGCTCTGGGACTTCTGTTTGACCACAGTCGGCGACTAACGCCAGACATGCAGTCGCAGCCCATAGTTTTGAGTATCTTTGCATTCACTTGTCCTTTTTCACGGGCCGACGCACACCCGCACCGGCCCAAACCATCCAAAAAAGCGTACTCGTAACCCACTGTGAAATATGGAAAGTGCTGTCTCTCTTTCGGAACGCCGGAACTTTAGAATTGAAATCTGCGGACAAAAAGCCGCTAATCTGCATCAACATCATGCAAATTTGCAGGACGTCTGAAAATGAACTGGGACAATCTGAAAGTGCTGTTGGCCATTAGTCGGTCGGGCTCTTTGACAGGCGCCGCACATTTCCTTGATGTGGACGCGACCACAATGGGCCGCCGGTTGACCGCGTTGGAACAAGAGCTTGGGGTGATCCTGTTTGTTCGCTCTAAGTCAGGGTTTGTGGCGACCGAAGCCGGGGCCATTGCAATCGAACGCGCGCTACAAATCGAAGCAAGCTATCACCGAATGACCGACGAAATCTCTCAATCACATGCCAGCGCTGTAGGGATGATGCGTATAGTCGGGAATTCGTGGACAATGCAGCGCCTGGCCTTGTCAGGGATGGATCGTTTTCTTGCCGAAAATCCCGGATTGGACCTGAGGTTCATGACCCGTGCCGCAACAACGCGCATCTCGGGCGAGGCGTCAATTCAGATGTGGTTCGAAGTTCCGCCCGAATCTGCGGAATACACGGTCACACTGGGTCAGGTCCCTTACGCCGTTTACCACGCCGCCCACCTGCAAGAAGAACCCGCAAGCTGGGTTGCCTTTTTTGACGAAGAGGCCAGCCGCCCAATCATCAACCGCGCGGTCAGACGCCTGAGCAAACACGCCGAAAAAGTGAGATTAACCGCAACGGACGCCAGCGTGCTGGTCTCGGCCGTTGCTGCGGGGGCGGGTAAGGGGTTGCTGCCAATGTGCCTTGCCGAAGGGCGCGATGATCTGGTGCGTGTTGGCACAGGTCGTCCGGATTTCAGCCGCACCCTGTACCTCTATCTCAACCCGGATACTGTTGGGTACAAGCGCGTGCAGGTCACTGTTGAGTGGGTGCGCAAGGCGTTCAACGCGGCGTTTCTACCGAACACCTGAGCGTCGGCAGGGCCGCGCGTGGCAAGCATTTCTTCAGGAATTCGTCGTTCCGGGCACAGATACGGGTTTTACCTGCAGCTTACAGCTTCCTCGCATTGACCCCATGCTGCGCAGGCGCTAGGGCCATTGCGACGAAACGCAAGGAGATCCTTCATGTCCAACCCCTCGCTCCTCATCCTGCCCGGAGACGGTATTGGCTCCGAAGTCATGGCCGAAGTCCGCCGCATCATCGACTGGTTCGGCGCGAACCGCGGTCTGGCGTTCGACGTGAGCGAGGATCTGGTCGGCGGTGCCGCCTATGACGCCCATGGCAAGCCCCTATCGGATGAGACCATGGCCAAGGCGCAAGAGGTCGATGCGGTATTGCTGGGCGCGGTTGGTGGCCCGAAATACGACGATCTTGATTTCAGTGTAAAACCTGAACGCGGATTGCTGCGCCTGCGCAAGGAAATGGACCTGTTTTCAAACCTTCGCCCGGCGCAGTGCTTTGACGCGCTGGCTGATTTCTCATCGCTGAAGAAAGACATCGTCGCCGGTCTGGACATCATGATCGTGCGCGAACTGACATCGGGCGTCTATTTCGGCGAACCGCGCGGCATCTTCGAAGAAGGTAACGAACGCGTGGGCATCAACACCCAGCGCTACACCGAATCCGAGATCGAACGCGCCGCACGCTCGGCCTTTGAGCTGGCGATGCGCCGGAACAAAAAGCTGTGCTCGATGGAAAAAGCCAACGTCATGGAATCGGGCATCCTGTGGCGCGAGGTCGTGGACCGTGTGGCCGAGGATTACCCCGAGGTTGAGCTGACCCATATGTATGCCGACAATGGCGCAATGCAGTTGGTGCGCGCACCCAAGCAGTTTGATGTGATCGTCACCGACAACCTGTTCGGCGATATCCTGTCCGATTGCGCGGCAATGCTGACCGGCTCGTTGGGGATGCTGCCATCCGCTTCGTTGGGTGCACCGATGGCCAATGGCCGTCCCAAGGCAATGTACGAACCGGTCCACGGCTCGGCCCCTGATATCGCGGGTCAGGGCAAGGCGAACCCGATCGCCTGTATCCTGAGCTTTGCCATGGCGCTGCGCTATAGCTTTGACCAAGGGGATGAGGCCGATCGTCTGGAAGCCGCGATCGAGAAAGTTCTGGCCGATGGTGTCCGCACCGCCGACTTGCTGGCCGAGGAAGGTGTGCAGCCTGTGTCGACTACCGAAATGGGTGACGCGATTCTGGCGGCGCTGGACGAAACCGTCTGATCACGCGAGCATACAAATGCAAAAGGCGGTGCCCAGCGCACCGCCTTTTTCTTTGCCCGATCAATTGCCAAAGATATTATTCAACAGGTTGTTAATGGCGTTCTCGAACCCGTTGCCCTGCCTGCGGCGTTGCTGCCGGGGCTGCGCGGTTCGCACGGGCGGGTCCGGGGCCAGCATCGGCAAGGGCGTCGGCGTCATCCCTTCGGTCACGCGCAGCATGGTTTCCTTCCAGATTTCCGCAGGCAACCCGCCGCCGGTGACACCGGAAAGGGGCGTGTTGTCGTCATAACCCATCCAGACACCCGCCACGTAATCCGCCGTGAACCCGATAAACCAAGCATCGCGCGCGGCCTGAGTCGTGCCGGTCTTGCCCGCCACCTGCCAGCCCGGAAGCTGCGCCCGCGCGCCGGTGCCTTCCGAGACCACGCGCTCCATCATCCATGTCAGTTGCTTGGCCGCCTTGTCGTTGATGACGCGTTCTCCGATGCCGGTCGTCGTCACCATTACGGGCGCCTGGTCCCCCAGCAGCTTTAACTCGGTCAGACCATAAGGTTCCACGGACGAGCCACCGTTCAGGATACCCGCATAAGCGCCGGTCATCTCAATCAGCGTGCTTTCCGACGCGCCCAGGGCAAGGGCGGGACCTTCGGCCAGATCATTGGCGATCCCAAAACCGCTGGCGACAGTGCGGACGTTTTCAAGCCCCGCAACCTCGGCCACTTTGACGGCCGGGATGTTCAGCGAGTTCTTCAAGGCATCCGCAAGCGTGACCCTACCATAGAACTTGTTGGTATAGTTCTTGGGGCACCACTGACCCGAACCGGGAATATTGATGCAATAGGGCTCGTCCACCACCGTATCCAGCGGGGAATACCCAAGCTCCAACGCTGTCGCGTAGACGAAGGGTTTGAAGGATGATCCGGTCTGGCGCAACGCCTGTGTCGCGCGATTGAACGCACCTGATACACGCGTCTTGCGACCGCCGACCATGGCGCGCACAGCCCCATCTGCGGACATCACGACAATCGCGGCCTGCGCCTTGGACCCTTCGCGAACCTTTTCTTGAAAGATATATTGCAGCGCCTCTTCAGCCGATTTTTGCAGGCGCTGATCCAGAGTCGTCCGGATCACCACATCCTCGGTCGTGTTGCGGGTGAAGAACTCGGGCCCGCTGGCCATGACCCAATCGGCGAAATATCCGCCTGCACGCGCGGCGGCGGCTTCGGACAATTCTGCGGGGCGGGTGCGGGCTTCGCTGGCCTGCGCAGGGGAAAGATATCCCTGATCCTCCATCAAACCGACCACCAGACGCGCCCGATCCTGCGAGCGTTGTAGGTTGTTCGTCGGCGCATACCGGGTCGGCGCGACCAGAAGACCCGCCAGCATCGCGGCCTCGGACGGAGATACTTCGGCGGCTGAAATCCCGAAATACCGCTGGCTGGCCGCCTCGAACCCTCGCGCGCCTGCGCCAAGGAACGCCCGGTTCAGATAGATGGTAAGGATTTCGTCCTTGGAGTATTTGACCTCCATCGCCATCGCGTAAACGGCTTCCTTGGCCTTGCGCCACAACGACCCCTTACGGCAATCAGCTTCATAGGCCGCCTCGGACTCCCATTCAGCCGGATCGTATGGAACGCCCAGACATAGCAACTTGGCCGTCTGCTGCGTGATGGTCGAACCGCCATGGCCCGACAGCGGCCCCCGGCCTTCGCTCAGGTTGATGCGCACGGCGCTGGCAACCCCGCGCGGGCTGACACCGAAATGGCGATAGAACCGCTTGTCCTCGGTCGCGATGACCGCGTGTTTAAGGTGCGGGGACACGGTATCAGCCGTAATGACACCGCCAAACTGATCACCGCGCCATGCAAACACCTTACCGTCGCGGTCCAGCATCGTGACCGACCCGCGCGCGCGGCCGTCCAAAAGCGAATCGACATCGGGCAACGAGGTGTAGACAACGCCAATCGCCAGCGCCAGCAACAGTGCGCAAACGGCCCCCACGCGCCATGTCACGCCCCAGATCATCCGCCACAGCCAGCGGAACATCCGGCGGAATATCCCTCCGCCACCTCCGGCCGATTTCTTGCGTGTTTTCTTGCGGGTGGGCTTTCGTGTGGTGGTTTTACGTGCGACAGCCTTCTTTCCCGCAGGTTTCGCGGTGCGTTTGGTCGCCTTGGGTTTACGGCCCTTGGACGGGTATCTTTTATCCGCCACCAAAGGAGTTTTGCGGCGCTTGGAATCTGTCATTTCCGAACTCTGCCCGGTTATCGTTTTGAGGCACCATACCCTGCAAAACCTGTGAAGTTGAGGTCCGAATTTCCGGTAAATCTCTTCCTCACTTTGCACATTTTTTGGGCATTTATCTCAATCTGTGCAAAAATTGTGCACCTAGCTGCAAATTTCCCCAGCTTTCGGTCGCACTCAGCGTTCCTTAAAACCGTCAGCCGCGCTTTTTTGCTGCGAGTGCAAACAAGCCGGACAGACCGGGAAGCAGAGGGGATCAACGTGAAACTGATCATTGCGACAATCAAGCCGTTCAAGCTGGAGGAGGTGCGCGAGGCACTGACCGAAGCTGGCGTGCGCGGCATGATGGTGACCGAAATCAAGGGCTTCGGCTCGCAATCGGGTCACACAGAAATCTATCGCGGTGCGGAATATGCCGTGAACTTCGTACCCAAGATCAAACTGGAAATCGTGGTGCCCGCTGCGATGGCCGACCAGATCGTCGAGACCATCACCAAAACCGCCAAAACCGGCAAGATCGGTGACGGCAAGATTTTCGTCCTCGATGTCGAGCAGGCCCTGCGCGTGCGGACCGGGGAAACCAACGAAGAGGCGCTGTAAGCGCCCCCACTCACAATCATTCGAGGACTGACAATGAACCTGATGAAATCTCTCATCCCTGCTGCCGCGATCGTCGCGCTGCCGCAGATGGGTCTGGCGCAAGAGGCCGCCGACGGCGAAGCCGCGCTCCATACCCAGTATATCTTCACCACGCTGCTGTTCCTGATGGCAGGGTTCCTGGTCTTCTTCATGGCGGCAGGTTTTGCCATGCTTGAAGGCGGTCTGGTGCGCTCCAAGAACGTCGCCATGCAGATGATCAAGAACGTGGCGCTGTTTTCCATAGCCGCGATCATGTACTGGCTGGTTGGCTTCAACACGATGTATCCGGGCGACTTCAATGGTTTCTTTGCTATTGGCGGCCCGACCGTGCTTGACCCGGTCGGTGTCGACCCTGCCGAGGCTGCTCTGGACTATGCCTCGATCGGATCGGACTTCTTCTTCCAGTTGGTCTTTGTGGCTGCAACCGCCTCCATCGTGTCGGGTGCCGTGGCCGAGCGGATCAAGCTGTTCCCCTTCCTGATCTTCGTCGTTGTACTGACCGGTATCATGTACCCGATCTCGGGTTCCTGGCAGTGGGGCGGCGGCTGGCTGTCTGAAGCTGGCTTCTCGGATTTCGCTGGCTCGACCGTCGTACACTCGGTCGGTGGCTGGGCAGCGCTGGCAGGCGCGATCATCCTTGGTCCGCGGATCGGCAAATACAAGGACGGCAAGGTCCACCCGATGCCCGGTTCGAACCTGGCACTGGCAACTCTGGGTACGTTCATCCTGTGGCTGGGTTGGTTCGGCTTCAACGGCGGCTCGCAGCTTGCGATGGGCACTGTGGGCGACGTAACAGACGTCTCGCGTATCTTCGCCAACACCAACATGGCCGCCGCTTCGGGCGCTGTTACAGCCCTGATCCTGACACAACTGCTGTACAAAAAGCCTGACCTGACCATGGTGCTGAACGGTGCGCTGGCCGGTCTGGTTTCGATCACAGCCGAACCTCTGGCCCCGACCCTGTTCGGCGCGCTGTGGATCGGTGCCGTCGGTGGTATCATCGTGGTCTTCGCGGTTCCGATGCTAGACAAGTTCAAGATCGACGACGTTGTTGGTGCAATTCCGGTTCACCTGTTCGCAGGCATCTGGGGCACCATCGCCGTGATCTTCTACGGCGAAGCATCCTTGGGCACCCAGCTTCTCGGTATCGCAGCCTACGGCGTGTTCACCTTTGTCGGCGCGCTGATCCTGTGGAGCATCCTGAAAGCCGTTGTCGGCATTCGCGTCAGCGAAGAGGACGAGATCAACGGCCTCGACATGGCAGAGCTGGGGATGGAAGCATATCCCGAATTCTCCAAAGGCTAAGACCTGAGTTCACCACTCAAAGGCCGGGCGTTCGCGCCCGGCCTTTTCTTTTGGAATTGGCCAAAAACAAAAAAGCCGCGCAATCCTGCGCGGCTTTAACGGTTGTGATGGATAACTCAAACGCCGACGTCGACAATCGCCTGTGCCAGAATCGGCACCGTGTTGGCGTTCAGACCCGCAATGTTCAACCGGCTGTCGCCGACCATATAGATGCCGTGATCAGCACGCAGCTTCTCGACCAGTTCCGGGGCTGCGCCAAGGCGCGAGAACATGCCGCGATGCTGGGCGACAAAGCCAAACCGGTCGGACCCGCTCAGTCTTTGCAGCTCGTCGGCCAGTTGTTGGCGCAGACCCAGCATAGACAGGCGAACCTCTTCCAGCTCGGCCGCCCAATCCGCGCGCAAGGCGTCGTCATTCAGGATCGTCGTCACAACCCGCGCCCCGTGATCGGGCGGGAAGGAATAGTTCTGACGATTCAGAAACGCCAACGTCGACTGGTTCAGCGCCGTCTGCGCCGCATCATCGCTGATCGCCATCAACAGCCCGGTGCGTTCGCGATATACACCGAAGTTCTTGGAACAAGACGCCGCGATCAGGCAACGCTTGACCGACGAGGCAACAAGGCGGGTAGCCTGCGCATCTTCCTCAAGACCATCACCAAAGCCCTGATAGGCGATGTCGATCATCGCCACGAGGCCAAGCTCGTTGATGATGTTCACGACCTCTTGCCACTGAACCATGTTCAGATTGGCTCCGGTCGGGTTATGGCAACAGCCATGAAGCAGAACCACGTCGCCCGCCTTGGCCGTTTTCAGGTCTTCGACCATGCCATCGAAATCAACGCCTCGGGTCTCACCGTCGAAATAGCGGTACTGAACGGTCTCCATCCCCAGATAGTTCAGGATCGACAGGTGGTTCGGCCATGTTGGGTTCGACACAAAGACGCGCGCCGAAGGGTTGGCCATGCGGATCATCTCGAACGCTTGCCGACACGCCCCGGTGCCGCCGGGCGTCGCTACAGCCGCGATGTTGCCGCGCGGAACCGAGGTGCCAAGGATCAGGCCGATCATCGCATCCGCAAAAGCCGGATCGCCCGCCAGACCAGTATAGGCCTTGCTCTCCTGTTCTTCCAGAATGCGCTTTTCAGCCGCTTTCACCGCGCGCATGACCGGGGTCACGCCTTCAGCATTCTTGTAGACGCCAACACCCAGGTCGATCTTTTGATCGCGCGGGTCTTCGCGGTACATCTGCATCAGCGCCAGGATCTTATCGGCGGGCTGCGGTTTGAGGTTTTCGAACATCAGGTCTCTCCGGTTGCGACGGGCAGGGTGGGGAACGCACCCCATTCAGCCCAGGAGCCGTCATAAAGCGAATGGTCTTTTTTGCCCAAGCGTTCCAACGCAATGCTGAGGATCGCGGCAGTTACACCCGACCCGCATGAGGTAATGGCGGGTTTCGACAGGTCCACGCCAGCGGCCTCGAACACGGTGCGGCATTCATCGGGCGACTTCATCGTGCCGTTCTTGTTCAACAGCGTATCAAACGGCACATTGCGCGAGCCTGGAATATGACCCGAACGCAAGCCTTCACGCGGCTCGGCGCTTGTCCCTGCAAATCGGGCGGCAGAGCGTGCATCAATGATCTCGTGATCGGCCAACTTCGCCGCCGCAGACACCTGCGTGACGTCCCGCACCAGATGGTTTTGCACGCGCACCGTCATGTGACGGTCACGAATGACCGGAGGAAGGTCTTCGATCTCGCGCCTTTCAGCCTGCCATTTGGGGAAACCGCCATCCAGAACAGCGATGTTTTCCTGACCCATCAGACGGAACAGCCACCAGACCCGCGCGGCGGACATCAACCCGGCGCCATCATAGACCACCACCTGATGACCATCCCCAACCCCCATCGCCCGCAGGCGCGACATGAACTTTTCAACCGGGGGCGCCATGTGAGGCAGATCCGAGCGACGATCCGAGATCTCGTCAATGTCAAAGAACCGCGCGCCGGGAATATGGGCCGCGTCATACTCGGCCTTTGCATCCCGCCCTTGCTGCGGCAAATACCATGAACCGTCCAGAACCCGCAGGTCCGGGTCCTTGAGATGGGCTGCAAGCCATTCGGTTGAAACGAGGGTTTTCGGATCGTCCTGCATCAAAGCCTCCCCAAAGCGAGCTTGGGTTTTCCCTATACGCGCAGGGTTGCGGGTTCAAGGCTGGATAAGGTCGCGGGTCCGCTTATCCGGCCTGACCATAGTGGTGCATGTTCAGAAATGCGGCACCCTCATCACCCGCCCGATAACCATGCGGAATGTCTGCAGCAAAGCGCAGGCCCTGTCCGGCTTGCAACGGCACCCATTCCGCGTCGCGCAAGATTTCCAATGCACCTTTCAGCACGAACACTTCCTCGGTCACGCCGGCGGCATGGGCGGCGGATTCGTGGCTCTGGTTCGGTGCAAGATCGACATGGAAGGTTTCCGCGCCAAGTGCGGGGTCATAGGGGAAGACGATCTTGACCTCGATGCTGCCGGGAAAGGTCACGGTGCGGAACAGGCTGGAATCGGCAGGGTCGCGCAGCGCCGACGACCCGATCAAAGCACTAAGTGGCAGTTGGAATCCTTTGGCGATCTTCCACAGGGTCGCGATGGTCGGGCTGGATTCGCCCCGCTCGATCTGGCCCAGCATGGCCTTGCTGACGCCTGTCATCTCGGCCACCTTGGACAGGCTCAGCCCCGAGGCCGCGCGCACATCCCGCAGTTTCAGCGTTATATCATCCGGTGCCATATCGCTCGTCTCTCGAATCCTCTTGTGCGTTATAGCGCACATGTGATACGTGCGCTATAACGCACACACCCCGCCATCGCAACCGGGGCATAAGGGAAACAGCATCATGCCAATGTACCGATCCAGAACCTCTACCCATGGCCGCAACATGGCCGGTGCCCGCGGCCTGTGGCGCGCCACCGGGATGCAGGATGACGATTTCGGCAAGCCGATCATCGCAATCGTCAACTCGTTCACGCAGTTTGTGCCGGGCCACGTTCACCTGAAGGACCTCGGCCAGATGGTTGCCCGCGAGGTCGAGGCCGCCGGTGGTGTCGCCAAAGAGTTCAACACCATCGCCGTGGATGACGGGATCGCCATGGGCCATGACGGCATGCTGTATTCGCTTCCCTCACGAGAGGTGATCGCAGATTCGGTCGAATACATGGTCAACGCGCATTGTGCCGATGCGATGGTATGCATCTCGAATTGCGACAAGATCACGCCGGGTATGCTGATGGCTGCCATGCGCCTGAACATCCCCGCGATCTTTGTCTCGGGCGGGCCGATGGAGGCCGGAAAGATCGACATCGCCGATCTGGATGTGAAAAAGATCGACCTTGTGGACGCGATGGTCGCCGCGGCCGACGACAAGTACACCGACGAACAGGTCCAGCATATCGAGGAAAACGCCTGCCCGACCTGTGGGTCGTGCTCGGGCATGTTCACCGCGAACTCGATGAACTGTCTGGCCGAGGCGCTGGGTCTGGCCCTGCCGGGCAATGGCTCGACGCTGGCCACGCATTCGGACCGCAAAGAGCTGTTCCTTGAGGCCGGTCGCCGCATCGTCGAGATCACCAAGCGCCACTATGATCTGGATGAAAAGGGCTTCCTGCCCCGCGAAATCGCCACATTTGATGCGTTCGAGAACGCCATGTCGCTGGACATCGCCATGGGCGGGTCCACCAACACCGTGCTGCACCTGCTGGCCATCGCGCATGAGGGCGAGGTGCACTTCACCATGTCCGATATGGACCGACTCAGCCGCGAAGTACCCTGCTTGTGCAAGGTCGCGCCAAACACAGAGAACGTGCATATGGAAGACGTTCACCGCGCGGGCGGCATCTTCTCGATCCTCGGCGAACTCAGCCGCGCCGGTCTGCTGCACGATGATTGTAGCACCGTGCATTCGGCAACGATGGGTGAAGCAATTGCCAATTGGGACATTAAGGTCGCCAACAACCCCAAGGCGCAGGATTTGTTCAAGGCCGCGCCGGGTGGCGTCCGCACCACGCAGGCGTTCAGCCAATCGAATAGGTACAAGGAACTGGACACCGACCGCGAAGGCGGCGTGATCCGGTCCAAGGAACACGCGTTCAGTCAGGATGGAGGTCTGGCGGTGCTGTTCGGCAACATCGCGCGCGACGGCTGTATCGTGAAAACCGCCGGTGTGGACCTTGCCAGCCTGACCTTCACCGGCTCGGCCTATGTCTGCGAAAGCCAGGATCAGGCGGTGAACGACATCCTGACCGGCAAAGTTAAAGAGGGCGACGTGGTCGTTATCCGGTACGAAGGCCCGCGCGGTGGCCCGGGGATGCAGGAAATGCTGTACCCGACCTCGTATCTGAAATCCAAGGGGCTGGGCAAAGCTTGCGCGCTGCTGACCGACGGGCGGTTTTCGGGTGGCACCTCGGGCCTTTCGATCGGCCACGTCTCGCCCGAAGCGGCCGAAGGTGGCGTCATCGGTCTGGTGCATCAGGGCGACAAGATCGAGATCGACATCCCCAACCGCACGATCCATCTGGCCGTGTCCGACGAAGAACTGGCCGCGCGCCGGGAAGAACAGGACGAAAAAGGCTGGGAACCTGCCGCCCCACGCAAACGCAAGGTGTCCACGGCACTGAAGGCCTATGCCAAACTGACGACAAGTGCGGCTAAGGGAGCTGTGCGCCAGTTGTGACTGTGTTAACCCGGCGCGCGATTATGACGGGCCGGGTTTTCCAACCACCCAAACCCTCCCGCGCCCGAACTACGCCATCGGCTGCGCCGATACCCCGTTCAGTCTTGGGCCCGGCGCCGCGCGGTGCGCGGCGCCGGGCCCAACCAGAGGAGATGTCTTGTCAGAGACATTGATGATGGGCGGGAGAACCTGCCCCTTACTCAGTCGCCAAGTTTGGCATGAACCTCATCCAGATCAATTTCACCAATTGGCATCTTGTTAGCCGGGTTCTCAAAATCATACCGGAACAGCTCGAAATCCTGCTTGTAGATTTCGTAGACCAGGTGCATCGAGAGGTCGTCAAAATAGTCTGCAACCGGATGCGCGCGCTTTGGGCCATGCCCCTCAGATTCGTTGAAGCGCGGGATTGTGGACAGCTCCACATTATGCGGCGTATCCAGATGGTTCAGGACATCCTGCATTCCGTCGTTGAACGCTTCGGTCCAGAAAATCTTGTCATACCGTCCGCCATTCACGATGAAGGTTGAGACATGGCCCGACATGGCGGACCAATGAATGTCGGGGTCCATCGGCCTGCGCCACCGGATCGTGTCGCGCGCGAACAAAAGAAACCGACGGAAGCTGGCGATCTGGTCGAACTCGCCCTTTCCGTCATCCCCACCAACCTCGATCCCGTAATTATAGATCAGCGTCGGCACCAGATTGCCCCGGTACCGTTTGCCGTTTCGCTGAATGCCGCAGATCTTGTCAAAAAAGGAGCTGAGGATACGCGTGTAAGGATTGCGGACACAGGTGAAGGTATAAGACGAGTGGTTTCGGATATTTTGGGAAATCACATCCTGACTGTTCTCGAACGCCCATTTGTGCATTCCGTCATCTGCGTCGTGAATATCACCATCAAAGAACCGACCATGATCCGAATAATACATGATCTGTCCAATGGTTGAGCAGGCGCATTTCGGCACAACCCGATACACCATGCTTTCGCTCTCGGTCATCCATGTGCCGGGAAAACCCATCTGCTTTGCCTCCTCCGCGTGTCAGAACCTAAAATTTCTGCCCGCTTTTGAGATCAAAAAACCAAAAATATTATGTTTATTCAATCGCTCATCCTCAGTATCACGGTTGGAAACGGGCAGAAACGGAATTCACAGAACTGAAATGGCCAGGATTGCCTATATATTGCTGTGCCACAAAGACCCCGAGGCCATCATTGCACAAGCCGAGCAATTGACCGCCGCTGGGGATTGCATGGCCATTCACTTCGACGCACGCGCCAGCGCCGCGGCCTATGCCCAAATTCGGGACGCTCTTGCGCACAACGCAAACGTCACTTTCGCAACCAAGCGGATCAGATGTGGCTGGGGAGAGTGGTCTTTGGTTCAGGCCACCCTGCACGCCATCGAAGCGGCGGTGGATGCATTTCCTCGTGCAACGCATTTCTACATGCTGTCGGGCGACTGCATGGCAATCAAGACGGCGGAATACGCGCATCGTTTTCTGGACGAGCGCGACATGGATTTTATCGAGAGCCACGACTTCTTTGAAAGCAAGTGGATCAAGACCGGGATGAAAGAAGACCGGCTGATCTATCGGCATTACTTCAACGAAAGAACACAAACCCGGTGGTTCTATGCCGCTTACGAGCTGCAAAAGCGGTTTGGTTTGACCCGCGACGTTCCCGACGACATTCAGGTCATGATCGGCAGCCAGTGGTGGTGCCTGCGCCGCCGGACGATCGAGATGATTCTGGAATTCCTGAAGAAGCGCCCGGATGTGATCCGCTTTTTCTCAACCACCTGGATTCCGGATGAGACTTTCTTTCAGACCCTGGTTCGCCATCTTGTTTCGAAAGAAGAAATCGAGAACCGCACGCCCACATTCCTGATGTTCTCGGACTATGGAATGCCGGTTACGTTTTACAACGACCATTATGATATGTTGCTGGGGCAGGATTATCTGTTTGCCCGCAAGATCAGCTCTGAAGCTCATGATCTGAAAGACAGGTTGGGCAAACTCTATGCCACCGAAGGCGTCACGTTCCGGATAACGGATGAAGGGCGAAACCTGCACAGGTTCCTGACCGGGCGCGGCCGCGTTGGACGCCGGTATGGTCAACGGTTCTGGGAGGCGGGCAATACCCTTGGACCAAACCGCGAAGTTTATCTGATCGTCTGTAAGAAATGGCATGTCGCCAAACGGCTCGTCGATCAGATCATGTCCGAGACAGACATCCCCTGTATCGAATACCTGTTTAATGAAGAAGACACGGCCCTGCCCGATCTGGGCGGCATAGAAACCACGCTGGGCAAACGGTCTCGGCACCGGCGCGCGGTCGTGCGTTTGCTGTTCGACAATTTCGAAACGGACAAGCTGGTTATTTGCGTCGATCCCGCCAACCTTGAGATCATTGAGGATTTTAATGCCGACCAGTCCCATGCGCATGTGTTGGAGATTGATTGCGCGTATTCAGATGCTTACTTGATCGGCCACGCCCGACGCATAGGTCTGGCTGGTGAGAACAGCCCCGACGAGACCGTTGCCGAACTTGTGCCAACCCTACGCAACGCGCTTGCCTACGAATCCGAGTTGATACAGGGGGCCGGTCTTGGCAGTTACCAGCGTATTCGGGAAACCGATACTCCTGCAGAAAAGGAAGCGGCAATTACAGCGATTTTGGGTGTCTCACCAGACAAGGCCCGGGCAATCTTGCAGTTGGACTACCTGTTCGCCGATTGAAAAACCGGCGACGCTTGGGGCATCGCCGGTCTGGATGTTTAGATGTCGAACTTGACGCCCTGCGCCAGCGGCAATTCAGCCGAGTAGTTAACCGTATTGGTCTGGCGCCGCATATAGGCCTTCCACGCGTCAGAGCCGCTTTCGCGCCCGCCTCCTGTTTCTTTCTCACCGCCAAAGGCACCGCCGATCTCGGCCCCCGACGGCCCGATATTGACGTTGGCGATTCCGCAATCCGATCCGGCTGCGGTCAGGAATTGCTCGGCCTCGCGCATGTTTAGGGTGAACACGCAGGACGACAGGCCTTGCGGCACGTCGTTCTGGATGTCGATGGCGTCGTCGAAATCGTCATAGCCCATCACATAAAGGATCGGCGCAAAAGTCTCGGTTTTCACGGTCGCCGTCTGGCCGGGCATCTCAACGATGGCGGGTTGCATATAGACGCCATCCGGCACACCGTCGGTCACGCGCTGGCCTCCGAATACCGCACCGCCCTCAGCTTTGGCCGATTCCAAAGCAGCGATCATGGCCGCGCCGGATGCCTCATCGACCAGTGGGCCGATCAAAGTGCCCTCGGTCAGCGGGTTGCCGATAGGCAGACCGGCATAGGCCCTTTTCAGGCGGCCCACCAGTTCCTCACGGATCGAGTTATGTACGATCAGGCGGCGCAGCGTGGTGCAGCGCTGACCAGCCGTACCCACAGCCGAGAACACGATCGCGCGCACCGCCATTTCCAGATCGGCCGAAGGGCCAACGATCATCGCGTTGTTGCCGCCCAGTTCCAGAATGCACTTACCAAAGCGGGATGCCACCACGGGGGCAACCGCGCGGCCCATGCGGGTGGAACCGGTGGCCGAAATCACCGGCACATCCTCGCTGGCGACCAGCGCCTCGCCCAGCGCGGCACCGCCGATCAGGGTTTGCAGCAGGTGGTCGGGCGCATCGCCGAAACGGGCTAGTGCGCGTTCAAAGATCTTCTGGCAGGCCATCGCGGTCAGCGGCGTCTTTTCGGACGGTTTCCAGATCACCGTATCGCCGCAGACCAGTGCAATCGCCGCGTTCCACGACCAGACCGCAACCGGGAAGTTGAAGGCCGAGATCACGCCGACCGGCCCCGCCGGGTGCCATGTCTCCATCATCCGGTGGCCGGGGCGTTCAGAGGCGATGGTCAGGCCATAAAGCTGCCGCGACAGACCTACGGCAAAGTCGCAGATGTCGATCATCTCTTGCACTTCGCCCAAACCTTCCGAGGTGATCTTGCCAGCCTCCCAACTGACCAGCGCGCCCAGATATTCTTTGGCGGCACGTAGTTCCTCGCCCAGCAGGCGGATCAACTCGCCCCGGCGCGGGGCGGGTACAGTACGCCAGGCTTTGAATGCAGTTTTGGCATTGGCAAACACCGCCTCCATGTCGCTCGCCGGGGTTTCATGCACCTCGGCCAGCAGGCTGCCGTCGATGGGGGAATGCACCGGCAGAGTGCCGCCGGTCAGCTCAGCCGCTGTCAGGTCCAGATTGGCAAGGGTTGTTTGCGCAGTCATCACGATGTCTTTCATATCTCAGGCCGCCTTGTTCTGTGGGGTTGCGTCGCCAGAGCGGTAAAGCTGGCCAAATTCGGTGTTCAGGAAATCAGACAGGGCCACCTGTTCCTGCCGGACAAAGCCCTTGGCAGGCAGCGCGCCCGTGCGCATCAGATCGACCACACCCAGCACACCTGCGGCGGTGGTGACTTGAATGGCGCTCCAGACCTGTCCGTTGATCTTGCGGGCATAGCTTTTGTTGATCAGGGACTTCTCGCGCAAGCTTCCGTCGATCATGCCTTTTGCGGTGCAATAGACCAGCACCACGTCTTGATCCGTGCGCGGAAGGGCGGTCTCGAAAATATCCTTGAGCAGATCGCGGCGACGCTCAAGCCCCAGATCCTTGAGCAGCAGCTTCAGAATATCGCAATGGCCGGGATACCGGATCGAGCGATAGGATACTGCCCGGGCCTTGCCGTCCAGCGTTTCGGGTAATGTGCCCAAGCCACCCGAGGTGTTGAAACACTCATATTCCACCCCGTCATGGCCCAGCACCTCGTAATCTTCCAGCGGCGCAGTCTTGACCCGGTCGCCGTTCACGATGGCATCGCAGGGGTTGCAGTATTCGTTGATCAGCCCGTCGGTGGACCATGTCAGATTGTATTTCAGCGCATTGGTAGGATAGAGCGGTAAAGCACCAACCCGCATGTGCAAACTGTCCAACTCATCAAACTCTGACGCCAGCGCTGCCCCGGCGATTCCGACAAACCCGGGTGCCAGACCACATTGCGGCATGAATGCTGTTGCGCTGTCTTTGGCCAATTCGCGCACGGCATTGGTGGCCGCAACATCCTCGGTCAGGTCAAAGTAATGTGCGCCTGCAGCCTTGGCGGCATTGGCGATTTGCGGGGTCAGAAAAAACGGAGCGGCCGAGATGACGGCATCAAAGCCGGTCAGCGCCTTGGCCAATTGCGCCGTGTTGCTGACGTCGATCTGCCGGGTCGCAATGCCTTGGCGGTTCAGAACCGACAGGGCTGACAGATCACGATCCGCAACCGTGACCGAGTAATTGGACGAAGATTTTAGCAGGGTCGCGATCATCTGACCGATCTTGCCTGCTCCGATAACACAGATATTCCAGCTCAAAACGCGCCTCCTCTTTCGTTTTCTGAAAGTATGACGGGCCGCTTGTCCGGCTCGCAGGGGTTATCTTGTCGGAAACACGGAATGATCCGTCATAGTGTCGGAGTTTTCATCATGGTGACGAAATCTTGGCGCCACCCGCCGCGACCGACCCCTATTGCGTGTTGTGACCTGAGCGCAATCAACCATTGACCCCCGTGCCGTTGGCAGGGGGCGCCACCCCAACTGGATCAGTGATTTTCGTCAACAAATACGATAATGTGCGCTCTATTGGGCCGGTTTTGCGCACTAATTCCTTGCAAACTCCAGCCCATCCAGCGCCGGGCGCTATGAGGGGCGGTTTCGTTTCCAGCTAACCGATTTGGGGCCCGTTACCAGCCAAGAGCCGGTGTTGGTCAGTGATAGTTTCAAGACGAGTTCAGGGGGAATAAGCGTGCCAAAAGATCCGATTGACAATTCAAAACCATTCGAGCCGACGGATGGGGATTGGAAACTGATTCATTCCATTCTTTCATCCAGCGACAGCGCGGCAATTAACGCGCACTTCGAATTCTTCGACATTGCAGAAAAAACGGTTCTGCCTCCGCAGGGCATGTATGTCGTTCTGTCCGGCATCGTCCAATTAAGGCAGGACGGAACAACTTTGACCACCGCCGATACCGGCGACTATTTCTATGAAGAGCATCTTGAAATCTTTGACATTCCCGTCAGCCTCGAGGCTGTGGCCACGCCCGGCACCAAGCTGGCTTACCTGTCCAGCAACCAATGGTTCGAAATCCCGGTCAAAATCCGCGAAGCCTGTTACGCGACCCTGTTCGGCGATCTGGTCAGCGTGCATTTGCAGAACTTCCAGCAACCGATCAACTGTTGCAGTGTCACGGCGGCCGCGCTCAGCATGTCGGCATTGGGCTTCAGTTGCGAGGTCAACGACATCTTCCGCGAATGCGCTTTGCCCACATCCTTTGTTGTGAATGACGGGATTTCATTGGGTGAACTTTATGACGTCGCCTGCACATTCATCCACACGCAGGGCCTGCGCAAGAAGATACAAGTGCAGGCCTATTTCATGGACGAGGCCACGACCTCGGTCGATCTGCTGCTTGCGGCGATTGACGAATCCAACCGGGTGGGCGGCGACAACGACATTCTGGTGGCGAATTTTCAGGTCGGCGTGGCGCATGGCAAACAGAACATGCCCGGCGGTCACTTTGCGATCATCGCGAAATGCAACCCCAGCACCGGGTTGGTGCATATGATGGATGTCCACCCCGAGAAATACGGCAAGCTGTGGGTGACGACGATTGACCGGCTATGGGCAGGTATGTCCGACCGCGACGGAACCTCGATGCGGTCGCGGGGGATTTTGCGGTTCTCGGCATTGGATGCGGTGAAGACCACGCTGCAAACGCTGCAACAGGATTGCAATTACGTAGACAGCACCGAATATCTGGCAAAAGACCCCAAGAAACGCCGCAACCTGTTCCGGCGGGCCAGCCCTAACATGAACTCGATGGGGGTTTTGGCCGAAAGCCTGAACATTCTGGGCGACCAGCAGGTCGACGAAGACAAGCTGCTGATCGCGACACAGGCCAATCTGACAGACGCGCTCAGCCGGGTTTCCACGGCCAAAGAGATGCACGCGCTGGCGCAGCGCTATCTCAGCCAGACACCTGACGTGCATCTGGGCAGCACTTTCCGAAGCTATGCAGAACGCCCCGACAAGGACGACAAATCGCCCGAGGACTGGTTCCGCGATCAGTTGCACAGCCTGAACGCGCACGACGATCGCCATCTGATGATCAATATTGATTTCAACCGCGTGCTGGGGTTCGAGGTCATCCGCCCCCCCGCAAATGTCTTTCGCGAGACAGCCCTGCTGGAAGAGTTCTGGTGCCTTTGCATCGCCTATGACGAAAAGACCGATCTGGTCACGGTCGTGGATATGAGCCCGGCAACCTCGCAAGTCTGGCAGGCCCCGCGCGGGCATATCTTCCGCGGTCTGCGCGACCTCGGAAACCCGGCAATGTTGGTGATCGAGGAACATGAACCGCCCGAAGACCCCACGGATGTCGAACGCATCGTCAACACCAACCCGATTGTGCTGTTCTACGCGGATGAGGACCCCTGGTCCTATATGCTGCGCAGTATGCTGGCCAATATCGGCATCACCAGTGCCCGGCTGATTGACGTCGAAGGCCACGGGGCCAACGTGATGAAAATGCGGCGGCAATTGACGATAATGACTGGGAAGGAAAACCCACCCTACCTGTTCTTCAAGGGCGAATGCCTGGGTCGCAGAAAAGATATTGTCGATGTTGTGCTGGATGGCAGCTTTCAGCAAAGCGTCAAGGAAGCCGGGCTGCCGGTGTTGCTGCGCCATGAATCGCCCAGTCTGGACAAGAACATCTTTGGCTACCCCAAGGGCGGGTTGACCGATGCGCCCAGCGAAAAGCGCAATGTGCTGCTGTGTGCCTGCGGGTCGTCGGCGGCAGACAAGGTTCCCGATCTGGTCAAGCGGATCAAGGATGCGGGGCATAACGTCAAGCTGATCCCGTCCGTGTCAGCCGAGAAGTTTTTCCGCGATATCGAGGTCGAAGAGGAAACCGGCAATATCAAGAAAGCCAAACCAAAAACGATCGAAGATTACATCTCGCATCACGACTATTACCGCGACGATGACGAATGGAATTTCCGCTATACCGAGTTCGGGATGCCCCTGCGTGCCTCGCATCTGGCGCTGTGTGACTGGGCAGACTGCGTGATCGTGGCGCCGGTGACCTGCAACACGATGGGCAAGATCGCCAACGGGATCGCCGACAACCTGCTGACCTCGGTCTTTGTGGCATGGCAATACCGGAACAAGCCGGTGATCCTCTGCCCGGCTTGCAACACAAACATGTGGAACAATGTCACCACCCAGAACAATGTCGAAAAACTGCGCGATCTGGGGGTCGATATCGTTGGCCCGCGCAAGGGTCGATTGTCCAACGGCATGATGGGGATCGGCATGATGGCCACCCCGGATCAGATCATGGAGGTGTTGGACGAGGCGTTCGAAGAACTGGCCGATCAGGAACACAATATCTGCAAATGGGCGCAGGAGGCCGCGGCCTCGGACGAGTTCGCGCAATGGACTCGTGTTTTTGACGCTATCGACAAGGGCATGGCCGGGATCGACATCGTGGATGACAGCAACGGCGATACCCTTCTGCACTATGCGGCGGGGGGCGAAGGCGAGCTGCATGAAAACGGCCAGAACCTTGGCAAGCCCGATCTTGAGGCGGCGCAGGAGTTGATTAACCGCGGCATCGACGTCAACGCCACCAACGATCACGGGTTTACCAGCCTGCATGTGGCGGTGATGAACAACTCGGCCAAAATGGTCGAAGTGCTTCTAGGCGCGCCGGGGATCGACGCCAGCAACTGCATCAACTTCCTGCGGGACCCGAAGAATGCCAAAGACGTAAAGCAGGTCAAACCCAAGATCAGGGCCATGCTGGATGACTGGGCCAATGCCCATACCGTCATCGCGCCCGAGGAAGACCACGACAATGATCTGATCGACGACCGCGAGCGGACCTATCTGTATTTCACCTACGGGTCGCTCAAGAAAGGGTTCCCCAACCACGACGCCCATGCAGACGTGCTAGACGATTTCGTGGGTGAGGCCGTTACCCGGCAACGCATGCCCCTGATCGTCCCGCACGAGCCGCATTGCGACAATCCCAATTGCGGCTACCTGCACCGGATGGCCACGCTGGTCGATCAGAAAGGGCGTGGCGAACCCATCCGGGGTGAGGTCTATCGCGTCTCATCCTCGGGGCTGAAGGAGTTGGACAAGCTCGAAGGCTATCACGGCCCCGGCTCGCCCGAGAATGTCTACGTCCGCAAGCGGATCAACGTGCTGATGGACGGGGTCAAGAAGCCTGCCTATGTCTACGTCATCGCCCACCCGACCAAATATCTGGACCAATGGGCCGACGGCACGTCCGGCATCGTGGCGGAATACACGCTGGACATGGCCACGGGCACGCCGAAACCGGGGTTCCAGCCAACGCCCTAGTTAAGCATCTCGATCACGGCTTCATCCTCGGGGTCGGCCTTGAGACTAAGGTTATAGGCCGTGATCGCCACCGTGCAAATCAACACAAAGGGCCAGAACGCGGCCTTTGGGATCAGGTTGTCCCGGTAGTGGATGAACCGCAGGGACGGCACGGCCTCGGACGCGAACAGGTAGGTGTTCACGGACACGGCCAGCAGCAGGAAATACATCAGGAAAAAGAACGACTCCATGTAGATCACCGGCGATCCGGCAAAGCCTTCACGCAGTTGCACATGCGCCAGCAGGATCACGAAGAACAGAACCGAACAGGTGCCAATCACGCTAGAGGTGCTGAAATCGTGCCGCTCGATCAACTCGGGCCGGCGGGTCACGGTCATGACTGCGCCAAACAGCAGCATCGTAACGACGATCAGGGGGATCATGTGAACGACGAAGGCGTTGCCGAAGTTGCGCTTGATGACAAAGTTATAGTGCAACTCGGGCAGGTTGGTCTGGAATTCGGCATCACTGATGCCCAGCGTGGTGCCCAGATCGGACAGGCGATAGTCGAAATAGGTATTCTCCCGCTCCCACGTGCCCATGACGATGCGGCTGTCGATCCCGAATATGTCGTCGGGACCCGTGGCTGGATAGGCCGCGAAATCGGGGATCAGGGCCACGGCGGTGTCGAAACTGGCGGGCCAGAACCGGACCCATACGGTTTTATGGTCGAAGGGATAGCTGGTGTAGTCGAAATTCTGCCGTAGGGTCTGTTCAAAATACCAGCCGATCAGTTCTTCGCCGTCCTGATCCTTGCGATAGGCTTCTTCGATCATCCCGCTGGCGGCATCCGAGGCATCGGGCAGCACGAACCCGACAGCATCGCCGGCCGGTTTGATCGCGTCATGCACACCGTCTTCGTAATGCTGCCAGACATATCCGGTGACATGGACATCGCTGGCATCGGTGAAAACAAACGACTTGATGAAAATTCCGGTCCTGACCTGATACTCCGGCACGTTTTCCAAGTCTTGCAGGTAGCCATCCACCGATGCCTGATCAGGCAGTTGCGTCGGATCGCCCTCGAAGTGATTCAGCTCGACCAACAGTTTGAACAACAAGACTAGCAGCCCAAGTGTCAGGGCACCGGAAATCAACCAAACCTTCTTTTCGATACTCATTCAGTCCCTTTCAAACTTGGTCCAGACGTCCGACCAGGGACTGTGTGATGCCCATCTCAGAGAAACCCGCGCCCAGCGCCTCAAACTCTTCATGTGCGCTTAACGGGATGCCCCAACCACCGCACGCGGCCAGAACCTTGGTGTGCTGGATCGAAAGATCGACCATTGGCAAAGGCTCATCGGCGGTAAAATGGGCCAATGCGTCGGCATATCCGGTGGCCTTGTCCCATTCCTGCCGCGCCAGCATGACGGCGCTTGCATCGGGGTAGAAATGCAAATGGCTGTGCCCGACGCAGCCCTCGGCAATGATCTGTGCGCCCAGTTTCAAGTGTTGATCCTGTTTGTCAGGGTCTGTTTCAGCCAAGGCCAGCGCTGACAGCGCCTTTGGCCCCACAAAGTTGCGCCCATGTTCCAACGCAATGTCCACGGCCCGCCGACCTGTTTCGCGCGCCTGATCCTTCTGCCCGGCATAGACCTGTGTACGTGCCAGATGCTCCAGCGCCTGCGCCTCCAGCCGCTTGGCCCCAACTCGGGCGGCAATTTCGGCCGAGAGGGTAAAGGACTCCAGCGCGCCGTCCATTTCACCCAAAAAGGTCTGCGCCACACCAAGACATGTTTGGGCCACACATTCCGGCACAAAGGCAAAGTACTTCTGCGAAATCTCTATGGCTTCCTGCGCGTCCACCTTGCCTTGCGCCACGTCGCCGGAATAGCTGCGCGCAACGCTGAGATTGTGAAGGTTCGCAGCCATATCCCGCACCAATCCTTCTTCGCGCGCGCGCTCGACGGCCTGCGTGTAAAACCCGGTCGCCGACCGCATGGTGGCATTCATGAAATTGGCGTCACCAAAGCCGCTAAGAGCGCCCACCTCCAACCGCGCCGATTGTAACTTGCGCGCCAAAGTCAGCGCTTTTTCATTGCTGGCCAGTGCCTTTTCGACCTGACCCAGCGGGAAATAGATATTGCCGCGCACATAGTTGATCTGCGCGATGTCTCTTTCCGATCCGCAGCGTTCAGCGGCGGCCTCGGCAATTTCAAGGCTATCCAGCGCCTCTTGGTACAGGCTTGCCTGCCGGTCGGTTTGCGCCAACCCGATATAGGCGCGGCAGGTCTGCTCATCGGTCTCGGCAAGACTGGCTGCCTCTTTGAACTCGCGCAGCGCGTCTTCTGAATATCCCTGCAACCGGTGCGTTTCCCCGCGTGCGCACAACAGATCGAACCGAACACCATCCGGGGCCGGTAATTCCAAAGCGCGCTCGATCAGGGGGCTGGCTTCATCATATTGGAAGCCCAGAATCAGGTTCTCGGCGGCTTCAAGATAGGCTTGCGCCGCGTTGCTGGCCCCGGCGCGATCCAAATGCTGTGCGCGCAGGGTCGCGTCCCGCTCTTCAAACCATTTGGCAGCCTCGCGGTGCAGCCGTGTACGCTCGGACTTTACCAGCGTGGCATAGGACCCGTCCCGGATCAGGGCGTGCGCAAACATCAGATCTGTCCCTGCCTCGCGGATCAGGGCCGAGCGGATCAGTGTCGAGGTATCCAGATGCCCTTTTCCCAGAATAAAGTTCAAAACCTCAGGCCAGAAACGTTGCCCCAGAACCGAGGCCGCCTGAATCGCGGATCGGCTGGACGGATCCAATGCATCCAGCCGTGACTGAACAATGCCTTGGATACTTCCGGGAACCGAGTCTCGCTTGAGCACGTCGATATTGCGCAGCAACTGCTCAAGAAACAGCGGGTTGCCACCTGCCCGACGCACACAGGCGTCCAGAAGTTCGGGGTCTATGCCGGTGAACTCTTCGACCAGTTGCCGGGCCTGATCATCCCCCATAGGTGCCAGTTCCAGTTTCGAAACCAGCGCGCCCTCGGTGCCAAGCTGCCAATCGCGATCAATCGGGTCGCCTTCGACACGGCTGGTCATCAGCAACACACAAGGCAGGTCACGCGTAGCGGCCGCGATATGGGCGCAAGCCGTCAGGATGTCGGGCGTCGCCCAGTGGATATCCTCGACCTGGATCAAGAGCGGGCTGTCCTGACTGCAGGCGGCAATCAACTCGTCAATCACCTGACGCCGCCCGCGCAGGCGGGTGGCATTGTCCATGACTGCATAAACTTCGGCCAGTCCGGGGTCCTGTTCAAGCTCAAGCAGCGCGTTCAGATGCGTGGCATTGGACGGCGACACCCAACCCTTGCCGATTGCGCTTTTGGCCACCTCAGCGCAGGTTTCGGCGTTATCGGTTGCCTCAAGCCCCAACATGCTGCGGGCCACGGATTGAATGGCTGAATGCCCCTCGCGCGCACCGAAATCCATGACGACGCCGGTATGCACGGCGTAAGACAAGCTGTCGGCAAGTTCGGCAACCTGTTCAGACAGGTGCGTCTTGCCGATGCCCGGCTCACCCAGAACGATATGAACCTCGCCCTTGCCGTGCCGCTGGCATCGGTCGAACGTGGCCGAGAACAACGACATCTCGCGCTCGCGACCCACAAAACGGTGACGGCGCGAACGGATGTTCCTCGCCATCCGATCCAGCCGCCAAAGCTCGATGGGTTCGTTCAGGCCCTTGATGGCCTTGGCCCCCATAGACTCGCCCACGAAAAGCGGCCCCAACGCGCGCTGAATGTCATGTGACACAAGCGTTTCACCCGGCGCAGCCATGTCTGTCACCCGCGAGGCAAGGTTCACCCCGTCGCCGGTGACGGTGTATTCGGTATGGGCTTCGCTGCCTGTCGTGCTGGCGATGACCTGCCCCGATGCGATTCCGATATGGCAGGACAGGGGCCGTGTCAGGGTGGGCAGAGCCGCATGAATCTCCAACGCGGCCCGCGCTGCGCGTTCGGTGTCGTTGGTGTGTGAAATCGGCGCGCCGAATACAGCCATCACCGCGTCGCCGATATGCTTGTCGATCCGTCCGCCGAATTTTTCGACGACGTGATCCACCTTGTGAAAGAACTCGTTCAGCAGCGCGTGCATGTCCTCGGCGTCCAACTCGCTGGACAGCCGGGTAAACCCTGTGAGGTCCGCGAACATCACCGTGACTTGTCGCTTTGCGGGCTCAAGCGGGGTTTGCGGTTCATAAGGTTGAACAAGGTCGACCGGTTCAAGTTCGGAAATCGCACGCAAAAGACGCCGGCGGTCACCGACGGCGGTCACTCCGATTTCGATCAGGTCTTCGCCCGTCAGATCGGGCAAAATTGCGAAATCAATTTTGTTTTCCAAAAAGGCCTGCGCATAGTCAGACAAACCAAGTGCGCTTAGCCAGTCCCTAAGGTCCTGAGACATATCGCCCCTCTGAAGCCCCCAACTTCAGACATAGGCGTAGCACAGCAGACCCGTCCGAGTCTGCAATCGTTAACTAATTTAATTTTTTTGGTATAGCCCAAAGCCCGAAAATCGGGCGTTGGGTTCAAGTTTCAGCTTCTAACCCCTCGGTCGACAGATCGTCGAGTTTGGGCATCAGGCGCAGCAATTCGCTTGCGTATTCAGTTTGCGGGTTGGCAAACAGATCGTTGGTCTCTTGCAGTTCGACCACCTTGCCCTGTTTCATAACCGCGACCCGGTCGCACATCTGGCGCACCACCGGAAGGTCATGGCTGATGAACAGCAAGGTCAGACCCAGATGTTCCTGCAAATCCTTCAGGATGTTCAGGATTTGAGCCTGAATCGACACGTCCAGCGCACTGGTCGGTTCGTCACAGATCAGGAAACGCGGCTGCGTGGCAAGGGCGCGCGCAATCGAAATCCTCTGACGCTGACCGCCCGAGAATTCATGCGGGTATTTCAACCCGGCCTCGTGACCCAGCCCCACCTGATCCAGCAGCTCATCCACGCGGCGCTTGATGTCGGTTCCGTCCATCAACCTGTGATGACGGATCGGTTCGGCCACGATCTCATCCACGCGCATCCGTGGGTTCAACGAGGAATACGGGTCCTGAAAGATCATCTGGATGTTCTTGCGATAGGCATCCAGCGCGGCTTTGTCGGTCAGGTCGCTGACCACCTTGCCCTCAAAAGTGATCGACCCGCCGTCAACCGGATACAGCCCTGCGATCATCCGCGCGACGGTGGACTTGCCCGAGCCGGACTCGCCCACCACGCCAAACACCTCGCCCGCGCGGATATCAAAGCTGACATCGTCAACTGCGGTGAAATAGGTGCGGTCCCATGGCAAAAGCCCACGCTTTTGCAGGAACTTCTTGGTCAAGTTGCGAATTTCGAACACAGGCTTGCTGGTGTCATTGTCGACCTTGGGCCAGTGGCGGGCCATATCCTCGATCGCAAAGCGGGTTTCGCGCCCGCCATAGCTGATCTGGGGAAAGCGATGCAGTTTCAGCGTCGGGCGCGGCACGGCGGCGATCAGGGATTTGGTATATTCGTGGGTCGGCTGGCCCATGACCTGCGATGTCGGGCCACTTTCGACGACCTTTCCCGCATACATCACCGTCACCTTGTCGGTGGTGTCCGCAATCACACCCATGTCGTGCGTGATCAGAATGACGCCCACCTGCCGTTCGGTCGCGAGTTCCTTGATCAGGTCCAGAATCTGCGCCTGAACAGACACATCCAGCGCGGTCGTCGGCTCATCCGCAATGATCACGTCGGGTTCTGTGCAAAGCGCCAGAGCGATCACAACACGCTGCCGCATCCCGCCCGAGAACTGGTGCGGGTATTGATCCAGCCGCGTATCAGGGTCAGGGATACCCACCCGGTCAATCAGATCGCAGGCCCGTTTGTTGGCCTCGGCATCCGAGCCACCCAGATGCGCCTGAATAGTCTCGACCAGTTGCTCGCGCACGGTGAACAGCGGGTTGAGCGAAGTCAGCGGATCCTGAAAGATCATCGAGATCTTCTTGCCGCGCAGCCCACGCATCGCCTCGGCGTCGATACCGCTGATCTGGTCGCCGCTCAGCTTGATCGTACCGCTTGCGATACGACCGGGGCGGTCCAGCAGCCCCATGATGGCGGCCCCGATAGTGGATTTACCGGCACCGGATTCGCCCACAAGCCCATGGATTTCACCCGGTTCAACCGACAGATCCACATGGTCCACGGCGGTAAACAATTGGCGGCGGGTCGGGAATTCGACCGTCAGGTCATTGATTGTCAAAAGGCTCATGAAATCACCGCAGCTTGGGGTTCAGCGCGTCGCGCAGCCAGTCGCCCAGCAGGTTTACGGACAAGGCCAGCGCCAGAAGGGTGCAGGCCGGGAAGAACAGAATCCACCACTCACCCGAGAACAGGAAGCCCTGCCCAATGCGGATCAGCGTGCCCAGCGACGGCTGAGTCGGAGGCGCGCCAACACCAAGGAAACTCAGCGTCGCCTCGGCAATGATCGCCAGCGCCAATGAGATCGTGGCAATCACCAGAACCGGGCTGAGGACGTTGGGCAAGATATGGCGGAACATGATCGGGAAAGACCCGCGACCGATCAGGCGCGCGGCCTGAACGTATTCCTTGTTTTTCTCAACCAGCGCCGCGCCGCGCACCACGCGCGCGAATTGCACCCAGTCGGACAAGGCAATCGCGACGATCAGAACATAGATCGCCATCTCATCCCTGTATTCCGGTGGGGTAACACCCTTTGCGATACCAAAGATCAGCATGGCGACCAGAATGGCCGGGAAGGTTAGCTGTACGTCGGCAATCCGCATGATCAGAGTCTCGATCCAGCCACCGAAATAGGCCGCGACCAGACCCAGAACAACGCCGATTATCAAAGCCAGAAGCACTGCTGAGGCCCCCACGAACAGGGAAATCCGCATCCCGTACAAGATGGTCGAGAACACGTCCCGCCCCTGATCGTCGGTGCCCAGCAGAAATGTCTCCTGTGTGAACGCGTTGGGTGTGCCAGGCGGCGTAAACCCGTTCATCAGGTTCAGCGACGAAGGATCGAACGGGTTATACGGTGCAATCAGCGGCGCAAAGATCGCCGACAGCACCAGAACAACGACAACCAGCGTGGCAATAATCGCCACAGGCGAATGCCGGAAGGACCAGGCGAAATCGCTGTCCCAGAACTTGGCAAACCGCGTCTTTTCCGGGGCTTTGGGGGTATCGAGAGTATCGGTCATGTGGCCCTCGCGTCGACACGCAGGCGCGGGTCAATGGCATAGTAAAGAAGATCGACAATCAGGTTGATCGTCACGAACATGACCGAAATCAGCATCAGATAAGCGGCCATGACGGGAATATCGACGAACTGGATCGCGTTGATGAACAACAGGCCGACACCCGGCCACTGGAACACAGTCTCGGTGATGATGGCGAAAGCGATGATCGACCCAAGCTGCAATCCGGTGATGGTAATCACCGGCACCAGAGTGTTCTTCAGCGCATGGCGGAAGTTGATCACCCGGTCCGACAATCCACGGGCACGGGCAAAGCGGACATAGTCAGCGCGCATCACCTCAAGCATTTCAGACCGCACCAACCGCATGATCAACGTCATCTGATACAGGCCCAGCGTGATCGCCGGGAGGATCAGCGCCTTGAGCCCCGAGGTCGTCAGAAAACCTGTGGACCACCAGTCTCCAATCATAACGGTCTCGCCCCTCCCGAAGCTGGGCAGAAGGTCAAGTTCAACCGAGAAGATATAGATCAGCAATATACCGATTAGAAACGTGGGCAACGAAACCCCGATCAGACTGACAGTCATGATCACGTTCGCAGCGAGCCCTTGTCGTCGTATCGCCGTAAATACGCCCAGAGCGATGCCCAGCGTGATCGCAAGGAAACCGGACACAAAGGCAAGCTCCAAAGTCGCAGGCGCGCGCTCGGCTATGATCGTCGACACCGGGCGGCCTTGGCGGTATGAAACGCCGAAATTGCCCTGCACGGCACCTTGCAAGAACTTGAAGTATTGAACTGGAAACGGTTGATCCAAACCAAGCTCGGTGCGAAGGCGGTCGATGTCAGCCTGAGTGCGCTCTTGCCCCAGCATGTTGTCGATCGGATCGCCAACAAACCGGAACATTGAAAACGCGACCAGACCCACGACCAGCAACACGATCACGGATTGGAACATCCTTCGGACGATATATGCGAACATTCACTTTCCCCATTGATCTTCGTGTCTACGCACGCCCTGACCGAATGGTCAAGATGTCGCGGGTGACAGCGACCGTCTATCCTGCGGAGCCGTCCAGTCGACCTCTGGCCCCAACGGGACAATACCCAGAGGATTTCTCAGCTCGGATGGTGAGAAATACCCTGCCTTATAGATGTCTGGTTTGACTGTCCGCCCGATCTCGGGTCGTGCATAGAGGTCGCGCGCATATCCCCACAGGTTCGGGTAGTCAACCAGTCGCCGCAAATTGCAGCGGAATGCGTAGTGATACGCCACATCAAAGCGCGCAAGCGTCGGAAACAGGCGCAGATCAGCTTCGGTCAGGACGTCACCGCAAAGATAGCGGTTGGTGTCCAGATGCGATTCGATTTCGTCCAGCATGGCGAAGACGTCCTGAAACCCGGCTTCATACGCCTCTTGCGTGCGGGCAAACCCGGCGCGATAGACGCCATTGTTCAGGCGCGGGTAAATCTTTGCGTTCCAGTAGTCGATCTGCTCCAGCTTATCCGGCGGGGCAAGGTTCGGGCCATATCCTTCAAGCGTACCCAGCATCCGCACCAGATCGGCGGATTCATTGGACACAGCGCAGTTTTCGACACGATCCCACAGCAAGGGAACCGTGATACGCCCGGTATAGGCGGGATCAACCCTTGCATAGACCTGATGCAGCGCGGTGACGTTGAACAGGGAATCGGAATACTCACCCTCGAGGTCATAGACCCAACCATCGGGCGTTCGACGCGGGCGGGCATAAGCGACCGTGATCACGTCTTCCAGACCCTTGACCGCGCGGGTCAGCAAAACCCGATGCGCCCAAGGGCAGTTCCACGCGGCGTAAAGGTGGAACCGACCCGCTTCAACAGGATCACCCGGCAAAGCGTTGCGGATGGTCGACGCCTGACGGCGGTATGCGCCGTCAAGCTTTGAGTCCGGGGCGGGGTCTTCCAAATGGTAGACCCCGGCGATCATTACACCCATGCGGTCAGTTCACCGTCACCCAGCGTAGGATGAAGAAATTGTCCGGGCGTTGTGTCAGGTCGATATTGCTGCCGGTCCCCCAGACTAGGGGCTGCACGTACATCGGCACGTACACATGGTCGTCCTGATAAATTGCCGTCACCTCATCCAGCATGGCCTGACGTTTTTCGGCGTCCAGCTCCGACTGAATCATCGGCAAAAGCTCATCTACCCGCTCGTTCGAGTAGCCGCCGAAATTCCAACTGCCCAGTTTCTTTTCCTCGTTCGGCGTGGCGACAAGGAAGCGCACGGGATGTTCGGCATCAAAGGTTCCGGGGCTCCAGCCCAGCAGATACATGTCGTAATTGTCTTCACGCAGTTCCGGCCAATAGTTGCGGACAGGCATGGCATCCAGTTCCGCCGTCACTCCGATCTGAGCCAACATGCTGACAATCGCCTGACAGACCGCTTCGTCATTCAGGTAGCGGTCATTCGGGCATTTCAGACCGAACGAGAACCCATCGGCATATCCGGCCTCGGCCAACAGCGCCTTGGCCCCTTCGACATCAAAGGCGGGGCGTTCGGCATTGGCCTCGGAATAACCACTCATGGCTGGGCTGACCAATTGCGAGGCGGCCTCGGCATTGCCACGCATGGTCGTGGCGAGAATGGCATCGACATTCACCGCGTTCGCGATGGCCTGACGGACCCGCACGTCACGGAACGGGTTCGGATTGCCTGCGTCATCGGTGTATTTCAACGCTTCGGCTTCGTGGTCAAAGCCCAGCATGATCACGCGCGCCTCGATCCCCTGAATGACGTCGACATCGCCATTTTCCTTCAGGCGCGCAACGTCCTGAATGGGGACAGGGTTGATCATGTCCACATCGCCCGACAGCAGCGCCGCCACAGCGGTCGCCGGGTTTTGGATCGGGTTGAACTCGGCGCGGGTAATGTTGTGCTCGACCTCACCCCACCAGTCGCCATGCGGCTCTAACACAGTCTTTAACCCCGGTTCTCGCACTGTCACCTTGAAGGCCCCGGTGCCATTTGCGTTGATCGTGGCGTAGTTGCCAGATTCTTTGTCGGGCACAGCGGCATCATTGGCTTCGGTCCATCCCTGATCCATGATCATCCAGTTGGCGATCGAGGACGGGAACAGCGGGTTGGGTGCTGTGGTCATGATGTCGACGGTGTAATCGTCTACCACAATCACCTCACTGACCGGGGCGAACCAACTGCGGGTATCGGCGGCCTCACCCGAGGCGCGCTGATAGCTGAACAGAACGTCCTGCGCATCAAAACTGCTGCCATCATGAAAGGTCACGCCCTCACGCAGCTTGAATCGCCAGCCGTCGCCCTCTCCGATGGGCTCCCAGCTTACGGCCAGTGCGGGTTCGACCGTCATGTCTTTGCCGCGACGCACCAGCCCTTCGTAGACATTGTTGAGAAAGCCCAGGACCGGGGCCGAGTTGACGGCGTGCGGATCCATGGTCTGCGGATCAGTGGTCGAGGCCCATTTAAACTCGGCCGCCTGAACACTGGTCGCAGCTAAAAGGGCCAGGCCAATGGCGCTGCTTCTGAGGATCATTGTGATGTCTCCCTGTTTTCTGCTGCCGAGTGTTCTTGGTTTTTTGTGCGCACGCAAGGAATTCTCAGGCCGACACAAAAAAACAGGGCGCGGAACTCGCGCCCTGCCTGATACTTGTTGGAACCGATTTAGTTCATGGTAAAGTATTTGACCTTGGGCTGGTCTTCGGCATCCACTTCGATGCCTACACCGTCGGCCATACCCCAGTTCAGGACCTGGTGGTGAATGGGGATGTAAAGTGCTTCATCCTGAACCACGCGCCAGATGTCGGCGATGTCGGCATTCCGTGCGTCAAGATCAGTGTTGGACGCCAGCGACTTGATCTTCGCGTCCAGCGCATCGTTCTGATAGCCGGTACCATTCCACGTGCCGATATCGTCTTCGCGACCATGTACAAGGAAGTTGAAGATGTATTCCGAGTCATATGTCGGCACACCCCAACCCAGCATGTAGAAGTCTGTCTTGCTGTCGGTGATCAGCGGGAAGTGCTGCGCTTTGGGCTTGGCGTCCAGATTCACGGTCACGCCAATCTGACCCAGCATCCCAACGGCCGCCTGACAGATCGCCTCATCGTTGATGTAGCGGTCATTCGGGCAGTCCAGCCGCAGCGAGAAACCGTCAGGATAGCCCGCCTCGGCCATAAGTGCCTTGGCTTTTTCCAGATCGGTTGAGGATTCACCGTCCATTTCGGCGGTCCAGCCGTTGACGAATGGCGGTGCGATCATACCCGCAGGCTGCGACTGACCGCGCATCACGACCTGCTTGATCGCATCGCGGTTGATCGCCATCGACATCGCCTGACGCACCCGCACATCGGCCAGAGGATTCTTGCCATCGACGTTATCCGCTTCGATGTCGTCCGAACCCTGGTTCATACCAAAGAAGATGACGCGGTTCTGCGGGGCTTGCTTGACCATAAGGCCATCGGCGCCGTTTACGCGCTCAATATCCTGCACCGGCATGTCCTGCAGGAAGTTCACCTCGCCCGACAGCATCGCTGCCACACGGGTCGCAGCGTTCTGGATGGGGGTATAAACGATCTCGGTCACTTCCATCGGGAACTGGTCGATGCCCCAATAGTCGTCGTTGCGCACCATCACGGTTTTCACGTCAGGCTCGCGGCTTTGCAGTTTATATGGCCCCGTGCCGTTGGCGTTGGTGGTGGCATAGGTGATCTCGCCACCTTCAAAGTCCTGCACATTGACGGTGTTGTTCGCTTCGGCCCAACCCTTGTCCAGAATGAACAGGTTGGTCAGGTTCGACGGCAGGATCGGGTTCGGGCCATCGGTGACAATCTCAACGGTATAGTCATCGACCGCGCGCACTTCAGTGATAGAGCCGATCAGCTCTTTCATGTCCGAGTTCGGCTGCTTGGCGCGCTCAAAGCTGAACACCACGTCTTCGGCGTTGAAGTCAGCGCCGTCATGGAATTTCACACCCTCGCGCAGCTTGAAGACCCAGACATTCGGGTCATCTGCCTTGGGCCCCCATTCGGTCGCAAGCGCGGGTTCAAACGCACCGGTCACATCGCGGATGATCAGCGGCTCGTACATCTGGTGGCGAATGGTGTGTGACGGACCTTCGTTTTGCGAGTGCGGGTCAAGCGTCAGCGCATCGCCAGCACGCGCCCAGCGCAAGGTTTCAGCCGATGCGCCTGCCGCCATCAATGCAGTCGCACTGGCAGCAATCATCAGGTTTCTTAGGATCATTTTAGTCTCCCCGGGTTTTCGTTAATGCCGCCTTTCAACGGCCGACCGTTTTTTCGGTCCTGGTGGCCATGATCATCCAGATCATTTTGACAGTTGCAACACCTGATTGTGACCAAACCGAATTGAAGTCGTTTGAACCTCCGTTTTCCCAAAGAACAAGTCCTCACCCCGACGTCTAGGGTGTTGCTACATGTACGGTCGAGGAAAGATTTGATACTAACATAGGCTCTAATCAAGGTGAAACAGCTAAGAACACCAGCAGGCTCACCCAGTATGGCCCAAGCGCCGCACTATTGCGCAGTAGGGTTTTCCAGCGGTTGTTTTATTTCCGCAGGCGCACAACTATCGTCCCAATGAAGAAATTTATCAGGTTTTTTGTTTCAGGCTTATTGCTTGTTGCCGTGGTTCTGATCTGTTTCCGTCTGGCAGCGGACGTTCGCGAAACCATCGCAGCCAGTCACGACTTACCGGATGGTGGGCGGCTAATTGATACGTCCGAGGGCGCTATTTTCGTGCTGGAACGCGGACAGCCCCAGAATATTCCTGTTGTTTTTGCGCATGGTACAGCCGCCTGGTCAGGCTTGTGGCAGCCAACTCTCGACGCGGTATCTGAGGTCGGGTTTCGCGCAATCGCCTTTGACATGCCGCCGTTCGGTTGGTCGGAATATCCGCACCCCCCCGAATATGGCCGTGTAAAACAGTCAGAGCGCGTCGTCGCCCTGTTTAAGGCTTTGGATCAGCCGCCTATTGTCGTTGCCCACTCGATCGGCGCAGGTCCGGTGTCCGAGGCCGTCATGCGCCGGCCCGACCTTGTTTCGGGAATGATCATCGTGAACGGGGCCATTGGTCTGGGCACTCATGAATCCGCAACGGAAATACCCGTGTTTCTGATGAATCAGACCCTAAATAGGCACATTGTCGCCGCAACCATATCCAACCCTATGCTGACCCGGACATTCCTCCGCGGGTTTATCCACAACAAGTCCGCTGCAACGCCCGAACGCGTGGCCCTGTTGCAAACCCCGATGCAGCGTGAAGGTTATACCGCAGCCGTGGCGCAGTGGTTGCCGCATCTTTTGGTTCCGCCTCAGGATGCACTCAGCACCCGGCCAGATAACTGGCGGGTGCTCGATCTGCCTGTTGGGATCATTTGGGGGGTCGAGGATACCGTAACACCGCTGGATCAAGCCGCAGACTTGCGAGCTTTGATATCCGACGCCCAATATGATGCCCTCGCTGGGGTCGGGCACATTCCGCAAATCGAAAGCCCTTTGGAATTTCAGGATACATTGATCAAAATGCTGACAAATATTGCCAACTCGCAGGGACATGAGGCCGAGTCATGACGAATTTCACCAGACGGGCCACCCTCTTTGCCGCAGGGGGCGTTGCAGGATGGGGGCTTTCACGTTGGTTAGGCTCGGATCTGCCGGTCTATGACGGGACCGACCGAACCTTTGCCCCGACGTCCGATACCATCATGAATGACGCCAGCGGGCTGTCACCGACACCGATCAACAAGCATCTGGTTCTGACCGAAGACGCAGGGGACAGGCTGATCACAGCGCTTCGCAACGAACTTGCCGAAGCCACCGCCGAAGGTCGCCCTGTCAACGTGGGAGCAGCGCGTCATTCAATGGGCGGGCAGGCCATTCCGCGCAACGGGACGGCAATAACCTTTGACAATGGCGCTTTGCAGATCGACAGCGCAGCCAAAACCTATCGCGCGCATGCGGGTGCGCGCTGGTCACAGGTAATTGCCGCGCTGGACCCGGCGGGGTGGTCGCCCAAGGTAATGCAATCGAACCATGATTTCGGCGTTGCGGCCACTTATTCGGTCAACGCCCATGGTTGGCCCGTGCCGTTTGGACCGATGGGCTCGACGGTTCGGTCGCTGCGGATGCTTCTACCAACCGGAGAGCTGGTGACATGCTCACCCACCGAGAACACCGACCTGTTCAATCTTGGCATGGGTGGGTACGGCCTGATTGGGATCATCGTCGATATGGACGTGGAAATGGTCCCAAACACCCGCCTGTCTCCTTCTTTCGAGGTGATGGAGGCACAGGGCTTCGCGGCCGCCTTTCAATCCGCGATCGACGACCCGGCCGTCACGATGGCTTATGGGCGGCTCAACGTGGAACGCGACACGTTTTTCGAAAAAGCGCTGCTGATCACCTATCGCGAGACAGATGACCAGACCGAATTACCGCCAGCCACAGGATCGGGGTGGATGTCGCACGCGGCCAGCCGCCTGTATCGAGCGCAACTGGGAAGCGAAGCGTTCAAAAGCTTCCGCTGGTGGAACGAAACAACGCTTGGGCCGGCTCTGGGCGGCGACGACGCAACCCGCAATTCCCTGATCAACGAACCGGTCGTCACACTGGACGACCGCAACCCGGACCGCACCGATATTCTGCACGAATACTTCGTGGGTTTCGATGCGTTCGACGATTTCCTGACCGCCTGCCGCGAGGTGATCCCCGCCTCGTATCAGGAGTTTCTAAACGTCACCCTGCGCTATGTCGCGCAGGATGATCAGGCGATTTTGTCCTTCGCGTCCGAGCCCCGGATCGCCGCCGTAATGTCGTTCAGCCAGGAAATGACCCAACGCGCCGAGGCGGACATGGCTCGGATGACGCAGGCTCTGATAGACCGGATCGTCGAGATTGGGGGGGCATATTACCTGCCCTATCGCCCGCATGCGCGGCTGGACCAATTGACCTCGGCCTATGCGCGGGCACCGGAATTTGCGCAGGCCAAACGCCAACTGGACCCCCGGCTTGTGCTTCGGAACAACCTTTGGGACAGCTATCTGGGGCAACTATGACCAATCTGCAAAAACTCTGCCTTGTATATTTCGTCGCGCTGATGATCGCGGCATCGCTGAACTATGTCCCCGGCCTGACGGATGAAAACGGGCTGGCATTCGGGATCTTTGCACTCGATATCTACGACGACGCGCTACACGTCGCCTCGGCGGTCTGGGCGCTGGTGGCCGGACTGTGGTCACACCGCGCCGCGCGCACCTTTTTGATCCTGTTCGGGCTGGCCTATCTTGGGGATGGCGTTTTCGGGTTTTTCACAGGCTATGGCTATCTGGATCTTGGCATCTTCACCAACGCGTCCGCAGGAATTGACCTGTCGATGGGACGTATTTTTGCAAACCTTCCACATCTGGCCTTGGGCGGTATCGCGGCTTGGGCGGGTCTGCGTGATATCAGGAGATCGGCATGAGATTTCTACTGCGCTGGATGCGCCGACTGGTTCTGCTGATTGTGGTCGTCGCGATCTGCCTTGTTGCCCCGATCGTCTATGTCGAGACAAGCTGCAAGGGAACGGCGCAGTTTCAACCCTATGACGCCCTGCTGCCTCCCGAACACCACCGGCCTGAGACCCGGACGCTGATGACCTATCCGGAGTGGCACATCGTGCACGCCTATGAGGATTACGCCGAGGTTCTGCGGCAGGGCGATCCGCATGACTATGGTTTCTGGCAGGGAATCACCGGGTTCTGGAGCTCGCTCTGCGCCCTGTCGCAAAGCGCATCGGCCCATGGCGAGGTCGATGCTGCGACCAAGCAGATGGTCTATGTCATCGGCACCAGCTTCACGGCCGAGCTTGCTCTGAAGGCCGCCTATGAAGAGACACTGGGGCGCTTGTTCACAGCTCTGCGTGGGCCGCAACGTGCGCCGCTGGATGACCTGTCGGCGCAGCAGGCCGCAGAATACGCCCAGTTTCTGCAACAGGTGCCTTGGTACAAATGGCCCTTCGCAGAGAATGCGCATGACCTGTTGAGCCAATCCAGCGGGTCATTGCGTGACAGCGAACGCGCAATCGCCTTGGGGTTCGAAAACACGGTCAAAGACGGTTACGCCGGCCTTATCGAACAGGCAGTCGCTCAGGTGGGCGCGGATGAGCTTACCCTACGTATGATCGTCACCGGGCCCGAAACGCTTCCGACTTACCCGGATGTGCAGGTCATCGGCTCCAGACCCGAAGGGATTGAGATTGAAACGCCCCGGTATCGCGCATTGACAAACCTTATGGTCGAAATGGCGCGTGATGGCGTTGATCTGGTCGAAATCGCGGGGAATGATGACATCATGTTTACGGCCCTGTCCGATCAGCCAACCGAAGAGGGTGCGGTTTTCAGTGCGCCGCGCCAGGGGTTTGGTGATTATCGGCACCTGATCGTGGTCAAGGTCCCGCAGCTTGCCGAACGGCTGCGTCAGTTGGAGGGCTCTGGCCTGACGCTGGAACACATCCATGACTATTAGGTCCGTTCTGATCGCCCTGCCCCTTTTGGTGCTGGGCTGGCTATCGACATTGGTGGTCGTGGCTTTGCTAACGGACGAAGCGCCAGCCTATGTGGTCGTGCTGCCGCAAGACCGGTTGCTGGATAGGTTGCCGGGTGGCACGGCAGTTTTGGCCGCGTCGCGGTTTAGCGTGACAGTGGCCTCGGACAGGCCGGGCTTTGCCAAGGCGCTCTATTCCAGCGGCGCACGGTTGGTTCTGCCTGCGGGCCTGCCGGGGTGCCTGCCCTTGCCCAAGGTATGAGGCTTACTCTTCGAACGGCACGCGCGCCTCGTCCAAAGTTCGCTGGGCAGATGGCAGGTTCAGCGTGTGTGTCACCGGGGCCGAGCGCGAGATCACCCGCCCCTTGCGCACCACGGCCAGACGATGGGCGCGCAGGCGGATCGTCTCGATCGGGTCGGCGGCCTGCAACAGCACGAAATTCGCGTCACACCCCTTGGCGACGCCATAGCCCTCAAGCCCCATGATCCGGGCAGAATTCTGCGTCACCGCGTCAAAGCACCATGTCATATCGGCACGGCTGGACAATTGCCCCACATGCAACCCCATGAAGGCCACATCCAGCAGGTCGGCCTTGCCCAACGAATACCACGGGTCCATCACACAATCGGACCCAAAGCCCACCGTGATCCCCGCATCGCGCAGCTCGCGCACACGGGTTTGACCCCGGCGCTTTGGATAGGTGTCGTGGCGGCCTTGTAGCATGATGTTGATCAATGGGTTCGGGATCGCATGAACCCCTGCCTCGACCATCAGCGGAATCAGTTTCGAGACATAGTAATTGTCCATCGAATGCATCGAGGTCAGATGTGATCCCGCAACCCGCCCATTTAGACCCAAACGCTGGGTTTCAAAGGCCAGCGTTTCGATATGACGGCTGTGGGGATCGTCGCTTTCGTCGCAATGCATATCGACCATCAAGCCGCGCTCGGCCGCGATTTCGCACAGCAGACGCACGGATTCCGCCCCGTCCGCCATGGTCCGTTCGAAATGCGGGATGCCGCCCACCACGTCCACGCCCATATCCAGCGCACGGATAGTGTTTTGCATCGCGGTTGGGTCGCGCAGCACACCGTCCTGCGGGAAGGCCACCAGTTGCAGGTCAAGGTAATCCTTCACCTGTTCACGCACCTGCAACAGCGCCTGCACGCCTTTCAGTTCATCATCGCAGGTATCCACATGGCTGCGGATCGCACCGATCCCCTTGGCCACCGCCAACTCGCAATAGCGCAACGCGCGGGCGACGATGTCATCAACGGATTGCAACGGCTTCAACTCGCCCCACAGCGCGATGCCCTCAAGCAAAGTGCCTGAGACATTCATGCGCGGATTGCCCAGTGATAGGGTCGCATCCATGTGGAAATGCGGGTCGACGAAGGGGGGTGAAACTAACTGACCTCCGGCATCTATGACCTCGGCGGCGTCTGCGGTGATCCCGGCCTCAACCGCTGTGATCCTGCCGTCGGCGCAGGCGATGTCCACTCCGGTCTGACCGTCCGTCAGGGTGGCGTTTTTGATAAGCAGATCGATCATATCAGCGTTGACCTTTGAACCAAGGGGTAAGCAATGCACGCGGATAATCGGCCGAGCGCGCTGCGATCACAAGGGCGATGATCGACAGAACATAGGGCACCATCAAGAAGACCTGACCGGGGACCAGCGCGCCGACCTCGGTCTGTAATCGTACCTGAAGCGCATCGAACGCGCCAAACAGCAGCGCGCCCAGCAAAGCCTTGCCCGGACGCCAACTGGCGAAAATGACCAACGCGATACAGACCCAGCCGCGCCCATTGACCATACCGAAGAAAAAAGCGTCAAAGGCGCTCATGGTCAGGAAAGCGCCCCCCAGCGCCATAAGCGCCGACCCGACCACGATAGCCCCGATCCGCAGGCCGTAAACCGACAGACCCTGCGCATCAACGCTGTCAGGGTTGTCCCCAACAGCCTTGATCGCCACGCCCAGCGCTGTGCGGTTCAGCACGTACCAGACCACCGCCACCAGCAGCAGCGCCAGCCAAGTCAGCGCCGTTTGCTGAAACAAAACAGACCCTAAAAAGGGTAAATCTGACAGAACCGGCAGGTCCAGCGGCTGAAATGGCTCGATCCGAGGCGGTGACGACACATTCGGCAGCGCCGTGCGATAGGTGTAATAACTGACCGAGGTTGCAAACAACGTGATCCCCAACCCCGAAACGTGTTGTGACAATCCCAAAGGCACTGTGAGGATCGCATGAAGCAAGCCAAAGAACGCCCCTGCCGTTGCCGCGACCAGCACGCCACCCCACAGACCCGCGCCCAGCCAGACGGCCATCCAGCCGCACATGGCGCCGACGACAAAGATGCCCTCGATCCCAAGATTCAACACGCCTGCACGTTCGCAGATCAGCGCGCCCAGCACGCCAAAGATCAACGGTGTCGCGATGCGCAGAGAGGCCGCCCAGAAGCTTTCAGAGAGCAGAATATTAAGAATATCCATCATGATGCAGCCCTCGCGGTGCTGGCTCGGACAATGCGATATCGGGCGACAAACCCGCCGACCAGAACGCAAAGCAGCGAAACCGAGACCACCAGATCCGCCAGGAAAGACGACACGCCCATCGCGCGGCTCATGCTGTCAGCCCCCACAAAGACCGAGGCGATGAACAGCGCGGCGATCACCACGCCCACCGGCGACAACCCCGCCAGCATCGCCACGACAATGCCGGTATAGCCAAAGCCGGGCGACAAGTCGGCGGTCAGGTATCCCTTCAGGCCCGCGACCTCGCTCACGCCCGCAAGCCCGGCCAGACCACCCGACAGGATGGCCACGCCGAACAGCGAGCGGTTGACGTTGATCCCCGCATGGCGCGCGGCGGCGGGGTTCTCACCCACAGCGCGTAGCTTGAAGCCCCAGACGGAACGCGCCAGCATGAATTGGGCCAATCCCGCCAGTATTAGAGCCAAAACAAGCCCCGAATGCACCCGCATCCGTTCCATCAGTGGCGGCAGCATTCCTTGATCCAGAACCGGTGCTGATTGTGGCCAGCCCAGCCCCATCGGGTCCTGCAGCGGCCCTTCCAACATCATCTGCACAAAGATCAGGATGATGAAGTTCAACAGTAGCGTCGTCACCACCTCATCCGCGCCAAAGCGGGTTTTCAGATAGGTGGGGGCGACCATCCCCGCCGCCCCTGCCGCAGCGCCCATCAGGACAATCAGCGGCAACAGCAAGATGCCTGAGATATCCAGCACCCCCGACCCGATGGCCACCGCAGCCATCGCGCCCAGATACAACTGGCCCTCGGCCCCGATGTTCCACAGCTTTGCGCGAAAGGCCAAAGCGGCGGCCAGCCCGGTGAATATCAGTGGCGTGGCGCGTGTCAGCACCTCGGAGAACGCAAAGACCGAACCGAAGACGCCGCGAAACATCTCGGCATAGGCGACGATCGGGTTTGCACCGGCCGCCAACAGCGGGATCGCGGCAAAGCCCAGTGCGATCACGGCCGATAGGATGGGAACGCCCAACGTGAAAGCCCGCGATTGGGTCTGACGTGGTTCAATACGGATCATGCCGGTTCTCCTGCCATCATCAACCCGATCTGTTCACGGTCGCGCCCCGGTGCCTCGTGCAGTTCTCCGTCGCGGATCACCACGATGCGGTCGGCGAGGCTCAGCAATTCGTCGAGGTCCTCGGAAATCAGTACCACACCCGCCCCACGCGCCCTTGCATTCAGCAGGCGCTTGCTCACCTCGGCCGCGGCACCCATGTCCAGACCGCGTGTCGGCTGGTTCGCAAGGATGAGGCGGGGCGAAAGATCGAAGACACGTGCCAGAATAAGTTTCTGGATATTGCCCCCGGACAACAGACGCGCAGGCGCATCCACGCCCGGCCCGCGCACGTCATAGGCTTTGGACAAACGCTCGGCATTGTCCTGGATGTCTTCGCGGCGCAACAACCCGTATGATTGAACCTCGGGATCGTTCAACCGTTCGATGACCATGTTTTCCGCCACGCTCATGGCACCGACGATGCCTTCATGGTGGCGATCTTCAGGGATGCGGCCAACCCCCGCACGCACCATCTTGGCCGGGGTGGGTGAGGTAACCTCGACTCCATCAACCTTGATTAGACCCTGTTCTGGGCGCACAAGACCTGCGATGACATTGGCCAACCCGCTCTGACCGTTACCAGAAACCCCGGCGATCCCCAGAATTTCATGCGCGTGTACCGTCAGGTCGATCGCCGTCAGCGTGTCGCGTTTGGACCGCCCTGCGACCGATACGCCCGAAATGGTCAGGACCGGATCACCGGGCGTCAGGTAAGAGCCGGCAAGCTCGGGTGTCTCAGCGCCAACCATCATCTGCGCGATCGACTTTTCGTCCGCGTCGGATGTGGCCATCTCTCCGACTTTCCGACCATGCCTAAGAACGGCAATGCGATCCGAAAAGGCCAGAACTTCGCGCAGCTTGTGACTGATGAAGATCACCGACAGACCTTCATCGGTCATCAGACGGATGTTTTCGAACAATGTATCCGCTTCTTGCGGGGTCAGAACGGCGGTTGGTTCGTCTAGCACTAGTATGCGGGCATTGCGGTACAGCGCCTTGAGGATTTCCACCCTTTGCCTCTCGCCTACCGACAGTCGGCCAACCGGCGTATCAAGAGGCGCGGACAGACCGCTTTGCTCCATGATGCCTTCGATCCTGCGCCGCGCTGCACGTCGGTTGCGGCGCAGGGAAATCAGGGGTTCCGATCCCAAGGTTATGTTATCGAGGGCCGAGATGTTTTCGGCAAGCGTGAAATGCTGGTGCACCATCCCCACGCCCGAGGCCAGCGCCACTTGCGGGTGTCCCAGCGGCAGAGGACGCAAAACCCCGCCTTCATCCGCAACCTCGATTGAGCCGGCATCGGGCAGGTAATGCCCGAACAGCATATTCATCAGCGTGGTCTTGCCCGCGCCGTTTTCGCCCAGCAGCGCCAGAACCTCGCCTTTGTTCAGGGTCAGGCTGACATTGTCATTGGCGATGACCGGGCCGAAATGCTTGCTCAACCCGTTGAGTTTCAGAACTGTGGAATCCGTCATTGGAAAAACGGGCCGGTTTGTGGACCGGCCCGAACAAGATCAGTTGTCGGAAACGGGTCGGTCGTCGTTCACGTTGACGCGGAACAGCCCGTCCATAATCTCGGCCTGTCGCGCGTTGACCGCTTCGACCACATCGGAGGGCACCAGTTCTTCATCCAGAACCATGGAACCGCCGCCATATCCCATAAAGCTGTACTGGCCGTAATCCGCGGCCTCGAACGACCCGCTGGCGACGTTGGCAATGGCCTTGTCGATGGTGGGCTCCATGTGCCACAGGGCCGACGCCATGATCGTACCGGGATAATCACCCGACGTGTCGATCACGTTGCCAACGGCTTTGACGCCACGCTCTACCGCCGCATCCGACACACCAAAACGCTCGGCATACATGATGTCCGCGCCTGCATCCATCATCGCAATCGCACTTTCCTTGGCCTTGGGCGGGTCATACCAGCTGTCGATGAAGGTCACGAGGAATTTGACATCCGGGTTCACCTCGCGCGCGCCATCCATGAAGGCGTTCATCAGGCGGTTCACCTCGGGGATGGCATATCCGCCGACCATACCAATGACATTCGATTCCGTGGCCGCACCAGCAACCATGCCGGTCAGGTAGGACGGCTCGTGAATCCAGTTGTCAAAGACCGAGAAGTTCGGACCGACAGGCCCAAAGGACGATCCCATCAGGAAGGCCGTGTCCGGGTAATCCTTGGCCACCTTGCGCGCGGCGCGCTCCAGCCCGAACACCTCGCCTACGATCAGTTGCGAGCCCTGTTCGGCATATTCACGCATCACGCGCTCATAGTCGGTGTTGGCCACATTCTCGGAAAAGACGTATTCGATGTCGCCCCTCTCAGCCGCCGCGTTAAGCGCCTTGTGGATACGGCTGATCCATTGCTGTTCCACGGGCAGCGTATAGATCGCTGCAACCTTGACCGTTTCGGCCGCAGCCACACCGACAGAGTATATCGTTGACGCCGCAGCAACAGCGGCAAGAAACAGTCTTCTTGTCATGTTATTTTTTGCCATCACACTCTCCTGTTTTCAGGGATGGCAGCATTTTTTTACTGTTCAGTCAAATTTTTTCCGGTCAACAGCGGTGTATGAAACAGCAGGATGAGCAATTTTTAGGCACTGAAATCGGGGCGTTTGTTCCGCGCAAAACCAGCGCGTCCCAGACCTGATCGAGGCTGTTCGGGTGGCCCGATCCAATACATTGGTCAGTTCTCAAAACGAGGCACGGCGGGTTTGGGAATGCGCGCGCCATAGTGCCGAATAACTTCACCCGACAGCTTTTGACCCCACGCGATTGCCGCCGCCTGAGGCTGCCCGCTCAAGCGTGCCGACAGATAACCCGCATTGAACGCATCGCCAGCCCCGGAAGTGTCACGAATTCCTTCGACCTTGGGGGTCTCAGTCGTCGTTGTCTGACCTTCCGCCAACGCTATCATAGGGGCTGGACCGTTCTTGACGACAACTTCCGAAATGCCCGCTGCCCCAAGCCGTTCAACCGTATGCGCCGGGGACGCATCGCCCCATAGACCTTGTTCATCATCAAAGCTGGGGAATGCGATGTCGGTGATCTGGTTGAATCTGGCGATCGTCTCACGCGTTTCTTCGGCAGACGACCAAAGCCGGGGGCGTATATTCGGATCGAAAGAAACCAAGGCGTTGGCCGAGCGCGCTTCGGCCAGCACATCCCACAAAACCGCGCGGGCTTGGGCCGACAGAATGGCCAGCGTAATCCCGGACAGGTGGATCAGACCCGCACCTTCGACCACCTGCTGCAACCAATCGCGATCCTCCGCAAGCAGACGCGCCGCCGAAGCCTCGCGCCAGTATTGAAAACTGCGTTCGACGCCATCCAGTTCGATCATGTACAAGCCCATGGTACGACCGGTGACCCGGCCTATCCCATCCGTTACCAGACCGTCCTCGTCCAACTGCTTAAGAAACGCGGACGAGACCTTGTCGGTCCCGACCTTCGTGACAAAACCAATCGACGCCTTTTCGCCAAGGATCTGCGCCATATGCCAGGCGGTGTTGAACGTATCCCCGGCAAAGCCGCGCTTGTACGAACCGTCGCCCAAATCGGCCATTTCGATCATGGCTTCACCAATCGCGACGGCCTTGTTTGACGTGAAACTCAGCAAGGCACCGTATCCCCATCGTTTTGATCGTAGATGGCCCCGGTTAACCACGCGGGCCAGTCACGTTCGAAAAAGGTACGGGCATCTTGATCAAACCTGCGGATTTTTCGGTGCGACACAACCATATCCTCGCCGTCCATATGAACGAGAAGTTGTTCGCGCATGTCTGCTTCTCGTTCGGATCGAAACCTAACCTCCGGTATCGGTCCATGCGCCGCTTGGGGCAGAGTATCCCCGTTGGGATCGCAAATTGCGCGGGCCCCGCGGCTGCCGCCGCCCTTGGCGATATAATGATCCAACGCCGCCAATACAGCTTCGGAGGCCAGCGACATCTGCTGCCATTGCAATACGCGCCCGACCTCGCCGCTGCGCTTAAACGAGATCCCGTTGCGCCGGATTTGCGCGTTCAGGTCGCTGGCCGCCTTATGCGCGGCCGATACGTCCTTGGGCGTGCACAGGATGCCGGCGTGATCGCTCATGCGGGCCTGGACTTCGGAACGAATATCGGCAGCGTCGCGGGAGCTGTTGGTATTCAGAGTTGCCTCAATCCGGGTCAACGCGTGCTCTGCCAAGGTCGTGGCGTCCAGTTTCGACGCCTCCTGCGCCATCCGGCTGGCCGCGATATGTTCCGCGACGCGGGTACCAAAAACCTGTCCGGCGTTCAAAGCCGATCCACCGGGTCGCGTGACGCCATGGGTGCCCGCGGCTTCTCCAACTGCATAGATCCCGGCGACGTTGGTGCGGCCCCAGATATCCACGGCAATACCGCCATTCATATGCTGGTTATTCACCGCGAATTCCAACGGGTCGATAGTGATGTCCACCTTGTAGCGCTTATACAGCTCAATCGAGAGCGGGTTCATATGGCGCAGCCGGTCGATTGGCAGATCGTGAACGGCCCCGGCATGTCGCAGATAGCTGCGCACATCGTCATCCAAACGGTCCAGACTGAACGGCTGATCACCCGGCACAGGCAAAAGGTTGCGGTTGAAATCCATGAACACCCGCCGACCTTTTTGGTTTTCCCGCACGATCGCCAGATCGACAAGGCTGGACTGAAAGTCCAGCATCCGTGTGGCATGGAACGGCCATTGATAGCCCTTGCGAAAGATGTTCGAGGCCATCTCTTGCGTGCTGCGATAATAGTCAGCCAGAAAGTGATGCTCGGCCCCGCTGTCATCCATCGAATAAATATGCGGGATCACTTGCACATAAGTGCCCGACAGGTTCCACGGAAACCCCTCGCGCCGCGTGCCGATGCCAAACTGACTTTCGGTGATATTGACCAATTCTAAACCAGCCTCAAGCGCAAGCCCCAACGTGCCGAAACAGCCATTGGGGAACACGCTGTCGCGATACAGCTCTCCGGGCCCTCCGGCCGCGAAGACCAGTGCATTGCAGGTGAACAGCGTCAGCCCATAGGGGTTTGCATCCGAACTGGCCTTGGGGCGGATTGCCAACAGGCCAACCACGCGGTCATCTTCGGTCAGAACGTTTACAGCCGTCGTATGGTTAAAGAAGGGGATGTCCAGCCGGATCGCCTCTTGCGCCAGCACCTGCACCATCAATCGCGAGGTGCGGGGACCGCAGCTTGTGGCACGCCCGACCTCGTCATGATCCGTCTGGTAGCGCAAGGTGCCACCCAGCGCATCCTGCGGCAGGGGCAGCCCCAGATATTGCAGGGATGCCATCGCGCGGATCGAGCCGACCGCCTCGATATATGCCGTGTCCTCGTCCATTGCGCCGCCTGCCCCAATTGCCGCTGCCATGTCCTGAAAGTCATCGCCATGATCTTTCGTATTTGCCGTGTGCAGAGTCTGTTTGTCCGAACCGGAACAGGCCGAGGTCCCGCCCCACGCGCTCTGGCTGACGATGGTCACGTCCACGTCGCGCCTTTTCATCTCGACGGCTGCGCGCAACCCGGCGGCTCCGCTGCCGATCACAAGACCTCCGCAGGCATGGACGGGAATGTCATACCCGCCGATACGGACGGTTCTCGACAATTCCGGTTCCGGCCGCAGGCGCGGCATGGCCACATCGGTCAGTGCGTCGAGAATATCCTGAGGGACAGTGGTGCTCATGAAGATCGGTCCTTATGGCGTATCAGTCGATGTCGATCCAGCGCTTCAGGCGCGATGATGACATGCAGGCGTCGACGATCTGGCAAATGCGATGGCCCGCATCGAAAGTGGGCCACATCGGTTCGCCTGTGGTGATGGATTTAATGACTTCGGCGGCTTCGATGATTTTGCTTTCGTTATAGCCCAGCCCTAAATTGGGCAGCGGCAGAAACGCGCCATAGGTGTCATGCTCGGGACCAACATCAATCTCACGATAGCCGCGCCGACCGGTCGGATCATCATTGGTGTAAAATCTCAGGCGGCTCAATTCGTCGTAATTGTAGGCCAGACTGCCCTTGGTGCCGTAAACCTCATAGCTTTGCATGAATTTTCGGCCCGTTGCGGTGCGGCTGAAATCGACCATCCCGCGGGCTCCGTTGGCGAAATGGCACAGGACATTCGCGCCGTCCGGGTTGGTGATGGGCTTCCATTCTTCATTCCCGGTCAGTTCGGGAACTTCACCAAGGCCGAGACCTTCCACCACCGGGCGTTTGTCGGTCACGACATAAGTGTCCGCGATCAAGGATGTTACCGGCCCGACCAGAAAATCCATGAAGCTGAAGACATGTGATCCCGTGTCCCCAACAATGCCGGTGGGGGCAAGATCCCCGTCGGCGCGCCACATATAGGGCGTCTGCAGATTCCCGTACATGTCGACATGCTGACAGCCCTTGAACAGGGTAATCTCACCAATCTCACCCGCCTCGATAATCTCTTTCGCGCGGTCATGCACCGGGTTGCGGGGAAAGGCGTGGCCAATGCGGGTGATCACGCCCTTTTCCCGCGCGATCTGGGCCAATTCCAACGCTTCGGCCGCAGTATCGGCAAGGGGCTTTTCACAAAACACGTGCTTGCCCGCCAAAAGCGCAGCCTTGGCCACCTCGTAATGTAGATTGTCAGGCAGGCAGATGTCGATCAGGTCGATCTCAGGGTCGGCCACGGCCTCTTGCCAGGTCTTCAGAATCTTGGCGTGAGGGGCGCGAAACGCAAGCTCTTGCTCGGCGTTGGGATTCGAGGAAACCAGCGCCGTGACCCGCGCAGTACCAAAGCTGTTGCCAAAAAAATGCGGAAAGGTCTGGAACGCCATCGTGTGAACGCGGCCCATCCAGCCCGATGCACCCAGAACAGCAACTCTTACCTCAGACATGATCTTCTCCTTTTTCTTAAGCAAGTCTCGCCTGACTAAAGATCGCTTGAGGCGCGCGCGATCAGGCGCACCGGGCTGCGATTCAGGCTGCTGGGTTTCGTTCCGGTCTTGACCCAATTCAGGATCTGTTCCGCCGTGGACTTGGCAAAGTCGGGAATGTCACAGCAAACCGAAGACAAGGGCGGGTGGCTGTCCTTGCTGTCTTCGATATCGTCAAACCCCACCACACGCAGGTCGGTGCCAATCTCGATCCCCAACTGATGCGACGCTGACATAACACCCAAAGCCACCAGATCGTTGAAACAGATCGCGGCATCCACATCCGGATGGTCGCGCCGCAACTGTCCCACAATGGACTTCCCGAAAGAGCGTGTGGCCTCGCCGGTCAAAACCAGTGGCGGCAAACCCTTTTCGTTCAGAATTTCCAGATAGCCGCTCATGCGCTCCTGCGTGACAGGGCGCCCTTCCAAACCACCCAGAAAGGCGACGCGTTTGCACCCTTTCTCCAACAGATGTTCGGTCGCCATACGACTGCCAAGATGATAATCCGGCGCAAAAAACGGCAGGCTTTGCGCCTGCGCATCAAGGGTTCTGAACACTTGCAATGTCGGTGTACCGGACGCGGCGAACAGGGCCAGCGTGTCCTCGACATCGCCATACGCCGGAGAGATCACGAACCCTGAAACCCCATGCTCGGTCAGGGTCGAGATCATGCTTTTTTGCAGTTCTGGATCTTCATCCGTGTTGGCCATGACCGTGGCAAAGCCGTTTCGCGCCAATTCCATCTGAAACAGGGCCGCAAACTCGGTGAAAAAGGGGTTGCGCAGATCATTGATCACCAATCCGATCAAACCGGATGAGGATGATCGAAGCGTTGCGGCAGAACGGTTGTACACATAACCGATCTCAGCCATCGCCTTGCGGACCGCGTCGCGCGTTTCAGCCTTGACCGAGTCGCTTCCCTGCAAAACAAGGCTGACAGTCGATTTTGAAACGCCTGCGTGCTTTGCCACGTCTAAGATCGTTGGTCTCTGGCCCATATTCTATGTCGCCCTGTTCTGTTTACCCCGAATATTTGCCTACAGGTTCAAATCCAGCACCAGAATGCCGTCAATCCCTCCGACCGCGTTTTCAACAAGCTGACGGCCCAATGCCTTATGCTCGGAATTGTCGGTGTAATTTTGCAGCGCATCCCAGTTGTCAAAGTCGATGACAAAGCCGTGCATATAGCCGCGCTCAATCTGCTCGGGGCTTTCCGAGCGGCCACCTGTGAAACTCCGCGCACCGGGCAATTTTTCGGTCACGGCGGCCAGCCCGGCATAAATTCTCTGGATAGTGTCTTCCGGTACGTCGGGTTTGAATTTGGTCAGTACGATATGTCGGATCATGTCGCGTATCCGTTGTCCTGTTTGATCATGTCTGCCGCTTTTTCGCCGATCATGATCGACGGCGCGTTTGTGTTGGACGAGTTCACCGTCGGCATCACCGAGGCATCGGCGACCCGTAACCGATCGATCCCGTTGAACCGCAGGCGCGGGTCCAGGACCGCCTGATCGTCGCTCCCCATACGGCAGGTTCCGGCGCAGTGATGCGAGGTTTTGGAGTGGACGCAGATGAAGTTGAAATAATCTTCGTCGGTGCGCACATCCGGCCCCGGCAAACGCTCGGCCAGAACATAGGGTTTCAGCGCGTCCTGCGCCAAAATCTGCTGCACCAGTTTCAAGCCACGAATGGACATCTCACGATCATAGGGGTCCGACAGGTAATTGGGGTCGATCAAGGGCATATCTGCCGGGTTGTCGCTGCGCAGCCGGACCGAACCTCGGGACCGTGGCCGCAGGTGGCACGCGTTCAGCGTCACCCCTCCATTGGGCATCGCCTCGACCCCGGCCTCGATCCCCGTGCCGAGACCCAGATGCATCTGAATATCGGGCGAACGGGCATTTTCGTCCGCGTACCAGAACCCCCCAGTCTCAAATAAGCTCGAGGCGACAGGCCCTTTACGTGTAAGCAGATATTGCAGACCCGCAAGCGCCGACAGGTGCAGCTTGGCATAACGGTCATAGGTGTGCGGGCCCGTGACTTCGCAAATCGCATACAGGTCCAGATGATCCTGAAGGTTCGCGCCTACATTGGGCTGGTCGAACACGACGTCGATCCCCAGCGCCCTTAACCCGTCTGCCGGGCCAATCCCCGACAGTTGCAGCAGGCGCGGCGAACCGATCGCGCCGGAGGACAGGATCACCTCTTGGTCCGCGGTAATCTTGCTGCCATCGGCCATCTCGACCCCTGTGGCCCGACCACCTTCGACGGTGATCCGGCGCACCTGTGCATTGGTCTGGATCGTCAGGTTGGACCGCGACCGCGCGGGCGCAAGAAACGCCATGGCCGAGGATGATCGGCGCGCGTTGCGCTGGGTGAGCTGATAATAGCCTGCCCCGTCCTGCTTTTCCCCGTTTACATCGGTGGTTTTCGGAATGCCCACCTGCCCCGCGGCCTCGATAAACGCGTCACAGATCGGCAGCGGCGCGGCGGGCATGGAAACGCCCAACGGACCGCCCTGACCGTGGAATTCCCCGCTATAGGTATCGTTGTCTTCGGACTTCTTGAAATAGGGCAGAACGTCGTCATACCCCCATCCTTCGCAACCCATTTGACGCCATTCATCATAATCCTGCACCGCGCCCCGCGTATAGATCTGCGCATTGATGGCCGAACCGCCGCCGATCACCTTGGCCTGCGTGTAGGTGAAAACCTTGTCCTGCATCGACCGTTGCGGAACCGTGCTCCATCCCCACGACCCGATGCCTTTGGTCATCTTGGCAAACCCTGCGGGAAGGTGGAACAGGGGGTTGCGGTCGCCACCACCGGCCTCGAGCAGCAAAACGCGCGCGTCGGGGTTTTCCGACAGGCGGGCGGCGATGGCTGATCCGGCGGAACCGCCTCCGATAACAATAAAGTCGTAACCAGCGGTCATGCGGCCCATTCTCTTTCCTGGATGTGGCGTCCGGCGCGAAAGGCCAGCGCCGCGATGGTCAATGCGGGGTTTACAGCCGCCGAGGTCGGCAGGACCGAGGCGTCGACAATGAACAGGTTCGGGTGGTCGTGGCTGCGGCAGAACGTGTCCACCACACTTGCGGTCGGGTCCGCGCCCATCCGTGCGGTGCCGCATTGATGCGACGGGGTGCGGCGGTCAAAGGACCTGGACAAAACAACGGGAAAACCTGCCTTGCGAAGCTTGCGCTTCAGCACGCGCACCAGCTCCAAATGCGCGTCCCAGTTCGAACGCTGCCAGTCCAGCCTAATCTGCCCGTCCTTCAGCGTCACGCGGCTGTCGGGGTTAGGCAGATCCTCGGACATGGCGTAGAAATCGAAACTGCGGTCTGCAATCAACGAAGCAACCCAACTAGGCATTGGCGTCGTTGCCGCGAGGATCGGACCGGTGATCTTGCCCAACATCTGGATATTACCCAGCGGAGCCCCACCCTGACCGTCTGTCAGGTAGAAATCGTTCACCATCAGGGTTTTCTGATAGACCGACCTGTTGCGGCGTAGTGGGTGCAGCGCCAGCACAGCCGAGCAGTTGTGGTTCATGAAGTTCCGTCCCACCTGATCCGACCGATTGGCCAGACCCGAAGGGCGCGCCGCATCCGCAGAAGTCAGAAGCAAAGCCGCAGATTGAACCGCGCCCGCTGCCAGCACCACAATCGGCGCGGTCAGTGTCTCCTGACGGCCGTCCACTTCAACTTCAACACCGCTCACCCGACCATTCGCGTCTGCAACAAGCCGCTGCGCACGCGCGTTGGTCTTGAGTGTCACGTTTTCATGTTTCAGCGCCTCGGCCAGTCCACAGGTTTCGGCATCCATCTTGCCGCCGCAGGTGTTGGGAAAAGCGTCCCACGTGGTATCGCCAGCGGCCAGCCACCTGTCCAGATCCAGCCCAAGCGGGATGGTTGACGGCGACATGCCAACGGACCGTAGCCGTGCAAACAGATCCTGCATGTCCGGCTCATGCGTCACCGGACCAAACGGGTAAGCACCGGAATGCGGTGGCTCGGTCGGGTCTTGGCTGGGATCGCCGCGTACGCAATACAGGTCTTCGGCGGCCTGATAATCGGGTTCTAGATCATCATACGTGACCGGCCAGCCCGGTGTTGTGCCGTCACGGTGCAGCATTGGGGCAAAATCTTCGGCCCGATACCGGATCAGAGCCGCGCCGTAGAATTTCGAATTTCCGCCGACAAAGTAATAGTTTCCGGGATTGAACGGCTGATCATGTCCGTCCAACCACGTTTCATCAGGACGAAACACGCCATCGCCAAAGATCGCTTTAGCATCCCGGTCCTGCGCAGACGGTTCCAACCTGACGCCGCGCTCAAGGATCAGGATGCGACGACCGGACGGGGCCAACGCTGCCGCAAGGGTCGCGCCGCCCATGCCGGACCCGATTATGAGGATGTCGGGTTGCATTACCCCTGAATGCGGTTCTCGGTTTCAGGATCGAAGGCCACAGCCTTTTCCATGTTCACGGCAAAGGTGAAATCCTGCCCCGGCGCAACCTCTGCATCCGAGCGCATCCGCGCAATCACATCGCGCCCGCCCAATTGCATTGAGACAAACGTGTCTGACCCGGCGGGCTCGGTCACCACGATCCGGTTGGTCATCGTCGCTATGTTCGAGGATTTTCGATCCGCGCCATCCATATCCGTGATGGTCTCGGGCCGAATGCCCAACAGGATGTCACGCCCGTCCCAATGGGACAGGTTGTCCTGACTGAAGGGCAGTTGTGCCATCGACCCGTCAAACAAGGCGACTTCGGCGTGGGGCCGCCCGTTCAACATCACCACCTTTGCAGGCAGCACGTTCATCGCGGGCGAGCCCATGAAGGTCGCCACAAAGATATTGGCGGGGGTGTCATAGATCTCTTGCGGGGTGCCCAGTTGCTGCACGTAGCCGCCATTCATCACGGCGATGCGGCTGGACAGCGTCATAGCCTCAATCTGGTCGTGGGTCACGTAGACGATGGTGGTGCCGAGGTTCTGGTGCAGCTTCTTGATCTCGGTCCGCATGTCGACACGCAGCTTGGCGTCAAGGTTGGACAAGGGTTCGTCGAACAGAAACACATCCGGCTCGCGCACCAGGGCCCGCCCCATGGCCACGCGCTGCCGCTGACCGCCCGAAAGCTGCCCCGGCTTGCGGTCCAGCAACTGTTCGATCTGCAACAGCTTGGCGACCTCGGCCATGGCCTTTTCACGCTCGGGCTTGGGGACACCGTGCATCTCAAGTCCAAAGGTGATGTTCTGGCCCACGGTCATGTTGGGGTACAGCGCGTAGCTTTGGAACACCATGGCGATGTTGCGGTTCGACGGGTGCACCCCGTTCATCACCTGATCCTTGATGCGGATCTCGCCGCTGGTGATCTCTTCCAACCCTGCAATCATGTTCAGCAAGGTGGACTTGCCACAGCCCGAGGGCCCGACCAGAACGAGAAACTCTCCTTCCTGCACCGAGATGTCGACCTTGTGCAGCACTTCAACCGAGCCGTAAGACTTGGTCGCGTTGTCGATATCGAGAAAGCCCATGACGCCTTATCCTTTCACGGAACCCGCCATCAGGCCGCGGACGAAGTAACGACCGGCCACGATATAGACGAGCAGAGTTGGCATGGCGGCCAGAATGGCGCCAGCAAAATGTACGTTGTATTCCTTAACACCCGTCGATGACTGCACCAGATTGTTGAGTGCGACAGTCATCGGCTGGCTATTGGCATCAGCAAAAGACGCGCCGAACAGGAAGTCATTCCAGATGTTGGTGAACTGCCAGATGATCGACACCACCGCAATCGGGCCCGAGCTGGGCAGCAGGATGCGCCAGAAAATCTGAAAGAACCCCGCCCCGTCGATCTGCGCCGCGCGGATCAGCTCGGTCGGGAACACGGCATAGTAGTTGCGGAAATACAGCGTGGTGAACCCGATCCCATAGACCACATGCACCAGCGCCAGACCCCAAGTCGTGCCCGCCAGTCCGATGATGCCCAGCATCCGCGCCATCGGGATCAGCACGATCTGGAACGGGATGAAACAGGCAAACAGCATCAGCCCGAACAGGATGGTGTCGTATTTAAACCGCCACTTGGTCAGCACATAACCGTTCAGCGCGCCAAGGACGGTCGACACGATAACAGCCGGAACCACCATCTTGATCGAGTTCCAAAAGTAAGGCTTCAATCCCGTAGGATCGACCCCGATCTGGGCCGAGGACCACGCCTTGAACCACGGCTCAAGCGTGAACACCTGCGGCAGGTTCATCATGCCGCCGCCGGTGATTTCCTCTAGCGGTTTGACCGAGTTCACCAGCATCACGTAAAGCGGCAGCAGGTAGAACAACGCAAACAGCAGCAGCACCAGATAGATCAGCGTGCGGGCAACGCGGCCCGTGCGGATCGCGGTATCTTGCGAGGCCTGAGACATCAGCGTTTCTCCCGCAATTCAGCGTATAGGTAGGGGATCATGATCGCCGCGATGGTCATCAGCATGATCGTGGCCGAGGCCGCGCCGATCCCCATCTGGTTCCGCGTAAACGTATAGGAATACATGAAGGTTGCGGGCAGTTCGGTGGCCCGTCCAGGTCCGCCGCCAGTCAGCGCGATCACAAGGTCAAAGGTTTTGATCGCAAGGTGGCTGAGGATCACGAAGGCTGACAGAAATGCCGGACGCAGTTGCGGGATGATGATCCGGCGATAGAGGTTCCAGTTCGACGCCCCATCCATTTGCGCCGCGCGCAGGATTTCATTGTCGATGCCGCGCAGACCGGCCAGAAACATCGCCATGACAAACCCGCTGGTTTGCCAGACAGCAGCCAGGACGACCGTGTAGATCGCGTAATCGCGGTTCTTGATCCAGTCGAATTCGAAACTGGTCCACCCCCATGTGTGCATGACGTTTTCCAGCCCGATGCCCGGGTCCAGAAACCATTTCCATGCCGTGCCGGTAACGATGAAACTCAGCGCCATCGGGTACAGGTAGATCGGGCGCAACAGCCCTTCGCCGCGGATTTTCTGATCAAGGAAAATCGCCAGTCCCAGCCCGATACAGGTGCAGATCACGATATAGAGCCCTGCGAAAATCCCCATGTTGATCAGCGAGGTTTCCCAATGGCTCAGACGCCACAGCTTGTCGTAGTTTTCCCATCCGACCCAGCCAAAGGTCGGCAGGATGCGGCTGTCGGTAAACGACAGGTAGACCGAGAACAGGATGAACCCGTACACAAAGACAAGCATCATCGCCAGCGACGGTGACAGGACCAGCTTGGGTATCCAATTCTGAAGGCGAGTCTTGAAATCCGCGTCGGCTGAAGCAGCCATGGCGCGCCCTCCTGCGAGTTGTGTTTTAAAGCGTTGAGCGCCCTCTTTGGACAGGGCGGCTAAACCGCCGCCCCGTCACGAGGATCACTGATCACTTGGCAATCGACACCGCGTCGACCAGTTCGGCCACTGCGGTTTCGCTGTCATATTCGCCGTTGAAATGCGCCGTTACGACGTCGTAAACGGCGTTCTTGACCGATGCGGGCGCCGCGTGGCCATGCGCCATCGAGCCGAACAGGTTGCCCGAAGCCGCAGCCGCAGCCAGATCTTTCATGCCCTGCTTGCCGCAGTCGTCGAAATCCGCGTCGCTGACATCGGTCCGCGCCGGAACCGAACCTTTGACCACGTTGAACGCCGACTGGAACGAGGGTGACAGGATCGCGCTCGCAAGCGCCGCCTGCTCTGCCGAAACCGACCCACCCTGATCGAACATCATGAACTGGTCGGCGTTGAAGGTCACCTGATCTGCGGTACCGGGGAAGCGGAAGCACAAGAAATCCTGACCCGGCACTTTACCTGCGTTCAGGAATTCGCCCTTGGCCCAATCACCCATCATCTGGAAACCAGCTTCGCCATTGATGACCATCGCCGTCGCCAGGTTCCAGTCGCGACCCGAGAAGTTCTCGTCAACATTGTCGCGGATAAAGGCCATGCGATCGAACGCCTCTTTCATGGCGTCCCCACCCAAAGTGCCTTCGTCCAGGTCAATAAAGGCGGCTTTGTACCCGTCCGGGCCAAGCGTGGACATTGCCACGGCGTCGAAAACGGTCGCGTCCTGCCATGCCTGACCACCATGCGCGATGGGTGTCACACCCGCCGCTTTCAGCGCCTCAACAGCGGCCACGAACTCGTCCCAGTTGGTCGGCTGGGCGATACCGTTTGCGTCCAGCACCGACTTGTTCGCCCAAACCCAGTTGGTCGAATGCACGTTGACCGGAGCCGAAACCCACTTGCCGTCAAACTTTGCAAATGCCTTGAGCGCGTCCGGAACCACATCGTCCCAGCCTTCCTTGGCCGCCACGTCGTTCAGATCAGCCAGCGCACCCTGCGCGGCCCAGTCCTGAATATCGAACCCCAGACCCTGAACGGCTGTGGGTGCGTTGCCTGCAGTGACACGCGCGCGCAGAACAGTCATTGCCTGCTCACCGCCGCCGCCGGCAACTGGCATGTCCGTCCAGCCAACGCCCTGACCCGAAAGGTCGTCTTTCAAAACATTCAGCGCCGCGGCTTCACCGCCCGAGGTCCACCAGTGCAGAACCTCAACCTCTTCGGCGTGCGCCAGGCTGGTGGTACACAGCAGCCCTGCCACAATTACCGATTTTGTTTTCAAAAGTTTACGCATTGTTGTTTCCTCCCTAAATGCGATCTTTTTCTGGCGCTTATTGATGTTTGATGCGCCGTTCAGTCTTGCGACACCCATGGCGCACGGCTGTCGCCGATGCGCATAACCACAGATTTCACTTCGAAGAATTCCTCGAACCCATATTGTCCGATTTCCCGCCCCTGCCCGGATTGCTTGACCCCACCGAACGCAACCTCGGGGAATCCGTCCATCCAGGTATTGGTCCAGACCGTTCCCGCTTCTGCGCGGCGGGCGAATTCAAGGCAGGTGTGGACATTGGTACTCCAGACCCCAGCCGACAGACCGTAAACGCTATCATTGGTCAGCGCGACGGCTTCGTCCAGTGTTTTGAATGTCAGGACCGTCAGAACCGGGCCAAACACCTCATCCCGCGCAATCGGCATGTCCGGTTGGACATTGATGACGATGGTAGGCTGGTAGAACTGATCGCCAAGCCCCTCGACCTGCAGACGGTCACCGCCCATGGCAATCTCGGCACCGGCGGTCTGCGCGTCTTTGACGTAGGCGTCGATCTTGGCGTTGTGTTCCGGCGTGACGATGGCACCGACCTGTGTAGTCGGATCCATCGGATCACCGAATTTCACCTTACGGGACAAATCAACCACCCGCTTGGTGAAGGCTTCGGCAATGTCCTCATGCACGATTATGCGACTGCTCGAGTTACAGCATTGGCCGACATTGAAATAGACCCCAAACACGACCGCATCCGCCGATGATTCCAGATCTGCGTCCGGGAAGATCACCTGCGGGTTCTTGCCGCCCAGTTCCAGCGCCACTTTCTTGAGCGTATCCGAGGCCACCGCACTGATTGTCTTGCCGACTGCGGTCGAGCCGGTGAAGCTCACCATGTCTACCGCCTGATGCGTGGACAATACGCTGCCGACCGGTACGCCATGGCCCAGAACAATGTTGCACACGCCTGCCGGCAGCCCGGCCTCGATCAGCAACTCGCCCAGCATCAGGGTGGTGGAGGGGGTCATTTCCGAGGGTTTCACGACAACCGTGCATCCCGCCGCCAATGCAAAGGGCAGTTTCTGGCTGAGAATCCAGAACGGGAAGTTCCAAGGGGTGATGATCGACACCACACCAATAGGCTCTTTCAGAACCACACCCATCATGTCGGCGCCCAGCGTGTTGTGGCTGTCGCCATGGGTGCTGCGCGCCAAGGACGCGGCATATCGCCAGAGGTCGGCCGCTCCACCGACCTCACCTCTGGACTGACTGATCGGCTTGCCGCTTTCCAGCGTTTCGATGACGGCGATCCGATCTACGTTCTGTTCAATCAGGTCAGCGACCTTCAAAAGAACCGTGGCACGCTCTTTGCCCGACGCGCGGCTCCAAGCCCCACTGTCGAACGCTGTGCGGGCGGCTTGAATGGCCGCCTCAGCTTCGGCCTCGCCCCCCAAGGCGGACCGGCTGACGATATGCCCGTGCGAGGGCGAGCGACGCTCGAACGTCTCGCCCGATGCGCTGTCCTGCCAGATCCCGTTGATCATATGCCGACCCTCGAACAGCGGCGGCAGGTCGAACGGGATGGCTGGGTTGATCGTCATATCTTTCATTACGTCACAGGCCCGAATATTGAGGGTTACGTTTTTCCAAAAAGGCATTCACACCTTCGTCACGGTCGGCGGAGGCGGCTATGGCCGCGCTTCCAAGCGCTTCGACGGCCGCGTCCCGGTCTTCGCCTACGGCCGCGTGGATCATGTTCTTGGCGATTTCAGTGGCGCGGGGGGACAGGTCCGCCAGATCAGCAGCCAGTTCCAGCGCGCGGCCCAATACGTCTTCGGCCACTTCAGCCGCAAAACCCAGCGACACCGCGCGGTCTGCCCCGATCCTGCGTCCAAACAGGGCCATTTCCTTGACGGCCCCTTCAGGGATGAGCCGGGTCAGGCGTTGCGTGCCGGACCAGCCGGGAACAATACCGACCCGCGCTTCGGGAAGGGCGAGGGTTGCACGTGGGGCCAGCAGGCGCAGATCACAGCAGCTTGCCAGTTCCAGCCCACCGCCAAAGGCATGCCCGTTCATGGCAGCGATGGTGGGTTTGCCCAACCGCGCCAACCGGTCAAAGATACGATGTCCATCCCGCACCCAATGACGCGCGAACTCGGCGGGGCTGAGTCCACCCCACGCGCCGATATCGGCCCCGCAACAGAACGCCTTTTCGCCAGATCCGGTCAAGATCAGACAGCGGATTGCTGCATCCCGTTCAACCTCGCGCACACGGGCCTCCAACGCGTCAAGCATTGGGATCGTCAGGGCGTTCAACTTGGCGACATTGTCCAAAGTGACAATCGCCGCGTGGCCCCGGATATCAAAGGCGATATTGCTCACAACTGCAGTCCCATCGGTCCTTCAAGGAACAGAGAGGCCGGCATCAGCGTTGCGTTTTCTGCCACTGTCACGCGCCCGCCCGAGGCGGCAATAATATCGCGCTGCGCGTCGATCCCCGGCATGATTTCAGTCGCAACCAACCCCTCATCCGTCAAGCGAATCACGCAGCGTTCCGTCACATAGATCACCTCTTGCCCGGTTTCCCGTGCACGACGACCCGAGAAGGTGACATGTTCAACCTTGTCCACCATCTTGGTGAACTTGCCCGGCGTGGTAACCCGGATGCCGTCGCTTCCCAGATCAATCTTCGCCCCAGCCTCAAACCAGCCCGAGAACACGATCCGTTTGGCCCGCGCTGTAATATCCACAAAACCGCCGCACCCTGCGGTCAGATAGGGCTTTTTCCCAAGCTTCGACACGTTCACATTGCCGTCCACATCGACCTCAAGGAACGAGAGGAATGACATATCGAACCCACCCCCTTGAAAATAGATGAACTGCTGCGGCGACGGCACAAAGGCATGAGCGTTCGAGGCACAGCCAAAGGCGAACCCGGTCAAGGGAACGCCGCCAACCGCGCCCTGCTCAATCGCCCAGGTCACGGCTTTGGGGTGTCCTTCCTCCAACAATATCCGGGGGACCATGGCGCTGATACCGAACCCAAGATTTGCGCTCATGCCCGAGCGCAACTCCATGGCCGCGCGGCGTGCGATGACCTTTTCCACACCGTGCTCGGCAAGCGAGAAGCTGTCCCAGGGCCGCATGACCTGACCCGAAATCGCGGGATCATAGGGTGTTTCGGTGGTCTGCTTCTGGTCCGGATCTTCGACGATCAGGTCCACCAGATGCCCCGGTACGCGGACATCGTGGGGACGCAGGCTGCCTTCCGCTGTTACCCGCTGAACCTGAGCAATCACGATCCCTCCGTGATTTCGCACGCAAATCGCCTGCTCCAACCCACCCAGATAAGCGCCCTCATGCTCATAGGTCAGGTTGCCGAATTCATCTGCTGTGGTGGCTCGCAGAATACAGACATTGGGTATGGTGTTTGGAAAGTGCAGCCATGTCTGGCCACCAAACTCGACGCGCTCGACAATCGGGTCCGTAGCCCCGCGTGCGTTCATCGCGCAACCTTCTCGGATCGGGTCGACAAAAGTATCCAGACCCACCTGCGTCAGCACGCCGGGTCGATGCGCCGCCGCCTCACGCTGCATGTCGAACATGATACCGGACGGCACGTTATAAGCCGCGACGCGATCTTCGACGATCATTTTCCAGATTTCCGGCATCTCAAGGCTGGATGGCCCCGAAGGATAAGACCCCGCCAATACCCTCGTCAGCAACCCGTCTTGCGCCAGATACTCCATCCCCTTAACACCATACATATCGCCAGCCGCGATAGGGTGAAGCGAAGTAATGTCGCGCGGATGGCCGTCCTGCTGAAACCGGTCGCCGATGGCTTTTAGAACAGCATCAGGACAACCCAAGGCCGACGACGACGAAACCGAGACAACAGCCCCATCAGGGACCACTTCGGCAGCTTGCCGGGCTGATACCAGTTTCTTCATGACGACCTCCCCGATTCCAGCGATTCACGGATTTACTGGAACGATCCAATCGTTACTGGAACGATCCAAAACTTGCAACAGGAAAAACCAACCCTGCGCTTGCACCAAGTCCAACACCATCTTCAACAAGTGGAAGTGCACTGCAATTTCGCGCAGCGCGAAACCACGAGGTTGCCTACGTGGGCGCCTCAAGTCACCCAGTCGCTTTACGTCAGGTCGACACACTGAACGCAATGAAGCGTGTTGGCTCTCCCCTGACGGCGTGGTATGAAGGGGAACGGCAATGCTCTCCTTATACGTGTAAAATAACGTCGGGTAACCTTCTCATTTTGCGGCTATTTCATATCCCCAGCTCAACAAATAAACAGGGGGTTAAAAAATTCACAAAAATATCATTTTTAATCTTAAAGTTTTAAACTTCTAAGTTTAACAGAAGACCCAGTCACTCCTCTTAGCGCTGCATTCACTAGCGCTGACTAAGTTTCAGGGTTTGTTTTTATGCTTGATTTTTCTCACCCGTCCCGTTTCCAAGGCAGCAAAACCCAAGAACCCTCGACGCAAACACCCCCAACCGGGTTTTACGCGGGAATTGGCAAACGTGTTTTTGACGGATAAAGGACGAGTTGGCGATGAACTGATCGACCCGCGCGGCAGTCGACACGTCCCAGACACGCAGCTTATGGGCCATGATAGGCATTGCCAACCGCGCGACACGGCCAGCCTGCGCGCGGTACACATGGTAATGATCCCAGATATATCGCATCGGTGAATGGCAGTAGCTAATATGCGTCGCATCAGGGCGCGGGATAATCCCCTTCGCAGGCCCGGACTCACTGGACAGGATCAGATCAAACTCCTGCATGTCCACCAGTTCCAGCGCCATAGGCATGAACGGAAGGTACTTTTGATAGTGCTTCTTCGCCCCCGGCAATCGGCCGATGAATGTCTCGCGAACTTCGTGCTGCCGTACCTTTGCACTGACTTTTTCGGGGTCGTAGACATGGGTGATGATGACGGCGTCCGGATACATGTCCAAGAACGCCTCAAGCACCTTTTCGCCGCCGCGCATACCGACAAGCCAATAATGAACAATCGCGACTTTCACGAGGGTCAGCCCTTAGCGCCCTGGCCGCGCGCGTATTTGTCCTCGTACCGGACGATGTCGTCCTCGCCGACATACACGCCCGTTTGCACCTCGATCAGGACCATCGGTACCTTGCCCGGGTTTTCCATACGGTGGACAGCACCCAGCGGAATATAGACTGACTGATTTTCAGTCACCAATTGATCAGTGTCGTCGATGATGACTCGCGCCGTGCCCTCAACCACGATCCAGTGTTCGGACCGATGAAAATGGCTTTGCAGGCTAAGGGACGCGCCCGGATGCACACAAATGCGTTTCACCTGAAAACGATCGCCAACTACAAGGCTTTCGAACCATCCCCAGGGACGGTGGTCTTTTGGAAATGCGGTGGCCTGAGGAACGTTTTTCTCCTTCAGCGCAGACACCGCCTGTTTTACGTCCTGAGCCCGCGAAGAATCCGCCACCAAAACCGCATCATTCATCGCAACCGCGATGATATTTTCCAGGCCAATTCCAACGACTTCAAGCTGTTCACTATCCGACCGCAACAGCGTGTTGTGACAGTCAATCGCTGTGGCGCCGTCACTTGTGACAACACCCTGTTCGTCGGGGCCACTTTCGCGCCAGACCGCGTCCCAACCACCCAAATCTGACCAAGCCGAGTCAAAAGGGACCACGGATAGGTTGTCAGCTTTTTCCATCACGGCATAGTCGATGGAAATATCTTTGGCCTTTTGCCAATGCTCCGGGTTCAAACGCAAAAAGCCCAGATCGGGCGTTGCGGTCTCAACAGATGCCTGAACGGGCTCTATCAGCTCTGGGGCGTACTGCCGGAATGCCGCTATAATGTCGGCAGAGCGGAACAGGAAAATACCAGCGTTCCATTTGAAATTCCCAGCGGCCAGCATCTCGGTCGCGCGGGCCAAATCCGGTTTTTCGACAAACTGTTTCAGCGGGACCGGTGATCCATCACTGTCCGGGGCCGAGGCAAGTTCCAGATACCCATAGGCCGTTTCCGCGTGCGTCGGAGTTATGCCAAACGTCACCAGTTGACCCTTTGCCACCGCATCCAATCCACGGACGACTGCGGCTTGAAATGCAACGGAATCTGGCACCACATGATCAGACGGAGCGACTAAAAGAACTGCATTCTTATCTTCGTTAAACGTCTGAATCGCAGCGGCCAGAACTGCAGGGGCGGTATTGCGGCCCTCCGGCTCGATCAAAATTTTGCCTGGATCAATACCAATTGATTGTAGTTGCTCGGCAACAATGAATCGAAAGTCCGAATTGGTAAGAACGACTGGTGCCGCAAATTGCAAATCTGCGTTTTTCCCGGACAGACGTCGCGCCGACGCTTGAAACAAAGTTTCCTCGCCAACAAGCGGAACAAATTGTTTTGGATAGCTTTTCCGGGACAGAGGCCACAACCGAGTACCGGAACCACCGCAGAGAAGGACAGGTGTTATCAACATAAAAAGCTCGAAATTTGATTTACTTGGGGTGGTCCTAATAAATGACGCTGGCGCTGACAAGTGTATCAATTGAAGGAGGTTAAATTCACGCGCAATCAGGATGAAACAATAAGCACCGCCCAATCTTTGAGCCTGCGCTGCGTCTTCAGTGCAGTTTTACAATGCGGTAGGTCTATCTATCGCTGAAGTTAGTCAGGAAACTATCGGTTAATCGCGCCAATTGCTCCTGTCATCAATGACCTACGGAAACAAACCTGGGTTCGCTTCCGTCAAGGCATACGGCGCTCAGGGAGCCAGTTGCAAATGCTCCGGTATCAACAGCAATGCGACCACGTTCGGCGCTCGGCTCATCAACTATTGTATGGCCATGCACGACCCAGACCCCATCGCTGCGATCCGACTTCTGAAAAGACGGGTGCCCCCAGATCAGAATTTCCTCATTTTGCTGATCGACCGGAACATTCGGGTCCGCACCGGCATGGGTCACAAAAACGTTGCCCGACAAGTCCGATGTCGGGAGTTGTTCAAGCCAGCGGCACATGTCTTGGCCCATGACGTCTTCCAACCTATCGCGGCAGTCCTGTAACTCGGCATCGTTCATTTCTGATCTCACGCCGCGAACGCCGAAAGAGGACAGTGTTTGTAATCCACCATACCGCAATCACCGTGGTCCATGACAGGTGGGATCGCTCAGAAATTTCAGCAACATCTGCTCGTGATTTCCCATGAGACAGGTAAAGTCCGAACGCTCACTGACTAGACGCAGCACCTCGGCGCTGTGCTCTCCCCTGTCTACATAGTCCCCTACAAGTATGACGCGGTGGTCCTGCGGAACTTGGGAGAGCATTTTCTCCAACTGGGCAATGCACCCGTGGACGTCCCCGATTATGCAAATCGGGGCATCCGGATCAGGCGTCGAAAAGGCCGCTGGTTGATTAAATCGTTTGAGCAACGAAGACAGCACTATTGCAGCATTCCCTTTAACCTTTAGTGCACAGACTTGCGGGCTTGGCCGGTAGTCGCTCCGGCTTGTGAGTGATAGCCGCCCGCACACCAATGGGCAAGCAAGGACCGTTCAAGCCTCTCTACAAGGGGATATCCCCATTCGAATAAGCTCAGCCCCTTTGACTTTATACACACCACTGATGCGGTTTCGGGCCTTGTTCATGAACCATGACTTCAACGGTTCGGGATAATAGCCCGCCATGACCCGGCTAAAATATTCGAAATCTTCCTTTGGAAGTTTGCGACCACTTCGCGATGGTCCGTGAAAGCCAAACATAGTATCGGGATCGACACAGGCGCCCGGCAACCCAAGAAACATCGTACATGTTGAAAAACAGACCCGGCCACGTATTTCAACCAAGACCCGGTTCCGCTGTAAGTTCTTCAATTCGATCAACCGGTCGTGCAAGTATCCACCCCGATCGTTGCCGACGATATACAAATTTTGGGTCTTGGCAGCGGCCTGAAAAGCCGTGCCAGAAAACAAGGCACCAAAGACCAGAAAAACCACCAATATCCTTGCACGAAACCCTCGTAGACTTAAGCGCGGCGAAATACCCAATCCCGACATAACGACATCTCCAATTCCAGTTGCGGTCTGGGTTGAAACTAGAAAGAAGGGTTGCGGAGTACGTGGGCTCGGCGTGTCTTTTTTGTGCTTTAAATCAAGAAGTTAATTCGTTTTTACCTAAACATTGGGTAAATTTTTCGGCAACGACAAATGCGTCATAAACCGTTGCCACGAGCGCGACGGCGTATAGCAAGAACATCAGAAATCGCTTTTACGATCGGCTTTGAGACAATCCGTTGGATAGATATTCGTTTTGGCGATTTGATCGGGTATTGGTTCTGGTGAAATACTTTGCAATTGTGGCGGTCAGTGCAGGATTTCCCACGCGGGGTGATTCCAAAGTGCTTACAGCGGGATAGGTCCAGAACGACAAAAGCCACCTTGCGGCGGCTTGTTCGAGACTCTGTTGGACCCAAGTGGTTGCGGGAGCAGGATTTGAACCTGCGACCTTCAGGTTATGAGCCTGACGAGC